>NZ_LMPE01000003.1:563035-1159811 GCF_001424325.1 Rhizobium sp. Leaf341
CCGGCCGGCGCTGCGCCGCCCAGAGCCTGGGAGGCGATGGAGGCCGCGGAGCCCGTCGCGCTGGTCGTGCTTTCGGTCGCGGTGGAGAGTGCTGCACCGATGGTCTTGATTGCGTCGATCATTATTGCGATGCCCTCAGGAGGTCGATTGTCTGGGAAATGAGATCGCGGGCCTGCTTGGTTGTCTGCAGGTTCGCCTCGTAGGAACGGTTGGCTTCGCGCATGTCGGCCATTTCGATCAGCACGTTCACATTGGGCAGCTTGACCATGCCCTTGGCATCGGCGGCCGGATTGCCCGGGTCGAACTCGACGCTGAAATCGGACTGGTCGACGCCCAGCTTCTGGACTTCGACGCTCGAGGCACCGCTGACGCGATCCACTTCGGCGGCAAAGCTCACCGTCTTGCGGCGATAGGGGTCGGCGCCGGCCGTATCACCGGTCGAGCGAGCGTTGGCGATGTTTTCGGACACGATGCGCAGGCGCGTGGACTCGGCTTCGAGACCGGAGGCTGCGACTTTGAGTGCGGAGACGAGAGGATCCATGACCATTATTTCCTGACGACCATCAGCATCATGCGATGGAAGGACTTCACGAGACCGGTGTTGAGCTCGTAGTCCCGCTTCACCTCGCCGGACTTCATGAGCTCCTTCTCGATCTCGACGCTGTTACCGGACTGCTGGACCTCGCCATCGGCGATCAGCGACGTCTCGGTGACCTGATCGCTCAGGGGACCGCTGGTGAAATGCGCGGGATTGGTGGCCGCCAGCTGGAAACCGGTTTCCTTCATGACGCTATCGAACGGCTTGATATCCTTCGATGCGTAGTGCGGCGTATTGGCGTTGGCGATGTTGCCTGCGACGACATTCTGGCGGACGGCGAGCCACTGTGCTTGCCTCGATGCCAGTTCGAACAGCTGAATAGGTTGCATCATGCGACTCCATGCTTGTTGATGGAGACACTAGGCGCGTAATCTTGCGTGGGACTGGCGCGGTTTCAGGGGCTTTCGGCACGTGGAACGCGCGAAAACGGCCTTCGACCAAACTGGGGCAGGCCGTCATGGCGGGGGTCGGGGGGGGAGACCTCGGGGCTAGGCTCGGGGCCTGCTTCCGGGGTGTGCGCACCGGCGTCGTGAGAACGCGAAGGGTGCCACAGCCATCGCTGGAGATGGCAGGCCCGCGCAAGCATCATGCATGCGGAAAGAAAGGAATGGCGGACCGTGTCAGTCCGCCTTGAAGACGTCTCCTCGGGACGTGATCATCACCCAGGTGCCGTCGCGCTCTTCGAGCGTGGCGAGGCGGCTGTTGTCCGGGAGGGGAGAACCGACCCGGACGACATACATGCCGCTGACATCCTCGATCAGGGCACGACCGCCGGCCACGTGGACGAGCTTGAAGGTGCTCGACCCGGGAAAGGGTTGATCGAGCATCGGCTCGTCGGGCTCGCCCGATCTCGATGGCTGGGCAGGAACCGTCGCCGTGACCAGCTGGTCGACGGCCGCCTGGGTTTCAGCCGCCAGCGACCGTGCCGGCTCGGACGGCGCGGCCTCCGGGGCCGAGGCCATGCCGGGCGTTCCGATCTTCTGCGGCAGGTCGCGCGTTGCACCGTTCCAGAGGGCAGGAAGCGCGAACTTCTCCTGATGCAGGAAGGCATACCACGGGAAGAACATGGCCAACCCCGCAAGGGCGATGCCCGTGCCGGCCAGCGCCTTGTCGATGACGGGCATGCGATCGCGCTGCTTTTTCTGCTTGACGATTTCGTCTGCGTCCATGTCGTTCATAGCGGCCCCTCCCCGTCCTTACCGCCGCGCCTGCTGCGCACCCGCTCCGGCCTTCAGCGCATTGGCGAGGTCGGTAAAGGCGTCGAACGCAGGGCGTTCCCCCGGTGTCTGCTTCAAGATGTCGTAGATGACCGGCACCTGCTTGATGGCCATGTCGAGATCCGGATCGGAGCCCGGACGGTAACCGCCGATCAGGCGGAGGTCGCGGGTTTCCTCGAACCGATGGATCAGCGACTTCAGGCGCGAGACCAGCATTTCCTGATCCGGCGTCCAGGCCTTTCGCGCAAGGCGCGACACGGAGGACAGCGGATTGATCGGCGGATAACGCCCTTCTTCGGCAAGGCTGCGGTCCATGACGATGTGGCCGTCGAGAATGCCACGCGTCGAGTCCGCGATGGGATCGTTATGGTTGTCGCCATCGACCAGGATCGAGATGATCGCCGTGATCGTGCCGGTTCCCTCGGGGCCCGGGCCCGCGCGTTCCAACAGGCGCGGCAGTTCCGTGAAGACCGACGCCGGATAGCCGCGTGCGATCGGCGGCTCGCCGGACGCCGTGGCAACTTCGCGGATGGCGTGGGCAAACCGCGTCACGCTGTCGATGATCAACAGGACGTTGTCGCCCTGATCGCGGAAATGCTCGGCAATCGTGATGGCCGTCAGCGGCGCCATCTTGCGCAGCATGGGGCTCTCGTCGCTGGTGGCCACCACGGCGACCGACTTCTTCAGATTGTCGCCGAGCGTGTCCTCGATGAATTCACGCACTTCGCGACCGCGTTCGCCCACGAGGGCGATCACCACCCGGTCGAAGGCATCCGCCCGCGCCAGCATCGACAGGAGCGTCGACTTGCCCACGCCGGAACCGGCGAAGACGCCCAGACGCTGGCCAAGGCAGAGCGGCGAGAAGATATCGACGGCGCGGACGCCGGTGCGGAAACCGCGTTCGACGCGCTGTCGCGTCATGGAGGGCGGGGCGGAGGTGGAAATCGCGCGGCGGACATCGCCCTGCATCATCGGGCCGCGTCCGTCGATCGGCTCTCCAAGCGAATTGATGGTGCGACCGCACCAGCTGGCGGTGGGAGCGACGCGGAAGGCGCCCTTGCGAATAACCGTGTCATGGATGCCGATCGGCTCGCCCGGCTCGATCGGGCAGACGACGACGGTTTCCGGCTCCACCTTGACGACCTCGCCGAGATGGACGCCGGTCGCGCTCTTGTGGGCGACGAACTCGCCGAGACGAACATGCCGGGACAGACCGCTGACCGTGTAGTGTCCGGGCGAGATGGTCTGGACATGACCGCCGGGCGCGACGGCATGTTCGGGCCGGGAATAGCGATCGACGAGACCGGCCAGCGCGGACAGCGCCGTCGAGGCCTGCCGGACGTCCAGCGGCTGATCGTTGATGACCGTCACTTGCTGCCACCGAGCGTCTTGATCGCCTCATCCAGCGAGGTCTCGCTGTCGCGCAGCAAAGAAGCGATGCTTTCGAAAGCGCGCGAGACGGTGATCAGCTGCGACATTTCCTGAACGGGATTGACGTTGGATTCCTCGACATAGCCCTGCATCACACCGACGTCCATGCGGTCGACGATCGGATCCGGCGCCGCATTCGGAAGAATGGCGGAATTGTCGTAACGGTTGAAACCTCTGGCAAAATTGGCTTCATAGAGACCGAGCGCGGCCACCTGCGTCCCGTTCTGGCGAATGGCGCCGTCCTTTCCGATGACCAGCTCTCCGGCATTGGCGTTCAGCTGAATGGGTGCCCCGCCCGCATCCAGCACCGGATAGCCCCGCAACGTGACGAGGTCTCCGGTTTCGGTCAGCGAGAAGCGGCCATCCCGCGTCAGGGCCGGGCCGGCGGGCGTCTCGATGGACAACCAGGCATCGCCCTTGACGGCGACATCAAGCGAATTGCCCGTATGCGACAGACCACCCGTCTTGGTGTTCAGGAACTCCGCACCCTCGCCGACGAAGGCCACCTTGTTCGGCTTGGTATCGCCGAGCACCGTGTTGAACTTCACTTCCGTTGCGCGGAAGCCGACGGTCGTAGAGTTGGCGACGTTGTCGGCCAGCGTGTTCATGCGCTTTTCGAGCGCGATCTGCGAGGAAACGCCGACGTACAGACCGGTCTGCATGCTCATCGACCTCCGAGCTTCAGGGTGTTGATGGACAGGAGCAGGTCGGACGATATCCCGAAGCCGCTCTGCTTGCCGAAGAGCGCGAGGGGGTCGTAGGAGCTCGTGGCATTGTCCAGCTCCCAGAGCGCCGTGAAGCGCTCCATCAGCTTGGACATCTTCTGCGGATCCTTGAGATCCTTGAGGTCGATCGCCTTGGATACGGCGTCGGCCTGCTTGTCGATGTCGGCCGCAGCAAAGGCCTCGGGGACCTGCATGATCGTGCGGACGACCTGCGCCAGGGCTTCGTCGGCCAGAAGGCCGTAGGCATTGGTGACGCCGGGCGCCATGCGTTCGAAATAGAGGGCCAGGCGAACGCCGGCATTGTCCGCGCCTGCGTCCTGTTCCAGCGTCTGGCGCGCGTATTTGTCCGTCACGCCCTTGCGGGCCTTGTCGGAGGCGGTGGCGGCAGGGCCGTCCGCGGCGAAGTTCAGCGACTTGACGAGATCGATGTAGCGGCTGTCGGACAGCTTGTTGGCGAAGGCATCGTCGCTGGCGACGCCTTCGGTCAGAACCTTGCGCATGAAGGCCTTGGCGTAGCCCATGTCCTCGAGGCCGTGGGCCTTCATGGCATAGTCGTAGAGACGGGTGTCGGCGAAGAGATCGTCGATGGTCTTCACATTGCCGATGTGGGCCAGATAGTACTTGGTTTCCCGCGCCACGTCGGGCTTTTCCGTGACGCGCTTCAGCGACGTCGTAAGGTCGGCGCTGATCTGCCGGTAGCTGGTGAAGGTGGTGGTCAAGGCGTGTCCTCGATGGCGAAGCCCCGAGGCTGAGGGCCGGGCTCCTGTTCGCTACACAAGCTGAACCTTACGCCTTGCGCGAACCTGTTGGGGCGACTTGCACCGGCCGGCACCGCTTTCGCCGGGGTTGCAGCCAGCCTCACGCAAGCAACGAACCCTAGGGATGGAGACCACAAATCCATCACTGCGGCAGGTAGAGACATGAACATCATCATCGGGCTCGTCATGACAATGGGCTGTATTCTCGGCGGCTTCATTGCGATGGGCGGGCACATGGCCGTTCTGAACCAGCCCTTCGAGCTCGTCATCATCGGCGGCGCGGGTATCGGCGGCTTCATCATGGGCAATTCCATGAAGACCGTGAAGGATGCCGGAAAGGCGCTTGTCGAGGCTTTCAAGCACAAGGTGCCCAAGCAGCGGGAATATCTCGATACGCTCGGCGTTCTCTACAGCCTGATGCGGGACCTGCGCACCAAGTCGCGCAACGAGATCGAGAGCCATATCGACAATCCCGACGAGTCCGCGATCTTCCAGCAGGCCCCGACCGTTCTGAAGAACAAGGACCTGACGGCCTTCATCTGCGACTATGTCCGCCTCATCATCATCGGCAATGCCCGCAGCCATGAGATCGAAGCGCTGATGGACGAGGAAATCAACACGATCACCCACGACAAGATGCACTCGTACAACTCGCTGGCAACGATGGGCGACGCCTTCCCCGCCATCGGGATCGTCGCCGCCGTTCTCGGGGTCATCAAGGCCATGGGCGCGATCACCGAAAGCCCGGAAGTTCTCGGCGGCAAGATCGCGGCCGCGCTCGTCGGCACCATGCTCGGCATCTTCCTGTCCTACTGCATCGTCAGCCCGCTGATCGCCAACGTGAAGCATGTGCGCGAGAAACAGAACCGCCTCTACATCATCGTCAAGCAGACGCTGCTCGCCTACATGAACGGCTCCGTGCCGCAGGTGGCGCTCGAATACGGCCGCAAGACAATCTCGTCCTACGAGCGGCCGTCGATCGACGCCGTGGAGCAGGAAATGATGAACCCGGGCGGCGGCGGCGAAAGCAAGGCGGCCTGATCCATGACCAGCGACAACATCTACTCCTTCGATCCCAGATTGCTGGCGCGCATGACGGGCGCGCTCGGCGACGACAAGACGATCGGCAAAATCTGCGCCGATCTCGGCCAGGTGTTCAGCGAGTTCCTGCCGGACCTGCTGCAAAGCGAAACGGGCCTCGACCTGACGATCGGCTATGCCGGCTTCGACACGGGCCTGAAGAGCGACCTGATCCGAAAGCTTGGCGACGGCGTCGCCCTGTCGGATTGTCTCCTGCGCAACTGGTGCAGCGATTTCACGATCAGCTGCGACAGCCCGGCGATCATCGCCATGATGGAAATGCTGCTCGGATCCCCGGCCGAATCGATCGAGGAGCCGCAGCCGCGTAATCTCTCGGGCATCGAGCTCGACGTCGCGGCCATCGTGTTCGAGAAGGTGGCGGGCGTCCTGAAGTCTGCGGTCAACGCGACCGGCGGCTTCGAGCCGAACGTCGGCAAGGCCTACAATGCCGAAGCGCGCCCCGCAGCCGACAAGGAGGCGGAGGATGTCTACGCAGCCTGCGTCAACATCTCGCTGGGCGTCGGACCCGTGCTGTCGACCTTCTCGATCCTCGTGCCGCAGCAGACGCTCCTGAAGACGACGATCGTGTTTCCCAAGGGCATCGGCCAGCCGCGGCGCCAGAAGTCGGCCTGGGCGGAGCAGGTCGAGCAGCAGGTCCGCCGCTCGATGGTCGAACTGCAGGCCCATATCCGGCTCGAAGACCTGACTCTTGCCGCGATCACCCAGCTGAAGCCCGGCGACGTCCTTCCCTTCCACGATCCCAAGGACGTGCGGGTCGATGTGAAGGCGAATGGCCGGGACCTCTATGTCTGCGAATTCGGGCGCTCCGGCGCACGCTATACCGTGCGGGTCAAGGACACCTACGGGTCCGAAGACGAGCTGCTTCAGCATCTCACGCGCTAATCCGCCGCTCCCCCTGCCCGCGACAGGCTTGGGGCAAGTTTCAACTGGAATACTCTCGACATGGCACCCAGAAAAGCACCCATTACAGAAGACATGAGCGCGGGAGCGGGCGATGCAGAGCTCGACCAGGCGATCGATGACCTGCGCGGCGTTCTGAAAACGGATGCCGAGGGCGGACTTCCGGAAACCGGCTTCGACATGGACTTCGGCGCGGCCCCGGCGGCCGAGCCCGACTTCATGAGCGACTTCGGCGCCGTCTCCGAAGACGAGAATCCTTTTGCCGGCACCTTCTCCGAACCTGCGGCCTTTGCCGATACGGGTTTTGGTGGCGGCGATGCTTTCGAGGACAGCTTTGCGACACCGTCGGCCACCGCCGGTGCGACCATGCATGGCAATCTCGATCTGATCATGGATATCCCGATCGATGTTCAGATCGTGCTCGGCTCGAGCCGCATGCAGGTCTCCGGCCTCATGGGTCTGACGGAAGGCGCGACCATCGCGCTCGACCGCAAGATCGGCGAGCCGGTGGAAATCATGGTCAACGGCCGGGTGATCGGCCGCGGCGAGATTACGGTCCTGGAAGAAGACGACACCCGGTTCGGCGTTCGGCTGATCGAGGTGAACAGCGCCAAGAAGGCCTGAGGGCTTTATGAAACTGGTGAAAGGCGGTCATGACGGCCGGCTTTCAGATCCTGAAAGTGCAGCGGCAATCTTCGGACCATCACGGCCCGAAAGGACCACGCCGGCAGAGTAAGACTGTTTCGACGTCGTGGCCGAGCGCGACGCCGTCTAGGAAGGATCCATGATGGATTACGATGATTTCGAAGCATCGGCGCTCACGCGCCCCCTGACCCAGATGGACAAGGCCGCCGCCGTGCTCCTCAGCATGGGCAAGCCGATTGCCGGGAAGCTGTTGAAGTTCTTCACGCAGAGCGAGCTCCAGGGCATCATCGCCTCCGCGCAGACGCTGCGATCCATCCCGCCGCACGAGCTGGAAATTCTCGTCAACGAGTTCGAAGACCTGTTCACCGAAGGTGCAGGCCTGATGGACAATGCCAAGGCCATCGAGGCCATCCTCGAAGAGGGCCTCACGCCCGACGAGGTCGACGGCCTGCTCGGTCGGCGCACGGCGTTCCAGTCCTACGAGACCAGCATCTGGGACAGGCTGCAGGATGCCGATCCCACCTTCGTCTCGCAGCACCTGTCGCGCGAACACCCCCAGACCATCGCCTACATCCTGTCCATGATGCCATCGACCTTTGGCGCCAAGGTTCTTCTGCAGCTGCCGGAAAGCGGCCGCGCCGACATCATCAACCGCACCGTCAATATGAAGAACGTGGCGCCGAAGGCCGCCGCGATCATCGAGACGCGGGTGGTGGAACTCCTGCGCGAGATGGATGCGGATCGCAACTCCGCCGGTTCGGTCAAGGTTGCCGAAGTCATGAACGAGATGGAAAAGAACGACGTCGATACGCTGCTCGCCTCGCTCGAATCCATCAGCACCGAATCGGTCAAGAAAGTCCGTCCGAAAATCTTCCTGTTCGACGACATCCTGCTCATGCCGCAGAGAAGCCGCGTCGCGCTCTTCAACGACATATCCGGCGACATCATCACGATGGCGCTGCGGGGGTCGAGCATGGAACTGCGCGAATGCGTTCTTGCTTCGATCGGCGCCCGCCAGCGCCGCATGATCGAGTCGGATCTGGGATCTGGCGACGCCGGCATCAATCCCCGCGACATCGCGGTCGCCCGCCGCTCCGTGACGCAGGAAGCCATCCGGCTGTCGGCCAGCGGCCAGATCGAGCTGAAGCCGAAGGAATCGGTCGCCGCCTGAGACATTCGCCTGTCGGCGACACATCGTCAGCCCGTCCGCACCCCAGGAGTGCGGGCGGGCTTTTTTGCGTCGATCAGGACTGACCCTTCAGACGCCGGCGTGTGGGTTGCGTCCCGGTGGAGGCTTGCCAGATGCGGCCCGTCGGCCCACAACAGGCCCAGCAGCGCCCCCCGGCACGGGATGATCCGGCCCAAGGAGCGCGACGTCGTGAAGGGCCGTTTCCATGTCGGACGATCAGGATAAAGACAGCAAAACCGAATCGCCGTCCGAGAAAAAGATCAGCGACGCCTTGGAAAAGGGAAACGTGCCCTTCTCTCGCGAGGTCACGATGTTCGCCTCCACGCTTGCCATCTATATCTATGTGGTCTTCTTCCTGCCGGACGGATTCCGCAGTCTGGCGGAAGCGCTCAAGGACGTGTTCGAGCAGCCGGACGCCTGGCGGCTGGCGACGTCCAGCGATGCGTCGGCCCTCATCTCCAAGCTCCTGTGGGCCTCGGGCGCCCTCGTCGTCCCGATCTTCGTGTTGATGATCGCGTTCGGCGTGGGTTCGTCGATCCTTCAGAACCTCCCGAGTCCCGTGCTCGACCGGATTGCGCCGAAGCTCAACCGCATTTCGCCGATGGCCGGCGTGTCGCGGATCTACAGCGTCCCGGGCCTTGTCGAGTTCGCCAAGTCGTTCTTCAAGATCGCCGTCATCTCCGGCATCGTGGCGCTGACGCTGTCGCGGGATTTCTACGCGACGCTCGACGCCATGTTCTCCGACCCGTTCACGATCTTCGAGATCATGGGGCGCGACTTCAACAAGATCATGAATGTCGTCCTGTTCTCCACGGCCATCATCGCGATCGCCGACTTCTTCTGGACGCGGCACCATTGGTACTCGGAGCTGCGCATGACGAAGCAGGAGGTGAAGGAGGAAATGAAGCAGACGCAGGGCGACCCCATCGTCAAGGCGCGTCTGCGCTCCATCGCCCGCGACCGTGCGCGGCGCCGGATGATTTCCTCCGTTCCGCGCGCAACACTGGTCATTGCGAACCCGACCCACTTTGCCGTGGCGCTGCGCTATGTGCGGGAAGAGGGCGACGCCCCTGTTGTGGTGGCCAAGGGGCAGGACCTCGTCGCGCTGCGCATTCGCGCCCTTGCGGAGGAAAACAACATTCCGGTGTTCGAGGATCCGCCGCTCGCACGCTCAATGTTTGCGCAAGTCTCGGTGGATAGTGTCATTCCACCGGTGTTTTACAAGGCGGTCGCCGAACTCATCCACCGGGTCTACGCAACGAAATCGAACCCGACACGGATGAACTGATTGCGATGAAAAAATGCGAATATTCCGAACAGCGCGAAAAGATCGTTGCGGATGCCATCCGTCCAGTGGCAACCGAACTCCGTCTCATCGATGCTGCCGACTTCATTGCGCTTCTGCGCTATGAGTCGCATGGCAGCCTGTCCGACCTGGTGGCGTCGGCGGCCGAGCTCTATTTCGTTCCAGGGACGGTCAATTTCGGCATCGGCGGCAACTACATGCTCGACTGGAATCGCAATCCCGAGATCGTGCTCGATCTCGAGCTGAAGCCGGACGGCGTCACCGTCTACGCGCAGCTGGCACTCCGGGACGACTCCGCCGCCATCGAAATCAACCATATCGCGTTCAACAAGCCGTCGGTCGATCCGGACGAGAACACGGCCTTTCTCGCCCGCAGCCTGAACGCGGCCAAATTCATGAAAACCTACCCGACGGCGCTCGCCAGCTGACGAACCACGTCAGCTGATATAGCCAAGGCGGATCGCCTTGGCGATCGCCTGGATGCGGTTGACCGAGTCGAGCTTGGCGGTGGCCGCTCCCAGGTAGGCGTTCACGGTATGCACCGAGAGGCCCATCTTCTCGGCAATCTCTTCGCTGATGTAACCATCGCCCGCCATCTGCAGGCAACCGATCTCGCGCTCGCTGAGCGCTTCGGCCGGCTGCAGGCGGCGCTCGTCGGCCGCAAAGAGATCCGTCATCAGGTGACAGCTCCGGCCATGCAGATCGAGGATGATCTCGCTCGTCAGATCGAACGACGGCGCCATGAAGGCGACATAGCCGTTTCCCTGCGCACCGAGGCGAACCGGAAATGCAATCCCGGCATAGGAGAGCGTTCGCGGCTTCATCCGGAGGACGAAGCGATCGAAATCGATGGTCTCTGCGGTCTGGCGGTTGTCCGCACCGTTCCAGAGGAGCGGCAGAAGCGAGGTGTCGAGATGCTGCTTCATCTCGTCGCCATACGTCGAGACGACGTCCTGCGTCATCTCCTCCGCTGCGGTTCCCCAGTTGTCCAGGACGCAGGTCAGCTTGCGGGATGCAGGAAGACCGTTTCCGTTCATCCGGAAGACGGCGAAGTTGCGCGCCTCGATGTCCTTCTGCATCACCTGCAGGCGGGCAACGAGCGTGGCCGTGCGCGAGGCCCGTGTCTGGCGGCCATTGCGGCTTTCGTCGCCGCTTCGCCCTCCCGGAATATAGATGACCATCCGCGTTCCTATACCAGGTTGTTTCGAACCGCGCAGGCAATCGCTTCCGAGCGCGTCTTGGTCGCCGTCTTACGCATGACACTGGTGATGTAGTTGTTGATGGTATTGCGCGAGATGCCGAGAATGAGGGCGATCTCCTCGCTGGTCTTGCCTTCCGCGATCCAGGAAAGGCACTCGAGCTCGCGCTCGGTCAGGTCGAAGCCGCGCTCGGAGCGCAGCGAGACGTCCTGCGCCAGGCTGGCGAAATAGCCCGTCAGCAGGCCGATGTCGCGCAGGCCCTCGCGCGACAGGATGAGGTCCTGCGGGAACAGCAGCATCAAAGACAGCCGCAGCCGGCCGATGGAAAAGGTGATCGCGCAATACTCGCGGCTGATACCGCGGCTGAGAACGACCTCCTCGGGAAGATGCATGAAGACCGGATGCAGCAGCGAGAGGCACTTCTCCTGCTCGTTGGTCTTTGCGTGGAGGCCCTGCATGACCTGACCCAGCCGTCTGACCACGTCGAAGGGCCAGTCCGAAACCATGACGAAATCGAGGCCGCTGTCCTGCGACAGGTCGTAGCGCGCCAGGAGATAGTGGCTGGCGCCCACATAGTCCGTCAGTGCTGCCAACGCCTTGTTGAGCTGGCCCCGCGCAGCGTAATCGCCGAGCTTCTCCAGCAGCTGGCGCTTTGCAGCGGGATGACTGGCCGTACCCGTGTGCACCGGCTGGCCCGCATGCGCCGACTGGCCCGCGTGCGCCGATTGGGCTGCGTGCACCGCCTGGCCCGGAGCGGGCATCGCTGTGCGCATCGAGGCGACCGGTAGAGGTCGACCCGCAATCTCCGTATGAAGAGCTTCCATGACATTTTCCCCGTGACGGATCCGTCATGCGACCTGTGCACGCGCACTGCCGAAGGCAGCAAACGCGGCCGGGGATCCGCTTTCCCCGACGAGCACACATCACCATGCGAATCACTATCAAAACTATACAGGCCCGAACTCAAAAAACTACTGCTGGCTTATCGGGATTTACTTTTTGTTAATAACCTGAAGTGATTCGCAAGCAGCGCATTACAGATTCGTCAGCGACCGTGAACAAACAGGAACGCTTTTATCAGGTGCTTGGAAAAGCAGGGATTTTTCTAACGCACATGCAGCGCTCGGCCCCGAGAATCGCGACAAATCGCGTTTTTTTGCCGCGCAAGTCGGCGAAAACCGCTGTTCATTCGAGTCATGTGTCGAATCGGATTTGTATTTGCGAAGTCCATGTTGCGCAATTGCATCAAAAACCTTTTGAGCACAATAGAGCGGAGCGGGAAGCAGATTGACGAATAAGAGAAGAACTATACCAGTTTTATAAGGATATTTTCTTAAGATGACACAATCATTTTTCGGGCACCCGGAGTCGAGCCGCTTCTGCAAGCAAGCAAAGCGACCTTTCCACATAAAAAAGTGACCAAATGGTTAAATAGAGGAATCGCCCGCGCGCCGCGTCGACTCCGCGGATACGGAGCGGACTGTTGCAATTGACACGAAGACTCCGATCGGCGCGATCCATGACCTGTCCGAGCCTCCGGAATTGCCCTGCGGCGGCCGTCATTTCTTGAACACCACGCCGCGAGGCCTGAACAAAAAAATCCGCCCGGAAGGCGGATTTTTTTTGCATCGGGGTCTTTCAGGATCAGGCGGCTTTTTCTGCGACCCATTTGCGCAGAATCTTGGCCGCGCGTTCCTCGTTGATCTCGACCATGCGGGCCAGGCGCCGCTCGGGACCTTCCTTGACGCGGCGGTTGAAATCGCCGCCGTCTTCGCCGAGGCTCAGCAGATCGTCCGTGCTGTCGAAGCCGAAATCGGACCCGAAGCCTTCCATGAGGGCCCCGCCTGCGGCGCCTGCCGGTGCCGGCGAGAAGTCCGGGAGTTCGAGGCCAACAGCCTCGGTTTCCGTCAGAGTGCCCGGGCCGCCGAAGCCCATGGAGCGGGCCAGCGGACGGAGGCCCATCCAGACCACGAGGACGGCGACCGTGATGAAGGCAAGAGCGTTGATGATGCCGCCGAGATTGCGCGTCAACGTTTCCAGAATGCCGGGGCCTTCGACCGGCGTGTCGAGCAGTTCGTTGTTGACGAAGTCCATGGCGGTGAGCGTCACCACGTCTCCCCGGGCGGCGTCGATGCCGACGGCGGAGGCGACGATCTTCTGCATCTCGGCCAGATAGGTATCGATCTTGGCCTGGTCGGCACCCTCGCCGATCATAGCAGCGACGCGTCCGCGATTGACGACGACGGCGACAGAGAGCTTTTCAACCTTGTAGCTGTTCTTGGTGGTCGCGATGGTCTTCGAGTTGATCTCGTAGTTGGTCTGCTCTTCCTTCTTTTCGGCCTGGTCGTTCGACTGCGGACCTGCGCCACCGCTCTTGGGGGCTGCCTGCGGCACGTTCTGCTGAACCGTGGTAGCGTTGTCGGCCTGTTGCTGACTGGACTTCTGCTGTTCCTTCGTGATCCGCGTCGAGCGTTCGACGCGCGATTCCGGATCATAGGTGGTTTCCTGGACCTGCTGCGTGTCGGTATTGAGCTGCGCGGTCACGCTGGAGCGGAAGTTGTCGACGCCGAGGAAGGGCGAAAGGGCCTTGTCGATGTTCTTTTCGATCTCGCCCTGAACGGACTGGACGATGGAGAGCGACTGGCTCATCGCCCCGTTCTGGGGATCGTCGCCCGAGGCCAGAAGCTGGCCGGCGCTGTCGAGAATGGTCACGTCGTCGATGGAGAGGCCGGGAACCGACGAGCCGACGAGATGGCGGATCGAGGCTGCCGCACTGCGACCGATGGTCGAGTTGGCCCGGATCATGACGGACGCGGTCGGCTTCTGCTCCGTCTTGCGGAAGCTTCCGCGGTCGGCCATGACGATATGGACGCGGGCGGAGGTGATGCCGGAGATCTGCTGGATGGTGCGGGCAATTTCGCCTTCGAGAGCGCGCACGCGGGTGACTTCCTGCATGAAGGAGGTCAGGCCGAGCGAGCCAACATTGTCGAAGAGTTCATAGCCGGCGTTTGCGCTGTTGGGCAGGCCGCGCTCGGCCAGGAACAGGCGTGCCTTGCCCGTGTTGCCGACCGGCACCTGGACACTCTTGCCATCGGTGCCGACCTCGAAGGCGATGCCGCCTTCGGCCAAGGCCATCGTGACCTGATTGAGGTCGCCCGACTCCAGATTGACATAGAGCGTCTCGTAGGCGGGCTTGTTGACATAGAACCCGGCTGCCAGAACGAGCCCGATGGTGACCAGAGCCGCCGCCGCCATGGCGATGAGCTTGCCCTGCCCCAGGCTCGTCAAATTTTTCGTGACCGACGAAAGTTGATCTAACAGATTCATTCTGTTTCGCACCCAGTAGCGCACTTCACCATGCGAGATTGCATGGACGAAGCTTCATTGCGCAGTCCCAACATCAGGGTCCGATCGGGGCCGCATCCGGCGAAAACCTTCGCACGTGCAGGCACAGATCCATCTGACCCGTTTGGAGAATAGGACGCGAAGCTTGCGCGAACTTGTCGCTTGCCTGTCGGGTCCGGCCTCGCACCCTGTCGCAAAACGCAGAAAGCGCACCCGCGGCCGAACCGGAGGTGCGCTTTTCAAGGTTGTTTCTGGCAGGGTCCGGATCGGGCTAGAACGCCTCGAAGTCGCCGGCGGCCTCCGTCAGAGGCTGCGAATGACCGTGGCGCAGGCCGTTGGCAAGCGACTTCTGCATGTCGGCCAGCTTCACGAGGTTCAGCGCCGTGGAGATGTCGACCAGCCAGGATTCCGGCAGCGCCGCCGTGATCGTGTCGATGAACTCGGCAAGCCCACGCGTCTTCTGGACGGCCAGATCGATGCCCTGCAGAACCTGGATGCGATGCCCAGCATTGGCCTGCGGGTCGCCGGCCATCTCGCCCAGCATCGGCTCGATCCGCTCGATGAGGTAGGCGACGTCGTGGAGTTCCGAGACGACACGCATCATGACGTCGGGAAGGGCCTCGTCCATATCCCCGGGGATCTCTTTTCGCTCGCTCTGCATATGATGTCCCCTGACCGCGTGCCGGACGGCGCGGTTGCTGATTAAAAGAATTCGATCGAATTGTCTGCGGGCTTGGGAGCCGGGACTGGGCGCTGCTCCTGGGCGACCGTCTTCTGCGTCTCGACGCCGGTCAGGGCGTATTGACGTGCCCGGCCGGTCACCGGCCAGTATTCCAGCTTGCGCCCGTGCTCGCCGCCGGTGCTCTCGCCGACGATGGGAATGCCTTCGTCCTGGAGAAACCGGCGGGCGAACAGGGCGTTCTGCTCACCGACATTGGAAAAGCGCGCAATGGTCTTGGCGCCGCCGAAGATCTTGGCCTCAAGCCGGTCGCGCCGCGCGCCTTTCTTGAGAAGTCCGTTGATCAGCAATTCCATGAGATGAACGCCATATCGCGTGGCATCTCCTCCCGATGACATCGCCTCGGCGGAACCGGGCAGCAGGAAATGGTTGATGCCGCCCACGCCTGCCACGGGATCGCGCATGCAGGCAGCAACGCAGGAGCCGAGAATGGTCGAGAGAACCACATCCGGATCCGTTACGACCTTATACTCGCCCTGGATGACATGCACACGCTTGACCGCAGCGTCTAGGGTCATTTGAGCGCTCCGAACACGGCTTCGATCGCCGCCCGCATCTTCTCGATGGTGAAGGGCTTTGCCAGGACGTTGTTGGCGCCGAGCGCTGCCGCCTTGGTGACCAGTGCCCGGTCGCCCTGGGCCGTCAACATGATGAAGGCGGCCTTCTTGGTTGCAGGGTTGGTGCGAACAGCCTGCAGCAAGCCGAGACCGTCCATCTTCGGCATGTTGAAGTCGGAGATGACGAGGTGGTGCGGCTGCTGCGCCATGATCTTGGCCCCCTGCTCGCCATCGGCGGCAACGGTGATCTGCTTGAAGCCCAGCTGTTGCAGAGCTTCGCCCAGCAGAAGCCGGCTGGTTACCTGATCGTCGACGATCAGCACTTTGATTTTTTCGGCGATAGACATTATTCAGTTCCTTCCCTTCGGGTCGCGGCGCATTTCAGAACTTCTTCCCCGATGGAGTTGAGGGGCAGTTGCATTTCGACGGCGCCTATTTCGTAGGCCACCCTCGGCATTCCATAGACCACGCAGGTCTTTTCATTCTGGCCGAACGTCCGGGCCCCGGCCTTGCGCATCTTGAGAAGGCCGGAGGCGCCATCGCGCCCCATGCCCGTCAGGATGATGCCAATGCCGTTGCGGCCGGCGAGTTCCGCCACGGAATCAAACAGAACGTCCACGGACGGGCGGTGTCCGTTGACGGGTTCCCGATCGATCAGTCGGCACGTGGGTGCGGACGGATTGACGATCTGGAGGTGGCGATCTCCCCCGGGGGCGAGATAGATCTTGCCGATCTCGAGCTTTGCGCCGTCGAAGGCCTCTTCGACCGTCGGGGCGCAAAGCCGGTTGAGCCGTTCCGAAAAACTCTTCGTGAAGGTGACCGGCATGTGTTGCGTGATCACCGTCGGCGGACAATTCTTCGGAAACTTCTGCAAGACGTTGATCAGGGCCTCCACCCCCCCGGTGGAGGATCCGATGGCGATGATCCGGCGGGCGGCCCGATAGTCGACCGCCGTGGCATTGGTGTTGGCAGCGCTCGGCGCCGCAACCTTGTTGCCGGAGAGGATGAACTTGCGTTGCGAGCGAGCGGCGGCCTTCACCTTTTCGGCAAGGTCGCTGAAGGGGTGCGGATCGCCCGGGAGAGGTTTGCCGACGCAGTCGAAGGCTCCGATCTCGAGCGCAGCCACGGACGCTTCCGCGCCACGATGCGTGAGCGTCGAGACCATGATGACCGGCATCGGACGCAGCCGCATGATCTTCTCGAGAAAATCGAGACCGTTCATGTTGGGCATCTCGATGTCGAGCGTGATGACGTCGGGATCGAGGTCCTTGATCGCCTGGCGTGCCTGCAGCGCATCTGCTGCCTGCCCGACCACGCTGACGGCGGGATCGGCATTCAGGATGGCCGTGATGAGACCACGCATCGTGGCACTGTCATCGACGACGAGGACGCGAGCGGGCGCGGTCATCAGCGGCCTCCCCCGTGCTTGCCGGTATAGCGGTAGGCGGTGATGCCGATGTTGTCGAACACGGCCTTTGCATCGCCGGAAACGCGCTCGGAATGGCCGATGTAGAGGTGCCCGCCACCGTCCAGCATGGTGGCGAACCGCGACCAGATCTTCATCTGGGTCGGCTCATCGAAGTAGATGACGACGTTGCGGCAGAAGATCACGTCGAAAGGCCCCTTGAACGGCCACTGTGCCATCAGGTTCAGTTCGTTGAAGGTGATCAGCCGTTTGACCTTGTCGTCGATCTGCCACTTCTCGCGACCATTGACCGCGGTCTGCTGAAAGTGCTGCTTGCGCATCTGCGGGGTGACCGTTTCCAGCGCATTGACGTCATAGGCACCGGCGCGGGCAATCGCGAGGATTTTCGGGTCGATATCGGTGGCGAGAATGCGGATGTCGAAATCCGCAGCATTGGGCAGGACCGACAGGATGGTCAGCGCGATCGAATAGGGCTCCTGCCCGTCGGAGCAGGCAGCCGACCAGATGCGGACGCGGCCGCCCGCCTTGGCACGCGCGATCAGGCCCGGCAGCACGGCATCGCGCAAGTGCTCGAAATGGTGGTTCTCGCGGAAGAAGCGCGTGAAATTGGTGGTGAGATGCGACAGCATGTCCCGGCGCTCGGCGGCACCGGCCGGGGACGACACGAGATTGCAGTACTCGCGGAAACCCCCGAGGCCAAGATTGCGGATGTGTTTCGACAGGCGCGAATAGACGAGCGAGGCCTTGGACTCGTTCAGGTAGATGCCGGCATCGGCGTAGATCATCGCTGCGATCTCGGAAAGATCGCGGCGCGTCAGCGGGTATTCGCCGCTGGCCAGGCACTCGTCGGGCGACGCTTTCGTGTCGAATGCGGCCATTCTGCTCATGCGGCTTCGCTTTCGGTATGAGGAAAGACGGCGTCCAGTTCGATCAGGCAGATCATGCGCTTCTCGATGGCAAGGACACCGCGGGCAAAGGTTCGCTCGAAGTCGGAACTGACATCGGGCGTCGGTTGTATGTTGTCGTTCGTCACGCTCAGAATGTCGGACACCGCCTCGACCAGCAGTCCGACGATCGTCTGTCCGGACTGTGCGACGATGATGACATGCCGAACGGTTGGTTCGGCCGGCTTCATTCCGAGGCGCGCTGCCAGATCGATGATCGGCAGCACGGCGCCCCGCAGGTTGATGACGCCGAGCATGTAGCGCGGCGTATGCGGCATGGGCGTTGCAGGCGTCCAGCCGCGGATTTCGCGCACCGACATGATGTCAACGCAGAACTCCTGGTCACCGATCCTGAAGGCGATCAGTTCGCGGGCACTGCCGGTCATGGTGGCTACGAGCGTCGTCATGGCTTATCCCACAGCGGCCAGAGCGGATTCGAGCTTCAAGGGCTGACCACGGGAGGCCGCGACGACGGCGTCGACATCCAGGATGAGCGCGACGCGCCCGTCACCGAGAATGGTCGCCGCGGCGATGCCCGGCACGTGGGTGTAGTTGGCCTCGAGGCTCTTGATGACCACCTGTCGCTGCCCCTGGATCGCATCGACCATGAGAGCGCGCTGACCGCCGCCTTCCGACTCGACGAGCAGGGCCACGCCTTCGACGGGATTGGCCTGGGTTGCCCGGAAATTCAGGATCCGGCCGACATCGACCAGCGGGCAGAAGGAGTTGCGGATCGAGATCAGGCGCTGCGTCGCGCCGAAGGAATGGATCGAGGCGGCATCCGGCTGCAGCGTCTCGACAATCGCGGTCAGCGGCACCACCAGCGTCTGGCTCGCCACCGTGACCACCATGCCGTCCAGGACGGCGAGCGTCAGCGGCAGGCTCATCGTGAAGACGGATCCCTGGCCGGGCTTGGACGAGATGTTGATGCGGCCGCCGAGCGCCTGGATGGAACGCTTGACCACGTCCATGCCCACGCCGCGGCCGGAAAGGTCAGAGACCTTCTCAGCCGTCGAGAAACCGGCATGGAAGATCAGGTTGTCGATTTCCTCGTCCGACAGGTTGGCATCGGCCGCGATCAGATCGTTGTCGATGGCCTTCTGGCGAACGCGTTCGCGGTTGATGCCCGCGCCGTCGTCGGCAAGCTCGATGATGATGCGTCCCGAGCGATGCTTGGCGGTCAGACGGACCGTTCCCTCGGGGTTCTTGCCGAGAGCGACGCGCTTCTCCGGCATTTCCAGGCCGTGATCGACCGCGTTGCGGATCATGTGCGTCAGCGGCTCGGCGAGCTTGTCGATGACGGTCTTGTCGACTTCGGTGTTTTCGCCCTCGGTGATGAGGCGGACCGACTTGCCGGTGATGTCGGCGATTTCCCGGACCGTGCGGGCCATGCGCTGGAAGACCGGCTTTACCGGCTGCGCGCGGATGGCCATGACCGAGTCCTGGATCTCGCGGGTGAGCTGCTGCAGCTCCTCGAGGCCCATGTTGATCGACGACGTGCCGTTGGTGTCGTTTTCGATGACGCTCTGCGACAGCATCGCCTGGTTGATGACAAGCTCGCCGACGAGGTTGATCAGGCGGTCGACGCGGTCGAGATCGACACGGATCGTCTGGCCCGCTGCGGCGGCCTGCTGGGCGCTGGCGGCATTCGCGGCACTTGCTGGCGCCTGCTTTGCTTCTGCGGCCTTCGCGGCGGCGCTGGCAAGATTGAGAACGTTGCTGGCCGTTTCCAGAGCGTTGGCTGCGGCCTCGCGTTCGCCGGCGGCAATCTGCTCCTCCTCCTCGACCACGCCGAGGGGATGTTCCTGCTCGTCGTCCAGGATGGAAAGATCGAAGGGGACGGCCTGCATCGGCGCTTCGCCATCGACCGCAACAGGCTGTTCGCCTTCGGCGAGCTCGGCGACCTCAAGTTCGCAGTCCCATTCGGCAAATTCGAACACGCTGCGGATCGCGTCTTCGCCCTTGTCGGTGCGCAGCGAGATCTTCCAGAAGAAATAGGCATCTTCCGGGTTCATCGCCTCCAGCGGCGGCAGACTGTCCATGTCGCACAGGATGCTCATCTCGCCGAGGCGCGAGAGGTCGCGCAGGAGCAGCGTCGCCTCGTTGCCCTTGCGGTAGAGGTCGGCGTTCGGCTTGAAGGAGATTTCGAAGGTCGGCATCGGTGCCGGCTCGGCCTCGGCTTCGTCGCCGAAATCATCGAACGAGAAGGCAACGGGAACAAAGCCCTGGTCGTTGGGCGCCGCAGCGACGGGTGCCGGTGCGGCCGGCTTTGCGGGCGCAGCCTTGGCAGGTGCGGGCTTGGCAGCCGGCGCCTCGGAAGCGCCCGGGAGCGGCGTTCCGTGCGCCAGTGCTTCGAGCTCGCGGATCAGCTGCTTGGACCGCGCTTCGTCGACGCTGCCGCCGTCGCGGGCACAGTTGGTCAGGTCGGCCAGGACGTCGGCCGACTTGAGCATGACCTTCAGGACCTCCTGCGTGGGCTCCAGCTTGTTGGAACGGACGCAGTCCAGCGTCGTCTCGAACACGTGGGCGAACGAGACCAGATCATCCAGGCCAAAGGCGCCGGCACCGCCCTTGATGGAGTGAACGGCCCGGAAGACCGCATTGACCGTTTCCGGATCGCGATCTCCGTCATTCAAACGGAGGAGACCGGATTCCAGTTCTGCGAGCTGTTCTTCACATTCCTGGAAGAAGATCTCTTTGATTTCATTCATATCCATAGCTGGAATCCTGGCGAGGGTGTTCTTTTAAGCGGTTACGCGCTCGATGGCGTCGATCAGCTTGGTCGGATCGAACGGCTTGACGATCCAGCCTGTCGCTCCGGCCTGGCGGGCGCGGTTCTTCTTTTCCGCATCGCTTTCCGTGGTGAGGACCAGGATCGGGATGGCGCGGTACTTCTCGTTGCGACGAACGCCTTCGATGAATCCGAAGCCGTCGAGGCGGGGCATGTTGATGTCGGTGACGATGACATCGGGGTTGCAGTCTTCGAGAACTTCGAGCCCTTCGATGCCGTCTTCGGCCTGAATGGTTTCGAAACCGGCATTGTTAAGCGTCACGAGGAGCATATTCCGGATGGTCCGGCTATCGTCCACGGTGAGAACCTTCTTCTTCATTTTCAGATCTCCTTCGCCATCAGGTGGTCGACATTGACCCCGATGAGCTGCGTCGTTTTCGTGAAAGCATCCGACACCTTGGAAATGGTGAAGGCGTGTTTGTCCTGTTCCCAGCTCTTGGCGCCGGCCATCAGGACCTGCACGCAGAGGGCGCCGACCCGCTCGACGGCCGAGGCATCGATGACGATGTTGCTGCCACGCATCTCCGTCAGCTTGCTGTGAAGGGCGCTTGCCTCGTTGAGGTCGAGGACCGGCGCGAGATTGAGCGTCTTCGATGCGGCTTTCTTTGGGGCCATCACGGCGCCTTTCCTTGTGTCACCTGGAGGAGATTGACCTGTCGAACGAAACCGTCCCGGCTGCGCGAACCGGCAAAAGCGGTGTCACGCAGGCGGCACGGGCATGGACGCAGAGCGGGGAGCATCGTCATGATCGCCCCCATGCCGACACGCGCCCGAAGGCCATGTCGTCCTCGTCATCGAGAAAGGCTTCCGCCCTCGGCATCCGCGCGGCTACGGCCTGCGGCGGTTGCGGGGCGGCGACCATCGTGTTGGATGCCGCACGTGAACCCGTGCCTGCTGGGCGCAGCGTGAAGCGGCGAATGGTTTCACCGAGCTCGATCGTCACGAGACGTGCCGTCTGACCGACGCCCTTGGTGTGCTCGGCATCGCTGGTGAGGTCTGCGAGCGCCCGACCGGCCCGGCCGATCTCGAGGCGCAGATCCTCGAGGCTCGAGAGATCCTCGCCCGACTGCCGGGCGATGCCGGTGACGGCCGACTGGATGCCGTGAACCTGCTCGACGATGCTGCCGATCGCAGCCTGCGTGCGGCCGACCCGTTCGACGCCTGCGTCGACCTGGGCTTTCGTGCCGGAAACCAGCTGCTTGATCTCGCGCGCGGCATCGCCGGAGCGCTGGGCAAGCGCCCGCACTTCCTGGGCGACGACCGCGAAACCGCGACCGCTTTCGCCTGCACGCGCGGCCTCGATACCGGCATTCAAGGCGAGAAGATTGGTCTGGAAGGCGATTTCATCGATGACGCCGATGATCTGGCCGATCTTCTCGGCCGAGGTTTCGATGTCGGCCATCGCGGCGATCGCAAGGCCTGCGATCTCGCCGCTGCGTTCGACGGAGTGGCCGGTTGCAGCAACGGCCTTTTCGGCAGCCGCGCTTTCGCGGGCACTTTCGCGGACACGGGCGACGAGCGCCTCGAGGCGCTCGGCAACCGCATCGAGGGCGACCGCCTCGGATTGGGCCGCCGATCCCAGGCGTTCGGTTCCCTCGGCAAGTGCTGCGCCCGCCGTGGCGGAGGCGGAGATGCCGGCGTCCAGATTGCGCAGGTTCGCCTCGATGGTGTCGAGCGCCGCATCGAGCGACCGGGCGAGCGGAACGGCAGCCTCGGGGACGTCGGCCGGCGTGCGCATGGTAACGTCACCCAGAGACAGGGCGTCGGCAATACCGGTGAAGGCTGCCAGAATTTCGGCTTCGGATGTCGCGCGCGTCTCTGCGAGCTGGCGCTGGTGGGCCTGCCGTTGCTCGTTAAAGCGCAGCGTGACGCCGATTTCCGTGTCGACGAACACGGTCCGCACCAGAGCGGAGACGAGATCCGTCAGTTCCTGCTGCTTGCCCTTGCCGGTCGACAGCACGGACTTCGGCCAGAATTCCGCGATGGCTGCGAGGATAAGCCGTTCGAGAATGACGCCATGGCCGGCAATCTGCCAGCGGGGATCGAGCCCCATGCGGCTTTCCGCATCGGCCAGAACCTTCACGCGCTCGGCATAGAGGCTGTCGAACCGCGCATCCGTCACCACGCTCCAATGCGAGGTATGGAGGTCGTGCAGCCGATCGATCTGGCGGTCGCTGGCAAAATGGCGAGACGCTTCGGGAAAGGTCTGAAGACGCTGAAAGAGATCGCGCAAGGCGAGATCGACCTGGGGCTGAAGGGCCTGCCGGTGACGGCGGAGAACCTCCGTTTCGCCGGAATCGAGCCCGGCAAACCGCAGGCGCTCGACCAGGCTTCCCGCCTGCGCCCTCCGATTCTGGTCTGCCACCGCTTCCTGTCCCACGCTTGTCCCCGGTCCCAGTCTGTCTCCCGTCAGGATCGATGACCATCACCGCCTGCCGAACGAAAGGAGAGTGTGCGCCTGCGGCGCACGATGATGCCTATTGTCCGAAAACGGGACGAAACCCGTTCACGTCCCATACCGGGTTCAAACCGGCTCGTCGGATCGGCATCATGCCCGGGAGGGGACGCGGGTCCCCACTTCGACGTGTAGGGACCATGTTTATGGTTAATTCGTTGCTTGAAGGTTAACGGCCGACCCCTATTCCACAGAATGCTGAATGATCCCTTGGCAAAGGCCGCAAACGCCTGTGGTTACAGGTTTTCACCCCCCATTCCTCGCAATTGTGGCCTTGTCCGCGCGCGCATAGAAAGAGGTCGCTTCCGGCACGACGTCCGGCCACGAGCGACAGCGTCATGAACGGCGCGATCGGGTCGCTCCGGCAGCGTTTTGTGTCATGTGGAAGGATCCAGCGGCATCATGACGGTGACGCGAAAAGGAAACGGGCAATGATTGTTCTCGGACTGAGCGCCACCCTCATCGCATGCCTGACGCTCGCTGCCATCTCCGCGCTTCTCAACATCGAGGATGGCCGCGTCACGCTGCCCGCCCGGGTTCTCTGACCCATTCCGGGACGATCCGTTCACGCATATTTCCTGCCGGTGAAGATCTAACCCCGGACCCATGCTGCCCTATCTCCTGGTTCATCCATTCGGAAAGGAACCATCCATGGGTATCGAAAGCATCCTCATCTTCCTGCTGATCGGGGCCGTGGCCGGCTGGCTCGCCGGCCTCATCGTGTCCGGCTTCGGCTTCGGCCTCGTCGGCAACATCATCGTCGGCATTCTCGGTGCCTTCATCGCCGGCTGGCTGTTCCCCCGTCTCGGCTTCGGGATCGGCGGCGGCATTCTCGCTGCCATCATCCATGCGACCCTCGGCGCGATCATCCTGCTCGTGCTCATTCGCGTGATCAAGCGGGCCTGAGGACACGATATCGATGACCAGCACGACAGATCCCAAGATCGAATCCGCCCTCGCATCCTTCATCTCCGACCATCCGGAGATCGACAGCCGGGATGCCGCGATTGCCGCCATCCTCGAGAACTGGTTCACGAGCCACGGCTACCTTCCTCATGGCCAGCAAGGCATCCGGCCCGAGGATCTTGACGCATCCAACGACGATTGAACACGTGTTGAACAGAGTTTGGCGACGGGCTCGCAGGGGTGCGTCGCTGCCGTCTGCGTTCGGTCGGGAACGACTGGCACGCGGCGGCGCGAAAACAGGGAAACGGCCAGCCTCATGAGTCTCTCCTCCGTGACCGCCTTTCTTGCCGAGACGGCACCCGACCTCGACGTGATCGTCCTTGAGGAAAGCACGGCGACCGTGGCATTGGCGGCCGCCGCGCACGGCGTCGTTCCGGCGCAGATCGCCAAGACCCTGGCGCTCCGGTTGGGCGACGAGGTGATCCTGATTGTCACCGGCGGCGAGGCGCGTCTCGACAACAAGAAATTCAAGGCACGGTTCGGCACCAAGGCCCGCATGCTCGACCTCGCCGACGTCGAAAGCGAAACGGGTCATCCGGTCGGCGGCGTCTGTCCGTTTGGCCTGCCTCGGCCTCTTGCGATCTATTGCGATCTCTCGCTGCGTGCCTTCGACATCGTGGTGCCAGCAGCCGGTGCGATCAACGCCGCCGTGCGGATTTCGCCCGAGCGCATAGCGGAAATCACCGGCGCGACATGGATCGACGTGGCGGCAGCGCCATAAATCGGCGCATCTGTCGGTCAGCCATGTCCGTTCAGAAAATGTCTTTTAAATCAAGGGGATAGAGGACGCTCAGAGCGTGCGTTCATACGCACATGAGCCATCGCAGGTGCTCGCGCCTTTTTTCCGCCATTGAATGGACAAGAAAATGGCCTTGAAGCGGGGCTCCGACCGATAGCGAGAGAATCAACGCATGAACAGAATAGCCTTGTCGGCTCTGCTGGCGGCATGCGCCGCCACCTCGACGGCCGCCATGGATCAACGGCTTGTTTCCCAGTTCCAGAAGCTCGACCCGGCCACTCGGCTGGAGCAGCGCTGCGATACCGAAGCCATGGAGCGCATCAACAAGGACAAGAACACCTATCGTCCTGACAAGGTGATTGCCTATGCCTTCGGCGATCCCGTGACGGCCACGAACACGATCACGGCGCCAGGAGCGGTCTTTCGGAGTGAGGGCGAGTGGTACCGGCTGAAATTCCGCTGCACGACCGGCCCGGATCATATCAACGTGAAATCGTTCAAATACGAGATCGGCAGCCTGATCCCGCACGATGCCTGGGAACGGCACTATCTTTATCCCTGACGGCGGGCATGCCTGACCTCAGGCGCTCCTGACCTCAAGTGCTCCCGACCTCAGGCGCTCCTGAATCCGAGCGGCAGACCTAGTTTGCCGCCCAGAGCATGAGGGTCATCGAAACCGTCAGCAATCCGACAGTGGTCAGAAGTGTGCGCATCATATGCGTCGCCATGTCCATGTCCTCCACGGCTGCCTCTGGTGCCAGCACCAGGCGGCCGCATTTCCCTTGGTCGATCAGCCATTCTCGCGAAACCACCTCCTCCAGGGTCGATCCGCCGTCCGGGGCTTGGCCCCTTGCGTTCTCCAGCATATCACCCATCCCTTAACAGAACTCGCACATGCAAGACGCTTCCATGATTTAGGTTACTCTAATTCATGGCTTGGCGCTATTGTTCGGGAAGAAATTTTCAGGCCACGGGAATAAGCACAGCTTGACGTGCGTATATGGGGCATGGACGACAGGAAAAGCCCCTTCGATGTCATCGGCCAGCTCGGCGCTCTCCGGCGCTACGCCCGCTCGCTCGTGCGCAATCCGCACGATGCGGAGGATCTGGTGCAGGACGCGCTGATGCGTGCCTATGAGCGTCGACCGACATTCCGCCAGGGTGCCAACCTGCGGACATGGCTGATGTCCGTTCTTCACAACACGCATGTCGACAGCCTGCGCCGCAAACGCTCGCAGACGCGGCGCGCAGAGGAAGCCGCCTTGCTGTCGGAAGGACTGCATCAAGGCGGGGCGGAAGATGTCGTTCGTCTCGCACAGCTGCGCGAGGCCTTCTTCAGCCTTCCCGAAGAGCAGCGCGCAGCCCTGCATCTCGTTGCCCTCGACGAGATGTCCTACCAGGACGCCGCCCGCGTCCTCGACATACCCGTGGGGACGCTGATGTCGCGCCTTTCCCGCGCGCGGGCCCGCCTGCGCGCGTTCGAGGAAGGCCGCGCGCCGACGCACCTCAAGATCGTTGGAGGTACCGACAATGACCATGGCTGATCCGATCCTCGACGGCGACCTGGATGCCTATGTCGACAACCAGCTGACGCCGAAGCGGCGGTTGCAGGTCGAAGCGCATCTGGCCCGAAACCCGGAGGCCGCGGCCCGCGTGATGGGCGATCTGGCATTGCGGGGCGAACTGCGCCTGTCACTGCAGGCGACGGTCGATCCCGGCGGTACGCGCCAGACACGCGACGCGGCCCGGCGCCTCGAAAGCGGCCTGCGCTTTCGCGGTGTCAGCCAGCAGCTGCGGCGGGTGGCCGCCATCGGCCTGCTCGTCGGTGCCGGCTGGGTTGCCAGTACGAGCTTCGGCCCCTTCCAGGTAACGGAAGTCGTGGCATCCGAGCCACCGCCGGCGCATGTCGAGGAGGCTGTGCGGGCCCACCGCACGGCGGAGATCCGCGAGACCATGGCGTCGCAGCCGGAGGTTCACACCTACGACCGCGAGGACATCCGCGCCGCGACCGCCATCGTCATGCCGGCCCTGCCGGACAGCTGGACGGTCGTCGACGTGCAGGTGTTCCCCTCGCGCTTCGGCCCGAGCGTGGAGCTCGCCATCCGCACGCCGGACAAGGTGCAGATGTCCCTCTTTGCCGTTCGCCCGGGGGCCTTCTCGGTTCGACCGGTCAAGACCTACGCGATCGACGGCATCGAGGCGGCGGACTGGCAGATCGGCGACGTCGCCTATGCGCTCGTCTCGCCGAAAGGCGATGCCAAGCTGACGCAGACGGCGGAACGCCTCTTCGAAACCCTTTACTGATCTTCGGTCGCTACGCGACCAGAGGTAATCACATCCCGCATTCCAAAGGAGAACCCCAATGAGCTTCAGCAATCCCGGCCCCCGCTACGGCGCCACGGTCCAAGGCGGCGCCTTCCTTGATCAGGCTCTGCGCCAGCACATGCTCCGGGTCTACAACTACATGGGCCTCGGCCTCGTGGTCACCGGCCTCGTCGCCTTCATCGTCGGCACGACGCCGGCACTCTACGTTCCCATCTTCCAGTCGCCGCTGAAATGGGTCGTCATGCTCGCCCCGCTCGGCTTCGTGCTCTTCATGTCGTTTCGGCTGCAAACCCTTTCGGGCGCCGCCGCACAGGCAATGTTCTGGGCCTTCTGCGCCGTGATGGGGCTCTCGCTCGCTTCCGTGTTCCTCGTGTTCACCGAGACGAGCATCGCCCGCACCTTCTTCATCGCTGCGACGATGTTCGGCGCGACCAGCCTCTATGGCTACGTGACGAAGGCCGACCTGTCGAAGATGGGCTCGTTCCTGATGATGGGCCTGATCGGCGTGGTCATCGCCTCGGTCGTCAACATCTTCCTCGGTTCGTCGGCCCTGCAGTTCGCCATCTCGGTCATCGGCATCGTCGTGTTCGTCGGCCTGACGGCTTACGACACGCAGAACATCAAGGAACAGTTCGCCGAGAACATGGATCAGGAATCGCAGCAGAAGCTTGCCGTCTTCGGCGCCCTGTCGCTGTACCTCAACTTCGTCAACATCTTCCAGCTCCTGCTGAACTTCACCGGCGAGCGCGAATAGCGCCATCGCCCGCCCTACGCCTTCCGGCCGGACGGCCGGAAGGCCCCGACAACAGTCCTTGCAACCGTTGCGTTGCGCACGAGATGACGGAGACACATCACCATGGACAGCAATGACCGCCAGGCAATCGACGGGCTCTTTTCCCGCATTGCCGAGGTCGAGCGCCAATCCGGACCGCTCGACCAGGAGGCCAATGCCTTCATCGGCCAGAAAATCGCCGCCCAGCCGACGGCCCCCTATCTGATGGCACAGACCATCGTGGTCCAGGACCAGGCCCTGGCGGCCGCCGAGCAGCGGATCCAGGAGCTGGAGCACCAGTTTTCGGGCCAGGCGTCGGGCCAGTCTTCGGGCCGCTCGTCCGGCGGACTGCTCTCCAGCCTGTTCGGCGGCGGAAGCCGGGCGGCCCCGGCCCGCGGAGCGGCGCCGGCCAACACCTACGGCCAGCTGTCGCAAGGCGGGTACGGCCAAGTGAACCCCATGGGCCAATCACCCGCAAGCCACCCAGGCGGCCCGGCAAACGGCCCGACAACCGGCCAGGCAACCAGCCCTTGGGGCAACCAGGGTGCGGTTCAGCAGGGCCAGCGGGCCGGCGGCGGCTTCCTGCAGGGCGCCGCGCAGACCGCCATGGGCGTTGCCGGCGGCATGCTCATCGGGAGCGCCATCGGCAGCATGTTCTCCGGAGGCGAGGCAAACGCGGCCGAAACACCGGCCGAAGCCCCGGCGGACGATGCCGGAGCCGACATGGGCGCCGACGACATGGGAGGGGACGACATGGGCGACATGGATTTTTGATCCCCCAAACGATCTGACGAATCCAAGAGCCGGCCAAACGCCGGCTCTTTTTCGTGCGACCGCGGCTCATTGGGGCGCAATCCGCCGGAGATGCGGGACAGCATCTGCGTCCACGTCGTGGATCACGTTCGGACGGGCGAAGTAAGTTGAAGAAGAGAAGAAGTTGAATGGTGCTGCTAGAGAGATTTGAACTCTCGGCCTCTCCCTTACCAAGGGAGTGCTCTACCCCTGAGCTATAGCAGCACTGAAGACAGCGGCGGCGCGTTGGCGACCGTGTCGGAGCGAGGGCCTATTGCCATAGGTTTTCGGGGAGCGCAAGGCGCGTGTCGCGGTTTTCTTGCGTTTGGGGCATTTGCAGGCGGCGAGCGACACGCCTCGGCTTTCGCGGAACGCGCCAATTCTATAGGAAGGCGACCGGACCAACCAGCAGGGGCGCCGCGACGCGCGCGCGTCGGGGCCAGCATTGGGCGTGAGGAAGGGGAGCAGCGACATGAGCGAGGCGGAACGACAGGCCCAGGCCCGGCGGGAGCGGGCGGCGCGGACGTTGCGGGAGAACCTTCAGCGTCGCAAGCAGCAGGGGCGAGCACGCCGTGCGGGCGATGCCGATGACGGCGTGGGCTTGCCGGCCGCCGAATCGGCTCCCGGCGAAGAGACGACGCATCACAGCAACCACGCGGGCGATGGTGGCCCTGCGGTGCCCGCTTCGTCCGATCCTGCCGCAAATCCGGACGAATCCTCCACATAATGCGCGGCGTCGGCATCCTCCTGCGCCGATATCGCCTGCGGACCACCCTCCGCCTTCGCGTCCCCCCGGGGTCGCTTCTCATTTGCGCCGGCTTGCTTTATGGAAGCCGCTTTCCTGCCGACGAACGGCATATCTATCATGCAGGGGCGCTTCAGCCCTGACGAGGACCGATCATGGATCGCATCAGAATTACCGGTGGCAACGAGCTTCACGGGATCATCCCGATTTCCGGCGCCAAGAACGCCGCCCTGCCGCTGATGATCGCATCACTCCTCACCGACGACACGCTGACGCTGGAGAACGTGCCGCATCTTGCCGACGTCGAGCAGCTCATCCGCATCCTCGGCAATCACGGCGCCGACATTTCGGTCAATGGCCGGCGCGAGCGGCAGGGCGAAAGCTATGCGCGCACGATCCATTTCACCTGCCGCAACATCGTGGACACCACGGCGCCCTACGAACTCGTTTCGAAGATGCGCGCGAGCTTCTGGGTCATCGGGCCGCTTCTGGCCCGTGAGGGCAAGGCCCGCGTGTCGCTGCCCGGCGGCTGCGCCATCGGCACCCGGCCGGTCGACCTGTTCATCGAAGGTCTCGCCGCCCTTGGTGCGAACATCGAAATCGACAGCGGCTACATCAATGCGACGGCCCCCACGGGTGGCCTGATCGGCGCGCGCTATGTGTTCCCGAAGGTTTCCGTCGGCGCAACGCACGTCATGATGATGGCGGCAACGCTTGCCAATGGCACGACGACGATCGGCAATGCCGCGCGCGAGCCCGAGGTGGTCGATCTTGCAAACTGCCTGAACGCCATGGGCGCAAAGATCACCGGCGCCGGCACCTCCACCATCACCATCGAGGGCGTCACATCGCTCTCCGGCGCGCGCCACCGGGTGCTGCCCGACCGCATCGAAACCGGGACCTATGCGATGGCCGTCGCAATGACCGGCGGCGACGTCGTGCTGGAAGGCACCGATGCAAGCCTGCTCGACACGGCGCTCGAAGCGATCCGCCGCGCGGGCGCCGAGATCACGCCGACCGAAACCGGCATCCGGGTCTACCGCAACGGCGGCGGCATCAAGCCGGTGGATGTGGTGACGGACCCCTTCCCGGGCTTCCCGACCGACCTGCAGGCGCAGTTCATGGGCCTGATGACGCGTTCCAGCGGCGTTTCGCACATCACCGAGACGATCTTCGAAAACCGGTTCATGCATGTGCAGGAGCTCGCGCGGCTCGGCGCACGGATCACCCTGTCCGGACAGACGGCGAAGATCGAGGGCGTGCCGCGCCTGAAGGGCGCCCCGGTCATGGCGACCGACCTGCGCGCTTCCGTGTCGCTCGTCATTGCGGGCCTGGTGGCCGAAGGCGACACGATGGTGTCGCGCGTCTATCATCTGGATCGCGGCTTCGAGCGGCTGGAAGAGAAGCTCACGCGCTGCGGCGCGATCGTCGAGCGCGTGACCGACTGATGCCGTGCGGGTCGCGGCCCGTTGCGCAAGCCGCGGCCGCGACCTATCTCTGCTGTGGATGACGGAACCCGGCGGTCCGGCAGCCGGATTGCAGCCGGATTGCAGACGACACCGCAGAAGCCCGTTCGCCCAAGGTGCGCTCGCATAGGCGGATCCCGGGCGGGATCTCACTCGCAGGATCGTGCATTACAGGCAGGATCTGACAGGCAGGACCTTATGGACGCATTGAAGCTCATGGCGCTTGACGCCCAGGACCTCGAGATCCTTTCCGCGCATGTGCAGGATGCGGTCTTCAAGGTCGAGGGCATATCCTACACGCCCCGGACCGGCAGCTTCGCCCTGGTGGTGAACCGCTTCGTTTGGGAAAAGACGGTGGGGGGCGAGCCGGCGCTTTCCAAGAAGAAGACCAACGAGCGCCGCCGCGCCGTGATCGGGTTCCACCGGGTCACCTCCGTGCGCTCCATCGGTGTCGCAAGGACGGACCCGGACGCGGTGCTGTCGCTGCTCGCGCTGCGCTTTCAGCCTCAGGGCGAAGGCCCGGACGGCGTGCTGGAACTGGTTCTCGCCGGCGACGCGACGATCGCGCTGAATGTGGAATGTATCGAGGTACAGCTTGCGGACACGGGCGGGGCATGGGAAACCGCTTTCAGGCCGCACCATCCGGAAAGCTGAGACGGTGCCGGCCGGCGCTTGACGCGGGCCGAGCCGATCCCGGCTGCAGACCCGTCTTGCGTCTGCAGCTTGCCTCCCGGACCGCGCGCCCCGACGTTTCGTCTTGGGTCGCCCGCGGCCCGACATGATGTCCGCCGACAGGAAGGATAAAGACCCAGTGGCCATTCGCCTCGATCACCGCGCTTCCGATTTCGAGGCCGCTTTTGCGGCTTTTCTCACCACCAAGCGGGAGGTCTCCGAGGATGTCGACCTTGCCGTGCGCCGGATCATCGCAGACGTGCGCGCCCGGGGCGATACGGCTCTGTCCGAGTATACGCTAACATGGGACAAGCTCGACCATGCCACGACGGCCATGGCCGTTTCTGCCGAGGAAGTGGATGCCGCGATCGAGGCCGTACCATCCGAGGTGCTGGGCGCGCTGAAGGTCGCCGCCGTGCGGATCGAGGCGCACCATGCCCGGCAGCTGCCGAAGGACGATATCTATACCGATGCCATGGGCGTCGGTCTCGGCTCGCGATGGACGCCGATCGATGCGGTCGGCCTCTATGTTCCCGGGGGAACGGCAAGCTATCCGAGCTCGGTGCTGATGAATGCCCTGCCGGCGAAGGTCGCCGGCGTTCCGCGCGTGGTCATGGTCGTGCCGGCGCTGGCGGGCAACATCAATCCCGCCGTGCTCGCCGCGGCCCGGATGGCCGGCGTGTCCGAGATCTACCGGATCGGCGGCGCACAAGCCATCGCCGCCCTTGCCTACGGCACGGCGACGATCGCACCGGTCGCCAAGATCATGGGTCCGGGCAATGCCTATGTCGCCGCCGCAAAGCGGCAGGTTTTCGGCACGGTCGGCATCGACATGATCGCCGGGCCTTCCGAAGTCCTGGTGATTGCCGACAAAGACAATGATCCGAGCTGGATCGCAGCCGATCTGCTGGCGCAGGCGGAGCACGATTCCGGCGCGCAATCGATCCTCATCACCGACGATGCCGATCTTGCCGATGCGGTCGAGCGCGCCGTGGAGCGGCAGCTCGCCACCCTTCCACGCGCGGAGACGGCACGCAGCAGCTGGCGCGATTTCGGCGCGATCATTCTCGTCGAGGACTTTGCCCACGCGCCGGATCTCGCCAACCGGATCGCCGCCGAGCATCTGGAACTCGCTTTGGCCGATGCGGACGCAATGATCCCGCAGATCCGCAATGCGGGCGCGATCTTCATCGGACGCTACACGCCCGAGGTCATCGGCGACTATGTGGGCGGCTCCAACCATGTCCTGCCGACGGCGCGTTCGGCGCGGTTCTCCTCCGGCCTCGGCGTGCTCGACTACATGAAGCGCACCTCGATCCTCAGGCTTGGCGCGGACCAGCTGCGCGACCTCGGCCCGGCGGCGATCGCGCTTGCGCGCGCCGAGGGTCTGGAGGCCCACGCCCGCTCGGTGGCGATCCGCCTGAACCTCGGAGAGGCGGGATGAGCGAGGGGCCCGCTTTTCGCCTCTGCGACGTCGTGCTGGACGAGACCATCGGCCGCTCGACGCCCGATGTGGAGCATGAGCGGGCCGTTGCCATCTTCGACCTGATCGAGGAAAACAGCTTCGAGCCGATCGGCCATGAGGGCGGGCCCTATTGCCTGAAACTGTCGCTGATGGACAGCAAGCTCGTGCTCCACGTGAGCACGCAGGCCGGCTCCGACGTGATCACCCATATTCTGTCTCTGACGCCGTTCCGCCGCATCGTGCGGGACTATTTCATGATCTGCGAAAGCTATTACGCGGCCATCCGCAGTGCGACGCCCAGCCAGATCGAGGCGATCGACATGGGGCGGCGCGGCATCCATAACGAGGGATCGCAGACGCTGATGGATCGCCTTTCGGGCAAGATCAGGCTCGACTTCGACACGGCGCGCCGGCTCTTTACCCTCGTCTGCGTGCTCTACTGGCGGGGATAGGCGATGGCGCCGGGGCTTGAACCGCGAGACGACGGCGCCGGTCCTCCCCGATCGGTGCTGTTCATGTGCGGCATGAATGCCATCCGCTCGCCCATGGCCGAGGTGCTGGCGAAGGCGCTTCTGCCGGCCGGCACCTATATCGCATCGGCCGGCGTCAAGACCGGAGAGCGTGACCCGTTCGTCGATGTCGTGCTGGACGAGCTGGGCCTGACCGCCGGGCGCCATGAACCGCACACGCTGGATCAGCTCGAGGATGACTATTTCGACATGATCGTAACCCTGGCGCCGGAAGCGCATCACCGCGCCCTCGAGCTGACCCGCTCGATGGCGGTCGATGTGGAATACTGGCCAACGGCGGACCCCACAGCCGCCATCGGCAAGCGCGACCAGATCGTCGGGGCCTATCGCGACGTCCGCGACCATCTGGAGAGCCTCATCCGGCATCGTTTGCTTGGACAATCGCCGCGCAAGATGCCATAGAGCGGGTCACGCGCAGCCGCGCATGCGGGAACAGGCGTTCTCCGGCGGCGGCACGGACCCTCGTCGACGCCATCGTGCCCGGCCTGCAGCGTCGAAAGACGCCGTGTAGCCGTTGCCGAATCCCTGGCTGATGACGGAAAGATCGAAAACCGGAACGCCGCTGTTCACAAACGGACGGTGATTGTGTAGTTTCCGGCAAATTTTTTAAAGAGGCCCAGTGCCTTCATGAAACTCGGAAAGACAAATCGTCAATGGCGAAAGAAGAAGTCCTCGAATTCCCGGGCGTCGTAACCGAACTGCTCCCCAATGCGACGTTTCGCGTCAAGCTGGAGAACGAACACGAAATCATCGCCCACACGGCCGGCCGCATGCGCAAGAACCGCATCCGCGTTCTCGCCGGCGACAAGGTGCTCGTGGAAATGACCCCCTACGACCTGACCAAGGGCCGCATCACCTACCGCTTCAAGTAAGGCACGCGCCAAGCCGGATCCGGCCGTGGCGTCGTCCTATCCTGCCGGGGCAGAGATCCGGTGCGATCGTGGGCGATCCCGACAGGTGCTGCCAGCCCCTGCCCGGCAGACCGGCGCTGCAGGGCTGAATGCGTGGCTCGGGTGAGGACGGTCATTGCCGACCCGGCTGGTCCGGATCCGGCATCGACGCCGCCCTGCACCCTGCTGCAGGGCCTTGTCCACAAGACCGGTTCCGGCCGGGAGATCCTTGCGCAGAGATCCGGGAACGACAGACGATGGCAAACGATCAGACGCTTATTCTGGCATCCGGCTCGCCCCGCCGCGTCGAGCTGCTGGCACAGGTCGGCATCGAGCCCAGGCGGTTGATGCCCATGGATCTCGACGAGACACCAAGGCGGACGGAGCATCCGCGCTCGCTGGCCTGGCGGCTTTCGTCCGAGAAGGCGCGGGCGGCGGCGGCAGCGCTGAAGGGCATGGACGAGGCGCGCGGCGCCTATCTCTTGGCCGCCGACACCGTCGTCAGCGTCGGCCGACGCATTCTACAGAAACCCGAAAGCCTTGGAGAGGCCACGGCGGCCCTGACGCTTCTCTCCGGCCGCAGCCATCGCGTCTATACCGGTATCTGCCTGATCACGCCGGACGGCTCCGTTCGGCAGAAGGTCGTCGATACCAAGGTGCGGTTCCGCCGCCTGACCTCGCACGATATCGAGAGCTACCTTGCCTCCGGCCAATGGCGCGGCAAGGCAGGCGGCTACGCCATCCAGGGGATTGCCGGGAGCTTCGTCGTCAAGCTCGTCGGTTCCTATTCCAATGTCGTCGGCCTGCCTCTGACGGAAACCGTCGCCCTCCTCTCCGGCGAGGGCTTCAACGTGCATGATGCCTGGCTTGAAGGATGAGAGCATGAGCAGCGACACCCCGAAAACGCCAGGCGGCCGCAAGATCCAGGACGCGGCGGCAACCGACGGCGGCGCCGAGCCCAAGCCGGCCTCCAATGTCGCGCCGCTGCGCAAGACCGTGCCCTGCCCGGAATGCGGCCGCCCGTCCCACCGCGAGCACTATCCCTTCTGCTCCAACCGCTGCCGCGACCTTGATCTCAGCCGCTGGCTGACCGGCGCCTATGCCATCCCCGTTTCGCAGGACGAGGACAACCCCGACGACACGCTGCAGAGCGGCGCCCGCGACGACGAATAGCCGACCGCTTAAGGAAAAGGCCAACGCCGGGATGCCGGGATGGCAGCAATGCCGCCGTGCCCAGTGGCTCGCTCTAAAGCGTCTTGTTTGGGTGCATGTCGTTTCCCGAACCCGCTGCACACGTTCGGGCGACCTGCATGAGCCCGGCTGGGAGCGCAGGCACCGTGCCGGCCGCCGATCCAGCGTCCTGCTGCCGCTTTGGGCGCTTCGGCCGCCGTGATAAGCGCAGCTCTATCAACAGGTTGTTCCGCAAACGAATTTTCTGTCAGAAAAACGCCATCTGCGGCTGGACACCTCCGAACAAGATGTTATAACCCCGCTCGCTTCCCGGGGAAAACCAAAGCCCCACGGCCTCAAAGGCCTTCGAAGCCGGTATGCCCGGATAGCTCAGTTGGTAGAGCAGCGGATTGAAAATCCGCGTGTCGGTGGTTCAAATCCGCCTCCGGGCACCACTCTAAGTCCTTGTTGTGGTTGGCCTTTTTCATATCCGCATCCAATCTTATATAGCCGAGTTTGACAAAATCACAACGCGGGTTTGACAACTTTCGTTTTGCGTTTGTTCAATTCGGCTTCAAAATCTGTGACAGCGGCCGATGTTTGTTTCGTCATGTCGGCGCGCTTTGAGTAGTGTCTCGCCATGGCTTCGGTCGCGTGCCCAAGCACGAGCTGGATGGTTCCGTAGTCCTTGCCCATCTCTCGCAGGATCGTTGCCACGGTGTGCCGCAAGCCCTTGAGCGTGAGCCCAGGTTGAATGACGCCCTTTGCCTCAAGATCGGTTTTAAGCTTGTGCCAGTTCGTCGAGAACCCATTGTAGGTCCACGGCTTGCCGCGACTGTTCGCACAGAGCGTGATCGCGTCATGCGGCCCTGCCGCCTCCATAGCGGCCTTGACGGGCTCGAAGAGCGGAAGGAACACCTCCTGCCCAGTCTTGCCCCGTCTCGTGTCTATCCGACCGTCGCGAATAGCAGTCTTGGGCAAGGCGAGTGCGTCCTGAGGATCGAGGCCATAGAACATCATCAGCGTGAATGGCAGAAGCATATGCCTCGGCATGGCCGCTTGCACGGCGTCGCGCTCAGCATCGGTCCACGGCCGGTTAGCGGCCGGCGCGCCTTTCTTCTTTCGAATGGCACGAATGCCGGCCGCTGGATTGTCGGACACGTGTCCACGCTCCTTGCCCCAGGCGAACAGCAACGAGACCACCCGGACAAGATAGTTTGCGAAATGATCCTTCCGCGATGCACGAGCCTTGTCGCGCATCTTGACGATCAGCGGCGAGTTAAAGCGCGACAGAGGCGTGCCCTCGATCGGGCGCAGATACTCGAAGCATTTTTCGTAGTCTGCGATGGTCCGCGATGCCAAATCGCCGCTCGTGAAGGCGCTGGCGCGATACAGCTTGATCAGCATGCCGAGAGTGCCCGGCTTCGCCTCAATGGCCTTGTGCTGCTCGTTGATGCGGTGGACCTCCATATTAAAGGCCAGGGAGTAGACCTCGAACACGGTGCAGTCGATCTTCTCCCCGGTCTTGCGATGATAGGCGCGCCACCGGAAGGGCGGCTTTTTGTCCTGCTGGATCTTCCAGCCTTTGTAGGGATTTTGACGTTTCTCGCGGCCCTTCGTCATGTGAGCCTCGCCAAAACGTCCGCATCAGTGTCAGTGCTGCCGAGCTTGATGCCATCGATCCAGTCATCCAGATCGCGCATATCGTGCCGCTCGGAACCGTCCGCGAGTTTCACGGGCGGCACCTTGCAGAGCCGCCCGAACAATTTCACCGAGAGTCCGCAGTATTCGGCAGCCTCACGCATCGTAAGCATGCGCCGAGGCGAAACCTTAATATTGAGAGTGGCGCTAGACATCAGTGTGTCCCCGGCTTCGAGATCCGACCCCCCATAGAAGGGTCTACCTTTTTCCAAGCCTTATGGAGGGCATCGATCGCAGAGCCGCAGGCAACTTTCATCGGACGGGCCTGACCGACATCAAGATCACTAGCCGCCATGTAAACAACTTCCAGAAACTCGGAAGCATCTGTCAGCAGGTTTGATACTTCGACGATATCGAGTTCGCCATACCGAGATGCCAGCAGAGCTGCGCTATCAGGTACGGTCTTGGAAACAGCCCAGGTCGAAGCCTCGACACCTTTGGCCTCTTCCTTCTTCAGCGTCTCGAACAACGTCCCCGCCTGCTCGTACGCGGCATCGAGGCGTTTCCCAATCTCAATGATGACAGCCACGAGCGGGGTCTGATGCGCCTTCTCCACTGCGTTCGCGATGAGCATCGCCGCATCGAGGAGATCACGCGCGCAGTCCATCCCATCGATAATATCGCCAACCTCAAGCCGCGCCGAGCGGCTTGCCATAGGTTTATGGCTGTGATTTATACCATTCTGCATTTCAGTTTTTCCTTCTGGGAAGATTGATCCAGAGGGCGATGCCGGTTTATCAGGCCGTGGCATCGCCCTTTTCTTTTTCGATTACCTCAAGCGCGACGCGGACCAACTGTCGGATTGTTGCCGACCGCGAGCGTATGCGGCGGTTAAACCCGTAGTCATCCAGGCGCATCAACAGATCTTTTTCAAACATCACAGGGATGCGTTCTGTTTTCCGTTCGTCATTAACCATGAAGCGAAAACCTCTATGCTGGCCACTGGCCCATATTGACTAAGCTGCCAGACATGTCAATGAAGGGCTGGCCACTGGCCACCATTTTTCTTTGAGGGTTCCTATGTCCGGCAATGACGATGAGAGCGGGCAATATCCCAGTCGCGCTCTAGACAAAGTTGTGGTGAGGCTTCCTGACGGGATGCGAGACCGGCTAAAAAGCTCCGCAGAGCTTTTCGGGCGCTCTATGAACTCCGAAATCGTCAAGCGTTTGGATCGGTCTTTCGAGGATGAGAGGCTAGATAGCCTTAAGCTCGACTTGCCCATGGACTTGTGGAACGTCCTCATGGTGGATGCCCACATGCATGATCAGACGATGGACGCGCGAGTTGCTGATCTCCTAAGAGGATTTTTCGGCAAAGATAACGCGGCGAGTGGGCAATCAGATTATGCCAACGCCCTCGATAAAATAGCCGAAACCGTTTCAGAGTTAGCGGACCTCAAGGATCATCTGTCAGATATTAACAATAGCCGCGATGTAGATTTTGTTTTGTACTTCAATAAGGTTTTGCAGATCCGTCAGTTCCTGAGTTATTTGCTGAACGATAGTGCAAGCGTATTATCCGACAGGCTGAAATATGCTGCTTTAGAATTAGAAAAGCTAGCTTTATTGGAAGCGCAAACTTTTGAGGGTAGAAAGAAGGATGCTGATTGGCGAAGGGCTCGACAAGAAAACATAGAAGGTGACGACCATAAGCCACCTCGCTGGTAAATTTCGAATAGTGACTTCAGCGTCGTATCTCCTGCATCTGAATTACCAAAGCGAGACCGACTCTCAGGCTTATGGTGTTGGGCCCGTCACAAGAGTACGCCGGCTAACGCCCTTACGTCAGCGACGGACAAATTGTTACTGCTTCATGTCGCCTAGGTACGCCGCTTTTTAGCCGCATAGGACACGCCGAGGCTACATCCGATGCCAACCAATCAAGCCGTGCGTCATACTGAGAAATGCCAATAGCGCGATATTAAGATTAGTGAATGTCTGTGATGCCATGACCGTTCGTGACAATCATCAATCACTGAGCAGCAGACTGCGCTACCATAGCAAGCTCAATTCAACTATACGCTAACGTCTCGTAGATGAACGGTGGGAAAGCATTAATGCGGCAGGCTCAGGCGTAATGAGAGCAAGTGACAGCCTATCTCCAGTAACCGTCGATATCACTCTCCGCCCGATCCGGCTTGGTTTTCTCGTCGACCCCCGCGACATTGCTTCTATTCGTCGAGTGATGCGCATTGCGTCCACAATGTGGGGCGGCGTCAGGTGTCCAATGATTCCTGTCATGAAGCGGCTTCCAACTTCTTGGTCAAGCAATCAGTCGCCTGCGCAACCACGGCAGATCAGCCAGGGTTACATTCGCTTCTTTGAGCCGGATTTACTTGTACAAACGAAATTGGGTCAGCTTGATGCTATCGGGATCAGTCAGGAGCCGAGCTGGTCAGCCCGCCAGCGCTTCTACGATGTCGATGATCTCATTCGGGAGGATCATGGTATGGCAGCCGACCTTAACGTCGGAACCAATATCGTCCATATCTATCGCCAGCTCTTCACCGACGAATTCCAGTTCCAGAAACGGCTTGACCCACAAATCCTATACTTCTCAGAAGGACTAGCGAACGACACTGCATTTTTTGAGGCCTCGTTCGGCTATTTTCCCGCTGACGAGCGCATTGCATATATCCAACGGAATTATCAACAAGCGTTCAGTGCCGAGCTAAGGCCGCCGTCGTTTGAGACGTGGTTGGAGCTCGCAGGAGGTTTAGCAGGGTTCCCTCTATTTTACACAGAACGCGGCGCCTCCATCCATCATGCAGGCCAGATTAACCCGTCGATATTCATTTTTGATCCGGCTAGTGGGACTGACCTGATCGATTTTTGGAATTTCCGCCTGTTCACGCACGACGTAACTCCCGTGAATGTGCGCTGGCTTGAGCAGTCTCGCGAATTCATTTTGAGCAGCATCCGCGATAACCACCGCCTGCTGCCAACCAATCCGAACGGTGTGATGATCCGTACAGCGATCCATATCGCACGCTCTCTAAACGCGGACGCGGTGATTAAGCGCCTTGATTTACTTGCGGCCGGGCTAGCTGAACGCAGTTTTAGCATTCAGGGTTGGTATGAGCGGATCTGGCAGGAACCTAAGGTGGATGGACAGATTTGGGGTACGGCGGCTAGCACTGCGTCATTCAGATCTCGAAAAGTTCAGCTGACACCTAGCGGCAACGACCCGATTTCGCTGCGATTTCCTGTCCAAACGCCGAACTTCAAAGTTCACGCGAGGGGCAATGGCGCAAGCTTTGTCAACGTAGTTAAGGTGCGACAGTACCACCCTATAAAGGCGATTGCTGAAGCATTGCCCGCCGCTACATTCGATAGCCGGGACACCTATCCGGTGCGTAGCAGTGGCGATCAGTTTGTCTCGCGAGAAGGCTATGTCACGTTTCATCGTTATGCCCTCGAAGACTCATACCTTCGCCTTGCTTCCCCCAAACAGGCTATTCAATCATGGCTTAAGGCAAGCGATATCATCGCTGTCCCGTCTGATGCCGGACGTGTCGCGGAACAGGTCATCGCCTCGGTCGGAGGACTGAACGGATCACGTATCTTCAGCGAGAAGACAATTATCGAGCTGCTTGATAAAATGGCACGTAGTCGCACGGAATGGAAAGATGGCTCCGCTGATGAGTATTCCGACAAGACCGCAACCGTTCAGGATTGGGTCAAAGTGCTTTCCCCGATTAAAAAAAAGAGCTTCGGACAGTGGAAAACCCTTGATCGACTAGTGTCGGATGGCCTGCTTCAACTTGGGTTAGCGCCTCGCTGCCCCCACTGCACGCAAGAAAACTGGTACAGCTTGGATGATGTTGGAACACAGCTTTCGTGCGCGCGCTGCATCAAGTCTTATCCCTTTCCTCAGGGCAATGCAGATCAAAAACTGTTCAAATATCGCGTTGTCGGCCCGTTTGCGACACCTGGCTATGCCAGAGGCGGTTACGCAGTTGCGCTCACTCTGCGTTTTATTGAAGACCTGGGCGGCATGAACGAGTTGACTTATGCAACGGGACTTGAGCTTAGCCACGCTAAGGGCAAAAGCGAAACCGATTTCTTTGGGTGGTATCGGGAAGATGGATTTGGGAAGGCAGCACGTGACCCCATTACCATCGTCGGCGAATGCAAAAGTTTCGCTACCGAGTCATTTAAACCTAAAGATATGACGCGCCTTTGCGAACTAGGAGCATTGCTTCCTGGTTCATATTTGGTGGCGGCATGCCTCAAGGGCGAACTTTCCCAAGCTGAAATCAAGGGACTCCGGGCCGTGGCTAAATGGGGCTGGACCCAAGTCCGACCGAGCCCTCTGATCGTGCTGACCGGCACTGAACTCTTTGGCGACGGACCACTCTCTCATATATGGGAAGAGGCCGGCGGCGCACGTGCAGATTACCTGAACGCCAACAGAGATTTCTTCGACCTGACCACGTTGGCCGATGCCACTCAGCAGGCAATCTTGGGAATGAGCTCTGATGACGTAGCCTCCCTGCGATACAAGCGATCACGATCACGGGCGGTGAAACGCGCACGGGCTACCGAGCAGAATTGAATGGCGCAACATGTTTTCCTCCAATCACGGCATCGTTTACTAGGTCTCTCCCGAGGGAGGACTATGATCAACTCCTAGAAGATGGCGGTGATGGGAAAGGATGGCAAACTTAGCCACCCTTTCGATTTAACGTACTACATTTATCCTTGCGACGCGGATTAAATGTGGTACTTATAATCCCATGAAGATCACTTACGATGAACCGAAGCGAGAAAAGACCCTGATGGAACGGGGTCTGGATTTCGCAGATCTCACCGTAGAGTTTTTCGAGACGGCTGCAATCTTCCCTGCCAAAAAGGCTCGCTTCATGGCGCTGAACTGGTTCCAGGGAACAGCGGTCGTCGTCGTTATCTTCAAGCCGCTCGGCACTGAGGCCATCTCGGTTGTTTCGATGCGCCGGGCATCGAGGAAGGAAAGGGGTTTGCTATGACCGCACCGAAATTGAAGAAGGCGAGCATTCGCATCAAGCGTCGCCCACCTGGTTCACGCATCAAAATAAAGCCAATGCGTACTGGCCCCCTTGCCGAAGCCATCAAGTGCCGAGTGCGCAATGCCCGCGCCAAGAAAGAATGGACAGATGCCGACGAGGCAAAGGTACAGCGCCAGATCGCAGCCGACCCGGATGACGCTGAAATCACTGACGAGCAGGCCCGCCAGCGCATGACGTTTGCCGAGGCCCTGCCTGAACTGGCTGAAAGTATTAAGCGCTCACGCGGTCGGCCGGCTGTTGCGAATCCGAAACGCCCCGTTTCGCTTCGTCTCTCGCCGGAGGTCATCGAGGCCTACAAGGCGACAGGAAAAGGTTGGCAATCCCGCATCGAGGACGTGCTGCGCAAAGCGGCGGGCCTGTAATGCATCATAAACGGTGAGGATCGGGCTGGCGGGTAGATCTGCTACGCTATTTTCAGGTCTCGGTTTCGCCCACAGGTAGACCAGCAAGACATGACAAAGCACCATTACATCCCGCAATTCTATCTCCTTCCGTGGCTTGGCAGTGACAACAAGCTGACAGAGTTTCGAAAACTCAAATTCTCGCACGAAGCGCTGCCACGCCTAGAGGTGAAGCGACGCGGAACCATGGAAACAGGATGGGAGGAAAACCTCTATATTCTGCGCGGAGCTACGAAAGAGACACGTGACAACGTTGAGCGCATTTTTATGGGTGCCGTTGACGGGAAAGCTGCCCTTGCCAGAGATCGTCTACTGAAAGGAGACATACCACAAGATAACGAGACCCGGCACGCGTGGGCCCGTTTCTTGCTCTCTCTCATGATCCGAACACCTGAGACGATCCGTGGATACAAAGCGCATATGCGCCACACGTTTGAAAATCCCGATGCTGAATTCCAAGCACGATATATGGCGGCGCGAGATCCTCACCACCCTGAGAGCCTTAGAGACTACTTCATAGGGGAAGGCGCAGACTTCCAAGATCGCTCGACTATCATCATCGCTACCCGACTCATTCAGAACCAGAAGGTGCTGCAAACACTCATGCGTGCGATGTGGTGGGTAGTGAACACGGACAAGGCGAAGCCATTCATGACTTCAGATCATCCCTTGGTCATGACGAACGGTCTTGGAATGAGGGGCGGACATTTCGCCTTAACTATCAGCCCAACCTGCATGTTCGTCGGATTCAACGATCTGGCGGGACGTGAGGCTGTCACTCGTATACATCCTCGAAAACTTGTCAGGGAGGCGAATGAAGCGGTAATCGGCCAGGGTAGGAAATCAGTCTACGCGGTAAACGATGCGAATATACGTGACGTCAAGCGGCATATGGGAAGGCGGCAATACTTCAATCCCGTGAAACCTTTCACCTAATGTCAGAACCTATTGGCCTAGTGCCAGCCTTGCTTGCAGCATCATCGCGCACCGTTCGCGTGCTTAATGGGTGTCGGACGCCTACGGCATTAACGCTGTCATCGACGCGTCCTCGGCATGGTAGCGCCGCGCGCGCGCAGCTGGCGATCGAACGCACCGCCGCGCTTGGAGGCCGCCGTCGCCAGTCGGTCAGACAGGACATACTCGACACCACGGCCGCCGTTCTCATCGGTTGTCTCGCGCTCTTCGACCTGCGCCGACGAGTTGTTGATCACGGTTGATTTGAAAGAGACCGACGGTGCAGATGGCGCGATGGCAGCCGCCGTCCGGTGCGCCGGAATGATCTCGGCACCACGCGGCACGCGCATCAGCTCCTTGCCCCGCTCGCCAATCCACGCATATCCGCCCGGTGCACTGTCCGTGCCATCTGCAAAGCCTGGAACGCCTGCGAGGAAGTTGCTGTAGGTCGTGTTTGGCGCCCATGAAGCGCTCGTCGGCGAAACTCCTCCGCCTCCGAACAGGCTGCCGAGCCAGCCGAAAAGCCTGGCGCCGCCCGAGGCAGGTGCGCCTGCCGCGCCTCCCTGCTGAAGTGCACTGCCGAGTTGGCCGAAACCGGTACCGAGCGCGCCGAGGCCCTGAGTGGCTGCGTTCGTCGTCCCGCCAAATTTCGCGAGGGACTCATTCGCGCCATTCAGACGCCCGACGAAATTATGAGCAGCCTCGGGATTGTTCCACGAGAAGCCAGATGGGCGCTCGAAGCCAGCGAAGGCAGCCGTAGCTCCCTTGGTATCCTGAGCGGCAAGGAGAGCCTTCCATGCACGGTTCTCCGGCCCCATCAGTTCCTTGTAAGCGAACTCGTGCTGAGCGAGCGGGTTATTCTTCCAGTCTGCGCCAACTGCGCCGATCATCGAAGGACCACGGTCATTCCACTGATAGAGCCCTTTAGCGGCGCCGCCGTCTCCGATCGCAGCCGGGTTGAACGCGCTCTCAGCCTTGATGTTGCCGAGGACGCCAGCCACCTGCGGATCAGAAAGCCCTTTCGACTTCCAGAAATTCCACGCCAGTTTTTCGCCCGAGCCATAGGTTGCCGGGTCGTTACTAAGGACTGCTGCAAATGGATCATTCTTGTTTGCGGCCTGCCCGGCGAAGCTATTCAGAGCCGCGCCCGCGCCACCGTTGACGACGACGCTTGCAGCCGTCACCGACATTGCGCCTACGTTGCGACTCGCAGCGTCGAGCGCTGGATTGCTGCCACCAGTGAGAGCTTTGAAAATCCCGCCAATGCCGCCGACCGTATCCATGGTCGGCAGTGTGTCGCCATAGATTGTGTTCTTGAGCGGATTGCCGACAGCAAGCGTCGTCAGCTCCTTCGTGATGCTTGAGGCAATACTCTTGAACGTGCCTTCGATATCAGTGAATCCGGTAGACGCGCCGTCTACGAGTGTATCAATAGCACTGCGCCCTACGTTGCGAACGTCTTCCCACGCCTTGATCTGATCACGCAAAACAGCCGTTTGCCGAAGCGTTGCGGCGGTTTGCCCATTTAGGTCCACCGTAAGACCTGCGCCCTTCATCTGGCTTGCAATTGCCTGATCTTGCACAGTGCGGAACAACTGGTCGCGCTCGAACTGCTGATCCTGAGCGAGCTTCATCAGATTGAGTTGGTCAGTCAAAGCACCGACAGCAGTCGCAGTCTCGTGGATCTTCGCGACTTCGGCTTCATCAACGATGCCGCCATTCTGCCGCGCCTGATCCTTCAACTGGCTAATAAGCTGGTACTCACGGCGCAAAGCCGCCGCCTCGCCGGCGGACTTGCCAAGCAAACTGATTTCAAGCTGCTGGTCTGCCAGCGTCTTGCCAAGGTTGCGCGAGCGCTCGTCTCGCGCATCCGCGAGTGCTTTGTCTGCCTGAAGACGCGCCAGCGATGCGGCGTTGTTAATTCGCTGACGGCGCGCGGCAGGATCTTCGTCGTTGTTATACTGCGCAGCAGCACCCATCCGTGCCGCATTCTCTTTGTCTTGCGCCGATCGGGCGTTCAGACCCGCGACCTGGGCGTCATACGCCTGCTGAGATCGCTCTCGCGCGACGCGCTCTTGAGACTGGTAGAGAGCGAGGTTGCCCATGTCGGCCATGTTCGCCGTTCCTCGCGACAGCAGCATGCCGTTCGGACCCACCGTGTTGAATAGCCGGGCGAGTTCTGCCTCGGATTCATGCACGGCATTCGCCAAATTCTTAAATGGCGCCAGCGCGGTGACCGCGTCCTGCGCAATGGCTTTAACGCCAGCATTGCTGGACTTGCGCCCCACCTCTTCAAGCGACGCGATTACTCTCAAGACGGCATCAGAATTGCCGTTCATGGTGGCATCTTGAAGCGCCTTCAAGTCCACCGACAGGGTCTTGAATAGCGTTGTCCCACGAAACTCTTGAGTGTTCATGCCCGTGAATTTCATGTTGTCATTGACAGACGAGGTGATGGCTGTCGAAATCTCACCTTGCCCGAACATGGTTGGCGTGTTGGCCTCGTCTAGTTTCTTGAGCAGATCCGTCAGGTTGGTTTCGAGGCCAAAGGTGGCCGAACCGAAGCTTTCACGACCGTAAGCGCTTTTTGCCGTTGCCGCGGTCCCCCAGAGGTCGGAGACGCGCTTAATGCTGGCCTCGTGAGCCGTCAGCAATTCGTCCGTCGACTTCTGCTCGGTTTTCGTGATGAAGTAATACGCGAGGGCGGCGGTGCCAGCCGCACCAAATGCGAGCCCAATGGGCCCGATCGCCGCCGCCGCGCTGCTAGCGAGAGCTGCCGTATCGGAGAGAGCAGCCTTAACACCGCCGTTGCCGGCATATATCTGAGCCAGCTGGGGGCCCTGTTGCGCGGCGATCATGGCAAGCGGCATTCCGCCTGAAAGGCCCTGACCGATGTCAAAGACCTGATACATGGAGTTCTGACGGCGACTGCGAACAGCATTATCGTTGTCCGCAGTCACGGCCGAACCGCCGCCCGCCCCTGCACTCCGCCGGATTGCATCGTTGGCGAGCAATTGCGCATCACGAACCCGGTTGATCTGCTCTATCTGTTGCTGCTTCAGGCGACTGATATCGCGTGTCGCATCCTGATCAGTGGTAACGCCGAGCAGGACAGCGCGATTAATGACGGCAAGACTCTGCGTCATCTCGCGTTCGGCACGCAGTTGCGCTTGAAAGAGCGGATCGAGCTTGGCCTGCAGATTGTCATAAGCGTTTGCGGCCTGATCGATGCTGCGCGGCAGATTGGTCGAAAACATCTGCATCTGCCGCTCTGTAGCGGCCTGCATCTTAGCCTCTGCCGCCTCTCTCCGCGCTTCGCTCGCGGCTATGCCGTCATAAGCTCCCATGACACGGCGCGCACCCGCTTCCGCGCCTGTCGCATCGATTACAAGCTCGACAATCTTCTGTTCGCGCTCAGCCATGACTGCTGTCTCCACGGTTAGCAAAGTAACTTGATGCGACGCCTCCAAATGAGAGCTCGGGCGCTGGCGTGGCGAGCTCCTGAAGAATTTCGATCAATTCATCGAAGCGTGCGTTTGCCTCTCGCTTTCGGCCCGCCTTCCGCAACGCCTGAGCTTGTCGAAAGCCGCCACAAAGCATCAACATTGCCCGCTCCACTTTCTCGCCCGCCTGAATGGCCTTCCGCAAAGCGTCTTCAGCCGCCGACTCGCTCGCATTTCCGGGTTGCATAATCCGCTCGCTCCAACGCTCTCGGATGCGGTCCAATGCGGCAACGACTGCGGCACGGACAAGATCGGTCAATCTGAGACCGTCATGACATCCAGTTTCCAGCCGGCGCGACCAGAACGTGCCGACGAGAGCGATGTTGACGCTGATGATCTTCCACTAAAACTATTTCGTGGAAGAGAATGCAGATGAAGCTGCACTTTCCCGCTCTATCGAGCCCTCAGCAGGTGCAACAAGCCTACAGACGTGACCAAGTTGCCAACTTGGCGACTTGGGACTCAACGGGAAGGCACTGTCACGCGGATCGCTTGGCGATCTTCGCAATGGTAGCGCGTGACGCGGCGGTAGCGCTCTCGATCTGCGTGTAGGACATGCCGGCCCTAAGCATCATCGCAATGCTGTCGCTTCGCTTCCGAGCACGCAAATTTGCCGACCCGCTATCAGCAAAGGACAAATTGTCCACTGCTGGGCTTTTGCCGAGGTGGCAAAGGCCAACGCACCGCCTAAGCCGGCCGGTCGTGAATAGAGTCGCCACTTGGCGACTCTATTTTGATCTCACGAGAATGTTCGCGGTAGCGCTGACGCTCATACCTCAGCAAGTGCGCCGGCTTTCACCCGCGCGACTGCAGTTCCGAGGTCGAGGCCGTTCATGGCATGAAGCGTGGCATTCGTACCTTTGAACGCCCCATGGTCAACCAAACTGACCTCCATCAGGTGCGCCTCTACAACGCGCATGACTTTATCAGCACCGGCCATTCGACTGACAGACTTGGTAGGCTTTGCGGAGATGCTCAGAGATTTTCTACCGCGAAGGTAGGTTTCCAATGTTGCGCGACCAGCTGCATCAGCGTGAATATCACAAACCATGAAAAGGCCCTTTGCGTCTCTCTTGATGGAGACCCGATGCGATGGGCTGACCTTATGTTTCATGTCGTGGTCGATCACGAGTGGTGCGCAGAGGTCAGCGGGAAACGCGCCGGCAGCATATTCCATCGGACCGTAGTGCGAAATCGTCCCAACGCTATCAAAAACCGTCGCGTAGCCCCTCAGTTGCAAAAGCGGGGTCTCGCTTTCGAGCTTTACACGTAAGGCTGCCAGCCGCTCGCCCTGGTCGAGTTCCGACTTGCGCAAATCCCGGCTCGGTGCAGGGCGGCGAGGAAGCTCGTAATTGGTTTCGTGCAGACGTTGGATTGTCGCATCCAGCGTCTCGATCCGATCGACCATACCGACAGCAAGCGCCGGACGTGCGACGACGATATCGCCCTTCCCGAACTTTTCGCGCACTACAGCGACGCTGACACCACGATTTCTGGCAACTGCGCTCACAAACATGTCGTAGGCATCATTGATCCGCTGCTGAATGCGGTCCCGGACATCGTCAGACATTGCCGAGTACGGATTGCCATCAACCTTACGCTCGCCTGCACTGATGATCGTCTTACGGATACCAGCCTTCTCCAACGCTCCACTCACATCGTCGCGGATCGTGAATACTCCGATGGAACCCACCATGCCCGACGGCGTGATTACGACCTCGCTGGCAGCGCTGCAAATCCAGTATGCCGCCGAAGCCGCAACGGCATTCACGTGAGCAATAATAGTCTTCTTACTTCGACTGGCGTAAATGAGAGAACTGAGTTCATCGACCCCGCTGACGGCGCCGCCGCCGCTGTCGGTATCGATGATGATGGCCTTGACCCCATCGTCAGCAATGGCGTCCTTAAAGACCTTCCCGAATGCCTCGGTGCTTGTCCCACCGGATATGTCACCCATCATGCTCATGCGATTGCTGATGACCCCGCGCAGGCCGATTATCGCGACCACACCCTGCTTCGACTTGGCAGCGGCCTGGGGTCTCGCGCCGATCCGCGCAGCTACATCGTCTGCATCGTACTTGATGCCGGAAGATTGGTCGCTCATGAAGTCAAGCATCAATTGAAGCTTGTTCTTATCGATCGCCCAGCGCTCTTCCATAAGAGCCGCCATAATGTGTGCGTATCTCATCGGCGCATCTCCTTCGGAAGGCTTTCGGCGGCGATATAGCCGCGCTGGACAGCAGCCTTCAGCCAGAGCGCGAACGGACCCGCAGGGTCATTCGCCCCGCCGACATTGAGATAGATCGGGTCAGTCTGCGACCATGCGATGTTTGCCATATTCAGGGCATCACCGTAGGACCGGTACTTGATAGCCAGGTGAGCGACCTCTGCCATCTTTCCGGCGAGTTCGGTCAACAGGCCGTTCAAGTGCGGCATCACAGTATCGCAGATCTTCGTAGAAGCCTCCATGCGCGCATCCGTCATGCGAGCGGAGACGACTTGGATTGCCGACTGAATGTCTGCCTCCCGCTGCTCAAGCTGCGCCATCTGACGTTCCAGAGACATCGGCTCATCGGCAACTGCCGGCGCGTCGCCCAACAGCGCTGCAATCCGATCATTCGGCGCGACGTCCGGAGCCCGGAAATCGGACGTAAAGCGCGGACGAGCGCGCGAGCGATATGCCTGGACAAGCTCGGCGCTTTCGTCCTGCACAGCGCGCAGTTTCCGGTAGAGGTCATGGAGCTTAACGGACAGGCCGGCATACACCTCCGACACGTCTTCAAGGCGCGGCACGTCAGGCAGGTTCACGGCGGCAAAGCTTCGGGGTTGAGTGTTCATCTTCGTTCCTCGGTTGCTGATGGCGGCAATGGTGACGCCGTTGGTCATCCACTAAAACTATTTCGTGGAAGAGATTTCGCAGCAGCGTGCATCTTGCGTCGGAGACGTTCGGCGACGGACTTCACGCCACCCTCATCCGCGACCGTGCGAGCCACCTTCATCAAGGCCTGATTGATCGTCTTTGCCTTGCCATTCCGATGGAGCCAAAGAGCCTCCCCGATAAGCTTGGCGTCATCGATCGAAGGCCGGCCGGCGGGCTGACGATGAAGGGCGTTGGCTGCTCGCAAGAAATCAGCATTGCCGGTCTTGTGCGCCAGCAGCCTGAGAAGATCGTCAATCGCCACCGCCATTTCTCCAGCGGAAACCTGAGAGGCAGAGGCAACTACCGTCTGAGTCAGCGCCCACAAAGCAGCGTTGCCACCTGTCATCGGAGTGCCTCAGGAACCAAGCAGGCAAAGAGATCTCTGGCCTCTGGCGTGTGCTGGCCGGGCGGCTTTCCGTTCAGGCTCGCGCGGCGGCAATGCGTCGAGCAGAAGTGGGGCACTCTCCCGGCCTTCCGTTGCGGCGGGCGGAAATCGTTTTGGCATTGCCGACAGGCGAGTGACTGTGCCGGCCCAACGCGACGATTGGCCCTGCCCCACGCTTTCCGCTGAGCTGCCTTAGCTACAGCTCGGCAGGAAGCCGAGCAAAATGCGACCGGCCGACCGCGCCTCTTCGGCGCGACAAATTCACGCTCACACTCGTTGCATTTCGGCGCCTTAGCTGTGACAGCGACAACTAAGCCGTGGAATAATAGATGTAATTCGTCATTCGCCATCATCATCACCGCACAAAAAACTTTTTCGCCAATTTCGCGGCGACGCAAGAAAGCACACCCACCGGTCTAGACCCTCGGCCTCCTCGACTTTCGACCACCCCCCCGTTCCCGTCATCCGGCGGCATCTCGCCGCGCCGCGCGCCGTCCATCATCGCTCTGCCCTCCTGCTGCCATCGAGACGCATGCGGCGAGGTCAAGGTGACCGGCTTCCAGCAGTCTGCGTGCGATGTGGGCAGCGCCTTGGTGGTACTTCTGGCGCTCCTCTTGCGTGGCCTCATCCGCTACAGCTTCAGGCAACCACTCGATCACTTCGCCGTAGATCCGCTGACCGCAGCGCAGGAGATCTGCGTTCCATCGTTCGCTGGCCTTTCGCTCACCGCGCATCGGAGCGTTAGACCTGGGTACAACCTTGAGGCGAATTCTATCATCATCAAGAGCCGATCTTCGCTTCGGCTCGCTCTGCGTTTCCGGTTCTGGCTCAGCAACAGAACTCGACGCCTGAGACGCTGTAGGGCTCAGTGGGTGATAAACAGGAGTTAACTGTACAGGAGTTAGGGTGACGCTAGCGTCACTATTCAAAGTGACGCTAGCGTCACTATTCGAGCCCTCATCGTCCTCGTGGCGGCCCATGAAAATGTCCTCGATATCGCTTTCCAGTTCGCGAAATCGCTGCCACCTCGGGGTGTAATTGCACGTGCTCGTTTTGCCCTTGCCAGCCTTCCGGAACTTGTCGAAGAGGCGACCGGGCCCGGTGCAGAGCGCGTTGGTCGCGTTGATCACATTGCGGGGCGCAATCTTCGACATTGCAGCCAGGCGCTCAACAGACGGAAAGCACGTGTCGTCCTTCGCGCCCACATGGCGCAGGATCGCGTTTGCAACGAACATCTCGGCGCGCGTCAGCCCAAGGTGACCTGACGAAATCACCTTGAAGGCGGCTGTGACGTCGCCCTTCAGTCGGTCGGTCTTCGTACGCGGCGGCATCAGTCGGCCGGCGCTTCCTGCCGCGCGACGCGAGCCAGGCGTACGGCTTCGACGGCGTCGCAATTCCCGAGGCCATATGACTGCTTCACGTAATGAATGATTGGACGGGGGCAGCTATCGAGGTGCTGCGAAAGCCATGCGACGGCCCGCTCTAAGCGAGCTGAAACCGTATCAGTATCGTTTGACAAAAGCGGGCTAAGGTCTTGTTTATCGCAGTCGGGTTTGACAGCTTTTTCGGCGTAAGGTGGGGCAAAACCAGTAGTAGCACGGGATTGAAAATCCGCGTGTCGGTGGTTCAAATCCGCCTCCGGGCACCATTAACGTTCTCAAAATGCCTGGTTTTTAAGGTGCTCTTTGATCCCGCCTGCGCTGGACATACGCTAGCGCCTGTCGCGCGCAGCCTGCAGAATTGCTGTCCCTTGAAGGCCCATCATGCCTGCCGCGGTTTCAGGTTAGCGCGGCTTTGACGCAGGCGTGCCAATAGCCTGACTGATTGTGGAGAACTGACCCTGCGACGGGCCCTGGCCAGCGCCGCTCGTTCATCGGTTCCTTCGCTCCCACCACGACAGAGCTTTCGATATGGACGGAGACGCTGGATGGAATGATCGCGGCTGCGAGGCGCTTCCTAGACCGATGCCGCAATGGTGAACACCTCGCCGGGGTCGCGTCGACCCTTCCTTCGTCAGGATAAGGCGTCGCGAAAGAGCCGGGGCGGTGGGCGGTCGAACGTCTGCCGGCCGTTCTTCCACCCGGCGACGGCCGTTGCCGGACCGGCGATCGCGCTCGCGCCGGAGGGTGCGGAGAGCAGGGCCAGCGTTGCGGGATCTCCGACCTTCGGCACTGCGGCGTTGACGCCCAACAGCCGTTCTGCATTGCGCGTGATCATGTTGAAGACACCGGCAAGGGCCTGATCCGTTCCCAGCTGTGCGATGTTGGCATAGAGATTTGCCATGCGGAGCAGCGACATGTCGCCGAAGGGCGTGAAGGGATTGAGGACGTTGTTGGTGGAAAGCGTCGTCAGCACCCCATGGCTCGCCAGCCGGTGCGCCGGTGCGACGCCGCGGGGAACGAGATGGGTGGCGTTCCGACCGGTGAGAAAGAGGTCGGTCGCCGGCAGGACGGTGACGGCGATGCCGGCGTCCGCGATCTCCTGCGCGGTCATGGCAAAGCGATCGGGCGGGAGTGCGGACAGCTTGGTGACGTGGCCCACGGAGACCCGCCCCTGATGACCGCGCCGCACCGTCTCCGTGATGACCGTCGGGAGATCGCCTTGCTGCGGATCAAGGTCAAAATCCAGGTGGAAATCGACCGGAACGCCATGGCGGTCCGCAAGATCGAAGATGGCGGCGATGTGCGCCTGCGGATCCGGATCGGTATAGGGGCAACCGCCGACGAGATCCGCGCCGGACTGCAAGGCTGTCTCCAGCATCTCCAGCGTGCCGGGGTCGTTCGTCAGCCCCTCCTGCACGAAGGCACAGATCTCGATGTCGATTAGGGCCCAGTAATCGATGCGCAGTTGGCGGATCGCCTCGAACGAGCGAAAGCCGGCGCGTCCGTCGATCTCGACAAAGGTGCGGATGCGGTTCGTGCCGTTGACGATCGCCTGATCCACAACATGGGCAGCCCGTTCGTAGACATCGGCCTCGGTGAAAGCGGCCTTGGCGCGGGCGGTTTCCGCAACCGCCTCAGCCAGCGTGCCGGTGCAGAGGTTACACCGGCCGATGATCCCGGCCTTGTCCAGATGGAGATGGGTCTCGACGAGGCCGCGACAGAGAAGATTGCCCATGGCATCACGCTCCGGCGCATCGCACACAAAGGCGCGTGTCGCGCTCGCGGCGATACCGGTGATGACGCCGCCCGCAAAAGCGATGTCGTCGAGGCCTTCCCTTCCCTGCAGGCGGGCATTGCGGATCACGAAATCGATGGTCATGGTTGCCTCGCGATCGGTTCAGCCTTCAAATGCCCGGCAGGCCGCACCCGGATCGAGTCCGTTCCGGGCCCTGCAGCAAGGGTCGGCGAAGTTGAAACGGGTTCTTGCGGGAACGCAAGACCGGAGATAGCGATGAGGCGATGAGCAGAGGTCCATCCACGGAAACGTCCGGCACGACCCGATCGCGCCTTGCACGCGGGCGCGGCGGCATGGTCACGAGCCCGCATGCGCTGGCGAGCGAAGCAGGCGCACGCGTGCTGCGCGAAGGCGGCAATGCGCTCGAGGCCTGCATTGCCACGGGTGCTGCCATCGCCGTGCTCTATCCGCATTTCTGCGGCCTCGGGGGAGATGCTGTCTGGATCGTCGCCGACCCGGACGGGGGGCGGCGTTGCTTCCTCGGAATTGGCCAGTCGGCGCGTCAGTTACCGGCACGAGCTGGGGACGAAGCCACCATTCCCGTCCGCGGACCGGGCTCGGCTCTGACCACCGCCTGCGTGGTCGACAGCTGGGGGCATGCGCTCGCCTATTCGGAAAAGAACTGGGGCGGCACGCGCACCTTCCCGAGCCTGCTCGCGGATGCCATCGGCTTTGCAGGCGATGGCTTTCCGGTGACGGCATCGCAGGCCTTCTGGCTCGACTTCCGCCATGCCGAGGCCCGAACCTGGCCGGGATTTGCCCCGGTGTTCATGCCGGGCGGCGCGGCTCCCGTGATCGGAACGACCTTTCGCCAGCCGCAGCTTGCCCGGACGCTCGAACGGCTGGCGGCGGAGGGGCCACGTGCCTTCTACGCCGGGCCGCTCGCCGAAGCGATCGCCGACGGTCTGCGCGCAGCGGGTTCTCCGCTGACCGCAGCGGACCTGGCCGCAACACGGACGCGCGAAGAGACGCCGGCAAGCCTTTCCTATCGGGACCTGGAGCTGCTGGCGCCGCCGCCACCGACACAGGGCGTGACCACGCTTGCGATCATGGGGATTCTCTCCCATTTCGATCTCGCTGCGCTCGAGGCCGGACGTGCCGATCATCTCCATCTCTGCGTGGAGGCCGTGAAGCAGGCCTTTCTCGACCGCAACGGCATTGCCGATCCCGATGGCGGCACCCAGCGGATCGATGCGCTGCTCGATCCGGACCATCTGAGGACGCGGGCCCAGGCCATCGATCTCGCGAAAGCCAAGGCCTGGCCGCATGTGTTTCAGACCGGCGATACCGTGTTCTTCGGCGCGAGCGATGCGGCGGGACGCAGCGTCAGCGTGCTCCAGAGCACCTATTTCGACTGGGGAAGCGGCGTGGTGGTCGGCGATACCGGCATTCTCTGGCAGAACCGCGGCGCTGCCTTCTCGCTTGATCCCGGCCATCCCAACACGCTGGCGCCGGGCAAGCGGCCGTTCTACACGCTCAATCCAGGCCTTGGCCTGCGCCATGGCCGCCCCGAGCTGATCTACGGAACGCAAGGGGCTGACGGGCAGCCTCAGACGCTCGCGATGCTGCTGACCCGGATGATCGATTTTGGCGAGGATCCCGCCCAGGCGCTGGCCGGACCGCGCTTTCTGCTCGGCAAGACGTTTTCCGACAGCCGCGACAGCCTGAAGCTGGAGGCGGACGTCGGCGAACCTGTGCTGACAGCGCTGGCCGACCGTGGCCATCTCCTGTCGCCCCTACCCGCGCGGAGCCCGATTGCCGGACAGGCGGGGATCATTCGTGTCAACGCCGACGGGACCTTCGAAGGCGCGCATGATCCGCGCGGGGACGGCCTCGCCATTGCGGTCACGCCCGAACCGGATATGTCGCCGGCTCGCTAGCCGCGCGCAGCATGGGTGATCCCTCGTCCTGTGGAACCGTGGCCGATCCTGCGGTCGCGCCTGGAAACACGGGCCCGACAGCGATCAGCACGGGATTGTCGGTGCCGATGTCGGCAATGCCGATAGGCAGAGTCGAAAGCGTGCCATGCCAGTGGCGCTCGTCCGCACGGCTGATGCTGGAGGCGATGACGACCGGCATGTCGGCGCTCATGCCCTCGGCCATCAGGCGCGCGGCAATGGCGGGGGCTGTCCGTCCACCCATGTAGAACACGGTCGTGGTGCGCGGGTCGGCGCAGGCGCGCCAGTCGATATCCGTCGGCAGACAGCCGTTGCGCGAGTGGCCGGTGATGAAGCGGACGGCGTGGGTGTGATCGCGGTGGGTGAGCGACACGCCGAGCCGCGCAGCCAGCCCGCTGGCCGCTGTGATGCCGGGCACGACATCCACCGGAATGCCATGCGACTTGAGACAGGCGATCTCCTCCCCGGCACGGCCGAAGACCATGGGGTCGCCGCTCTTCAGGCGGACGACGGTCTTGCCGGCCTTGGCGAAGGTGATCATCATGGCGTTGATGTCCTCCTGCTTGCAGCTCGTCCGCCCGCCCCGTTTGCCGACCAGCATGCGCTTGGCCTCGCGGCGGGCGAGTTCGAGCACATCGGCGGAGACAAGGTCGTCGAACAGGATGACATCAGCGGCCTGAAGCGCGCGCACGGCCTTCAGGGTCAAGAGCTCCGCATCGCCCGGACCGGCGCCGACCAGCGTGACCTTGCCGATCACAGGCGCATCGCTCGTGGCTCTGCGGCCGGCGGCAAGGCGGTCGGCATCGGCGATCAGGTTCGCGGCGCTTTCGGGGGATGGCAGGCTGGTGAAGGCCCGATCGACGAAAGACTCCCAGAAGGCGCGACGCTCCGGCCCCGGCGTGAGCCGCGCGGCGACCGCATCGCGCAGCGACTGGGCGAGCACCGACCAGGCTTTGATGCTCTGCGGCAGAAGCGTCTCGATGCGCCGGCGGATGGCCTGCGCCAGGATCGGCGCGGCGCCATCGGTTGAGATCGCGACGACGACCGGCGAACGATTGACGATCGAGCCGAACTGGAACTGGCAGAAGGTCGGCTTGTCGATGACGTTGACCGGTACGCCGGCCGCAATCGCGGCGTCGTGGAATGCGCGCGCCTCGTCCTGCGCGTCGCAATCGGCGATGGCGAGCGCGGCACCGGACAGGACATCCGCCGACCATTGTCGTGCGTGATGGACGAAAGCGCCGCGCGCCCGGCCCGCCGCGCGCTCCTGCGCATGACGCCCGAGCATATCGGCAAAGACGTCGCAGAGCATGTCGTCGGGTGCAAAGACATGGACCTCCGCGCCACAGGCCGCGAGAAGCTCTGCCTTCCAGCACGCCCCTTCCGTGCCGCCGGCAAGGACGACGCGCTTGCCTTCGAGCCCCCAGAAGACCGGCAGCTTGGCGAGAGCCTCGACACGGGCCGTCGCGTTCAATGGCGATCCGTCGCGGGAGGCGGTGTTCTCACTCCGCAGCAGCGATACGTGTTCCATGAAGGATCTCCCTGATCTCTGCGCGGCAGGAGCCGCAGTTGGTGCCGGCGTTCAGCGCCTTGCCGATGGCCTCGACCGTGCGGCAACCGCCGGCCGCAGCACTGACGATCTGGTTGATGCCGACATTGAAACAGGAACAGACCGTCGCGCCGGGATCGACCGCTTCGGCACCCGGACGGCCCGCGACGACGGCAAAACGACGCCGGAGATCGGAATGGGAGGCGTTCAGCTGGGAGATGGCCCAGTTGCGAGCGACCGCGACCGGGCGCGGGCTGAGAAAGACGGCACCGAGGAGGCGTTCGCCATCGAAGAAGGCCATCCGGATCTGGCCGGTGACGGCGTCGCGGTAGCCGAGGGGTTCAAGGCCCGGGGGAATGCCGAGCGTGTCGACACTCCACCCGGTCCAGTCGCGATCCTGCGCCCCGCCCTCCTCCTCAAGAGACAGGGGTGCAGCCGCAAACTCCAGGCGCCAGCCGCCGGCCGCGCGTGCCAGCGCGTGATAGACGAGCGGACGGGAGGAGGATCCGGACAGTCTCGGCTTTTCGAGCGAGATGGCAAAGCCGTAAAGCCCGACATCAAGCTTTGCAGCGCGGACCGGCACATGCTTGGAGGCGGGCTGGCCGGAGACCGGATCCACCAGCCCCGGCACCAGGGCATCGATGCGTCCGGCGGAGGAAAACTGGTCGTTCCAATGCATGGGCGCAAAGAGGTGACCGGGCTTCTGGCGCGGGGTCACCAAGGCCCGCAGCACGGCCCTTCCCTGCGCGCTCGCCAGCACCACGAGATCGGCCGGCGTCAGCCCGAGCGCCCGGGCGTCGTCCGGATGGATCTCCACGAAGGGCTCGGCCAGATGCGCGGTCAGTCGCGCCGTCCTGCCGGTCCGCGTCATCGTGTGCCACTGGTCGCGGATGCGCCCGGTATTGAGCGTGAAGGGATAGGCTGGCGTCGTGCGGTGATCGCGGGCGGGAACGACGGGCACGAAGCGCGCCCGGCCGTCCGCATGATAAAAGCGACCCTCCGCGAAGAACCGGCTGTCGCCGGCAGCCGGCGCAAAGCCCGCCGGTTGCGGCCACTGGAAGGGCGCGAGCGCTTCATAGGCGTCGGCCGAGATACCGGCATGCGCACCGATGTCGAAATCGCGCGTCCCGTCGTTTTCAAAGGCGGACAGCCCGGCATGCTCGGCAAAGACAGCGGCGGCATCCGGAAAGTCAAAGGCTGCGCCGAAGCCCATGCGTGCAGCGACCTGCGCCATCTGCCACCAGTCGGCTTTCGCCTCCCCCGGCGCGGCAAGAAAGGCGCGCTGCCGCGAGATGCGACGCTCCGAATTCGTCACCGTGCCCTGCTTTTCGCCCCAGCCGAGCGAGGGCAGCAGGACATGGGCGTGGGCCGTTGTATCAGTCTCTGCTTCCACATCCGAGACGACGACGAAAGGACAAGCCGCCAAAGCGGCCCGGACCAGATCGGCTTCGGGCATGGAGACGACAGGATTGGTGGCCATGATCCAGATCGCCTTCACACGACCATCGGCGACAGCCCGGAAGAGATCTACAGCCTTCAATCCGGTCTTGTTGGCCATGACGGGCGATTGCCAGAAGCGCTGAACGGTCTCGCGATCCCTGGCGCTCTCGATTGCCATGTGCGCCGCGAGCATGTTGGCAAGCCCGCCCACTTCGCGTCCCCCCATGGCATTGGGCTGGCCGGTCAGCGAGAAGGGGCCCATGCCGGGCCTGCCGATGCGGCCGGTGACGAGGTGGCAGTTGATGATGGCGTTGACCTTGTCGCTGCCGGAGGACGACTGGTTGACCCCCTGGCTGTAGCAGGTGACGGTCTTCTCGGCCTTGGCGAAGAGCGCGTAGAAGGTCGCGACATCCGCGCTTTCGAGCCCAGTTTCCGCTGCGATGCCGGCAAGCGTCAGATGCGCGACGCGCCCAAGGGCGTCCCAGAAACCCTCGGTATGCTGTGCAATGTAGTCTTGATCCAGCGCGTCTTCCGCAGCGAGATGGGCCAGCAGGCCGGCAAAGAGCATGGTGTCGCCGTCGGGCAGGATGGCCAGATGCAGGTCGGCGATATCACATGTCGCCGTACGGCGGGGGTCGATGACGACGATCTTCATATGCGGGCGTGCGGCCTTGGCAGCGACGAGGCGCTGAAAGAGGACCGGGTGACACCAGGCCAGGTTCGACCCGGTGAGAACGACGAGATCGGCGCATTCGAGATCGGCATAGGTGCCCGGCACCGTATCCGACCCGAAGGCGCGCAGATGGCCGGCGACGGAGGACGACATGCAGAGGCGGGAATTGGTGTCGATGTTCGCCGACCCGATGAAACCCTTCATCAGCTTGTTGGCAACGTAGTAGTCCTCGGTGAGAAGCTGGCCCGAGACATAGAAAGCCACGGAATCCGGCCCATAGCGCCGGATCGTGTCGGAGAAGGTCGTGGCGACGCGGTCGAGGGCCGCATCCCAGGTCGCAGGCGCGCCGGCCATGCGGGGCGTCAGGAGACGCCCGTCGAGACCGATGGTTTCGGCAAGCGCCGACCCCTTGGAGCAGAGCCGACCGAAATTGCCCGGGTGGTCCGGATCGCCACGCACGGAAACGACGGCATCCTCCTCGACGCGGGCGATGACGCCGCAGCCGACGCCACAATAGGGACAGGTCGTCTTGATCTCGACGGGCATCGGCATCTTCCCAGGGTTGACGTGAGGATTGGTCCTCATCGGAGCGTCGCTATTCCGCCGCGACGAGCAGGCCGAGCGTATCGACCGCGATGGACAGCCGACCATCACGGTTGCGGATCGGGATGGTTCGGACCTCGCCCTCGTCGGCGCCCTGTGCCTGTCCGGTCTCGAGCGAAATCACCATGTTGTGCAGGGGGCAGGTGACCGACGTTCCGTGGACGATGCCTTGGGACAGGGGACCGGCCTTGTGCGGGCAGCGGTCCTCGATCGCAAACACCTGGTCGTCCGCCGTGCGGAAAACCGCGATCCGGCCCAGCGGTGTGCGGACGCACCGGGCGCCGCGCAGGGGAATGTCGTGGAGAACGCCGATGTCGACCCAGTCCCGGTCGAAGCCGCCTTGAACGCGTTCCGCATCGCGCCTGCCCATGATCTTCGTGTCCATCGTCCTCACTCCGCCGCTTCCGCCATGCCAACGACGGCCATGGGCTTGAACTCGTGCTTGTCCTTGCCGGAGACGCGCTCCGACCAGGGATCGACCTGTGCGAATTTCTGGGAAAAGACGAAGCGGTCGAAATAGCCCCTGCGCTTTTCGGAATCGCCCATGATCTGGCGGCGGATCTCATCAAGTCCGACCCGCTTTGCCCATTTGTAGATCCGCTCGAGGTAGCGTCCCTGCTCGCGGTACATCTGCGCCAGCGCCACGATGTGCTCGAGCGCCTCGTCTTCCGTGGGCACAAGCCCCAGCACTTCGGTCCCCTTGATGTCGAGGCCGGCAGCGCCTGCAAAGTGGATCTCGTACCCGCTGTCGACGCAGATCACGCCGATATCCTTGCAGGTCGCCTCCGCGCAGTTGCGCGGACAGCCGGAAACCGCAAGCTTCAGCTTGGCCGGGGTCCAGGACCCCCACATGAACTTCTCGAGCCTGATTCCGAGCCCGGTGGAATCCTGCGTACCGAACCGGCACCAGTCCGTGCCGACACAGGTCTTCACAGTGCGCAGGCCCTTGGCATAGGCCTGACCCGAGACGAAGCCGGCCTTGCCGAGATCCGCCCAAACCGCCGGCAGATCCTCCTTGTGGATGCCCAGAAGGTCGATGCGCTGGCCGCCGGTCACCTTCACCATGGGGATCTCGAACTTGTCGACCACATCCGCGATGGCCCGCAATTCCCCTGCATTGGTGACGCCGCCCCACATGCGCGGAACGACGGAATAGGTGCCGTCCTTCTGGATGTTGGCATGAACGCGCTCATTGATGAAGCGCGACTGGTAGTCGTCGGCATACTCGTCCGGCCAGTCGCAAACGAGGTAGTAATTGAGCGCCGGCCGGCACTTGGCGCAGCCGCAGGAGGTCTTCCATTCCAGCTCCTGCATGACGGCGGGAATGGTCTTCAGGCCCTTGGCGACGATCAGGCGGCGCACGTCGTCATGCCCGAGCTCGGTGCAGGTACACATGGGCTGGACCGCAGAGGGATTGTAGCTGTCGCCCAGTGTCAGCGCCATCAGCTGTTCGACGAGGCCGGTGCAGGAGCCGCAGGAGGCAGACGCCTTGGTGTGCGCGCGCACATCGTCCAGCGATGTCAGGCTCTTTGCCGTGATCGTCCCGACGATCTTGCTCTTGCAGACGCCGTTGCAGCCGCAGATTTCCGCATCATCCGGCAAGGCTGCAACGGCCGCCGTAGGGTCCAGCGGGCTGCCCCCCTGATAGGCTTGGCCGAAAATGAGGGTGTCACGCATCTCGGAGATGTCCGTGCCCCGCTTGATCATGTCGAAGAACCAGGCACCGTCGGCCGTCTCGCCGTAGAGGACCGCGCCGACGATGCGATTGTTCTTGAGCACGAGGCGCTTGTAGACGCCGGCGGTGGCATCGCGCAGCACGATCTCCTCGCGATCGTCACCCTCGGCGAAGTCGCCGGCCGAGAAGAGATTGATGCCCGTGACTTTCAGCTTGGTGTTGACGACGGAGCCGCGATATTCCGAAGCGCCGCCCACCAGGCGATCGGCGAGCGTCTTTGCGCTTTCATAGAGCGGCGCGACGAGGCCGTAGCAGACCCCACGGTGTTCGGCGCATTCGCCGAGGGCGAAGATCGCGCCGTCCGACGTCATCATGCCGTCATCCACGACGATTCCACGGTTGGTGACGACACCCGCATCCTTGGCGAGCTGGGCTGCCGGACGGATGCCGACGGCCATCACGACGATCGTGCCGTCGATGATCCGGCCATCTTCGAGCTCAATACCCTCGACCTTGTCCTCACCGACGATGCGCTTGGTATTGGCCTTGGTGATGATCTCGATGCCGCGATCGTTCAGGGCCTTTTCGAGCAGATAGGCGGCCGGCGGATCGAGCTGGCGCTCCATGATCGTCGGCATGATGTGGATGACGGTGACATCCATGCCCTGACGCTTCAGGCCATAGGCGGCCTCGAGCCCGAGCAGGCCCGCGCCGATGACGATGGCCCGGCCACCGCGCCTGGTGGCCTCCAGCATCTTCTCGACGTCATCGAGGTCGCGGTAGGCCAACACGCCGGGCAGGTCATGACCGGGCACGGGAATGATGAAGGGCAAAGAGCCCGTGGCGATGACGAGCTTGTCATAGCTTTCCGTCACGCCGTTTGCGGACGTCACGGTCTTGGCCGTACGGTCGATGCCGGTCACCTTCGCGCCCTTGTGGAGGGTGACGCCGTGGCGGGCATACCAATCATCCCCATGGATGACGATGTCTTCGTAGAGCTTTTCGCCCGAGAGAACGGGCGAGAGCATGATGCGGTCGTAGTTGACGCGCGGCTCGGCGTTGAAGATCACGACGTCGTAAAGGCCGGGGGCCCGCTCGAAGAGTTCTTCCAGCATTCGGCCGGGCGCCATGCCGTTGCCGATGATGACGAGTTTCTGTTTCATCTCATCCTCTCCTATGCGGCTTCCACGAGACGGTGGCGCTCGTAGAGGAATTTCAGGACGGCTTCCCGGCACTTCAGGTAGGTGCGGTCGGTGGCCAGCTCGATGCGATTGCGTGGGCGGCCGATCGGAACGTCGAGAATTTCGCCGATGCGGGCCGCCGGGCCGTTGGTCATCATGACGATGCGGTCCGACAGCAGCACGGCCTCGTCCACATCGTGGGTGATCATCAACACGGTGTTGCCGAGCTTGGCGTGAATCTGCATGACCTGATCCTGCAGATGGGCGCGGGTGAGCGCATCGAGCGCGCCGAAGGGCTCGTCGAGCAGCAAAACCTTCGGCTCCATGGCAAGCGCGCGGGCGATGCCGACACGTTGCTTCATGCCGCCGGAGACTTCGGATGGCTTCTTGTCCCGGGCATGCGTCATCTGCACGAGATCGAGGTTGCGCATGACCCAGTCGTGACGTTCCGCCTTCGTCTTCTTGCGGGCAAAGACCTTGTCGACGGCCAGCGACACGTTTTCGTAGACGCTGAGCCAGGGAAGCAGAGAGTGATTCTGGAACACCACCGCGCGTTCCGGGCCGGGCTCGGAGACCTCCTTGTCCTCCAGCAGCACAGCACCGCTGCTGACCTTGGTCAGGCCGGCGACGAGGTTGAGCAGAGTGGACTTGCCGCAGCCGGAATGGCCGATGATCGAGATGAACTCGCCCTTGTCGACGCCGAGCGAAATCTGCTTGAGCACCTCCGAGATCTGGCCGTTGCGCTCGAAGGACTTGTCGACCATTTCGATGGAGAGATAGGCTTTTGCCATGGGAACGTCCTCCTTCAGGCCGTTGCAGTGCCGCGGGTGACCGCGCGGCCGATGAATGCGATGAGACGATCGAGGAAGAAGCCGACAACGCCGACGTAGATGAGGGCGACGATGATGTCGCTGATGAGCGAGGAATTCCACGCATCCCAGATGAAGAAGCCGATGCCGACACCGCCGATGAGCATTTCCGCGGCGACGATGGCGAGCCAGGAAAGGCCGATGCCGATGCGCAGGCCGGTGAAGATGTAGGGGGCTGCGGCCGGCAGCATGATCTTGCCGAAATATTCGAACTGGTTGAGGCGCAACACCTTGGCGACGTTCTGGTAGTCCTGCGGAATATTGCGGATGCCGACGGCGGTGTTGATGATGATCGGCCAGACGGCCGTGATGAAGATCACGAAGATGGCCGAAGGATTGCCGTCACGGAACGCGGCAAGCGAGAGGGGTAGCCAGGCGAGCGGCGGCACGGTGCGCAGGATTTGGAAGATCGGGTCGAGACCCTTCATGGCCCACTGGCTCTGGCCGACAAGCACGCCCATGGCGATGCCGACGACGGCCGCGATGGCATAGCCGACGGCGACGCGCTGGAGGCTTGCCAGGATATGCCAGGCCATCCCCTGATCGGTGCCTTGGCCGACATAGAAGGGGTGTACGATCAGGTCCCAGCTCTCGGCCATGACGCGTGTGGGCGACGGCAGGCTCGATGTCGGAGAGGAACAAAGCAGTTCCCACGCGGCGAGCAGGACGATCAGCGTGACGAGCGGCGGCACGAGATCGCCCGAGATCGCCGACAGGCTGCGCCGGAGCGACGATGGCGCCCGTCGCTTGACCGGCGCCGAAAAAGCGACGACCTGTGCGCTTCGCTTCGCCTTCGAAGGGGACGTATTGAGATTGGTGACGGACATGCCGGTCTCCTGAAAAATGAGGGTGTGCCGCCGGCGCGCAGGGCGCCGACCCGGGGGCCAGGTCAGGCGAACCGCTTGATTGAAAGGCTCTGCAGGTAGGCTTCCGGACTTGCCGGATCGAAGATCTTTCCGTCGAAGAAGGTTTCGACACCGCGCGATGTGGAGGCCGGCACATCGGTGATGCCGAGATCCCGAGCGGCGGCGCGCCAGATATCCTCGCGGTTGACCTTGGAGATCAGGGCCTTGATGTCCGTATCCGCGGCATATTTTCCCCAGCGCATGTCTTCGGTGAGGAACCAGGCATCGTGGCTCTGGTAGGGGTAGGAGGCATGATCCGCCCAGAACTTCATGAGGTGCGGGCTCTGGTCGACCACCTTGCCGTTGCCGTAGTCGTATGCGCCCTTGAGGCGTCCGACGATGTCCTTGGCCGGCACGTTGAACCAGGCGCGCTTGCCGATGATATCGGCCAGCTCTTCCTTGTTGCCCATCTCGTCGCACCATTGCTGGGCTTCCATGATCGCCATGGTCAGCGCCTTTGCAGCATTGGGATGCGCCTCTACCCAGTCGCTGCGCATGACAAAGGACTTTTCGGGATGCTTGTCCCAGATCTCGGCCGTATTGACGGCGGTGTAGCCGATGCCCTGGTTGACCAGTTGCGCATTCCACGGCTCGCCCACACAGAAACAGTCCATGGTGCCGACCTTCATGTTGGCAACCATCTGCGGCGGAGGAACGACAATGGTTTCGACATCCGTATCCGGATCGATGCCGCCGGCGGCGAGCCAGTAACGGATCCAGAGATCGTGCGTGCCACCGGGAAACGTCATGGCAACCTTGGCAGCCGCGCCGTCCGCTTTCTTCTTGGCGAAGACCTCTCTCAGCACACCGGAATCAAGGCCGACCTTCAAATCCGCATAGGCCGCGCCGACCGAGATCGCCTGGGCATCGAGATTGAGACGGGCAAGGATCGACATCGGCAGAGGCTGATTGTTCTGGGTCACCTTGCCGGTCGAAATCAGGTAGGGCATGGGCGTCAGGATATGCCCGCCATCGATGCCGTTGCCGGCCGAGCCGAGAACCAGATTGTCGCGTGTCGTGCCCCAGGACGCCTGCTTGACGACGTTCACCTCGGTCATGCCATGCTTGTCGAAAAATCCCTTCTCCTTGGCGACGATCAGCGGAGAACTGTCGGTCAGCGCAATGAAGCCGAGGGTTGCCTTGGTGGTCTCCGGGCCCGTGCCTTGCGCGAAGGCGCCGCCGGGAAAGGCGGACCTGACGGCCGCCACAAGGGCTGCGGTCGTGGTGGTCTTAAGGATCGAACGGCGGGTGAAGGACGGGGTGAAACTGCGGGTCATCGGAGAAATCCTCTGGTGAAACGAACGGAGGCCGAGAAATCGGGGCACAAAAAAACGCCGCTTGGAGAATGCATCCCGAGGAGCTTGAAGCTCCGGAGCAAAAACCTTGCGACGTCGATGTCATGGGGTGAGCGCATCTTGCGCTCTTTCGCTTCAATCGCCGTTGACTGAGCTAATCAGGAAAAGCAAAAGGCGTGCCAGTTTGCGCAGTCCATGCGAAGCGGTTGTAAGAACAAGACAATCCACTCGCTGCATCAAATGTAGACAAAAGCTTTCCTGCCTACGTTTTCACCATATGCTTGGAGCGCAACGCGGATCGTGCATTGCGAAACGGCAATCTAAATCACATGTCGTCGTGCAGACGGTCAGGTTTCGGCAGGCAGCGAACGGGAAAGCCGGCGACATAGTCCTGAAGTCGACGCGGGTCGAAGGTGACGTTGTCCATGAAACGATCGCCATCGATCATGCCTTCCACACGCAGGTCTGCATCCTCGGGACCGGTACCCAGCGCTGCGCGGTAGAGATCGGGCCGATAGGCCGACATGGCCTTCTCCGCGGACGCCTGCGACCAATCGGCCTGTCCCCAGCGCAGCATCTGGCTGTAGGTCCAGAGCGCGTGCCCCGGCCGCGGATAGTTTGCAAAACCGCGGTGGAAGGTGAAGTAATCGGGGATGACGCGACGCTCGCCCGTGTCATCGAGGCTGAACTCTCCGGCCAGGACCCGGCGGATGATATCGACCGGGGCGGCGAGGTAGTTCGGCTGCGCAAGGAGCGCCGCCAGGCTGTCATGATTTTCGCTCCGGTCGCACCAGCGCGCGGCCGCATTCAGCGCGACCAGCAGGCGAGAGACGGTTTCCGGATGGCCTTCCGCCCAGTCCGGCCGCATGCCGATGACCTTTTCCGGAGCGGAGGGCCAGATGTCTTGCTTGGCGGCGACGATGCGGCCGACGCCGCGTTCCGACGCGATCATGTTCCACGGGGCACCGACGCAGAAGCCGTCGATGGCGCCCGCCGCCAGGGCATCCGATGTCAGCGGCGGGGGAACCACCACCAGCTTGACGTCCCGGTCCGGATCGATGCCGCCGGCGGCCAGCCAATAGCGGAACTCGTAATTGTGTGACGAGAATGGATAGGTCATGCCGAAGGTCGGCGGCGCCTCGCCTGCCTCGCGCATCCTGTCCAGAACGTGCCGGAGCATCCGGCTGTTCGTCAACGCATCGCCACCGTCGGGGGCGCCCGCATCCCGCATGCGGGTAAACAGGCGGGTGGACAAGGTAATGGCGTTGCCTCCGCGCCCGAGCGAAAACGGGGTGATCGTCGGCGACGGGTTCGAGCCGAGTCCCAGCATGGAAGCGACGGGCATCGGCGACAGCATATGGGCAATGTCGAACTGCCGGAACGCCAGCCGGTCGCGAACATTGGCCCAGGAAACGTCGCGGACAAGCTCAAGCGTCAGGCCCTCGTGGGCTGCGAAACCGAACTCGGCGGCCGCAATCAGCACGGAAGCATCGACGAGGGGAATGAATCCTGCCCGGAGCACACGGGCACCGTCGCGCTTTGCGCCCAGCGCCGGCGCGGCAAGCGCCGCACTGGGCGCCACAAGCGTTGAGGTCATGGGCATCTCCTCCGATGGGCGACAGAGCGGTGCAGGGACGTGATCATGTGAGCAGCCCCGCCGCCGTCACGACACTCTGCGCGATCTCGGCGATCTTCTTTTTCTCGTTCATGGCCGTCTGACGCAGCAGGGCAAACGCCTCTTCCTCGGAGAGACCGCGCATCTTCATCACGATGCCCTTGGCCCGTTCGACCACCTTGCGATCCTCTAAAGCCGACTTGGCGTCCGCCAGCTCCCGCTGCAACCGGGAAAAGGCATTGAACCGGCTGACAGCCATGTCGAGGATGGGTTTCACCCGCTCCTTGCGCAGGCCATCGACGATATAGGCGGAGACGCCGGCATCGACCGCCGCCTCGATCGAGGCCGTATCCGACCGATCGACGAACATGGCGATGGGGCGGCTGACCGTCCGGGTCAGCTGGAAGAGGTGCTCCATCATGTCCCGGTTCGGGTTTTCGAGATCGATGATGATGACATCGGGCTTCAGCGTCTCGATGATCCGCGCGACGCCGTTCACCTCGTGGATCACGGTCACCTTGAGATGCCCGGCCTCGCGCAGGCCTTCCTCGATGATCGAGGAGCGGATGGCATTTTCGTCGATGACGAGGATCGTGAGATCGGCATGGCGCATGCACCTATTCTTGTGCAGCGCAACAGAATGTGCAAGCTGCGAACCGGCAACATTTCTGGCGATAGCGGATGCCGGTGTTCGTGCTTGCTCCCGACCCAGCAAAGATTGTAACGGTGTTTCGAAATTGCGCCTGAGGTATCCGCGAAACGGAGTTCGCTCTATATAGCCGCGGAAGATCGGCCTCGCAGGACCCCGGTGGCGCAGAACGCCGACCGCAACGCTCGAGTTGTCCGCACACGCAAGCCGTGTCTCGCGTGCTGCGAGACGTGAACGAAAGTCAGACATTCCATGACCGCATCCGCCGACCCGGCCCCGCAGGACACCGCAGGTACGAAGAAATTTCTTGTGCTGCTCATGGGATCCATCGGCGTCGTCTACGGCGATATCGGGACCAGTCCCCTCTATGCCTTTCGCGAAGCGCTCCGCCCGTTTTCGCATGACGGCATCAGCCAGAATGAGGTCATCGGCCTGATCTCGCTGATGGTGTGGACGCTAACGATCATCGTGACTTTCAAATACGTCCTCTTTCTCCTGCGTGCCGACAACGACGGCGAAGGTGGAACGCTGTCGCTTCTCGCCCTCTTGATGAAAAGGACCGGGCGATACATGCCCGTCCTGTTCTTTGCAGGCATCATCGGCGCCGCCTTGTTCATCGGAGATGCCATGATCACGCCGGCGCTCTCCGTCATGTCGGCCGTCGAAGGCCTGAAGCTCGTGACGCCGGCGCTCGGCGGCTATGTCCTGCCGATTTCGGCCGCGATCATGGTCGGCCTCTTCGCCGTTCAGTCCCGCGGCACGGCTGCCGTCTCCAATTTCTTCGGCCCGATCACGGTTCTGTGGTTTCTCGCGATGGCCTGGGGCGGCCTCCTGCATATCGGCGACGACTACACGATCCTCGAGGCCCTCAACCCGATCAATGCCGTCTGGTTCATCACGCATGCCGGGTTCGTCGGCCTCATCGTTCTCGGCGCCGTTTTCCTGACCGTGACGGGAGCGGAGGCCCTTTATGCCGATCTTGGCCATTTCGGACGCAAACCGATCCAGGTCGCCTGGTTCGTCCTCGTCTTTCCGTCGCTGGCGTTGAACTATCTCGGTCAGGGAGCCTTCGTCCTGGCGCATCCGGAAGCGGCGGAGAACCCCTTCTATCTGATGTATCCGGATTGGGCGTTGCTGCCGGTCGTGCTTCTCGCGACGGCTGCCACCATCATTGCCAGTCAGGCCGTCATCACCGGCGCCTTCTCGCTTGCGCGCCAGGCGGTCCATCTCGGCTTCCTGCCGCGCCTGCAGATCACCTTCACGTCGGAGACCAATACCGGACAGATCTACGTCCCGGCTGTCAACACGCTCCTCTTCGTCGGCGTTCTCGTGCTGATCTTCACCTTTGGCGACTCCGAGTCCCTTGCAACCGCCTACGGCATCTCGGTGACGGGCGCCATGGTCGTGACGACGCTGATGGCTTTCCAGTTCCTGCGCTCGGTCTGGAAATGGAGCGCCGTGGCCTCCGGCGCCATCCTGCTGCCGCTGCTTCTGCTGGAGACCGTTTTTCTCGCCGCCAATCTCCTGAAGATCCATGACGGAGGATGGGTGCCGGTGCTGCTGGCGGCCACCATCATGGTGATCATGTGGACATGGCGGAAGGGCTCGATGATCCTGCGCGAAAAGACCGCGCGCAACGACATCCCGCTCGAAACCTTCATCCGGTCCATCGAGAAGAAATCGGATCACGCTCCCGTCGCCGTGCCCGGCACCGCCGTGTTTCTCACCAGCGTTCCCGACAAGACGCCAGCCGTCCTGCTGCACAACATCAAGCACAACCACGTCCTGCACGAACAGAACGTCATCCTGACCGTACGGACGTCCGATACGCCTTACGTGCCACCGTCCTCGCGCATCGAACTCGTGCGGATCTCCGAGCGCTTCCTGCGGATCCAGATCACATTCGGTTTCATGGACGACCAGAACGTGTCCAAGGCGCTGGCTCTCTGCAAGAAGGCCGGATTCAAGTTCGAGATCATGCAGACGTCGTTTTACGTCGGACGACGAAATTTGATCAGCGACCCCAATTCGGGACTGCCCCGTTGGCAGGACCGTCTTTATATCGCCCTTGCCGGCATCGGCATCGACCCTTCGGACTACTTCCGTCTGCCCGCCAACCGCGTCGTGGAACTGGGCGAGCAAGTGACGATCTGAGCGAGCACAGGCCATCGGTGCCCGGTGTTTGCACGGTCCTTGCCCTGTTCATTCCTTCAATCGCTTTATGGAAGGGCGTTTCGCGGGAAGACGGTACGCCGCGCAGTATACGAGCATTTCTATCGCAGGGTTTACTGTGATATGGAGCGGTATGCCTTGAGTTGCGTCAACGGATGCACAATGTTTCTTCTTTCTTGTTTAGGTATTCCTAATACGCAGCCTGTTTTACTGGTTCGCGTTTGGTGCCTAGACTGTCCGTCACGAAGTTCTGATTGATTTTTTGAACTTCAAATGCAATCAGCAAGTCACATTGCAGACATTTCAGAGCGTGCGACAAAAGATGACAGCAGAGATTATTGGGCGCGCCTGCGTCGCTCCGGGAGCTCAATCGCCTCAAGCGCTGTTCCGGCTTCTGCGGCAGGGCAAGAGTGCGGTCACACGGATCCCGTCGGATCGGTGGGATCTCGCGCGCTTCTGGCACCCGGAAATGGGCAACCCCGGCAAGACCTATTCGTTTGCGGCCGGCGTTATCGACGACATCTACGACTTCGACCCCGCCGCGTTCGGCATGTCGCAGCGCGAAGCCATGTACATGGATCCGCAGCAGCGCGTTCTCCTGCAGCTGGCATGGCGGGCGATCGAGGACGCCAATATTCCCCTGAGCGCGCTGCAGGGTGAAAATGTCGGCGTCTATGTCGGCGCATCGAGTCTGGACCATGCAAACCTGACGGTCGAAGATCCGGCCGCTGCCGGCCCTTACTTCATGACGGGAAACACGCTTTCCGTGATTTCAAACCGGATCTCTCACATCTTCGGATTGAGCGGCCCGTCGATGACCATCGATACGGCCTGTTCGTCCTCGATCGTGGCCCTGGACCAGGCCATGCGGGCGCTGAACGCCGGCGAGATCGAGACCGCAATCGTCGGCGGCATCAATATTCTCGCGCATCCTCTTCCCTTTGTCGGCTTTGCGCAGGCCCGCATGCTGTCGCCGGAAGGCCTCTGCCGGGCCTACGACAATGACGGCGCCGGCTATGTCCGCGCCGAAGGCGGCGTCGTGTTCGTTCTGCGTCGCACCGATCGCGCCCGCCAGGAGAAGGATCGCAGCTACGCGCGGATCGTCGCGACAGGCACGAACTCCGCAGGACGCACGAACGGCATCTCGCTCCCCTCGCGCGAGTCCCAGGCAGCCTTGCTGCGATCGATCTACGACGGCAATAATATCGACGCCAACCAGGTCGCTTTCGTCGAGGGGCATGGAACCGGCACCAAGGTCGGAGACCCTGCGGAAGTCTGGTCGATCGGCACGGTTATCGGCACCAATCGTCGCGCGCCCGTGCCGATCGGCTCTATCAAATCGAACATCGGTCACACCGAGCCTGCCTCCGGCCTCTTCGGCATGCTGAAGGCCGTAATGGCGCTCGAGAACAACTATCTCCCAGCTTCGCTGCATTTCGATACGCCGAACGAGAACATCGATTTCGAAGGATTGAACGTTCGCGTCACGGCCAACCCGATCGAGCTGCTGCGGGGCAAGCGCGCACGCCTTGCCGGCATCAACTCCTTCGGCTTTGGCGGCGCCAACGCCCATGTCGTGATCTCGGACCCCGAGCCCGTCACGGAGGACCGCCAGCGCAATACGGCTGCGGGGCACATGTTCGTCGCAAGCGCCCATACGGCCACCGCTCTCGAGGAGCTTCTGCGCGCCTACAAGTCGTCGTTCGCCAAGGCGTCCCGTGAGGAGGCGCGTGCCATCATTGCCGCATCCGGCGCGAACCGCATGCCCATGCGTCACCGGTTTGCCGCACGCAGCGAAAACCCCGAAGACATCATTCGCGCAATTTCGAGCCATATCGAAAAGCCGGCTTCCGATCTCGGGGAGACCGGCGAAGCCGCAACGCGGGACGCGAAGGTCGCCTTCGTGTTTTCCGGTAACGGCTCGCAATGGGCCGGCATGGGGGCAGACGCCTATCGCGAGAACCTGCACTTCCGCCAGTGCTTCACGTCGATCAGCGCCCTGTTCCGGTTCCACGCGGATCTCGATCTTGCTGCCTTGCTGACCGATCCGGACCTTGCAGAAAAGCTCGCCGATACGAAAATCGCCCAGCCGATGCTGTTTGCGGTACAGGCAGCCCTGTCAGACTCGCTCGTCGCCATGGGCATTACCCCGACGGCCGTCTTCGGACATTCCGTCGGCGAGATCGCAGCGGCCTACGCGGCTGGCGCCTTGTCGCTGGTCGATGCGGTCGCCATCGTCGCCAAGCGGTCCCTCCACCAGGATCTGTTGGCCGGCAAGGGCATCATGGCAGCGGTCATGCTGGGCGACGAAGCCGCTCAGGCCTTCGCAACCAAGCACGGGATCGCCAATGTCTGCGTGGCGGCCATCAATGCACGCAATTCGGTCACGATTTCGGGACCTGCGCCCGAGGTTACGGCCTTCCGGGACGCCGCCCGAAAGGCGAAGATCCCCGTCCAGATCCTCGACATCAACTATCCGTTCCATCACCCGATCATCGATCAGGCGAAGACAGCCTTCATGGGCGACATCCCGGACCTGTCGCCACGCACCACCGAAATCGCGTATCTCTCCACGGTTACCGGCGAGCAACTCGACGGGTCGCAGCTGGATGTCGACTACTGGTGGAAGAACGTGCGCGAGCCGGTTCGCTTCCAGGCCGCCACCGAAGCTGCGATCGCGCTGGGCTGCACCCTCTTCATCGAGGTCTCGCCGCGGCCGATCCTGTCGTCCTACCTCAAGGAAACGATCAAGGCGGCCACCGCACCGGGTGTCGTCGTCCCGACGCTTCTCAAAGACCCGTCGGCCAAGGGCATCGATCCGGTCTCGCGCTCCATGGCGCGTGCGATCGCGCATGGGGCAGCCTTCAATTCGGCACGGCTTTTCGGCAAGCGCAACGCTTCTGTCCGGCTGCCGATCCTGCCGTTCGAGCCGACCGAACTTCGTCCGGCTGTCACGAGCGACAGCGCCGATCTGTTCGGGCGCGGCTCGCGCGTGCCCTACACGCTCGCCGGCTGGCGGGCCGATCTCAACGGCAGCAGCTGGAAGAACCATATCGACGGCCATCTTTTCCCAGACCTCGCCGAGCACATCGTCGACGGGAAGCCCATCCTGCCGGGCAGCGGCTTCATCGAGATTGCGATCTCGGCCGCGCAGCAGTTCTATGGCACCCGTGAGGTCGAGATCACCAATCTCGAAATCGTCCGGCCGCTGGAGCTTGGCGATACTAGGATCATGGAACTGTCGACGATCCTCTCCCCGGAGACCGGCGACATCGAGATCCGCTCGCGCGAGCGCCTGACGGAAGACGACTGGGCCGTGCATGCCGTGGCCCGCTGCCGCAAGCCGATCGCGCGCAACGACCATGTCCGGCCGGACCTCAAGGGTTTCGAACAGACCGAAACCGTTTATGCGGCGAAAGCCTATGAAACGGCTCGGCAGTTCGGCCTCGACTATGGGCCGCGATTCCAGCTGATGTCGAAAGCCGTCGCTTTCGGCGAGAGGTTCATCGACGTCACGTTGAAGTCGCCTGCCGAGGCAGGACATCCCTTCGTTTCCTACAGCCTGAACCCGATTTCCGTGGATGCGACCTTCCACGGCATGGTGGCCCTCTTCGGGCGCTTTACCGGCGAGGTCGGCGGCGCACCCTACATTCCCGTCCGCTTCGGCTCTGTCCGCCTGGCCGCGTCCGGCCAGGTGATCACGCGCGCAATCGCAGAGGTTGAGCGGGTCAGTGCCAATTCGATCAAGGCGAAGTTCCGGTTCTACGGTGAAGACGGCAAGCTGGTGGCCGCATTCGACGATTGCCGCTTCCGGCGCACCTATCTGCGCCAGCACAAGACGCTGGACATGTTGTCCTACCATTACGAATCCATTCCCTCGGACGCGCTTGCGGCGCTCCTGCCCGCGCCGTCGACGGCTCTCCCGACAGGTCTTCTGCCCGACGATCGCGGTGAGGGGATCGACAACACGACGCTGCTCTTCAACGCGGCGATCTATCGGGCCTGCCACGAAATCGCGCTCAAGCTCGCGCGCGGCGGCAATCAGGTCGACATGCGACTGGTGCCCGGCGATATCGGCTTCCGCTGCTTCCTCAGCAACTGCCTTGTCGTTCTCGAGGATGCGGGTCTTGCCGAGCACACGGACAACCGCTGGACCGTGGCGGCGGATTTCGCGCTGCCCCCGGTCAGCGAGATTCTCAAGGAGATCTACGCCGAGAATGCCGCGCGCGCCGTCGAGGCCGTGCTGATCAACAATGCCTATACCGAGGCTCTCGATCGCCTGTCGGTGCTCTATGCCGAGGAATTGTCCGGCAAGGTCGGTGACGAGACCCCTGCCCGGACCTCCGGGCTCGTCAGCGAAGCAACGCTCGACCACCAGGCGGTGCACTCTCTGGCCACCCGGCAGAGAACCGATATGGTCTACGAAGCGCTGGAAAACGCCCTTTCGTCGGCTGGAGATGGCCTGCGTATCATCGAACTTGGCACCGTCTCGGCGAGCTTCACCCGTCGCCTGGCCGCCCTTGCGGTGCGCCATGGCGCAACCCTTGCCGTTCTCGAGCCGCGCGACAATGCGCAACGCAATCTCGAGATCGCTTTCGAGACCGATGCGCGCGTGTCCGTCCTCAAGAAGGAGGCGTTCAAGTCGGTCAAGACGATCGATATCGTCGTCAGCGCGTCGGACATGCTGTTTGCACTCGTCGACGAGGACGCGGCCGTTCGCGGGATTCTTGGACAGGCTCTGCGCCCGGGCGGTGCCTTCATCGCCGCGACGACGGCGCCGACTGTCTTCAGCGATTTTGCCTACGGCCTGACGGACGGCTGGTTCGCCCGTAGCCAGTCGCCGGAATTCCCTGTCGGTCGGTTCGCAACCGCATCGCAGTGGGAAAAGTGTCTTGCCGATCTGAGGCTTGCCGACATCGTGGTGGAAGACCGCGAAGGCGCGTTCGGCGCTCTGGTTGCTCTGGAAGCGAGAGCAGGCCGGTCGACGTCCGACGCCCTGCTTCAAGACGGTGCAGCGCTCGTGTCGCATCACCCGATCCTGGTCCTTCAGGCAGGCGCTTCGATCGGTGTTCTGCCGTCATCCATCGGTGAAAGCGCTGTCCTTTCCGTCACGGTGACGGGCGAGACGACCGACAAGGCGCTGCTTCTCGACGCTTTCGCCGCCTTCCATAACCGCCCTGTTCGCGCCGTCTTCCTGTCGCCGGCATCGTCCGACGACCGGCTCGGCGATTCCGAGGCGCTTCAGACCCTCGTCTTGGCGCTCAGCGCCTTTGGCGAAGCCGTGCGGGAGCATCATGCGGATCGCGAGCCCTCGGGCGACGAACGGCCGCGGCTCGTCCTGGTCGCTCCAGGTGGTTCGCCGGTCTCTGCAACCTCCGCGCTCAACAGCGGCGTGTGGACCTTCTGCCGCGTTCTGGAAAACGAATACGACCTGATCGATCTTCATGCGATCGATGTGCCCGCTTCGACCTCTTCCGACGTCGAAGCGGCACTCGCACTCGCGGCATCGCTGATCGAAGGCGGATCGGACAATCGCGAGTGGGCCGTCATCAACGGACTTGCCCAGGAAATTCGCGCCGTGCCAGGTCCGGTAGAGGGGGCGCTTCGCCAGACGCAGTCCTTCGAGGCGGCAACCATCCGCCAGCGCGTGGCGTCGCAGGTTGGCAGCATCGCCTGGGAAGCAACCCGCCTGCCGAAGCCCGGCCCGACCGATGTCGTCGTCGAAGTCGCAGCCACCGGCCTCAACTTCCGCGACGTGATGTGGGCCATGGGCCTGCTGCCCGAAGAAGCATTGGAGGACGGCTTTGCCGGCGCCACAATCGGCATGGAGTTGTCCGGCCACGTGGTTGCGCTTGGCAGCGAGATCACGGATCTCGAGATCGGAGACCCCGTGATGGCGATGGCCTCGGCCGCCTTCTCCACACATGCCGTCGTTGCCCGCGCCGGTATCGCCCGTCTGCCGAAAACGGTGAACCCGGTCGCAGCCGCGACGGTCCCGGTTGCGTTTCTGACGGCCTATTACGCGATGATTGAGCTTGGCCGCATCCAGGCTGGGGAAACCATCCTCATCCACGGCGCGGCCGGCGGCGTCGGGCTTGCCGCCCTGCAGGTGGCCAAACATGCCGGCGCCAAGGTGATCGCCACCGCGGGAACCCGCGAGAAGCGTCACTTCCTCACCATGCTGGGTGCCGACCACGTCTTCGACTCGCGGACGCTCTCCTTCGTCGAGGACATTCGTGCCGTCACCAAGGGCGAAGGCGTCGATCTCGTGCTCAATTCGCTCTTTGCCGAAGCGATGGAACAGAGCCTGTCGCTGATGAAGCCTTTTGGCCGCTTCCTCGAACTGGGCAAGCGGGACTACTTTGCCGACAGCAAGATCGGGCTTCGTCCGTTCCGCCGGAACATCAGCTATTTCGGCATCGATGCCGATCAGCTGCTCGTCAACCAGCCGGACCTCACCAAGCGGATCTTCACGGAGGTCGGGCAACTGTTCGAAGAGGGCAAATTTGTCCCGCTTCCCTACCGCGCCTTTGCCCATGACGAGATCGGCAATGCGTTTCGACTGATGCAGAATGCCGGACACATCGGCAAGATCGTCGTGCTGCCACCCGTTTCGGGCCGCGACTCGGTTTCGGCGGCACCCGCCGCGCGGATGACGGCTTCCGGCGACGGTGTACATCTCGTGGTCGGCGGCATCGGCGGATTCGGTCTGGCCGCTGCCAACTGGCTGGTCGAAAAGGGTGCCCGCAAGCTGGCGCTCGTGACCCGGCGCGGCGTTGCCGGGGCCGACACGCTCAGCGCGATCAAGCGCTGGGAGGCGAAAGGCGTCGTCACCAGTCTGCACGCCTGCGACGTGACGGATGTCGACGCGACGGCTGCCTTGCTCGCGTCGCTGCGAGCCGAAGCGCCGCTCAAGGGCGTCGTGCATGCCGCAATGGTGCTTGACGACGCGCTGCTTTCCAATCTCGACCGCGATCGCAACCGCCCCGTCATCGACACGAAGGCGAAGGGCGCCGCCGTGCTGGACAGCCTGACCCGGGCCGACGATCTCGACCTCTTCCTGCTGTTCTCATCGGCCACGACGCTTGTCGGCAACCCCGGCCAAGGCAACTATGTCGCCGCCAACGGCTATCTCGAAGGGCTTGCGCGGGCACGGCGGGCAGCCGGCCTGACAGCGCTCGCCATCGGCTTCGGTGCCATTGCCGATACCGGCTATCTCGCCGAGAACACCGAGGTGAACGACATCCTGTCGAAACGCATCGGCAAAACGGCGCTGAAGGCACAGGCTGCCCTTGACCAGGTCGAGGCCTATGTGGCGGCCGATCCGGGCACGGTGAATGCGGCAACCGCGATGATCGCCGAATTCGACTGGCCGACCGCACGCAATCTCCCGGTCGTTCGGCAGCCGCTTTTCGAGGTCGTGATGCGCACTGCCGACCAGCATACCGGCAGCAGCGACGGCAGCATGCTCGACCTCGTTGCGATGATCGAGGGCAAATCGCCGCAGGAGGGCGAAGACCTGCTTTATGAGCTTGTCGCCAGCGAAATCGCCGCAATTCTGCGGGTTTCCAAGGATACGATTTCGCGAAGCAAGGTCTTGAAGGAAATCGGGCTGGACAGTCTGATGGCGGTCGAACTCGGCATCAGCTTCCAGCAGAACACGGGCTTCGACATGCCGCTCTCCGGTGTCGCCGACAATACGACGGTCGGCGACGTTGCGCACAAGCTGTACGAAAAGGTCAGCAAGCGTGATCAGGGCAGCAGCGAGGACGAGCCTCCGACGGAAGACAAGATCCTGGCCGAACTGACCCAGCGCCATAAGGCAACGTCTTCGGAAAAGGTTGCAAGCCAATGAGTGACGACCGGCAGCCCGCCGCGACAAAAATGAACAGCAGCATCCGGGAAAACCTTCTCGACCGGATGCGCAACACGCACCAGTCGTCTGAGCGCAACCGGATGGCACGGTCGGAGCGCGATGCGCCGACACCGGTTCGCCGGACGCAGATGCGCTTCGAGGACCTGCCGGAATACAAGCAGGTGCAGACCCAGGAGGCCGCAAGCGCACAGCTCGGCATCGACAACCCGTTCTACCGCGCGCATGCGACGGCGGCCGGCGCGACGACCATCATCAACGGTCGCGAGCTCATCAATTTCGCGTCCTACGACTATCTCGGCCTCAACCGGCATCCGCATGTCCTCGAAAAGGCAGCGGACGCCATCGGAACCTATGGCATCTCGGCGTCGGCAAGCCGTCTCGTGGCCGGCGAACGTCCGGTTCATGGGGAACTGGAAGAGCGGATCGCCCACTTCTATGGCGTGGAAGCCGCGGTCTGCTTCGTCAGCGGCTACCTCACCAACGTTGCGGCGATCAGCTGCCTGCTCGGCCCGAAGGATCTCGTCGTCCACGACGAGTTCATCCACAACAGTGCCCTTGCCGGCATCAAGCTTTCGGGCGCCACGCGTCGCCTGTTCAAGCACAATGATGCGAACGATCTCGAAACGGTGCTGCGGACCGTGTCCGGCGACTATCGCCGCATTCTCGTGATCGTCGAGGGCATCTATTCGATGGATGGCGACGTGGCGAACCTGCCGGCCATCCTCAAGCTGAAGGCGGAATACGGTTTCTGGCTTATGGTCGACGAGGCGCACTCTCTCGGCATTCTCGGACGCCGGGGACGCGGCACGTTCGAACATTACGGCGTCGATCCGAAAGAGGTCGACATCTGGATGGGCACCTTGTCGAAGACGACGGCGAGCTGTGGCGGCTATATCGCCGGCAATGCGGCTCTGGCATCCGTTCTCAAAGCGACCGCCGGCGGGTTCGTCTACAGCGTCGGCCTTGCTCCCGCGCTGACGGCCGCCGCATTGGGCAGCCTCGACATCCTGGAAGCGGAACCGGAGCGTGCTGCCGCCCTTCGACGCAACGGGACACTGTTCCTGAAGCTGGCGCAGGAAGCCGGTCTCGACACCGGGCTTAGTGCGGGCTTTTCCGTCGTGCCGGTTCTCGTCGGCGACAGTCTGCGCGCCGTGCAACTGTCCAACGATCTTCTGGCTGCCGGCGTCAATGCTCTGCCGATCATCCATCCGGCCGTGCCGGAAGGCCTGGCACGACTGCGCTTCTTCATCACCAGCGACCATACGGAAGAACAGATCCGCAAGACGGTGGCGCTGACGGCCACCAAGCTCAAGGATCTCACCGACCGCAATTTCGGACTGGCCTCCATTGATCTCCAGCAAATGATGAAAATGCTGGCAGCGCGGTGAAGCCGGCGCACCGACAGCCGATCTCGCGCGCAGCAACAGGGTTGAGCGTCGCATGACCCATGTTGTCATCACCGGCGGATCGAGCGGTATCGGCCTTGCGGTTGCCCGGATTTATGTCAGTCGCGGCTATCGGGTCTCGTTGATCGCGCGGGGAGCTGCGGCTCTCGATGCGGCGGTGGCCTCCCTAAACGCTGAAGGCGGAGGACAGGTTCGGTTCGCCGCCGCTGACGTCGCGGATGCGGATGCCCTCGCGGCGGCGATCCATGGATGCGAAACGGCATACGGTCCCTGTGACATCCTGGTGTGCTCGGCCGGTATCGTCGAACCCGCCTCCTTCGAGTACCAGACGGCAGCCGACCTGGACCGGCAGATCGCCGTCAACCTCATGGGCTCCATTCATTCGGTGCGGGCTGTCTACGCACGGATGCTGGCGCGCGGCCAGGGGCGCATCATGCTGGTCTCGTCCGGTGCCGGACTGATGGGCATTCCCGGCTACTCCGCCTATTGCGCATCAAAATTCGCGCTTCGCGGCTTTGCCGAAGCCTTGCGCTCCGAAGCGAAGCCAAGGGGCATCATCGTCTCCATCAGCTTCCCGCCGGACACCGAGACACCGCAACTCGAACGCGAACGTGCGGCGCGGCCGACGGAAGCAGAGGTGATCATGGGACAGGTCAAGCCGTGGAAAGCCGAGGACGTTGCTCGGCAGATGGTCCGCGCGCTCGATCGGGGACGTTTCGAGGTGTATTTCGGACCCACGCTGCATGCGCTCGGCAGGATCGCGCCGCTTGTACGGCCACTCATCGACCGGTACTTCGACCACCGCATTCGCAGCCTGCGAAGGTAACGCAGACGTGACGATGCTTGTAACGACTCGTGAATGTCACTAGAACTCGCTCGCGACGTGACGGCGCTCACGCCGCGGAATTAAAGGGTTTCGTTTGCCGTCGACATCACTCCAGCTTCACGACTATCCCCTTTCGTTGATCCTCGTCTGCTTCACGCTTTCGTTCTGCGTCGCGTGGTTCACCGACAGGTTCGCACTGCCTGCGCGTGAGCGTCGTCGGAACATGCCCAAGGGTCGGACCCTGTGGCACAGCCTGCGCGACGGTCTGGCCCGACTGCCTGTCGTCGCGATCATCTATGCGTTCTTCTTCGCGATTTCCTGGCGCCCGCTCTATGGCGCCGCCGGTTGCATGAGCTTCTTCATCATCTTCACGGCCATCTCGCGTGCCAAATTCCAGTTTATCCGCGAACCCCTGGTGTTTTCCGACATCGCGCTCGTTCTGGATGTCTTCAAGTACAAGTCGATCTTCTATGCCAACTCGCTGAACATCGTCTTCTGGATCGTCGCATTCGGCTATGTGTTTGGTGTTTCCGGCCTTTACATGTATTTCGAGCCGCATGTTCTCCCGGATCATGCCGAGACGTTCTACATCGTGCTGATGGTTGCCGCCGCGGCCCTGCCCTGGATCTCGCTCTTCTGGGGCCCGGTCAACGCACCGACCGCAGACCTCGTGCAGCGGCTTGTCGGAAAACCCAACGCGAAGATCAGCACCGTGCGTTTCGGCACGTTCTCATCGGTCGTGTTTCACTTCATCATCTGGCTCGGTGTGCGGCGGGAAAAGATCGTCAGCGAGCTTTCAGACGCCTTCTTTGCCGCGGTCAACGATCTCATCGGGCACAATGCCGAGAACAAGGCACCGCTGGTGGTGGTATGGCAGTCCGAATCCTTCCTCGACATGCGGCATTATGGGGTCAACGCCGTCCGCCTGCCCAACATCGACCGCTTACAAAAGCTCTCCGCACAGTGGGGACGCATCGCAACGGTGTTTGAAGGCGGTTACACGTTGCGGACCGAGTTTGCAGTCCTGAGTGGGCTGCAGCCGGACGATATCCATGTCGATGCAAGCTACCCCTATCTTCGCGCGCGACACTATACCGACGTCGTTTGGCCGACGAAGCTTAAAAAGGCAGGCTGGCGCACGCACTTCATCCACCCTTATGATCGCACGTTCTTTCTGCGCCACAAGGCGATGCCGCTGCTCGGCTTCGAGGAGATGACGATGCTGGATGCGTTCGATCACGATCCCGTTCGAGACGGGCCCTACGTTTCCGATGCCACGTTGACGCGGAAGGTCATCGAGGCGGTCGACCGGCAGAAGGACGACAAGGGCAGTTTCATTTTCGTGGCCTCGATGGCCAATCACGGCCCATGGGAACCGGGCCGCGTGCCCAATCACACGGATCCGGTCAGCATCTATCTTGAGATCCTGCAACAGTCGGACAAAGCGCTCGGCCAGCTGATCGATCACCTGAACAAGCTCGACAGGCCTGTCTGGCTCGTCTTCTACGGAGACCACGCGCCTTTGTTGAAGTCCTTCGCCGATCCCTTCCCGGATCCGCGCACGGACTATTTCATCACGCCGCTGGGCGCGGCCCGGACGCTGCAACAAGCACCTGTATTTCCTCGAAACGAAGAGCCCTGGAATCTGTTGAAGGCCATGCTGAAGCATGCAAACCTTCACAAGAACGACTTGAAATAGACGGGAATGACAGGCACCGGCGCGCCCGCACCCGAACCTTCGCAACGGGTGTTCCTCTTTCTCGAAGGCCCCTCCTCACCCCTTTTCATGAAAATTGCGGACCGGCTGGAGGCGATGGGGCATGCCTGCCTGCGGGTGAACCTCAATATCGGCGACCAGATCTTCTGGCGACGGCGGGGCGGCCATGCGTTCCGCGGCCGGGCCGAGAACTGGCCCCGCTGGATCGAGGACTTTCTCGCGCGCCATCGCGTCACAGATCTCGTGCTTCTCGGCGAAGAGCGTCCCTATCACCAGTTTGCGACGGCGGCTGCAAAGCGGCTCTCGATCGAGATCTATGTCGTCGAGATGGGATACCTGCGTCCGGACTGGCTAACGCTCGAGCGCGACGGCATGTCGACCAACTCGCATTTTCCGGACGATCCCGACCATATCCTTAAGGCTGGCCGCGGCCTGCCGGAGCCGGACTGGAAACGCCGATATTCGCAGACCTTTCTGGCAGAGGCAGCTTACGATCTGCTCTACAATCTGCCCAATGCGTTTCTGTGGTTCCTCTATCCGCACTATCGTCGCCACGCGCTCTACCATCCGCTGGTGGAATATGGCGGCTGGGTACGGAAGCTCCTGCGGGAGACGCGTCGGGGCCGGGAGGCTGCCGCCACGATCGCTCTCTTGGAACGGGGCCGAGGCCCGCTGTTCATCTTTCCGCTGCAGCTGCAGACCGACTTCCAGCTTCGGGCTCACTCGCCCTACCATGACCAGCAACAGGCGATCCGGGAGGTGCTGACATCGTTCTCCCGCGCGGCAGGCCCCGATGCGCGGCTTGTCGTCAAGGTCCATCCGCTCGACAATGGTCTCGTTCCCTGGGCCAAATCCATCGTCCAGGAAGCCAAACGGCTCGGCATCGGTTCGCGCGTCGTCTTTCTGGATGGCGGCAATCTCAACGCCCTCATCCGCCTTGCCGCAGGGATCGTCACGATCAATTCGACGGTCGGGCTCCATGCCCTGCAGCAGCGCAAACCGGTCAAGGTACTGGGTGTCGCCATGTTCGACGTGGAAAGGCTGACGGATCGCCAGCCGCTGGATACGTTCTGGCAGGCCCCGCGCCCGCCGGACCCTGACGTCTGCGACGCCTTCTTCCGGCTGGTGGCGGCCGCCATCCAGGTTCGCGGCAATTTCTATTCGAAGGCCGGAACGGACGCAGGGGCGGAGGCGATTGCGACGCGTCTTGATGCGCGCACCGTCAACGAACCCGACGCCTTCATCGATCCGCCGCCGCGCAAACGCCCGACGAAGCGCGCGCGCGTTTGAGCCGCTGACGTCCCGCGCCTATGGCTCAGCACCGCGGGCGCGCAGCAGGTCATGGATATGCAGGATGCCGACGGGCATTTCGGTTTAGTCAACAAGAACGAGAACCGTCACCTTGCTAGATGGCATGACCTGCGCCGACAAGGCCACAAGGTGCGTCGAGAGAAGCGGATGCGGCGCGTTCGTCAGCTGACGCGTTTGACGACCGTGTCATCCGGTAGCGCCTCGCGGTGCTTCTCGGGATTGGCGATGAAGTCTTCCAGCGTCATGGAATCCAGGATGTCGGCCATGGCGTCACGCACGACGGTCATCGATCGGCGCACCTCACAGGTCTCCGGATCGTTGCAATCGTCACAGACTTCGTACGCGGTGCGGCTGGCACAGCGGATCGGTGCGAGGGGTCCGTCGAGTGTTCGTACGACCTGGCCGATGCGGATCTGGGATGCAGGTCGCGACAAGGAGTAGCCGCCGCCCGGGCCCTTCTTCGACTTGAGGAAGCCGGCATTGCGCAGTTCCAGCAGGATGGCGTCGAGAAACTTCTTCGGAATATTGTTGCGGGTCGCAATCTCGGTGATGAAGGCGGTCTCGCCCGGATCCAGATGCGCCAGATCGACCAGCGCCTTCAGTCCGTACTTCCCTTTTTTCGTCAACATTCCGCTTGCTCGTCCTGAGAGGCAGCACGCCTGACGATTCAGACATGCTGCCGCAGCAGCCTAGCACGCTTGGCACCTTTCAGACATAGGTGAACAACCTCGCAGCGAGGTTTTTACCGGAACGGCCGCAAACGGCGCGTTGCGGGAATCCTTCTCACGCAAAGTACTTTAGGCGGCGAGGCCATGCATGCGTCCACGAGACGCCGGAGTGCCATGGAGATGCGCCAGCACGGCGTGTCGGGCCGCGTCGGCACTGGCAAAGCGCTGTGCGTCGAGTTCCCACACATGATACTTCACGGCAACGAACTTTAGCGTGCCGGCATCGGGCACGACGACGCCGACGGCTTCGCCGTTGATCTCGATGACCTGCTTGTGCGCATTCGCGTTGGTGTTTTCGGTTTCCATGAGGAACGCTCCTTCCACGCCGAGGGCGGGAGTGTCTGTCAGTTTCGTGATTTGGAGGATTTAAGCCGGGGTCACATTCGCGAAAGCGAACACATCCACCGGTCTGCCACTGCTTCACGACACAGGGAACGCGAGGCACAGAGGAAGGCGGTACGGTTAAACTGCAACATGCCTTCTCCTCTGGCTGAAATCGCTCCGAAAGGAGCGGGTTGAAAACCTATCGCCGACAGTATGTCCGCGGATAGTTTAAAGCTAGCGCAGTCTACTTTGGAAGTCAAATACCAAATCCATCGCGACAGAAATTCATTCCAATAATGCTCGCCATTCTGCCTTAAACGGCTACTTCATTCCAATTTCTGCCACTTTTCAGAAAACCATTCTGATTCCGTTAAACGGCGCAGCAACCCATACATGGCCTGTTCTTCGCATGAAAAAAGGGCGGCCCGTAAGGTCGCCCTATGAAATTTTCATGACATTCGAGAAAGGGACCGACGGCCCTTTTCCTCAACCCTTGACCGGTTCTCCAGGGACGCCAACGCTCCGCGTCGTCTCGCGATCCTTCCACCAGCGGCTGAGGAACAGCAGGATGGGACCGCCGATATAGATCGACGACGTCGTCGCGACGATCACGCCGAATATCATCGGCCAAGCGAAGCTCTTGACGGCATCGCCGCCCCAGATCGCCATCGGCACCAGAGAGATGGCGGTCGCCATGGAGGTGAAGATGCATCGTGCCAGAACCTGGTTGATCGACATATCGATCAAATCGGAGAAGGGCATCGACTTGTACTTGCGCATGTTTTCGCGCATGCGGTCGTAGACCACCACCTTGTCGTTGACGGAATAGCCGATCATCGTCAGCACGGCGGCAATGGCCGTGAGGTTGAAGTCGATCCCCGTCAGCGCGAAGAAGCCGATGGTCTTGGTGATGTCGAGCAGCAGAACCGCGATGGCACCGACAGCGAAGTGCCATTCGAACCGCCACCAGATGTAGATCAGGATCGCGATCATGGCGAGCGACACGGCGAGGAAGCCGGATCGCGCGAGTTCGGCACTGATCGTCGGACCCACCACTTCGGTCCGCTCAAACGAGGCATCCGGAATCGTGCTGGCGACGGCTCCCTTGATGGCATTCAGTGCGACCGTCTGCTCCTGCTCCCCGCCCGGCTGGCGCTGGACACGGATGAGAACCGACGTGCCCTGGCCGAACTCTTGCAGCGCAACTTCGCCGAGGTTCAGCCCTTCCAGGTTTTCCCGCAGCTTCGGCAGATCGAGCTTGGTCTTCGACGTCGTCTCCACCTGGATGCCGCCGACGAAGTCGATGCCGTAGTTGAGGCCCGGCGTGAAGAACAGGATGATCGAGCTGATCGACAGGAAGGCCGACGTCCCGATGGCGATGTAGCGGCCGCGCATGAAGGAGAAGGCAGGAAGGTGCCGGACCTTGCCGAACAGCGAGGGAATGTCGAGCTTCTTCATTTTCCGGCGCACGACCATTTCCCGCATCATCAGGCGGACGACGGTGATGGAGGTGAACATGGAAATGACGATGCCGAGCATCATGGTGACGGCGAAGCCACGAACGGGGCCCGAACCGAAGGCAAACAGCAACACGGTGCCCGAAAGCGTCGTGACGTTGCTGTCGATGATGGTGGCGTAGGCCTTGCTGAAGCCGATATCGAGCGCCTTCATGGCGCCGGCGCCCGCGGCGGTTTCTTCCCGGATGCGGGCGTTGATGAGGATGTTGGCATCGACCGCCATGCCGATACCGAGGATGATGCCGGCGATGCCGGGCAGCGTCAGCGTGGAGCCGAGCATGCCAAGCACGCCGATCGTCAGGATCGTGTGCAGCAGGAGGCCGATATTGGCAATCATGCCCCAGGAGCCGTAGAGCACGACCATGAGCGTGACGACGAGGATGAAGCCGGCAACGCCGGTGTAGATGCCCATGCGGATGGAGTCGGAGCCGAGATTGGGACCGACCGAGCGTTCCTCGATGATGGTCAGCGGGGCCGGCAGCGCGCCGGAGCGCAGCAGCGCCGAGAGCACGGTGGCTTCCTGCGCGGTGAAGTTGCCCGAGATCTGACCTTGCCCGCCGAGGATCGGCTCGCGGATGACCGGCGCGGTCAGAACCTTGCCGTCGAGCACGATGGCGAAGGGCTTGCCGACATTGTCGCGCGTGATTTCGGCAAACTGGCGAGCGCCCTGTGCGTCGAAGGAGAAGGAGACGATCGGCTCGTTGGTCTGCTGGTTGAAGCCGGCCTTGGCGTCGGCAAGCCGCTCGCCGGAGATGGCGACCCGGGTCTCGACGGCATATTTCGCCGGATCGTTGGCGCCGACCAGGATATCGACACCGCGAGGCGCGACGCCGTTCGGATCGACGGTCTGATCAACCATGTGGAAGCTCATCTGGGCGGTCGAGCCGAGAAGCTGGCGCAGACGGGTGGGATCCTGCAGACCGGGCAGCTGAACGAGGATGCGGTCGGAGCCGACGCGCTGGATCAGCGGTTCGGCAACGCCCACCTGGTCGACGCGCCGGCGGATGATCTCGAGGCTCTGATCGACGGCAGCGGTCATGCGCTCGTCAAGGCCCGCCTGGGTCAGGCGAACGGTGATGGCTGCTTCGGCGCTGGTGACGTCGATGTCGGAGGCGGCCGTACCGAAGCCGAGCGGGCTGGCCGGGGCGGCAAGCGCATTGATCTTCGGGAGAACGCGGTCCCGCGCTGCGGCGTCGGCGATCGTGACAACGATCGCGTCGCCGGCGATGCGCGCCGACGAAACGGGCACGCGCTCACTGCGCAGCACGCCGCGAATATCATCAAGCAGCGTGTTCAGGCGCGCCTGGCGAAGCCCGGCGGCATCCACTTCGAGCACGAGGTGGGAGCCGCCCTTGAGGTCGAGGCCGAGGGTCACCGGCTTGACCGGGAGGTAGGCGGCGTAACGCTGTTGCGTTTCCACCGGCAGCACGTTTGGGAGCGCCGCGAGGATCCCGAAGAGGGTGATCGCGACATAGGCCAGGATGGCCCATTTCGAAGTTCGCATGAGGGTTTCCAATATCGTCCGCCGTGAACCTCGTGAGGTCCGGCGGGTCGTGAAGGCCAAGAGATTATGACGCGAAGGCAGCCGGCGCGTCAGCGGCGAAATGTCTGTCGCATTGGCGGTGCCCGGGCTTCCGCCGCCTCGGACACGCCGCCGTCAAGGCAATGGCTGCGACCGCCGGCCGCTTTGGCGGCGACGACACAGGGCGCATCGGGTGTATCGAACACGGCAAGGGAAAAAGGGTCAGGGCCGCCGGGTACGGGTTTGGCATCGACCCGCTCGGCCGTGAACCGCACGTCTGCGGGCTGGGATGCGCGCAGCGCTTGTCGCGAAAGAGCCGTATCGGCAGCGCGACCTTCCCGATTTTCCCGGCCGGAAACGTCACCTTGCCGCAGGATTCCGCCCGTGCCCGACGCGACGATCTGCGCAGAGGCAACCAGGGGCATTGCGAGCACGGCGGCAAACAGCCAAAGCAGCGCCAGAAGCCTCGACGAGGCCTCCCACACTGCCCGGTCCCATTGAGGGCGCCGTTTCGTTTTGCCGATCCCGTCGTTCACGGGGATGTCCTTCCCTGCGGGTCGTGTCCCGACGATCCGTTCATGCCGGCCTTACAATCATTCCCGGCAGGCAAAGTCAAATCACGCTCCAACGATCGGCCGGCCCCTGCCGGGCGGCGGATCGTGCGACGTCAGCCGCGATGCAGCGCGGAGACCAGGCCAGTCGGTCCGCCTTCGCACGCCACGCAGAGCGCATCGCCGTCGAAGCTCTGGACGGTGCAGCCCGCCGCTTCGAGAACACCCCGCGTCTCCGGATATCCCGAGAGCATCACGATCTGCCCGGGCTTCAGTGCGAGAACCTGCAGGCTGGTGCCTTTGCTGGCACGAAACTCCTCAGCCGGCGCCTCGAGGAGACTGATGCCCCATTCCTGCAGGATCTGGTAGAGCGCCACGGGCAAGAGCGGTGCGAACACCAGGGCCAGATCCCGCCGCACGGGGCTGACGATGGAGGACAGATGGAAACAGGCGTCGTCGCCGTTCCAGAGCGGCAGGTCGTAGCTGAGAACATCGACCCCTTGGGCCGCGAGAATCGTCGCCAGCTGGGCGATCCCCTCGTCATTGGTTCGCAGCCCGCGGCCGATGAGCAAGGTCTCCGCATCCAGCCAGATGGCATCGCCCCCCTCGACGGTCCCGAAACCGTCGATCTGGCCGAGAAGCGGGATGCCGGCCTTTTTGCAGGCGGCTTCGTGCAGCGCGACCTCCTTGCGTCGCATTGCCTTGCCGGGCCGCAAAAGGACCGCGCCGTGCGGCGTCATCAACACAGGATCCTGGGTGAACATGCCATCCGCAAGGCCGTCTCCCTTGTCCTCGATCCAGACGATCTCGGTGCCGGCCTGTTCCACAAGGGTCGCGAACTGGGCATATTGCCCGATCGCCGTCTCGGCGTCGAAGCCCGCACCATAATGCCAGGCGGCAGTGTCGGCGGCTGCCAGGCTTTTTCCGGGACGGCGCATCAGCGCGCGCCTGAGGGGAGACGACATGTCCCGAACGCCGAATTCCGCCATGGTGTCTCCTTGCCGAACAAAGCGCCAGGCGGCGCGGCGGGGATCATAGGCAGGATCGGGACGACGGCAAGCCCTCGAAAAAAAGCCGCAGGACGGGACGATCCTGCGGCTGAAGATATCGGGACAGTCTAGCACGCGACGCCGGCTTACGGCGTCGACGGCTCACCATAGGGACGGCCCGTGTGCGGCCGCTTAAGCAGATCGGGAGAATTTTACGGATTGCCGCTTTGCCGCACGGAGCTTCGTCGCGCCATCGCTGCAGCCTGGCTCAAGATTGCGGACGTATTGTCCTGCCATGCTGGCGGGCATCGGGCATCCAGCATGTCCGCACCATGCGGAGACCCTACCCCGCCCGCCGGTATTCCCCCCATCACGATCTGCCACACGGGCCCGTTTCCGGATCATTTTCTCGGGGCGACGGTTCAAGTGTCGGACGACATGCGCTACTGCATTGCCGGGCAACGGGCGACACGACCGCATGCGGCGCGGCAGGCGCTTGCCGGACGACGGGAAGGATGGCGGCGGGAAGGATGGCGGCAATGAAAACGGCAGCGGAATGCCAATCGATGGCAGATATCCGGACAGAGATCGACAGGCTGGACGAGACGCTGATGCGGCTTCTGGCAGAGCGCTGGAGCTATATCGGCAGGGCCGCGGAGATCAAGACGACAGCGGGCCTTCCGGCGGATATTCCGAGCCGTGTCGACGAAGTCCGCGCCAATGTCCGGCGTCATGCGACCGAACTCGGCCTCGATCCTGCTTTCTACGACGCCATCTGGTCGCAGTTGATCCGTCACAGCATCGTCCGAGAAGAAGAGATCCTCGGGCCGCAGAACCCGGGCCGAAGCGCCTGAGGCAGCCAGCCTCCTACCAGACCTTCCAGGGTGGCGTCCCCTCTTTCCAGAGACCTTCGAGGCGGGCAAGGTCCTGCCGCGTCTCGACCGGTTGCCAAAAACCTTCGTGCAGATAGGCCGGCAGCTGGCCCGCCTGCGCCAAGGCGTCCAGCCCTGCCCTGCGATGATCCGGGAGACAGAGCGCGCCGAACGTGTCCAGACAGGACGGTGACAGCACGAGGAACCCGCCATTGACGAATCCCGCTTCCGGCCGGGCCGACAGCGCGCGCACCTCGGTACCGTCTAGATGCAAGGCGCCGTGCTGTGCGGGCGGATAGACCGCCGAAACCGTCGCTTCTCGACCATGGGAGCGGTGGAAGGCGAGGCTTGCGCCGATATCGATGCTGGAAAGACTATCGCCATAGCAAAGACAGAAGGCGTCCTCGCCCTCGAGATGGGCCGCGACCTTCGTCAGGCTCCGGTCGCTTGCGATGGCCGGGCCCATATCTACCACCGTTACGCGCCAGTCTTCGACGGCGGCATGATGGATCTCGGCGCTCTTTTGCGTGAGATCGAAGGTCACATCGGCGGCGTGAAGCGCGTAGCCGGCAAAGAAATTCTTGATATCGGCGGCATTCTCGGCGCAGCAAAGGATAAAATCGCTGATACCGTGCGCAGCGTAGATCTTCATGATGTGCCAGATCAGTGGACGCCCGCCGATCTCGACCAGGGGCTTCGAGAGATTGCCTGGAACGGGAAAGCGGAGGTCCGGGCCGTCAGCCCGGATCACGACCTTCACCGGACGTCTCCGGCCGTGAACGTCACGCGGGCCGGAGGACGGCCACGCTCTCTTGATGCACGCATCTCCTTCCGACCTCCGTCAATGCCCGCCAATGCCCGCCAAGGGATCAGCGGCTCGTCATGGGTCAAGAAGACGTAGGGCGCGACGTCTCGCCGTCAATTTTACAGGGCGGCGATGTAGCTTGCCAGTCGATCCGCAGCGGTGCGGATGTGGAGCGGATCGCGCAGGAAGCAGGCCCGCATGAAGCCGGCGCCACCCTCGCCGAACGCCGTGCCGGGGGCAAGGCCGACCAGGGTCCGATCGACGATGTCGAGCGCCGCCGCGCGCACGTCGGTGATGCCGTCGATCTTGAGAAAGGCGTAGATGGCGCCATCCGGACGAAGCGTCTCGACCCGGTTCGTCGCGATCAGGGCATCGCAGAGGATATCGCGCGACATGGTCGCCTTGACGACGTTCTGGCGGACGAAGTCGTCGCCATGATCGAGCGCGACGCAGGCCCCGGCCTGGATGAAGGGAGCCACGCCCGATGTCGAATACTGGATGAGATTCTCGAGCGCCTGGCCGATCTCGGCCGGGGCTACGATCCACCCTGCACGCCAGCCGGTCATCGACCAGTTCTTGGAAAAGGAGTTGACGAAGATGATCCTGTCTTCATCCTCCATGACATCGAGGAAAGACGGCGCGCGCGCCTCGGCATAGAAATATTGCGCATAGATTTCGTCCGCGATGATCCACAGGCCATGACGGCGCGCGAGATCGAGAAGCGCGATGAGATCGGACGGCGTTGCCGTCCAGCCGGTCGGGTTCGATGGCGTATTGACGAAGAGTGCCCGGGTGCGCGGGGTGATCGCCGCCTCGATCCGGTCGAGATCCAGCTGCCACTTGCCGTCTGCGAACGAGAGAGGCACGCCGACGGCCTGCGCCCCCGAGAGCTCGGCAGATGCGGCGAAGTTGGGCCAGGCCGGCGTCAGGTACAGGAGCTCGTCGCCCGGGGAGGCCACCGCTTCCACAGCCAGCTTGATCGACTGCATGCCGGAGCCCGTGACGAAGACATTGTCCATGGCGAGGGTCTTGTTGAAGTGCCGGTCGTAGTAGCGCACGATCGCCTGGCGAAGCTCGGGAATGCCACGCTGCCAGGTGTAGAAGGTCTCGCCCGCCGTCAGGGAGTCGCGCGCCGCCTGCGAGATGAAATCCGGCGTCGGAAGGTCCCCCTCGCCGACCCAAAGCGGAATGAGCCCTTCGCGGCCACGCGCATAGTTCACGACCTCCACGATGCCGCTCTGCGGCGCCGCATGTGCGCGGGCGCTCAGGCTCGGCGAGATGCTGGCCGGAACGTTGGTATCCGAGGAGGAAGGCGACGAGAATGACGACATGGCTGGTAAGGGTCCGGTTGACGACCGAGACGTCCTAGACCCTTTCGACCGGACGATCACGCGATAATCGCTGGCCGTCCGATCGATTTTCGTGATGTTTCGCCGAAAGCGCGGTGCGTGGAAAAGGATTCACGCAACGTACTTTAAGGTCTTGTTTAAATGCATGTCGTTTTCCGAAACCGCTGCACACGTTCGGACGACCTGCATTAGACGCGCGGTGCGCGCAGCAGATCGCGGATTTCGGTCAGAAGCTGGACATCTGCCGGCGGCGGAGCCTGCTCTTCCTTGCCCTCGCGCTTGTCGCGCTCGACGGACGCGCGCAGCTTGTTGACGCCCTTGATCATCATGAAGATGATCCAGGCAAGGATGATGAAGTTGATGAGCACGGTAATGAAATTGCCATAGGCGAAGATAGCCCCCTGCTCGCGTGCCTGGGCGAGCGTCGTGGCCGTCACGTTGCCGCTGAGCACGAGGAAGTAGTTGGAGAAGTCGAAGCCACCGCCCGTGAGCGCGCCGACGACCGGCATAACGAGGTCGTTCACGACGGAATCGACGATCTTGCTGAAAGCCGCACCGATGATGACGCCGACGGCCAGATCCATCACGTTGCCGCGGGCGATAAATTGCTTGAACTCGTTCAACATCCCAACTCTCCTTTGACGTGCACCGGACGTGCCGGCCCCCGGAGCAAACGTATCGTCTTTCGAAAGAAAGGAAAGCTGCAACGGCTCGCATTTGTGACCGGCTGCTTTCGTCGTCCTGCGCTTTTCATCCAGCGGCTTCGACCTAAGACGTAAGCCAAAGGAATTCTCTTCGCCGCGCCTTTCCCCTATGTTCGGGGCCCAAGCTCGCTGCCTGTGATCGGGACCGGGCTCGGGATCGGCGCGCCGTCGAGGAGGAATGCATGCTATCCGGCACGGTCGTCTTTGCGGCCGCCTTCACCTATCTGCTGTTTCTGTTTGCCGTCGCCACCTATGGCGACCGCAGGGCGCGCAAGGCTGCAACGAGCGGCGTGGCGGCACGCGGTCGCCCCGTCGTCTATGCGTTCAGCCTGGCGATCTACTGCACGAGCTGGACCTATTTCGGCGGCATCGGCCTTGCTGCCGAACGGGGGCTGGAATTCACCGGCATCTATATCGGCCCGATCCTCATGTTCACGGTGGGATTGCCGATCATTCGCCGCATCACGGCACTGGCAAAGTCGCAGAAGCTGACATCGGTGGCCGATTTCATCGCGGCACGGCATGGCAAGAACCCGACCGTGGCGGGCATCGTGGCGCTGATCTCGCTGGTCGGCGCCATTCCCTACATCGCCTTGCAGCTCAAAGCCGTGTCGAGTTCGATGGCCGTCCTGGTCGATACCCGACCCTACGGGCTCGACAGCGGAGCGGCGTTCATCGACCTCCCCCTGCTGGTCACCCTGTTCCTGGCCTGCTTTGCCATCGTCTTCGGCACACGGCACACGGATGCGACGGAGCATCAGGATGGGCTGATCCTGGCGATCGCGATGGAATCGGTCGTCAAGCTCGTGGCGCTGGTTACCGTCGGCCTCTACGTCATCTTCTTCCTGTTCGACGGCCCGGCCGACATGCTGGCCCGCGCCCGGGAGAACAGTGCGGTGATGCAGGCCCTCACCTATCAGACGCCGGTGGCCCGCTGGATCGTGCTGACCGTTCTCTCGGCCATCGCCATCATCCTGTTGCCGCGTCAGTTCCATGTGACGGTGGTGGAAAACCGCACGGCCGGTGAGCTTCGGACGGCGGGCATTCTGTTCCCGCTCTATCTCGTCGGCATCAATCTTTTCGTGCTGCCCGTCGCCATCGCCGGCATGCTGACCTTTCAGGGAAACGGTGTCGCGGATCTCTACCTGCTGACGCTGCCGCTGTCGCACGACCTGCCCATCCTGACCCTCATTGCGTTCATCGGCGGGTTCTCTGCCGCGACGGCAATGGTCATCGTCGCCTCCGTCGCCCTGTCGATCATGCTGTCGAACGACATCGTCATGCCGATCTTTCTGCGGCGAAACCTGACCGGGCGAGGCCGATCCAAGGATGTGGGCGCCACGCTTCTGAATGTCCGGCGGATGGCAATCTTCGCGGTGCTTCTGCTTGGCTACGGCTATTATCGCGCCGCCGACATCACGGCGGGGCTTGCCTCCCTCGGGCTTCTGTCCTTTGCGGCGATCGCCCAGATGGCGCCGGCCATGTTCGGCGGACTTGTCTGGCGGCAGGCGAATGCACGCGGCGCCATTGCCGGCATGACCATCGGTTTCTTCATCTGGGCCTATCTGCTGTTTCTGCCGAGCCTTGGCGGTCCCGACAATTCGCAGGTAGCGGCGACGATTCTCGGCTTCCTGTTTCCTTTTGCCGACATGTTCACCGTCGAGACCGCCGACCCCCTGGTGAATGCGACGGCGCTCAGCCTCCTGTTCAACAGCACGGCCTATATCCTCTTCTCGCTGTCGCGCGCGCCGAAACCCCTGGAACGCCTGCAAGCCGGGTTCTTCATTCACAGGACATCGCGCACCGAGCGCGCATTCCGGGGCCGCAAGACCAAGATCACCGTGCTCGACCTGAAAAACACCATCGCCCGCTATCTCGGCGAGGAACGGATGCAGCGATCCTTCGAAACCCATGCGCGCAAGAGCGGGCGCCGGCTGGAAGACGGACAGCCGGCCGACATGGCGCTCATTCATTTCTCTGAACAGATTCTCGGCAGCGCCATCGGCTCGTCCTCGGCGCGGCTTGTGCTGTCCCTGGTTCTTCAACGGCTCGACGACACGTCGCCGGATACGGCCATTCTCCTCGATCAGGCCAGCGAAGCGCTGCAATACAATCAGGACATGCTGCAGACAGCCCTGTCGCAGATGGATCAGGGCATCGCCGTCTTCGACAGTTCCAACCATCTGATCATCTGGAACCGCCGGTTCCGGCAGTTGCTCGATCTGCCCGAGGCCTCGGGCCAGGTCGGCTTTCCGCTCTCGGAGATCGTTGCGATCCTGACGCGGCGCGGGGACCGGGTGCGCGACGGCGAACCGGCTCTGCTGACAAGCTTTCTGGCTCTCGACAAGCCGTTCCAACTGGTGCTCTCCGGCGGCGAGCGGATCATCGAGGTGCGCAGCAATGCCATGCCGGACAAGGGCCTGGTCACGACCTACACCGACATCACGCAGCGCGTCGCCGCCGACATGGCGCTGCTGCAGGCAAACGAAACGCTGGAGGCGCGCGTTGCCGAGCGGACGGCGGAACTGACGCGGGTCAACCGCGAGGTGGCGGAAGCCCGCGCGGCGGCCGAAGAGGCAAACAACGGAAAGACGCGTTTCTTTGCGGCAGCCGGCCATGACATCCTGCAGCCGCTGAATGCCGCCCGACTCTACTCGTCTTCGTTGGTCGAGCGTCTGGGCGCGTCGGAAAATCGACTGCTGGTCCAGAACATCGACTCGTCCCTGGAGTCCGTTGAAGCCATTCTCGGTGCCGTGCTCGATATTTCGCGGCTGGACACCGGCGCCATGAAGGCGCGCCTGCAAACCGTACCCCTTGATGATTTCCTCCGACGCATCGAGACCGACTTCGCGCCGGTCGCCAAGGCAAGCGGCCTGAAACTGACCGTGATGCCCACGTCGCTCAGCGTGCGCACCGATCCGAACCTGCTGCGCCGCCTGGTGCAGAACCTCGTGTCGAACGCGGTGAAATATACGCCGCGCGGACGTGTGCTCGTGGGCGTGCGACGCCGGGGAAGCGACGCCGTGATCGAGGTGATCGATTCCGGCATCGGCATTCCCGCCTCGAAATTCCGGACGGTCTTCAAGGAGTTTGCGCGGCTGGAGGAAGGGGCGCGAACGGCCTCGGGGCTCGGACTGGGACTTTCGATCGTGGACCGGATCTCCCGCGTGCTGCACCATGCCGTCGATCTTCATTCCGTGCCGGGAAAGGGCACCCGGTTCCGGGTGACGCTGCCCATCGAGGCGAGCGCCCGGCCGAAAGCGGCATCTGGCGGGACAAGCGCAAACGTCGGGCACGCCACGCCGATGAACGGGCTCGCCGTTCTCTGCATCGACAACGAGCCGCGGATCCTCGAAGGCATGCGCAGCCTTCTGGAAAGCTGGGGATGCCGTGTCATGACGGCGGCCTCCGCGGAAGTCTGGCTGCCCGGCGCGCGCCATGACATGCCGGATACGATCATCGCCGATTACCATCTCGATCACGCAACGGGGATCGATGCCATCCGCGATGTTCGTGCAGCCTGCGGCCGCGAAGTCCCGGCCCTTCTGATCACGGCGGATCGGTCGATCGAGGTTCGCGCAGCGGCCGAGCGCGACGGAATTGCGCTTCAGAACAAGCCGGTGCGGCCAGCCGCGCTGCGGGCCTGGCTGACGCGCTCGGCGGCCATGCCGAAAGCGGCGGCCGAATGACCCCCGCAGCGACAAACCGGATCATGACACGACGCGTTCGCCGCACCGCGTAAAGCTTACGCCGCGACGGCGGTGACCTTGCCGAGCTGGATCACCGCCTGGGTGCGGCTGTCGACATTGAGCTTCAGGAGAATGGCCGAGACGTGCGCCTTGATCGTCGCCTCGGAGACACCGAGCTCGTAGGCGATCTGCTTGTTGAGGAGACCTTCGGCCAGCATGGCCAGCACGCGGGATTGCTGCGGCGTCAGCGTGTTCAGTCGCTGGATCAGATCGGCGACATCGGGCTCGTGGCTCATGCCACGCTGGAAACCATCGGGTGTGTAGAGATTGCCGGCGATGACCGTATCGATCGCGCGGCGAATGTCGTCGATCCCGGCCGATTTTGACAGGAAGCCGCAGGCGCCGAGATCGATCGCCCGCGTGATGGTGGCCGGCTCGTCATGGGCGGAGACGATGAGGATCGGCAGCGAGGGAAATTCGGTCCGCAGGACCATCAGGCCGGAAAAGCCGCTCACGCCCGGCATGGTGAGATCAAGCATCAGAAGATCGGCATCGGGGTGACCTGCCGCCGCGTCGCGCACGGCACCGAAATCGCCGGCTTCCACGATATCGGGTGCGCCCGGCATGGCGGCGAGCGCCTGCCGCATCGCCCCACGAAAAAGCGGATGATCGTCCGCAACGATGATGGTCATGCCCTGTGCCATGATGCTCCCTCCCCGAGCGACCGGCGACCGGGTCCTCCAACCCGTCGACCGGCGTCATGCCTTGCCTTTCCGGTCGTCGCCCGGATCACGTCTTCCGGAGATCGCCCTCCAAGTCGGCCGCGGGCGGGGTTTTCTCCTCCCCCTGCCACTCGCGACCGAAATCCTTGGCAATGCCCATGAAACTGCGCAACATTCTATCCATAATGCCCATGGTCTGGTCAATCTCTTCCTGCGTCGGCAATCGCGGCGACAAGGCCCGCGGCGGTTCGCTTGCGGCTTTTTCCAGGGCGTCTACACGTTTTTCGAGGAGTTCGAGTTCCAGGTCATAGGCCGTTCGCTCATCGGCGGCCATCCGGCACACGAGATCGCCCGCCTTTTCCTGGCAGAGGGTGACTTCGCCCGTCTGCGTGTCGAGCCGTGCGATGCCTGTATCGGTCTTCTGCATGCTGTAGCGACCCGGCATCGGTTCCTCGGCAAAGACCGGGGCAGCGCCGATCAGAAGCATCACAGTCGCACAGGAGAGGCGTTTCGGTGCGAGGCAACGGCGGGTCATGGATTTGGTCATGGCGGCAGATCCTCCTGGGCTTTGGCGTTCGGGCGTGTCACGTGGCACGCATGGTTGACGAGTGGTGGACTTTTACGCCGCTTTACGGCAAGTCCACGGCATGGGGGCGACCCGCCTTGCGGGGCCTGTCTCGTTGCGACGCTTCTCGCCTTATGCGACGGCGTGCGATCGGAGATCGACCCGAGGACGGAGCCCGAAGCGTTGCCCTGCCGGTTGCAGATCATGTCTGCCTGGCGCGCATCGAACGACGAGGAGCAAGCAGCATGTCCGGCATCATCTACAAAATCGTGCCAACGTCACTCTGGCGAAACGCACAGGCCGCCGGATCGTTCGACGGCGCGCCGGTCGACCTCGCGGACGGCTTCATCCATTTCTCGACCGCGGACCAGGTCGCGGAAACCGCACGTCGTCACTTTGCCGGGCAGGACGACCTGTTGCTGGTCGCCATCGACGGCGAGAGGCTCGGTGAAGCCCTCATCTACGAGCCCTCGCGCGGCGGAGCGCTGTTTCCGCATCTCTACGGGCCGCTTCCCATGACGGCCGTCCTGTCGGAGCAGCCTCTCCCGCTGGCGCCGGACGGCACGCACATCATTCCGGAGCTCCGTGCATGAAGGCTCATCTGGAAACCCTGGCGCGGCGCGCCCTGTTTCTCACCGATCCGGAAACGGCACACGGACTGTCGATCAAGGCCCTGCGTTCTGGCCTCGTGCCATCGCATGCGGCATCGGCGGATCCGCGGTTGCGCCAGTCGGTGGCGGGCATCAGCTTTCCCAACCCTCTCGGCATGGCCGCCGGTTACGACAAGAACGCGGAAGTCCCCGAGGCACTGCTGCGCCTCGGCTTCGGCTTTACCGAGATCGGCACTGTGACCCCCCGCCCCCAGACGGGCAACGACCGGCCGCGCATCTTCCGGCTGGTTCGCGATGAGGCCGTGATCAACCGGCTGGGATTCAACAATGACGGACATGCCGCAGCGCTCGATCGGCTGAAGGCATGTCGGAGCGATCCGCTGATCGGCGTGAATATCGGCGCCAACAAGGACAGCACCGACCGGGTGAACGACTATGTTCTGGGCATCCGATGCTTTGCACCGGTGGCGCGATATTTCACGGCCAATATCTCCTCGCCGAACACGCCCGGCTTGCGCGACCTCCAGGCCCGCAGCAGCCTGTCTGCCCTTCTGGCAGCCGTGCTGGAGGCGCGGGATATCGAAGCACGCAAAGTGAAACGCCGGCTGCCGGTGTTCTTGAAGATCGCGCCCGATCTCAGCGACGAGGGCCTCGACGATATCGCCGCAGAAGCCTTGGCCCATCCGCTCGACGGACTGATCGTCTCCAACACGACGCTTTCGCGCGGCGGGCTGACCGATCCGACACTGGCGGCAGAGGCCGGCGGTCTTTCCGGAAAGCCGCTGTTCGACCTCTCCACGGTGGTGCTGGCAAAAATGCGCCAGCGCGTCGGGCCCGACATGCCGATCATCGGTGTCGGCGGCATTCATTCGGCCGAGACGGCAGCAGAGAAGATCCGGGCGGGCGCCGATCTGGTTCAGCTGTATTCGGGCATGATCTTCGAGGGGCCGGCGCTACCAGGCCGTATCGTCACCGGCCTTTCGCGCCTTTGCGATCGCGAGGGGCTGGCCTCGATCCGCGACATCCGAAATTCGCGCACGGCCTACTGGGCGGCAAAGGTCTGAGCCGATCGCCGCGGTATGCGCGACAGGAGCAGCAGGCCGCGGCAGAGCAGGAACAGGTTCAGCGACGCCCACAGACCGTGATTGCCGAAGAACGGCACGAAGGCGCAGAGTGCCGCGATATAGATCGCAAAAGCTGCCAGCATCATGTTGCGCATGTCGCGTGACCAGGTCGCGCCGATGAAGACACCGTCCATGAGAAAGGCGAGCGCGCCCGTTGTCGCGGTCAGCGCCGCCCACGGCGTGTAGGCGTAGGCACTGCTGCGCACATCCGGCGCGGTGGTCAGGAGATCGACGATATCGTCTCCGAAGAGAAAGAAGCCGAGCGTCGTCAGCGCCGCCAGCGCGAAGGACCAGACCGCCGTCATCTTCAGCGCGCGCTCGAAGGCCGGACGATATTGTGCCCCGATGGCGCGACCGGTCAACTGTTCGGCGGCGTTGGCAAGACCGTCAAGATAGTAGCCGGCCACGAGAAAGATCGTCATCAGCACGGCATTGGCCGCCAGGGTTACCGGCCCGAAGGTCGTGCCGACCCGTGTCATCACCAGGAACACGGCGAGAAGCACGAAGGACCGGATCATGATGTCGCGATTCAGCGCGAAGAGACGCGCCAACCCGGTCCGCTCGGCGATTTCTCGCCATGTCGGCCGCGCCGTCGGGTCGAAACGGGAAACGACGACCACGGAGCCGATCAGTGCGCCGACCATTTCGCCGGTCAGCGTGGCAATGGCGACGCCGGCCACACCCCAGCCGGCGTAGAGCCCGAGCGTGATCGACAGGACGATGTTGACGCCATTGATCAGCGTCTGCAGCAGGAGGCCGAGCGTTGCCTGCCCGCGCCCGAGGACGTAACCGAGAATGGTATAGTTGGCCAGCGATGCGGGGGCGGCAAGGATGCGCCAGAGGAAGTAGGTGCGCGTGACCTCCGCCACTGCATCGCCGGGATCGAGCAAAGCCAGCCCCGCCGAGAGGAGAAGCGGCGACAGGACGATGGTTGCCAAACCCGCCGTGAGCGCGATGGTCATCGAGCGCCAGAAGACGGTCTGCTCCGCGCGCCGGTCGCCGCGCCCAAATGCCTGCGCCACCAGTCCCGTCGTGGCGGACCGCAGGAAGTTGAAGGTGACGAAGATGAGATCGAAGACGACGGCCCCGACGGCAAGGCCCGCCAGCAGCGTCGCATCGCCCAAGCGCCCGACGACGGCGGTATCGACGAGGCCGAGAAGCGGCGTCGTGAGAAAGCCGAGCGTCATGGGCACGGCGATGGAAAGGATGAGCCGATGGGTGACCTCGAAGGCCCCCGCGCTGTCAGATGTCAGCCGGCTTCCGTCATTTCTCGCTTGTCCTGACGTCATGTCCATCCACCTTCGATGTCATGCCGTTGGACGACCTCCCCAGGCTTTACGTGCCGGAGGAGAGCACCATGGCCCAATAGGGCCGGTTGCCGGAAGCGGGATTGCGCATGACGGCAACGCCAAGACCTGAATAGCCCGGACCGAGCATGTTTTCGAGATGTTTTGGCGAGTTTAGCCAGGCGAGATAGGCTTTTTGCGCATCCGCCTGACCGACCGCGATGTTTTCGGCTGCCGGCAGGCTGACCGACTGGCTTCGCATTCGATTGCCGAAATTGTCGGTGATCCCGATCAGATGGGCCATCTTGCCGGCTTTCGCCATACGATCGGCCTGAGACAGCGCAGCGTTAGCAGCAGCCGGATCGCGCGCGAGAGGGCTCAATCCGCGCTCCTTGCGCAAACCGTTGATGAGGCCAAGCGTCGCTTCGGTCTGATCGCTTCCGTCACCGGGTGGCGAAAGCACGGATGTGGTGCTGCAGCCAGACATCCCGCCAAGCGCAAGGAGAGCTGCAGCCGTCAAAAAGGTGCGGCGATTCTGCGAAGGAGAAAACGGCATTGCTAGCGACGGAAACTGAGCAGACGGAGCACGATGAAGATCGGAATCACCACCGCCGCGCCGATCAGCAGATACTCGCCGACATCGCCCAGCGCGTCGAAACCCGTGTACCAGAGGTCGAGCACGAAATCGCGGATGCTGCGGAAGATGCCATAGGGCGTCCAGCCGAACACGGTCATGACGAAGCCGACGATCAGCGAGAGGACCAGCAGCTTCACGATGACCCGGCCGGGCGTATCGCCGAGAAACCTGTTCAAACCATCCGCCATGCCTGTTCGTCTCCTCGGGCTGTTGCGCGCGGTCATCCGGTGCCGGGCCTTCAACGGCCCCCTCCGCATGTAGCGGTCGCGGCCTCCTGTCGCAAGGATTGTAGGCGGAATCGCGGCGTAGCCTGACCTCGACACGAATTCCCTTTTCAGGCTCCCGGCGACAGCCTATGCATCGCGCGCCCTTCGGCACTGGAGCCCGACCATGAACCCGCATCAACTGTCCTCCGGCGACCTTCTCGCCGACCGGCGCGCCGAATATGCCCAGATGCTCGGTGCAAGCGGCGATCATGCGGAAGCAGCCGATCTCATGCGCCAGGCACTGGAGCGTGTGCCTGACTGGGCCGCCGGCTGGTACCGGCTTGCGGAATACGAGGAAAAGGCCGGGGACGCCAAGGCGGCCGCGGCCTCGCTCGCCCGCGTGCTCGACCTCAACCCCGAAGACATGTTCGGCGCCCGCCTCAAGCGCGCCGTGCTGGGCGTCGACGCGGTCCCCGGGCAGGCCCCCAGTGCCTATGTGACGCGGCTTTTCGACGACTACGCCGATCGGTTCGATGCCGCACTCGTCGAACGTCTGGGATATACGGTTCCCGGACAGCTGGCGGCCATGATCGAGCGCTGCACGGACGGCGCGATGCTGGAACGGGCGATCGATCTCGGCTGCGGTACGGGCCTCTTGGGTGCGGAAATCCGGCATCGCGTGAGAGCGCTGGAGGGCTACGATCTTTCGTCGAACATGCTGGCCAAGGCGGCGGACAAGCATCTCTATGACCATCTGGGGGAGGCCGACCTTTCCAGGCCGCTCGGGGCCTCCGGCCTGATCGCTCCCGACCGGCCGGAAGGCCGCGCCGATCTCGCAGTGGCAGCCGACGTGCTGATGTATCTCGGCGATCTCCTGGCCGTCTTTGCCATCGCGCCGGCCTTGCTGAAGGACGGAGGTCTGTTTGCGTTTTCCGTCGAAGACGCAGAGGCGCCGCCCACCAGCAGCTCCGGCGCGGATTTCGTCCTGCGTCCGTCGCTGCGTTACGCCCATGCCGAACGCTATGTCCGCAGCCTCTGCAACGCAGCCGGACTGGAGGTGATGGACGTCGTGCGTGCCACGATTCGCAAAGATGGCGTAGAGGATATCGCAGGCATTCTGTTTCTTTCACGCAAGCGCCCCTGAACGACGCTTTGTTGCGAATTTAAAATAGGTCAGCAATCCTTACGTATTCGCCTTGCAAACCTGCGGGAAACGCCGATGATACCGGCACTTCCAAGGGCATCCGGCCTATGGCCAGCCTTGGTGAAGCACGAGCATTCCTGACACCGGGTCAGGCTTTCATGCCTGTCGATATCGCCCTCAACGCCTTTTCGGAGCGAACGCCATGTCCTTGATTTCAGCCCTCGGGTTCTGGAATACGAATGCCGCGCGCCATACGCCGATCGAGGATGTGCAGGGGGTCTTTACCGGGAGTCTCGTGTCGGCGCTGGGCCTTTATATCCTGGCCAGTGCTGGGCTTCTGACCGGCAGCACGGCGGGCGTCGCCTTTCTGCTGCACTACGCGTTCGACGTGAACTTTGGCCTTGCCTTCTTCCTGCTCAACCTGCCGTTCTTTTATCTCTCGCTGAAGCGGCTGGGATGGGCCTTCACCATCAAGACCTTCATTGCCATCGGCCTGACATCGGTCATTGCCGACATGCAGTCGCGCGTCTTCGTGATTTCGAGCATCCATCCGGCCTGGGCTGCCCTTCTCGGCGGCCTCCTGCTCGGTTACGGGCTGCTGGCGCTTTATCGGCACCGCGCCAGCCTCGGCGGCGTCGGTATTCTGGGTATCTATCTCCAGGAGCGTTTCGGCATCCGCGCCGGACTTGTCCAGCTCGCCATCGATCTCTGCGTGCTCACCGCTGCCTTCTTCGTCACGATCCCGTCTGTGGTCTTCTACTCGGTGCTCGGTGCCGTCGCGCTCAATCTGTTTCTCACGATCAATCACCGTGCGGACCGCTATATCGCCTTGTAAGAGCAGTCTCTCACGTCGAGGAACATCGTCTGCATCACCTCGACGTATGGAAACCCTCCAGCCAGGCCTCGCGCTGCGCGCGGCTGGACACGGCGTAGGGGCAGGACCTCGCCGACAATCCAGTAAATGCCGCGTTACGCCCTTCGCATCGCAAGCGGGCCATATCGTCCTGCGTGAGCACGGGCTCGACCTCCGCTGGCTCCTCGGCCGTCGGCAGGCCGTGCTTCAGCTTCGCCTCGATGTGGCGCAGGACGGCCAGAGCAGGCAGCGCGCGCTTTTCGTCGATCCGCGGGAGGCTCGGATCGCCTCGCGATCCTGAGACACTAAAGGTCATCGGCTCTCTCCTTTCCGTCTATTTCGCGAATAGTCCTCTTTTATCATACATCCGTAAAATACCCCTATCAATTCTAGGGGCTTGCTTCAGGGTCCTGGCCGGACGCCCGTCTGAGGCGCCGCCTCGTCCATTGCCTTGCGAACGGTCTCGTGCAGGCCGCCTGCCTTTCCCGTGTCGTCCGCATCGTCGTGATGCGCCACGTTGCCACCGTCCTTGCGCTCCAGCTCGCGATCGATCATGGCGCGGTCCCCTTCGGCAGGTTCCTGAAGGATCTTGTTGTCGTCCGGGGTCGTTTCCTTGCGTTCCATCGTGCCGTCCTCTCGACGTTCGGCCTGCCTCTGCGGCCATTTGCTGTCGAGGACAAACGAGTGTTGAATTCGATGGTTCCTTGAACGGTTTCGGACCTTTCCGTTTCCCCGGCAAAGCCCCAAGCCTTTCCGAAACACGGACCGCGACATCGCGCTTTGATCAGAAAGACGATCGCGAAGGTGCAAGATGACGAAGATGCCAGCGCCAAAGGATGGAGCCGAGGAAGGCGCCGGGCATGAAGCCCGAGCGTGCCAGCGTCTGGAAAGAAGGGCCTCCGCGTTCTACATTCGTACCTGTGAAACAGATCCCGTCCGTTAAGCCCGCATCGCCGGCCTTTGCCCTGCCCGAACCCTTCCTGCGCTGGTTCTCGCGCAAGGGCTGGCAGCCGCGCCCGCATCAGCTCGATCTTCTGGCGCGGATCCGCGGCGGCGAGAGCATGCTGCTCATTGCGCCGACCGGGGCCGGCAAGACGCTGGCCGGATTTCTCCCCTCGCTGGTGTCGCTCACCGAGCGCGGCCGGATCCCGCCCGGCTCCGGTTTTCACGGCATCCACACGCTGTACATCTCTCCGCTGAAGGCGCTGGCCGTCGATATCGAGCGCAACCTGATGACGCCGGTGGGTGAGATGGGGCTGCCGATCCGGGTGGAGAACCGCACCGGCGATACGCCCCAATCCAAGCGCCAGCGCCAGAAACTCGATCCGCCCGACATCCTCCTGACGACGCCCGAACAGTTGGCCCTGCTGATCGCCAATGGCGAAGCCGAACGGTTCTTCAAGAATCTCGACTATGTCATCTTCGACGAGCTGCACTCGCTGGTCACCTCCAAGCGCGGACATCTCCTGGCGCTCGGTCTCGCGCGGCTGAGACGGCTTGCGCCGGGTCTGAAAACGATCGGCCTGTCGGCAACGGTGGCCGATCCCATGGACCTGCAGCGCTGGCTCGTGGCGCAGTCCCCAGACCAGAACGCGGCGGCAGGGGTCATCACCGTCGCAGGCGGGGCGAAACCCGATATCTCCATTCTCGCAAGCGAGGTCCGCGTACCCTGGTCCGGCCATACGGCGAGCTATGCGATGCCGGAGGTCTACGAGGCCATCAAGCGGCACCGCACCGCCCTTCTCTTCGTCAACACCCGCAACCAGGCGGAGCGGCTGTTCCAGGCCCTCTGGACCATCAACGACGACAACCTGCCGATTGCCCTTCACCACGGATCTCTCGATGTCGGCCAGAGACGCAAGGTCGAGGCAGCCATGGCGGAAAACCGTCTGCGCGCCGTCGTCGCCACCTCGACGCTCGACCTGGGCATCGACTGGGGCGATGTCGACCTCGTCATCCATGTCGGTGCACCGAAGGGGGCAAGCCGCCTCGCCCAACGCATCGGCCGCTCCAACCACCGCATGGACGAGCCGAGCCAGGCGATCCTCGTTCCCGCGAACCGTTTCGAGGTGATGGAGTGCCAGGCGGCGCTCGATGCCAACTATCTCGGCGCGCAGGACACGCCGCCGGTCGGGCGGGGCGCTCTTGACGTTCTCGCCCAGCATGTTCTGGGCATGGCCTGCGCCGCGCCCTTCGACCCACTGGCGCTTTACGACGAGATTACCAGCGCCTCTCCCTATGCCGAACTCAGCTGGGAGACCTTCGAGCGCATCATCGATTTCGTGGCAACCGGTGGCTATGCGCTACGGACCTACGAACGCTATGCCCGCATCCGCAAGACCGCGGACGGGCTGTGGCGGGTCTCGAACGGCAAGGTGGCGCAGCAGTACCGGCTGAACATCGGCACCATCATCGAATCGCCGATGCTGAACGTGCGGCTCGTCGGCAAGATGGCGAGCAAGGCGCGCATGGGACGCGGCGGCCTTTCGCTCGGAAAGGTCGAGGAGTTCTTCCTGGAGATGCTGTCGCCGGGCGACACCTTCCTGTTCGGCGGCAAGGTCATCCGGTTCGAGGGCATCCATGAAAACGAGTGCCTCGTGACGCAAGGCTACAAGCTCGACCCGAAGATCCCGTCCTATGCAGGCGGCAAGTTCCCGCTTTCGACCTATCTCGCCGCACAGGTGCGCCGGATGCTGGCGGATCCCGAGGCTCATGCCGATCTTCCGCAGCAGGTGCGCGACTGGCTGGCCATCCAGCGCGACCTGTCGATGCTGCCGCGCGAGGACGAACTGCTGATCGAGACCTTTCCCTATGGCAACCGCTACTTCATGGTCGCCTATGCCTTCGAGGGCCGGCTTGCCCACCAGACGCTCGGCATGCTGCTGACACGCCGGCTGGACCGGGCCGGACTGAACCCGATGGGCTTCGTTGCGACGGATTATTCCCTGGCCATATGGGGCATGGAGGATATGACACAGGCCTTCGAGGCTGGTCATCCGTCCCTTCCGGATCTTTTCGACGAGGATATGCTGGGCGACGACCTGGAGGCCTGGCTGGACGAGAGCTACCTGCTGAAGCGCACGTTTCGCAACTGCGCCATCATCGCAGGGCTGATCGAACCTCGGCATCCCGGCAAGGAAAAGACCGGGCGTCAGGTGACAGTGTCCAGCGACCTGATCTACGACGTGTTGCGCAGCCACGAGCCGGATCACATTCTCTTGGAAGCGACCCGCAACGATGCGGCAACAGGGCTTTTGGATATCGGACGGCTTGGAGATATGCTGGTGCGAATCAAGAGCCACATCGTTCACCGTCCGCTTGAGAAAGTTTCGCCGCTCGCCGTCCCGATCATGCTGGAAATCGGTCGGGAGTCCGTGCCGGGCCAGGCACCGGATGCGCTGCTGGCAGAAGCCGCCGACGAGCTGATCTTTGAGGCGATGGGCGAACACGCCGATATCCCGGGGCTCTCGCAAGGTCTCGGCATGTCGGCACCTTCGCAGGCTCTTTCGACAGACTCTGACAAGCCGGTACGTTGACCGGTGGGAACGACGCGCTGATGCACCGCCTCTACCATGCCAGCCGAACCGCGGCTGACGCCTATCCTGCCCTGTCCGAACGGATCGCCATCAACGGCGTTGCCGCCGTCTGCGATCCGCTCGGGGGCCTCCACCTGCCCGACGACGACGTGCTTGTCGTGTCCGACCTGCACCTCGAGAAAGGCTCGGCGTTCGCCCGGCGCGGCATGATGCTGCCGCCCTATGACACGCTGTCGACGCTGAAGATCCTGCAGGCGATCATCGCCCGCCACAATCCGAAGATCGTGATCAGCCTCGGCGACAATTTTCATGATCGCGTCGGCTCGGCGCTGATGCCGGACATGTTTCGTCAGATGATCGTGGACATGGCGCGCGGCCGGGAATGGATCTGGATCAACGGCAACCACGATCCGGACGGCGCCGCCACCCTGCCCGGCACTTCGCTGGACGAGATGCGCCTGTCCGGACTCACGTTCCGCCACGAACCGAGCCCCGACGCCGTACCGGGGGAGATCGCCGGCCACCTGCACCCGGCCGCCATCGTCCGCCGACGCGAGAAATCGGTGCGCCGCGCCTGTTTCGCGACCGACGGCAGCCGCCTCATCATGCCGGCCTTCGGCGTCACGACCGGCGGCATGGATCTTTCCCATCCCAATATCTGCCGCCTGTTCGACGCTGCGAGGCTGACCGCCCACATGCTCGGCCGCGACCGGATCTATTCGGTGCGGTTTGCCAACCTGCGGGGGTGACTACTCAGCTCCGCTGTCATACTTTCGAACTGTGTTGCGCAACCTTTCGCTGTGCTCGTAGATCTGTTCTAGAGACTCGATGATAATTCTTTCTTCATGATCTTTGTCGAACAGTCCAATGTACTTAACGGACCTATTGAACCAAAGCCTAGCTAGCGGCTTTCGATTGTTGTTGTCGAGCAGAATTCCGCAGTAAGTTTTCTGATCTCGCATCACGACACGCTTTGAGCTTGTGACCTCTCTCAGAATTGCTCTAACAATCATATAGCCTTCACGTTCCTCATCCGTCGTAACGACTTCGGGTTCGTCGACTGTGGGCTCATCAATTTTCTCAATAACTTCTTGCGTATCGGCCAAAGCGTTTGACAGGCGGCTCTTGACGACGTCCATGACCACTTCTCTAAAAGCAGTTCGTACAACGCCCGTCATCATCTCCCGGGCCGCTAATGTCATCCGCCCCTCATAGATACTGCTGGACACTAGCCTTACGAAGTCCTCCGACGGCTCCTCCATCAACTTCGTGATAACTTGCTTCACGCCAGACGTGTATTTTAGACGTTCCGCAGTTGCCAAGATCGCTGCGACATCAAAACTGGCCTTCTCAAACTTCCTCAACTCTGCAATTACGGAGGCACTGAAATCGGTTACGTCGAATATGAAAAATGGCCTCGTATCCAGCTTATTGGGGGCTTCAAGGTCTGTGTAGAAATTGAACGTCCGTCCATTGGTGAGGATAGCGAATTTTGCATTGGTAACGCTGAAGTATCGATAGAGCTGATCGAGATGTTTTTTCTCTAGAGCCACAGAAATTGGCTTACACTCGATAAGTATCCTGACGTCGTTCTCTATCTTAAGGGCGTAGTCGACTTTCTCACCTTTTTTCCCAACAGCGTCCGCTGTAAATTCCGGAATTACTTCGCTCGGATCAAAAACATCGTAGCCAAGCGCTCTTAAAAAGGGGAGCACTACCGCTGTCTTAACAGCTTCTTCCGTAACCATCGTACTCGAATGCGACCTGACACGCTCCGAAATCGCACGTAAACTTTCTTCAATAGTCGTCATGATGCCTCGCCCCCTGCATGCAGAAGGTTGCCCAGATGCAACCCAAAGTCAAGAAGCGGATGCAGGAGGCTTGATGCACCTTCAAAACGCGTTGAACGTCAGCGTCGTCAGCGATCGCATGATCCCGGGGACGGTGGCGATGTGGTCGTTGATAAACTTGCCGATGTCCTGGCCTTCCTCGATATAGACCTTGATGATGAGGTCGTAATCGCCGGAGGTGGAGTACATTTCCGACACGATTTCCTTGCGGTAGATCACGTCGGCGACCTCGTAGGTCTTGCCGGGGGCGCATTGCAGCTGAACGAAGATCGGCTTCATGAGGGCTGTCCTTGAGATGTTTCGCACGACATAGGACAGAATCGCGCGCTATGGAACCGTACCTTGCCCCTGAAGCAGCCCGCCCGTACCCAAGGGCCGCCGTCGTCTCTCAATCGCGTCGGAAGGCGACGCTGGCGGCCCAGCCGGTGATGACGGCCAGCAGAACGGCAAAGAGGCCATAGAAGAAGGGGTGCTTGTGCGCAGCTTCCGTGATCGTCGCCTCGAGCCCGGTCTTGATGACCCGAAGCGGCAGGGCCTTTGCAGCCACGAACACGCCGTCGCGAAAGAGGTAGGCGCGCACCACGTGAACGCCGTTGGGCACGTCGGCAGGAAGGCGCACGGACGCCTTGAACAGGCTAGCCGAGATAAACTGCACGCCGCCGGGATCGCGCTGATAGACGCCGCTCGTTTCGCGCAGCCGGCGAAAGGCGTTGCGAAACTCCGTGACGCTGCTGCCGTCGCCGATATAGCCGATGGGACTGAGCGTCATGTGGGACACGCCGATCCCCATATTGTTCATCTCGTTGGCCGGCGCGATGGCGTCGATGTCCCGCGTGCTCGACAGGGAATAGGATTCCGGTACGAGTTCGAAGGTCATCGACTGCGTGTTGACCCATATGCCGAACACACGCCGCTTCTTGCGGACGGTCGCGCTTTCCTTGGGGCCCTCCAGCGCGACGACGATGTTGTATTTTCCCTGCGCCAGAAGATCGGGCGCGAAACCGTCGATCGCGCCGAAAATCGTCAGATCCGCGCCCCGAAAGTCGGAGGTGATCGCGATCTCGTCGGTGGAGATGCCGATATCGAGCTTCTCCGTGAACTCTTCGGCCCCGGTCTGCGCCACTGCTGGGAGTGCCAGCATGAGAATGGCGATGAGGCCTGCAAGGAAGGACCGCATCAGAAGCCCGACCCCGACGCGATGACGGAATAGACATCTGCAGGCGGCAGAACGAGTTCGACCGCAAGGCGGATCCCGACGGCGAGAACCAGCAGGGCCAGAAGCGCCCGCAGCTGCTCGCCACGCAGCTTCTGGCCGACACGCACGCCATATTGCGCGCCGATGACCCCGGCGATCATCAGGACGAAGGCGAGGACGATATCGACCGTATAGTTGGCCGTCGCCTGGACGATGACGGTGTAGGCGGAGACGAAGATGATCTGGAACAACGACGTGCCCACGACGACATTGGTGGGGATGCGCAGGAGATAGATCATGGCCGGCACCATGATGAAGCCGCCGCCGACCCCCATGACGGAGGTGAGAATGCCGATGCAGAAGCCGAGACCGGCCACCGGGATGACGCTGAGATAGATCTTCGATTTCTTGAACCGGACCTTGAGGGGAAGCCGGTGGATCCAGCCATGGTGGCCGGGACGACGCAGCGGCATGGCCTCGTTGCGCTTGGCGCGCCGCATCGCGTTGATGCTTTCCGCCAGCATCAGCGAGCCGACGGAGCCGAGCAACAAGACGTAGGCGAGCGAAATCACGAGATCGAGCTGGCCGATGCGGCGCAAGGCGGCGAAGATCCAGATGCCGACCGTCGCACCTGCCAGACCTCCGAGCAGGAGGACGGTCCCGAGCTTGATGTCGATCGTGCCGCGGCGGAAATGGGTGATGGCGCCGGAAATGGAGGAGGCCACGACCTGGTTTGCGCCGGTGGCGACGGCCACGACCGGCGGAATATTGTAGAAGATCAGCAATGGCGTGATCAGGAATCCGCCACCGACGCCGAACATGCCGGAGAGAAAACCGACGGCAGCCCCCATGCCGAGGATGATCAGCACGTTCACCGACAATTCGGCAATGGGCAGGTAGATCGTCACGGCCGGACCTCAAGCATCAAACAGAGCGGAACGGGTGGCGCGACCCTTTGGAGGTCGCGCCGTTGCCGCAGTATGCAGCGAGCTGCTGGATAATCTCTAAACGACGGTCGTATCTCGGACCTTCTTCGAGACGAGACGCGCCTTGCCGCAAGTTCGATGTCCCGCGCGTCACCGATTTCTCGGAGACACGCCGGGTCGGTCGATGCGTCAGCCGTTTCGCTTCAGCAGTTCCTTGACAAGCGCGTCGGTGATGCGACCGTTGGGCTCCTGACCGATCGAGGTCTGGAAGGCCTTGATGGCATTGACCGTCTTCGTTCCGAGCGCACCGTCGGGCGTACCGGCATCGAAGCCGTTATTGTTCAGGATCGCCTGAATGTTGCGGACGGCCTTCTTCATGTCGACGGAGGACGTCTTCGTGCCCTTGCCGACCCAGGTATCGGGAACGGTCGTGTCGTTGCCCTTGGGATCGAGGGCTGCAGGTTTCCAGGCTGCGACCTTGGCCTTGGCCGCCGTCAACTGATCGGGGGACAGCTCCTTCTCGACCTGGTCGCGCTTCTGCGCCGCGTCGGTATCGCCGTCGGCAGCCGCGACCGCAAACCACTTGTAGGATTCCACGAGGTCCTTGGCGACGCCGTTGCCGCGCGCATAGAGAATGGCGAGGTTGAACTGGCTGTCGCGGACGCCCAGATCGGCCGCCTTTGCAAACCACATGCTGGCAAGGGTGAAATCCGGGGTGGTGCCATTGCCGCTGGCCAGCATGACCGCGAGATTGTGCATGGCATTCGCATTGCCGCTTTCGGCTGCTTTCTGATAGAGCGTGCGGGCCTTGGCAGCGTCGCGGGGAACGCCGGTGCCCTTTTCGTACAGGCTCCCGAGACGATACTGGGCAGGCACCACGCCGGCATCTGCAGCGCGCTGGTACCATTCCGCAGCCTTGGCGAAGTCGGCCTTGACGCCACGACCTTCGGTATAGACCGCGCCGATTTCGAAATAGGCCTTGGGATCGCCGGCGCGAGCAGCATCGGCAAGCGCGACGGGCACGATTTCCGTGGGCACATCGACACCGGCGGGCGCTACTGCCGTGGAGACGGCCGGTTCCGCGGCCGTGGACACTTCGGGAGCGACGGTCTCGGCAGCAGGCGCTACGGGCTGGGCCTCGGCTTGCCCGGCGATGGGAGCACTGCCTTCTGTCGCCTGGCCCTGCGGCTGCAACGAACTCAGCGGCGCGACGCCTTCCTCCTGCGTCTCGGGGGACGCCTCGGTGACAGGCCCGCCGTCGGCTGCAGGCGCAGCGAGCGCCGGGGCCGTCCCGGAGGCGCTTTCCGGTGCCTGTTGGCCAGACGCCTGATCGGCCGGGACCGCATCCCGGTCGACGGGCGATTCGATCGCCGTGACCGGGGCTGCCGTCTGCTCGGTCTTCATCAGCGTGCTGACGAGCGGATAGGACAGAATGGCGAGGAGCACGGCTCCGACGGCCATGAGGATCGGACGTCGATGGCGGGCAAGAGCGCTCGGCGCAGCACCGGGGCGGGCTGCCGTGCGATTGCCGGTATCGACCTCCTGGGCTGCCTGCTGGGCTGCGCGCCGGGCCGCCGCAATGAAATCCGACTTGTCGCCCTCGCTCGCAACAGATGGGCGCGCGGCCTGGCCCGCGCGGACGCGTTCCAGGATCTTCTTGACGTCCGGCGTGCCGGAGCCCGGCTCCAGGAGCTGGTTGGCGGCTTCGGGGTTAATGGTTTCGAGCGCATCGATCGGCGGCGTCGGCTCGACGAAGCGGCGCTCGACGGCGGGAGCTGCCTGCTTGGCGCGCTTGCCGGCAAAGCGGCTTGTGAGGCCGGAGAGAAGCCCAGTGCGCACAACGGCTGCCTCGTCCGGGACGAGACCCTGGGGCTCGCGCATGTCCGCAGCCGCAAGATGCGCCGGATCAGTAACGGCATCCTCGGCAGCGGGACGATCGCGATGATCAAATGTATCGCGCTCCATCGACATCCGCGACGCAATGTCGGCAGGCATCGCGACGGTGGCGTGCATCGTCCGTGTCAGATCGCCATAGCTGTCGTCGACCTCGCCGCGCTCCAGGAAGGCGGGCGTTTCGGCGCGCGGCATCGTCGCGGCCGTGTCGCGACGGCCGAATGCAGGGGTTGCCTCGTCCCGGACGATCGGCGCAGACGCACGCTCCTCGATACGCTCCAGCTTGTCGGCAATGTGGACAAGCGTTTCGTGCAGCGCCTCGAAGGTGCGGGCGGTGCGCTCGTCGCTCGACCGGCTCAGATCCTCCAGCGTCTTCAGATCGTCCGCGAGAGCCGAGATGGCGGCAATATCGCCCAGGGCCGGAGATGCCGACTGCGTCATGCCATTGCGCGTATAGGCTTCCATCACCGCTTCGGCCGCCTGCCGGGCAGCTTCGATGATGTATTCGTCGCTCGAGGCGAGGTAATCTTCCAGCGCGTTCATGCGGCCTTCGACCTCTGCCGGAACGGCAGGTGTCGTTTCGCGCGGCTGGCTGATGAGGAAGGAGAGATTGGCGATCTGATCCTGGAGGCTGCGCAGGACCTCGCCATCGTCGTAGGGCGCGGCATGCGTCTCGTCGAGACGCTGGGCAATGCCTGACAGCTGGCCTTCGAGCCGCAGGAAGCGATCGTCCGGCAAGGCTGGGGAGCTGTCGAGATTGTCGATGCGGCGCGCGAGGTCGTCGAAGCGGCGGGCCAGGGTATGGCTGACATCGCCCGTGTCGAGCGCGTCGATTTTCGCGGAGATGTCGGCGAGGTGTCCGGTGAGGTCCGGCTGGACGGCGGCGCGCTCGGCGCGTTCCATCATGGCGGAGAGATGATCGAGCCGCTCTTCGAGACGCGCGGCCGCTTCCGCGTTGACAAGGTCTTCCACGCGCGCGGACAAGGCTTCGATGCGCGCTGCAAGACCGTTGTCGGCAGGATAGGCAAGATCGTCGATCTGGCGCGACAGGTCGACGAGACGGCTTTCGACCCGGGTCACGCCGGGGCTGTCGGAGGTCGAGGCCGTGCGGCCGCTCGCGACGATGGCGCGGCTGATCTCGTCGAGACGCGCATCGAGATCGGCGAACTGTTCCTGGAAGCGGCGGTCGTCCGGCTGCATGTGCCGGCCGATGAGGTCGATCGCCTGGGCGACCGCCACGAGCTTGTCTTCGAGGGCGTAGAGCGCTGGGCCGTTGTTCATGGTGCCGAGCTGCGACTTGATCTCGTCCAGGCGATAGGCGAGCGCCACGAGTTCGTCATCGCGGGCGGCATCGAACACGTTCAGCCGATCCTCGACGCCGGTCCAGCGGCTCTCCATCCGGCGCACGCTTTCCTCGCGGGCAAGACCGTCGATCATCGCGCGCATCTCTTCCAGATCGGCGCGCAGGGCATTGCTCTCGGAGGTCGTGGGCTGGCGGCCGAGATCGGCGAGCGACAGCGACAGGCGCTGCAGGTCCTGGCGAATATCCTGCGCAAGGGCGTCGCCCTGCGTCGCGGCTGCGGCGATGCCATGCATCTCGTTGCGCAGCGACGACATTTCGCGCGCGAGACCCTGCTCGATGTCGCGCTTCAGATCCTGACGGAGGCCAACCAGCGCCGTGGCGATATCGCGGACGGCCGTCTCCGGCACGGCAGCGGCTACCGGCTGCAAGACGGGGCGCGACGCTGCACGGGCGGGCTCGCGATGGCTGCGCATGGACAGATCGTCGTCCAGCGCGGGGCGCGGCGGCTGCCGATCGTCATAAGCGGGCGCGACAAAGCGGTCGGAGCCGCGTGCAAGGGCCGGGCTCGAAGCGGAGACCCGCGCGGGGGCCGGCTCGGACGGGGCCGGCACCGGAGCAGACGGCGCGCGCGTCTGAATGCGATGACGCTCGGTTGCCTTTTCCAGGCGCGTGGCGCTCAGCGCACGCTGACGCTGGAGGATTTCGGAAATCGCATCGGCGCGGGAGACAGGCCGCTCGGCTGCAGCGCCACCACCATTGCGGGCCGCTTCCGGCGGGCGCGTCTCGCGCTTGGCAGGCGCGATCAGGCCTTCGATGCGGGCCTCCAGACCTTCGATCGTGCGGTTCAGGGCTTCCAGCGAGGAACGCTCGCCATGGCGACCGTCTTGACGGTCATCGGCCGGGGTGCCCATCCGGGGAGGAGTTGATCGCGATCCGTTCATATGTGCTTTCGCCTTTTGCCTGGCATTCCCCGAACGCGGCCGAAGGGTCAGGCCCCTTGAGCCGGTGGACACGCTGCGGACGACTCGGAACGGAACAAGCAGCATTGACCTCTCGCGCCACTTTCACGGAACGTGGTAAACAAGCCGTTAACCTCTCGCCCGATTTCGGGGCTTGGACACGAAAAGGTTAGTTTTTGCCGACAGTCTCAGTCTGCCCGCGACCGTAATTTTCGGGCAAAACGCACCGGCCGCCAATTTGACGTTTACGCGCACGTCAGTTTTTAATAGAGTGCCCTCATGAATGGCCTTAATGAGGATAGGCCGCAGGAGGAAGACAGTCGATGCCCATCTACAAGGCTCCGGTCGAGGATACGCTTTTCATTCTCAATGACGTGCTCGGCATCGAGCGCTACAACAATATCCCCGGCTTCTCGGACGTCACGCCGGACATGCTCCACGCCATCGTCGGCGAAGCTGCCAAGCTGGCCGAGGAAGTGTTGTTTCCGCTGAACCTTTCAGGCGATCAGGAGGGGTGTGTCCGCCATCCGGACGGCTCGGTCACCACCCCGAAAGGGTTCAAGGAAGCCTATGACCTCTACCGCCAGAGCGGCTGGCTGGGCCTTGCCGCACCGGAAGCGTTCGGGGGCCAGGGCCTGCCCTACACGCTCCACACGGCGATCGGCGAATACATGTCGTCCGCCAACATGTCGCTCACCATGTATCCGGGCCTGACGCAGGGGGCCATCGCCGCCATCATCGAGCATGGCACGGACGAGCAGCGGGCCACCTATCTGCCGAAGATGATCGCCGGCGACTGGACGGGAACGATGAACCTGACGGAGCCGCACTGCGGCACCGATCTGGGGCTTTTGCGAACCAAAGCCGTGCCGCAGGCCGATGGCAGCTACAAGATCTCTGGCCAGAAGATCTTCATCTCCGCCGGCGAACACGATATGGCCGACAACATCGTCCATCTTGTCCTTGCCCGCATCGAAGGCGCCCCCGAGGGGACGAAGGGCATCTCGCTCTTCATCGTGCCGAAGTTCATCGTTCAGGCCGACGGCACGCCGGGCGCGCGCAACGGCGCGACGTGCGGCGCCATCGAGCACAAGATGGGCATCCACGGCAATTCGACCTGCGTCATGAACTATGACGACGCGACGGGCTACCTGATCGGTGCCGCCAATCGCGGCTTGAACGCCATGTTCGTCATGATGAACGAGGCCCGTCTCGGCGTCGGCCTGCAGGGTCTCTCGGTCTCGGAGACGGCGTATCAGAACGCTGTCGCCTATGCGCGCGAGCGTTTGCAGGGCCGCTCGCTCTCCGGCATCAAGGCGCCGGACAAGAAGGCCGATCCGCTGATCGTCCATCCGGACATCCGCCGCGTGCTGATGACAATCCGCGCCTTCAACGAAGCCAGCCGGGCCTTCACGCTCTGGACTGCGCTGAAGTCGGACATTGCGCATCGCTCCGAAGACGAAGCGGAGCGCCAGACGGCCGATGACCTGCTGGGCCTCCTGACACCGATCCTCAAGGGCGTCCTGACCGACCGCGGCTTTGACCATGCCGTCATGGCACAGCAGGTCTATGGCGGGCACGGCTATATCGAAGAGCACGGCATGAGCCAGTATGTGCGCGATGCACGCATTGCCATGATCTACGAAGGCGCCAACGGCATCCAGGCGCTCGACCTCGTCGGCAGGAAGCTTGGCCTTAACGGTGGCCGCGCCATCATGACGCTGTTCAAGGAGATCGGCGATTTCTGCGACGAAAACCGCAATGACGAGCGAATGAACCCCTATACCAAGGCGCTCAAGAAGAGCCTGAACGACCTGCAGTCGGCGTCCATGTGGTTCATGTCCAACGCGATGGCAAAGCCCGACAATGCGGGAGCTGGCTCGACAGACTACATGCACCTCAGCGGGCTGGTCATCCTCGGCTACATGTGGGCGAAGATGGCGAAGACCGCGCAGGACCTTCTGGCGTCAGGTGCCGGCGACCGCAAGACGTACCTGCAAAACAAGTTGGTGACGGCGACGTTCTACATGGAGCGGATCCTGCCCGAGACGGCCCTGCGCCGCTCGCGCATCGAAGCGGGATCGGATACGCTTATGGCGCTCGACGCCGCCGCATTCTGACACGCGACCGCCACCTCACGTTTCATCGCCTCCAAGGATATATCGACGGCTTCGTGCCGATTGGGAGAACGGGATCATGACTGACGTATTCATTTACGACCATGTGCGCACGCCACGCGGTCGCGGCAAGAAGGACGGCGCTCTGCATGAAGTCCCGACGCCCCGCCTTGCTGCCCGCATGCTCGAGGCGCTGCGGGACCGCAACGGTCTCGATACGAGCACCGTCGACGACATCATCATGGGCTGCGTCGATCCGGTCTACGAAGCCGGCGCCGTCATTCCCAAGGCGGCGGCGTTCGAAGCAGGCTACTCGACCCGGGCCCCCGGGCTGCAGATCTCGCGCTTCTGCGCGTCCGGCCTCGATGCCATCAATCTAGCCGCCGGCAAGATCTCCCAGGGTGCGGACGACATCGTCATCGCCGGCGGGGTCGAGAGCATGTCCCGCGTCGGCATGGGCATGTCGGGCGGCGCCTGGTACATGGACCCCTCCGTGAGTTTTCCAGGCTATTTCATGCCGCAGGGCGTCTCTGCCGATCTGATCGCCACGAAGTACGGCTTCTCGCGTGACGATGTCGATGCCTATGCCGTGGAGAGCCAGCGCCGCGCGGGCGTCGCCTGGGAAAACGGCTACTTCGACCGCTCCGTCGTTCCGGTGAAGGACCAGAACGGCATCGTCATTCTCGCCAAGGACGAGCATATGCGTCCGACGACGACGATGCAGACCCTCGCCGGGCTCAATCCCTCATTCCAGATGCCGGGCGAGATGGGCGGCTTCGAGGCCGTCGGCATTCAGGCGCATCCGGAAATCGAGAAGATCAACTACGTCCACCACGCGGGCAACTCCTCGGGCATCGTGGATGGCGCCGGCCTCGTGCTCGTCGGTTCCAAGGCCGGCGGCGAGAGCATCGGAGCCAGGCCTCGCGCCCGCATCAAGGCCTTTGCAAACATCGGCTCGGACCCGGCGCTGATGCTGACCGGCCCGGTGGACGTGACCGAAAAGCTGCTGAAGCGCGCAGGCATGACCATCGGCGATATCGACCTGTTCGAGCTGAACGAGGCCTTTGCCGCCGTCGTGCTGCGGTATTGCCAAGCCTTCGACATCTCCCATGACATCATCAACGTCAATGGTGGCGCCATCGCCCTTGGCCATCCGCTCGGGGCGACCGGTGCGATGATCCTCGGCACGGTGCTCGACGAACTCGAGCGCCGAGACCTCAACACGGCCCTCGTCACGCTCTGCATCGGAGCGGGCATGGGCACGGCCACGATCATCGAACGCGTTTGAGGGGGAGACAATCATGACATACACCAATTTCACCATCGAGACGGATGGCGACGGGATTGCACTCGTCACCTGGAACATGCCCGACAAGTCGATGAACGTCTTCACGGCCGACGTCCTGCGGGAACTGTCTGCCATCAACGACGCGGTCGTGAAGGACGAGGCCATCAAGGGGGTCGTCTTCACGTCGGGCAAGTCGACCTTCTCGGGCGGCGCCGACCTCTCGATGATCAAGGGCATGTTCACCTTCCAAGCCGAGGAAAAGAAGAAGAACCCCGACACCGCGGCCGAGAAGCTGTTCGAACTCTGCGGCGAGATGACAGGCCTGTTCCGCAGGATCGAAACCTCGGGCAAGCCATGGGTTTCCGCCATCAACGGCACCTGCATGGGCGGCGCCTTCGAGCTGTCGCTCGCCTGCCACGGTCGCGTTGCATCCAATTCCAAGGCGGTCAAGATCGCCCTGCCCGAGGTCAAGGTTGGGATCTTTCCCGGTGCCGGCGGTACGCAGCGCGTGCCGCGTCTGACCAATGCGCAGGATGCGCTGCAGATGATGACGACCGGCCAGACCCTCACCCCCCAGCGTGCCAGGGCTCTCGGCCTCGTGCACGAACTCGCGGCGCCCGAGGCCCTGATCGATGCTGCCAAGGCGATGATCAAGAACGGGCTGAAGCCTGTCCAGCCTTGGGACGAGAAGGGCTTCAAGGCGCCGGGCGGCTCCATGTGGAGCGCGGCGGGCGCCCAGCTCTGGCCGGCAGCTTCCGGCATTTTGCGCCGCGAGACCTACGGCAATTACCCGGGTGCGCTCGCCATCGTGAAGTGTGTCTATGAGGGGCTCCAGGTACCGTTCGATACCGCCCTCAAGATCGAGCAGCGCTACTTCACGCAGATTCTGCAGACCACCGAGGCCTTCTCGATGATCCGCTCACTGTTCATCTCCATGCAGGAACTCGGCAAGGGCGCACGCCGCCCGGCCGGTGTTCCAAAATCGGAATTTCGGCATGTGGGGGTCGTCGGCGCCGGCTTCATGGGCGCCTCCATCGCCTATGTCACGGCCGCTGCCGGAATTCCCGTCACGCTCATCGACCGCGACCTCGAAGCGGCCACCAAGGGTCGGACGCATTCCGAAAACCTCGTGAAGGACAGCGTGGCCAAGGGTCGGATGACGCAGGAAAAGGGCGAGCAGCTTCTGGCCCTGATCACCCCGTCGGCCGACTATGCAGACCTGAAGACTGCGGACTTCGTGATCGAGGCGGTGTTCGAGGACCGCACGGTCAAGAAGGACGTGATCGCGGCCGTTGAAGCCGTGCTCTCGCCCGATGCGATCTTTGCCTCCAACACCTCGACGCTGCCGATCACGGGCCTTGCCGAGACATCGAAACGGCCGGCCCAGTTCATCGGCGTCCACTTCTTCTCGCCCGTCGAGAAGATGATGCTGACCGAGGTCATTCTCGGAAAGGAAACCGGAGACGCCGCATTGGCCCGGGCGCTCGATTATGTCGCCGCGATCAAGAAGACACCGATCGTCGTCAACGACACCCGCGGCTTCTACGTCAACCGCTGCGTCTTCCGCTATATCCACGAAGCCTATGACATGCTGATCGAAGGCGTACCGGCTGCCATGATCGAGAACGTTGCCAAGATGGCCGGCATGCCGGTCGGCCCGCTCTCGCTCAACGACGAGGTCGCCATCGACCTGTCGCAGAAGATCCTGAAGGCGACCGTTGCCGATCTTGGGGCACAGGCAGTCGATCCGGCCCACCTCGCTCTCGTCAACAAACTCGTCGACGACCTCGGCCGGCGTGGACGCAAGAATGGCAAGGGCTTCTATGACTATCCGGAAAAGCCGGCCAAGAAGCACATCTGGGCGGGATTGAAGGATCTGTATCCGCAGACGCCGGCCGACGAGATCGACGTACAGACGATCAAGGACCGCTTCCTCGTCACCATCGCGCTCGAAGCCGCCCGCACCGTCGAAGAAGGCATTGTCACCGATCCGCGCGAAGCCGATGTCGGCTCCATTCTCGGCTTCGGTTTTGCGCCCTACACCGGAGGCACGCTGTCCTACATCGACGGCATGGGCGCCAAGGCCTTTGTCGCCCTGTGCGAAAGGCTGGCCGCACGCTATGGCGACCACTTCGCGCCGACGCCTCTGCTGAAAGACATGGCCGCCAAAGGCGAGACCTTCTACGGCCGGTTCGACCCTTACGTGAAGGTTGCGGCCGCAGCCTGACCGGTCCGAGATCGCTGCTTCATTGCTTCCGACGCCATCGAACCCCGGCTCACGCCGGGGTTCGATCGTTTCGCCCCCTGCCCGAGCTGTCGCTCCCGCACCATGGTCTCACGACACGAAAAAAGCCGGCGCATGATCTGCGCCGGCTTCGTCATTCCAATGGTCCGTTTCAGGCTGACTGGATGGCCGAGACCTGCCACTGCGTATTGGGGCGGCGGAAGAAGGTCCAAAGCTCCGTCGCCTCGGTCGGGCGATCCGGGTCGCCGTCGACGACCTTGCCGGTATTCCGGTCGCGGGTGACATCGATGCTCTCATAGCGCATGGCAACCGTTGCGAATTCGCCGGCTTCCTCTCTCCAGGATTCCGCCAGATCTCCCTGGAGGAGACGAACGTCGCGGACCTCGTTGCGCCGGCCCTGCGTGGCATTCTCGCTCAATTCCTCGGCAAGCCAGGACATGGCTTCCGGTGTCGTGAGCCGGCGCAGGGCACCATAGTCCTCGGCGCCATAGGCCGTCTGCACGTCCTTCAGCATGGTTTCAAAGCGCTCCAGATCGGCCTGGCCGATGCCGAGTTCATCCGAGACAGCAGCGGACCGGGCCGGCTGCGCCTGCGGTGCCGCACCGCCGCCGATGCGCGGAATGGCAAAACCGGGGCCGCGCGAGGGCTGCGCATTTCCGCGTTGCGAATCGTTGGCGGCGTCACGGGCATAACCGTTATAGGAACCGGTGTTCGCATTGCCGGCGGCCGCGCCGGCACGTCCGGTTGCCGGCTGCTGCTGGCGATTGCGCAAGAAGCGCATCAGCAGCATCGCGGCACCGGCTATCAGGGCGAGCTGCAGCAGCATGCCGAGGAAGCCGGCCGCGCCGCCGAAACCATTGCCCATCATCATCCCGAGCAGGCCGCCAAGGGCAAGGCCGCCAAGCAGCGAACCGCCAAAGCCGCCGAAAAAGCCGCCGGGGCGACGTGCCGGCGCAGTCTGCGCCGCGCCCGGCTGGTTCTGCGCCGCGTTGGGGCGAGTCGCCTGGGGCGTCATGGTGCGATCGATCGGCGCCGGCGCATTGGGGGCCGTGCGGGTGACAGGCGGCGCCGAGAAGGTGCGCGTGCCGCGGCTCCCGAAACCGCCGCCTGCACGGCGCGCTTCGGCAAAATCTGTCGCCGTGATGACGAGCGTCATCGCAACCGCCGACAAAACCGCAAATTTCTTCAATCCTGACATGCCGCATCCCCGTTATCGTTCAACCGGACCGAAAGACCCTTAGGGCGAATATATGGGCATGCGCACGCCGTCTTGAAAGGGTTTTGCCACGTGATCACGAAAACGGCATCCGCCGTGAGGGCGCCGGCTCGTCATGTCGCAGAGATCATATCCGCCCCCTCGACCCTGGATCATCAGTTCGTCAGATCGTAGGGGACACGGTAGCCGTTTTCGTCCAGCCAGGCGATCAGGGCTTTCGGCTCGTCCGTCTGTATGATCGTTGCACCATGGTCGATCCAGAAGCCCCAACTTTCGAGCGGCCTACCGTCGATCACAGCCCGCTCGTCTCCGCGACCGCCCGCCTGCATGCCCGGGGCACGATTGATGATCGTGTAGGTGTTGACCCACTGGTGCCAGTTCCCCTTGATGGCGGCAGCGCGAGCCTTTGCGGAAAACAGGACGCCGCCATCGCGGGTCTCCGGGGCATCGTCGGCATGCCAATGGACCAGTTCCGCAGCCGGTGCGCCAAAGCTTGCCGTTGCCTTCGCCATGAAGTCCGCATTGCGTACGGCGTCGTCTGCCAGGATCGGCAGGAACGTCACATCGGACCCGACGGACGCCATCACGGCCTTCGCCTCGGCGATCCGCCTGTCGTTCCAGAGATTTTCCTTGACGAGGATCTGTTCCGCCATTGCGAGGCGACGGGCCAGTTGTGCAACCTGTGGCAGGATGTCCGGCGTCAGCTTGTTGTCGATGTTGACGAGAATGCGGCCGCGGGTCTCGAGCAGGACCTCTTCCAGCGTCGGAACCGTCTCGTCCGTCACGCGACCGTCGGACTCGACCACGAGCCTGCAGGTTCTGAGTGTCGCCAGAGAGGTCTTGCGGGTTTCGCCGCGGCAGGTCGTCGTGCGATCGAGATCGTCATCATGCATCAGGATCAGCGTGCCGTCGGAGGATCTGCGGACATCGAGCTCGATCATCTCGGCTCCGAGCGCAATCGCGTTCCGGACCGCATCGAGCGAGTTCTCGGCGCGGATCATGCGACCGTTTTCCTTCCATCCGGTCCGGTGGGCAACCACCATGACGTGGTTGCGCCAGGCATTGGCATTCTTCAGGCGCTCGAGAATGCGGTCGGTTCGCGCGTTGTCCACCGCCCGGGCTGGCAACGTCGCGACGATGGCGACGCAGCAGGCGGCGGCGGAAATCAGGATACCGGTCCAGCGCATCGTGCGAGCCCCTTGGACGGTTGCGGGTCCGCTGGGCTTAGAAGTCCGTCGTGACAATGCCGTGAAGCTGCGATGACGGAAGCATGAAGTCTGGCGGAGCCAGACGGAGAGACGCCGATGTCGAACCTAGCGGGATGCCTCGTTTGCGCGCATCGGCATGCTGTCGATGAGGCCGAACAGCTGCTCCGGAGCCACCGGCTTGGCGGCGCGCAGCTTGATGCCGCCATCCTTGCCGACGAGGATCGCGGCAAACGGACCGTTATCCGTCACGCCGGCGTCTTTGCGCAGTTCTGCGGCCGTGGCGGTCTCTGCCTTGCCGAACACAGGCATCACGGTGTCGTCGACCACCTCGAGCACCACCATGTCACGGTCGGCAAGCGCCGCTCTATCCTGAAGAAGGAGCCGCCTCTGCTCGGCGGCCTCAGCGGCCCCAGGCTTTGCGAAGACGAGGAGGACGCGGCTTTTCCAGCCAAAGGTGTCGATGCCGGAAGCAAAAGCGGGGAAAGAACTGCTGACGACAAGAAGGGCAAGGGCAGCCGCCCTGGGAATGCGCGACATCGGAGATCTCCCGTTTGCGTGAAAACGCCGCGGTACGGTACGGCGTTCCCTCACATCCCCGTCATCGGCGTCTGAGATCAGGCCAGAAAGGTCTCGTAGAGCAGCTTGACGTTGAGCACGACGATGATCGTAGCGACGATCCAGGCGAGCACGCCGACCCAGCGGGAGACGACGAACGTGCCCATTTTCTCGCGGTTGGTGACGAAGCTGACCAGCGGGATGACCGCGAACGGCAGTTGCATGGACAGCACGACCTGGCTCAGAACCAGAAGCTCGGCCGTGCCGCGCTCGCCGTAGAGATAGGTAATGACGACGACAGGCACGATGGCGATGCCTCGGGTAATGAGACGGCGGGCCCAGTTCGGGATCGTCAGCCGCAGAAACCCTTCCATGACGATCTGCCCGGCCAGTGTCGCCGTGACCGTGGAATTGAGGCCGGACGCGAGCAGCGCGACGGCAAAGAGTGTCGAGGCGATGCCGAGCCCCAGCAGCGGCGACAGAAGTTCGTAGGCCTGTTCGATTTCCGCAACGTCGGTACGGCCGTTGGCATGGAAGACGGAGGCTGCAACGATGAGGATGGCAGCATTGATGAACAGCGCCAGCATGAGTGCAATCGTGCTGTCGAGGGTTGCCCACTTGATCGCCTCGCGCTTGCCCGGCTCGGTACGTTCGAACTTGCGCGTCTGGACGATCGACGAGTGGAGGTAGAGATTGTGCGGCATGACCGTTGCGCCGATAATCCCGATGGCGATGTAGAGCATCGCCGGATTGGTGACGACCTCCGTCGACGGCAGGAAGCCCTGCAGCACAGCGGCGACCGGCGGGGCAGCGGCGGCGATCTGCACGAGGAAGCAGAGGGCGATGATGCCGAGGAGTGCCATGACGAAGGACTCCAGGAAGCGGAAACCCTTCTGCATCAGGTAGAGAAGCAGGAAGGCATCGAGCGCCGTGATCAGCGCGCCGGCGATCAGGGGAATTCCGAACAAAAGTTTCAGCGCGATCGCCGTGCCGATGACCTCGGCCAGATCGCAGGCGATGATGGCAAGCTCGCAGGCGATCCAGAGCACGAAGCCGACAGGCTTTGGGTAGGCATCCCGACAGGCTTGTGCCAGATCGCGACCCGTGGCGATGCCGAGGCGGGCGGCCAGCGCCTGCAGGAGGATAGCCATGAGATTGGACAGAAGGATGACCGTGAGCAGGGTGTAGCCGAACTGAGCGCCACCTGCGATATCCGTTGCCCAGTTTCCCGGGTCCATGTAGCCGACCGAGACCATGTAGCCGGGACCGACAAAGGCGAGGAAGCGGCGAAACCATGTGCCACCGACTGGCACCGCAACCGTGGAGTGAACGTCGGCAAGGCTCTGCCGCCCTTCTTCTTCCGAATGATTGAAACGCCAGCTGGAGCGGGTTTCACGCTGGTTCAGAAGAACGTCAGGGGTAGCCATCAGGCAGTCTCCGGATGCGGATCGGCGTCGATGGATAAAAACTAGGGCAGGCCCAAACATTATGCAATGGGCTATATTTCATCGATCTGGCTTTTTTCCGCAGTGCAGCGTGGTGATGGCCTTGGTCTGGTCCTGGTCCGGGCCTTGGTCGGCACATTCTGGTGGTGGAGGAGTGGAGAAAGCCATTCGGCAAATGCCGGCTTGCATGATAGATACGCGAAAACCGGATGCATGAACGTTGACGCGAACACAAAGGATCAGGAATACGTGGCGCGCAGATCCATTCCCCGCGCGGATCCCCTTCCGGACGCGGACACGCACTCGGAGGGCTTCCGCCAGACGCGCCAGGCGTTGCGCGGCGCCCTTGTCGAGGACTATGTCGAGCTGATTGCCGATCTGATCGACGACGGCAACGAGGCGCGGCAGGTGGATATTGCCGCCCGCCTGGGCGTGGCGCAGCCGACCGTTGCCAAGATGCTGGCGCGGCTTGCAGCCGATGGTCTGGTCTCGCGAAAGCCCTATCGCGGCGTTTTCCTGACCGAGGCGGGACAGAAGATGGCGGCCGAAAGCCGGGAGCGGCACCAGACCGTGGAACAGTTCCTGCGCTGTCTCGGCGTCAGTCCGGAGACGGCGCGGGTGGATGCCGAAGGCATCGAGCATCATGTCAGCGACGAGACGCTGGCGGCATTCCGTCGCCTGATCACCGACCGGTCTTCGCATGCGAAAGATCGCGACGCGCCTTAGAGCCCCAGGCAGGACAGCATGACGAAGGTGGCGAACAGCACGAAATGCGTCATGCCCTCGATGGCATTGGTTTCGCCGTCGTTGAGGTTGATCGCCGCGACGATCAGCGTGATGGTGATCATCAGCGTCTGCACCGGGGTCATCGCCATGATGAACGGCTGGCCGGTATAAAGCGCGATGGCCTCCATGACGGGGACGGTGAGAATGACGGTGGAAAGCGAAGCGCCCAGCGCGATGTTGACAACCGACTGCATGTGATTGGCAAGGGCCGAGCGCATGGCGGTCATGATCTCGGGTGCGGCCGAAATGGCGGCGACGACGATGGCGGCTAGGATCGGCGGGGCGCCGGTTCCCGCCAGACCGGTATTGAGCAGCGCCGACATGATCTCGGCCAGCACGCCGATGACGACGATGCCGAAGACGAGAATGCCGATCGAGAGCGTCGTGCTCTCTGGCTCTTCGACGCGGCCGACTGCTTTCTCGCGACGGGTCTTCGGATAGCTGTAGCTGAAGAAGTAACTGTGCGCCCCGACCTGCATGCGCAGGAAGAGACCATAGAGCATGATCATCGCAACGATGGTGAAGGCGGAATAGAAGTGCCACTTCGCTTGCGGAATGAACTCCGGCACGATCATGGAGATGCTCATGGCCGTCAGGATCATGACGCAATAGGTGCGGCTGGAATCGTCGTTGTAGGGCTGTTCGCCGTGCTTCAGCCCGCCCAGAAGCGCCGCGATGCCGAGAATACCGTTGATGTCGAGCATGACGGCGGAATAGATGGTATCGCGCACCAGCGTCGGCGAGCTTTCGGATGAACTCATCATGATCGCGAGAATGACCACCTCGACCAGCACGGCCGAGAGCGTGAGGATCATCGTGCCGTAGGGATCACCGACCTTGGTTGCCAGCAGTTCCGCGTGGTGTGCCACCCGCATTGAGGCGAGGATGATGGCGCCGATCAGGAATACGGCACCAGCGAGCGACGCCACCTGTCCCATGCCGATCAAGCTGTGTTCGGACGCAAATCCCACGATGCCGGCCACGATGGCAACGAGGATAAGCCGCTCGGAGCGGATAAGGGTGAAGAGCACGGCGCCTCGCTCGTCTGGACATGGCATGCGACCTGAACGGCCTTGATGGTCGGAAAATGCAAGTATAGGTCCTGCGACCTGCATTTCAACAAAACCACCTGAAGCGATCGAATAAGGATTATTTTCCTCGCATTCTTTACTTGATGCTGTTTTTTGGCTAGTGTCTGGCCGGATAGAGGATGTGTTCCACTTCTCCGGATCTTGTATCCGGACCTTTCACCACGACATCAGGTCACCGGGACATCAGGTCGATGCTGTCACATGAGCGTATCTGGCATGCGATAGACGCCTTGGCGGAGCGGCACCAGATGTCGCCCTCGGGACTTGCTCGCCGTGCCGGGCTTGATCCGACATCGTTCAACAAATCGAAGCGCCAGTCCGCCGACGGACGCGAGCGCTGGCCATCCACCGAATCCATCGCCAAGGTTCTCGATGCGACGGGATCGACGATCAGTCAGTTCATGGAGTTCCTGCGCCCGGAGGGTGACAAGCGATCCAGCAGCGTGGAGACGCTGGCGCCGTCGAGTGCCATTCCGCTTCTCGGCTTTGCCCAGGCGGGAGCCGGCGGTTTTTTCGACGATGGCGGTTTTCCTGCAGGTCAGGGCTGGGACGTGGTCGATTTTCCTGCATCGGGCACAAAAGCGGGCGTCTACGCGTTGGAAATTCAGGGCGACAGCATGCAGCCGCTCTACAGGGATGGCGATGTCCTGATCGTCGAGCCGGGCGCACAGGTTCGTCGCGGCGATCGCGTCGTCGTCAAGACAACCGAGGGCGAGGTCATGGCAAAGGTGCTGATGCGCCAGAGCGCACGCAGCATCGACCTCCACTCCCTCAACCCCGAACATCCGAACCGCAGCTTCGACCTTTCCGAGGTGGAGTGGATCGCCCGGATCATCTGGGCAAGCCAGTAGGACCGTTTTCCTTATGTACGCTCCCCTGCTCCGCATCGGTGGCCCGGCGCTCTGCGTCGTCCTGACCATCGGCCTGCTTCTGGCAGGAAAATCCGTCATCTCGGGCACGGAGAGCGCGGCCGTGCCCGAGATGACGCTGGAAACCCCTGACCTCAGCGACGTGCCGACCATCGGCGAAGAGCCTGCGACGGACGGGGACATTCCCGCCGATCCGGGCATGGAGGCGATGCCGTTGACACCGGATGCGCCGCTGCCCGACAACGGACCGGCACAGAATACGATCCCGGAGCCGCCTGCCGTCGATACGGCGCCGCTCGCGCCGTCGAGCCCAGTGCCGACGGAGCCGGCGAAGCTTGAGGAAACCATTCTTCGGCACCCCGTCGCGCTGACGGCAGGTCTCGTGCAGTTTGACGGGCGGACGATCCTGCTTGCGGGTCTCAAACCGCAATCGGCGGACCGGATCTGCACGGCAACGGGCGGCGACTGGCCATGCGGCACCGTTGCGCGGACCGCGTTCCGCAACTTCATCCGCGCCCGCGCCTTTACCTGCGAGACGCCGGCCGATGCCGGCGATGGCGTGATGCAGGCCCGCTGCAGGATCGGCACCGACGACCCCGCCCTCTGGCTTGCCCGCAATGGATGGGCGGAGGTGGATGGCGACGACCCTGACCTGACCGCGGCTGTGGAGGCGGCGAAGGCGACGGCGAAGGGATTTTATCGAGCGGGCTTTGCGCCTTCCCCACCCTCGTCTCGTTCTGCGCCCTAACCCGTTAAAGCGCGTCGCGTGAAACAGGATTCACGCAACGCGCTTTCGGGTCATGTTTTGATGCATGTCGTTTCCCGAATCTGCTGCAAACTTTCTGGCGACATGCATGAGGTCCGATCTTCGCTCCGCGTGATCTCGGTCTATTGCAACCGTGCCTGCGAGACCATACGTCCGGGATCTCGTGAACCCGGAGAACGCATGTCCCAAGCTTTGACCCACCAGGAAGCCCTGATCCACGTCATGGTGATGATGTCAGCCGTGGACCGTGCCATGAGCGACGAGGAAATGGAGCGGATCGGCAAGCTCTCCCGCATTCTGCCCGTCTTCGATGATTTCGACCCGGAAAGCCTCCTGCCGGTCGCCCGAAGCAGCGCGACCTTGCTGTCGGCGCCGGAAGGGCTGGATATCCTGCTCGAATTGGTGCGCGAGGCACTGCCGCCGCGCCTGTATGAGACTGCCTACGCCCTGGCTGTCGATATTGCCGCTGTCGATCGCAATGTCAGGACGGAGGAGCTCCGGCTTCTTGCCCTGCTGCGCGACCGGCTTGGTCTCGACAAGCTCGTCTGTGCTGCGATCGAGCGCGGTGCTCAGGCCCGCATGCGCCGCTGAGCCGGCGCCAGCACATCAGTAGATCCCGGTCGGGAAATATCGCAGGTAGATTTCGTTGAGGCGTCCGTTGCGGGTGAGTTCGAGAAGGGCATGATCCAGAGCCTGCGTCAGAGCCGGATCGCCCTTCCTGTTCATGATTGCTAGCCCTTCCCCGAGAAAGTGTTCGGAGACATAGGCGCCGTCGACCAGCGTGCAGCATGCCGCTGCGTCGGGTGAAGCGGCCCAGAAGGACAGCTGCATGCCGTCGGAGAAAACCGCATTCACGCTGCCCGTCTTCAACGCCTGAAGCATCGTTGCGCGATCCGGAAAGACCTGGGCCGCGGCCGTCGGGAAAAACGCCTTCAGCATGGCTTCATGCGTCGTTCCCGCCACGACACCGACCGGCTTTGCAAGCACGGCTGAGCGCTCGATCGTCTCGCCCCGGCCGTTCTCGTTTCCGGGTGACACCCGTGCGGCGAAGCGAGCGGGCAGACGCAGGAACGGCCGCGTGAAAGCAAAACGCTGGCGGAGCGCATCGGTCATCGCCACACCCGCAATGACGGCCTCGCCCTGCCCTTCCTCCAATGCCGGCTGCAGCTCCTGGAACGTCACGGCCTGGATCTGGCACTTTGCCTCGATGTCCAGAACCCGACAGATCTCGCGAGCCAGATCGATGTGAAATCCCGACAGCTTTTGCGACTGGTCGATGAAGTTGAAGGGCGGGAAGTCAACGGTGGTCAGGAAGCGCAGCCGTGCGAGCCCCCCAAGGTCGGGCTTTGCGATCCGCTCGCGCATGTCGAAGGCGAGCGGAAGCTCCCGGACAGGCTCGGCCGCTTGCGCGCCAACAGCACCTATCCAAGTCACAGCAAAGATGATTAAGATAGTCCTAATGATCGGTTGGATCGGAGAAATCCGTATCGGTCTCATCAGATGTCGAGTTCCGGTCTGCAGGGCCGACGCTGTTTGCGACGAGGTGTTGATGCGTCATCTAGACTATCCACCAGCAACGGACATGGCTACTCGGAGCGCGCCAAACGTTTCGGAAAAGTCGACCCTGCCAACCTTTTCCGTCGACCTGTTGCGGGAAGGACGCCTGCTTCTCAAGCTCGGCATCGGCAAGCCGACGATCGCCCGGATGATGCTTCGGGCGGACGAGAACGGAACGACGGTCGAAGAGGAATTGCTGGCGTCCCGCGATATCGTGCCCGATCTCTATTTCGAAGGATTGGCCAATCTCCTCGGACTTCCGTTCCATGCTGAGATCGACGCGGATCAGGTCCATGATGCCGAGATGCTGGATATCCAGCTGATCTCCCCGCAGCTTCTGCGTCTCTATCATTCCAGCCGTCCGCCGGTCACCGTCATCGTTCCCACACTTGCCCGCCTCGCCGACATCGCGTTGACGCTCGAACGGCGACCTGCGCTGCGTCAAATCCTGGTGGTTTCGACACCTGCAGCGGTGCGAAAGGCGGCCTGGGCTGCAGGCGGTCAACGCCGCGTGGGCGCCGCCGTTGCCCGTCTTTTCGAGGCCGCACCGATGCACAGTGCCCGTATCGTGTTCTGGGGCAAGCAAGGGTTTTGTACCGGCTTGGGCCTCGCCATGCTGGTCGTCTCCGCCTGGCTTGTACCCGTGACCTGGATGCTCGTGCTGCATCTTCTCCTGACCGGCCTCTATTGCAGCCAGCTGTTTCTGCGCGCTCGCGCTCTTCTGTGGATCGGAAGACCGCTCGAAAGGCCCCGAAGCGTATCTCCGGTGCCGTTGCGGCTGGCCGCAGACCCCTCCGGACCCTTGCCGATCTATACGATCTTCGTCGCGCTCTACCGCGAAACGGAGGTCGTGGGACAGCTGGTCCGCGCCCTTGATCGTCTCGACTGGCCTCGATCGCGCCTCGACATCAAACTTGTCTGCGAGGAGGATGACGGCGAGACGCTGGCGGCACTCGAGGCGCTGTCGCTCTCCTGCGAATATGAGATCGTGCGCGTCCCTCCCGCCGCACCGCGCACCAAACCGAAAGCGTTGAGCTACGCGCTCCCCGGTGCACGCGGCACCTTTCTCACGGTCTACGACGCCGAAGACAGGCCCGATCCGGGCCAGTTGCGCGAGGCGCACGCCGCCTTTCGCGTCGCCGACCCGCGCGTTGCATGCCTTCAGTCACCCCTGGTCGTGACCAATGTCGAGGTTGGATGGTTGAGCACGATGTTCGGGCTCGAATATTCCGGCCTCTTTCGTGGCCTCTTGCCCTTCCTTGCATCGCGCGGCCTGCCTCTTCCGCTCGGCGGCACCTCCAACCATTTTCGCATCGAAGCCCTTAAAGACGTCGGGGGCTGGGATCCCTTCAACACGACGGAAGATGCGGATGTCGGCATGCGGCTGTTTCGTCTCGGCTACCTCTCGCAGATGATTGCGCGTCCGACCTTCGAGGACGCGCCGACGGATATCGGCGTGTGGTTTGCTCAAAGAACCCGCTGGTACAAGGGCTGGATGCAGACCTGGCTCGTCCTGATGCGCAATCCGTCGCTTCTGGTGCGGCAGATGGGATGGACGGCCTTTGCGACCCTGCAGATCCTGGTCGCCGGCATGATCCTGTCGGCCCTCGGTCATCCCCTGGTCATCGCCTTCCTCGTTTACCTCGGCTGGAGCCTTACAGCAGGTGGGCTGTCCGAAGGGGATACGTTGCTCACCTCCGGCCTGCTGGTCCTCGATATCCTCAACCTTATCGGCAGCTACGCGATCATGATCCAGCTTGGCCGCAAGCCGATGCAGGCTGCCGAGCGGCGCGCCGTCGGCGGCAAGTGGAAGGCTGTTCCCATCTACTGGCTGCTGATCTCGGGGGCTGCCTGGGCGGCCGTCATCGAGCTCTATCGCAAGCCCTTTGCCTGGAACAAGACGCCGCACATGCCGTCAGCCAGTTGAGCGATGCATTGGCCTCCGTACGAGCCGCCATCATTCGTCACGCCGATTGACGGGAATATCACACATGAATATGTTACCTCACGCCGTAGCCGGGAGCTTCGGCTGGAGGATGGGAGGACTGACCGGTGGATTATCTGCTCGGCATCGACAATGGGCTGACGGTGACCAAGGCCGTGGTCTTCCGACCGGACGGAACGCCCGTGTCCGTGGCGCGCCGGCGCGTGGCACAATCCCTTCCGCACCCGCGCTGGGTGGAACGCGATATGGACGCGCTTTGGACGGCGACGGCCGAGGCCATTCGAGACGCGATCACGACGGCCGGCTGCCGCCCGTCCGACATCAAGGCGGTTGCCGCGACCGCCCATGGCGATGGCGTCTACGTGCTCAGCCGTGACGGACGGCCGCTCGGACCGGGCATTCTGTCGCTCGACAGCCGGGCCGGCAGCCTGTCCGACGCCTGGAACGCGACCGAGATTGCCGGAAAGGCGCTTGCTTTGACAGGGCAGTCTCCCCATGCTTCTGCGCCTTCGGCCATTCTCGCCTGGATGCGCGACCATCAGCCGGACCGGTTTGCCCGCATCGGTCACGTGCTCGCTTGCAAGGATTGGCTTCGGTTCTGCCTGACAGGCACGATCGGCACCGACCGGACAGAGGCCAGCATCGCCTTTGCGAACGTCGCAACGCAGAGCTTTGACCGCGACGCCCTGGCGATTTTCGGGCTGGATTCCCTGTGGGATGCGCTTCCAGAGATGGCCCCGTCTGCCGCCATCGTCGGCGGCATCACCGCGGCGGCCTCCGCACGGACAGGCCTCCTGGAGGGAACGCCGGTTGCTGCCGGCCTGCACGACGTGACGGCATCGGCGCTCGGCATCGGCGGCCACGACACCGGATTTCTGTCGATCGTGGCGGGGACCTATTCGATCAACGAGGTGGTGACCGACAGGCCGGTGACCGACCCACGCTGGTACTGCCGAAGCGGGATCGAGCCCGGGCAGTGGAACAACATGGCGGTGTCTCCGGCATCGACCGCAAACTACGACTGGTTCCTCGACCAGTTCTGCCGCGCCGAGCAGGCGGAAGCTCTTTCGAGCGGTCGCGACATCCATCATCTTTTGAAGCCGGAGCTCGACGCCGCTTTCGGCCGCCCGTCCGACATCCTCTTTCATCCCTATCTGTTCGGCTCTCCCTATGGCAGTTCGGCCAGTGCCGGCTTCTTCGGCGTTCACGGCTGGCACGGCCGCGGCGACATGTTGAAGGCGGTCCTCGAAGGCATCGTCTTCAATCACAAGGCGCATGTGGACGACCTGCGAACGGTGATGCCCGTGACCGAGGCACGGATTTCCGGCGGCGGCGCCCGAAATCCCGCTCTGTCGCAGATGTTTGCCGACGCGCTGGATCTCCCGGTGCATGTAACCTCCGCGGACGAGGCTGCCGCCTGGGGTGCTGCCTTGACGGCCGGGGCTGCGATCGGCCTCTACGAAAGCCCGCAGGCGGGCGCCCGGGCAACGACGACGATCCTGCGCAGCCATAACCCGGACCCCGCGCCGAAAGCCGCGCTTGCCGCGCGCTACGCGCTCTACCGCGACATGGCTGAAGCGATGCAACCACACTGGCACGCGATCGAACGACTGGCGGAGGGGTCTCGAGGGGCGATCACGTCATGAAGGGGGATGCGCGCCGGGATGAGATTGCCGACTATATCATGCAGGCCGGACAGGCGCGCATCGACGATCTCGTCAATCATTTCGGCGTATCCCGCATGACGATCCATCGCCATGTCGATCGCCTTGCGCATCAGGGCGTGCTGCGCAAACTGCACGGCACCGTGACGGTCCAGCCGTCCGGTCTCTACGAAAGCGCCTTTCGCTATCGGGAAACCGTCGGCAAGGCGGAAAAGGCGGCACTGGCGCGCGCCGCACTTGCCCATGTCGAACCGGGACAGGCCGTCATGCTCGACGACAGCACCACAGGCGCAGCCCTGGCCGACCTCCTGGCGGGCGTCAGACCGCTGACGGTCATTACCAACGGGCTCGTTTCGACCAATAGATTGATCGACATCGACGAGATCGAGGTGCTCTGCCTTGGCGGCACCTATCACCGGACGTTCAACGCCTTCATCGGGTTGACGACCGAGCGCGCCGTCGCGGCCTTGCGGGCAAACGTCTTCTTCTGTTCGGCCTCCGCCGTGGAGGGCGGCATCGCCTTCATTCAGGATGCGCAGGTGACCAAGGTCAAGCAGGCGATGATGGCCGCGTCCTCGCGCCGTATCCTGCTGCTCGACGCCTCCAAGTTCGGCAAGGTGGCCCTGAACGTCTTTGCCGACCTCTCGGCCTTCGACGCCGTCCTCGCCACAGACCGGCTGGCCGACGACGTTCGTGCAGATCTTCTCGCGCGCGGCATTCCCCTCAGCATCACCAGAACAGGCAGGACATCATGAGCGAAACCGTCAACGACATGCGGTGGCCCGGCGACATGGCGGAGCGCCTGGACGCCATTGCCAAAACCGGCACCGTCGACGTCGTCATCATCGGCGCGGGCGTCAACGGCGCTGGCCTGTTTCGCGATCTCTGCGCGCAGGGGCTGACCTGCCTCATCCTCGACAAGTCGGACTACGGCTCGGGTACGAGCGCCGCTCCCTCCCGCCTCATTCATGGCGGCTTGAAATATCTGGAAACCGGCGAACTTCGCCTGGTGGCGCAATCGACCTATGAGCGCAACCTCCTGCTGCGCAATGCACCGCATTACGTAAAGCCTCTGGCCACCGTCATTCCCATCTTCTCCTGGACAAAGGGTGTCCTTTCGGCCACGCGCACGCTTTTCGGCGCCAAGGGAACGCCCCGCAGCCGCGGCGCGCTCCTGATCAAGACGGGCCTCTGGATGTACGATGCCTATGGCGCCCGCCAACGGGTGATGCCGCGTCATACGATGGCCGGCAAATCCGCATCCCTCCGCAGCCTGCCGGCGCTGACCCCGCGCATCGTCGCGACAGGGACCTACTACGACGCGACCGTAACGCATCCCGAACGGCTGGTCGCCGAACTCGTGTGGGACGGCCTGGCTGCAAGCCCAGCATCCGCAGCGGTCAATCATGCCCGCCTCGAAGGCCGAGCAGGCGATACGCTGGTCATTTCCAGCCTGCTCAACGGGGCACAGATGCGCGTCAAGCCCCGCCTCGTGGTCAATGCGGGGGGCCCGTGGATCGACACGGTCAACGCGGCACTCGGCGAGACCTCGCGCATGATCGGCGGCACCAAGGGCTCGCATATCCTGCTGCGCCACGATGCACTGCTCAAGGAACTCGATGGGCGGATGATCTATTTCGAGGCGGACGATGGCCGCATCTGCCTCGTCTTCGACTATCTGGGTCGCGCGATGGTCGGCTCGACCGATATCAAGGCCGACCAGCCCGACAGCGTGCGCTGCGAAGACGACGAGATCGATTACCTTCTGGAAAGCCTGAGCAAGCTCCTGCCCAAGATGACGTTCGATCGCAGCCAGATCGTCTATACCTACAGCGGCATCCGTCCTTTGCCGGCTAACAACGCCAGCAACCCCGGCCTGATCAGTCGAGATCACGTGACGCCGGTTCTGGAACCCCAGGGCAATCGCCCCTTTCCCGTCCTGTCGCTGGTCGGGGGCAAGTGGACGACGTTCCGTGGTTATGCGGAAGAGGTCGCGGACACGGTCCTTAAGCGTCTCGGTCGCGCGCGCACGGTCTCGACCGAAGCGGTGCCGATTGGCGGAGGGCGGGACTTTCCCGGAGACGATGCCAGCCGCCGCCGGCTTGTGGCCGACCTTGTCACGATTTCCGGTCTTGCGGAGGCGCATGTCGAAGAACTTCTCGCCCGTTATGGTACGAAGGCGCGCGCCGTGGCTCGTCACCTCGCCACCACGGGCGTTGTTCCCCTTCCCGACGCGCCGGACCATTTCGAGGGCGAAATCGACTATGTCGTTCGCTACGAGCAGGTCGGGCGGCTTGCAGATATCGTGCTCCGTCGCACGGCCCTTGCCGTAACGGGAACGCTGACGCTGCGTCTTCTCACTCGGATCGCAGACATTGCCGGACAGGCGCTCGGCTGGTCCGAGGAGAGGATCGAGCAGGAGATCGCGCGCGTACGCGACGAACTTTCGCGCCTGCACGGTGTCACCCTGGCTTAAGGCATGTCGCCCGAACGTGTGCAGCGGCTTCGGGAAACGCCATGCATCGAACCAAGACCGTTAAGCGCGTTGCGTGAATCCTTTTTCATGCAACGCGCTTTAGCGGCGGGATCAGTCTCGGACGTCGATCGCCGAACATGCGACAATAAAAAAGGCCGGGGCGAAATCGCACCGACCTTCCTCATTCGCTTTTATCAAGTTGCCAGTACATCCGTGGTCAAATCGACGAAAGCTTTTATCGACCCCGAGAACTTCTCTTTTTCAGAAAAGCTCGACCGTTTGCCGATGAGAGGAATATAGGAGCCGAATGTGACAGCTTCAAGTCGATGCGAGGCTGTTTTTTCTTCGACGCTTCATTCCGCTCCAACATCGCTTCCCCGAACGCCTCAGATATGGTGTCGGCGGTTATAGATGCCCGTCACCCGGACGGCGACCTGCTGGTGCTTGGGATGCAGAGCGATGTATTCATACTGCAGGCCGGTGCTTTCCACGAATTCGCGAAAAGCCTTGAACTCGTGCATCTCCCAGCCCGGATAGTTGAAGTACTCATCGAAAAGGATGATGGTTCCGGGAACGAGGCGTTCGCGCAATTGTGTCAGGACCGTCTGGGTCGAACTGTAGAGATCGCAGTCGACGTGCAGGAACGACACCGGACCGGGATGTGAATCCAGAAAGCCGGGCAGCGTCCGATCGAACCAGCCGACGACCAGTTCGACATTGTCCGCCACCGCCGGAAGATCGTCCCGGGCAAACGCGCTTTTGTCGTATCCGTCGCGCCAGCTTTCCGGCAATCCCTCGAAGCTGTCGAATCCGTAGATCGTGTCGGACGGGCGGGCTGCGGCGGTCCGGTTGATCGAGCGTCCGGAGAAGACGCCGAACTCGAGCGAGAGACCTTGGACGGTCGCACAGGAGACCGCATAGTCGAGAACGTCGCCGGAGGTCTCGAAACGCTTGGCGCCCAGCATGTGCGAATAGAGATATTGCGAGGAGGAAACAGCGGCAGATAGTTTTGCAACCTTGTCCAGATCAAAGGCATCGCCCCGCGGATTTGCAAGAGCATGATCGTAGACCAGAAGAAGGAACTGCATAAATTCCGGATTTTCCAATGTCGCCTTGTCCATCGAGTTCCTGGCCTTTCGTGGCACGTGTGTAGAACGCTCTCCGTGGTCAGATAAACGGAGGAGCTTGCCCAAGGCGTTCGCCATTTATAGTCGGCAGATACGCGCCGATCATCGGCTCTGAGAATTCGACAGCGTTTTTACGCGACATCCGCTGTATTGCGGCACGCATGCGCGTCACAACAGCGGCTCAGACCTTGGATCGGTGCAAGCCTGTTGTGTCGAAATGATCGTCAGGCTCGGCAAAGGGGGAAGCATTGGACGCGTTGCTGCCGACCTCGGTCAGACGGAGGACAGCCAGAAAAGCAACGCGGATGTCGTGGGTTGGCTGGAGCGGGTGAAGGGAATCGAACCCTCGTATTCAGCTTGGGAAGCTGCTGCTCTACCATTGAGCTACACCCGCCAATGCGCCAGACATCCAACAGATGAAGCCGCGTGTCAATCCTTGGCCGCGGTTTCCGAAGACGGAAAGGCGCGTCTCAACCGCGAAAATGCTTGGAGAGCTTCAGACCCTGCGCCTGATAGTTCGATCCGACGCCGAGGCCGTAGAGCCCTCTCGGTCGCTCCATCATGTGCTCGTAGACAAGGCGGCCGACGATCTGGCCGTGCTCGAGGATGAAGGGAACCTCATGGCTGCGCACTTCCAGCACGGCCCGGCTGCCGGTGCCGCCGGACGGGGCATGGCCGAAGCCGGGGTCAAAGAAGCCGGCATAGTGCACGCGGAATTCGCCGACCAGGGGATCGAACGGGGTCATCTCGGCGGCAAACAGAGGCGGCACGTGGACGGCCTCGCGGGAGACGAGGATATAGAACTCGTCGGGATCGAGAATGAGCTCGTCGGCACCGCGGCTGTAGAGCGGCTCCCAGAAATCATAAATCCCATGCGCACCTTTGCGGTCAACATCCACCACGGCCGTGTGGTGCTTGCCGCGGTAGCCGATCAGACCGTCGGGGCCCGTGCCCTTGAGGTCAATCGACAGTGCAATGCCGGCCCCCGATACGTTCGGCGTATCGCTGGCGACCAGCGTTTCCGTTCGGTGAAGATCAAGCACTTCGCTTTCGGTCAGGAGCGCGTGTCCGACCCGGAAGCGGATCTGCGAAAGACGCGAGCCCCGGCGAACGATGACGGGAAACGTGCGTGGGCTGATTTCGAGGTAAAGCGGGCCGCGATACCCGGCCGGGATCTTGTCGAACTCCTGCGCCCGGTCGGTGATGACGCGGGTGAAGATGTCGAGCCGTCCGGTTGAACTCTTCGGATTGGCCGAGGCCGACATGGCGGCCGGCAGGTCGAGGCTTTCCATCAGCGGCACGATGTAGACGCAGCCGGTCTCGAGCACGGCACCCTCGGTCAGGTCGATGACGTGCAGCTTGAGCCGATCGAGTTTGTCGGCGACGAGATGCCCGGGACCGGGCATGAAGCTCGCACGCACCCGGAAGGCACGACCGCCCAGACGCAGGTCGAGACTCGCCGGCTGGATCTGGTCGTCGTCCAGCGCCCCTTCGCTGAGAAGGCGGCCTTGATCGAACAGCGAAGCGATTGCGCTATCCGCCAGAATGCCTGTGTCGCGCGCCATGCCTTCATCCTTTTTCCGGGGCCGACAAAACCAAAAACGGCTGATTGACGCAAGCGGGGCGAAGACGTATGGGAACTTATCCCGTGGTGATTTGGCCGGTCGGCTTGCAGCCACGTTAAACAAATGGCTAAAAAGACCGGGCTCGAACCGGTCTGCTTTACGCGACCGGTTTTTTTGTTTCTGGAAGGAGACAAGCGATGAGCACGGCAAACAAGACCTGGCGCCCCGCGACCCAGCTCGTTCACGGCGGCACGACCCGCTCCAATCACGGTGAGACGTCCGAGGCGATCTTCTTGACACAGGGCTTCGTCTACGAGACATCGGAAGCTGCGGAAGCACGCTTCAAGGGTGAAACGGACGGCTTTATCTACGCGCGCTATGGCAGCCCCACCAACGACATGTTCGAAAAGCGCATGTGCCTCCTGGAAGGCGCCGAGGATGCGCGCGCAACGGCCTCGGGCATGGCCGCCGTGGCTGCCGCCATCCTCTGCCAGTTGAAGGCCGGAGATCATATCGTCGCCGCACGCGCGCTCTTCGGTTCGTGCCGCTGGGTCGTGGAAACCTTGGCCCCCTCCTATGGCATCGAATGCACGCTGGTCGACGGCCGCTTCATCGAGAACTGGGAAAAGGCCATCCGCCCGAATACCAAGGTCTTCTTCCTGGAAAGCCCGACCAATCCGACACTCGAGGTGGTCGACATTGCCGCCGTGGCGAAGCTAGCCGATGCGGCGGGTGCCAAGCTGGTGGTGGACAACGTCTTTGCGACGCCGCTCCTGCAGAAGCCGCTCGAGCTCGGCGCCCATGTCGTCGTTTATTCCGCCACCAAGCATATCGACGGCCAGGGGCGTTGCCTTGGCGGCGTCATCCTCTCGTCGAAAGACTGGATCGACGAGCATCTGCACGATTATTTCCGCCACACCGGCCCTGCCTTGTCGCCGTTCAACGCCTGGACGCTGTTGAAGGGCATCGAGACCCTGCCGTTGCGGGTGCGCCAGCAGAGCGACAACGCAGCGAAGGTTGCCGACTTCCTCGCCGAACAGAGCCAGATTGCCCGCGTCATCTACCCCGGCCGCAAGGACCATCCGCAGGCCGATATCATCGCAAAGCAGATGAAGGGCGGATCGACGCTCGTCTGTTTCGAGATGAAGGGTGGCAAGAAGGCGGCGTTCGCGCTGCAGAACGCGCTGGAAATCGTCAAGATCTCCAACAATCTCGGCGACAGCAAGAGCCTGATCACGCATCCGGCGACGACGACGCACAAGAACCTCAACGAGGAGGCCCGTGCGGAACTCGGCATTTCCGACGGGACCGTGCGCCTGTCGGCCGGCATCGAGGACAGTGCGGATCTCATCGAGGATTTCGCCCGGGCGCTGAAGACCGTCGCCGCCTGAGGCGCGTCCTGATCCTGCTACCCGGCCCTGCTCCATCCTCGGAGCGTCACGTCGCGCTAACCCCGCGCGGCGTGACAGCGTGACGGCGTGCCGTGCCGCAACACACTTCCTGCGGGCGTTATTCTTCGGGAAACCATCTTCCCCTAGAATATGCACACTGACTGGAAGGGTTGCATCATGTATCGCGCGCTGACACGGGACATCGAGGTCACCGTAGAGCCTTATTATCTGGAAGATCAGTCCGATCCCGAAGATGGGCGCTATGTGTGGGGCTACCGCATTCTGATTTCGAACCGTTCCACGAAAACCGTGCGTCTGATGACGCGGTATTGGCATATCACGGACGAAAGCGGTCAGGTCGACGAGGTCAACGGCCCCGGAGTGATCGGCGAGCAACCCATCCTCAATCCGGGCGATACGTTCGAGTACTCCTCCGGTTGCCCGCTCGACACGCCTTCCGGTGTAATGTTCGGACACTACTCGATGGAGACACCTGACGGCGAAACCTTCACGGTCGACATTCCCGCCTTTTCGCTGGACCTGCCGGGCCTCAGCCGCACATTGAACTGACCACAGCCGATGTGCCCCCGGCCGCAATTGCCGGGAGCCCCTTCAGTTTCCAAACGATGTGCGCGCGCTTACTGCGGGCGGACCTCGGTGGCTTCGAACGTGTAGGTGGTCGAGCAGAACTCGCAGGTCACCGAGATGACCCCATCCTCCACCGTGCTGTCGATCTCCTCCTGGCTGAAGCTGGCAAGGACGTCCCGCAGCTTTTCACGCGAGCAGGCGCATTGGTCATAGACCGCCTGCGGGGGATAGACCCGCACGCCGCGCTCGTGGAACAGGCGATAGAGCAGCCGTTCCGTGCCGACGGTCGGATCGGTCAATTCGTCGGCGTCGATCGTCTCAACCATGACACGCGCCTCGTCCCAGAGGTCGTCGACACCACCCTCGAACGTCTCGGCTCCGTCCCCGCCATGCAGGTCCGGCTGGCGCATCCGGTCGGGCGCCTCCGGCAGAAACTGCGCGACCATGCCTCCGGCCCGCCAGCGGTGGCGCGGCTTGCCGTTCTCGTCGCGATCCAACAGCTCGGCAACGCCAAGGCGCACCTTGGTCGGGATCTGCTCCGACTGGCGGAAATAAACGCCGGCGATCTCCTCCAGCGAAGCGCCGTCCAGCGGAACGATGCCCTGGTAGCGCTGGGTGTATTCGCCCTGATCGATGGTGAAGGCAAGGATGCCCTGGCCGAGCAGATCCTGTGGATCGGTTTCGCCCTTGTCAATCGCGCTGGCCAGCGCCTCTTCGTCGTAGCGGGCATAAGCGCGCACGCGATCCGGCGTCGAGAAGTCGGCGACCACGAGATCGACCGGGCCATCGCTTTTCGTCTGGATGATGAGCTTGCCATCGAACTTCAGCGAAGTGCCGAGGAGGACGGTGAGCACCACCGTTTCCGCCACGAGGCGTGCGACCGGCAACGGATAATTGTGCCGTTCGAGGATCGCATCCAGCATGGGGCCAAGCTGAACGGCGCGACCGCGCACGTCGAGGCCCTCCACCTGAAAAGGCACGACGCGGTCATCGCCCGCGTAACCGAATTCGCCGAGATCTGGTCCTTTGTCCACCATGTCCATGCTCCTGATGCATGACCCGCCGCGGCGAGCCCGAACGCAGATGACGGCGCCCCGGACAGGTCCGGGTTTTGCACGCCACAACGCCATTCTATTGGATCGATATGAAATGCCAGCAAAAATCGTGACATTCCGCTTTGCACCTAGATCGGTGGCCGAATGCCGTTTTTCAAGGTTTTGACGATGCGCGTCGCAGGCAGGCTCTCAGAGCGCGCCCAGGCACCAGGCAAGGATCGACTTCTGGGCATGAAGGCGGTTTTCCGCCTCGTCGAACACCACGGACTGACGTCCGTCAATGACCTCGTCGGTCACTTCCTCGCCCCGATGCGCCGGCAGGCAGTGCATGAAGAGCGCGTTCTCGTCCGCCTTCGACATCAGCGCAGCATTGACCTGATAGGGCTGGAAGACGTTGTGTCCCCGGGCGCGATGCTCCTGGTTCATCGACACCCAGGTGTCCGTGACGACGCAATCGGCACCGGAGACCGTCTTTTCCGCGTCATGCGACAGGATCACGTTGCCGCCATTGTTGCGCGCCCAGTTGAGAATTTTGTCGTCGGGTTCGGAGCCGAGCGGCACCGCCATCTTCATCGTGTAGCCGAAACGCGCCGATCCCTCGATGAAGGAATGCAGCACGTTGTTGCCGTCGCCCGTCCAGGCAATGGTCTTGCCCTTTACCGGGCCGCTATGCTCTTCGAAAGTCATGATGTCGGCCATGATCTGGCAGGGATGCGTCGTGTCTGTCAGGGCATTGATGACCGGCACGGTCGCATGTTCGGCAAGCTCGAGCAGGCGGCTGTGGTCTGTCGTGCGGATCATGATGGCATCGACGTACCGAGAGAGAACCTTGGCCGTATCGCCGATCGTCTCGGCGCGACCGAGCTGCATTTCCGTGCCCGAAAGGAACAGCGTCTCGCCGCCGAGCTGGCGCATGCCGACGTCGAACGACACACGGGTTCGGGTGGAAGGCTTTTCGAAGATCATGGCGAGCATCTTGCCGGCCAGCGGCTTTTCCGCAGTCCCGGCCTTGGTCGCTGCCTTTCGCACCCGGGCATCATCGATGATGGAGCGCAGGTTCTCTGCCGACATGGCGGAGAGATCGAGGAAGTGGCGAGGTTCGGCCATGAAAATGCGGTGTCCTGTCCTTGTGCCCGGGGGCGGCTCCAAGGCGTTCTTGGAGCCTATGCCTTCTGCGCGGGCCGGCTGTCGGTAATCCTGATGTCGAAGGCGTCCAGATCACGCACGCGCGCGCTGTTTGACCGCCGTCAACGTTTCGCTGGCGCGTTCGATGCGGGCGAGACCCTCGCGGGCTTCGTCCGCGCTGGTGATCAGCGGCGGCAGCAGGCGGATGACGTTTTCCCCTGCGGGAACGGCCAGCATCTTCTCCGCCCGGATCGCCTTCAGCAGGTCGGCGGAGGGAACCGCCGCCTTGATGCCGAGCATGAGGCCTTCGCCGCGGATTTCCTCGATTACATCGGGGAAACGATCGGCAAGCGAGGCCAGCCCCTGACGGAAGACGAGTGCGACATCCCGCACATGCTCGAGAAACCCATCGCCGAGAACGACGTCCAGCACGGCATTGCCGATCGCCATGGCCAGCGGATTGCCGCCGTAGGTCGAACCATGCGTGCCCGCGACCATCCCCGAGGCGGCCTCTTCCGTGGCAAGGCAGGCGCCAAGCGGGAAGCCGCCGCCGATGCCCTTTGCGGCCGCGAGGATATCCGGAGATATGCCGGACCATTCATAGGCAAAGAGCTTGCCGGTTCGTCCGACGCCACACTGGACCTCATCGAAGATCAGCATCAGGCCGTGCTCGTCGCACAATGCGCGCAGCGCCTGCAGGAAGGCCTTGGGTGCCGGGCGTATCCCGCCCTCGCCCTGGATCGGCTCGATCAGGATCGCCGCGGTTTCCTCGGTGATCGCATCCTTGACGGCATCCAGGTCGGCAAAGGGGACCTGGACGAAGCCCGGTGCCTTGGGGCCGAAGCCTTCGAGATATTTCGCCTGGCCGCCGGCCGCGATCGTCGCGAGCGTGCGCCCGTGAAAGGCGCCCTCGAAGGTAATGACGTGGAAACGCTCCGGCCGGCCCTTGGAAAACTGGTAGCGGCGCGCCGTCTTGATGGCGCATTCCAGCGCTTCCGCACCGGAATTGGTGAAGAAGACCTTGTCCGCGAACGTGTTGTCGGTCAGACGCTTGGCGAGCTTTTCCTGCCCGGGAATCTCGTACAGATTGGAGAGATGCCAAACCTTTTCGGCCTGGTCCTTCAGCGCTGCGACGAGATGCGGATGCGCGTGGCCAAGGGAATTGACGGCGACACCTGCGGCGAAGTCGAGATAGCGCGACCCATCTTCCGCCACCAGCCAGACGCCCTCGCCGCGCTCGAAGCGCAGCGGCGCACGCATATAGGTCTCGTAAAGCGGGGTTGCCTCGGCCATCGTGCCTGTCTCCTCGTCCTGTCCGCACACTCTGCGGGGAAGGTTCGATCCGTTTTGCAGCGGCCGACAGCGCCGGCCCGAAATGAAAAATACCGCCCTGACGGCGGCGAGCGCACTATCGGTATTTCGGGTGCCGCTGTCAACAAAACTCCCGGAAAGACAGGCCTCGGATGCATTTTTCGAGCACGATGCTTTCCGGCAAAAAGGTCTTGCAAATATATCACGCGGCGACAGCAAGTTGGGGAAAACCCAAAAATCGATTCGGCGCGATTCCCGGGACTCTTGTCACGGAGTCACCCCGTCTCTACGTTACCAAGGAATTGCTAGACGCATGCGGCGGACCTAGTCACCAGAAGAGTCAAGGCGTTGCAGCTTCGGAGCCATCCGGAGCGCGGTGAGGGATTCGTCCTTTGGTACGGCCTGGAACGGAGACGACAATGAACTGGACTGACGAGCGGGTAGAGAGACTGAAGAAGCTCTGGGCCGAAGGGCTGAGCGCGAGCCAGATCGCGGCGCAGCTTGGTGGCGTCAGCCGCAACGCCGTCATCGGCAAGGTTCATCGCCTGTCGCTTCCGGGCCGCGCAAAGGCAGGCGGCGCCTCGCCGAGCGCAACCCGTCCCAAGCGCCCCGTCGTCGTTGCCCGTCCGGCAGCACCGGAAGCCGTGGTGGCGAGCACAGCCCCCCGCTCCGCCCCCCAGCGTTCGATGGCCCGCCCGGTCAGCGTGAACGTCATCGAAGATTCCGAAAGCGCATTCGCGCCGGAAACCGCACTGGCGGTAACGAACAGCGCAGGCAGCGCGACGGGCAGCAATGTCGTGGTGCCCATGTCCCGCAAGCTGGTGCTGACGCAGCTGACCGATCGCACCTGCAAGTGGCCGATCGGCGACCCGATGAAGGACGAATTCCACTTCTGCGGAAACGACTCCCCAGATAGCTCGCCCTACTGCACGTTCCACGCCAAGCTGGCCTATCAGCCCTCGGCCGAGCGCCGTCGCGCCCGATAAGAGAACGCCCTGCAGTCGGAACGCAAGAACGCCTTCTTCGCTCTGCGAGGAAGGCGTTTTCGCTTCAGGCCTCGGCCGGAGCACGCGCAGCGGGTAAGCAGCTTTGCTTCGCGACAGGCTCAGCTTTCCAGCGAGTAGCCCGCTCCGCGTACGGTGCGGATCACGTCCTGCATGTTGGAGAAGTTAAGCGCCTTGCGCAGGCGACCGACATGGACATCGACGGTGCGCTCGTCGACGTAGATATCGTGCCCCCAAACGCCATCGAGAAGCTGCGAGCGCGAGAAGACGCGGCCGGGCGACGACATGAAGAACTCGAGCAGACGAAATTCGGTCGGGCCGAGACGGACTTCCCGGGTCTTGCGGTGGACGCGGTGCGTCTCGCGGTCGAGCTCGATGTCGCCGCATTTCAAGAGCGACGACAGCACTTCCGGACGCGCGCGGCGGAGCATGGCTTTCACGCGGGCGATCAGTTCCGGCGTCGAGAACGGCTTGACGACATAATCATCGGCGCCGGTGGCAAGACCACGGACCCGCTCGCTTTCCTCGCCCCGTGCCGTCAGCATGATGATGGGAAGACGCTCCGTCTCGCTGCGCTGGCGAAGGCGCCGGCAGAGCTCGATGCCGGACACGCCGGGGAGCATCCAGTCGAGGATGAGCAGATCCGGCAGCCGTTCCTGCAAGCGAACCTCTGCCTCGTCGCCCCGATTGATGGTATCGACATCGAAACCTTCGGCCTCAAGATTGTACCGCAGCAGGACGCTCAGGGCTTCTTCATCTTCGACAACGGCTATTCTCGGCTGCATTTCTGGACTCCGTAGTGTCCTCGTCGCGTGACGAGGCCTTCGCCAGAACCCGAAGGCGGCGATCATCGTTGACAGTTCAGGCATTTCGGCAAGAGACCACCCTTCGGCCGCCATCCCCAACCTCGAGACAGCGACCGGTCTCAAGACCGAGGACGACGCCGCAGGATGGATTTCTCCCGCGCCGTTCGCTCAGGTGGAGAGTGCGCCGACAGTGTTCGACGAGTCGTCCTTCGGACGTTCGCCGAGCGGCTGCGCGCCGGTCGTCATGTAGTAGATCGTCTCAGCGATATTGGTCGCGTGGTCGCCGATGCGCTCGATGTTCTTGGCGCAGAACAGGAGATGCGTGCACGGGGTAATGTTGCGCGGATCCTCCATCATGTAGGTCAGGAGTTCGCGGAACAGCGAGGTGTAGATCGCGTCGATCTCGCCGTCTCGCTCCCGGATGGCCTTTGCCTTTTCCGCCGAGCGGGAGGCGTAGACATCCAGGACTTCCTTCAGCTGCATCAGCGTCAGTTCGGCCAGATGCTCAATCCCCCGCGCCAACTGGCGCGGCAGACTGGCACTGGAGACCGCGATGACGCGCTTGGCGGTGTTCTTGCCAAGATCGCCGACACGCTCGAGGTCGGCCGCAATGCGGATCGACCCCATGATCTCGCGCAGGTCGGCCGCCATCGGCTGCCGCTTGGCGATCGTGATGATGGCCTTCTCGCCGATCTGGCGCTCGGCGTCATCGAGCACGACGTCGTCGGAAATCACCTTCTGGGCGAGACCCAGATCGGCGTTGACCAGGGCCCGCACGGATTCGGCCACCATCTGCTCGGCAAGGCCGCCCATCTCGGAGATACGGCGGCTGAGATATTTCAGGTCTTCGTCATAGACGGATACGATATGGGTTGCCATGGATCCTGTCCTTGGAGTTCGGTCACGGGCACTTGTCTATCGGTCGCACGACCGGTCAGCCGAAGCGTCCCATGATGTAATCCTGCGTGCGCTGGTCGTCGGGATTGGTGAACATCTTGTCGGTATCGTTCTCCTCGACGAGATTGCCGAGATGGAACATGGCGGTGCGCTGCGAGACGCGGGCTGCCTGCTGCATGGAATGCGTGACGATCACGATCGTGTAGTTGGCGCGCAGTTCGTGGATGAGCTCCTCGACCTTGGCGGTGGCAATCGGGTCGAGCGCCGAGCAGGGTTCGTCCATCAGAATGACCTCAGGACTGACGGCAACGGCGCGTGCGATGCAGAGACGCTGCTGCTGACCACCGGAGAGACCGGTGCCGGATTCGTGCAGGCGATCCTTCACCTCGTTCCAGAGGCCGGCCTTCTGCAGGCTCTGCTCGACAATGGCGTCGAGTTCGGCCTTGCTGCGGGCAAGACCGTGGATCTTCGGGCCGTAGGTCACGTTTTCATAGATCGACTTCGGAAACGGATTGGGTTTCTGGAAGACCATGCCGACGCGGGCGCGCAGTTCGACCACGTCGATCGAGGGATCGTAGATATCACCGTCATCGAGCGTGATCTTGCCGGTGACCCGGCAATGATCGATCGTATCGTTCATGCGGTTCAGCGTCCGCAGAAAGGTCGACTTGCCGCAGCCCGACGGGCCGATCAGCGCCGTGACCGTATTCTCGCGGATGTTGAGGTTCACGTCGAACAGCGCGCGCTTCTCGCCGTAATAGACCGACACATCCTTGCCGATCATCTTGTGAGGGACAGCATTCATCTTCTGATCGACCGCCTTTTCGAGAGTCGCTTCTGACATCATGTTCATTGTTTTCTACCTCACTACCAGCGTCGTTCAAAGCGGCGCCGCAACAGGATCGCGCCAAGGTTCATGATCACCAGGAAGACCAGGAGCACGATGATCGCACCGGAGGTCCGCTCCACGAATGCACGTTCGGCTTCATTGGCCCACATGTAGATCTGGACCGGAAGGGCCGTCGAAGGTTCGAGCGGCGAGCCCGGGAAATCGACCACGAAGGCCACCATGCCGATGAGAAGCAGGGGAGCCGTCTCTCCGAGCGCATGCGCCAGACCGATGATGGTGCCCGTAAGGATGCCCGGCATGGCGAGAGGCAGGACGTGGTGGAAGATGGTCTGCATCTTGGAGGCGCCCAGGCCGAGTGCTGCGGCCCGGATGGACGGCGGCACCGCCTTCAGGGCTGCACGCGTGGCGATGATGATGGTGGGCAACGTCATCAGGGTGAGGACCAGACCGCCGACGAGCGCCGCCGAACGCGGCATGCCGGCGAAATTGATGAAGATCGACAGGCCGAGCAGACCATAGACGATCGAGGGAACGGCCGCGAGATTGTTGATGTTGACCTCGATGAGGTCGGTCAGCTTGTTCTTCGGAGCGAACTCTTCGAGATAGATCGACGCGGAGACCCCGATCGGCAGCGCGAGCACGAGAACGATCAGCATCATGTAGAGCGAACCGAGGGCCGCAACGCCGATCCCCGCGGCTTCCGGCCGCGACGAGGCGCCCGAGGTGAAGAGGCCCGTGTTGAAGGACTTCGTCATTGCGCCGTCCTGCGCGAGCGTCTGCATCCAGGCGAGCTGCTTGTCCTTCACCTTGCGGTTGGCCTCGTTGACCGTCACGTCGATCTGGCCCTTGTTGGCCGAGTCGATGTTGCCTTCGGCCAGCAGTGCCACCGGGACGGTCTGGCCAATGATGGCGGGATTGGCGACGACGACATCGCGAAGCTGCGTTCGCGCGCTGGCCGAGACCATGTCGGTCGCCAGCTTCACGTCGGCGCGGTTGGCCGGATCGATGCCCAGCTTCTGCACGAGAGCATCGCGCACCAGCAGCGGATAGTTCGCCGTCATCAGCTTGGCGGGATTGCTTGCCCGTTCGTTCTTCGGGTCAATGACCTTTTCGCTGAAGGTGATCGGCAGGACGATCTCGGTCTGCAGGAAGGCGGTGTAGCCCTTGGATACGACGGTCCAGAGGAGGAGGCCGAGGAAGAAGATGCCGATGGCGATCGCCGCGATGCCATAGGCGCGAAAGCGACGTTCTGCGGCGTAGCGGCGCTTGATGCCGATATCGCGACGGCTGACGACGGGACGCGGCGATGCACCGGCGAGCGATGAGGTCATGTCGGTCATTCGTACTGTTCCCGGTATTTGCGCACGATGTAGAGCGCGTAAATGTTGAGGCAGAGCGTGATGGCGAACAGCGTGATGCCGAGCGCAAAGGCGACGAGGGTCTGCGGCGAGGTAAACTCCAGGTCGCCCGTCAGCTGGTTGACGATCTTGACCGTGACGGTGGTCATCGGCTCGAAGGGATTGATCTGCATGCGCGCGGCCACACCCGCGGCGAGCACCACGATCATGGTCTCGCCGACGGCGCGGGATGCCGTCAGCAGCAGTGCCCCGACAATGCCGGGCAGTGCCGCAGGCAGCACAACGCGCTTGATGGTTTCCGAGCGCGTGGCCCCCAACCCGAGAGACCCGTCACGAAGCGAGCGCGGTACCTGCGTAATGATGTCATCCGACAGCGAGGACACGAAGGGGATCAGCATGATGCCCATCACGATGCCGGCTGTCAGCACGCTCTGCGCCTGGATGAAGCTTGTATAATTGCCGGTGACGAGACCGTTCAGCTGGCCCGAGATGTCGCGCAGGAACGGACCGACCGTGACGAGGGCGAAGAAGCCGTAGACGATGGTCGGAATGCCGGCCAGGATCTCCAGGAGCGGCTTGGCGACTGAGCGCACGGTGTTGTTGGCGTATTCCGCCATGTAGATCGCCGCGAAGAGGCCGATCGGCACGGCAAACAGCATGGCCACGAGAGCGATGTAGAGCGTGCCGGCGAGCAGCGGCAGGAGACCGAACTGTCCCGACTGGCCGGCTTGGCCGGCCGCGGCGAAGCGTGGGTCCCACACCGTTCCGAAAAAGAATTCCATCGGCGACACAGACGCGAAGAAGCGCAAGGCTTCCGACAGCATGGAGCCGATGATGCCGATCGTCGTGAGGATGGCGATGGAGGACGCAAGGATCAACCCGCCGAGAATGACCTGCTCGACGCGATTTCGGGCCCGGAAGCGTTGGGAGATACCGCGCAGCGCCAGCACCGCGCCACCGATGGCGAGCAGCAGAACGACCCCGGCCATGGCAAGGTGGCTGGTCGCCGTCATGCCGTTGAAGCGGGTGGCCGACTCGATCATCCAGGGTTCGCCGGCACTGGCCAGCGGAATGCCCTTGGCGGCCATGGCGTCGCGAAGATTGGTGGTGCCGCTGTCGAGCGCACTGCGCTCGGCATCCGAGAGAAGCGCCAGACCGCGGGCGACCGACTTCACCTGCCCCAGCGCCAGCTCGGCAGGCGCGCTGCCCTGGTTGAGGACGTCGGTGGGGAGATGGAAGAGGACGCTGCGATCGATCATCGGCGGAGCTGCGACCAGCCAGACCGCGAGAACCACAAGGGCAGGAAGAAGCGCCCAGATGGCGGCGTAGCTTCCGTGATATCCCGGCAGGGAATGCAGCGAGGACAGCTTGCCGCCGGCCGTGGCGATGGCCCGCGATCGACCCATCACGAAGGCCGATGCGCCGACGAGGAGGACGAGGAGAAAGAGAAGGGAGGCGCTCATGATCTGGGTCCCCCGGTCGTTTCACGACATCGCATGCTGCAAGATCGGACGCCGGCCATTCGAACGTTGAGGTTCCGGCACGGCGCCCCTGCGCCGTGCCGGATGATCCGGGGAGACTGCGTCTCCGGATCGACGTTTCTTACAGCATCGTGCCGTCGGCAAAGGCCTTGCGGTCGGCTTCGCGCTCGGCGTCCGGCGCCGAAACGAGGCCGTAGGCCGCCAGCGGGCTTTCCGGGCCGACCATCTGGTCGTCCAGGAAGAATTCCACGAATTCCTTCAGGCCGGGAATGACGCCGAGGTGTGCCTTCTTGACGTAGAAGAACAGCGGGCGCGAGACCGGATATTCGCCGGAAGCGATCGTTTCCGTGGAGGGCACCACGCCGTTGACGGTGGCGACCTTCAGCTTGTCGGCGTTGTTTTCGTAGAATGCCAGGCCGAAGACGCCGATGCCGTTCTTGTTGGCAGCGATACGCGCGAGGGTTTCCGTGTAGTCGCCGTCAATGTCGACAGCCTTTCCGTCTTTGCGAACGGCGACGCAGGTGCGCGCCTGCTCCTTGGCGTCAGAAACGGCAGCCTTGATGACGTCTTCAGCACCGGAAGCCTTGCAGCCGGCATGAAGGATCTTTTCTTCGAAGACTTCGCGCGTGCCGTGCTTCTCGCCCGGGATGTAGGCCGCAATGTCGGCGTCCGGCAGGTTCTTGTTGACCTCAGACCACTTCGTGTAGGGGTTGGCGACGATCTTGCCGTCGACGACCACCTGAGCTGCGAGGCCGAGGTAGAGATCCTTCGGCTCGAGCTTCAGGTCGGCATTGCCGCTGTCGGTGGCAAACACGATGCCGTCATAGCCGATCTTGACTTCCTGCACTTCGGTCACGCCGGCAGCCTTGCACTCGGCCAGCTCGCTGTCCTTGATCTTGCGCGAGGCATTGGCGATGTCGATTGTATCGGGGCCGACGCCCTTGCAGAATTCCTTGAGGCCGGCGCCCGTGCCGCCGGATTCAACGACCGGCGTCTTGAAGTCCGGGAACGTCTCGCCGAAGGTTTCGGCAACGATCTTGGCATAGGGAAGAACAGTGGACGAACCAGCAATCTGGATCTGGTCGCGAGCGGCAGCGGCGCCAGCAAAGGCGACAGAGGCCACCAGGGCTGCAGCAGTGAGTTTCAGGGCGTTCATGGGATTCTCCCGGATGGGCTTGTGTGGGGTGCGCTAGGGTGTCAGCGCTCGCTTTCGCCGTTTCATTCTCATCGGCTGACATTCATTAGCGGCCGATGCCACAAGCTTTTATGTCAAGTTGACGAAAGATTTATGACAGCCCAAGTTTCTGATTTTTCATGTCTTTTCTCATGTCGTTTTCCGTCTCTGTGAAGCCGGTCAAAAACGGACGGTGAAAACCGTGCCTTCCCCCAGCACGGAGCGAACGAGCAGGCGGGCACGATGCCGGGTGAGGATGTGCTTGACGATCGCCAGCCCCAGTCCCGTTCCCTTTTTCGAGCGGCTGGCTTCGACATTCACACGGTAGAAACGCTCGGTAATGCGCGGCACGTGCTCTGCGGGAATGCCCGGTCCGCGATCTCGCACGGAAACCTCGACCGGATCCCCGCCGCCGCCGGACAGGCTGACCTCGACGGTCTTTCCCTCCTGACCATATTTGCAGGCATTCTCCACGAGGTTTTCGAACACCTCGATCAGCTCGTCCCGGTCGCCCTGGACGATGACCGGGACGGACGGAAGATCCAGCGCGATAGCGACGCCCAGATCCTGGGCCAGCGGACCGAGCGTGTCGCAGACATGACCGAGCAACGGCCCGAGGGCGACGTCCTGCTCGGGCGCGATATGGGATTTCAACTCGAGGCGCGACAGCGACAGCAGGTCGTCCACGAGGCGGCTCATCCGTGTCGCCTGCTCGAGCATGATGCCGAGAAACCGCTCCTGTGCCTTCACATCGTTGCGCGCCGGGCCCTGCAGGGTCTCGATGAAGCCGCGCAGGGAGGCAAGCGGCGTGCGCAATTCATGGCTCGCATTGGCAACGAAGTCCGAGCGCATGCGATCGATCCGGCGTGCCTGCGAGATGTCGCGATAGGAGACGATATAGACGGTGTCGATAGCTGCCGGATCGACACCGGGCCTGGGGGCGCCGAGCGCCGCCGGCGCAACACGGACGATGTACACGGCCTCCGACGGCAGACGCTCGGAATGCTCGATCTGGTTGACCCGCCCCGTGGCGATCGTTTCGCGGACCATGTCGAGAATGCCCGGCGACCGCACGCGGCCGGACAGATCCGAATGGGGAGGGATGACGCCGAAGGCTTTTTCGGCGGCCTGGTTCTGGAACAGCACGCGCTCGTCCGCGCCGATGATGAGCACCGGCATGTCCAGGGCGTCGAAGCCGCTTTCAAGCGCGGAGAGTTCCGTCTCGCCGGTCGATGGCAGCGGTTCGACATGGGGCGGCAGGCTCGGCGTCGCGGGCTGCCGCAGAAGGGCCGTGACAAGCGTGAGCCAGCATGCGCCGGCCAGCACCGGGTGGCCGCTGGTCGCAATCAACGCGACGCAGCCGGCAAACGTCAGGCCGACCAACCACTTCTCCGCCCAGATCCGCGAGGCGATCGTCTGCCAGAATGTCGTTTCCTGCACCGGTTCCCCGCATCTTGCTGCCTGCCCGCGCCGGCGTAAAAATTCCCGGCGCGATGCAGGTCGGTCCCGCCGTCCGGTAAAGCTCACGGTCAATGCTCTTGGTCAATGCTCGTGGTCAATGCCCATCATCGAAGCTCTTGGCTCACATGGCCATCTCCAACATGTAACCCGGCTTCATGACATGATTTTCACGGTGCGCTTGAAATCGCAATGGACTTATGGCCTGCTCGCGCGCGGCGGCACGGCCTCTCTGGCTTGCCCGCCGACATCCACGGGAGTGAACAGCATGGACGATATCAAGCCGGTCGAAATCGATATCGACGGAACGACGCATCTGTTTGACGTCGACACGCCCGACCTGCCGGACTGGATCACGAAGGCGGCCATGGCCTCCGGCGGCTACCCTTACGAAAAAAAGTTGAACAAGGACACCTACAAGGCCGATCTGGAGCGGTTGCAGATCGAGCTCGTGAAGGTGCAGGCCTGGCAGCAGGCGAGCGGTAAGCGCGTGATCGTGGTGTTTGAAGGGCGCGACGCGGCTGGTAAGGGTGGCGCGATCCATGAAACGCGCGCCTACATGAATCCGCGCACGGCCCGGATCGTCGCGTTGACCAAGCCGACGGAGACGGAGAGCGGTCAATGGTATTTTCAGCGCTACGTCTCGCATTTCCCGACGGCAGGCGAATTCGTGATGTTCGACCGCTCCTGGTACAATCGGGCCGGCGTCGAACCGATCATGGGTTTCTGTACCCCGGCGCAATACGAGCATTTCCTGAAGCAGGTGCCGCCGTTCGAAAAGCTGATCGTCGACGAAGGCATCGTTCTTTTCAAGATCTGGCTGGAAATCGGACAGGAAATGCAGCTCATGCAGTTCCACCAGCGGCGTCATGATCCGCTGAAGGTGTGGAAGCTTTCGCCGATGGACATCGAAGCCCTATCGCGCTGGAACGACTACACCGAAAAGCGCGACCGCATGCTGAAGGAGACACACAAGGGCAAGGCACCCTGGACCGTAATCCTTGGAAACGACCGCCGTCGCGCCCGCCTCAACCTTATCCGTCATCTTCTGACGAACCTCGACTACACGGGCAAGGATGAGAAGGCGATCGGCGAGATCGACGACAAGATTCTCATGTCCGGACAGCATTTCCGGAAATCCTGACCGAAGGACGGCTCGAACACAGGGCCGGTCCTCGTCGTTCCGGATGGCGCGGCCCGCCTCCGGGCAACGCCACCACGCTCATTGCCCCGGCAAAAGCCGGATGGCGTAGAGATCGAGACCGCCGCCATTGGCGGTCACGTCGCTGTTGATGAGAAGGCGACCCGGACCGTTCGGCGACAGCGTGCGATCGAAGGTGATCTTGAACAGCATGTCGCTTTTCTCGTCATTGACCGTAAAGCGATGTCGCCCGCAATCGCCGAGAGATGCGAAGTCGCATTCCACCGAAAACTGGGTCGGCTTGCCATCGGCCGATTGAACGCTGAGAGCCAGCGTCGAGGTCTGGCCCGCCATGCGCTGAAGCGCCGACGCCGGGACCTCGATCGCGACGTTTCCGCTGCCATCGCTCGCGCCGGACGTGATGCGAAGCCGCGCGCCGCCCTCGTCGCGCACGACGTCCGTCCGGACGCGGGCGCCCGGCGTCACGCCGCTGGGGGCGGTCGGCAGGTAGAGATCAACCCAGTCCGCCGTAAAGCCTGCCTGGGCGCCAAGCGTCCGCAGGCCGGCACCTCCGTCGAAGTCCTCGGCGGCAACGGTCGGCGGGGGGCCGGGCTGGCCTTCGGGACGTTCGAGCAGCCCCGTGCTTAGAACCCACCAGGTCGCGCTTCCGACGGCCGCCACGAGAACGGCAACCACCATCAGGATGGAGGCAATCCGTCCGCCGCGGCCGCGACGCCGACGCGGCACCAGGGGCTCCGCGCCGGGAAGACCGAGATCGTTGACGGTATCGCGCGCATGCGCGCCCGGCCGAAAGGGATCGCGATCCGGCGAGACCATCATCGGCGCCAAGGATGCGTCTTCACGGCTGTCGCGCCGCTCCTCGGGTTCCACCACAGCGCTCTCGCTGCGTCGGCTCTTCGCAATCGAAGGCGGGCGGAACTCTGCGGCTGCACGATCCGGAACCACGTCGTCGAAGCCCGGTTCCTCCCGGCGATGCTCGCGCGAACCGACAGGCAGTTCTGCTCGCACCGGTTCCTGCAGGACAGGTGCCATGCCACTGTTTGGAACCTGCATCGGGTCGGGAGCCTGCACGACGGCGGCATCGCGGAGCGTCGCCCTCTCCTGCTGCTCGATCGCGTGAATGGCGACCTCCAGACGATGCCTCTGCTGGGCGATCACCGTCTCGTCCTGGACGTTCTGCTTGCGCAGACCGGCCTCCAGCGCATTGCGCGCCGACTGGTAGATCCGGGCGCGCGTTTCCGCATTCGCCCGGTCGGAGCGCTCCAGCGCCTGCTTGATGGCTGTTTCCAGTCCGCTCACCCTGATCCCTTGCCTGGCGCTCCGCTTCGCGCACCCATCCGGATGCAGGTGTCGCGACGAAGGAAAGCATATTTACTTTTCGGTAACGATTGCCGTCCCGTTGCGCAAGTCCGCCGAACGCACATAAGGCAAGCGCGATGCGGCCTGCCGACGATATGCGCCGTCGTGCCGCCCGAAGCCGTCCGTCGATGCGGGCGCCGGCATTCATCACGGCGCAGGCGACGGGCCGCTCGGAGAGATATGTATCGTGACGGCGCCCCGCATGCCCTCGCTCGCCCGATGCACGCGTGGGGCGTTCGGGAGGCCATGAGCGAACGCACGACATGAGCATCGCGCCCCTTGCCAGACCCGCGCTCTCCCCGCTATCTTCCGTTTACGCGAACGTCAATCGAGAGAGACCGTCATGGCCCTGCCGCCCATCCTTTCCAACCTCCGCATTCCCGTCGTTGCAGCGCCCTTGTTCATCATTTCCCATCCCGCCCTCACGCTTGCCCAGTGCAAGGCGGGCGTGGTCGGCTCCTTTCCGGCACTCAATGCCAGACCGGAAGCACAGCTGGACGAATGGCTGGCGATGATCACGGAAGAGCTGGCGGCCCACGACGCGCGGAACCCGGGCAAACCGTCCGCACCCTTTGCCGTCAACCAGATCGTCCATCGCTCCAACAAGAGGCTGGAGCATGACCTGATGCTCTGCGCAAAATACAAGGTGCCGATCGTCATCTCCTCACTTGGTGCTGTGCCCGAGGTAAACGCGGCGGTGCACGGTTATGGCGGCATCGTGCTGCACGACGTGATCCACGATCGCCATGCGCGTTCTGCGATCAACAAAGGGGCGGACGGACTGATCGCCGTCGCTGCGGGAGCCGGTGGCCACACCGGCGCCCTGTCGCCTTTTGCCCTCGTTCAGGAAATCCGCAGCTGGTTTTCCGGTCCCCTCCTGCTGTCCGGCGCCATAGCCAATGGCGGTGCCGTGCTGGCTGCGCAGGCCATGGGTGCGGACCTTGCCTATATCGGATCGGCCTTCATCGCCACCGAGGAAGCCCGGGCCAGCGACGGCTACAAGCAGATGATCGTCGACAGCAAGGCCAAGGACATCGTGGAAACGCCCCATTTTACCGGCGTCAACGGCAACTATCTGCGACCCTCCATCGCTGCAGCCGGCCTCGATGCCGACCACCTGCCGGCGGCCGAAGCCGCAACGATGGATCTCGATGCTGCCGTCGGCAGTGGTGCAAAAGCTTGGCGCGACATCTGGGGTTCGGGCCAGGGGATCGGCGCTGTCACCGCGATCACCCCGGTCGAAACGCTTGTCGAACGCCTGGAGACGGAATACGCAGCCGCCCGCGCACGGCTTTCGCTGTAAGACGCCACGTTTCCCGTGGTCTCCCCCTTTGCCTCCTCACAGCCCCCGCGCTCGGCACGAGTTTTTCCATTCCGGGCGAAGAGACCGCTTGAATTCCCCGAACTTTGCAGGTATCAGCCCCTCACATCACAGGCTGACCATGCGGTTCGCCGGTGAGCCGCTTTAGCTCAGGTGGTAGAGCACATCATTCGTAATGATGGGGTCGCAGGTTCGAGTCCTGCAAGCGGCACCAATTCCCTTCAAATCAAAGACTCGCTTCCGGTTTCACAGGTGGGACATTCCGGTGAGGCATTTCTTGTTCGTCCCCATATACGTTCTCAAGTCTCGGCACGGCCCTTTCTACTTTCGTTGGCCACCACCAAAGCAGCTACATCCGCGCGGTAGAGCCGAAACAATCAAGCTTTCGCTACCCGTACCGCCCATGGGCGAAGCGGCTGCATGAAAGTTCTTAAATACCCCCTCGAAAAAATTTCTGGTTTTCCTGTTATTACAACCCGTTAAATTGCAACTCTAGGAAATAGATCTGTTGCCTTTGTGACGTATGCGAGCATGTTGCGGGCGTTTAGGTTGGGGAATATTTATGATAAGAACATCCATTGCGATAGCGGCTTCGGCTGCGTTGTTGAGTTCCTGCGTGGAATCGAGCACCATGCGCGTATCCAAGAACCAAATGATAATTCAGACCAGTGCAGAAGCGATGTGCGGAAGCGTAGGCGCAGCAAGGGCCGCACAGAAACAAGCTGCGGTCGAGACGATCAAGGCGGGCTATGATCGTTACATCATCACGTCTGCGGCGGCGGCAAACAATGTTACAGCAACTCAGATGCCGGGCCACTACAACACCTACGGCACCATCAATTCCTACGGTCGCTATGGAACAGTCAACGCGACTACCACCTACACCCCCGGCCCGATTATCTACGGCGGCTCACATGACCAATCGATTGGCGTGGTGATGTTCAAAGATGGTGAACCGGGCAGCAATCAAGCGATATCCGCTCGAGAAGTCCTCGGCCCCAAATGGGCAGTGATTGTCAAGGATGGCGTAAACCTGTGTAACTAACTGCAACGTCCTCCAGCTTATCGGTTGACAAACTCGTGCTGGCGATTGCGTGAAGCGTGTGTTGTTGGCCGATAGCAGCCAATCGAACATCATTTTTGATGCGCGTCCACGCGCCGATCCCCGGGGCTTGCCGCCTCCGTATTAAATGATCGAGGCGACAGAACTACTTGTTTGAGGCCTTGAGCATGGTCACTGTCGCTCGAAATCCTGAGCTGAAATGCTGTGTGGCGCAACGTTTCCAGCAGGCACCGCGTACAAGGTATACGACAGAACCTGCGTAATGATCTGGGTGGCCGTCCGTTCTGTCTGGAGTGTTTCAGTCCCAGGGAATTGACCCGCGCCGTTCAACTGCACGAAACGTCTGCAGCTAACGTCGAGTGCATCGCCGAAAGCATACTGCACCGTGTAAAGCCCGTCAGGAATACCCGTAATCTGGCCTGTCTGATTACTACGCACGAAGAAAGCCGCGACAACAGCCCCAGACAGTTCCGCCCGCACCTTAATGATAGCATCGCCGCTGGAACCGTTGCGGATTTCCAGCGAGTGACCGTCAGTGGTTGACAGCCGGCCTGGACCCAATAGCTGCCCACTATACGGGACGTTCGTGCATGTCGGCACATCGGGCGTCGTAACTGCCTTTTGTACGCTGGACTGATATGTCGTTGACGACGGAGGCGAGGCGTACAGGCGACTTCCTCCGTAACCGGTACTTGCCCCACTGCCTTGGGTGCTCGCAAAGATGCCTAGTGCCAGGGCACCGGGCAGCGCAAAAGCCATCAGCAAATGACCTGCCCCGTATAGCATGGACGTGCGCCACGGATTTCTTAGCTTGCCTTGCCGAGGATCGGCCCCGGCTTTTTCAAGCTGAGCAAGGAGCTTGGTGGCATCTTTCGCAACGTCTTTGTCCAACGCCTTTCTGGACTGCATAGCGAGAGCGTACGACAATTGCAGATCGCCACGAGAAAGGAAGGCAAGCGCATTGTACCAAATCATACCCTCGTCGGCAGATCGCTCATGCTTACCGCCGAAACCGTTGCTGAGTATCGCGCCGATTGAATAGATCGGCCCCCAAGGCGCACCCCACCAACCGGTGAACAAGGTGATAATAGAGGATTTCAAACCCTCTTTCTTCGCACAACTTGCGCAGAAAATACCCTGTACCGGCCTGCGTGTAGTTATGACAATGAAGCTGTAGACACGAAAGAATACGACATATCGCGGCTGTGCAGTAGCCTGCCCGCAGCGCGAGCAGCAAATAGGATCGAGAACTCGTTTCTTTGTCTCCTGCGCAGAGGCTTGGTACGCGGAACTATCATATTCCGCTCGACGAAGAGGATCGTTCAGGACTTCGTAGGCGGCGGAAATTCTGTGAAATTTGTCACTGGATACATCCTGTGAAGTATCCGGATGGGTTTCCTTGGCAAGCGTCCTGTAGGCGCTCTTGATTTCTTCAGCAGTAGCAGATGATTGAACTCCCAAAGCTTTGTACAAGCCTTGTGGATCGGTGTTCGACATGTACCCCTCAATTGCAATCGAAATTTTCCCACGCCTATAGAGCGCAAAGCCGATCAATAAAGCAACAAGCTCCCGCAGAATACGCCGGTTTTTTAATAGCCTGCAGCACTACGCCGCACCGTTGGCGACTATTAAATTCTCGTGTAGGAGGAGAGACATAATAGGGGACATCGTGTCCCCCTATCCATCCCTGAAAGCCCGACTTCTAAGGCTTTTAAGCGATGGTGGGCGCCCCCTCCTGCGCCACCTCTCCCTGCATCCGTCCCGTTCTCTATTCAACGTGCGCAAGCGATACGGCTTGCATATTGCGGCATCCTGACTGCTCGGATAAGACTGGCTCACAGAGGTGAGACATCGTTTTTCACCGCCTGTCTGTAGACTCTTGGTTTGCAATGCCTTTGATCTCGGGAAACGCTTCCTGCAAGCGGCACCATTCTTTCCCTCGATCTTCATTTGCCTGCTGTCATCGAACGCCCGTTCGAAGCGTGTCGTCGCGCGTAGGAGAGCGGCAGCACGCCGCCGGCAGCCTTTTCGCTTGTGTCGACAAGGGCTTCAGTCGGTCCACTCATTGCTGAATGTCAGGCGCGCGACCGTTATGGTACGGCCGGTGGCGTCGCGGACGGTCAGGGCGATGGTGCCGTTGCAGGTTTCAGGCATTTCGTCGCGGGCGATGTCCCCGAGGATCCGGCCGACTTCCATGGCAACCGATTCCCGGCTCGCCAGCTCCTGACCCTCTTCGTCCAGAACCGGACCATTGCCATTGTGAAGATCAAAGAAGTAGCGGCTCATTTTCGGTCTCGACGTCTCGGCTTGGGCGCACTTGCCCTGCTAAGTTGCGGATGGGGCTTTTGTTCCGAAATCGAAGGCCTGCCATCGCGAAGCACGCGCAGCTGACGACATCCTGCTTTTTGCGCTTGCCGTTTTTCAGATGCCACTGTTTAAAATGCATCGGTGATGCGCTAGCCGACAGGGTCCTCCGCAGCGGTTGCGTCTCCGGGTCCGTTGCGGCTTGTTCATATGTTTTATTCTTGAAGGCCTTTATCGTGATCGACATTCTCATTCGGAACCTCTCCAACCACGACATTGTATCGGAGGATGAGCAGAGTCTTCTGAGATCGCTGGCTGCGCGCGAGCGCGCATACGAGGTGGATGAGGATCTCGTGTCGGAGAACTCGCGACCGACCTATAGCACGCAGCTGGTCGAGGGCTTCGCGGCACGCTACAAGCTTACCCCCGACGGCACGCGGCAAATCACCGCCCTGCATGTGCCCGGCGACTTCGTCGATCTGCATGCCTTCCTTCTAAAGACGATGGACCACGGGATCATCGCGCTCTCCCCCTGCCGCGTGATGCAGATCGACCATACCGACCTTCAGACGGTGACGGAGAAGGCGCCGCACCTGACGCGTCTGCTCTGGCTGAAGACGATTATCGACGGCGCGATCCATCGCGAGTGGATTGTCGCCATGGGCCGCCGCTCCAAGCGGGCGCACCTCGCCCACCTGCTTTGCGAACTGCATATGCGACTGGAGGCCATGGGCCTTACTCAGGGTCTGAGCTTTTACTTCCCGCTCTCGCAGGGGGAGATGGCGGACGTGCTTGGGCTCTCGCTCGTTCACATGAACCGCACGATCCAGAACCTGCGCAAGGACGGGCTGATCAGTTGGATCAACCATACGGTGACGATCCTCGACTGGGATGAATTGCGGAACATCGCGGATTTCGATCCGACTTATCTCAGCCTGACCGTGGAGCCGCGTTGAGCGGTCCGGGCAACGTCATGTCGGCCAGTACATCTCCGAACGGTAGTCCTCGGGAATGGTCTCAAGGCTGCACAAAGCCATCGCAACGGCCATGATCTGCAAATGCTTGATGTGGATGTCGCGCGGCATATCGCTGCCGGTGGCGAGCGCCCGTGCGCGGTGACGGTCGTAGCCGAGAGCCACTATCCGCCGGCGTGCTTCCGCATGCACGTGACCCATGCCGATCGGCGCTTCGACGCGGTCTCCCGCGTCATCCCTGACAAGTCTCAGCCCCATCTCTCGCCCCAGACAATCGACCTGCCGTCATGATGACGGAAACGGGCCGATTCTCAATTCGCAGAAATAGGGAGCAAAACCTTGGAGGCGATCGCAAACATCGCGATGCGGGTTGGGCAAGAAGGACGCCAGGGCAAGGCAGGGGCCGTCAGGCCTCCTCGTTGTCCGGCACATTGCGCCGCAGTTCGTCCAGCCACAGCCGCGCATTGCCGTCGGACGGGGCGCGCCAGTCGCCGCGCGGCGACAGGGAGCCGCCGGACGTGACCTTCGGGCCATTCGGGGAGGCCGAGCGCTTGAACTGGCTGGTCGTGAAGAACCGGAATAGAAAAGCTTCCAGCCATTTGCGGATCGTCGCGAGATCATAGGCGCCTCGGCTCTCCTCGGGGAAGCCGGACGGCCACTTGCCTGCTTTCGCGTCATGCCAGGCGTGCCAGGCGAGGAAGGCGACCTTCGACGGTTTCAGCCCGAAGCGGGTGATGTAGTAGAGCGCAAAATCATGCAGCGCATAGGGGCCGATCTTGTCCTCGGTGCTCTGGATCGCACCGGTCTCGTCGGCGGGCACGAGCTCGGGTGAAATGACCGTATCGAGAACGTCGGCCAGCGTCGCGTTCGTTTCGGGATCGAACAGCTGCTTGGCGATGACCCAGCGGATCAGGTGCTGGATAAGCGTCTTCGGCACGGACGCATTGACATTGTAGTGGCTCATGTGGTCGCCCACGCCGTATGTGGACCAGCCGAGCGCGATTTCCGAAAGGTCGCCCGTTCCCAGCACCAGCGCATCATAGCGGTTGGCCGCGCGGAACAGAAAGTCCGTTCGCAGGCCTGCCTGCACGTTTTCGAAGGTGATGTCGTAGACCGGCTTACCCTCGGCATAGGGATGCTTCAGATCCTTCAGCAATTGCTCGGCCAGGGGTTTGATGTCGATCTCGTCGGCGGTGATGCCGAGCGATCGCATCAGCTTCCAGGCGTTTGTCTTTGTGACGTCGCCCGTGGCGAAACCCGGCATGGTGAATCCAAGAATGCCGGAACGCGGCAAGCCCAGCTGATCGAACACGCGGGCAGCCACGACGAGGGCGTGGGTGCTGTCGAGCCCCCCGGAGACGCCGATGCAGATCTTCCGTATGCCGGTCGCCTGGAGGCGCTTCATCAGGCCCTGGACTTGGATGTTGTAGGTCTCGTAGCAATCCTGGTCGAGCCGCGCGGCATCCGCGGGCACGAAGGGATAGCGTGAGATGCCGCGTTCGAGCCCGATATCGCCCCGGTTGGGCTCGAACAGGAAATCGATCGTGCGGAAGGTGCGATCGGCCCGATGCTGGTGGTTGGCGGCGTCGTTGAAGGTGCCGGTCCGCAGGCGCTCGAGCAGCAGACGATCGACGTCGATATCGGCAACGCACATTTGCGGGCCGTCGGGGAACCGCTCGGTCTCTGCCAGGAAGTGGCCGAGTTCGTAGATGCAGGCCTGACCGTCCCAAGCAAGGTCCGTGGTGGATTCCCCCGGGCCGGCAGCCGCATAGACATAGGCGGCAAAGCAACGATTGGACTGCGAGCCCGCCAGCTGGCGCCGGGTCTCGGCTTTGCCGACCGTGATGTTGCTCGCCGAGAGATTGGTGAGGATGAGCGCGCCGGCGAGCGCACCGAAGTCGCTCGGCGATGCTGCGACCCAGACATCCTCGCAGATCTCGATATGGAAGACGAAACCGCGGATGTCGGTTGCCGAGAACAGGAGGTCCACACCGAAGGGTGCCACCTGCCCGGCCACGGAAATGCTCTCGCCGCGGATGTCGCGCCCGGCCGCGCACCAGCGCTTCTCGTAGAACTCGCGATAGTTCGGCAGATAGCTTTTCGGCACGACCCCGAGGATACGACCGCGATGGATCGCCAGCGCGCAGTTGTAGAGCCGGCCATTCTGAGGAAGGGGGGCGCCGACGAGAAGAACCGGGGACAGCGTGCGGCTTTCTTCCACAAGACGAGCCAGCGCCATGTCCACCGCCTCGTGCAGCGCGGCTTGGCCAAGGAGATCGTCGAGCGTGTAGCTGGATATGCACAACTCGGGAAACACCATCAGTCCCACGGATCGGGCATCGCCTTCGCGGGCAAGCACGATGACCTGGTCGACATTGAAGGCGGGATCGGCGACCTCGCACCGCGGCGTGCAGGCGGCAACGCGCACAAAACCCTGATCATAGGCTGAAAAGAAATTCACCGGCACGCATCCCGTGTTGATCACTGTCGCCATGATACTTAAGGCAGTCAGCTCGTCCGGGAAAGGCTCTGTTCTTTGCTTTACCGGTCTGTCAGGCCTGCTTGATCAACGTGGCTGTCTGCGCCTGGGCCGGCGTCTGCGCCGGCACCGCCACGTCATGCAGCCATTCGCGCCAGATCGCGACGATCAGCGCCATGAGCACCGGACCAACGAACAGGCCGAGGAAACCCATGGTCTTCACCCCGCCGACGAGGCCGAAGAAGGTGGGCAGGAACGGCAGCTTGATCGGGCCGCCGACCAGGCGGGGACGGAGCGTCTTGTCGACGATGAAGAGTTCGATGGTGCCCCAGGCAAAAAGCGCAAGCCCTGTCAGCGGCGCACCGCTGGCCAGCAGATAGACCGACACGAGCGTGAAGCAGAGAGGCGCGCCGCCCGGAATGAGCGCCATGAAGCCGGTGATGATGCCAAGGGTTACCGGCGACGGAACGCCGGCGATCCAGTAGGCGACGCCGAGAACGATCCCCTCCCCGATGGCGATGAGGCCCATGCCGGTCACGGTGGAGGAAATGGTCAGCGGCACGATCCGCGATACGCGCTCCCACCGCATGGGCAGGATCCGCTCCCCGAGCCGGTCCAGTTGCGCCACGAACTTTTCGCCGTCGCGGTAGACGAAGAACAGGGTGATGAGCATGAAGAGCAAGGTCAGCAGTGAGCGCGCGGCCCCCGCCCCGACGACGAGCGCCCCCCGGTAGATGCTGCCGATGTTGGAGCCGCTGACCAGCTGCACGAGTTCGCCGAGCGCGCCGGGATGCCCGACATGCTTTGCCCATTGCTCGCCGAGCCAGGCGCCGCCCAACGGCAGCTGCAGGACCCAGGCGGGCACATCGGCACCGACGGAGTTGGCTTCCACGGCCCAGCCGACCCAGCCGCGAAACTCGTCGACGGCATAGATCGCGGCGAATGTCACGGGCGTGACGATAAAGGCGATGACGAGGATGATCGCAATCGTCGCCCCGATGGTGCGGTTGCCCTTTACGGCGATCAGCAGGCGTCGGTAGAGCGGCCAGCTGGCGAAGCCGATGACGACCGCTGCGAGAACCGGGACAAGGAAGCCATGAAAGAAATAGGCACCGGCCAGGAGAATGAAGACGAGAAGCCATCGCGCCGCGGATGCGGGGCCCACCAGCGCCGAGCGATCATAGGCTGGACGCCCAAAGAGCCGCGGCTCTGCCGACTGGTTTTCCAATTCGCGATGGCGCACCCACTACCTCCGTCAGGCTCCCGCCTGCAATTGTCCGATCGACCTTCTATAACAGCCGAAGGGCGCGCGCGGGATGACAATTGCAAAATCGGCGCCAAAATGTGGCGGCGCCATTGGTCCTGTTCGACAGACAGCTTAACGGGCGGCTCGGCGGACGAGCTTCAGGCAGCACGCGACGTGCGTTCGACGGCCACCGAGACCGCGAAGATGCCGATGCCGAACACGGCCATGACAGCGCCGACCAAGCCGGTCGAGGTCCAGCCGTATCCGGCGGCGATGGCCACGCCGCCGAGCCAGGCGCCAAGCGCGTTGGCGAGATTGAAGGCAGAGTGCATGAGCGCTGCCGCCAGGGTTTGCGCCTCGCCAGCAACATCCATCAGACGGGTCTGCATGGCCGGCACCATGAGAAAGGCGAAGCCGATCGAGAGAATGTTGACCGTCGCCATGGCGGGAGAGTTCATGGTGGCGGCGAACAGCAGAAGGGCTGCCAGATTGAAAACGAGGCCGAGACCGATCGCCTTCATCAGAGACCAGTCCGCCAGTCGCGCGCCGATGATGTTTCCAAGGATCATGCCGGCGCCGAAGACGCACAGCATCAGAGGCACGCGGGACAGCGAAACACCTGCAACGTCCGTCAGGGCCGGCGTGATGTAGCTGAACGTAGCAAACATGCCGCCGCAGCCGATGGCGCAGATGCCGAGCGTCAGCCAGACCTGCAGCTTTTTCAACGCCCCAAGCTCGCGCAGCGGCGAGGCTGCGGCATCGGCCCGATCCCTGGGCACGAAAAGCATGGTCAGCACGATGGTCAGAAGGCTGATGCCGCCGACGATGGCAAAGGCGGCGCGCCACCCCAGCGCCTGGCCGAACCAGGCGGTCAGGGGCGTGCCCACGAGCGTTGCCAGCGTGAGGCCCATCATGACCCGTCCGATGGCGCGTCCGCGTTGGTGCGGCGCGACCATGCCTGCCGCCACGAGCGCGGCCACGCCGAAGTAAGCACCATGAGGCAGGCCGGCAAGGAAGCGGGCCGTGACCAGCAGGTTGAAAGACGGCGCCAAGGCGCTGGCGATATTGCCCGCCGCAAACAGGGCCATGAGGGTCAGAAGCACGACGTGCCGGGCATAGCGGGCCGCGATCACCGCAATCAGAGGCGCGCCGACGACGACGCCGAGGGCATAGGCGCTGACGACGACGCCGGCATGCGGCACCGAGACATGCAGGTCCTGCGCGACCTGGGGCAGCAAGCCCATGATGGCAAACTCTCCGGTGCCGATTCCGAAGCCGCCCACGGCCAAGGCGACCTCCGCCATGGAGATCCCTCCGAAGCGGACCGTGCGGGGGGATGAAAGCGCGGTGTCGGACATGGGGGTGACCTTGCGTCGAGACCGGGTCGGCCTCCAGGAAAAATCTCAGTCGGCACTGGCGGAGAATGAGGCTGAGTCGTGGAACGAGGCGTAGACCGTATCGAGTGCATCCGCAAAGCATTGGTACGCAGCCATGCACACATCGAAGGCCTCCCATGCCTGAGCAACATACCTTGTTGACGCTTACGTGTAGGTCATATATTTTTGACGTCGCTTGAAGCGCGTGCAGAAGAGCATAGAGTTCAAGCAGGCCACTCGGGAGAGGTGCGCCATCTGGGGATCGCCGGCGGCTCACAACCGGCTCGAGGAGGATCAAAATGCCCGATACGGCCAGCCGGACGCCATTGATGTCGCCGCACAGGCCTTGGCTTGCGTCCTACCCGTCGGGCATGCCGGCCGAGATCGGCGCCAGCCCCTACGTGTCTCTCAGCCATATGTTCGAGGTCTTGTGCGAAAAAAATGCGGGCCGCCCGGCCTATACGTGCATGGGCACGACGCTCACGTTCGGCGCGTTTGCAAAGACCGTCGATGCGTTTGCCGCCCATCTGCAATCGACCGGGCTGAAGCCGGGCGATCGCGTGGCCGTCATGATGCCGAACGTCCTGCAAAACCCGGTGACGATCTTTGCGATCCTGAGGGCCGGCTTCGTGGTCGTCAACGTCAACCCGCTCTACACGCCACGCGAGCTCGAATATCAGTTGAAGGATAGCGGCGCGAAAGCGATCGTCGTTCTGGAAAATTTCGCCCACACGGTCGAACAGGTGGCCTCGAAAACGGCTCTGCAGCATGTCGTCGTCGCCTCGATGGGCGATCTGCTCGGCGTGAAGGGCTTGCTCGTCAACATCATCGTCCGACGGGTGAAGAAGCTGGTGCCCGCCTGGTCGCTGCCCGGCCATGTCAGGTTCAACACTGCGCTTGCCATGGGCAAACGGCTCACGCTGGCGAAGCGGGAGATCAAAGCCGAGGATGTCGCATTCCTGCAATATACGGGCGGCACCACCGGCGTCTCCAAGGGTGCCGTGCTGACGCATGCCAACCTGCTGGCAAATACGGCGCAGATGCGCCTCTGGGTCGAAACGGCCTTCACCAACAAGCCGAGGCCGGAGACCCTCGTGTTTCTCTGCGCCCTGCCCCTCTATCATATCTTTGCCCTCACCGTGAACGGGCTGATGGGCCTCGTGCTTGGCGGACACAACGTGCTCATTCCAAACCCGCGCGATATACCGTCCCTGGTCAAGGAGTTCGGGAGCCACAAGGTCACGATCTTCCCCGGGCTCAACACGCTGTTCAACGCCCTTCTGAACAACGAAGCCTTTCGGGCGCTCGACTTTTCCTCGCTCGTCCTGACGTTTGGCGGCGGCATGTCCGTGCAGCGTCCGGTGGCGGAGCGCTGGGAGAAAGTGACGGGCTGCCCGATCAAGGAGGGCTATGGCCTGTCCGAGACGTCGCCTGTCGCAAGCGCCAACCGTCTCGACCTGCCGGACTTTACCGGAACCATTGGCCTGCCTCTGCCCTCGACCGACATCGAGATCCGCAACGAGGCGGATGTGTCCGTGCCGATCGGCGAGATCGGCGAGATCTGCATTCGCGGGCCGCAGGTCATGGCCGGCTATTGGAACAAGCCTGAGGAAACCGCGCAGGCAATTTCTGCAGATGGCTTCTTCCGCACCGGCGATATCGGCCGAATGAGCCCGGAAGGGCTGATCAAGATCGTGGACCGCAAGAAGGACATGATTCTGGTCTCCGGCTTCAATGTTTTTCCGAACGAGGTCGAGGAAGTGGCCATGTCGCATCCCGGCGTTCTGGAATGCGCGGCCATCGGTATTCCGGATGCGCGTTCGGGAGAAGCGGTAAAGCTGTTTGTCGTTCGTCGTGATCCTGCCTTGACGGAGGCCGAGCTTCGCGCGCACTGCACCGACGGGCTGACGAACTACAAGCGACCGCGCTTCATCGAGTTCCGCGACGAATTGCCGAAGTCGAATGTCGGGAAGATCCTGCGGAAAGACCTGCGCACCTGAAGAGGCTGGCAGCGCGCACAGCTGCATGCCGCACAGGTGGAGATGGCCGGCTGCCCGTGAAATTCGGGCGCCAAGGCTTGATTTGCTGTGACCAAACGCACTAGCTATCGCGGCTGATAAAAACCCATTGAAAGCATGTCCGGGCAAGCGCCAAGGCTTTTACCGGAACTGCCCGAGGAGCCGATGATGAAAGCGCTGGTCGAAGAGCTGAAGAGCACCGCCACCGAAACAGACGCCACCGATATTCGTGCAGCCTTCGCTGCGGATCCGCAGCGCTTCCAGCGCTTTTCGGTCACGCTCGACGATATTCTGTTCGATTACTCCAAATGCGCCGTCAACGAGCGTGTTCTGGACGGGTTGGAGGCAATTGCGAAGGCTGCCCGGGTTACCGAAAAGCGCGACGAGATGTTCGCCGGCAAACCGATCAATTTCACTGAAGGCCGTGCTGTCCTTCATACGGCTTTGCGCAACCGCTCCAACACGCCTGTCATGGTCGACGGCCGGGACGTGATGCCGGACGTCAATGCCGTGCTCGACGCCATGGGCACCTTTTCCGACAAGATCCGCAACGGCACCCTGACCGGCGCGACCGGGAAGAAGATCACCGACATCGTCAACATCGGCATTGGCGGCTCCGATCTCGGGCCTGTCATGGCGACGCTTGCGCTTGCGCCGGAGCATGACGGTCCGCGCACCCATTTCGTCTCCAACATCGACGGCGCCCACATCGCCGATACGCTGAAGCTGCTGGACCCGGAAACATCCCTGTTCATCGTCGCGTCGAAGACGTTCACGACGATCGAGACGATGACCAATGCGCAGACGGCGCGCGCCTTCATCGCAAAGGCGCTCGGCGAAGACGCCGTTGGCCATCATTTCTGCGCGGTCTCCACGGCACTCGACAAAGTCGCAGCCTTCGGCATCGCCAGCGATCGCATTTTCGGGTTCTGGGATTGGGTCGGCGGACGCTACTCCATCTGGTCGGCGATCGGCCTGCCGCTGATGATCGCGATCGGCAAGGAGAAGTTCGGCGAATTCCTGGCCGGCGCCCATGCAATCGACGAGCATTTCAAATCCGCCCCGCTGCGACAGAACCTGCCGATGCTGCTTGGCCTGATCGGCTATTATCATCGCAACGTGCTCGGCTATCCCTCCCGCGCCATCCTGCCCTACGATCAGCGCCTGTCGCGCTTCCCTGCTTACCTGCAGCAGCTCGACATGGAATCGAACGGCAAGGGCGTGACGCTTGACGGCACCCCCGTCGAGGGGAATTCCGGCCCTGTCGTCTGGGGCGAGCCGGGCACCAACGGGCAGCATGCGTTCTACCAGCTGATCCATCAGGGCACGACGGTGATCCCGGCCGAGTTCATGATCGCGGCCAACGCACATGAGCCGACCCTGCGCCACCAGCACGACTTGCTGATTGCCAACTGCCTGGCCCAGTCGGAAGCCCTCATGAAGGGCCGGACGCTGGAGGAGGCGAAGGCCCAGCTGACCGACAAGGGCATGGACGATGCCAAGGCCGACCACATTGCGCCGCATCGCGTGTTCACCGGCAACCGCCCTTCGCTGACGATCGTTTACGACAAGCTGACGCCCTATGCGCTCGGTCGCCTGATCGCGCTCTATGAACATCGCGTCTTCGTCGAAGGTGCGCTTTTCAACATCAACTCCTTCGACCAGTGGGGCGTGGAGCTTGGCAAGGAACTGGCAACAGGTCTGCTGCCGGTCGTCGAAGGCAAGGAAAGTGCTGAAGGCCACGACAGCTCGACCGCCGGCCTGGTGAAGGCACTGCTCGCCGCCAAGGCATAAGGCTTGCCCCCGCGAAAAAGAGACTTTCCTGCAGAAACGATCTTCCCCCACGGGGGAAGATCGCGTCGCCCACTGCCGCAGGGCGAGGCCCGGCGTCGGGATGGCAGGGTTGAAGGAGCGATTCGCCGATCTGGCACAGAACCCGCCGGCCCAAGGTCAGGACAAGTGCATGGTCCTGACGGAGGGGAAAACTGTTGCCCCCCAGCGACACCGGCCGTGTTTCGGCTGACTTACGTTGAGTTCGGGCGATCGTGATCGGATCACGCCTTGTGCCTCTGCCGCCTGAGACTAGAGATCAGGGCTCACCGGGGCACTTTTCATGACATCGACCTACCTTGCCGATCCCTTCTCGCGCCGCACCTTTCTGCTGGGCGCGATCTCCACCGCCGCGACCTTGGCGGGATGCACGACCTCGACGGGCGTCCGCAACGCGCCGGTTCCGCCCGTGATCAGCCGTCCGATCCTGCCGCCGACAGACGCAGAGCTTGCCGTCATGTACGGCCCGGTCGAAGATGACGGCATCCTCATTCCCGCCATCCCCTATCAGGACATCGATCCGCGCTTCTATCGCCAACGCGTCGCCAACACGACGGGCGAGCCGGACAACACCGTCGTCGTGGATACGCCCGGCCGGTTTCTCTACATCACCGAGCCCGGTGGCACGGCCATGCGCTATGGCGTCGGCATCGGCCGCGAAGGATTTGCCTGGCAGGGCGAAGGCACCATCCACTGGCGCCAGCATTGGCCGCGCTGGAAGCCGCCGAACGAAATGGTCGCACGCCAGCCGGAGCTTGCCCGTTTTTCGATCGAGAACGGCGGCATGGAACCGGGTCTGAAAAACCCACTTGGCGCCCGCGCGCTCTATATCTTTCAGAACGGTCAGGACACGCTGTACCGCCTGCATGGCAGCCCGGAATGGCGGTCGATCGGCAAGGCGGTCTCGTCCGGCTGCGTGCGCCTGATCAACCAGGACATCATCGATCTTTACGATCGCGTGCCCTACCACGCGCGTATCGTCGTGCATCAATAGAAATCATGTCGGCGCGCCCGCCTGTGGACGCGCCGAAGGCCGTACGCCGCTTAGAGGCCGATCTCGTATGCCCAAGGCGGATTGGCGCCTGCGCGCGAGACCGTGACGGAAGCGGCCTTTGCCCCCAGCGTGAGAGCAGCCTTGATGGCATCGTCGCTCAACGTCGCGATGGCGTCCTTTGTCAGAAGGTTGTTCATCTTCAGCGACGCCAGAATGCCGGCGTCGAAGGTATCGCCGGCACCGACCGTATCGACCACCGTGACCTTCTCGCCGGGAACGGAGACTTTCCCCCGCACCGTGTAGGCGTCGGCGCCCTCGGCTCCCTTGGTGATGACGACGAGCTTCGGCCCGCGTGCAAGCCATTGGCCGACCAGCGTTTCGTGATCGCCCTCTTCGCCGAACCAGTCGAGATCCTCGTCGGAAAACTTGACGATATCCGACATGGCGGCCATGCGCAGCATGCGCGCCTTGTGGGCCTCGGCATCGCGGATGAAGCCCGGGCGGATGTTCGGATCGAAGGAGATGACGCGTTTCCGGTGCTCGCGCGTCATCAGCGCTTCATAGGTCGAGCCGCAGGGCTCGGGAATGAGGCTGATGGCGCCGAAATGCAGAGCCTCGCAGAAATCGCCGAGCGCCGGGAGATCGGCCTCCGTGATCATGCGACCTGCACTGTTCTCATCGAAAAAGGCGTAGGTCGCGGAGCCGTTGACCAGCTTGACGACGGCCAGCGTCGTATGCAGATCGGATGTGGCCGACGGCGCAAAATCCACACTGCTGCTCTTCAGGGTTTCGCGGAGAATATCGCCGAACATGTCGGTCGAAAGGCCGGTGAAGAAGCCGGTGGGGATGCCTAGGCGCCCGAGCGCGATCGCCGTGTTGAAAATGGCGCCGCCTGCATAGGGCGCGAAGGCAGGCTCGCCGAGCGTGGATTCGCGCGGGAGCATATCGATCAGGGCTTCACCGCAGCAGATGATCATGGGTCTTCCTCTTGGGACGTTGAGCGTTTCGAGACATTTGCCGGCCAGACGGCCACTTTCGGACCTTAGCCCGCCAAAGCGGAGATGCCTCCGTGACGGCCCGACCATTCCAGCGGTGCATCGAGAAAGGCCTCGACGCTGGCCAGCGTTTCCACATCGAAAAGCTTGTCCTCGCGGGCGATGGCCAGCACGTTGCGCCAGGTGGCGATGTTGTGGAGGGTAATGCCTTTCTTCTTCATGTTGGCACGACCCTCGGGGAAGATATCGTAATAGAACAGCGCCATGCCGTGATCGACCACACCACCGGCCGCACGGATCGCATCGATGAAGGTGAACATCGAAACGCCGGCCGTTGTCAGATCCTCGATCACGAGAACCCGGGCGCCCTCCGGCATGTGCCCCTCGATCTGGTTGGTGCGTCCATGCCCCTTCGGTGCCTTGCGCACATAGATCATCGGCAGGCTGAGGCGCTCGGCCAGCATGGCGGCGAAGGGAATGCCGGCCGTTTCCCCGCCGGCGATGACGTCGAACCGCTCGAAGCCCGCCTCGCGCATGACGGTGACGGCCGCGAAATCCATGACCGCGGAGCGGATGCGCGGATAGGAAATCAGCTTGCGGCAGTCGATGTAGACCGGGCTCGCCATGCCGGAGGCAAGCTTGTAGGGCTGGTCAGCCCGAAAGTGTACCGCCTTGATCTCCCACAGCATTTTCGCCAGCAGTTCGGCCATGACGGCCTTATCGGGGAAGGAAGTGGGGATCATCATGCGGTTCCTCTTGGTGAATGGGTCAGAACAAGGTGTCGTGTGCGTCAGCCCTGGATCTGATCCACGGCCCAGTGCAGCGGGAACATCGGGTCGAACACGGTAACCGGCCCCGCCCCGGTCTCGATCTTTGCGGGATAAGCGACCGGCGCGTCGTGGCGCGTCAGTGTGATCATCTCGTCGTTGACAGGCAATCCGTACCAGGCCGGACCGTTGCGGGACGCGAAAGCTTCAAGCTTGTCGAGTGCGTCGTCCTGCTCGAACACATGAGCAAGGCAGCTCATCGTGTTGACCGACGTATAGACGCCCGCGCAGCCGCAGGCGCATTCCTTCAGCGGATCGACATGCGGGGCGCTGTCGGTGCCGAGAAAGAACCGGGCATCGCCCGACGTCGCGGCCTTGCGCAGAGCCAGTCGGTGAACTTCGCGCTTGGCGACGGGCAGGCAGTAATAATGCGGGCGAATGCCCCCGACGAGGAGCGCATTCCGGTTGATGATCAGATGATGGGTGGTGATCGAGCCGGCGAGGTTCCGGTCTGCGCTGCGGATATACGCGACGCCGTCCTGCGTCGTTACGTGCTCCATCGTCACCTTCAACTCGGGCAGGCGGCGGCGCAACGGGTCGAGAACCGTTTCGATGAAGACAGCCTCACGGTCGAAGATATCCACCTCCGGCGTCGTTACCTCCCCGTGGACGCAGAGCGGGAGGCCGATCTCGGCCATTGTCTCCAGCACCGGCATGACCTTTTCAAGATCGCGAACGCCGCCATGCGAGTTCGTCGTGGCGCCGGCGGGATAGAGCTTGACCGCATGGATCAGTCCGTCTCTCTTTCCCTTGGTGACATCCGCAGCGTCCGTATGCTCCGTGAGATAAAGCGTCATCAGAGGCTCGAAGCGATCGCCGGCGGGCAGTGCCGAAAGGATGCGGGCACGATAGGCGGCGGCATCCGCGGTGGTCACCACAGGCGGCACCAGATTGGGCATGATGATGGCACGGGCAAAGTGGCGGCTGGTGTCGGGAAGCACACCCTCCAGCATGGCGCCGTCGCGCAGATGCAGGTGCCAATCATCGGGCCGGCGGATGGTGAGGGTTGTCGTCCGGTAATCGCTCATCGCCTGCCTCTCCTCGTGCCGATCGCCCCAACGCTCTGAAGGGAGCCGGGACACTCTGCATCGCTTCCGTGATCGTGCCGTTCCCGACTTGCTTTGGGACAGCGGTTCCCGTTTGCCTCATCGGGCCACAGATGACAATGGTCAGATTGCACCGCGCGTTGCGGGCCGGATGGTCTTTGCGCTCACGGCTGCTCGAAGACGTCCAGCATGATATCGGCCCGCCGTGAACCGTTGCAGATGCGCTCGCCGTTGGGCAGATCATTGCCGTAAAGCTTCCACCGGATGGCCACTTCGTCGAGCCCGTAGTGGATCCAGCGCTGACGCAGGCGTTCCTCGAGGACGGCATAGGTCGGGCCAACGAAGATCGAGAGGTCGAAGAGCGGCGCAAGCCGGGTCCACGGTGCCTCGTCGAGCAAGAGATAATTGCCCTCCGCAAGAATGAAACGTGTGTCCGACGAGATCGGGCGGGCCGATGCAATGGCGATTTCGCGCGTGCGGTCAAAGACCGGAACGAGGACTTCCTCGTCGCTGCGGCGCACCGCCGTGACGATGTCGAGAAAGCCACGCACGTCGAAGGTTTCGGGCGCTCCCTTGCGCGCCAGCAGGCCGCGCGCCTCTAGGATGCCGTTGTCCATATGAAAGCCGTCCATGGGGAGGACGGCCGACGTCTCCCCACGACCGGCCAGCTCCGCGTGGAGCGCATCGGCAAGCGTCGATTTGCCGGCCCCCGGAGGACCGGCAATGGCCACGATGAAGCGGGCGGCACCCGCCGCCCGCTCAAGAACAAGATCGGCGGTCTCGCCGACGGACCGCGTCATGCCGCGAGAGCCTCGCGCGGGGGCTCCTTGGCGCCGGTCATGAAGGCCACGGCGTCCGACATCGTATAATCCTTCGGATTGATGACACAGAGACGCTTGCCGAGGCGGTGGATGTGGATGCGATCGGCGACCTCGAAGACATGCGGCATGTTGTGCGAGATAAGCACGATCGGCATGCCGCGCGAACGGACGTCGAGGATGAGCTCCAGCACCCGCCGACTTTCCTTGACGCCCAAGGCCGCGGTCGGCTCGTCGAGAATGACGAGCTTGGAACCGAAGGCGGCGGCACGAGCGACGGCCACACCCTGGCGCTGGCCGCCGGACAGGGTCTCCACCGCCTGGTTGATGTTCTGGATGGTCATCAGGCCGAGCTCGGACAGCTTGTCGCGCGCGAATTTCTCCATTGCACTCTTGTCCAGCATGCGAAAGACGGACCCGAGGACACCCGGTTTGCGGATCTCGCGGCCGAGGAACATGTTGTCGGCGATCGACAATGCCGGGGAGACGGCAAGGTTCTGGTACACCGTCTCGATGCCGGCCTTCTGCGCCTCGATCGGCGACTTGAAGCTGATCAGCTGGCCATCGAGACGGATTTCCCCCTCGTCGGGCCGGATTGCGCCGGAGATGGCCTTGATCAGGGACGACTTGCCGGCACCGTTATCGCCGATGACGGCAAGGATTTCGCCTTTGTGCAGATCGAAATCCGCGTGATCGAGAGCCGTGACCCGACCATAGCGCTTGACGAGGCCGCGGCCGGTAAGGATGGGAGCTTCGGAATAGGAGGGCGCGTTCATCAGCCGGCTACCTTTCTGATCCACTGGTCGATTGCTACGGCGGCGATGATGAGAACGCCGATCATGAGATAGGTCCACTGCGGATCCGTGCCGACGAGACGCAGGCCGAGCTGGAAGACGCCGACGATGAGCGCCCCGAAGAGCATGCCCATGATGGAGCCACGTCCGCCGAACAGCGAGATGCCGCCGATCACCACGGCCGTGATGGATTCGATGTTGGCGAACTGGCCGGCCGTCGGGGAGACAGAGCCGATACGCCCGATGAGGGCCCAGCCGCCGAGCGCGCAGATGATGCCGGAAATGGTGTAGACCGACAAAAGCATGCGCTTGACGTTGACCCCGGCCAGTTCGGCAGCCACCGGATCGTCGCCGACCGCATAGAGATGACGGCCCCAGGCGGTCTTGTTCAGCACATACCAGAGCAGCATGACGAGCAGGATCATGGCGAAGACGCCATACGTAAACACGGCGCCGCCGAGGCGGACGGGTTCGGCGAAGAACTTCAGCAGCGGCGCGGTCGCCTCGATATCCTGGCTGCGGATGGTCTCGTTGGCCGAATAGAGGAAGTTGGAGGCAAGGATGATCTGCCACATGCCGAGCGTGACGATGAAGGGCGGCAGCTTCATGCGGGCGACGAGCCACCCGTTGATCGCGCCGCAGGCGGCGCCGACGGCAAAGCCGCAGAGGATGGCGAGTTCCGCCGGAAGACCGTAGCGGAACACGAACTGCCCCATGACGACGGACGACAACACCATGATGGCGCCGACCGAGAGGTCGATGCCCGCCGTCATGATGATCAGCGTCTGGGCGGCGCCGATGATGCCGGTGATGGCAACCTGCTGCAGGATGAGCGTCAGGGAGAAGGCGGAGAAGAACTTGGATCCGAGGATCGAGCCGAAGACGACCAGCGACAGCACGAGCACGATCAAGGGCACGGCGGATGGCCGCGAATGCAGGAAATGCTGGAAGTGCTGGACGGGCGTCTTGCGATCGGTGTCGAAAGACGCAACCGTCTTGGAACTGCCGGACAGGACGGACTCGAAGTCCTGCGAGGGCCGCGCAGCGGCTGTTGGCTCGCTCATCAATTTATCCTCCGCTTGGCGGCCTTTGCGAATGATCTCGGACAGGAGATCAAAGCAGGCCGGGCGCTTCGTCGGGATGACGGGTCAAGATTGTCTTGGTGTGAAACAAGGCGGCGTTTGGCAAAAGGGCGGCCGAAGCCGCCCCTCGCATGTCGCATCGATGTCGGGGCTTAGCCCCAGCACTTGTCCTTGCCAGCCTTGACGTCGATCGACTCGACGCCTGCAGCAGGCTTGCCGGTGACGAGCGAAACGCCCGTGTCGAAGAAGGCCTTGCCGGGGGTCGGCTTCGGCTTTTCGCCGGAATCGGCGAACTTCTTGATGGCCTCAACGCCAAGGGCCGCCATCTGCAGCGGATACTGCTGGGAGGTCGCGCCGATTACGCCGTCCTCGACGTTCTTGATACCCGGGCAGCCGCCGTCGACGGAGACGATCAGCACGTCCTTCTCGCGGCCGACGGCCTTGAGCGCTTCGTAGGCACCGGCTGCAGCCGGCTCGTTGATCGTGTGGACAACGTTGATGGTAGGATCCTTCTGGAGAAGGTTTTCCATGGCGGTGCGGCCGCCCTCTTCGTTGCCGTTGGTGATGTCGTGGCCGACGATGCGGGCATCGTCCTCGTCACCGATCTTGTTCGGGTCCTTCGGATCGATGCCGAAGCCCATCATGAAGCCCTGGTCGCGCATGACGTCGACGGAAGGCTGCGACGGGGTCAGGTCGAGGAAGGCGACCTTGGCGTCCTTGGCAGCATCGCCGAGGGTTGCGGCAGCCCACTGGCCGATCAGCTTGCCGGCGAGCAGGTTGTCGGTCGCGAACGTGGCATCAGCGCTGTCGGCCGGCTCGAGCGGCGTGTCGAGCGCGATGACAAGAAGACCGGCGTCGCGTGCTTGCTTCACGGTGGGAACGATGCCCTTGGTGTCCGAAGCGGCGATCAGAATACCCTTGGCGCCATCTGCGATGCAGGTTTCGATGGCGGCAACCTGGCTTTCGCTGTCACCGTCGATCTTGCCGGCGTAGGCCTTGAGCGTCACACCCAGTTCTTTCGCCTTGGCTTCAGCGCCTTCCTTCATCTTGACGAAGAAGGGGTTCGTATCCGTCTTGGTGATGAGGCAGGCGGTAACGTCGGCAGCCTGTGCCGAACCTGCAAAAACGACGCCGAGCGCCAGCGCGCCGATGCCGGCGGTGATAAGGTTCTTCATGGATATCCTCCCAAGGATCAAATGGTGGACCGGGTTCCCGGCCCGTCAGGCTTCGCGATCGTTACGTCCTCCGCAATTAAACCGCGCTTCCGTTAGCGAGCAAACACCAAAGCTTTTTGCGTGTCAATAACTAAATCAAATTGATTTATTAAAATCTTGTGGCATTCTCTGCCCGTCGATTGTGCACACGCATGCCTCGCATGCACAGAAAGCGCAGGGACACTTCCAGCGTAGCGCTGGAACGGGAGGATGGGGAATGACCGCCGTGACCGATCAGGAGACTCTGCCTGTGATGCCCGATGTCGTGGATCCGGCCGGCGGAGCCAATCAGACGCGGGTCCGCGCACACAATGAACGACTGGTCATGTCGCTCGTGCGTCGGCATGACGGTCTTTCCAAAGCCGACATCGCGCGTCGGTCCGGTCTTTCGGCACAGACGGTCTCGGTCATCATGCGGGCACTGGAGAAGGATGGCCTGCTGATCCGAGGCGAGCCGACACGCGGGCGCGTCGGGCAACCCTCCGTCCCCATGCATATCAACCCGTCCGCCGTGTTCTCCTTCGGCGTCAAGATCGGCCGGCGCAGCGCGGATCTCATTCTCATGGACTTCGTCGGCTCGATCCGCCTGAACCTGCACCGGGCTTATCCCTATCCGATGCCGGACGACATCCTCGCGTTCATCACAGAGGGCGTTGCGCAGCTGGAGCACATGCTTGGTGCCGACGAACGCTCACGCATCGCCGGCATCGGCATCGGCACGCCGTTCGAACTCTGGAACTGGGCGCCCGAAGTGGGCGCTCCGAGCGAGGCCATGGAGAGTTGGCGCCATTTCGACCTGCAGGCTGCAGTGTCGGAGCGCACGTCCTACCCAGTCTATCTTCAGAACGACGCCACAAGTGCCTGCGGCGCCGAGCTGGTGTTCGGCGTCGGCGCCAATTATCCGGATTTCATCTATTTCTACATCGGCTCGTTCATCGGAGGCGGGATCGTTCTGAACTCCGCTCTGTTTTCCGGCCGGACGGGAACCGCGGGCGCGCTTGGACCTTTGCAGGTGCCGGGGCCGGACGGGCGCACGCAGCCGCTCCTCAAGGTGGCGTCGATCTTTGTGCTCGAAAACATGTTGCGGGAGCGCGGCATCGATGCGCGACCGTTGTGGTATTCCGCCGAAGAATGGATCGACTTCGGGGAAGCACTCGAGGCGTGGATCGTGCAGACGGCGGAAGCCTTGGCGCGCGCGATCATCTCGGCGGCCTCGATCATCGACTTCGCCGCGGCCGTGATCGACGGCGGATTTCCCGGCTGGGTTCGGGCGCGCATCGTCGCGGCCACGCGCGTGGCCGTCAACGACCTCGACCTTCAGGGTGTGATCGTGCCGGACATCATCGAAGGTGCTGTCGGCGCCGAGGCGCGCGCCATCGGCGGGGCGAGCCTGCCGCTCTTCTCGCGCTACTTCCTGGACACCAATATCCTCTTCAAGGAACCTGCCTGATGTTGAAAGGTCTTTCACCCCTTCTGAGCCCCGACCTGCTCGCCACTCTGCGCGCCATGGGTCATGGCGACGAGATCGCCATCGTGGATGGCAACTACCCGGCACTCGAACATGCTCGCCGTCTGGTCCGCCTCGACGGCCATGGCGTGGTGCCGGTGGTCGATGCCATTCTCAGCGTCATGCCAATCGACGATTTCGTGGACGCGGCGATCTTTCGCGCGACGGTGAAGCAGGACCGCGAGAGCCTCGACCCGGTCCATGAAGAATTGATCGCCTGCTGTGCCCGCCATGAGCCCGGCAGAACCGTGGTGCCTCTCTTGGGGGCGGACTTCTACCCGCGCGTGAAGGCGGCGCATACCGTGGTGCAGACCAGCGAGCCTCGCCTCTACGGCAACATGATCCTGCGCAAGGGCGTCATCTACCCCGCCGGCTGATCCACAGCTGACGACACGAAAAAGCCCGCCGGATTATCGATCCGGCGGGCTTTTAACGATTCAGATTGGGGGCAATCAGGCGCGACGCGCGTCAACCGAGAGTGCGCCGGGGCCGAAGGCTGCGAGCACGAGGAAGCCGCCAGCCATGGCGAAATTCTTCTGGAAGTTGATCATCTGGTTCATGTCGGCAAAGTTGAAGTGCGCGATGAACGCTGTGGCGATGCAGAATGCGGCAAGGACGTAAGCTGTCGGGCGGGTGAAGAAGCCGACGAGAATGAAGATGCCGCCGACGAGCTCGACGATCGACACGATAACGGCCGTGACCATCGGTACTGGCAGGCCCGATCCGGCGAAGTAGCCGGCTGTACCTTCCAGATTGGTGATCTTGCCGAAGCCGGCCAGGATGAAGATGATGGAGAGGAGAATGCGTCCGACGAGGACGATGGCGCTGGTGGACATGGAAGTGGGCTCCGTTGAGGCGACGATGGCCAAGCTTTAACAGCAATATGAGACGAACATAGCCTGCAGCTCAACGACACATCGTCAACAAGCAGCGAACGATAGCCGCTTATCGTCAACCGCCGGCGACACTTATGCCTCACGGTCGACGCGATGCGTGACACAGCGAGGTGGCTGTGGCGGCTAGCGGATCTCGCCAGCCTGCGGGCCCCAGGTGTCGGTGAGAGCGAAGCCTTCGGCCAATGGATCGAAGGGGTCGAGCGCGACCTGGTGGAGGCCGAATGTCCAGCCGCGTCCAGAGATGGTCGGAATGATGGCCGGGCGGCCGGCAACCTCGGTCACGCTGTCGAGACCGACCTCGAACTCCGAACCGATGATGGAGCGGGACTTGAACACATCGCCCGGCTTGGCGAGACCGCGGGCATGAAGCGTTGCGAGATTGGCGGAACTGCCGGTTCCGCAGGGAGAGCGATCGACGCGTCCGGGCCACATCGTCGTGCAGGTGCGCACCGTGCCGTCGGCTTCCGTGCTGCGGAACATCACATAGGCGACGCCGGAAATCTCGGGGATTTCGGGATGGACCGTCGGGATGGTGCGATTGACGATGTCCTTGATGATCATTCCGGCCTCCACGATCTCGCGGGCATTGGCCTTTTCGATCGTCGTGCCGATCTGGTGGACGTCCACCAGCGCATAAAAGATGCCGCCATAACAGAGATCGACCTTGATCGTGCCCCATTGCGGGGTTCCCACCTCGACATCCAGCGCCTGGACAAAGGACGGGGTCATCGTCAGCTTGACGCGCTCGCACCGACCGTCACGGCAGGTTGCCGTCGCCTTGACGAGGCCGGCGGCGGTGTCGAGCATGACCACCGTCTCCGGTTCCTTCATCTCGACGATGCCGGATTCGAGCAGCGCCGTGGTGACGCAGATGGAATTGGAGCCCGACATGGCATGTGCCTGGTCGGCCTGGAGGATGATGAAGCCGGCATCGGCTTCCGGACGTTTGGCCGGCACCAGCAAGTTGACCGATCCGATGGATGCAGCGCGCGGCTCGAGGCAGAGAAACCGTCGCAGGCTGTCATCCACCGTATTGATGTGGTGGAGCTGCTCGGCGATCGTGTTGCCCGGGATTTTCGGCACGCCACCGATGGCAACCTTGCCGATCTCGCCCTCGCAATGAACATCCAGCAACTGGATCGTGCGCTTCCATCTCATGGTGCCATGCCCTTTCAAGCCACGCCGGAGCTACGTGGCGACAATTTGTGTACAACGCTGTTTACCTGCGTTGCGACCGTTTGCCTAGGACTTCCTTTATCCGGGGGAACCGTCTCATGGCTATGTGCGCATGGCGCCAAGGGGGTTTGCATGGTAGACAAGGCGTCATGATGCCTGCCGTTCCGACCGATGATTTCGATTGCCAGAGCTGTGGGGCTTGTTGCGCCTACTCTGCCACTTGGCCGCGCTTCTCGATGGAGACCGAGGAGGAGCTTGCCCGGATTCCGGACGACCTGATCTCCGCCGATCTCGGCGGCATGCGCTGCGAGAACGACCGCTGCGCGGCCTTGTCCGGCGTGCTCGGACAGCGGGTCGGCTGCGGCATCTATGCTGCAAGGCCGATTGTCTGCCGCACGTGCATGCCGGGCGACGACGAGTGTCTGACAGCCCGACAGGCTTTGTCGGCGCATGTTCTGCTTTAGGCGTCTGCACCTTCTGATCTGAACTGCAGGCGATCCCTCGGCGTATTCGGCAAGGCGCCGCATCTATCCCGCTCAAAGGCATCTTCGGGCGTGGATCATGAGGTGCCAGAGCGTTTTTTCCGGATGGTGATGCGGCGCGTCCGGCCGTATTCTCGCCGTCAGTTTAATCGCCTCCTTACGCTCCTGTTTTCGCATCTGAAAAGGCCTCCCGATGAGCCAGACGTCGCTGAAGTCCCCCCTCGACACGATGCCGCTTCCTTTTGAGGCCTTTGCGCCCCCGATCTCGCCACCCACGCCCCTGCGGGCCGCCGTCACGCGCGCCTATCGCCAGCCGGAGGCTGCCTGCGTCGCGGCGCTCCTCGAGCAGGCAACCTTGGGGGACGACGTCCGCACGAAGGCTGCAACGACGGCGCGCGGGCTGATCACCGCGCTGCGCGCCAAGCACAAGGGCTCCGGCGTCGAGGGGTTGGTGCACGAGTACTCCCTGTCGAGCCAGGAAGGCGTGGCGCTGATGTGCCTTGCGGAAGCTCTTTTGCGCATTCCCGATACGGCCACACGCGACGCATTGATCCGCGACAAGATTGCTACGGGCGACTGGCGCTCCCATGTCGGTGGCGGACGCTCGCTGTTCGTCAACGCGGCCACCTGGGGTCTCGTCGTGACCGGCAAGCTCACCTCCACCGTCAATGATCGCGGTCTCTCGGCGGCCCTGACGCGCCTCATCGCCCGTGCCGGCGAGCCCGTCATCCGGCGTGGCGTCGACATGGCCATGCGGATGATGGGCGAGCAGTTCGTTACCGGCGAAACGATCGAGGAAGCCCTGAAGCGGGCGCGGCCGCTGGAGGCCCGCGGATTCCGCTACTCCTACGACATGCTCGGTGAAGCCGCGACGACGGCGGCCGATGCCAAGCGCTATTATGCCGACTACGAAAACGCCATTCATGCGATCGGCAAGGCCGCCGCCGGCAGGGGTATCTACGAGGGGCCCGGCATTTCCATCAAGCTCTCGGCTCTGCATCCCCGTTACGTCCGGGCGCAGGCTGCCCGCGTGATGCGCGAGTTGCTGCCGCGCGTGAAAGCGCTGGCGCTGATCGCCAAGCACTATGATATCGGCCTCAATATCGACGCCGAGGAAGCCGACCGGCTGGAACTGTCGCTTGATCTTCTGGAGGCCCTCCGGCTCGATCCGGATCTTTCGGGCTGGCATGGCGTCGGCTTCGTCGTTCAGGCCTATGGCAAACGTTGCCCGATGGTTCTGGACGTGATCATCGACCTCGCGCGGCGGTCCGGCCATCGGATGATGGTTCGCCTCGTCAAGGGTGCCTATTGGGATGCCGAGATCAAGCGGGCCCAGGTGGACGGGCTCGAGGACTTCCCGGTGTTTACCCGCAAGATCCACACGGACCTTTCCTACATCGCCTGCGCGCGCAAGCTGCTCGCGGCCAAGGATGTGATCTTCCCCCAGTTCGCCACGCACAATGCCCAGAGCCTCGCCACCATCCATGCCATGGCCGGCCCGGAGTTCACGGTTGGGGACTACGAGTTCCAGTGCCTGCACGGCATGGGCGAGCCGCTTTATGACGAGGTTGTCGGCGCACACAAGCTCGATCGGCCCTGCCGCATCTATGCGCCAGTGGGAACCCATGAAACCCTGCTCGCCTACCTCGTCCGGCGTCTCCTCGAAAACGGCGCCAACTCGTCCTTCGTCAACCGCATTGCCGATCCTGCCGTGTCGATCGACGACTTGATCGCCGATCCGGTGGAGGTCGTGCGCAGCATGGCGGCTCCCGGCGCGCCCCATGACAGGATCCGCCTGCCGGCGGCACTTTATCCCGGCCGCAGCAATTCCGCAGGTCTTGATCTGTCTTCCGAAACGACGCTGGCCATGCTGGCCCAAACGTTTTCGGCCGGTGGCCGCGCCGACTGGACCGCGGCACCGCTTCTTGCCGGCAGCGCGTCTTCTGGGACGGCACGCCCTGTCGAGAACCCCGGGGACCGTCGCGATCGCGTCGGCAGCGTGATCGAGGCGTCGGAGGCCGACGCGATCCAGGCCGTGGCGCGGGCAAGCGAAGCGGCAGCCCGATGGGCGGCAACGGCTCCGTCAGAGCGCGCCGCGTGCCTGTCGCGTGCGGCAGACCACATGCAGGCGCGCATGCCGGAACTTCTCGGCCTCATCATCCGCGAAGCCGGCAAGTCCGCGTCGAACGCGATTGCCGAAGTCCGGGAGGCGATCGACTTCCTGCGCTACTATGCGGAGCAGGCCGGGCGGACGCTCGGTCCGGCGCATGGTGCGCTCGGCCCGATCGTTTGCATCAGTCCCTGGAACTTCCCGCTCGCCATCTTCACCGGACAGATTGCCGCCGCACTCGTCGCCGGCAATCCAGTGCTTGCAAAGCCCGCCGAAGAAACACCGCTGATCGCCGCCGAAGGTGTTCGGCTGCTGCATGAGGCCGGCATTCCCATGGATGTGCTGCAGTTCCTGCCCGGCGACGGCCGCGTGGGCGCGGCGCTGGTCGGAGCCGACGGCGTGGCCGGCGTCATGTTCACGGGGTCGACGGAGGTCGCACGGCTCATCCAGGCCCAGCTCGCAGCCCGCGTTTCTGCAGCGGGCAAGCCGATCCCGCTGATCGCTGAGACGGGCGGTCAGAACGCCATGATCGTCGACAGTTCGGCGCTTGCCGAACAGGTGGTGGCCGACGTGATCGCCTCGGCCTTTGACAGTGCCGGCCAGCGCTGCTCCGCGCTGCGCGTGCTCTGCCTGCAGACGGATGTGGCCGACCGCGTGCTCGCCATGCTGAAGGGCGCCCTGCACGAGCTGGAGATCGGGCGCACGGACACGCTGTCCGCCGACGTCGGACCGGTGATCTCGGCCGAGGCCAAGGAAACAATCGAAAGGCATATCGACGCCATGCGCGCGAAGGGCGCGCGCGTCGAGCAGATTGCCATGCCGGATGCCACCGCCCACGGCACCTTCGTGGCGCCGACGATCATCGAGATCACGCGTCTGTCGGATCTCACCCGCGAGGTGTTCGGACCGGTGCTCCACGTTCTGCGCTATGAGCGGGACGACCTGGACCGGCTAATCGACGACATCAATGCCACGGGATATGGCCTGACCTTCGGCCTGCACACGCGCCTCGACGAGACCATTGCGCATGTGACAAGCCGGGTCAAAGCAGGAAACCTCTACGTCAACCGCAACATCATCGGCGCGGTGGTCGGAGTCCAGCCCTTTGGCGGGCGCGGTCTCTCTGGCACGGGGCCGAAGGCCGGTGGGCCGCTCTATCTCGGGCGCCTCGTCCGCGTGGCTCCGGTTCCGCCGCAGGTGAGCTCAGTTCATACCGATCCGGCCCTGCTCGATTTCGCCAAATGGCTCGACGGCCAAGGGCGGAAGGCCGAGGCTTTTGCGGCCCGCGAGACCGGCAGCCAATCGCCACTCGGCCTGATCAGCGAGATGCCCGGTCCGGTCGGCGAGCGCAATCTCTACGCGCTGCACCCGCGCGGCACCATCCTCCTGGTACCGGAGACAGCGGAAGGCCTGATCCGCCAGATCTCGGCCGTGCTGGCGACCGGCAATCGGGGCGTCATCGACGCGGGGTCCGGCCTCGAAGACACATTGGCCGCCCTGCCGCCAAGCGTCGCGGCGCGTCTCACCTTTGCCCGCGACTGGGTTTCCGCCGGCCCCTTCTCCGGTGCGCTGGTTGAGGGCGATGCGGGACGGGTGAAAGCCGTGAACCGGACGATCTCCGAACTGCCAGGCCCGCTCCTGCTGGTTCAGGCGGCAACGCGGGACGGACTCGATGCCAATCCCGATGCCTATTGCCTGAACTGGTTGCTGGAGGAGGTCTCCACCAGCGTGAACACGGCTGCGGCCGGCGGCAATGCCAGCCTGATGTCGATCGGCTGAGACGCCTCTCTCATCCCGGGCGGACGATGCCAAGCGTCGTCCTGCCCGGATGCGCCTGCAGGTCTTCTTGCCATGAGGTGGATTACAACGCCGTCACGTTTGGCGTAGGAAGCGGCATGCTCACCCTTGCAGGACCACACAGCCTATCCCAGGAGATCCGAAAAAGCCGGTTTCTGGCGCATGCTGCGCCTGTGACCGACGAAGCGGAGGCGCGAGCCTTCATCGCGGCCCAGTCGGACGCGTCGGCCACGCACAATTGCTGGGCGTGGCGGATCGGGCAGAGCTACCGCTTCAACGACGACGGAGAACCGGGCGGCACAGCAGGCAAACCCATCCTCCAGGCGATCGACGGACAGGGCCTCGATCACGTTGTCGTTCTCGTCATCCGCTGGTTCGGCGGGATCCTGCTCGGCAGCGGCGGCTTGATGCGCGCCTATGGCGGCACGGCCGCCATGGCTCTGAACTCGGCCCCACGCGTCGAGCATGTCGCCATGGCGCGTGGTACCCTGCGGGTCACCTTCTCGGAATTGCCGCTGGTCAAGGTGCGCCTGGCGAGCCTCGGCGCCGTCGTCGTCGACGAGGCCTTTATCGCGACGGGCGCGGATCTGACCGTCGATGTGCCCGAGAGCGTGCGCGACCCGGCGAGGCGGCTGACACGCGATGTGACGAGCGGCCGCGCGTGTCTCGCATTCGAAGACGACCCGCCGATCTAGCCGTTCTGCCGATCGGACGTTCGCGGAGCGAACAAACCAGCCGCTATTTGGTTAGTCTTACCTGACATTCAGGAGACGACCATGAAAGATCCGTTTCACCTTGCCCGCTTCATCGACGCGCAATCGCGCCTCTATCACCAAGCGTTGGACGAACTTGCAGCCGGGGACAAGCGAACCCACTGGATGTGGTTCGTCTTTCCGCAAATCGAAGGGTTGGGATCTTCGCCGACCGCGCGACACTTTGCCATTTCAGGTCTCGCGGAAGCCCAGGCGTATCTCGCGCACCCGGTTCTCGGAAGCCGCCTGCTGGAGTGCACGACGACGGTCAACGCGCTCGAAGACGCGTTGACGGCGCGGGCCATCTTCTCCAGCCCGGACGATCTGAAGTTCCGCTCCTCAATGACGCTCTTCGCCCAAGCCGCCACGTCATCGACACGCAGCCCCGCCCCATTCCAGATCGCCCTCAAGCGCTATTTCGGCGGCAAGCCGGATGTGCGCACGCTGGACCTGCTGAAGCCCGCCCCTGCCCGGTCCGCCGCTCTTCATGCCGCAACCGGCAGCGGTCGATAAACAGTCAGCGGGAACACCGCTTCGATCCCGACACATTCAAGGAGAAGAACATGGAAAACTACGTCTGGCTTTTCGCCACAGCCGGTGGCGCAGCCATCCTCGGCCTTGCTCTTGCCTACGGACTTTCCACGCAGCGCAGACTGTCGCGAACAGAGAAAGAGCAACAGGACAACAAGGTGGAAGATCTCTACGGGAAGCGCTGACGACAGCTTTCGCGGTCTCGTTTTCAAATTCCGTGGGCATATACGTCAAGGGAGAGAATGGCGCACCCGGAACGATTCGAACGTCCGACCCTCAGATTCGTAGTCTGATGCTCTATCCAGCTGAGCTACGGGTGCGTGCAACAGCGTCTGCTGTGTGCGTGGCGATCCTCTAAAGCCTGGGGAAAATGAATGCAAGCCAAATTCGGGACATTTGCCGAATTTTGTGACAGCGATTTTTTACGCCCTTGAATTCATTTGTGTTTCGGATGACGCCGATATGCGTGGACGCAAGACGTCAGGTTCGGGTCTGCGAGCGGAACGCATCGAGCGGCACCGGCCGGTCCGGAAGTTCGATGCGGAACAGTGTTCCGGGCGTCGCCTTCTCGACCAGCGCAATTGTGCCGCCATGGGCAAGCACGAGTTCCCGTGCGATCGCAAGGCCAAGCCCGGTCCCGCCCGAGCGGGCCGAGCCGCGAAAGGCCGCGAAAAGGTTCTCGCGTGCCTTCCGCGGCATGCCGGGACCGGTATCGTCCACCGTGATGCTGACAACGCTGCCGGTGCGCATGGCCGAAACCGTCACGGTGCGCGTCGGATTGCCGGGATCGTTCTCGTTCATCAAAGCCTGCACGGCGTTGCGGCAGATGTTGTGCACGACGCGAAACAGCTGCTCGCCATCCGCATCGACTTCCAGGTCTTCAGGAACCGCGATGGTGAAGCCGATGCCGGACTTCGGGTCGATCGCCAGGACGTCGCCGACATCCTCCACCAGCGGGCGCAGAGCGAGAAAGCGGCGGCGGGGTTCCGGCTCGGTCGTGCGGCCATATTCCAAGACCTCGCTGGTGTAGCCGACGGCGCGGTCGATCGTGCGCAGCAAAGTCGGCGCGAAACGCTTCACGACAGGATCGTCCACGTCCGCCAGCCGATCGGACAAAAGCTGTGCGGAAGACAGGATGTTGCGCATGTCATGGTTGATCTTGGACACGGCAAGACCGAGATCGGCGAGGTTCTTCTGTTGCTTGAGCGTCTTCTGCAGCTGCGTCTGCATGGCAGCGAGATGTCGGCCGGCCATGGCGAGTTCATCCTGACCCGGCAGGGGCTCCATCACGCGGCGGGGATCGGCGGGGTCCTCGGCAAAGTCCCGCATGCTCGCGGTCATGCGGCGAATGGGCGCGATCATGACCCGGTTGATGACGAGAAAGATCAAGGTCGCAGTAAAGAGCGAGATGCCGATGGAGACGAGGAAGACGGATCGGGCATAGACGAGCATCGCCTTGCGCAGGCTGCGTTCATCCATGACGAGCTCGATCAGCGTGTCGCTTTCACCGATCGGTCCATAAAAGCGGATGGTCCGGTCGCCGCCGAACAGCAATGTCTCGAATGCATCGCGAATGGCGCCGGCGGCCCCGGTGTTGGCGACGTCGAACTTCGCGTCCACCTCGGGCGGCATTTCGGTGGCGGCGATCAGGCGCGATTCCTCGGCGCGACGCAGGGCGATCGCCTTGGTCCCCGTCGCCATCAGCGTATCCTCGCGCACCGGCCCGGAGAGCTGCATGTTCTGCAGTCCGTCGACCACGACCGCAGCGGCCGCGGCCGTGTTCAGCCGGTCCTGCATCCAGCGCAGCCGCATGTTGGCGACCGAGGGGACGAAGATCAGGATTTCGGCGATCATGACGAAGAGGATCGTCAGCAGCAGGAGCTTGCCGGAAAGGCCGCGCAGGAAACTCGAGCGCAGCTGCGGCTCATCCAGAGCCGTTTCCTTCATGGCGTCGATCGACATTCAGCGTTCCCATGGCGTCCGACGCGCGGACACAAACGGCCGATCGACGACGCATGCACGCGATTATAGGTCACCCAAGCCGAATATCCAACCCGAAGCCTCCAAGGTTTGCCGGCGACGACATACCAGCGGGGCTTTCCGGCGGAGGCCGTGGCACCGCCGCTCGGGCAGCGGTGCGTCCGGACCTCCTCTGTCCGGTCAGAATTCCTCCCAGTTATCCTGCGAGGCGGCTGGCGCCGGTGCTGCGTGACTGGCCGAGCCTGCGGAGAAAGCGCGCGCGACGGATCCCATCATCTTGCGGGCCGGCGAGGCGACCGGACGCGCAGTTGCGGTGGCGGCCTTCGGCGCCGGCGTGCGGGATGCAACGGCCTTTACAGGTGTCGGCCGGGACGGCGTGGCCGGAGCGCCGGTTCGCGCCTGTGCGGCTGCGTAAGCGGCAACAGGTTGGGCCTGGTCGAGCCGGAAGTGCTCGATCATCTGCGCGAGGGTTTCGGCTTCGGTGGAAAGCCGGTGCGTGGCGGCATTCGCCTCCTGCACCATCGCGGCATTCTGCTGTGTCACCTTGTCCATCTGGTTGACAGCCGAGGATACCTCGCCAAGGCTGGTGGCCTGCTCCCGCGCGGCCGTGGCAATGGAGTGGATATGATCGGTGATCGCCAGAACCCGGTTCTCGATCTCGCCGAGGACCTTTCCGGTTTCCTGGACCAGCTGGACGCCGGTCGATACTTCCGAGCCGGACTTTGCGATGAGCCCCTTGATGTCCTTGGCAGCGCTCGCGGCCCGCTGGGCGAGTTCGCGCACTTCCTGGGCAACGACGGCAAAGCCTTTGCCGGCCTCCCCTGCCCGCGCGGCCTCGACCCCTGCATTGAGCGCCAGAAGGTTGGTCTGGAACGCGATTTCATCGATCACGTTGGTGATCTTGCCGATCTCGCTGGAGGCCTGCTCGATCCGGCCCATGGCGTCGACCGCGCTGCGCACGACGGTGCCGGACTGGGCGGCGGCTTCCTTGGCCTGCGTCACGATGACGGTGGCTTCGTGCGCGCGCTCCGTGGACGTCTGTACCGCCACCGTGATCTGGCCGAGGGAAGCCGAGGTTTGCTCCAGCGAGGCAGCCTGCTGTTCCGTGCGCTTGGCCAGATCGTCGGTGGCCGAGCGGAGTTCGCCCGAATTGCCCGTAATCTCGAGCGTCGTCGAGCGGACTTCGCCGAGCGTTTTCTGAAGAACGGAGAGGGCCTCGTTCACGTTGCGCTGAAGTTCGGCAAAGGCGCCCTGGAAGTCGCCCGTCATGGGCTGGGTCAGGTCGCCCTGCGCCAAACGCGCAATGACACGACCGGTCTCGCCGATGCCGCGATCGACACCTGCGACGAGCTCATTGACGTTGCCGGCAAAGCGGTCGAGGCTTGTGTCGCCGTAGGTCCGCGTGATGCGGCGAGAGAAGTCGCCGGCAGCGGCGGCCTCGACGACATGCGACATGCTGACCTGCAGGTCGGCCGTCTTTTCGCGCAGAACGCTGTCTTCCGTGCTGGCGCGACGGGCCGAAAGGCCGTTGCTGCGGAAGACCTCGACGGCACGCGCCATCTCTCCGATCTCATCCGAACGCTTGGACTGGGGAAGATCGATCTCGAGGTCGCCGCCGGCAAGTGCCGTCATCGACCGGGTCAGTTCGGAAATGGGGCGGCTGAGTTCGCGACGGGCGAGGGCGGCGGCGGCCAGCAGACCTGCGGCGAGACCGAGGAACGCCGTGCCGACGATCATGATGGTCATCTGCCTGCCGATACCGTCGATCTCCGCCTGGATGGCCGCGAGATCTGCCTTATCCTTGGCGACGACCGCATCGATCTCGGCCTGGAAAGCCTTCCGGTTGGCGCGATTCTTGTCGTTGTTGCCCTGCTCGTTGGCCGCCTGGACGGAGACCTCTCGGGCAAGGCGTGCGGTCTCGGTCCGGAACGTGCGGAATTCGGCGGCGCGCGTCACGACCGCATCGAATGCCGGGAGATCGGCAGCCAGGACCAGCGGGCGCCATTCGGCCGTCAAGGCGTCAATCTTATCGAGCGTTTTCAAAACGCCTTCCGCGAAAGGCGCAGCTTTTTCCGCCGAGGGCGCCGCATAGATGCCACGCGCATCCATGACGACGGCGGTCACGAGACGATTGAGCTTTTCGCCATTATAAGCGCGCTCGGAGGCCGCCTTGAAGGCTTCGAGCTGGCTGTCGTAGCGATGCACGACGGCCAGGGCCATTCCGGCAACGACGAGCGTAACCGCGCTCATGACAATGACGATCAACGAAATCTTACCGCTTATGCGCATGGCACGCGTTCCTCCGACGGCTTTACCCACAGGAGATCACCCCGCCCCTGCATTCTTCGGGGAAAATATCGGTAAGTAGTTAATAACGTAGTACCGGGATCGGCCAAATCCGGGGTAGCGTCTCCTCCGAAATCGGCCGGCGAAGGGATGGCGCAGAGGACACAAGCGATCCCCTTCTGCGTGAAAACGCGGTTATCCGGGGCCGGCAATTGACTTTGACGCTTTTATTCTTATAAGCCGCCGCACGTCCGGGAACGAAATGGCGGGTGAGCTCCGTGCTCGCCGGCTCTGCCGTGCCTTGACAGAAACGCTGCTTGCTTAAGGAAGCAAACCCAAGAAGGGCCGCACACCGCGGTATTAAAATAAATGACAAAGCGTACCTACCAACCCTCGAAGCTTGTTCGCAAGCGTCGCCACGGCTTCCGTGCACGCATTGCCACCAAGGGCGGCCGCAAGGTCATCGTTGCCCGTCGCGCGCGCGGCCGCAAGCGTCTTTCGGCCTAATGGCATACGGCGTCCGCGCCGTCGCCACAGCCGGCACGCCTGCCTTGGCGGAGGCCGCCGGTGACAAGAGATCCCAGACGCATGACGTCAGGTAATCCCAAATCGACTGTCGGGCGGCTGAAAAGCCGGCCGCAGTTTCTTGCCGTGCGCGCCGGCGAGAAGCGGAAGGGTTCCACCTTTCTGCTCGAGGTGCTCGACAGACAGGCGGCTGACGAGCCCGCCCGCGTCGGTTTCACGGTGACGAAGAAGCATGGCAATGCGGTGGAACGGAACCGCATGCGCCGCCGCCTGCGCGAGGCCGTCAGGCTCCAAGCCGCGTTTGCAATGAAACCCGGCCACGATTATGTGATTGTCGCCCGCCGCGAGGTGCTTGGCGTCCCCTTCGACCGACTGGCTAAGATGCTCGCTACGCGAATCGAAGCCCCTCTCGAAGGCAGGCAGAAACAGGCACGGCCGCCGGCCGGCTCCAGGAAAGAATGATGGACAAGAACCGCAACTATTTCATCGCGATCGGCCTGTCGGTGCTGATCCTCATCGCCTGGCAGTTCCTCTACATCAATCCGAAGATGGAGCGCGAACGCGTCGCTCAGGAAGCCGCGCAAGCCCAGCAGACCCAGCAGCAGGCGCAGCAGACCCCTGCCGCAACCACGGACGGCTCGATCCCCGGTGCCACAGCGGGCGCTGTTCCGGGTGCAGCGACGGCCGTTCCCGGCGCAGTGCCCCAGGGCGCCTCGCGTGACGAAGCCATTACACGGTCTGCCCGCGTCGTCATCGACACGAAGGCGCTTTCCGGCTCGATCAACCTCACTGGCGCGCGCCTCGACGACCTGAAGCTGCGGGAGTATCACGAGACGGTCGACGACCGCAGCCCGATCATTACCCTCTTCAGCCCCGCGGAGACGCCGGACGGCTACTTCACCGAAATCGGCTATGTCGGTGATGCCTCCACCGGCGCCGTTCCCGGACCGTCCACCGTGTGGACAGCCTCCGAAGGCGCAAAGCTGACCACGGAAACGCCGGTCACGCTGACCTATACAAACGAGAAGGGCGTGGTCTTCACGCGCGTCATCTCCGTTGACGACCACTTCATGTTCAAGATCGACGACACGATCCAGAACCCGACCGGCGCGCCGATCGCGCTGTCCACCTATGGCCGCGTTACCCGCTTCAACAAGCCGGCGACACCCAGCGTGTACGTTCTGCATGAAGGTTTCATCGGCGTCATCGGGGAGCACGGCCTCGAAGAGGTGAGCTACAAGAAGGTCGAGGACAACGCGCCGGCACAGCCCGGCAAGACGACCGGCGGCTGGCTCGGCATCACCGACAAGTATTGGGCCGCGACCATCATTCCGCCGCAGGCGACGCCCTACGAGACGCGCTTTGCGCATTTTACCGATGGTCGCCCGCGTTATCAGGCCGATTACAAGCAGGATGCCATCACCGTGGCCCCCGGCCAGACGACGACGCTGAACAACCTCGTCTTCGCCGGTGCCAAGCAGGTGCCGCTGGTCGATGGCTATGAGGCGAGCTACAATATTCCGAAGTTCGATCTCCTGATCGACTGGGGCTGGTTCTATTTCATCACCAAGCCGATGTTCAAGCTGATGGACTTCTTCTTCCGCTTCTTCGGCAATTTCGGCGTCGCCATCCTTCTCACCACCATCGTCGTCAAGGCCCTCTTCTTCCCGCTGGCCAGCAAGCAATACGCGTCCATGGCGAACATGAAGAAGATCCAGCCGAAGATGGAGGAAATGAAGAAGAAGTTCGGCGATGACCGGATGGGCATGCAGCAGGCCATGATGGCGCTCTACAAGGAAGAAAAGATCAACCCGATTGCCGGGTGCTGGCCGATCCTCCTGCAGATCCCCGTGTTCTTCGCGCTCTACAAGGTCATCTACGTCACGATCGAAATGCGGCATGCGCCGTTCTTCGGCTGGATCCAGGATCTGTCCGCGCCGGACCCGACGTCGCTGTTCAACCTGTTCGGCCTTCTGCCCTATAGCGTCCCGCACGCACTGATGATCGGCGTCTGGCCCTTGATCATGGGTGTCACGATGTTCCTGCAGATGCGCATGAATCCGACGCCGCCCGATCCGACCCAGGCAATGCTCTTCACCTGGATGCCGGTTGTCTTCACCTTCATGCTGTCAAGCTTCCCTGCGGGTCTCGTGATCTACTGGGCGTGGAACAACACGCTGTCGGTGATCCAGCAGGCCTTCATCATGAAGCGGCACGGCGTCAAGATCGAGCTGATCGACAACATCAAGGGCGTGTTCTCGCGAAAACCCAAACCCGCGAAATAGCAACCGACCATCCCGCCCCGGGCCGCAAGCCCGGGGTTTTCTTTTCCGCCGATAGCATTCACTCTTCAGGCGACCTGACTGCAGGTGAAACGCTCCATTTCAAAGTCCAGAGCGACCTTCGCGCTTTCGATCGAACGCGCAGCGCTCTAAGGGATCCGCCGATGACCGACACCGCCCTGAACGACGAAAAGCCGATGTTCGGCAATCCCTGGATCTTCATTCGCGGCGTTCCCTCCATGGAGTTTCTGCCGCCGGAAGGACCGACGGAAATCGCCTTTGCCGGACGCTCGAACGTCGGCAAGTCCTCGCTGATCAATGCCCTCGTTGGACAGAAGGGGCTGGCACGGACCTCCAACACCCCGGGACGGACACAGGAGCTCAACTACTTCGTGCCGGACGGGTATTCGGGCGCCGAGGGCGACCTGCCGCCGATGGCTCTCATCGACATGCCAGGTTACGGCTATGCGCAGGCGCCCAAGGCGCATGTAGACGCCTGGACGAAACTGGTTTTCGACTATCTGCGCGGCCGGGCCACGTTGAAGCGGGTCTATGTCCTGATCGACAGCCGTCACGGCATCAAGAAGAACGACGACGACGTGCTGTCGCTTCTCGACAAGGCCGCCGTGTCCTATCAGGTTGTCTTGACGAAGACAGACAAGATCAAGGCGGGTGCGGTGCCGCATCTGATGGCCGACACGCTGGAAAAAATCCGCAAGCGCCCGGCCGCGTTCCCGGAAATCGTCGCGACATCGTCGGAAAAAGGCGAAGGCCTCGACGAATTGCGCGCGGCCATCCTGACCGCAATCAGGAACTGATATTCTCTAGACATGTCCTAGGCGCGGCCGTTCGCCGCGCCTGGAAGGCCAACAACAGGGACTGTCAGGCCGGCGCCGTGCCCGGCACGAACGTCATCGACAGGCCGTTGATGCAGTGTCGCTTGCCAGTCGGCTTCGGGCCATCATCAAAGATGTGGCCGAGATGCCCACCGCAGCGACTGCAGTGACATTCCGTCCGCACCATCATGAATGACGTATCGGTGCGGGTTCCCACGGCATTCGGCAACGCCTCCCAGAAGCTTGGCCAGCCTGTGCCGCTATCGAATTTCGTTTCCGAGGAATAGACCGGCAAGGCGCAACCGGCACACTGGAACGTGCCCTTGCGCTTCTCTTCGTTGAGCGCGCTCGTGAACGGACGTTCGGTGTCTTCATGCCGCAGGATGCGGTATTGCTCGTCCCCGAGCATTGCCTTCCACTCGGCATCCGTTTTCGTGACCGCAAACGTCTCGGCGGCGGCAGACGGGGCGACATGGTTTTTCAAAGCAAAAGCGGCGAGACCGGCTGTCCCGGTCAAGAGAAAGAAGCGACGGCTGAGCATGAAACCTCCTTGCAGGCCATAGAGTGCCTACGGGAGGTGTTCTACGCCTGTCGGCACCATTCAGAAAGCAGCAGACCGATCAAACCCGCGTGAGGATCGATCGCGAAGTTTAAGCGCAGGCGCAAACACGAAAACTCAACGACCGACAATGCCGCTGGCGAGCACCTTGCCCGTCGGCGCGCCGGTTGGGGAACCGCCGGCCGGCTCGAGGCTGACCATGACCGGGGCACCATCCCGCAGACGGGTCCGTGCTGCCTTGGGCACGACGATCTCGCCGTGGCTGTTCCTGTTGACCACCCCGAGAGAGACGGGTTCGCTGCCTTCGGGCGTCAGCCAAATCTGGATGGACTTCGCGTCGGCGACGCCTGCCGTGCTCGCACCCGCAGCCACCGGCGCCAGCCGTAGGCGACCGCTGTCATTGTCGTACCGGGCGGTCAGCGCCAGATCGGAGCCTGCGACGAGGGGGAGGCTCGTGGCCACGCCGCGTGTCGGCGATGCCGCAAAAAGACCGGTCTGCGAGACACCCGTTGCCACGAGCCCAACGACCGCAATGCAGGCAACGCCGCGCCAGAAGGCAGCGGAATTCCAGATGGCCGCGTTGAAGACCGGGACGCGCTCTCGTTGCGGGCGGGGACGCGCGGCCAGCGGCTCGGCAAAGGGAGACACGCGGCGCGGAGCGCGACGGGTCGGCCGCGGCGTCTGGTCGACCGTCAGCATGTTGCTGCGCCAATGATCCACCATGGCTGCAAAATTGCGATCGAGCGTCATGCGCGCCTCGACCTTCTGGCGATCCTCCGGGGAAAGAACGCCCAGCACGTATTCGCCGGCAATCACCTGATCGAGGCGGGAATCGCCACTCTTCGCATTTTCTGTCGTCATGATGTCAATGTGCTCGCCTAGAACCGCGGCCATGCCAAGCGGATGATCGTCGGGATCATACGCATGGTTCGACGCATTTTCCATGGCTTTTACGCCACAGGCTCATGTTCGCCCCCGTGACGACGCGACGCGTTGCACTTTCCGGCTGTCATCATGCCGTTATCTTGCCTCCCGATCATTCCCCCGCGAAAAGACTTGCGCTAAACAGCATCCGCATCGATCCCGAAGGTTTCCGACATGTCCCCATCTGAAAGCGAAATCCAGGCCCGTCTTCTTGCCCAGGCCCTGCCCTACATGCAGCGTTATGAGAACAAGACGATCGTCGTGAAATATGGCGGACATGCCATGGGCGACCCGGAACTCGGGAAGGCTTTCGCCGCCGACATCGCCCTTCTCAAGCAGTCCGGCGTCAACCCCATCGTCGTTCACGGTGGCGGCCCGCAGATCGGCGCCATGCTTAGCAAGATGGGCATCGAATCCAAATTCGAGGGCGGCCTGCGCGTCACCGATGCCAAGACCGTCGAGATCGTCGAGATGGTGCTTGCCGGATCGATCAACAAGGAGATCGTGGCGCTCATCAACCAGACGGGCGAATGGGCGATCGGCCTCTGCGGCAAGGACGGCAACATGGTCTTTGCGGAAAAGGCCAAGAAGACGATCATCGATCCCGACAGCAACATCGAGCGGGTTCTCGATCTCGGCTTCGTCGGCGAGGTGGTCGAGGTCGACCGCACGTTGCTCGACCTCCTGGCGCGTTCCGAGATGATCCCCGTCATTGCCCCGGTTGCGCCCGGCCGCGACGGCGCGACCTACAACATCAATGCCGATACCTTTGCCGGTGCCATTGCCGGCGCGCTCAACGCGACGCGTCTCCTGTTCCTGACCGACGTTCCCGGCGTGCTCGACAAGAACAAGGAGCTGATCAAGGAACTCTCCGTGTCCGAGGCCTTGGCCCTGATCGCCGATGGCACGATTTCCGGTGGCATGATCCCCAAGGTCGAAACGTGCATCGAGGCCATCAAGGCCGGCGTTCAAGGCGTCGTCATCCTCAACGGCAAGACGGCCCATTCGGTGCTGCTCGAGATCTTCACGGAGCATGGCGCGGGAACACTGATCGTTCCGTAAGACTGAGCGTTTTCACGGTAGGCAGGCCCGTCCATGCATGGCATAAGGCGGGCATGCGCTCCATCGACAGACTGCCGACCATCGACGATTTCGCCCACGTCACCGAGTGGGTGTTCGACATGGACAACACGCTCTATCCGCACCGCGTCAATCTGTTTTCGCAGATCGACCGCAACATGACGGCTTTCGTCGCAGATCTGCTCCAGATGGAGCCGGCTGAAGCCAAGATCCTGCAGAAACAGTATTATCGCGATCACGGCACAACGCTGAAGGGCTTGATGGTTCACCACGGCATCGACCCGAACGACTTCCTGCAGAAGGCCCACGCGATCGACTATAATGTCATTCCGCCCGATCCGGCTCTGGGCGAGGCGATCAAGGCTCTGCCGGGGCGCAAGTTCATCTTCACCAACGGGACGGTGGTGCATGCCGAAATGGCTGCCCGGGCGCTCGGCATCCTCGATCACTTCGACGACATCTTCGACATCGTCGCGGCCGACTACGTTCCGAAGCCCGCCGGCGCGACCTACGACAAGTTCATGAGCCTCAACCGCGTCGATACCCGGCATGCCGCCATGTTCGAGGATCTGCCGCGCAATCTTGCGGTGCCGAAGGCCTTGGGCATGACGACCGTTCTTCTAGTCCCGCAGAACTTCGAATACGCGTTTGCGGAAGCCTGGGAACAGAGCGAGGACGGAAACACGGATATCGACTTCGTGACGGAAGACCTTGCAGGCTTCCTGAAGCAGCTCGTGCCTTCGGCCTAGCCGTCCGGTTTCATTACCGAAGTTTAACTGGCACCCGGCAACGTATTCTCTATCCTTGTCTTCAGGGACGACACGCTGCGGTCAGCCGCTCCCATAAAACGGCACCGCTCCCCCGACACAGCACGTGGCCATATCCCGCCTGTCGGGATGCCGGCGCGTGCGAGAAGACAAGGACGACTCATGACCAAGAAAACCCTTATCCTCGGCCTCTCCGCCATGGCCATCGCCGCATCTGCCCTTGCGACACCATCGTTTGCCGCCAAGCATGATGGCCCGACGCGCGAACAGCGTGCCGAATGGATGATCAAGAGACTGGACACCGACAAGGATGGCAAGGTTTCTCGTGCCGAGGCCGATGCCGCCGCATCGCGCGTCTTTGCCGCCTTCGATGCAGACAAGAACGGGCAGGTCACGCCGGAAGAGGTGAAGGCCAAGCGCGACGCCATCAAGGCGGCCCGCGCCGAGATGCGCAAGGCGGACAAGGGTCCGGAACGTCAGGAACTGCGCGCCAAGCTGCAGGAGATGCGACCGGCCATGCTGCCGGCGATGAGCCAGCGGATGTTCAAGCGCGCCGACACCGACAAGAACGGCTCACTGTCGCTTGCCGAGGTGACGGCCGCCGCGGACAAGCGCTTCAAGATGCGGGACACGAACGCGGATGGCTTTATCGACGCAGCCGACTTGACCCGCAAGATCTGATCCGGTTCGGCACGGACCTAAAAAACCCGCATCCGAGAAATGGAAATGCCCCGGCGACGGGGCATTTTTCATTCGTGGTTCGCCTGCTTGCGCAGCTTACAGCGTGACTTCGCCTTCGTCTTCGCCATCCCAGTAATGGGCCCGTTCGGCAACGACCTTGATCAGCACCAGACCCTTGGTATCGATGCCGTCGGCAAACCACTTGTCGATATCCGCAGACCAGTGCTCCTTGAACGCTTCCTTGTCCCGGATCAGATCGGCTTTGCCTTCGACGGCGACCAGAAACGCCTTGGCGCCCTGAAAGGCCAGAGCGACTTTGGGATTGGCCTTGATATCGTCGACCGTGCGCGTGTCTTCCAGCGTGAAATAGAACGACGTGCCGTCGTACTCGACTTCACGATTGTTGCTCATCGGACGACCGGCGATTGCACCGCCGTCCGTGTGGGTCGAGAGCATGCAGATATCGATGTCGCGCATCTTTTGGGCGAGATCGGACAGGGCCTTGTTCGTCATGGATGGTTCTCCTCTTGGTGACAGAGGAGAACGCGGGCCCGTCCAACTTGTTGCTTCGTGCATCGTCCGATCGTGTGCGCGCAGACGCGTTATCGTTCGCCGGAGGCGAGCGGCAGGGATGCAGGATCGACGCTGCCATAGAAGCGGGCAATGATGTCCCAAGCCTCGTCGGCGGTATCGACGAACTGGATGAGATCGACGTCGCCAGGCGCAATCGTGCCGAATGCGGCAAGCGCATCGAAATCGACGATCGAGCGCCAGAACTTCTCGCCGAACAGGATGAGGGGGACCAGCGCCATGCGCCCGGTCTGCATCAGCGTCATCGTTTCGAACAGTTCATCGAGCGTTCCAAAGCCGCCCGGAAAGACCGTCACGGCCTTGGCACGCACAAGGAAGTGCATCTTGCGGATTGCAAAATAGTGGAAATTGAAGCTGAGCTCCGGCGTGACGTAGGGGTTCGGCGCCTGTTCGTGCGGCAGGACGATGTTAAGCCCGATCGACGGCGCGCCGACATCGGCCGCCCCGCGATTGCCGGCCTCCATCACACCGGGGCCCCCACCGGTGACGACGACGAATTCCTTGAAATCCGATTGGGCCGAATGCTCCGAGCAGAGCCGTGCGAACTTGCGGGCCTCGTCGTAATAGACCGAAGCTGCCGTCAAGTTTGCGCGCTGGGTCTCGTTCTTGGCTGCCCATGCATCCTTGCCGGGCTCGGGGATACGCGCACCACCGAACATGACCACCGTGGACGTGATGCCGCGCTCCGCGAGCATCATCTCCGTTTTCAGCAGTTCGAGCTGCAGGCGGATCGGCCGCAATTCCTCGCGGCACAGGAAATCTTCGTCGGCATAGGCCAGACGGTAGGACGGCGAGACGGACTGCGGCGTCTTTTCGACGCTTGCCGCGCGGGCGCGCGCTTGGGCGCTGTCTGCAAGCGGGTCCCAGACCCCATCCTTGCGCCGCAAATTCCGCTTCTTCATCCGTGTCATCAGGATCTCGTCTCCCACGCCTGCCGCGGCAGCGACCGGCGAATCTCATCATGTATGATCGAGACATAGACCGCGCCTCCCGGCGCACCGCAACCGAAAAACGCTTCAAATCTCGGGCATCATGCTCTACAGCGTTGGATACAGCCCGGCTTTTAGGATTTGCGATGACCTCCCACGATCTTGCCTCTCTCGCCTCCACGATCGAGACCGCCTTCGACAACCGCGATACGGTGACGACCGGCACGAAAGGCGAGATTCGCGATGCCGTGGAATCGGCCCTGAACCTTCTCGACAGCGGCAAGGTGCGTGTTGCGGAACGCGGAGCAGACGGCAACTGGACGGTCAACCAGTGGCTGAAGAAGGCGGTTCTTCTGTCCTTCCGTCTCAACCCGATGGAGATCGTCAAGGGAGGCCCGGGCGGGTCGACCTGGTGGGACAAGGTTCCCTCCAAGTTCGACGGCTGGAGTGCAAACGAATTCGAGAATGCCGGTTTCCGCGCCGTACCCAACTGCGTCGTGCGCCGCTCGGCCTACATCGCGCCGAACGCCATCCTGATGCCGTCCTTCGTCAACCTCGGCGCCTATGTCGGCGAGGGCACGATGGTCGATACCTGGGCCACCGTCGGATCCTGCGCGCAGATCGGCGCCCATGTGCACCTGTCGGGAGGCGTCGGCATTGGCGGCGTTCTCGAGCCCATGCAGGCGGGTCCGACGATCATCGAAGACAATTGCTTCATCGGCGCTCGCTCTGAAGTCGTGGAGGGTTGCATTATCCGGGAAGGCTCCGTCCTCGGCATGGGCGTCTTCATCGGCAAGTCGACCCGGATCGTCGATCGCGCCACAGGCGAGATCACCTATGGCGAAGTCCCGCCCTACTCCGTCGTCGTTGCCGGGGCACTGGCCTCTGACAAGCTGATGGGCAACGGCCAGCCGGCCCCGGCCCTCTATTGCGCCGTGATCGTCAAGCGCGTCGATGAGAAGACCCGTTCGAAGACCGGGATCAACGAGCTGCTGCGCGACTGATCGTCACCCAGCACGGCAGCAACTTTGCCTAACTCAGCGGAATCCGGCAGGTGAAGCAGGTTTCCGCCTCGCTCGACGTCACCTCGATCGTGCCGTTATGGGCCTTGACGATTTCCGAGGCGATATAGAGCCCGAGCCCCAGACCCTCGCGGCCGTGCTCGACCGTGGCACGCACGAAAGGCTTGAACAGGTCGCGCTGTACCGCATGCGGGATCGGTTTGCCGGAGTTCGTGACGGAGACGACGAACTCGCGCCCGACTTGCGCGGTCCTGACCCGGATGGGACGATCGGCAGTTCCATGCGTCAGGGCATTGGCGACGAGGTTGGACACGAGCTGACCCATGCGGCCTTCATCGCAACGCACGAGGCAATCGCTGAGATCCGTTTCGATCGGCCGGCCCGGATTGGCGATGCTGAGCTCGGCAACGACATGCTCCAGAACCGGGCGTAGCGGTACGCGCTCGGCCTGCTCCACGGCAAGCCCGCCACCCAGGCGTCCGCGTGCAAAATCCAGAACATTGTCGATGAGGCCTGACATGCGCACGACGCTGGCACGCATGAGATCGACCACCGTCTTGGATTTGTCGCTGAGCTCCGTTCGGGCAAGCATGCGCGTGCCCGCATCGATCGAGGCCAGGGGATTGCGCAAATCATGGCCGAGAACGGCAATGAACTGCTCGCGCAGCTCGTTGGCCTGGCGGTCCTGCTCCATCTTGCGGCGGGCATCGACATGAAAGGCGATCAGTTCGGCGAACAGCCGGAACATGTCGACGATCTCAGGCGTGTTCAGCTTGTTCGGCGCAGGATCGATTGCGCAGAGTGTCCCGAAGAAGGAGCCATCCGAGAGAAGGATCGGCGCCGAGATATAGCTTTGAAAGCCATATTGCGCCGGCGTGTGGTGATGGGCGAAGTCCGGATCCTCGGCAACGTGCTCGATGATGACCACCTTGCGGTGATCGCGAATCTCGTTGCAGATGGTCGTCTCGATGGCCAGTTCCTTGCCCGGAGAAAGTCCGAAGTCGATCTTGTCGAGAACATCGCAGGCAATCCACCGGTCTTCCGTGACACGGGCGACAGCGGCAAAGCCCATCCCCGTCACGCGACAGACGACATCGAGAACTTTTGGGACGGCATCGATCTTGGAGACCAGTTCGACGGATTCGGCGGCCAGATCGGGCAACGGTACACTCTCGGAACAAAGGGTTTGACGGATCGCGAAAGTAGCCTTTCGCAATCCCGCAAGCAATGGGCGCGACGGGGCGCAGAACGCCTGCAAGGCCCCGTCGCTGTCGTGATATCTAGCGCTTGAAGGGATCCGGACGCCGGTTTGTGGCCTGCCGCTCCAGCATCCAGCCCGGATACTCCGGTGCCAGCGCACTGACCGCATCGAGCTTTTCCAGATCACCCGCGTCAAGCCGGACGTCGGTGGCCTTCAGGTTCTGTTCCAGCTGCTCGATCCTCTTGGCACCGATGATGACGGTGCTGACAAAGGGCTTGGCCAGGATATAGGCAAGGGCAACCTCGGCAACGCTGATCCCATGCTTCTCGCCAACATCGCGCATGGCGGCGACACAGGCCCAAGCGCGGTCCTTGTCCACGGGCGGAAAGTCGAAGGTCGCGCGGCGGCCGTCGCCGTTACCAGGCGCACCCGGGCCATATTTTCCCGAAAGCAGCCCGCCGGCGAGCGGCGACCAGACCATCAGGCCCATCTTTTCCTCCAGGAGCAAGGGAGCGAGTTCGCGCTCCAGGTCGCGACCTGCGATCGAGTAATAGGCCTGCAGGCTGTCGAAGCGTGCATAGCCTTTGCGCTCGGAGATGCCGAGCGCCTTGGCGATCCGCCACGCCTGCCAGTTCGACACCCCGATATACCGCACGAGCCCGCGAGAAACGAGATCGTCGAATGCGCGCAGCGTTTCGTCGATGGGCGTGACGGGATCGGTGGCATGAATCTGGTAAAGGTCGATATGGTCGGTCTGCAGACGCTCGAGGCTCGCCTCCACCGAGTCCATGATATGGCCCCGTGACGCGCCGCGATCATTGGGCTTGCCGCTCATCACGCCATAGACCTTGGTGGCGATGATGACATCCTTGCGCGCAACCGCATTGTTCTTCAGCGCCTGACCCAGCAGCCGCTCCGACTGGCCAAAGGAATAGACGTCGGCCGTATCGATGAAATTGATGCCGGCGGCCAGCGAGCGCTCGACGATGCGATCGGCAGCATCCTGGTCGACGTCCGCGATCGGACCCCAGCGCGGATCGTCCGCCGAGCCGAAGGTCATCGTTCCCAGGCAAAGCTCGGAAACGAAGAGGCCGGTATTGCCAAGCTGATTGTAGCGCATGGTCTGCTCCATCCTATCTGTCGAATCGCGTCCGTCGTTGAACCGTGCGATTCGGCCCATAAGCTAGCGCAAAGCCGTCAGAGGTCCAGCAATGCCGGACATCCGCTCACGCCGCCTGGGTTTCTGTCGGCTCGACCTCGATGGTGACGTGCGACAGCTCGGCAAGATGCGCGAGCTTGGCGCGATAGAAGGATGATGGCATCGGCCTTGTCGCCTTCAGGGCGACGATCGCGCCGTGATGGCCCGGTCCGAGCTGCCAGACGTGCAGATCCGTAATTCTCACGTCGCCGCCCTCGATGGCATGCCGGATGTCGTCGGGGAGACGCTCTCCCGCAGGTACGTAGTCGAGCAGCACAGACCCGCTGTCGCGCAGGAGACCAAAGGACCAGCGGGCGATGACGAGCGCACCGATGATGCCGATGGAGGGATCGAGCCAGAGCCAACCATAGAGGCTGCCGAGAACGAGCGCAGCGATCGCCAGAACCGACGTCAGGGCATCGGCAAGCACATGCAGATAAGCGCCGCGGAGATTGTTGTCCGTATGGCGCCGGGCATCATGATGCTGCTGCGCATGATCGTGCGGATGTCCGCCATGCTCATGTCCATCTGCATGTTCATGCTCGTGCTCATGTCCATGGTCGTGTCCGTGCCGATGGTCGTGTCCGTGCCCGTGCCCGTGATGGTGCCCGCCGAGCAGCCAGGCGCACAGCAGATTGACGAGAAGGCCGAGGACAGCCACCGCAATGGCCTGACGGAAATCGATATCAACCGGGGACCACAGCCGCAGCATGCTTTCCCAGGCAATGAACATGGCAACCAGCGCGAGAACGATGGCGCTGGCAAAGCCGGCGAGGTCTCCGAACTTACCGGTGCCGAAGGTGAAGCGCGGGTTCCGCGCGTTCCGGCGGGCGTAGACATAGGCAAGAGCCGTGATGAGCATGGCAGCGGCGTGGGTCGACATATGCCAGCCATCGGCCACCAGCGCCATGGAGCCGAAGGCGGTCCCGGCGACGATCTCGGCGACCATCATCCCGGCCGTCAGTCCGATGACGATCCAGGTCCGGCGTTCGTTGCGTTCGTGGTCCCGCCCGAGAAAGACGTGGTGATGGGGATTCGACAGACGGCTTTCGGTCATTTCAGGTAGATCCTCATCACGTCGATCAGCTCTGCCGCGGCGCGGGCGCGCTCCGGATCGGCATCCTGGTCCGGATCGCTCACATGGTTGCGGATATGATCCTCGATCAGCTCGGCCGTCAGTCCGCTCATGGCGCCGCGAACGGAAGCCACCTGGTTGAGCACGACACCACAGGGCTCTTCCGCTTCCAGCGCACGTTCGATTGCCTCCAGCTGCCCCTTCAGGCGCCGGACGCGGGCGATCAGTTTGGTCTTGCTCTTCGACAGGTGCGACATAGCATAGGGGGCTACCCTATATTCACCCGAATTGCAATCCGCGTCCCTGTCGCGAACCGCCGTGACAGCGGTGGAGCGATCGGCTACATCTTTCCGGAATCAACAGGCTGTCTTCATGTCCCTTGCCGATCCGACTTCCCTCGACCCTTCCGCCCTTCCCCCATCTCACGATCCCGTTGCCAATCTTGCGGCGCTTATCCGCTGCCCTTCGGTCACGCCGGCCGAGGGCGGGGCGCTCGGCGTGCTCGAGGAGATGCTGGCACCCCTCGGCTTTGCCGTCGACCGCGTGCTCGCTCAGGAAGCGGGAACACCCGATATAGAAAATCTCTACGCACGCCTCGGGGGCGCGGACGCGTCATTCGAGGGACGGCACCTGCTCTTTGCCGGCCATACGGATGTCGTTCCGATCGGTGACGAAGCGGCCTGGACGCACGCTCCCTTCGCCGCGGTTATCGACGACGGCATGCTGTATGGTCGCGGCGCGGTGGACATGAAAGGCGGCATTGCCTGCTTCATCGCCGCCGTCGCCCGTTTTGTCGGCCAGCATGGGACACCGAACGGCGCGATTTCGCTGCTGATAACGGGCGACGAGGAAGGCCCGGCCATCAACGGCACGACAAAGCTTCTCGATTGGGCGACGGCGCGTGGTGAACGCTGGGATGCTTGCATCGTGGGCGAACCGACCAATCCCGACCAGCTTGGGGACATGATCAAGATCGGCCGGCGCGGATCCCTGTCGGGCACGGTCACTGTGCATGGCGTTCAGGGTCATGCCGCCTACCCCCATCTCGCAGACAGCCCCGTGCGGGGTGCGCTGCAGCTTGCGGCAGCTCTCATGGACCCCCCTTTCGACGCGGGCACCGAGAACTTCCAGCCATCGAATCTCGAGGTCACAAGCCTCGACGTCGGCAATCCCGCCGTCAACGTGATCCCGGCACGCGCGACATTCCGCTTCAACATCCGCTTCAACGACACGTGGGACGCTGACAGCCTGAAGGGCGAGATCATCACGCGGCTTGATCGGGCGGCCGCGCATGGCCCGTTGCGTCCGGGCCGCGATCCCGTCCGCTACGATCTCACGTGGAGCGAGCGGCCCAGCCACGTTTTCCTCACGCGCAGCAACCAGCTCATTTCGTCGCTTTCGTCGGCCGTCGAGGCGGTCACGGGCCGGCAGCCGGCGCTTTCGACGACGGGCGGCACATCGGATGCGCGCTTCATCAAGGATCATTGCCCGGTGGTGGAATTCGGCCTGGTCGGCCAGACCATGCACATGGTGGACGAGCGGGTTTCGGTTGCGGATCTGGAGACCCTGACCCGCATCTATCTTGCCTTTCTCGAGCGCTGGTTCAACGATGCCGCAGCTTGAGGACATCGGCCTCTATCTCAAGGGCGTCTGGATGCTGGTGCTCGGCAAGCCTGAGGGCTTCGACTGGCTGGATCTCAGCGCCGCCGGCGTCTGGCGTTCCTTTGCAGCCATCCTGTGGTGCCTGCCAGCGATGGCTGTCAGCTGGTCGGCGTGGCGGATGTTCTATCTGATCAATATGCCCGAGGGGACGACCGCAGGTCTCGCCTTCATCGCCAAGCTCTTCATCGTCGATGTCGCAACGTGGATCCTGCCGATCCTGCTGATCGTCGTTCTTGCCCGACCGCTTGGCTACGGACAGGCCTTGGGCGCCATCATCGTCGTCACCAACTGGCTGTCGATCCCGACCTTCTACGGCATGGCCGTGCCCGCCGCCATACGGCTGGTCATCCCCGACAGCGACGGGTTGACGGGCATGCTTTCCCTCATGGCGCTCGTCGCGATCATCATCGCGATCTTCAGGGTGCTCAAGGTGATCACGGGCGGCGACCAGACGTTGCTCGCAGCCACGCTGTCGGCGCTCTTCATACTACCCTCGCTGATGATCGGCGAGGCGATGCAGCGCAGCTTCGGTCTCCTGCCGATTTAAGCCGCCGCCACGCGACCGGTCAGTAGTCCACCTGCATGAAGTAGAGCCCGTCCGGCGGGGCAACGGGCCCGCAGGCCTTGCGATCGCGCGCGTCGAGCGCCGCACGCACCCGCTCGACCGGCCACTTGCCCTCGCCCACCATCTTCAGGGTGCCCGCCAGCGAGCGGATCTGGTTGTGCAGGAAGCTCTGAGCCGTCGCGCGGATCTCGATCACGACGCCGTCCTGCGTCACGTCGAGACGGTCGAGCGTGCGCACGGGGCTGTTGGCCTGGCAGTGGACGGAGCGGAAGGTGGTGAAATCGTGCCGGCCGACAAGGGTCTGGGCGGCTGCATGCATGAGGCCGGCATCAAGCGGCTTCACCACCCACCAGGCACGCTTCGCCTCGAGTGCCAAAGGCGAATGTCGGCAGATGATGCGGTAGAGATAATGGCGGCGCAGGGCCGAGAAGCGCGCGTCGAACGTGTCCGGCACGGCTTGCGCATCGAGGATCGCGACCCGCTCGCCATGCTGGCCGAGATGGGCGTTCAGGGCATTGCGCAGCGTTTCCGGCGGCCAGTCGCGGGAAAGGTCGACATGGGCCACCTGCCCCCGGGCGTGGACTCCAGAATCTGTTCTGCCCGCTCCACGCACCGCAACGGTCTCGCGCGTCAGCCGCAGGACCGCGCCTTCGATGGCGCCCTGAACGGAGCGCCCGTTGTCCTGACGTTGCCAGCCGACGTAGGACGACCCGTCATATTCAACAAGCAGTCGAAAGCGAGGCATTCAGAGAAGCCTCGTGCCGGCGGGGATCGGCGTGCCGCGCCGGAATTCGTCGGCGGGCAAGACCTTGCCGCCGGCCTTCTGCAACCGCGTCAGACGGATCGAGCCGTCCCCGCAGGCGATCGTCAGGTCGTCGAAAACGGCCGTCCCCGTCTCGCCGCGCGCCGTCTCCACCGTGGACGCGAGAACCTTGACGCGTTCGCGCTTGCCGGCGACGTCGAGCTCGAACCACGCGCCCGGAAAGGGCGACAGGCCGCGAATGTGGTCATGAACCTCCTGCGCCGGCTTGGTGAAATCGATGTGTGTTTCGCCCTTGGCGATCTTTGCCGCGTAGAGAACGCCCTCGTCGCGCTGCGGGGTCAGCGGCAGTTCGTCCGCTTCCAGCTTCTCCATCGCGTCGCGCATCAGCGCTGCGCCGCGCACCATGAGTGTGTTGTGCAGGTCGCCTGCCGTCATATCCGGGCCGATGGTGACGAGACTGGTAAGGGCGACGGGGCCGGTATCCAGGCCCTTCTCCATCTTCATCACCATCATGCCGGTTTCACGGTCGCCCGCCATGATCGCGCGCTGGATAGGCGCCGCACCGCGCCAGCGCGGCAGGAGAGACGCGTGGCCATTGTAGCAGCCGAGCCGCGTGCCCGACAGGATGGCTTCCGGTAGAAGCAGGCCATAAGCGACCACCACGGCGACATCGGCATCGAGTGCGCGAAATGCCTGCCGATCTTCCTCGGCCTTGAAGTTGAGTGGCGTGCGGACCTCGATGCCGAGCAGTTCTGCAGCCTGATGCACGGGAGACTTCTGCAGGTCGAGCCCGCGACGGCCACCGGGACGCGGCGGCTGCGTGTAGACGGCGGCAATCTTGTGCCCGGCCTGCGCGAGCGCGGCGAGCGTCGGCACGGAAAAGTCCGGCGTTCCCATGAAGATGATGCGCAGCGACATGATGGCCTCCCTCAAGAGCGCGGTCGGGCCCGCGGCTGACGGCGGCCCGCGTCGATCAGATGGTTTTCGAACCGCGGGTCTTGGCGGCCTTGGTAAACTTGCGCACCACCATCTCGCGTTTCAGCTTGGAGATATGATCGATGAACAACACACCGTTCAAGTGGTCGATCTCATGCTGCAGACAAGTGGCGAGAAGGCCATCGGCCGCAATTTCCTGCGGATGACCGTCGCGATCGAGATATCGCAGCGTAATGCCGGCCGGCCGCTCGACCTCTGCGTAATAGTCGGGAATCGACAGGCAACCTTCCTCGTAGACCGACCGCTCGTCCGACGATGTCAGGATTTCCGGGTTGATGAAGACCTGGGGTGCCTTCTCTTCGCCCTCCTTGGCGATGTCGATCACCAGCATGCGGCGGGGAAGGCCGACCTGGATTGCCGCGAGCCCGATGCCGGGGGCGTCGTACATGGTTTCCAGCATGTCGTCGGCCATGCGTCGAACATCGTCGTCGATCCGCTCAATGGGCGCGGATATCTGGCGGAGCAAGGGATCGGGAAGGATGATAAGAGGCTTGATCGTCATGGCGTGGTGATAGCCGATCTTTTCGGGGTATGGAATTCGCCGCGGCGCGATTTACCGGCATTTTCGCGCAGAAACCACCAACGACGGCGGAGATGTTCATGATTTGATCTGGTCTTTGCCGTGAATTTTGCTAGGGTTCGGCCATGACCTCCATCTCTCCGCTGGATACGCTGCTGGCCGTCTCGTCTGCAACAGGCCTCTCTCCGACCATCATCGCCTGGCTCTTTGTCGGCCTGGCGGCCGTCGTCTGTCTTGCGATCGTCGCCGGTCTTCGCCGGCGCGCTGCCCGGACGTCGGAGACGGCGCAGGCGCAGATGGCGGCGCTCATTCAGGCGCAAACCGAAATGCAGGGGCGAATCGCCGCCATCGCCGACATCTTCGGCACGCGGCAGTACGAACTGAACCAGTCAATCAACCAGCGTATCGACGGCATGACGCAACGGATCGGCGCCTCGATCACCGAGCAGACACGCCAGACGCACGAGAACCTGCGCACGCTTCAGGAACGGCTGGCCGTGATCGACACGGCGCAGACGAACATTCAGTCGCTGGCCAAGGACATGGCCGGACTGCAGCAGATCCTCGCCAACAAGCAGACCCGCGGCGCCTTCGGACAGGGGCGCATGGAAACGATCATTGCCGATGGGTTGCCGCAGGGAGCCTACGCGTTTCAGGCGACGCTATCCAACGCGTCCCGACCCGACTGCATCATCCATATGCCGAACGGCCAGCCCGGCCTGGCAATCGACGCGAAGTTTCCTTTGGAGGCCTGGAACGCCATGCGGGCCGCACAGTCGCCCGACCTCAAGCGGCAGGCGTCGCTGCTTTTCCGCCGTGACCTTGAGGTGCATATCAAGGACATCGCCGGGAAATACCTGATCCCGGGCGAGACGCAGGAGACGGCCTTCCTGTTCGTCCCGTCCGAGTCGATCTTTGCCGACATCCACGAGCATTTCGAGAGCATCGTCCAGAAGGCGCATCGATCGCGCGTCGTCATCGTTTCGCCGTCGCTCCTTCTGCTGTCCATCCAGGTCATCCAGGCGATCCTGCGCGACCACCGCATGCGTGAACAGGCCCATCTGATCCAGGCGGAGGTCGTGCGGCTGATGGAGGATCTGGGGCGTCTCGATGAGCGGGTCCGCAAGCTGCACGGCCATTTCACCACCACACAGAAGGATGTCGACGATATCCTGATCTCCTCCGACAAGCTGAAGCGCCGGGGCGCGAAGATCGAAGCCCTGGAACTCCAGGAGAATCGGAGCGCGGCGTCCGAGCAGGCCGAAGGTGGCGCTTCGCCATCGACGCCAGCCCCCGGCAGCCGCGCCGGGTCGCTGAAGCTCAGAGTGGTTGACGAAGACTGAGGCCGTCGGGCAGTGTCCGGCTTACACACGCCGCCGGATGCGGCGTATTCGGGAGGCACTGCATGATCACCGTCTTCGGCTCCATCAACATGGACCTTATCGCCACCACGGCACGCTTGCCGAAACCGGGTGAAACGGTGACGGGCAACAGCTTTACGACAGCCGCCGGCGGCAAGGGGGCAAACCAGGCACTGGCCGCAACACGCGCCGGCGCCAGCGTTCGCATGGCCGGCGCCGTCGGTTGGGACTCCTTTGCCGAATCCGCGCTCGGCCTGATGAAGGAGGCAGGCACCGATCTGTCGCTGGTAAAGACCGCGAGCGAACCGACGGGCACCGCCCACATTCTGGTCGGCGGCGACGGCGAGAACGTGATTGTCGTCGTCTCCAGCGCGAACGGGACAGTCAACGAGGCGGATGCGCTGGCCGCCATCGAGACGATGACGCCGCAGGACACCCTTGTCCTGCAACTGGAAGTCCCGGCAGCGGCGGTCGAAGGCGCACTTCTTGCCGCCCGCGAGCGCGGCGTGCGCTCGATCATCAACATTGCGCCTCTGACCGAGCATGCCGCGGCGCTCGGACGCATGGCCGACATCGTGGTGGCCAACGAAACCGAATTCGAACGTCTCGCCGGACGGGACCGGCTTTCGCCGGAGGAACGCCAGTCTGCCATCCAGGCGCTGAGCGCCGAAACGGGTCAGACGGTCATCGTGACCCTTGGCGCGGACGGCGTGATCGCCATGCATGAAGGCGAGATGTACACGGCCGCAGGCCTCGTGATCGAGCCGATCGACACGGTGGGCGCAGGCGATACGTTCTGCGGCTATCTGGCCGCCGGACTGGATGCCGGGCTGTCGTTCGAGAAGGCTTTGCGGCGAGCGGCTGTTGCGGGCTCCCTTGCCTGTCTGAAGCCGGGCGCTCAGCCGGCCATCCCGTTGGCAAGCATGGTCGACGCTGCGCTCTGAGGTCCGTGACAGAATTGCGGATTTCCACGGGTGCGGGCCCGCCGCCGGCACCGGAACCAATTCTTGTCGGTCGGAGTTTAGCCGATGATCGACAAGGAGAACCCGAAATGTCTTTGAATTCCTCGAATGAAGATGTCCGCGCGCTGCGCGACGAAGTCGCACGTCTGACGAAGATCGTCTCGTCGCAGAGCGCGCGTGCCTACAGCGACACGCTCGACAAGGCCTCCGAAGCGTATGAGGCCGCCGCTCCCTACGCGAAGAAGGCCGTTTCCCAGGTGAAGGCCGAAGGTCGCGCTGTGGCGGACGTCGCGCGCGAACACCCGACCGGCATTGCGAGCGTCGTGGTGCTTGCCACGGCGATCGGCGTTGCTGTCGGCTATATCCTGGCGTCGTCCAGCGAGCCCGAGCCCCGGTCCTGGTGGCGCTGACACCGTCCGGTCGGGATCATCAGAGAACAGACCACAAAGCCGCGCGTCCCGAAAAGGCGCGCGGCTTTGGCGTTAGGGCACGGCGGTCAGAGACGGGCGAGGCGTTCCGTCAGGAGATCGAAGAAGCCGTCCGCATCGACATCCTTCATGACCTTGGCGGTGTGGGGGCGGCCCGTGACTTGCCACCAGTCGACCACCGTCATCCCGGCCGTCAGGGCGGATTCCGTCTCGATCTCGACGTTGCAATCTCTGCCGGAAAAAAGCGCCGGGCGGAGAAGGTAGGCAATCACCGTCGGGTCATGCAGCGGACCACCGTCGCTGCCGTATTTCTCGATATCGAAACGCTCGAAGAAATCGAGCATTTCCGCCATTGCGACCGCAGCGGGACGCCCGATGGCGCGGATCCGGTCGACGCGCGCTTTCAAGGTCAGCACCTTGTGCGTTACATCGAGCGGCATCATGACGATCGGCATGCCCGATTTGAAAACCACTCCCGCAGCCTCGGGATCGACATAGATGTTGAACTCGGCGGCCGGCGTGATGTTGCCGCCCTCGAAGAAGCCGCCGCCCATCATCACAAGCTCTTTCACCTTCCCCGCGATATCCGGCGCCTTCTGAAGCGCGAGCGCAATGTTCGTGAGGGCTCCCAGCGTGCACAGCGTGACGGTGCCCGCCGGCTCGGCACGCAGGGTCTCGACGATGAAGTCGACAGCATGCATGTCCTGAAGCGGCATGGTCGGCTCGGCAAGCACTGTTCCGTCGAGTCCGGTGGAGCCGTGCACGTGCTCGGCCGTGACAAGCGCGCGCACGAGCGGTCTTTCGGCACCGGCGTAGACCTTCACGTCGGGCCGGCCCGACAATTCGCAGATGATCCGCGCATTGCGGGACGTCAGGCTCAGCGGCACGTTGCCGGCAACGGTGGTGATCCCCACGACATCGAGTTCGTCGGGGCTTGCGAGCGCCAGCATGATCGCGGCGGCGTCGTCCTGTCCGGGATCCGTATCGATGATGATCTTGGCGGGTGCGGCCACGGCGAACTCCTATCCTTCTGTCTTTTGCCGTCCTGCATAGAACGATTCCCTCCGCCCCGTAAGCGCTGTGCGCATGCTTTCCCGTTGGCCGCGGGAGATGCGTGTTTTGCAGGAGGAAAGGCGCAGGCCGCTTGCGCGCGATCCGTAGGCACCCCATATGTCGAGCGCGAACGCCGACCTCGGGTTCGCGTATCGGTCGCTTGAGGTTTGCAAGGACGAGATATGAGCCGCCTGACGCCTTTTACGAGTCCGCTGATGCTGGGCTTCGACGCCATGGAAAAGACGCTCGAGCGCGTCGCCAGGGGCAATGACGGCTATCCTCCCTACAACATCGAACGCGTGCGCAGTTCCGGACCGGATGAACCGGAGCGCCTGCGGATCACGCTTGCCGTCGCCGGTTTTGCGGAAGACGACCTGGATGTGACGATCGAGGAAAGCCAGCTGGTGATCTGTGGCCGCCAGACAGAGACGCAAGAGCGTGACTATCTCCATCGGGGCATCGCCGCGCGCCAGTTTCAGCGCATGTTCGTGCTTGCCGAGGGCATGGAGGTCATGAAGGCGGAATTGCGCCACGGATTGCTTTCCGTCGATCTCATTCGTCCAGAACCTGTCCGCATGGTAAAGAAAATTAACATTTTGGTCCCAGAGTGAGCGCACCGGCAAGGGTGACTTGGCCGGCTGCAAGGCTGGCGACCCTGGTTGCGAATTTCGCCAATCCTCGCATGAAAACATAATCTTATGTCGCGTGGTCCTTCCCAAGGGAAGGCTCGTGCGACAACGAGGAGAGAGTTCATGGGATTGAAACACATCAGCAGCCATTTGTCGAAAACCGACCTGGCACATCTCGGTGCAGGTGAAGTCGGTTACATCCGGAAAATGCGCTCTGATGAGGTCTCGCGCTGCTTTCCAGAAGCTCCCAGCATGGAACCCGGTCTCGATCTCTGGGCGCTGTTCGGCGCCGACGGCACGCCCATTCTTCTCACCGATAACCGGTCCAGCACGTTTTTCAAGGCGGCGGAAGACGACCTGAAGACGGTAACACTGCACTAATCGAAGGCCGGTGGGTCGACAGCGAGCAGATCGCGCATTGCCCCTGACCCATCCGGCCCACGACGCCGCCGCACCGACCACAGGCCAATGCGGCGTCCTGACATCCTCCACCGGAAAAGTCTTTGCCGCCGCGCTGCCCTTGGGATAACCGGGGGTTCATGAAACCGCGGGATCTTGCTGCCTATCTCTTTCTCGCCTTTGCCTGGGGCCTCTCGTTCCTCGTGCTTCTGCATGTGGTCCATGCGTTCGGCTGGGTCGGCGCTGTCACGTTGCGAAGCTTCGTCGCGGGCGGCACCCTTCTTCTGTTTGCCGCTCTTCGTCGCCGGGTGCTTTGCTTCGGCCCACGGCGATGGCCCTTCATCATCGTTGGCGCCACCACGGTCGCCGGACAGCTAATCGGGCTTTCCTACGCGACGCCGCGCATCGGGACGGCGATGGCCGCCATTCTGGTGGCCGCGATCCCTCTTTTTTCCATGGTCATCGCGCATCTCTGGAAGCTGGAGCCGATGCGGACGCAAGGGCTGCTCGGTCTCGTCAGCGGCACGATCGGCATCGTGCTTCTGGTCGGCTTTCCCGCCGTGCCGATCACGCCCGATTTTCTGTTCGGATGTACCGCCTCGCTGCTCAGCGCCTTCTGCGCCGCCTTTGGCAGCAATTATGCGAGCCGCCACCTGCAAGGCATCGGATCGCTCGAGGTGACGATTGGCGCGTTCCTCTCCGGCGCACTGATGACCCTGCCTCTGCTGCTCGCGGTGCCCGTTCCGGCCCTGCCCTCGTGGACGGATCTCGGTGCCCTCGTCGTGCTGGGCAGCGGGATGAGCGCCCTGACCTATGTCACCTATTTCCGGCTGGTCGCCTCGATCGGCGCGACGCGCGCCATTAGTGTCGAATTTGCCGTAACCGTGGTCGCCGTCCTCGTTGGCGCACTTGCCCTCAACGAGCCCATCGCGCCCATGCAGATGCTCGGCGCTGTCATCATCGTTGCCGGCTGCGCCCTTGTGCTGGGCCTTTTACCCTTCGGCCGAAAACCGAACCTGAAACCCGTCGCCTGAGCTATCCCTGATCGGTCTTACTCAAGCACCGCTCTCGCTCAAGCACCGGTCCGGACAAAGGTGAGGTAGGCGGAGCTGCGCCCCTCGCGACGCGCCTTGGCCTCGTACCGCGTGCTTGGCCATGTCTCGTAGGGCGTCAGCCAGTCGCTGGCATTGCGGGCGGGCCAGTCGAAGGCAGCGTGGTCGCGGCAATGGAGCAGCGTCCAGTTAACATAGCTGTCGATGTCGGATGCAAAGCAGAAGAGTCCGCCCGGCTTGAGCACGCGGGCAAAGCGGTCGAGATTGACCGAGGACACGAACCGGCGTTTCCAGTGCTTCCGCTTTGGCCAGGGATCGGGATAGAGCAGATCGATCTGGTCGATGCTTTCCGCCGGCAGCCAGTCGAGAACCTGCGTTGCATCGTCGTCGTACAGCCGGATGTTGCGCGCACCGACCTCATCAATCCGTCCAACGAGTTTCGCCATGGAATTGACGAAGGGCTCCACGCCGATGAAGCCGGTCATGGGTTGCTCGACGGCGCGATGAATCAGATGCTCCCCGCCACCAAACCCGATCTCCACCCGTATCCGCTTCACCTCGTCCGGGAACAGGCTCCGGAGATCGTTCGGCGCTGCGGCGCCGAGATCGAGACGCAATGTCGGCAGGTCATTCTCGAGATGCGCCGCCTGGCTCGCCCGCAGCGGCTTTCCCTTGCGACGGCCAAAAAAGGCCTCTGTGGCCCGGGTCGGGGACCCGGCGGGGCGCTTGTCTGTCATGCGCTGACGTCTCCAAAACAAAACGGATGCCGGTGAGGCATCCGTTCTCTTGTCACAAAATCCGGCGGACCGAAACGCCTCAGGCGGCTTTCAGCGCATCCTTCAGCGGCTTCACGAGATCGAGCCGCTCCCAGGAAAAGGACCCGTCGCGACCCGCCTTGCGACCGAAATGGCCGTAGGACGACGTTTTGGCGTAGATCGGCTTGTTCAGGTCGAGATGCCGACGGATGCCGGACGGCGACAGGTCGATCGTCTTGCGGATTGCCGCCTCGACCTCGTCCTCGCTGATCTTGCCGGTGCCGTGCAGATCGACATAGATCGAGAGCGGCTGTGCAACGCCGATGGCGTAGGAGAGCTGGATCGTGCAACGGTCCGAAAGACCGGCCGCGACCACGTTCTTGGCAAGATAGCGGGCGACGTAAGCCGCCGAGCGATCAACCTTGGTCGTGTCCTTGCCGGAAAAGGCGCCGCCGCCGTGCGGCGCAGCGCCGCCATAGGTGTCGACGATGATCTTGCGGCCCGTCAAGCCTGCGTCGCCGTCGGGTCCGCCGATGACGAACTTACCGGTCGGGTTGATGTACCAGTTGCAGTCCGAAGCAATCTCGATGTCGTGCAGCGCTTCGCGGATGAAGGGCTCGACGACGTCGCGTACCTTGGCCGAGTCCCAGGTTTCGTCAAGATGCTGGGTCGACAACACGATGGAGGCGACCTCCTTCGGCTGACCGTCGACGTACCGCACCGTGATCTGGCTCTTGGCATCCGGGCCAAGCTTGCCGGCATCACCTTCGCCCTTTTTGCGGGCAGCCGCCAGCAGGTGCAGGATACGATGGGAATAATAGATCGGAGCCGGCATCAGGTCCGCGGTTTCGCGGCAGGCGTAGCCGAACATGATGCCCTGGTCGCCGGCCCCCTCGTCGCCCTGCTTGTCGGCGGCGCTGTCAACACCTTGCGCGATATCGGCCGACTGCGAATGGAGCAGCACGTCGATCTTGGCGGTCTTCCAGTGAAAGCCTTCCTGCTCATAGCCGATTTCGCGGATGGCCTTGCGGGCGGCCGTCTTGAACTTGGCCGGATTGATGACGTCCTTGCCGTTCTTGTCCTTTTTCATGAGGCTTGGCGGCAGGCGAACCTCGCCGGCGATCACGACCCGATTGGTGGTTGCAAGCGTTTCGCAGGCGATGCGCACGCCCCAGGGATCGACACCCGTCTTTGCAGCCTCGCGGTAGACCAGATCGACGATCTCGTCCGAGATCCGGTCGCATACCTTGTCAGGATGCCCTTCGGCCACGGATTCGGATGTAAACAGATAGTTAGCACGCATGCGGGACGTCCCCTCAGTGAAAACAGGCTTCGACGGTGTAGTAAGTATGCCCGTAAAAAACAAGCGCACAAGGACATAAATATATCTTTATATCAACAAATGCAGCTGACGTTTCGATGTATGGCCAGTAGCAGGCAAGAAACCGGAGCTGAAGGCCCCGTTCGTGACATAAAAAAGCGGCTCGTAAGCCGCTCCTTTCAGTAAAGATATGTGCGATCTACTCGACCTCGGCATCCGCTGCGAGCGCCTTGACGAGATCGACAATTTTGCGGCGAACCTTGGGGTCGCCGATCTTGACGAAAGCCCGGTTCAACTGAAGACCTTCTGACGACGAGAGAAAATCGACCACGTAATTCGAGCTGGACGCCTCTGCCATTCCGGAGGCGCCGCTGCCAGCCCCGGCATCGCCCGGCGCGTCTTCGAAAAAGAAGGAAACCGGGACATTGAGAATAGCGGAGATGTTCTGAAGGCGACTTGCACCGACGCGGTTCGTACCCTTTTCGTATTTCTGGATCTGCTGGAAGGTAATGCCGAGTGCCTCCCCCAGCTTTTCCTGACTCATTCCGAGCATTGTCCGGCGAAGCCTGATCCGACTTCCGACATGGATGTCGATCGGATTGGGCTTCTTCTTATTCTCAATCATTGTGGGTTCCTATTCTTCGAAGTGACTCCGCCCGTACTTCGGCCGTTGCAAAGTGCACACCATATGCCATGCCACACAGTCCGGCTTGCACCCTTCGCGCATAGGTGACATCGACGGCAGCGTCACTATGCAGCCTCACGCGTTTTGGGTCAATTCTGCCGAAAAACTAAACCAAAACGCGAAAGTATTGCCGGCACCATCATAAACATCACCAAGACGAGGGCGTGCCTCCGCTGTTGCTCGGGCGCCGCAACCAAAGCGGTACGAGCGGGCAGAATTGTGTCGAAAAAGCCACGTTGCCCAAGAGAAAGGCCGGAGACCACATTTCCACGCGCATCAATCACCGCGGAGATACCCGAATTGGCGGCACGGATCATCGGAAGGCCGTTCTCGACGGCACGCAGGCGGGCCTGCTGGAAATGCTGGTAGGGTCCGGGCGTGTCGCCGAACCAGGCATCGTTGGTGATGTTCAGCAGCGCTGCCGTGGAGAGCGCATCACTTCCGATCTCGTCCGGAAAGATCGCCTCGTAGCAGATGAGCGGATACAGCGTCCTTCCGCCCGGCAGGGTGAGGATGGTGCGGGAGGCCGCCGACGAGAAGCCGCCGGGCATGGCGGCGGCAATGGCATTCAGGCCCAGGCGCGACAGAAGATCCTCGAACGGAAGATATTCGCCGAACGGAACGAGATGGACCTTGTCGGCCGCGCCGATGATCTGTCCACGGTCGTCGATGACGTAGATGGAATTGTAGTAGCGCGGCGGCAGGCCGGCCCCGGCATCTTCGGTGCGCACGGCACCGGTAATGAGGATCTGGCCATCCTGCAGGACATCGGCGATCCGCGTCAGGGCATCAGGATTGTCGGTGAGGATGAACGGCACAGCCGTTTCCGGCCAGACGATGACGTCCGGTCGCTTGCCGCCGCCCTCAGCCGGTGCTGCCGTGAGCGCCAGATGGGCCTCGAAGACGGACGCGCGTTCGCGATCGTCCAGCTTGTGGGCCTGATCGATGGCCGGTTGGACGATGCGAACGCTGGCCTGTGGTTCGGGTGCAGGGAGCGCGGGTTGCGCAAGGCGATAGGCGCCGTAGCCGACATGAGCAGCGACGAGCCCGGCCGCGAGCGTCAGCCCAAGGCCCATGCCCTTGCGGGTGCCGACCAGCGCCGGCGCGGCATAGACAAAGACGGCAAGCAGGTTCATGCCGAGCATGCCGACCAGCGAGACGGACTGCATGAGCAGCGGAACCGGCATGGCCGCCATTCCGATCGCGTTCCAGGGGAAGCCGGTGAACAGGATGCCGCGCAGCCATTCGGCACCGGCAAACGCCACGGAGAGAGCGGCGATACGGGCTGCACCGTCGGACCAGATCAGGCGGGCAACGAAGGCAGCGAGGCCATAATAGATCGCCAGCACGGCCGGCAGGCCCACCACGGCAAGCGGCAACGCCCAGGCAAAGGTATCGGCTTCCACCAGAAGCGCGTTGCCAAGCCACCAGAGGCCGCCGAGGAGGTAGCCGAAGCCGAACCACCACCCGAGCGCAAAGGCGGGAAGCGCCCGTCGCAGCGGCCCGTGCTCGGGATCACCGGACGACCCGTCGAGCAGCCAGACCAGAACGGGAAAGGTGAGAAACGGAACGGCAAAGATGTTGAAGGGCGGCAGGGCAAGGACGGTGAGCAGCCCCGCCAGAAACCCGAGCGAGGCCCGCCGCAGCCCCGACGAGAGCATGATCCTGCCCGCCAAACGTTCCATGCGCATTGCCTCCGCTCGCCGACATCTGGATGCCCGGCGCTGCCGCCCGCCGATCAGAGTCCGGCGCTTATCGGTGTCCCGGTCCTTTTCATAGGGCCCTTCATGACGCATCAGGCATGCCCAGAGCATGCGGCCGCGCGCGACAGTGTGCCGATTGTGCGTGTGGGAGCCCGAAAGTGGGCGATGAAGCTCGCCCTCCGGACCATCCTGTCGCCTTTCCGGCGAGACCGTCAATCGCCTGGAGGACGGGATGACGCTGCCGACGAGGTGGTTTCCGCACGGGACGGCTCGATGCCCGTGTCGTCCTCACCCTTGACCGCCGTGCGGCGGCGGGCGGGCGGGCGCTTGCGCACGATCCGGACCTTCTTCACACGGCGGGGATCGGCGTCCAGAACCTGGAATTCGAATCCGGGCAGCGCCTGGACGACTTCCCCCCGGGCAGGGATCCGACCGAGGGAGGCAAAAACAAGTCCGCCTAGGGTGTCCACCTCTTCCAGCTGTTCGCGAACATCGAAATCGGGACCGATCGCAGCTGCGATGACTTCGAGTTCCACGCGGGCGTCGGCCACGAAGATATCGTCCGACGTCCGGGAGAACATGACTTCGCTGTCGTCATGCTCGTCTTCGATGTCGCCCACGACCATTTCGACGATATCTTCGAGGGACGCGAGCCCATCGGTGCCGCCATATTCGTCGATGACGAGCGCCATCTGAATGCGCGCGGCCTGCATGCGCTGCATCAGGTCGGAGGCATGCATGGACGGCGGCACGAAGAGAACCTGACGAACGATGCCGGCCTCCTCCACCGTCTTGTCGAGATCGATTCGCGCGAGATCGATTCCGGCGCGCGGCTGGCGCTGGACCTTTTGCGGGCGCTCGGCGGCAATCGCCGCCACTGCGGGCGACGCAGCCACGCGCGGCGGACCGCGGCGGCGCGCACGTGCCTGTTTCGTCACGTATGAGAGAAGGTCGCGGATATGGACCATGCCCCGCGGATCATCGAGGCTTTCGCTGTAGACCGGCATGCGCGAGCGCCCGGACTCCTCGAAGATGATCATCAGTTCGCCGACGGTGATGTTCTGATCGACGGCCTCGATATCCGCACGCGGCACCATCACATCCTCGACGCGCACTTCGCGGAAGCGCAGGATGTTGTTGAGCATGGCGCGCTCGGCGGGCGAGAAGACCTCGTCCGTCCCTGGATCTGCCATAAGGGCATCGGCAAGATCCTCCCGAATCGTCGCACCGTTCGGGCTGCGGAACAGGCGAGCCGCGCGGGCCCAGAAGGAGGTATGGTGCCGGTGACCTTCCGGCTTGTGCGCCTCAGGCTTCAGGGATTCCGGTTTTGCGGCATCGGCGGCTTCGGCCTCATAGGCCTGCACCGCGCTACTACTGCCCGGTTCGTCCTGACTAGAGGCGCCCGCATCGTCTTTGCCAGCCACGGCAGGCTGTGATCTGAAGTCGCTCATCGTTCCAAACTGTCAAACGGGATCGCTGTCCCCATAGGGATCAGATATCCCAAGACCCGAGAGAATGCGAGTCTCCAGCTGTTCCATTCGCTCCGCCTCTGCTGTTTCCAGGTGGTCGTAGCCGAAAAGATGCAGGAAACCATGCACCAGGAGATGCGTCAGATGGTCGTCGAAAGGCTTTCCGAGATCCGCTGATTCGCGCACGAGCGTTTCCCAGGCGAGCACAATATCGCCCAGCATCGGCCCCGGCATACTGCCCGGCGTCACGGGAAAGGCGGGGAAGGACAAGACGTTTGTCGGCTTGTCCTGACCACGCCACTCGGCGTTGATACTGCGGATGTCGGCATCGCTGGTGAAGACGAGAGACAGTTCCGGCATCATCTCGGGAAAGGGCTGGCCTTCCTCGCGCGCCAGGAAGGCTGCGGCATGTTCCAGAATTCGGGCGCTGGAGGCCTCGAGCACGGCCTCGTCCGGCCAGCCGCCTTCCTCGACGCTGACTTGAAGCTGCAGCAGGGATGGACGTGGCATGGTTTAGAGGCTTTCGTCCGGCACGGCCGTCTGCGCCTCATAGGCCCGGACGATGCGGGCGACCATGGGGTGACGCACGACGTCCACGTCCTTGAAACGCACGACCGATACGCCCTCGACATCCTTCAGGATCTGCAACGCTTCGACCAGACCCGACTTGGTCCCGCGCGGAAGGTCGACCTGGCTCGGGTCACCGGTCACAATCATGCGGCCGTTTTCGCCGAGACGCGTCAGAAACATCTTCATCTGCATGGTCGTCGTGTTCTGGGCTTCGTCGAGGATGACCGCGGCATTGCCGAGCGTCCGGCCACGCATGAACGCAAGCGGCGCGATTTCGATGACGCCGGCCGTGATTGCCCGTTCGACCTTGTCGCCCGGCATCATGTCGTAGAGCGCGTCATAGAGCGGGCGCAGATAGGGATCGACCTTTTCCTTCATGTCGCCGGGCAGGAAGCCGAGGCGTTCTCCCGCCTCGACAGCCGGACGCGACAGGATGATGCGATCGACTGCACCGCGCTCCAGCAGTTGAGCGGCGTAGGCGACGGCAAGATAGGTCTTGCCGGTGCCTGCCGGACCGACGCCGAAGACGAGCTCGGAACGCTCCAGCGCGCGGATATAGGCATCCTGCGTCGGCGTACGGGCGGCAATCGTCTTCTTGCGGGTCGAAATCTGCGCGAGGTTCAACTTGGCCTTCTTCTCCATGGTGGGAAGCTGCAACTGGTCATCGGCGGCAACCGCCATGCGGATGGCACCTTCAACGTCGGACGCCTCGACCGTGCTGCCTTTCTGCAGGCGACCGTAGAGATAATCCAGCGCCCGGCGCGCCTGGTTGGTCGCCGTTACCTCGCCTGAAATTGCCACGGAATTGCCGCGTGGGCGCGCCTCGACATGCAGGCGCTGCTCGATCAGCTTGAGATTCTGGTCGTATTGTCCGAACAGTTCGCTTGCGAAGCGATTGTTCTCGAATGTGAGCACGAAGTGATTGGCGTCTGTCGCAGGCGTTGTCTGTGATGGGCGCGGCGGGGTTGAAACCAATTCGTGTCCGTTCAAGCGGCAGGGCTCCCGAGATGTCGTCAGGCCCTGATTGTATCAGTCGTCGACCACGTCGGCAAACAAACTGTTGGGACCCGCGGCGGTGATTCGTACCTTGATAATGTCACCGATTTCGACGCCCTTTGCATCAACATTCACCGATTGCAGCCAGGGCGAACGACCGATGAGCTGCCCGGGCATGCGCCCAGGCTTTTCCAGAAGCAGGTCGATCGTGCGCCCGATGCAGCTTTCGTTGAAGGCCCGTTGCTGCTCGATCAACAAAGCCTGCAACGTTTCCAAGCGTTTGGCCTTGATATCCTCCGGCACTTGGTCCTTCAGATCGGCGCCGGGCGTGCCGGGACGCGTGGAATATTTGAACGAAAATGCCTGTGCATAACCGACGGCTCGCACGAGGCGCAGCGTGTCGTCGAAATCCGCGTCAGTCTCTCCGGGAAACCCAACGATGAAATCACCCGACAGAGCCAGGTCGGGCCGTGCACGGCGGATGCGCTCGACCAGCGCGACATATTCGGCTGCGGTGTGACGGCGGTTCATCGCCTTGAGGATACGGTCCGAGCCCGACTGAACGGGCAGGTGCAGATAGGGCATCAGCGTCGGCAGCGAACGGTGCGCCTCGATCAGGCTGTCGTCCATGTCGCGGGGATGGCTCGTCGTGTAGCGGAGCCGGGCAAGACCCTTGATCTCCGAGAGTCGCTGCAGCAGGGCGCCCAGCCCTCCATTGCCGGCCGTGACCGCGCCATGCCAGGCGTTGACGTTCTGACCCAGCAGCGTGATCTCGCGAACGCCGGCGGAGACGAGCTTTTCGGCTTCCGCGACGATCTGCGCCATGGGCCGCGAGACTTCGGAGCCGCGGGTGTAGGGAACGACGCAGAAGGTGCAGAACTTGTCGCATCCTTCCTGCACGGTCAGGAAGGCCGTGACGCCGCGAGCACGTGTCTTTGCCTTGTCCGGTGCCGGGAGGTGCTCAAACTTGTCCTCGATCGCGTAATCGGTCTCCAGCACCCGCTCGCCGCGGCTGACGCGCTTCAGTGCATCCGGCAGACGGTGATAGGTCTGCGGTCCGATCACGAGGTCGACCGCCGGTGCCCGGCGCAGGATCTCGTCGCCTTCGGCCTGCGCGACGCAGCCGGCCACGCCGATCATCATCTCGCGCCCCTCGCCCGCCTTGCGCTTCTTGAGGTCACGCAGCCGGCCAAGCGCGGAATAGACCTTCTCGGCCGCCTTCTCCCGGATGTGGCAGGTGTTCAGAAGGACGAGATCCGCATCCTCGGCATTGTCCGTCGTGACGTAGCCGTCCTTTGCCAGGGCGTCCGTCATCCGGTCGGAATCATAGACGTTCATCTGGCAGCCATAGGTCTTGACGAAGACTTTCTTCACCGGCGCCGTGGCGGGATGAGAAAGGGGGGTAAGGAGCGTTTGGTCGGTCATGTCCGGTCCATAGCGTAATTCGGGATGGAAATGAAGCGATGTGGACCGCTACAGGCCGGAGAGAAGCCAGCCCCGCTTACCGCCCGCGAAGACGCGCGAGGAGCATGGACTTCATCTGCTTCTCGACCTCCCGGCTGACCTGCTTGCGATGGCTGTCGGCGCGATAGTCGATGGTTTCACCAAAGACCAGATCGACATCCACGGCTCCTTCGCGAAGCACACCCATGAGATGGGGCACAAGCGCGATATCGCCGGGCCACGCGGCGATCGGCCGGTGATAGCGCCCCATCGGCATGCCGTGGACCCGCGTGTAGGCGATCGCCACGGGCTGGACATGGACGATCCCGCCGGGCACCGAAGGGACGGCAGCCGCCGCCGCACCGAAGAGCGAGCTCTTGATTTCCAGAAGCCGATTGCCGTCGGAGGTCGTGCCCTCCGGAAAGAGCACGACGATCTCGCCGGCCGCCAGCCGCGCGCCGATCTCGTTGACCTGGTTTCCGGTCGTGCGCTTCTGCTCGCGTGCAACGAAGATGGTTGCCTGGAGGCGGGCAAGAAGGCCGAAGACCGGCCAGGCCTTCACCTCGGCCTTGGCGATGAAGACGACGTCCGCGACCGAACCGAGAACCAGGATGTCCTTCCAGCTGACATGATTGGACACCAGCATAAGCGGGCGGCGCGCTTCGGGAGTGCCATGGACGTGAACGCGCAGTCCGATCATCCGGCAGGCGATGCGATGCCAGAGACGCGGAAGCGTCCGGCGCGCGGGCCGATCGCGCCAAAGCAGAAGCAACTGGACCGGTGCGAGCAACAGGGTTGCCACGACCAGAATCGAAACGCAGACGAAGACCCGGATCCAGACGATCATCGTATGCTCAGAGATCGAGACGAAGAATATCGGCACCGCCGGGAGACGCGTCCTGGGCGGACGCCTTGTAATATGCTTTCCGTTCACCGACTTTGCGGAAGCCCAGGCGGCGATAAAGCGCCCATGCGGCGACATTCGCCTGATCGACCTCAAGGAACATCGCCTCCGCCCCATCCTGCCGGGCGCGCCCGAGCGCTGCCTGCATGAGCCGCCAGCCCAGCCCCGACCGCCCGAAGCGCGGATCGACGCCGATGGTGAGAATCTCCGCCTCGCCGCCCGCAGAGCGCGTGAGCACGAAGCCGCCCATGACGGATCCGACGCTTGCATTGTTCTGGCGGGCGACGAAGCCGAAGACGCTTTCCTGCGACAAGAGGCTGTAGAACTCGCTGGCGCTCCAGGCGGGCTTGAAAAGGGCACCATGGATCCGGGCAACATCGGGGAGATGATCGCCCGTCATTTCAAAGATGTCGAACTCGGGACGACGGAGGAAGTAATCGATCAGCGCCATTTCAAGCACGCGCCACGGCAAAGCCCGCCTGCGAGCGGACGTCGGGGCCCCGGAGATAAAGCGGCTTTGGAAGCGCCACAGATGGATCGAGCGCCGCACCGAGTCGCGCGACAACGGCGATATCGGCCGTTTCGGGATGCGTCTCCCCCGGCTGGATGTCGCGATCCTCGCGCAGAAGCGCTGCGCCCGAGCCGCGGATGGTTCCGGCAAACTGTCCGAACGTCGTGCGGGCGGTGGCAATGTCCAACGCCTCGGCTTCCGTCAGCGGTTGTCCCGCAGCATCGAAGGACTGGACATAAACCTCCTCGCGCTTCGCATCGGTGACGATGAGCACGGATTGCCCCGGCTTGCCGGCCAGCACGGAAAAGGCCTGTGCCTGCAGGACGGAAACGCCGACCACTGGAATGCCGAGGGCCAGGCCGAGGCCGCGCGCTGCGGCAACGCCGACACGGATGCCGGTGAACGAGCCCGGACCAATGGTCACGGCAACGCGATTAATCGCGTTCATTTCGAGGCCCGAACGCTCCAGTGCCTCATCGATGAAGGCCATCAGACGCTCGGCATGACCGCGACCGATGTCGGCTCCGGCATTGCCGAGCGGCGCACCACGCGCGGAATCATAGAGCGCGACATTGCAGGCCGTGCCGGCGGTATCGATGGCAAGAACGATCATGCGAAAGATGGCCCCATCTCAGGATGCACGCCCCGGGGTACACCCCTGGGCGCTTCTTTCTCGTCGGGACGCGCCGCCCCTGGCGCTGCCCGACGAGCCGTCTGCAGGCGTCCGGTCAGACGGCTTCGACGGCCTGAACCTCGGGCACGAAATGGTGCAGCAGGTTCTGAACGCCATGCTTCAGGGTTGCCGTCGAGGACGGGCAACCCGAACAGGCGCCCTTCATGTTGAGAAAGACCGTGCCGTCGCGAAATCCCTTGAACGTGATGTCGCCACCGTCCTGCGCCACGGCCGGCCGCACGCGGGTTTCCAGCAGTTCCTTGATGGTCGCGACGATGGTTTCGTCGCCCTTCTCGAAGAACTCGCCCTCCTGATCGGCCTCTTCGGCACGCCCCTGCCCCGCCATGATCGGCTGGCCGGACATGAAGTGCTCCATGATGGAGCCAAGGATGGCAGGCTTCAGGTGCTGCCACTCTGCATCCGCCTTGGTAACCGTAATGAAGTCGTAGCCGAAATAGACGCCGGTGACGCCGGGAATATCGAAGATCCGGGCGGCCAGCGACGAGCTCGCGCGCGCCTCGGTCTCGTCGCGGAATTCGGCTGTGCCGTTTTCCAAAACCACCTTGCCCGGAAGGAATTTGAGCGTTGCGGGGTTCGGGGTCGATTCGGTCTGAATGAACATGAGAGTGCTCCTGTCGGGTCAAGGCCGACGGTCAAAGAAATGCCTGACAAGCATAGGCGTCCGGCGCCTTGCCATCAAGCCTGTGCTGCCCGATGCGTCTCCGGTGCCTGTCTTGCCATGAAATGGGGATCGCGGCGCTTGCCTACCAGAGGTGTCCCCGCGAGGAACAGCCATGCGACCGAAAGATCTCCCCGGACGCGACGCGTCCGTCAGCTCAGCGCGTCGATCTCCTCGTCCGTCAGCATGTCGGGAATGACGGTGACGGGAATGGGAAAGACGGCCGTCTTGCCGGCAATCGAGGCGACCAGGGGGCCCGGCCCGTCCTTGTAGGAGCCGGCGGCGAGGACGAGGATGGCAATATCCCGGTCTTCCTCGATCAATCCGTAGATCTGCTCGGTGGGCATCCCTTCCCGGATGATCATCTCCGGTTCGATACCGATCTTTTCGCGCACGTCATGGGCGACCTTTGCAAGCGTGGCTTCGGCTTCCGCCCGGGCTTCGGCCCGCATGATTCCCTCGACGCCCAGCCATTGCTGAAAATCGCCATCGGGAATGACATAGAGCAGAACCAGCGCACCGGAAGAATGCTTTGCGCGCTTGCCGGCATAGTGAACGGCGCGGCCGCATTCCGGCGTGCCGTCGATCACCGCCAGAAACTTTCGGCGGTGACCTTCCATACGAGAGAGACGTGTCGAGACCATTCGGGAACTCTGACATTCGCGCCGGTCCTTCGCAAGACCGTTTTCATCCTGTCCCCGCTGGGGACCTGGCATGGCCTATTGCAGGAAGCCGATGATGTCGCGCACCTCGCGCATCGTCGTCTCCGCCCGCGCCCGCGCCCTCTCGCCACCGTCGCGCAAGATGGCGTCGATGTGGCTGGTGTCGGCCAGGAGCCGCGACATTTCCCCGGTGATCGGTGCGAGCACGCTGACGGCGAGATCGACGAGCGCCGGCTTGAAGACGGAGAATTGCTGGCCACCGAACTCGGTAAGGACGTCGGCCTTGGCGCGATCGGCGAGAGCGGCGTAGATTCCGACGAGATTGTCGGCCTCCGGGCGGCCGGCGAGACCTTCGACATCAGAGGGCAAGCCGTCCGGATCGGTCTTCGCCTTGCGGATCTTCCTCGAAATCGTCTCGGCATCGTCCACAAGATTGATGCGCGAAAGATCCGACGGGTCGGATTTCGACATCTTCTTGGTGCCGTCGCGCAGGCTCATGACACGGGGCGCCGGCCCGTCGATCATGGGCTCGACCATCGGGAAATAGGCATGCACCGGCTCTTCGCCCACCGTGATGTCGATGCCTTTGCCGCCGTTGCGGATGTGAGCCTGATAATCCAGGTTGAACTTCATGGCGATATCGCGCGTCAGCTCCAGATGCTGCTTCTGGTCGTCGCCGACCGGCACGTGCGTTGCACGGTAGACAAGAATGTCGGCAGCCATCAGGCTCGGATAAGCGAGCAGGCCGAGCGAGGCGTTCTCGCGGTCCTTGCCGGCCTTGTCCTTGAACTGCGTCATGCGGTTCATCCAGCCGATGCGCGCAACGCAGTTGAAGATCCAGGCCAGCTCCGCATGTTGCGGGACGGCCGACTGGTTGAAGACAATATGCGCCTTCGGGTCGATGCCGGACGCGATAAAGGCTGCGGCGATCGACCGGATCTGTCCCGGCAGGTCTTCGTGCACGAGCTGCGCCGTCAGCGAGTGGAGATCCACCACGCAGTAGATGCAATCGTTGTTTTCCTGCAGCGCCACGAATTTGCGGATCGCACCGAGATAATTGCCAAGGTGGAGATTGCCTGTCGGCTGGACACCGGAGAAGACGAGCGGCGGAAAGTTTGACATGGAAACCTCGATCAGGCGGGAAATCATGCGGACTGCCGCGGGAACGGCCGGCGGATTTCCGGGCTTATGCACGGGCGATGCCCGACAATCAAGGTGGTTCTCCGTCGGCAGGCATTCCCGCCGACACAAGCGCACAGGCCAGCCTTGTCAGCCAGCCGGCTGCAGCAAATCCCAGAGATTGCCGAAAGGGTCGCAGAAGACGGCAACCGTTCCATAGGGCTCCCGTCGCGGCTCCTCCTTGAACGCGACGCCACGGGCACGCATGGCGGCGTGATCCCGGGCAAAGTCATCGGTGTGGAGGAAGAACGCGACACGTCCGCCGGTCTGGTTGCCAATGGCGGCCGCCTGCGCTGTGCCATCCGCTTTGGCGATCAGCAGCGCGGTTTCCCGCGCACCCGGCGGCCGGAGGACCACCCAGCGCTTGCCGTGCCCCATGTCGACATCCTCCAGAAGCTCGAAACCGATGTCGTCGCGATAAAACGCGATCGCAGCATCATAGTCGGGCACCACGAGCGTTATGCGGGCTATGGTCTGGGGCATCGAGGTCTCGCCAGTGCTGTCAGATCTGCGGCGGAGGCAGAACGCTGGTCTCGGCCTCCTCCTTGGCGGTTTCCGGGCGCGGCTTTCGCTTCAGGTTGCGGCGGAGCATCGATGCATCCGCACCGCCGATCGCAAAGGCCATCACGAAATAGACCAACATGGCCATGGCGATCAGAAGCATCAGCGCCGTCAGCTGGGTGACCAGATGTGCTTGTGGCGTAAGCCAATCGGCAAGATAAGCCGAGGCGAAGTGGAGCGCGATCGCCATGACGGCCGTTGCCGCGAGAAGGCGCAGGACGCGGGAAAAAAGGGCTGGCTCCCAGACCCAATGACCGCGGCGCACGAGCGTGACGAAGAGCAGCACCGTCGTCAGCCAGCCGGAGGCGGCTTCGGCCGTGGCAATGCCCCGCTCCCCATACAGCGGAAAGAGAGAGACCGCGAGCAGGCAGTTGAACGCGACCGAAATGCCGGTGAACCGCATCGGCGTCTTGGTGTCCTCCCGGGCAAAAAAGCCGGGATTGAGCGCCTTGATCATGACGAAGGCGGGAAGGCCGAGGCCGTAGATTGCCAGCGTCGAGGCGACGGTGGCCGTGGTGGTCGGCGAGAAGGCGCCGCGCTCGTAAAGCACCCGGACAATCTCGTCGGAGATGACCCAGATCGCGCCGGCGGCCGGCAGCGTGAGAAACAGGACGAACTCGAGAGAACGGTTCTGCAGGTTCGCCGCTTCCTTGAGCGCCCCGCCGCGGAGTGCGCGCGACAGCTCGGGCAGGAGCACGACCCCAACGGCGATCCCGACGACGCCGAGCGGCAACTGATAGACCCGATCGGCGTATTGCAGCACGGCGATGGCGCCGTCCTTTGTGGAGGCAATCATCTGCCCGATCAGCTGATTGATCTGGGTGATGCCGCCGGTGACCGCGGCGGGAAAGGCAAGCACGAGAAGGCGTTTGACATTCGGCGTATAGCGCGGACGGCGAAGGCCGAACCGCATGCCGGCATGGCGCACGCCCGCATAAAGTACGGCCATCTGCAGAATGCCGGCTATCAGCACGCCCCAGGAGAGATACCAGGCCGTCATCAGCGGATCGGCACCGGTCCACAGACCGTAGGCGAGCGCCGTGATCAGGGTCAGGTTGAGAAAGACGGGCGCGATAGCGGCCGCGAAATAATGGTGCAGCGAGTTCAGCATACCCGACAGCATCGCCGTCAGCGACATGCACATCAGATAGGGAAACATGACGACGGCGAGCTTCACCGTGATGTCGAACTTCTCGGTATCGCCGACGAAGCCGGGCGCGATGATCGTCGAGACGATCAACGGCATGGCCAGTTCCATCGCGATGGTGATGACGAGCAGGACCGTGAAGAGGACGCCGAGGACTTCCTCGGAGAAACGCTTCGCACCATCGATGCCGTTCGCCTCGATTTCCTTGGCAAAGAGCGGCACGAATGCGGCGTTGAAGGCCCCTTCCGCAAACAGACGGCGGAAGAGATTGGGGAAACGGAAGGCTGCATAGAAAGCATCCGCCATCGGACCCGTCCCGAGCGCTGCAGCCATCAGCGTTTCGCGGCCGAAGCCGAGCAGCCGGCTGCCGAGCGTGGCTCCGCCGACGGTTGCAAACTTGCGTGAGAGACTCATCCTTCGGCCTTCATCTTGCGGGGGCCAGCGGACCGCGAGGCCAAGGGCGCGGCGACAGCACCCTCGGGTACACGTCCTTCGGGTTTTTCGCCGTCCTGCATCTGGTGATCCGGCGTCAGGGCCGAGGGGGCGGGCCCCTGGGCGATGATGCCGGTCGGCATGCGGTCGCGCACCTCGTCCGCCTGTTCGGCCATCACGGCCTTGAGGCGAGCGGTGATGTGGCCATGCCGCGTTTCGTTGGTGATCTTGGCGCCCACGAGGTCGGTGACGTAGAAGGTGTCGATGACCTTCTCGCCGAACGTGGTGATATGGGCGGAACGGATGTCGAGCGAGAGATCTGCAAGCACCGCCGTGATCTCGGACAGGAGGCCTGTCCGGTCGAGGCACTCGACCTCGATGACCGTGAACTTGTTCGACAGCGAATTGCTGATGGTGACGGCTGGCGGCACGGTGAAGGTCTTGTTGCGTTTGCGCCCTTTGGTGCGGCTGGCGATCACGCCCGGCAGATCCTTCTTGCCGGACAGCACGTCCTCGATCATCCGGCCGATGCTCGCGGCACGGCGCATTTCATCGTCATCGACCGTGAATTCGCGGTTGATGAGAATCGTATCGAGCGCGCGTCCGTCCGAAGTCGTGAAGATCTGGGCATCGACGATGTTGGCCCCGGCAGCAGCGCAGGCACCCGCAATGATGGCAAGCAGGCGCGGGTGGTCCGGCGCGAGAACCGTGATCTCGGTGATGGCATGGAACTGATGCGTGCGCACCATGGTCGCCAGCGTCCGCTCGGCCTTGTCCGTCTCGCGGATGAACCGGGCATGGCGCACCTGGTCATCGAGCGACACCGAGAGAAGGTAGGGCTGATAGTGGAGCCTCGAATAGGTCTTGCGGTCTTTCTGGTTGAACTCGGCAAGCGCGTCGAAGAGCTGCGAGGCTGCATGGGCAGCCCGTTCCTTGCGCGGCACGTCCGAGAACCCGCCCGACAGCAAAAGCTCTGTTTCGTAATACAGCGTCCGCAGAAGCTGACCCTTCCAGCCGTTCCAAACGCCCGGCCCGACGGCGCGGATATCGCAGACCGTCAGGATCATCAGCATTTTCAGCCGATCGAGCGACTGCACGCGCTCGGCAAAGTCGAGGATCGTCTTGCGGTCGTTGAGGTCGCGCGTCTGCGCCACCATCGACATCGTCAGATGCTCCTCGATCAGCCAGGCAACCGTTTCCGTCTGCTTATGCGTCAGCCGAAGGCGGGGTCCGAGACGGCGTGCGAGCCTTGCGCCGGCTTGGGAGTGATCTTCCGGGCGACCCTTGGCGACATCGTGCAGGAGAACGGCGACATAGAGCGCGGTGCGCTCCTCCACCTGCGGCATGAGTTTGCCGGCCAGGGGATGGATGTCCTGGTCGAGCCCGCGATCGATCCGCGACAGCATGTCCACGGCCCGCAGAAGATGCTCGTCGACCGTATAATGGTGATACATGTTGAACTGCATCAGCGAAACGATACGGCCGAACTCGGGAATGAAGCGTCCGAGAACGCCGGCTTCGTTCATGCGGCGCAACACGAGTTCCGGGTCACGGCGGGACGTGAGGATGGAAATGAAAAGGCGGTTCGCCTCCTCGTTTTCGCGCAAGGCCGGCGTGATGAGGCCGAGCGACCGCGTCAGCTGCTTCAGCGCGGCCGGATGGAATTCCAGACCGTTGACATCAGCAATGTGGAAGAAGCGGATGAGATTGACCGGGTCACGCCGGAAGATGTCCGGGCTCGCCAGCGCAATGCGGCCACCATCGTCGACGAATTCGAGCGAACCGGGGATCTTGCGCACGCGCCTGCGGAACCGGTTGATGACCGCGGAGAAGCCAGGCAACTCCTTGGCCTGCTGGTCTTCCAGCGCTGCGCAGAAGATGCGCGTGAGATCGCCGACATTCTTGGCGACCAGGAAGTAGTGCTTCATGAAGCGCTCGACGGACGTCATGCCGGGATGATCCTGATAGCCGAGGCTTTCGGCGATCTCCCGTTGGATGTCGAACGACAGACGTTCCTCGGCCTTCCCCGTCAGGAAGTGCATGTGGCAACGCACGGCCCAGAGGAAATCGTCGGATTTGCGAAACAGGTGGTATTCGGACCGCGAGAGCACGCCGAGCTTGACGAGATCGGCCGATTCCCGAACGCGGTAATAGTATTTTGCGATCCAGAAAAGCGTGTGCAGATCGCGCAGACCGCCCTTGCCTTCCTTGACGTTCGGTTCGACGAGGTAGCGCGTATCGCCCGCCTTGCGGTGGCGTTCGTTACGTTCGGCGAGCTTGGCGGCGATGAACTGGGGGCCGGTGTTGCACACGATCTCGTCGTCGAACCGGGCTTCCAGATCGTCCACCAGTCCGACGCAGCCGCAGATCAGGCGCGCTTCGAGAATGGCGGTGCGGATCGTCATGTCCTCTTCCGAAAGACGGATGCACTCCTCGACCGTGCGGGTGGCGTGGCCGACCTTGAAGCCCATGTCCCACAGGAGATAGAGCATGTACTCGATCGCCGGCTCGCAGAAAGGCAGCTTCTTGGCCGGCAGCAAGAACAGGAGATCGATGTCGGAACCGGGCGCCAGCGTGCCGCGGCCATAGCCGCCGACGGCCGCCACGGCGATCTGCAGAGAGGGGGGCACGCTTGCGGCATTGAAGATGTGGTTCAGCACGAAGTCGTGCAGGATCGCGATCAATCGGTCCTGAAGCCAGGAAATGCGTGCCGCACAGGCAAGCCCGCCGCCGTCCTTTTTCAGAAGTTCGTAGGCTTTGGCCCGTCCACGGGCATTGGCGTCCTTGAGGGTGGCCAGCAGAGCCTGACGCATGGGATCGCGCTGCTCGGCATGTGCCGACGCGATGAAATCCACCTTGGCCTTGAGGGCTGTGATGTCCAGGATGTCGCTGAAGTCGATGTCCTGTCTCCTTGGCGCCGGCCGGATATATTCCGGGCGCGCGATAGCTGCGTGCCGCTCCTTTGGCATCACACTCCGAACCTTCCGCCGTCCCGGCGTCTATGGGCCACCGGTCGCGGCTCGATCGTCGTTTGCGCCCGACCTCGATTTCCACGAGGCCTCAAGCAACTGTAAGGCAAAACGATTGCCAAGACGTTTCCGGCTCGGCAGACCCCTTGCTTCCCATCGGGCAATGCTTCCAATCGGGCAATTGCGCCCTTTCGAAGGCGTTCCTAGGCTGCCTGCCTGACCCTGGGCTGGATATGCTCGCGACATGGCGGACACGTCAAGCCACGCCGCACCGGATCGCGCGCAGCGCCGGCATTCGTCCAGGGCGTCACGAGAGCTGCTTCTTCAGGGCATAGAGCGCGTCCATTGCCTCGCGCGGCGTCATGTCGTCGGGGTTGAGCCGCTTTAACGCGTCCTCGACTGCCGACGGCTTGGCGCGGGCAACCTCTTCCCGGCGGATCGCCACCTGGAAGAGGGGTAGGTCGTCGATCAGCTGACTTGCGGGGTTCTTCCTGTCGGCGTCCTCGAGCTTTGCCAACACGTCCTTTGCCCGCGCGACGACAGCCGCCGGCAGCCCGGCCAGGCGGGCGACCTGGATCCCGTAGGAGCGATCGGCGGAGCCCGGCCCCACCTCGTGCAGGAAGATCACGTCGCCGTCCCATTCCTTGACGCGCATGGTGACGTTGGAGAGACGCTTCAGCTTTTCCGAGAGAACGGTCAGTTCGTGGAAGTGCGTGGCAAACAGGCCCCGGCAGCGATTGGCCTCGTGCAGGTGCTCGACGGCCGCCCAGGCGATCGACAGGCCGTCGAAGGTGGCGGTTCCCCGGCCGATCTCGTCGAGGATGACGAGCGAGCGATCTGTTGCCTGATTGAGGATGGCGGCCGTCTCGACCATTTCCACCATGAAGGTGGACCGTCCCCGCGCCAGATCGTCGGAAGCACCAACACGGGAAAACAGGCGATCGACGACGCCGATATGGGCGCTTGCGGCGGGCACATAGGAGCCCATCTGCGCCATGATGGCGATCAAGGCGTTCTGGCGCAGAAATGTCGACTTGCCGCCCATGTTGGGACCGGTCAGCAGCCAAAGCGCACCGTCGCCGTCCGACGACAGGGGCGAGAGATCGCAGGTGTTGGCGACGAAGGCGGCCGATGCCTGCCGGCGAAGCGCCTGCTCGACCACTGGATGCCGGCCGCCGTCGATCGCAAACATCTTCGATGTGTCGACCGTGGGACGTTGGTAATCCTGTTCCTCTGCCAGCACCGCGAGGCCGGCGGACACGTCGAGAACGGCCAGCGCCAGCGCGGCCGCCTTGATGTCCTCGGCCGCGGCGATGACGGCTTCGACCATGCTGTCGAACGCGGCAAGCTCGATGCCGAGCGCACGATCGGCTGCGTTGGCGATCTTGGTCTCGAGATCGGCAAGCTCGGTGGTGGTGAAGCGCATCGCGTTCGCCATGGTCTGGCGATGGATGAAACGGGCCTTGGCGCCCTCACCCTCCGTCATCGGTCCGGCGTTGCCGGCGGTCACCTCGATGAAGTAGCCGAGCACGTTGTTGTACTTGATCTTCAACGAGCGGATGCCCGTTTCCTCGGCATAGCTCAATTGCAGCGCGGCGATCACCCGGCGGGACTGATCGCGCAAAGCGCGCATCTCGTCGAGCTCGGGGTGGCAGCCATCGCGCAGGAAGCCGCCATCCCGCTTGAGAAGCGGCAGGTCATCGGCGAGCATGCCGGCGAGTTTCTCGGAAAGCTCGGACGGCAGCCGCGCAAGCGCGCCACGTGCGGTCTCCAGTTCTGCGGGAAGCTCGGACCGGCCGATCAGCCGGGCGATCTCCGATCCGGCACGAATACCGATCAACACGGCCCCGAGATCCCGCGGTCCACCGCGCCCAAGGGAAAGCCGCGAGAGCGCGCGCGGCATGTCTGGCACATGCTTCAGCGCTGCACGCATATCCGCGCAAAGCGACGGCTGAGCGAGGATCGTCGCGATCGAATCGAGACGCGCGCGAATGCGGTCCGGATCGGTCAGCGGCGACATCAGCCGTTCGGCGAGAAGGCGCCCGCCGCCGCCGGTCACCGTTCGATCCAGAGCCCGCAGAAGCGAACCGTCCCGACTGCCCGAGAGTGTCTTCACCAGCTCCAGGTTTGCCCGCGTGGCAGGATCGATGAAGAGGGTCGAGGCGGCACTTTCGCGCTCGGGAATGTCGAGCGGCGGACGCTCGGCAAGCTGGGTCTTCTCGACATAGCCGACGGCGGCCGAGGCGGCAGCCAGTTCGGCGCGCGAGAACTGGCCGAAACCATCGAGCGTCTTGACGCCGTAATAGCGCGCCAGACGATTCTCGGCGGTTGCGCTGTCGAACAAAATGGCCGGTTGGGGAACCGCGACGCGACCGATGACGTCGAGCACGGGGCGCATTTCGGGGTCGTAAAACAGCGTATCGGCAAGGATCAGCTCGCGCGGCTCGATGCGCAGGATATCTGCCAGAAGCCGTGTTTCCGTCGTCTCGGAAAGCCGGAAGATGCCGGTGGAAATATCGATCCAGGCGAGCGCGAAGACCGACTCGCCGCTGCCGCGCAAGCGGGCCATGGCCATCAGATAGTTGCTCTCCGACGCGACGAGCAGCTTTTCCTCGGTGATGGTTCCCGGCGTGACAAGACGCACGACGTCCCGCTTGACGACCGACTTCGAGCCCCGTTTGCGTGCCTCGGCCGGATCTTCCGTCTGCTCGCAGACGGCAACCCGGAAGCCAAGACCGATCAGTTTCTGGAGATAGTCGTCGGCTGCGTGAATCGGCACGCCGCACATGGGAATGTCCTGCCCGAGATGCTGGCCGCGCTTCGTCAGGACAATCCCGAGCGCGCGGGATGCTTCCAGTGCATCGTCGAAGAACAGTTCGTAGAAATCGCCCATGCGATAGAACAGGAGCGATCCGGGGTTATTGGCCTTGATCTCGATATACTGTTCCATCATCGGCGTCGCCTGCACGCGCACGTCCGGAGCCATGGAGGGTGGCGCAACCGTTGCTTCGGTCGTTGATGGGAAATGTGTCGTCAAAGTCTACCAGGTCTCGCTAAAAAAGCCGTTCACCGGCCAAAAAGACAGTGTCACCCTAGCGAACGGCGTCTATAGAAGACAACAAGAAAGCGCGGCTGGAGGTTGCCGCCCACAGAAGCTTGAGGGATCCGAGGGAGCATCGACATGGCAAACGAACGCAAGGCCCGTGCAGGCGGGACAGCCGTCACCGATCAGGAAGCGCTGGATTTTCACGCGCAGGGACGCCCCGGCAAGCTCGAAATCACACCGACGAAGCCGATGGCAACGCAGCGCGATCTGTCGCTGGCCTATTCGCCCGGGGTCGCCGTCCCCGTGAAGGCGATCGCGGCCGATCCGGCAACAGCGTACGACTACACGACCCGCGGCAACATGGTTGCCGTCATCTCCAACGGCACCGCCATTCTGGGCCTCGGCAATCTCGGCGCGCTTGCCTCCAAGCCCGTGATGGAAGGCAAATCGGTCCTTTTCAAGCGCTTTGCCGATGTCGACAGCATCGACCTCGAGGTCGACACGGAAGATGCCGATACCTTCATCAACTGCGTGCGCTACCTTGGCCCCTCGTTCGGCGGCATCAACCTTGAGGACATCAAGGCCCCAGAATGCTTCATCATCGAGCAGAAGTTGCGCGAGATCATGGACATCCCGGTCTTCCACGACGACCAACACGGCACCGCGATCATCGCGACGGCCGGCCTGATCAATGCGCTCGAACTGACCGGCCGCGACCTGAAGACAACCCGGCTCGTTTGCAACGGCGCGGGAGCCGCGGCCATCGCCTGCGTCGAGCTGGTCAAGTCGCTTGGTTTTGCGCCCGAAAACATCATCATGTGCGACACCAAGGGTGTGATCTATCAGGGTCGCACCGAGGGCATGAACCAGTGGAAGTCGGCGCATGCGGTCAAGACCGACAGGAGGACGCTGGAAGAGGCCATGGACGGCGCAGACGTCGTCCTTGGACTGTCGCAGAAGGGCGCCTTCTCGGAAGGCATGATCCGCTCCATGGCCCCGCGTCCCATCATCTTCGCGATGGCCAATCCCGATCCGGAAATCACGCCGGAGGACGTTGCCGCCATCCGCGACGACGCGATCATGGCGACCGGGCGTTCCGACTATCCGAACCAGGTCAACAATGTCCTCTGTTTCCCCTACATGTTCCGCGGTGCGCTGGACGTACGGGCGACCACGATCAACGAGGACATGAAGATCGCCGCGGCCCGGGCACTGGCGAGCCTTGCCAAGGAAGACGTGCCCGACGACGTCGCAGCGGCATATCAGGGCAACCGTCCTCGGTTCGGCGCGCAATATATCATACCCGTCCCGTTCGATCCGCGCCTGATCTCGTCCATTCCGGTCGCCGTCGCGAAAGCGGCGATGGAGAGCGGCGTCGCCCGCAAGCCGATTGCCGATCTCGCTGCCTACGGCCACCAGCTCTCGATGCGTCGCGATCCTATCGCCTCGACATTGGCCCGGATCTACGAGCGGGTGCGGCTTGCGCCGAAGCGCATCGTCTTCACCGAGGGCGAGGAACTGCCGATGATGCGTTCGGCCCTCGCCTATGCCAATCAGAAGCTCGGTACCGCGCTGCTGCTCGGCCGCGAGGACCGCATGCGCGAGACCGCAGCACGAGAAGGCATCGACCTCGATCGGCCGGGCATCAAGCTCGTCAATGCCCGGATTTCCGATCGCACCGGGGCCTATACGGATTATCTCTATGCCCGGCTGCAGCGCGAGGGATACCTGTTCCGCGATGCCCAGCGGCTGATCAACAATGATCGTAACCACTTCGCCGCCTGCATGGTCGCCCTGGGCGATGCCGACGGCATGGTCACGGGGATCACCCGCAATTACTCGACAGCCCTCGACGACGTCAGACGCTGCATCGACGCCAAGCCGGGACATCGGGTCATCGGCGTTTCGATCGCGCTCTGCCGGGGCCGCACGGTTCTGGTCGCGGACACGGCGGTGCATGACATGCCGTCGTCCGAAGAGCTGGCCGATATTGCCGTGGAAGCTGCAGGTCTCGCCCGACGCCTCGGTTACATCCCGCGCGTGGCGATGCTGGCCTATTCCACCTTCGGGCATCCGCACGGCGAGCGGTCGGATCGCGTCCGCGAGGCCGTGAAGATCCTTGACCGAAGGCGCGTCGATTTCGAGTATGACGGGGAGATGGCGGCCGATGTGGCGCTGAACATGAAGGCCATGGAGCAGTATCCGTTTTGCCGTCTCTCAGGCCCTGCAACGGTCCTCGTGATGCCGGCGTTTCATTCCGCCTCCATTTCGACCAAGATGCTGCAGGAACTGGGCGGCGCCACGATCATCGGCCCGCTTCTGGTCGGCCTCGACAAACCGGTGCAGATCGTCTCGTTGACGGCCAAGGATTCCGAGATCGTCAACATGGCGGCGCTGGCCGCCTACAATGCGGGGTAAAGGCGCGCGCCCGATACCGCGTACAATGCCTTCCCCGTGCGGGAAGGCATCAGATCCGTGGACGCTTCCATCCCGCCGGGCGGTGAGATCGCAGACCTTGGGATTTCCAGGTCTCTCGCTTCAAGCCTCAATCATCTGCAAAGATGGGTGGATCACCACCCTCAGAGTGCGAAGCGGGTCGCGTCGGCGCCGTAGTAGTTGAGATACCGGCCGGCAATATTGGTGATCGGCAGGACGACGAGGATGTCCGTGGTGCGGAAGGCTTCGTCGACAACGGCACCGTCACCGACCATGGCGCCGATGCGCAGATATCCCTTGATCAACGGCGGCATGGCCGAAAGCGCGGCGCGGGCCTGGATCGCCTCGACCGGCATGAGGTCCATGACGCGGTAAAGCTCCGGGCGCGCCGCCACCTGCCAGTCGCCGCTGGCCGGCACCGTGTGGTGCAGGAAGGACAACGCCAGTGCGTGATGTTCGGGAACGATGCCGGGAAACGAGGCGCAGCCGAACATCGCATCGATGCCGTGCTTCAGCGCATAGGCCCAATTGCCCTGCCACAGAAGTTCCACGGTCCGTTTGGTACGGTAGGACGGCAGGACGCAGGAGCGGCCGAGTTCCATGAACCGCTTGCCGGGGTGACGGGCGATCATGGGATCAACCAGGAATTCGGATGCCGAGTAGAAGCCTTGCGCGGCCGCCGCAACATCCTGACGCAGAAGGCGGTAGGTTCCGACAATCTGGGCCTCCGATTGCCCTGGAAGCGACGTGTCGAGCACGAGGAGATGATCGCAGACGGCATCCCAGCCATCGACGTCGCGGCCGATCCGGGCGGCATCCGCCGGGATGCGGGCGCCCATTTCCTCCACGAACACCTTGTAGCGCAGGGCCTGTGCGGCATCGATTTCCGAAGGGGTACGGGCGATCCGTGTTTCGAGCGGCCCGATGCGACCCAGAACGTCGCTGGCCGGTGCCGTCTCGCGTGACGGGCGGGCCCGCACAAGGGTCGGGCTCGCCACGGGCACGGACATGGTGCGCAGTGCCGAGATGGATTCCAGAATTTCGATCGTCATCGCAGATTACCCCTAATCGCGAGCACGCGCCTGCACGTAAACCGCGAACGCCGGGGAAAGAGGACGGGTATTTTCCCGCCATTTCCCGAATCACGCCCCGGCGGCGGTGTCAGTCCGCTTCCTGCAGGCGTTTAAGCATGTCACTGCAACAAGACCGTGACAAGGCTTGAGCAGCACACATTAGCCGGCAATCAATCGAGCGACCAGCTCCACCAGCTGCCGGGGATCGGCGGGCTTTGCGAGAATGGCGTCCGCACCTGCCTGAAGCAAGGCGCTGTGGGTTTCAGGTCGACGGTCGGACGTCTGCACGATGACGGGAAGCCGCGAGCGGCCCTCTGTCGCCTGCTCGCGCAGACGCAGATGCCGCAGCATCGTCAGCGCGTCGCCAGATGGCATGTTGAGGTCCGTGATCAGGATCTTGAGTGCGGGTCCGTCTATGGTCGCCGCGGGCGATGTCCGTATAAGCATCTCGTCAAGGGCGGCAAAATCCACGACATGGCGTACGGCGTGTCCGGCGCGCTCCAGCGTGCGTTTCAGGATCGCGGCGTTGATCGGATCGTCCTCGCCCAGCAGGACGGTCGGCTCGACATGGGGGACAAAGGTGGATGCGACGTCGACGGCATCCCGAAGGATCGGACGATTGTCATTGATGGCGTCCCGAACCTCCATGCCCTTCAGCTGGCCTTTGAGCACCGCCACCAGCGAGCGCTCCCGCAGCGGGCGAATGAGCCAGGCATGGAACCCGTCGGTCTGGTGCAAAGGTTGCTGGATGCGCTCTTCCGGATTGGCCAGATAGGTCCGCCGCAGCGGGACGGCGTCGAGATCGGGCCTCTCGCTGCAGATCTTGCGGAAAAGGGCGGCACAGCGATGATCAACGATGAGGTCGGTCAACCGCTCGCCATTCTCTGCATCCGTTGCCGCCTGCAGGAGGCGCTCGGCCTCGGCCGCTGTCGAGGCGACGCGGCAGCGACCGCCAAGCGTTTCGACGGTTGCGGCCAGGGCATCGGATGCTGGGCCCTTTGGCGCGATCAGCAGGACACGGGACGTGGAAAGCGTGCGGCTGCGGGCCGAAGCGAGCGGAAGGCGCGAGGTCTGCAGGGGAAAGCGGATTTCAAAGAGGCTGCCCGACCCCAAGCGGCTGGAGACGGAGATATCGCCTCCGAACGCCTGCGCGATCCGTCGTGATATGGCAAGGCCCAGACCGGTGCCGCCCGCCTGTGCGGCCGTCGTGCCAGCCTGTTCGAAGGCGTCGAAGATGCGGGACTGATCGCCGGCCGTCATGCCGGGCCCGGTGTCCGTGACACGCAGCACGAGCGTACCCTGCTGCTCGGCGCAGCTGACGAGCACGCCCCCGGTCGTCGTAAACTTGACGGCGTTGCCCACGACGTTGAACAGGATCTGCTTCAGGCGCGGTCCATCGATCGACAGCATATCAGGCACGTCTGCCGCGATCGTGGACGCAATTTCGATTCCCTTGGCGTGCGCGCGATGCGACAGCATCTCCACCACGCTTTCGATCAGCGGACGCAGATCCTGCCGCGTCGGGCGCAGAACGAACCGCCCGGCCTCCATGGAGGCGCAATCCAGCAGATCGTCGACGAGCTGTACGAGGTCATGGCCGGACTGGCGCATGCCGGCAAGATAGTTTGCCTGCTGCGGCGTGAGCCGCGTCTGGTCGAGAAGGTCGCTCATGCCGAGAATACCGGAAAGCGGCGTGCGGATCTCATGGCTGACGGTGGCCAGAAGGTGGGATTTTGCCTGGCTTTCGGCTTCGACCCGTCGCAGCGCCGCTTCGTTGTTGCGCGCCGCGCTGACATTGTCGGTGATATCGCGGCCGACGCTGATGATGCGCAGGGTGCCCGACCCGGGGTCGCGGGTCAGCACATCGTGCCAGTCGTAACAGCGCGACCCTTCCGCCGTCCGGAACTCGACCGTGTAGCGACCCGAGGTGCCGATCGGGCGCAGATCAAGCCCGAAGGCCGCGCACTCCCGACCTTCGGGCGCCGGCGAACCGGTCAGCGCGCGGAAGGTTTCGTTCGCCTCGAGAATGCGGCCTTTCGCATCGCGCAGGATGGCCATGTCACCGAGCGCATCATGGAGCGAAAACCGTGCCGTGCTCGCTTCGCGCGCCTCCCACGCACGGTCGCCCGCCCCTTCCGCAAGCGCGCTGCCTTCGCGACGCCCATCGCGCCACAGAAGGGCAATCCCGGCAAGACCCGCCAAAGCCAGGCACAGAGGAAGCAGGAGGAGATCCGTCTGCAGGCCGACAGCAAGAAGTGCGGCCGAGGCAACGATACCGACACCAGCGATCGCAGGGCGAATGGCGCTAAGACGCGTGCTGCTGGAAGGCAGGTCTGCGACGGTGAGCGGGGAGATGTCGAGCTCGGGGAAAGCTGCACGTGGGCGGACCGGGTCGTGCACGGCCTCCTGCTCGTCCGCAGGGGCTCGCGACAGGTGCTCGATGATCGTGCGCTGCAGTCTGAAAGGCTCGCTCATCCGCCTTGCCTATCATGCAGCAGTTGGCAATGCTTTCAGCCGGACGCTTGCATTTTATCGGTCGCGCTTTTTCGCCTGCAGAATTTCGTCCAGCACGATCGCGCCGGCGCCGACGGATATGAAAGCATCCGCGAGATTGAAGACGGCAAAGGACCAGGTCTCCGTGTAGAACAGGATATAGTCGATCACGTAACCGTAGAGAAACCGGTCGACGAGATTGCCGAGCGCGCCGGCAATGATCATGGCATAGCCGAGATGGGCAAAGAAGCGGTCCTTCGGCGTCTTGCGCCACAGCCAGAGCACGAAGGCGACCACGATAAGGCGCATGCCCACGATGAACCAGCCTTCCATGCCGGACAGCATGGAGAAGGCGACGCCGTAATTGTACACCCGATAGAGCGCCAGCATGGGGATGACATGAACGGCCTCCTCCATCGGCAGGTAGGCCTCCACCGCCTGCTTGACCGCCTGATCGAGCAGAAGCGCGACGATGATGAAGATCGCAATCGGCCAGGGGCGCGAAAACAGGGTCGGACGGATACCGGGTGCGGTCCTGGAAGTTGGCGTCTGGGTTTCGGTCATCCGCGGTCGTCCAGTGTCAGCAGATGGCGCCGGGCCTCGAACAGCATGACGCCGGTGGCAATCGCAAGATTGAGCGAGTCCGCGCGCCCTGCCTGGGGTATGCGGGCGAGCCTGTCGGCCTTTGCCGCAAGTTCATCCGGCAGTCCGGCCTGCTCGTTGCCCATCAGGACGACGACCGGGCGCGGGCGGTAGTCGATGGTGCGATAGTCGACCGCACCGGCCAGATGGGTGCCGACGACCATGACCCCCGCCGACCTCTGCCATGCCAGGAACTCCGACACCGTCGCGCGGAACACGGGCACCGCGAAGACGGAGCCCATGGTCGCCCGCACCGTTTCGAGCGAGAAGGGGTCCGTGGTCTCGCCGATCAGGATCACGCCGGAAACGCCGGCCGCATCCGCCGTGCGGATGATGGTGCCGAGATTGCCGGGATCGCGCACCCGGTCGAGCGCCACATAGGTCTCGCTGGCTTGCGGCCTGATGTCTTTCAGAGTGCCATAGCGCTGTTCGAAGACGCCGACGACCATTTGGGGATTGTCCCGCCGTGTCACGGTGGCGATGACCTTTTCGCTGACCTCCAGCACGAGGCCACCCCGCGCCACGGTGCGGGCGGCGATGTCGTCCACGGGCTTCTTGCCCTTGGCGGCCTTGGCGTAGACCAGCGTGCGGATCGTCCAGCCGAGGTCGACCGCATCGATGACAAGCTTCAGGCCTTCCGCGATGAACGTGCCGCTCTCGTCGCGCGCCTTTTTCTGGGTAAGCGCACGGATGTCCTTGATGATCGGGTTGGCGAGGCTTGTGACTTCCTTCACCTGTCCGACCCGGCCTTCTCCACGTCCAACCTGTCCACGCGGGTTGCCGTCTCTGTATTCGCTGCTCATTTCGGGACCCACCGGCTGAAGAGAGACGTGGACAGCGCGCGGCCGACGCCGGATTCGTCATCCTGTTTCACGCTTGCGGTTTCGCGCAGGATCAGTTCGCCGGATTCGACAACGCCGCCGCGACCACGCATGACTTCGCGCATCAGTTCGTGGATCGAATAGAAGCTCGCCCGGATGGAATAGGCCGTCAGCACGAAACCGCGCGCGTCGTCGGACAAAAGCTCGCGGCAAATGTCGAGCATGCCGGCGAGATGATCAAAGAGGTGCCAGACTTCGCCGTTCGGACCACGTCCGAACTTGGGCGGATCGGTCAGGATGATGTCGTACCGGCTGCCGCGGCGCTCCTCGCGCTGGATGAACTTCATCGCGTCGTCGCAGATCCAGCGGATCGGCAAAGCCTCGGCCCGCCCCAATGCCTGGTTCTCGCGACCCCAGCCGATCGCCTTCTTCGACGCATCGACATGCGTCACCTCCGCGCCGGCCTTCGCCGCAATCAGCGATGCGACACCGGTATAGCCGAAGAGATTGAGCACTTTCAGGGGCCGGCCGGCCGATTCCACCTGGGCCTTCATCCACCGCCAGTGCGCCAATTGCTCGGGGAAGACGCCGACATGGCGGAAAGACGTGAAGCGGCCATAAAACTCGGCGTCGAGCAGCCGCATCGGCCAGGTCTCGCCCAGCATCTCGCGCGGAAAGCGCCAGCGGCCCATGCCATCCTCGTCGGTATCGCCGGTGAAGACCGCATCCGCCCGCTCCCAGAGCGCGGCCTGCGACTTCGGCCACAGCGCTTGCGCTTCGGGACGCACGATCGTGTAGGGGCCGTACTGCTCGAGCTTGAGAGCCTCGCCGCTGTCGATCAGGCGATAATCAGCCTCCGCTGCGGTTTCCAGAATGACGGGCACGCGCTGTCCGGGCTTTTCGCCCAAGCGCGGACGCATGGTCACGGACGGGGCCGATGTCGGCTCGATGGGCGACGGCCCGGACGTGGACGGTTGCGGCCGGCTCGACGAGCGCTGCCCGTGCGGCTCCTGTCTCGACAGTTTGGGGCTGGCTTTTGGATCCTGCGCACCAAGGCCTGCGTCCGGGCGCGCCGGGACCATCGGCGGTCCCTTGCGAGACGGACCGGATTTCGGGGGAGCCTTGCCGGGCGATCGTCTCTGCTTGTCCTTCAAGGGGCGTCATTTCCCGTTCTTCAGCGTGTGGCGTGCAAATAGCATCGCTGCTGCTCTTGGCAAAGCGGTTTCCACCCGTAGATTTCCGTCGTAGCTGCAGCCAGGTGGACATCTCTCCGAGAATGGCGGCAGCGAGGCTTGAGATCGAGGAGAGTTTTCATGGACATGACCGGTGAAGAGCGGATCGCCGCGCCGCGCGATGCCGTCTGGGCGGCCCTGAACGATCCCGAGGTTCTCAAAGGCTGCATACCCGGCTGCACGCTCCTCGAATGGACTTCTCCAACGACGCTGGATGCCGTGGTGACGGTCAAGTTCGGCTTCATCACCATGGCGTTCTCGGGCGTGATCGCGCTCACAAACATGAATCCGCCCGAGAGCTACACGATCTCGGGCGAGGGAAAGGGCGGCCTTGCCGGATACGCAAAGGGCGGCGCGGATGTGCGGCTCGTGGACGATGGCGACGAGACCATTCTGCATTACGCCATCGTCGCCGACGTGTCCGGCAAGATTGCGTCCCTCGGGTCGAAGCTCGTGCAATCCGGCGCAAACCGGATCGCAAGCCGCTTCTTTTCCGATTTTACGGCAGCGGCCAACGCCAAGGCGGCACGGAGCTGAGGTTATTTCTGCTGGGCCGCCAGCATCGTCTGGCTCGACCCTGGGAATGCCGGGCGATCGGCGGCGGGGCTCGAGGCCTGGGCCGAGACGATCGCCTCCTGCTGCAGGCGACGCTTTTCGGCCTCGGTGTGCCACTTCAGCGCTTCCTTTGCCTCGACGCGCGACCGCTTGCGATACTTTCCCTGGCTGAACCAGACGGCGCAGGCGCCGATCACGAGGCCGAGGATCACGGCCAGAAACAGGAAGACGAAGAACGGACCCGAGATCGCCAGAACCGTGTCGGCAGGATCGAACGGGTTGAACCCGAGCGTCACCTGCTGGCGGTTCGCGACGCAGAGCACGACCAGAACGATCCCGAGCGGCACGAGAACGACGATGTTCAGAATTTTACGCAACATGTGAGCCGGTCTCCGCGTCTGTCAGGGCCTGACGACAAGATGGGCGCCAAGCGCGCCGGGTCAAGATCATGCGATCATAAGCGCATCCAGCAATCGCGCGATCAGTCTTCGTCTTCCTCGTCGACATCCGCGTCGGAACCGGGGTTCAGCCGCTCACGCAGCTCCTTGCCGGTCTTGAAGAACGGCACCCATTTTTCCTCGACGAAGACGCTGTCGCCCGTGCGCGGGTTGCGGCCGGAGCGGGAGGGTCTATTCTTGACAGAGAAGGCGCCGAATCCGCGCAACTCGACACGGTTGCCGCCTGCCAGAGCGTCCGTAATCTCATCGAGAACGGCGTTGACGATGTTCTCGACATCGCGGTGATAGAGGTGCGGGTTTCGAGCCGCCACGATCTGCACCAGTTCCGACTTGATCACCCTCTGCCCCCTCTTGACGACGTTCCTCGCGATACGCCCGTCATCCGCGGGCAGACGATCGAGATCCTTTCGCGGACCGGACACGCTCGGGCGCGGGTTGCCCCGCGCGCCGCGTCTCTCAATCGCGGCCAACCTGCCAAACGGAAACGAGACCGTCAAGAAACAACTTGTCCTGAGCCAGATTTCCCGAAAACGGAAAACCGTCAAATCCCAACGATTTGGCAAAGATTGCGGCCATCGAACCCAGCCCGAACGGAAGGCCGCTCTCTGGCTTTTCCCAATCGACGATCGGCAGGGTGTCGGCAACGTCGCGGCTTTTGAGATAGTTGCGGATGGCGTCGTCGCCGCCGAGCTCGTCGATCAGCTTCAGGTCGACCGCCTGGCGTCCGGTAAAGATGCGCCCGTCGCCAAGGCTGAGGGCTTGCTCGCGCGGCATTTCCCGGCGTTCGGCAACGAGGTCCACGAACCAGGCATAGCTGTCGTTGATCATTGCCTGGATCACGGCCTTTGCCGCATCGCTCGGTGGATGGAACGGCGATGGCTCGGCCTTCAGCGGGGCGGACTTGATCTCCTCGAGCGACACCCCGATCTTGTCGAGCAATGTCTTCACCTGCGGATACTGAAAAATCACGCCGATGGAGCCCGTGATGGACGTATCGCCGGCAATGATCCGATCGCCCGCAAGCGCGACCATGTATCCTGCAGACGCCGCCAAGGTGCGAACGTCGGACACGACAGGTTTTTTCTCTGCAACCTTGCGGATCGCATCATAGAGCGTCTCGCCGCCGAAGGTGGAGCCGCCGGGCGAGTTGATGCTGACGATCAAGGCTTTCACATGGTCGGCCTTGGCGATGCGGTCGAGCCGCTCGATCAGCTCGCGATCGTCCAGGATGACGCCGGAGACGGTGATGCGCGCGACCTGGCTCGCGCCGAGCACGCCGGAGCGCGACCGCGCAATGCCGACATAAAGGCCGATGCCGACCAGCACGATGAGGCCGATCGCCACGAGGCGCCAGAAGCCGAGCTTGCGACGAAGCTGTCGCCGGTCGACGAATGCAAGAGGATCCATTCCACATTTCCCTGTTCAGCGCGCAGCAGCAAAAGCTCGCACCGGATGTTCCGGCGATGATTCCTACTGCATAACGAGGCGAACCGGTATCGTCGCGCGCGGAAAAAATCCCGGGCGTAGAGAGGCACGCGTGACGTTTGCAACCCGTCTTGCGAACGCTTGCCGTCCGCAACGACAAAGAATTCTCCGCCTCCATTGTGTGGAGACATAAAAATCTCCATATTCACGCCTCTTGACACCATAGGCTGGCAACGTCTGGACCCCGACGTCGTCCGACCCCTGGATTAACGGAACCGCTCATGGCGAACGATGTGCATTTTCCCGGCGCCCTGCCGCATACGGGGCCGACGGTCAACGACGCCTATGAACGGGCGGCCCGGCATTCGCGCCGTGTCAAGCGGCTGAAGATCGTCCTGCCGATCGTTGCCGTCATTATCGCCGTCATCTTCGCTGCCGTGTCCATCATCCGCACCATGCTGCCGGAAGAGCTGCACATCGAGAACGCGACGATCGAGAACGGCAAGATCGTCATGCAGAATCCCGCGATTTCCGGGCGGAACAAGCAGGATATCAGCTATTCGATGAAGGCTGAGCGGGCGCTGCAGGATATCGCCAATCCCGACCTGATCACGCTGGAGAAAATCCATGCAGAGATGCCGGTCAACGACAAGACGATCGCCACCGTGGACGCGACGAGCGGGCTCTATGATCGCGGCGGCAATACGCTCGACATGAACGCTCCCTTTACGATCTCCATGAACAATGGGGTCATCGCCGATTTCCAGGCCGCCTATCTGGATATCAATGCGGGCGAGATGTTGAGCAAGACGCCAATCGCCATCCGGATGTCGGGTGGGTCGATTGTTGCGCAACAAATGAGAATGACGGATAAAGGGCGGGTAATCTCCTTTGAAGGCATGGTGAAGGTTGTCGTCGAGCCGAGCACCATACGCAAGAACGCAAATTAGGACCCGGTGCACCCCATGTCGACCCTCCATGCCTCTCTCCCCCGCCGCAGCCTCTCGCTTTTCGGCCTCCTCGCCTCCTCGATGGCCTGCCTGTGCCTGACCTTCCTGCCGGCCGTCGCCCAGCAGAAGAGCAAAATGAGCGGCATGAAGCTCTCCAACGATCAGCCGATCCAGATCGAGAGCGACAAGCTGGAGATCAAGGATCCCGAAAGCAAGGCGATCTTCACCGGCAACGTGAAGGTGGTCCAGGGTGCGACGACGCTGCAGGCCGGCAGCATGGTCGTTTACTACAAGTCTGGTGGCGGCTCGATTTCCGGCGGCAATGCCGAAATCGACCGGATCGAAGTCAACAACAAGGTTTTCCTGCAGTCGGGGACGCAGCAGGCGACGGCCGATAGCGGCCAATTCAACATGGCCGCGCAAACGCTCGTGCTGAAGGGCAAGCAGGTGGTGCTGTCGGAAGGCAAGAACGTGTTCAGCGGATGTCAGCTCAACGTCCAGATGGAGACGGGAGAAGCACAGCTGGAATCCTGCGGTGGCCGCGTCCAGATCCAGCTCGACCCGAAATCCCAGAAGACCAACTGACGCAGCCCCAGACCGTGAACATTCCTTTCAAGCGCAAGCGCGGCGCCGAGCCGGCCGGTTCGTCCTTTACCAAGGACCTCGGCACAGCCGTATTCGATGACAGAACCCCCGAGGAAAAGGCTCGGTATGACGGCACGCTGATCGCCCGCGGCCTGACCAAAAGCTATCGCGACCGCAGGGTGGTCAACGGCGTCTCGCTGGTGGTCCGCCGCGGTGAGGCGGTCGGCTTGCTCGGGCCGAACGGTGCCGGCAAGACCACGTGCTTCTACATGATCACAGGTCTCGTCCCGGTCGATGAGGGAACGATCGAGATCAACGGCAACGACGTCACGTCCATGCCGATGTATCGACGCGCGCGGCTGGGCGTCGGCTACCTGCCGCAGGAAGCCTCGATCTTTCGCGGGCTGTCGGTCGAAGACAATATCCGTGCCGTGCTGGAACTGCATCAGCCCAAGCGTGCAGCACAGGACGCCAAGCTGAATGCACTGCTCGAGGAGTTTTCCATCACGCATTTGCGCAAGGCGGCAGCGATCTCGCTCTCGGGCGGCGAGCGGCGACGGCTGGAAATCGCGCGCGCGCTGGCCACCGACCCGACCTTCATGCTGCTCGATGAACCCTTCGCAGGCGTCGATCCCATTTCGGTCGCTGACATCCAGGCACTCGTGCGCCATCTCACGTCGCGCGGCATCGGTGTCCTGATCACCGACCACAATGTCCGCGAGACACTGGGACTGATCGATCGCGCCTATATCATCCATGCTGGTGAGGTGCTGACTCACGGTCGCGCCAACGACATTGTGACCAATCCCGATGTGCGCAGGCTCTATCTGGGCGACAACTTCAGCCTCTAGGCGGGGAAAGCATGGACGACGACGACCATGCTTTCAGAGGCCCCTGAGGGATCTCTACCGGGCCTTGACGCCGTCTCGCGATTGCGCGACGTTCGACGCGGGGCAGACGCTAAGCTTGCGTCCCCCTGTTCGTGCCGCAGCCGGCCTGAGAGCGGGACCGCATATCTCTTGCCGCCCGATGAAGCGCGTCACTGCCGTTGCGCGGTAAACGTATCAATTTTATTACAGCCGCTTGACCAAACCTCCGTTATAAGCAATTTTCGGGCCAGTTGACGAAGCTGGGCGAGATTTCGCGTAAAGGCGGTGATCGCGTCCGACACCCGGAGCGTTGCGCGTCATCGTCCTGACCCCGACGTTGCTCCATTGCTTCGAGCTGATGCAAGGTCGCGATGCCGTTTCCGGTCTTGCGATGTCTGACGTAGGGAGTTTTGCGTTTATGGCACTTTCGGCCAGCCTCTATCTGCGCCAGTCCCAAAGCCTGGCCATGACGCCGCAGTTGATGCAGTCGATCCAGCTGTTGCAGATGACGCATTTCGAACTGACCCAGTTCATCGAGCAGGAGGTCGAGAAGAACCCCCTGCTCGAATTCGTATCCGACGCCACGCAATCAAGCGACATCACGCAGGACGATGCGTCGCCGGACCATCGCGACGCCGACGCGTTTTCCGGCATCACAGACGTCTACGACGGCACGACGCGTGACGACGCGCTGCGCATGAGCGAAACGCTCGACGCGACTTTCGAGAACGTTTTTCAGGACGACACGGCGCCGCAGCGGGCCGATGCGCCAGAGCTGCTCAGCCAGTGGAAATCCATGTCCGGCGGGGGCAACGGGGAAACGAGCGACGGTTATGACCTCGAGGACTTCGTCGCCAACCGGTTGACCCTGCGCGACGTCTTGACCGAGCAGTTGATCCTCAGCGTCCGCGATGCCCGCGACCGGATGATCGCTCAGGCACTGATCGACCAGATCGACGACACGGGCTATCTCCACGCAGACACGACCGAGATCGCCGAGCGGCTCGGCTGCACGGCGCTGGACGTGGAGACCGTGCTGGCCACGCTGCAGCGGTTCGATCCGCCCGGCGTCTTCGCCCGCAGCCTCAGCGAGTGCCTGGCGATCCAGCTCCGCCAGAAGAACCGGCTGGATCCGGCCATGTCGGCCCTGATCGGCAATCTCGAGCTTCTGGCACGCCGGGACTTTGCCACGCTGAAGAAACTCTGCGGCGTGGACGAGGAAGACTTGATCGACATGCTCGGCGAGATCCGCAAGCTCGATCCGAAACCGGGCACGAGCTTCGAGATGACGCCCTGCGAGGCGATCGTGCCGGACATCGTCGTGCGTGAGGCCTCCGACGGGACCTGGGCGGTGGAATTGAACCCCGAGACGCTGCCGCGCGTTCTCGTCAACCAGGTCTATTACACGACAGTATCGCGCCATGCGCCCAAGAACAGCGGCGACCATGCCTTCCTGTCGGAGTGCCTGCAGACGGCCAACTGGCTGACGCGAAGCCTCGACCAGCGCGCCAAGACCATCATGAAGGTGGCCACCGAGATCGTCCGCCAGCAGGATGCCTTCCTCATCAATGGCGTCGATCACCTGCGGCCGCTCAACCTCAAGACCATTGCCGACGCCATCAAGATGCATGAGTCGACGGTCAGCCGCGTGACCTCGAACAAGTACATGATGACACCCCGCGGGCTGTTCGAGCTCAAATACTTCTTCACCGTGTCGATCGGCTCGGCAGAAGGCGGCGACAGTCATTCGGCGGAGTCGGTACGCCACCGCATCCGCAACATGATCGTCCTCGAGAGCCCGGACGCCGTGCTGTCGGACGATGATATCGTCGAGATCCTGAAAAAGGGCGGCGTCGATCTCGCACGCCGGACGGTCGCAAAATATCGTGAAGCGATGAACATCCCTTCCTCGGTGCAACGGCGACGTGAAAAGCGCGCCATGGCAAAGGTTTCTGCCTGAAAGTCGACAAGATCCGCGTGCACCGCAGCATCGAAACACGCTCAGGCTGTTCGGCCTTCATTGACATTTGTTAACGGCACGCTTATAGGGCGCGCCGACAGTTACGATTGATCGGCTTCTTTCTCCCCTCTCCCGGACATCGTCGATCACGCGCAAAGTGAAAACGGCTGCGTGAAAAGCTTGGAGGTGGAAGGCGCTTGGAATAAACTGGATGCGCAAATCATGAAAGAGAGGAAACTCCATGAGTGTGCGTGTATCCGGTAAACATATGGAAATCGGCGAGAGCTTTCGTCTTCGGATCGAGGACCAGATCGCTCAGGCGGTCACCAAGTATTTTGACGGAGGGTATTCGAGCCAAGTCACGGTGGTGAAGTCGGGACCGCGTTTCAGCGCGGACTGCATGATCCATCTCGACACGGGCGCCACGTTGCATGCGAACGGCGAGGCTTCCGAGCCGCAGGCCGCATTCGACGCGGCATCGGAACGGATCGCAAAGCGCATTCGGCGTTACAAACGCAGGCTGAAGGACCACCATAACGGCACGGGTCATGCAGGCCTGGAAGTTGCCTACAAGGTCATGGACTCCGTGCCGGACGAAGAGGACGAGCTGCCGGAGGACTACGCACCGACGATCGTTGCCGAAAGCTCCAAGCAGGTGCGGACCATGTCGGTTGCCAATGCCGTCATGGCCTTGGACATGACGGACAATCCGGTCCTGATGTTTCGCAATCCCGGCAGCGATGAACTCAATATCGTCTATCGCCGCACGGACGGAAATATCGGCTGGATCGATACAGCCGCCATGAAAAACTGACGACGACGGACGAGCGCTGTTTTCGGATCGTCGCGATGCGGCGAACCGGGCGCATATGAAGCAGAGACGGCCCTGACGGAACACATCGTTTCCCAGCGGCTTGGCAAGAGAGACAAGGCGGCGCGCGAAAAGCGGCCGCCTTGTTGATAGACGGTGATCGGCAGGCATGGGGATGAGGCCTGCCGAGCATCGAGAAAAATGGGTCGCAAGGTGGCACGTCGTGCCGTTCGACGCGCCCCTGTCAACAAGGTACAAAAAAATGGCTTTGGCAGGTCTGCTGCAGCAAGATGCGATCTTTCCAACCCTTCGGGTGCAGTCCAAGAAGCAACTGCTTCAGGAACTGGCCGTCAAGGCTTCCAAGCTGACCGGTCTGCCAGAGCGCGAGATCTTTGACGTCATCCTGCAGCGGGAGCGGCTGGGTTCGACCGGCGTCGGCAATGGCATCGCCATTCCGCACGGCAAGCTGCCCGGCGTGACCGCCATCGTCGGCATCTTCGCACGGCTGGAAACACCGGTGGATTTCGAGGCGCTCGACGACCAGCCGGTCGATCTCGTTTTCCTGCTGCTCGCACCGGAGGGTGCCGGTGCCGACCACCTGAAGGCGCTCTCGCGGATCGCACGCGTGCTGCGCGATCCCGATATGGTCGCCCGCCTGCGCGGCACCGAGTCGGCTTCGGCGATCTACACCTTCCTCAGCGACGACCAGACCTCCAACGCGGCCTGATCCTGAACGTCGTTTGACGGAACTTTTGCCGCCGGTCTGGAAGTTGATATCGACAGAACCCCTTTGCCGGTGAATACTCCTGTTCGATCAACAGGGGGCAGAACGGAATGGGCGCGACAGCTTCGGGACGATTGGCGGGCAAGATCGCCCTGATCAGTGGTGGCGCCGGCGGCTGCGGGCTCGCGGCATCCGAGCTGTTCGCCCAGGAAGGCGCAAAGGTTGGCATCGTCGATCTGCCATCGAGCCGCGGTGAAGAGGTTGCTGCCGGCATTCGTGCCGCAGGCGGGGACGCCGTCTTTGCGCCCGCAAACGTGTCCGTCTCAAAGGATGTGACCGCAGCCGTCAAAGCGGTCGAGTCAGCCTTCGGCCCCATTACCGTTCTTTTCAATCATGCAGGGATTCTTGCCGTCGGTCCGTTTCTGGAAACGGAAGAGGACGAATGGGACCGGCTGATGGCCGTCAACGTCCGCTCGATGTTCCTGATGACGAAAGCGGTGCTGCCGAACATGATTGCGGCAGGCGGAGGCAGCATCGTCTCGACCTCCTCGATCTCGGCCGTAGCCGCAACGCCGATGGAGGTGCTCTACGACACGACGAAAGGCGCCTGTCACATGTTCGCCCGCGCGATCGCCGTGGAGTTCCGCGATCGCAATATCCGCTCTAACGCCGTCTGCCCGGGCTTCATTGCGACCGACCACGGCAAGCGCGAACTGGTCGGCCTTGCCAAATACGGGATCGACGTCTCGGACGCGGCCATCGCTGCGCAACAGGGGCGCCTCTGCGAGCCGATCGAAGTGGCGCGCGCTGCTCTGTTTCTGGCCAGCGACGAGGCAAGTTTCATCAACGGCACCCACCTGTTTGTCGACAATGGATTCACCGCCGTGTGAAAGGGGAACGCCATGGATAGCATCACCTCGCGAAGAGCCGGTGGGCTCTGGCGCAACTGGGTGGGAAACCAGTCCTGTATCGTGCGTGCCCGAGGCGCGCCCGGAAGCGAGGCGGAACTTTCGGACATGGTGCGCACTGCCGCCGCCGAAGGCATGGCGGTGCGTTGCGCGGGCTCCGGCCATTCCTTTACCCCGGTCGCCCTGACCAGCGGCCTCCATCTCACATTGTCGGGCATGCAGGGCGTGACGGACATCGACCAGGAGCGCAAGCGGGTTTCCGTCTCGGCGGGCACGACGATCAACGCGCTTGGCAAGGTGCTCAAGGCGAACGGGCTTTCGCTGATCAATCAGGGCGACATCGATAGCCAGGCCCTGGCCGGCGCTCTGACCACCGGCACGCACGGTACCGGCGCAACCCTAGGTAACATGGCCTCGCAGATTGTCGGCATGCGGATCGTCCAGCCGGACGGCAGCATTCTTGTTGCGGACGAAAGCAATCCGGACCTCCTGAACGCCGCGCGGGTTTCGATCGGCATGCTCGGCGTCATCTCGGAAATCACGCTCCAGGCCATGGACAGCTATCGCCTGCATGAGACGCTGTGGCGGTGCAGCTTCGAGGAATGCATGGAGCACACGACGAGCTCGCATCCAAGCATCGGCATTTCGGCTTCTTCTGGTGCCCCGTTCCGGAAAGCCGACACTGCTACTGCCTGCCGGACACGGCCTCCGTCTCGACGACCGACCGTCTTTCCGACGTGTGCGAGATGAAGATCATCAACATCACGGACGCCGATCCGATGGAAGCAGGGTTCGAGAAGATCGCGTACTCCTCGGAGATCTACCCGATCGAGTATGTCCCGAATTTTCACGAGCTGGAATATGCAGTACCCTTACGGCACGGCAAGGAAGCATGCCGGGCAGTGCGTGAGCTGATGCTCACGAAGCATCCGACCTGCATCTACCCGATCGAATACCGTTTCACGGCTGGCGATCCCGGTTGGATCAGCCCGTTCTTCGAGCAGGATTCGATCACGCTCTCGGTGTCCGGACAGCCGGGTACCGACTACTGGTCCTATCTCTCGGACGTCGACGCAATCCTGCGGCAGTTTGGCTCCCGGCCGCACTGGGGCAAGCTGCATTTCCTGACGAGCGACGACGTGACGTCGCTTTATCCCCGCGCCGGGGATTTCCGTGCCCTGCGAGAAAGGCTCGACCCCAGTGGGGTCTTTCTCAACGACCATCTTCGACAGCTCTTTGGATAGGCTGCACCCTGGCAAAGGGCCGCCACTCGGAGCATCTCAAAGAACAAGGCCAGGAAGAGAGCCCTCTTCCCGGCCTTGTCGTCATCCAATCGCGCGAATTTCGCCTTATGCCGAAGGTCAGCCGGCCGAGGACTCGCCGTCCGCTGCGGGGGTCTTCGGTCCGCCCTTGGCGACGCCGACCATGGCCGGACGCAGCACGCGCTCGCCGATCGTAAAGCCTGCCTGGACGACCTGGACCACCGTATTGTGCGGCACGTCGGCATTGGGAATTTCAAACATGGCCTGATGGAAGTTCGGATCGAACTTCTGGCCTTCCGGTTCAAGCTTGCGGATGCCATGCCGCTCCAGCGCCGAGAGCATGGAGCGCTCGGTCAGCTCGACGCCTTCGATCAGCGTGCTCAGACCCGCATCGGCACCGGCCCTGACGTCGGCGGGGATGGCATCCAGAGCGCGGCGGAGATTGTCGGATACGGCCAGCATGTCGCGCGCAAACCCCGCGACAGAATAAGACTTGGCATCCTTGACCTCGCGCTCGGTGCGACGACGGAGATTGTCCATGTCGGCCGCCAGCCGAAGGTAGCGATCACGAAAATCCGCCGCCTCGGCGCGTGCCGACTCCAGCTCGCCGGCGTCGGCCTGCGTCGCCTCATCGGCATCCTCAAACATGGCTTGCATATCTGCCTCGGCCGGCGTGACGATTTCTTCAGCCGGATTGCTGGCTTCGGCACCGTGTTTGTTCGTTTCGTCGGTCATGACGTCTCCGCATTCAGGATCGTTTCGGGATTTGATGCCGATATCGAGGTTCGAGCGCCAAAAATCAAGGGTCGTTGCGCCCGAGCGCCCGCTGACGAGCATCGTCTGGGCTGGCTATCGTGAAAGTCGCGACATGAGTTGGGCCGTGTAATCCACCATCGGAACGATCCGCGCGTAATTCAGCCGAGTCGGACCAATGACACCGACGGCGCCGATGATGCGATCGTCTCCATCCTTGTACGGCGCGACGATCAGGGATGAACCCGACAGCGAGAACAGTTTGTTTTCCGAGCCGATGAAGATCCGCACACCCGGTCCGGTTTCCGCCAGACTAAGCAGCTCGATCATGCTGTCCTTCTTCTCCAGATCATCAAACAGCATGCGGAGCCGATCGATATCCTCGGCGCCGGCCAAACCTTCAAGAAGATTGGCGCGCCCGCGAACGATCAGCTGCGTCGGGTTCTTGTCGTCGGCATCGCCGCCGGACCAACTGGCGAGGCCCCGCTCGACCAGATCCTGCGAGAGAACGTCGAGTTCCGTGCGAACGGTTTCCTTGACCTTCTGCAACTGCCCGCGAACCTCTGCGAGGGTCTGGCCTGCCAGATGCGCATTCAGGAAGTTGGCCGCCTCCGTCAGCTGCGAACTCGTGACGCCTGCCGGAAGCTCGATGATCCGGTTTTCGACCTGATCATGCTCTCCCACCAGCACCGCCAAGGCCTTGGTCGGCGCGAGGCGCATGAATTCAACGTGCTTGAGAACCGGATCGTTCTTGGCCGTGATGACGAGCCCTGCGCCGCGCGACATTCCGGAAAGAACCTGGCTTGCCTCGTTGAAAAGCTGCTCGACCGGCTGGTCGCGGTCGCTACGTCGCACCTGCCGATCGATGGAGGCACGGTCTTCGGCCGAGAGGTTGCCGACCTGCATGAAGGCATCCACGAAAAAGCGCAGCCCGATCTGAGTCGGCAGGCGGCCGGCGCTGACATGAGGGGAATAGATAAGGCCCAGATCTTCCAAATCGCTCATGACGTTGCGAACCGAAGCGGGGGACAGCGACATGGGAAGAAGCCGCGACAGGCTGCGCGACCCCAGCGGCTCGCCGCTGTCCAGATAGCTCTCGACGATCCGGCGGAAGACCTCGCCGGAGCGCTCGTCGAGGGCCGAGAGCCTGTCCCGCATTGCCGATGTCAGCGCCGCCTTGTCGGCGGATCGTTCGTTCTGTGCCATGTCCGAAATATAGTAAGAGCCCGAGCGATCGACAAAGGGAAAATTGCCATACAGGGCCTCTCGCGGGTCGCAACGGGCCTATTTCGCTCCTCGTCTTTCCTTTGAGCGGCGATATAGGCTAGAAGGCACGCACGTTTCAGACCAAGGGAGTCCAAGATGCGGCCGTCCGGCAGAAAAACAGATCAGATGCGCAAGGTCACCTTCGAGCGCAACGTCTCCAAGCATGCCGAAGGCTCCTGCCTGGTCAAGTTCGGTGATACGCATGTGCTTTGCACCGCGAGCCTTGAGGAGAAGACCCCACCCTGGCTGCGCAACAGCGGCAAGGGCTGGGTGACGGCCGAATACGGCATGCTGCCGCGGGCGACCGGCGATCGCATGAAGCGCGAAGCTGCAACCGGTAAGCAGAGCGGTCGCACGCAGGAGATCCAGCGCCTGATCGGCCGCTCGCTGCGCTCCGTCGTCGACCTGCAGGCCCTCGGCGAACGCCAGATCTCGCTCGACTGCGACGTCATCCAGGCCGACGGCGGCACCCGCACCGCGTCGATCACCGGCGCGTGGATCGCGCTGCACGACTGCCTGAAGTGGATGGAAGCGCGCAACATGACGAAAGTCGAGCGTGTGCTGAAGGATCACGTGGCCGCGATCTCCTGCGGGATTTTTGCCGATCAGGCGGTGATCGATCTCGACTACCTCGAGGACAGTGCCGCGGAGACGGATGCCAACTTCGTTATGACGGGATCCGGCGGTATCGTGGAAATTCAGGGTACGGCCGAAGGCAAGCCTTTTTCCGAAGCGGAATTTGCAAGCCTGATGGGCCTGGCAAAGAACGGCATCTCGGAGCTGGTGACCTTGCAGAAGCAGATCATCGCCTAAGCGGAGATAAAGATGGTCACGACGACGGCGGAACTCGAAGGCATCCTGGAAACAGCGCTCTACGCGTCGGATCTGGATGCAGCGGACCGTTTCTATGGGGATGTGCTCGGACTGGAGCGCATTACCCGCGTCGATGGTCGCCACCTGTTCTTTCGCTGCGGACCGGGCGTCCTCCTGATCTTCAATCCGATGGAAACCCTGAAACCTGCCGACGGTGCGGCTCTGCCCGTTCCGGCCCATGGGACGACGGGCCCGGGCCACGTCTGCTTTCGCGTCTCGAGCGGCAGGCTCGCATCCCTGCGAGACAGGCTTGCAGCCGATGGCGTGATGATCGAGAGTGAGATCATCTGGCCGAACGGGGCGCAATCCTTCTATTTTCGCGATCCGGCCGGCAACAGTCTGGAATGCGCCGAACCTGGGCTTTGGTCCATCGACTGAACCGCTCGCCCCGATCCCCGCTCGGATCATCCGCTCGCGCTTGCGCGAGGAGGTGATCCGTCCTACCGACCCCGTCTCCGTGGCGTCAGCGCCCTCCGGTTTACCTTCGAGACCTATCATGACACGCACGCTTGACGACAAGACCCTTATCGTCGCCAGCCACAATGCCGGCAAGATCCGCGAAATCCGCGACCTGATCGGGCCGCTCGGCTTTTCTGCGAAATCCGCAGCCGACCTTAACTTCATCGAGCCGGACGAAACAGGCACGACGTTCGAGGAAAACGCGACCATCAAGGCGCTGGCGTCTGCGCGCGCTTCCGGCCTGCCCGCTTTGTCCGACGATTCCGGACTGGTCGTGGACGCCTTGAACGGCGATCCCGGCGTCTACACCGCGAACTGGGCGGAGACGGCCGATGGAACGCGCGATTTCGCCATGGCCATGCACAAGGTCGAAGCAGCATTGCAGGACGCAGGGACAACAACGCCTGCGGCACGGTCCGCCCGCTTCGTGTCCGTTCTTTGCCTTGCCTGGCCGGATGGCCATGTGGAGCTCTTCCGGGGCGAAGTGGAAGGCACCGTCGTTTGGCCGCCGCGTGGCAGCCAGGGCTTCGGCTACGATCCGATCTTTCAGCCCGAGGGCCACGATCGAACCTTCGGCGAAATGAGCGCGGACGAGAAGCATGGCTGGAAGCCCGGCGACGGCCATGCTCTGTCCCATCGTGCCCGCGCCTTCAAGGTGTTTGCCGAGACCTGCCTCGGCGCCTGACGGATATGGCTGACTTCTCCTTCATCGGCGACAAGACGGACCCCGGCTTCGGCGTCTACGTGCATTGGCCATTCTGCGCGGCCAAGTGCCCCTATTGCGACTTCAACAGCCACGTCCGCCATCAGGGCGTTGACCAGGCCCGCTATGTCTCGGCCTTTCTGAAGGAGATGGAGGAAGCGCGCCGTTTGTCGGGCCCGCGCACCGTGACCAGCATCTTCCTCGGCGGCGGTACGCCTTCGCTGATGGACCCGACAACGGTCGACGCGATCCTGAACGGCATTTCGCGTTTCTGGCATGTTCCCGATGGGATCGAGATCACGCTGGAAGCCAACCCGTCGAGCGTGGAGGCGACGCGTTTCCGCGGCTATCGCGCCGCTGGCGTCAACCGCGTGTCTCTTGGCGTACAGGCTCTGAACGATCGTGACCTGAAGTTTCTGGGCCGGCTTCACAACGTCGAGGACGCCCTGAAGGCGATCCGGCTCGCGCGCGACATCTTCCCGCGCATGTCCTTCGACCTGATCTATGCGCGGCCAAACCAGCTCGTGGAAGATTGGGAGGCGGAGCTCAAACAGGCTGTGTCCTACGCCGTCGATCACCTGTCGCTCTACCAGCTGACCATCGAAGAAGGAACGCCGTTCTATGGCCTGCACAAGGCCGGAAAGCTGATCGTTCCCGACGGCGATCAATCGGCGCTTCTCTACGAAGCGACACAGGACATCACTGCCTCGATCGGCATGCCGGCCTACGAGGTGTCCAATCACGCCGTACCGGGGGCGGAGAGCCGCCACAACCTGACCTACTGGCGTTATGGTGACTATGCCGGCATCGGCCCCGGAGCCCACGGACGCCTGACGATCGGCCGTGAAAAGCTCGCGACAGCGACCGAACGCAAACCTGAGGCCTGGCTCGACCTTGTGGAGGCGAATGGTCACGGAATGATCGACCAGGAGGTGCTCGGCTACGACGAACAGTCCGACGAGCTGCTGCTGATGGGGCTGCGCCTGAAGGAGGGGATCGACCTCGTGCGCTGGGAGGCTCTGTCCGGCCGTGCGCCTGATCCGGAGAAGGAACGTTTCCTGATCGAGCACGGATTCATCGAGCGGATCGGCAACTCGAGGCTGCGCTGCACGCCCTCCGGCATGCTGATCCTCGACGCCGTTGTTGCCGACCTTGCCTGCTGAGCAGACAACGCCATGTCGGCGAAGCCCGCTCGCCGTCGAAACGACCGGCCCGAAGGCCGATCACAGGACGGTCAGGCCCACTCGCCGCTGCGCATGACGGGCACCTTCGTCCCGTCCTCGCGAAGACCGTCGATGTCGATCTTGTCGGATCCGATCATCCAGTCGATATGAATGAAGCTGGCATTACCGCCCTGAGCGGCGATCTGGTCCTGGCTCAGCGACGCGCCGTCGATGAAGCACTTCGAATAGCACTGGCCGAGCGCGATATGACAGGACGCATTCTCGTCGAAAAGCGTGTTGTAGAACAGGACGCCGCTGGCCGAGATCGGCGAGGAATGCGGGACGAGCGCCACTTCGCCCAACCGTCGAGCGCCCTCGTCCGTTTCGAGGATCTTGTTCAACACCGCTTCTCCCTTCGAGGCCTTGGCCTCGATGATCCGTCCACCCTCGAAACGAACCTGAATATGGTCGATCAGCGTGCCCTGATGCGACAGCGGCTTCGTGCTGGACACATGGCCTTCGACACGCAGCGCATGCGGCGTGGTGAAGACTTCTTCCGTCGGGATATTGGGGTTGCAGGTAATGCCGTTCTTGGCGGTTGACGCACCGCCGTGCCATTCATGTCCGTCTGCAAGACCCACCGTCAGGTCGGTCCCCGGACCCGTGAAATGGAGGGCGGAGAAGCGCTCCCCGTTCAGCCAGGTCGAGCGCTCGCGCAGATTGGCGTTGTGGGCCTTCCAGGCTGCAACGGGGTCGTCCACATCGACGCGAGACGCCGCGAAGATCGCATTGGCCAGTTTCTCGACGGCCAAATCCTCCGCGTCTTCCGGAAACATCTGCCGGGCCCAGGACGGATTGGGGTAGGACACGATGTTCCAGTTGATATCGAAGTTCGAGATCTTCTCGAGCGCGGGCTTGTAGGCCATCGACATGGCCTTGTTTGCCCGCGCGACCTTGGCCGGGTCCTGAGACGCAAGCAGCATCGGATTGTCGCCGGAGATCGCCAGGCGCGCCGCGTTGCCCGCATAGGCCTTCGCCATGCCCTCGTAGAGCCAGTTGCTGGCGCGATCGAAGCTCTCGTCCGGCGCATGCTCGTAACGCGCCAGCGTGCTTTCCTCATCCGAATAGAACGTCGTCACGAGGCCGGCACCCGCGAGATAGGCATGCTTGGTGATGAGCCGCACCAGGGGCAGAGCTGCGATCGGCGATGTGATCACCAGATCCTGTCCCCGCGCGAGCCCGAGCCCGACCTTGACCGCGACTTCGGCAAGCTTCTCAAGTTTCCGGGCGTCGATCGGCGACGTGTGGCGTGCAGTTGCGGACATGTCGAACATCTTTCTTCGAGAAAACGAAGTTCGACGTTAGGACAGGACGCAGCGGATTTGAAGGAAAAACAACGGGCGCGGGTGATGTCACCGCGGCCGCAAGGCGTGGTCGGGACCATGCCTTGTGCTTCGACAGATCCCCCTCGATTTGAGAGGCAGCGCTGGTGACGGCAGTCGGAAAGCGGCGAGATATACAGGCGTGATGCCGGTCCAGGGCCGACAGTCACCACGATGTGCCGCTGTCCGTTACCGGAACGTGGTGACCGTTCTGCCGACCGTTGCGGCCTGGGCGACCGGTGCCGTTGTCGAGCTCACCAGAGTTGCGAACTTCCGCACCTCGGCAAGAGACGAATTGGCGATGAAGATCAGGTCGCGGTTCTTCAAGCTGAAGCTCTTCAGCAAGAAGAAGCCGCTCGGGTCCTTCAGGTCGATCTGATAGATGACGTTGGTCGTCGGCCCGGCGGAGGCGAACTTGCCCGGCACCAGACGCTGAACGAGCGCGGTCGGTTCCGTGCGGTAGATGAAGACACCCCGGGCATTGGCACGTTCATCGTTGAGGCCGCCGACCTTTGCCAGCGCCTGATTGAGGAACAGCTGTGACTCGTCGAACTGGATGGACGCATTGCTTGTCGCCGCGCCGAACACCGTGAAGCTGCGCGGCTGCCGAATGAGCGCGATCACATCGTCAGACTGCACATAGATGTTTTCCGACGGATCCGAGATCAGCCCCTCCATCGGAATGGTTTCGGTGCGCTGGCCGCGCGTGATCTGAACGGAGAGCTGATGCGACTCGATGCGGGGCCCGCCGGCCATGGCGATGACGTCGAGCAGTTTTTCGCCCCGCGGAGACAGGGCGATGCGGCCGCTTCGAGCGACCTCTCCGGTGACCGTGACGGTATTGGAGACGTTTTCGACGACGCTGACGAGAACCTGCGGCTGAATGGCGATGCGCGCGAGCGCATTTTCGATGGCGGCCTTGACCTGTTGCGGCGTACGGTTGGCCGCCTGTACGGTGCCGGCATAGGGCACGGAGATCGTTCCGGATTCCGACACCGGCTGTTCCGGTATCTGCGTTGCCCCCTTGGCGGAGCCGCCGGAGAAAAGACCGTCAGGCGATGCTTCCCATATGGAGACAACGACCGTGTCGCCGACGCCGATGATGGACGAGCTGCGCTTGCGCGCATTGCCGAGCTTGGCCGCGAGTTGCGTTTCCATGCCGCTGGAAAGAAGCGAGATGATGCCAGGAGTGACGGGGATCAGCGTGTAGGGAGAATAGCTGTCCTTGGCCTCTTGGAGGATGTTGGCGGAGCTTGGGCCCGAACTTGGCATTACCGTGCAGGATGTTGTGGTCAGACAAACAACGGCCAGCGACAAACTGGTGAACTTGGTCAAGAACGGCATGGGCACCCTCAAGCGCGGATCCTTCACGAGAAGACGATCCACTCCCCCGAAATAGCGGTGTTGTTTTGGTTATCTCAACACCAGCTCACAAACAATGACTTCAAGGCCGCACCAAACAAAAACACGCGGACCACTGCAAAAAGGGCACAGTGCCTGCCACCGGCACCTATCCGACACTCGCTCGGACAGGGCGGAATATGTTCTTTAATATCAAGGCCTTGCAAAACGGAAATTCCTTGAAAGGCGTTTCCTCGATAGACTCTGCTTCCTTCTGTTCGATCGACAAGGCCGATGGCATCGGCGTTGACGGGGCATGGCATAGACAGCGCGACTTGCGTTCGCAACTGCTGGCAGGCGGGCAATCAGACGTCGATCGATCGGCTCTCGCCCGTCGAACGGTAACCCATCACTTTTGCCAAGGCTGAATGGTGATGAACGCCCACCCTGTTGTAAGTTTCAGCTATGACCAAACCGTGAAGATGGGAAGGGGTGCGCTCACGAACGTCCCAAATTTGGACAGTTCACGCTTTCGGTCTCATGAACACTCTGCTGTTCCCCGGACGAGCGCGTTGCGATACTGTTCCGGTGAGTGCCGCCGGGCAATCCGTGTCCGGGGGAAGCGACCGTCAAACCAAATGTCGCAGGAGAGGCCAGAGCTGCTGTGAGCGCAATCTTACCCACGCCTCGTACGCCTGAGCGGCGAATACATTGCCGGATTCCTGGCATGACGACCAAGCTCTTGATCACTCCGGCATGACGCGCTTCGACTTCGCTGGCGCCGGAGAGATGCGCGACAACGCCCCCCCACAGCTGACTTACGCTTTTCATATGCATGCCTGGAAGCGTGATGTCCTGCGTCGCTATTTTCCTACGAGACAGTTTGTCTTCGTTCCATTCCATCTCAGCGAAACGCGGCTGCGACAGGACTGGCTGGACAAGATCGATCTTGCGGCAGCGCCTGAATTCTTCGTCTGGAGCCTCAACCTGCCGCAATCGGCATCGTCCTTCGCGCGCCGCTATGCGATCCCCGTTTGCATCATCGAGGATGGCTTCATTCGCTCCGCCGTGCCGCATGCCGGCCGCACCCCGCCCCTGTCGCTGATCATGGACAGGCAGACGGCTTATTTCGACAGCCGTACGCCCTCCGATCTTGAACATATCCTGCAGCATCACGACTTCGACGCCGACCGCGCCTTGATGCAGCGGGCGCTCCAGGGCATGGAGACGCTTCTCTCGAAGGGCATCAGCAAATACAATGCGCCGGCCGATCCGGTTGTCCCGCCATACGGACCGAAGAAAAAGCGCCGGGTGCTTGCTCTTGGCCAAGTGGACGGCGACGCGTCGATCCGCTACGGCTGCCCTATCCCTGTGACGAACCAGGAGATGGTCCGGCGGGCCGTTGCGGAGAACCCCGACGCGGAGGTCATCTACAAGCCGCATCCCGATGTGCTCAGCGGCGTGCGGCATTCGTCCGCAAACCTTACGGAATTGGCGCAGATCTGCACGGTTCAGACGGGTAGGCTCCCGATGTCGCGCGCTTTCGAGACGATCGACCATGTCTACACCATCACCTCTCTCGCCGGATTCGAAGCGCTGATGCGGCGGCTGCCCGTCACCGTGCTCGGTGCACCGTTTTATGCGGGGTGGGGCCTGACGGATGATCGGCAGACCTTGGTGCGGCGGACGCGCCGCCTGACCGTCGAGCAGGTGTTCGCTGCGGCCTATCTGCTTTATCCCCGCTATTTCGACCCGGAAACCGGAGCGACCACGACGTTCGAGGCTGTCGTCCAGGATCTGCGTCGTGCTGTCGTCCCTGCCTTTGCCAACCGAGAGCCGCCGGCATGGCAGCCTCTTGGCCCTTACGGCGTGTTGGGCTGGCGACATGTTCTCACACCGATCGTCGCCGCCGTCGTCAGGCGGATCGCAACGGCCGAAGATGCGGACTACTATCGGCACCACCCGATCGACTTTTTCCGCGAGCGACCGCAATCCGCCTTCCGCGCCGTCGGACGCCTGCTCTACCCGTTCGATGCCAAGCCGGACCAAGAGCCGCTGTAGCCTTTGCGAAGGCCGTCGTGACGCGCGCGCACATCCGAATCGGTATCGGCTACGCGTCCGTCTCCGGCATGGGCATGAGTGTGAAGAGTTCCTGGGCCAGTTTAACGCCGCGCAGCGCGTAACGGCCGATGGAGACGACCTCCCGGTCGCCGGGCGGCGGGGCGGCGGCCACAAACGGCGAGGACATCACCACCGTGCGGTCGACAAACCGGCAGAGCGACGCGATCCGGCTGACCTCGTTGACGGCCGGACCGATCACCGTGAAGTCGAGGCGGTCTGCGCTGCCGATGTTGCCATAGAACACATCCCCGATATGCAGCCCGAGATAGACTTCGGTCGTCGGACGGCCTTCCATCGCGCGGCGTGCGTTGAGATCAGCGAGCTTGCCGCGCAGGCGTCGCTCGGCATCAAGCGCCCGGCTGCAAGCATCCTCCCGTTCTTCCGCCTTGAAGATCGCGAGCGTCCCGTCTCCGATCAGCTTCAGCACGTTCCCGCCAGCCTCGTGAATGGAGGTGATCACGGCGTCAGCGTAATCATTGAGGAAGGGGATGATTTCGTCCGGGGCGAGACTCTCGGTGATGCGGGTGTAGTTCTGCAGATCGGAAAACCAGAGCACGGCCGAGATGCGCTCGGCCTTTCCCCGCGTGATGCGGCCTTCCAGAACGTGGCTTGCTGCATCTTCGCCGAGATAGACCTCGGCGATCGTTCGGGTAACGCGATTGAGGGATCCGGCCTTGATGGCCAAAGCGAGCACGGGCACGAGGGACCGCAGGGCATCGACGCCCTGATCGGTAAAGCCACTCTCGTCGGCCGTGGTCCAGTGCGAATAGAAGCAGTCCATATCGCCGATATGGCTGTCCGGTGAGAAGCGGTGGATCATGGCGATGTAGTCACGGTGACCTGCCGCCAACAGCGTGTCGAGCGCGTAAAAGTCGATCGGATCGCCAAAACCGATGCGGCGGCGCAACTCATTGCCGTTGGTTTCGCGCAGGTGATAGAAGGGCGACCGCTTCCAGTTTTCCTCCGAGACGCCCTCGTTGGTCGGGCCGTATTCGAACATGCCCTTGCCCGGCTCGCGACTGTCCCACTGGAATGCGCGACCTTCATAGACTGGATGGAGTGTGTCGATGAGCGCCAGCCCTCTGTCGAGCGGCAGTCCGGCACTGCGCAGATGCTCGCAGAAACCGCGCATGATCTCCATCTCGTCGGACCCTTTGAGCCCTTGTGTCGTCAACCATGCGGAGATGCGTGCGATGTCGCCTGCGTCCATGTCCGCCCCTTCCTATCGTCGTGATGCTGCGGTTCCCTGTCCCCTTGCGATCAAAACGGAACGGCAAGAATTGGATCGAGGGCGCCGGGTTCTACTGCATATTCGGCCAAACCGGAATCATTTTCAGGCCGATTCCGGAAGGGTCCGGGATTCCGATAGATAAGCGAGCTAGGCTTCTTTTGCTGTGTAGAGCGCGCGGGATCGTTCGAGATGGCGCAGCATGGCCTGCTCCGTGGCATCGGCGTCTCGCGCAACGATACAGTCGATGATGGATCGATGTTCTGCGAGCGTAACCGTCTCCTTGCCGGTCCAGATCAGCATGTGCGTGTGATAGCCTCGCAGCCAGGCCAACATGGCTTCGCTGACGGCCACATAGATCGGGTTTCCGGAAATGCGCGCGATACGGCTGTGAAACTCCATGTCGGCAGCGATGAAGGCCGAGGCATCCTCTAGCGCCGCTTCCTGGCGATCGAGGATGGCGTTGAGATCCGCAATGTCGGGATCCGTTGCCCTGGATGCCGCCTCTCGCGCCATGCCTCGTTCGAAAAAGATGCGGGCGCTCTTCAGATGCTCCAGCGTGTCCGAGGATTTCGCCAGCATCATCTGGGCCGTCGTGTCCACCTGACGCAGGATCGAGCGCGCCGTCAGCTCCAGCACGCGGGCACGCTCGCCATGGGAAATAACGACGAGGCCCATGTTCGCCAATGCCTGCATCGCTTCGCGAATGGCTGGCCGGCCCACGCCGAACCGCTCCATCAGCTCCCGCTCAGAGGGCATTTCATCGCCGGGGTTGAGTTCTCCGGAGGTGATCATCGCCTGCAGGCGGGAAAAAACCTCGTCAGACAGTTTTCGGCGCGTGATCGTCTCGGTTGGCTGGTTCATGAGATCCCGGTTGGTTGGTCGATGCCTTTATCTTCGCATGCGCGTGCCGCTTGGAAAAGAGAGACGCGTTCATCGAACGCATTCTCTTGATCCGACGTTCGTTCGTTCGTTGGCGGCTACCGGCGTGACCTCGACGGCTCGTCGCTTTCTCCGAACACCCATCTTGCTTCATTGATATACTCATTATACCAGTTGAACAATCGTGACCCTTTGCACCGAGGGGTCCAGTCGGCAGGAGAAGCGCATGATCACCGTTACCTATCGCATCGAGACGACCGGAAGCGTCGAGGCGATGGCTGCGAAGATTGCGAGCGACCAGTCCACCGGGACGTTCGTGCCGGTACCGGGGGAAACGGAAGCGCTGAAGGCCCGGGTCGCAGCCCGCGTCATGGCTATCCGCCCGCTGGAGCCTGCAACGGTGCCGAGCTGGCCGGAGACGCCCGACGGTCATGGAGACATTCACCGAGCCGATGTGGATATTGCATTTCCGCTCGATGCGGTCGGAACCGATCTTTCCGCGCTGATGACGATTGCCATCGGCGGGATCTTTTCCATCAAAGGCATGACCGGGCTTCGCGTGGTGGATCTCAAGCTGCCACCGGAATATGGCAAAGCCTATCCCGGCCCTCAGTTTGGCATGCCCGGCAGCCGACGCCTCACGGGGGTCGAGGGACGACCGATCATCGGCACGATCGTCAAGCCCGCGCTCGGTCTCCGGCCGATGGAAACGGCAGAACTGGTCGGGGAGCTGATCGGCTCGGGCGTCGATTTCATCAAGGACGACGAAAAGCTGATGAGCCCTGCCTATTCGCCGCTGAAGGAGCGTGTGGCCGCCATCATGCCGCTGATCCTCGATCACGAGCAGAAGACCGGCAAGAAGGTGATGTATGCCTTTGGCATCTCGCACACCGACCCGGACGAGATGATGCGAAATCACGATCTGGTGCTGGAAGCCGGCGGCAATTGCGCGGTCGTCAACATCAACTCGATCGGCATGGGGGCCATGGCTTTTCTGCGCAAGCGCTCCGGTCTCGTCCTGCATGCCCATCGCAACGGCTGGGATGTCCTGACCCGGCATCCGGGCATCGGTTTCGATTTCAAGGTCTGGCAGCAGTTCTGGCGACTGCTCGGGGTGGACCAGTTTCAAATCAACGGGATCGGCGTCAAATACTGGGAGCCCGACGAAAGCTTTGTCGAGTCCTTCAAGGCCGTGTCCACGCCACTCTTCTCGCCGGCGGACTGCCCGCTGCCGGTGGCCGGATCGGGCCAATGGGGAGGGCAGGCTCCCGAAACCTATCGGCGGACCGGACGCACGACCGATCTTCTCTATCTCTGCGGCGGCGGCATCGTCAGCCACCCCGGCGGTCCGGCCGCCGGCGTTCGTGCCGTGCGGCAGGCGTGGGAGGCGGCCGTTGCCGACATCCCGCTGGAGACCTATGCCCTGGATCATCCCGAGCTTGCCGCGTCGCTGAAAACGTTCGGCGGAAAGGATGCCTGACATGGCCGACCCGCTGTTTCTCAGCTATTACGGCGACGATTTTACCGGCTCGACCGACGTCATGGAAGCCTTGGCGTCGCGGGGCGTGGAAACCGTGCTCTTCCTGCGCGTTCCCGATGATGCGCTGCTGCAGCGCTTTGCCCATTGCCGTGCCATCGGCCTTGCCGGAACCAGCCGCAGCGAGACGCCCGACTGGATGGATGCACAGCTGAGGCCGGTCTTTGAATGGCTGAAGGCAAGACAGGCGATGGTCTGCCACTACAAGGTCTGCTCGACCTTCGACTCCGCCCCTGCCGTCGGCAATATCGGGCGGGCGATCGAAATCGGGCTCGATGTGTTCCGGCAGGATGTTGCGCCTCTTGTCGTCGGCGCGCCGCAGCTGAGACGCTACACGGCCTTCGGTCACTTATTTGCCGGCTATCAAAACGATGTGTTCCGGATCGACCGCCATCCGGTGATGAGCCGGCATCCGGTAACGCCGATGAACGAGGCCGACCTGACGCTGCATCTTCGTCGCCAGACGGACCTTCCGGTCGCCCTAGCCGATCTCACCTCGCTCACCGATGCGGGCGTGGATGCGCGCCTCGCAGCGATGACCGGCAAGGGTATCCTGATGCTGGATGTGGATGGGCCGGACACACAGAAGGCGGCAGGTGTTCAGTTGCTTCGCCTTGCAGAGCGTGGATCGCGGTTCATGGCAGGGTCGTCAGGCATTGAATATGCCCTTCTTCAGGCATGGCAGACGGAAGGACGTGTCGAGGGCAAGCGGCATTTTCCGTCTCCCGGTCCGGCAGATCGGATCGCCGTCGTTTCCGGCAGCGTCTCTCCTACCACAGAGCGGCAGATCCGCCAGGCAACCGGGTTCGACGGGTTCGACGGCGTGCCGCTCGACCCGCTGGAGCTTCTCGGCGAGAATGGCGAGCCTGCGATGCGCCGTGCGATCGAGGCTGCAGAGGCAGGTCTTGCTGCCGGCCGTAGTGTCATCCTGCATACCGCACTTGGACCCGGGGCCGACCGTGGCAGCGAGATCGACCGGGTGGCAGGCAGCCGGCATCGGCTGGGCCAGATGCTGGGCCGCATTCTTCTGCAACTGATCGAAACGCAGACCCTGAGCCGCGCCGTGATCGCGGGCGGCGACACATCCAGCCATGCGCTCGGTGCTCTCAAGGTCGACGCACTGACCACGTTGCTGCCGCTGCCGGAAACACCGGGATCGCCGCTCTGCACCGCGCACGGTCTGCATGCACCGACCAATGGTCTGCAGATCGCCTTAAAAGGCGGACAGGTGGGTCGCGATGGTTATTTCGCGCAGATCCGAGACGGACATGCGATCGCAGCTGGTTGACTCATTATACCAGTCATCGTTAGATGCGGTGACCAAACGGGATGATCGCCTATGCCATCGAACGGTCGCGTCCGGCATTTTTACCCGAAGATGCTGCCGCTGGGAAAAGGTCTCTTTGCCCCGAGAGATCATAGAGAATCCGGCGGATAATCTGAGCCCCGCAACTGCCCGATGCCATCTTTTCAAGGATACTGACGATGCCGAATTTCAAGGGAGCGCTGATCGGTTGCGGCTTCTTCGCGGTCAACCAGATGCATGCCTGGCGGGATGTGGAGGGCGCAGAGATCGTTGCCATCTGCGACCGCGACCCGGACCGTTTGCGGATCGTCGGCGACCAGTTCGACATCGCGCGCCGTTATAGCGATGCTGCCCAGATGATGGCCGACGGGGGGTTCGACTTCGTCGATATTGCGACAACGGTCAACAGCCATCGCGCGCTGGTTGAGATGGCGGCCTCCTACCGGCTCCCGGTCATCTGCCAAAAGCCGTTTGCCCCCACGCTTAAGGATGCAAAGGCGATGGTCGAGGCGTGCGACACTGCCGGCGTTCCGCTGATGATCCACGAGAACTTCCGTTGGCAGACGCCGATCCAGGCCGTGCGCAAGGCGCTCGACCGCTCGGCGATCGGCACGCCCTTCTGGGGCCGATTTTCCTTCCGTTCCGGCTACGACGTGTTTTCGGGCCAGCCTTATCTTGCCGAAGGGAAACGCTTCATCATCGAAGACCTCGGAATCCACACGCTCGATATCGCCCGTTACATCCTCGGCGACGTCACCGCTCTGACCGCCCGCACCAAGCGCGTCAATCCTGCGATCAAGGGCGAGGACGTGGCAACGATCCTGCTGGACCACGCATGCGGCGCGACCTCGGTCGTCGACGTCAGTTATGCCACCAAGGCGTCCGTCGAGCCTTTCCCCGAAACCTTGATCGAGCTGGACGGGACGGAGGGCACCCTCCGGTTGACGCAGGGATACCGGCTGGAGATCACCACCGCGTCGGGCACCGAAACGCACGACGTCTCCCCGACTCTTCTTCCCTGGGCCTCACGCCCCTGGCACAATATTCAGGAGAGCGTCCTTGCGATCCAACAGCATTGGACAAGGGCTCTGGCGGGTGAGACCGCGATTTCCACGTCCGGCGCCGACAATCTGAAGACCTTCGCGCTGGTCGAGGCGGCCTATGAAAGCGCCGCAACGCTTCAACCCGTGGCCATCGGTCCACTGGTCGCATGACGCGGGACGCGCTCGCCTTTCGCCTGACCGGCACCTTCCGGACCGAACCGGACCCTCTGGTGCTGATCGCGGGCGGCCTTTCCGCAGAGTTCTCCGGTGGCGCTTTGCGTAACATCCGCTATGAGGGCGTGGAGGTGCTTCGCGCCATCTCCTTCCTGGTGCGCGATCGGGACTGGGGCACGTACGATCCCGAAATCGCGGATCTGGTGGTCGATCAGCATGCGAACGGCTTCACCGTTTCTTATGGCGCGACATGCTTAGGCCCGGACGGGACGCATCTCGACATCAAGGCCCGGATCGACGGGGAAAGCGACGGGCGCCTGCGTTTTTCCGGGACGGCGCGATCCGACACGGGCTTTGAAACCAATCGCTGCGGCTTCTGCGTGCTTCACCCGATCGTCGGCGTCGCGGGATCGGCGGTTCGCATCGAGCATGTCGATGGGACCCTGGAGGACACCGTCCTGCCGGACCTTATCGAACCCTGGCAGCCCTTCAAGGACATGCGGGCCATCACGCACCTGGCCCGGCCCGGCGTCAAAGTCGAATGCCGGATGGAAGGCGATACCTTCGAGATGGAAGATCAGCGCAACTGGTCGGACGCGTCCTACAAGACCTATGTCCGCCCGCTTGCCCTGCCCTGGCCCTATCATATTGCAGCGGGTGCCGAGGTTGAACAGGCGATCACGCTGCAGGTCATGCATGACGCGCCGTCTTTGCCGGTCGCGTCCTTGGCGGCACAAACCGCAGCACCGATCAAGCTGTCCCTGACCGAAGGATCCGCACAGAAGCTACCGCCCATCGGCCTCATCATCACCCCCGAGGAGGCCGTGTTGAGCCAGGCCTTGCTGGAGGCGGGGACCAGTCCCGGGGCACAGGCATTGCTGTTCCCCTTCGATCCGCTCGCCGGGCACGATGCCGCTGTGTTCGGGGATTTTGCAGCCCTTGCCGCCGGCCATCGCGGATCGACCACCCTGGAGATCGCACTTCCCTGCCGGTCGGCTCTGGACGAGGAACTGGGCGCCATCGCCGCAGCGATGCACATGGCGGGATTTGCCCCGGATGCCATCATGGTCTCTCCCGCTGTCGATCGGCAATCCACGCCGCCCGGCAGCCCCTGGCCGGAGTGCCCGCCACTTGAAGACGTCTATGCCGCTGCCAGAAGCGTCTTCCCGTCCGCGATGCTCGGTGGCGGCATGCTCAGCTACTTCACCGAGCTCAACCGCAAACGCGTGCCTGCTGACAACCTCGACTTCATCAGCCATTGCACCAACCCGATCGTGCATGCTGGAGACGATCACAGTGTCATGCAGACGCTGGAAGCGCTGCCGTTCATCACGCGATCGGTGCGCGCGATCTATGGCGACCGGCGCTATCGCATCGGACCCTCAACCATTCCCATGCGGCAGAATCCCTATGGCAGCCGGACGATGGACAATCCTGGCGGTAGCCGGATTCCGATGGCGAACCGAGACCCACGCCAGACCGGTCTTTTCGCCGCGGCCTATGCAGTCGGCTATGCCATCTCAGTGGCGCCTGCGGGGCTCGATCAGTTGACACTCTCCGCGCTGACAGGCCCCTTCGGCCTGATGGCAGGTGCTGGCGAACCGGTTGCGGAAGGCGGGCGGCGACCGTTGTTCCATGTCGTTTCCATGCTGGCGGACCTCGCCGGCGCAATGGCGACCATTCTCGCCTCCAGCCAACCGGATCATGTTCTGGGGATGCGGGCGGAGCGGGAGGGCAGCTTGACCATCCTGCTTGGAAACCTGACGCCTCTGCCACAGATGCTCGATCTGTCCGCGCTCGACATTCCGGCGCACGCCTCCGTCTCCAGGCTCGATGCCGAAACGATGTTATCATCGGCCACCGGTGCTTTGCGGGCCGACGTGCTCGAGAACGGCAACGTCATGATCGGCGGTTACGGCGTGCTGCGCATCGACGCCTGAGCTGCAACGCCGGGCCGGCATTTTTCAGAAGCGGCGCGTCGACGATTGGGCTATCGTCCTGGCTTGCGACCACGGTCGCCTTCCCGGAGGAGCCCCGCACATGACCCTCATCCGCACCTCTTTCGTGCACCTGACCCTCGTTTCCTGCCTTGCTGCACCTCCTGTGCAGGCGGCGTCGCCGCAGCCGGTTGCCGGGGAGAAGGGCATGGCGGTCACTGCCCAGCATCTGGCGTCGGACGTCGGCGTCGACATTCTCCGGCAAGGGGGCAATGCGGTAGATGCCGCGGTCGCGGTGGGCTATGCCCTGGCGGTCGTCTATCCCACGGCCGGAAACATCGGTGGCGGCGGCTTCATGACGGTTCGCCTTGCCGACGGTCGCACAAGCTTCCTCGATTTTCGCGAGCGGGCGCCGCTGGCTGCGACGAAGACGATGTATCTTGACGAAAAAGGCGAAATCGCCAAAGGACGAAGCACGGACGGCTATCTTGCCGTCGGCGTACCCGGATCGGTTGCCGGATTCGAGGCTGCACGAACCCGCTTTGGAAGCTTGTCGCGCGCGGCGCTCATGGCACCGGCCATCAAACTTGCAAAGCAAGGCTTTACGCTGGATGGCGGAGACGTCGCTTCACTCGGCAACAGCCTCAAGAAGCTCGGCCGCGATCCGGCCGCCGCCGCGATCTTCCTGAAGCCGGATGGCACCGCGCCCGATATTGGCGGGACGCTGATGCAGCCGGATCTGGCGCGAAGCCTGACCGCGATCTCCACAGAAGGCCCGGACGCCTTCTACAAGGGCTCCATCGCAGACCAGATCGTCAAAGCCAGCAAGGACAAGGGCGGCATCCTGACGAAGGAGGATTTCGAGCGCTACGCGGTGCGCGAACTGAAACCGGTCACCTGCACCTATCGCGGCTACGAGATCATTTCCTCTCCGCCGCCCAGTTCGGGCGGCGTCATCCTCTGCGAGATCCTGAACATCCTCGAGGGATATCCCCTCGGCGAACTCGGCGCTGGCTCGGCGGCAACCGCGCATGTCATGATCGAGGCGATGCGATACGCCTATGTCGACCGCAATTCGGCCCTCGGCGATCCGGACTTCGTCAAGAACCCGGTCGAAAAACTGGTCGACAAAGCCTATGCGCAGGAAATCCGGGGAAAGATTGACCTCCGAAAGGCCGGCGTTTCCGCCGATCTGACCCCGAAGGGGCTTGGGGAAAGCCACGAGACGACGCATTACTCGATCATGGACGAGAAGGGCAATGCGGTCTCCGTGACCTACACGCTCAACGGCTCCTTCGGCGCCGGCGTCGTCGCGCCAGGCACGGGGATTCTCCTCAACAACGAGATGGACGACTTCACGTCCAAGCCGGGCGCGCCGAACCTTTACGGCCTCGTTCAGGGAGAAGCAAACGCGATTGCACCGGGCAAAACGCCGCTCTCTTCCATGAGCCCCACCATCGTGACCAAGGACGGCAAGCCGTTCATGGTCATCGGCAGCCCCGGCGGCGCGCGCATCATCACCATCACGCTCGAGGCGATCCTGAACGTCATCGACCATGGCATGACACTGCAGGAAGCGATCGACGCGCCGCGTCTGCACCATCAATGGATGCCGGATTCGGTGGCCATCGAACCCTTTGCCCTCTCCGCCGATACGCTGAAGATCCTGCGGGACATGGGGCACGACATCGGACCGGACAAGAACTGGCCTGTCTGGGGACAGGCAGCCGGAATCCTCGTCGGCGGAAAGACGGCAGCGGAGTCGGCCGGGACCAACGGCGGTGCCCGCTACTACGGCGCGATGGACAGCCGCGCCGCCTCAGGCGCGGCGCGGGGATATTGAAGGCTTACGCAAACAGCGTGCGCATCGCCTCGATCTCGTTCTCGCGGATATCATGGCCGCCATTGTGCCAGGAAAGCTCCGTCGTCGCACCCTGCGCTCTGAAGTACTCAGCGAGCGCAAGGGTCAACGACGTCGGGCAGATCGGATCGCGCTCGCCTGCCGTGACGAGAACGCGACGCCCGGCAAGGCCCGGAGCCGGCTTTGGCTGAAACGGAATCAGCGGGTGCATAAGCGCAGCCCGATCGAACAGGTCCGGAAACTCGATCAGAACATTGGCGAGGATGTTGGCACCATTGGAGAAGCCCAGACCGAAGACCTCGGAGGCTCCGGTCGCCTGCGCCTTCTCGCGGACGAAGTTCGCCAGCTTCTGCGTCCCGCGGGCGAGGTCCGTCATGTCGTAGACGCCTTCGCCGGTGCGTCGGAAGAAGCGGGACGCGCCGTGTTCTGAGACATCACCACGCGGTGACAGGATGGTGGCGTCGGGCCGCAGTTGGGTTGCGAAGGCGAAAAACTGGGTCTCGTCACCGCCCGTACCGTGCAGTGTCACGAGAAGCGGTGCACCTTGCACGCCCTCTTTCATCAGGTGCTTGTAGGTCGTATCTGTCATGGCCATGCTCCCCGGAGCACCGTCGCATGTCCTGCGACGGCTCCGGCTTCTGTCGGTTTCTTTCTCGGTGACGGTGGCAACCTCAGTCGAGCTTTTCCAGCTGCTGCTCGAGGATGGGCCGAAGGTGCTTGTGCTGCTGCGGCAGCTTCAGCGCTTCACCCAGATGCGCCCGTTCCTCGTCACGCTCGAAACCGGGTTCGTTCGTCGCGATCTCGAACAGCACGCCGCCCGGCGTGCGGAAGTAGATCGCCCAGAAATAATCGCGGTCGATGACCGGAGTGACCTGGTATCCCGTCTCCATCAGCGCCTTGCGCACCTCGAGCTGGGCTGCACGGTTGTCGACGGCGAAGGCGACATGGTGAACGGAACCGGCACCCTGACGGCTTCCGGGCGCATCCGGCAGCGTCTCGATGTCGATGACACCTGCTGCCGTTGCACCGGGCACGAGAAGGCGTGTCACACCGTCGCGCTTCTCCAGCGTGTCGTAACCCATGAAGCCGAGAAGCTCCGAGGTCGCACCCGCATCCCTCAGCCGCATCGCCACTGAGTGAAAGCCGCGAATGGCATGATCCTCATCGATGCCGCCTGCCGTCCATGGCGTGCGCGGATCATCCGCCACTTCCACCAGCGCGAAGCCGTCGCCATCCGGGCCTGTGAACGAGAGCCGCTTCTCGCCGAAGGTCTCGCTCGGCGTGACATTGGCGACCCCTTTCCGGCTCAGGCGATCGGCCCAGAACGGAAGTGCCCCCCTTGGTACCGCGAATACGGTCGTGCCGACCTCACCGGTCCCGGGACGGCCACGGGCGATATGGGGAAACGGAAAGTAGGTCATGACGGTGCCGGGTGTGCCGATTTCATCGCCGTAATAGAGATGATACACGTCGGGCGCATCGAAATTGACGGTCTTCTTGATGCGGCGAAGGCCGAGGACATCCGTGAAGAACGCATTGTTGACACGAGCATTCGCGGCCATCGACGTGACGTGATGGAGGCCCCTGATGTGGTTGATCATGATCTCATCCTTTCCTGCCCGACCGTGGTGCCATGATGTGGCTGTCGAGCGTTTGATGAGGCCAAGATGGTGCAGGAGCGCAAAGCGCGATAGAGGACCGATGCAGGACGGATTGTTCTCAATTAAGAGAACAATCCGTCCGCGCTGTTCACAGACTGGTACTGGTAGAGCTCGGTACTAGGCTTTTGTCACCGAGCCCCTTCCGATGCTAGGCGCGATCGAGGGCAAACAGAACCGAATGTGGTTCCATCCCCTGCGTGCTGTGCTCGCCGTAAAGCGTCTCGCCGGTGGCCGGTGGCAGGTCGGCGGCGACGTCACCGAGATTGGCGCGCAATTGCAGACGACGGTCGCCAAGCTGCCAGTCGATCGCCAGCAATCGACCTTCCGCTGTCAGCACTGTTCCGGCCGACAGCGTGTTGGGCGCAGCGACCAGCAATGGGACAATCGCACGCTTGCGGATGGCGATCAGGTCGCGATAGAGCGCACGCCAGGCTTGCCCTTCCTCCGTTTCGGCCTTCGACCAGTCGAGACGGGTGTTTTCCATCGTTTCCAACGCATTGGGATCGGCCACGTCCTCGACGGATTTCCCCTCCGGCAAGCCACCGAAATTGTCCATGTCGGTGCGTCGGCCTTCCCGCACTGCCTTGCCGAGGTCGCCATGGTAATCGGTGAAGAAGAGGAACGGACGTGTTTCGCCATATTCCTCGCCCATGAACAGCATGGGAATGTGCGGCGCGAGCATGGTGACGACCGTCAGTGCTTTCAGCATCTCTTTCGACGTCAGCGTGATCAGCCGATCGCCGAAGGCGCGGTTGCCGATCTGATCGTGGTTCTGCAGGAACCCGACGAACGCTTCCATCGGCACCGGCTCGCTCATCTCGACCGCTTCCTGGCCGGGATAGATGTAGCCTTCCGTCAAAGCACGGGCGAGGTTTTCGACCGGCTTGTCGATGAATTTGCCGTAATAGCCGTTCTTTTCGCCCGTGGCCACGACATGTGCTGCATGGTGATAGTCGTCGTTCCAGTCGGCGTCGTAGAGAAGAGTCTCGTTATCGTCGTTTCTGCGCAGTTCGATATGGTTTGCCGGATCTTCGGTCACCAGGTGAATATGGCGCGCGCCAAACTCCGACCGCGCCCGGCGTGCAATCTCGATGAGAACATGTGTTTCCGCGTCATCGAAGATCATGTCGATTGCGTCAAAACGCAGCCCGTCGATCCGGAATTCCCGCAGCCAATAGAGCGCATTTTCAACGAAAAAATCGCGAACCTGACGCCTGTTGTAAGCAATCGCCGCTCCCCACGGTGTCTTCTTGCCTTCCCGGAAGAAATCCGGCGCATAGGCGCTCAGGTAGTTTCCGTCGGGACCGAAGTGATTGTAGACGACGTCCATGTAGACCATCAGACCAAGGCCGTGCGCGGCGTCGATGAAGGCCTTGAGATCGTCCGGAGAGCCGTAGGCATTGTGCGGCGCATAAGGATAAACGCCGTCGTAACCCCAGCCTCGCGTCCCGCCGAACTGCGAGACCGGCATGATTTCGATGGCGGTGATTCCGGTTTCGGCAATGGCCGCAAGCTTGTCGATCGCGGCGCGGAACGTGCCTTCAGGCGTAAACGTGCCGACATGGAATTCGTAGAGGATGGTCTCCGCCCAAGGCATGCCGGTCCAGCCGGTGTTCTGCCATTCATAGGCATCGGGATCGACCAGCACGGCCGGGCCATGCACGTCCTCTGCCAACGCGCGCGCTGCCGGGTCCGGCACGACCTTTCCGTCCGGGAGAACGAAGGCATAGGTAGCACCCGGCTTCGCCTCGGGAACAACGCTCTCGAACCATCCCTCGCCCGCCTTGCGCATCTCGTGGTCCCTGCCGTCGAGCCGCAGCGTCAACCTATCTTCGCCCGGAGCCCAGAGACGGAACCGGGCGCCGCCCTCGGCAAGAAGCTCCGGCCCCCAGGCTGTCGTCTGCCGGTTTGCGGAAGGTTCAATGCTCTTGCTTGTCATCAGGGTGTTCATCCTGTCCTCGTATCAATTAGGTTCGGCGTGCGGTTCTGGCATGGCTGGAGCGCCGGCGCCGGCGCCTGGCACGGCCTTGATCCGCCCCTCAACATCCGGGTCGGGGCAAATGTTCCGGGCCATCGTGTGCGAATGCCGCGGTGCACGGCAACGCCTTCCGGGAGGCCAGGTGATCTTCTCATAAGCGCGTGCACAGACCCTGGGGAGACAATCTTTCCTGCCATTGAACTTGTTGATCGGTGGAAAGTTACGAGAGCGAATGTGCAGACCAGACGGACGCCCGGGAGCGTTCGGCAGGACGGGAGATCACACTCTCATCACGCCGGGACAAAGAATCTCGACATGGGCGGGAACAAAATGATGCGACGCACAATTTCTGATCGGATCAATACAGGGGATGCCTTCATGGACGCCAAAGTCAATCAGTACGCAGTCGAGCCGGGGTACTGGCATACGCTCGGCGCGACGCCCGACAAGGATGGCGTCAATTTCGCGATCTTTTCCGCCCATGCCGAACGGGTTGAGCTCTGCCTGTTCGATGACAGCGGCGCGATCGAAGTTGCCCGGATCGAGCTTCCGGAATACACCAACGAGATCTGGCATGGCTATATCCCCGGCCTCAAGCCGGGCGCACTTTACGGCTATCGCGTGCATGGTCCCTATGATCCGGAACGTGGCCATCGCTTCAATCCGAACAAGCTTCTGGTCGATCCTTATGCCCGCGAGCTGGTCGGCGACGTTCAGTGGTCGCAGGCACATTTTGCCTATGACATGGACGCGGAAGACGACAAGGACCTGACCTTCAACACGCTCGACAGCGCTCCTGTGACGCCGAAGGGTCGGGTCATCGATCCCAAGACCTATGACTGGAAGGGCGACCGTGGGCCGCTGATCCCCTGGTCGAAGACCATCTTCTACGAAACGCATGTCAAGGGCTTCACCAAGCTGCACCCCGCCATTCCGGAGAACATGCGCGGCACGTTCGACGGCATGGGCCACAAGGCGGCCGTCGATTACCTCAAGAGCCTCGGCATCACATCGGTTGAACTGCTGCCGACCCACTTTTTCCCCGACGACAGCATGCTGGTCGACAAAGGCCTCCACAATTACTGGGGCTACAACACGCTCGGCTTCTTCGCACCGGCCACGCGCTATTACGGTCCGCGGGCGCTGGATGGCTTCCGCGACATGGTGCGGGCGCTGCACGATGGCGGCCTCGAGGTGATCCTGGACGTGGTCTACAACCATACGGCCGAAGGCAACGAACTTGGACCGACCCTTTCGTTCAAGGGTATCGACAACTTCTCCTACTACCGCACCCTGCCGGATAACCACCGCTACTACATTAACGACACAGGCACCGGGAATACGGTCAACACCTCGCACCCTCGCGTGCTGCAGATGGTGACGGATTCGCTGCGCTACTGGGTCGAAGACATGCATGTCGACGGCTTCCGCTTCGACCTCGGCACCATTCTGGGACGCGAGCCGGAGGGTTTCGACCAGCGCGGCGGCTTCTTCGACGCCGTTACGCAGGATCCCGTCCTGTCCAAGGTCAAGCTTGTCGGCGAACCCTGGGACATCGGACCGGGCGGTTATCAGGTCGGTGGTTTCCCGCCCGGCTGGGCCGAATGGAACGACAAGTATCGCGACACGGTCCGCGACTACTGGATGGACACGGATGGGACTGCGCCGGACTTCGCGGCCCGCTTCTTTGGATCCGGCGATATCTACGATCTTCGCGGTCGTCGCCCGTGGTCCAGCGTCAACTTCGTCGCTGCCCATGATGGTTTCACCATCAACGATCTCGTTTCCTACAACGAGAAGCATAACGAGGCGAATGGCGAGGACAACAACGACGGTCATGGCGACAATCGCAGCTTCAACTACGGCGCTGAAGGTCCGACCGACGACGAGACCATCAACGCGACGCGGGAACGCCAGAAGCGAAACTTCCTTGCGACGCTGCTCTTGTCTCACGGCACGCCGATGATCCTCGGCGGCGACGAGTTCGGCCGCAGCCAGATGGGCAACAACAACGGCTACTGCCAGGACAGCGATATCAGCTGGATCCACTGGGAAGACCTGCCGCCCAGCGCAGATGTCTTGCGCGATTTTGTCCGCCGGCTGACGACGCTGCGGGCGGACCAGCCGCTCTTGCACCGTGAGAACTGGCGCGACGGCATGGTGATCGCCTGGCTCAACGCCGGAGGTGGCGAGCAGACCGACGAGCAGTGGCAGGACGGCGGCGGCACAACGATCGGGGCCATGCTCTCCCGAGAGGATCTTGCCGACAAGGATGGCATCTGGTCGCGTATTCTGATGATCTTCAACCCGCATGACGGCGTTGTTCCGTTTGTCCTGCCCGAATGCCCCGACGGCGCGTGGGTTCTCGAATTGACGACGGATGATCCCGCGATCGCGGCGCAGCCTGTCGACGTGGCCGAACCGTTCGACATGCAGGCGCGCAGCCTGGCGGTCTTCCGCCCGGCCTGACCGGGCTGGTGCCGGCCCGCACCCGCGGGTCGGCGGGACACAACAAAAAAGCCGGGCTGACGCACTGTCAGTCCGGCTTTTTCTTTGAACGCTCGTAAAGATTGGAAACGCTCGGGAAGATTGGGAACGCTCGGGAAGATTGGAACCGATCAGCCTGTCGCCTTGGCCGCGTGTGCGATGACCCTGCCATAGAGTTCCGCATACTGCTCGGCACTCCGCTCCCAGGAGAAGTTGGCCTTCATGCCCTGGTTCTGGAGCCGGGCCCACTTCTTCGGTTCCCGATAGGCATGAAACGCCCGATGGATGGCAAGACGCAGATTGTCGCTGGTCGCGGGGTGGAACTGGAAGCCGGTGGCCACCCGCGCAGACATGGCCGCATCATTGGCATCGATGATCGTCTCCGACAGACCGCCCGTTCGCGACACCACCGGCACGGCACCGTAGCGCAGCGCATAGAGCTGCGTCAGCCCGCAAGGCTCAAAGCGGGACGGCTGGATAATGATATCGGTGCCACCATGGACGAGATGCGCGGTTTCCTCGTCATAGCCGATGCGAACGCCAATCCTGCCGGGATGGCGGCCTGCAGCCAGCAGAAGCTGCGTCTCGATGTCCTTGGAGCCCTTGCCGAGCACGATCAACTTGCCGCCCAGTGCCGCGATCTCTTCTGCGACCTCTGCCAGCATATCGCCACCCTTCTGCCAGGTGAGCCGGGTAACGGCCGCGAAAACAGGTCCCGGTGTTGGGTCTAGACGAAACGTCTCGAGCAGGCGCGCGCGGTTGACGCTCCGATTGCGGATCTGGCGCACATCGTAGCGGGCCGGAAGATAGGGGTCGGTCACCGGATCCCAAATTTCGCTGTCGATGCCGTTGACGATCCCGGTAAAGGTATCCAGACGCGACAGCAGGGCGCCCTCCATGCCCATTCCAAGCTCTGGAGACACGATCTCGCGCGCATAGGTCGGGCTTACGGTGGTGATGGCGCTAGCGGTACGGATCCCCCCCTTCAGATAGCTCATGTCGCCGTAATATTCGAGGCAGTCGATCGACAGTGCTTCGGGCGGAAGGCCGATATCCTTCAGGTGCTCGGCCGCGTACTGCCCCTGAAAAGCGAGGTTATGAATGGTCAGAACCGAGGGAATCGTGTTCGCATTGGTCGAATAGCGCATGTAGACCGAGGTCAGGGCCGTCTGCCAATCATGTGTATGCACAAGATCGGGCATCCACTCCGGAAGAAGCCCGCCGGCGACCGCCGAAGCCACGTAGGAGAGCACGGCGAAGCGCTTCCAGTTGTCGGGATGGTCCATGCCATCCTCGCCGACATACGGACCACCCGGCCGGTCATAAAGCGCGGGCGCGTTGAGCACCAGGAGATCGAGACCCTGGCATTCGGCTTCCAGCAGCCACGCGGGATGTCCGAAGAGATCAGGAAAGAAATGCAAGGGGCGCGCATTGCTGATCTCGGCAAGGACGGAGCTGTAGCCGGGGATCAGGCTGCGGGTTTTATATCCCCGGGCGGCAAGCACTTTCGGGAGAGCCCCTGTCACGTCGGCAAGGCCGCCGGTCTTGATCAGGGGGAAGATTTCCGACGTTACAGACAGTACGTTCACGAAGGCCACGGTCCTCTTCGCAATCCGATGGGATTGCCGGCTGAAATGGAGGTCGGGAGAAAAACGAAACACCTCATGCTCCAATGATGGAGGAAAGCGGTCCCCGTGTCCGCACAAATATTGCGGATCAGGCCAGAAACTTGTGCGGTGCGATAGATGCGATACCTGCCTCGCAAAGGAGCGACGGCAGGTATCGACGTCGGGATGTCAGGCACCGGACAGGTCCGGCCCTGCGCGGTCTCAGACCGACTTTCGCTTGCGCTTGGCGCCGGGATTTCCTGCAGCGCCCCCTTCCAGAACGGATAGTGGCGGCTTGCCCTTCTCGGCCTTCGCAGGCTGATCCACAGGCGCGGCATTCTCCTCGGGGCCTTCCGGCGCACCCAGGACGGACGTGTTCTCGGTCGTTGCGAGCTCCTGATACGCCTTGCTCCAATGCTCGTCGTGACGACCTTCCGGCCGGCCTTCGGATTCCCACAAGGCATAGGCCCGCTTCTTGATCAGGTCTTCGTCTTTCTCGGTCATGGCCTTCTCCCTTTACTAATCGGACTACCGCCACTCCCAAATCGAGGAGGGTCGATTTGGTTCCCGGCAGGTTGGATATTTTGCCTGTCCCGGCGCTTCCCGAGAGGAGGAGCGACGAGACGTTGCGGGATCGGAGGCTGCCGGCGTTCCCTACCGCCGAAGCCGCTGGATGGCGGTCGAAACCGCCCTATCTAGTGCTGATGGATCGTCTCGGCGCAGGCCCGTCTGCCAACGCGACGATCCCGATCAGTCACTGCCGCCTCAGGCGGCCTCCCGGAGTGTGTCATGAGAAAACGGATTGTTCTAGCCATTGCAGCGGCATCGACCTTCATCGGACTGTCGCCGGCCGCCGCACAAACGCCGAAGATCGAAGATGTCTGCGTTCAGGTCGCCAAGCACCTGCTCCTTGCCGATACGCTCCAGACCGGCGTTGTCCAGTCCTTTCCGGAGCTGAAGCCGCCAGGGGCGCGCCTGACCTACTCGACGCGCGAAGGCGTGGAAAAGAAGGACATGGTCGATTCTATCGAATGCGAATTTCAAAACACAGCTGCGCCCTTCAACCTGCAGCGTTTCTGCGTCTCCAGCACATGCTATGGCCCGGATGAGCGCAACGAGGCGAACAAGCGCCGTTTCGAAGAGGTTCGTGCGCTCCTGCAGCGCGACGGGATGTGATCTAGAAACATCCGCGTATAAACCCGAAAGCCATCGCGTCGCCGCGATGGCTTTCGTCTGATGGAAGGCAGGGGTGCTTTGTCTAAGCCTCAGCGCACGCCGACGCCAAAGGCATGCAGCGTGTTCCGACAGGCGCGCTGAAAGCACTGGGCGGGGCCTTCAAGGCCCGAGGCCTGGCGGCTGACACGCGCGCCTTCCAGCAGCAGAAGCAACGTGTCCGCCAGAGTTTCCGGCTCCTCCGTGCCGGTTCGCCGGCAGAGATCCGTCAGCTTGTCGCGCTGCAGTATCTTGAAATTTTCGATGACCGCATGGGCGGGATGATCCGCCTCTTTCAACTCGATCGCCGCATTGGCGATATCGCATCCGGATGGCTCGCGTTGAAGACATTCGGAAAGGGCGGTTACCCAGGCGCCGAGCTGGGCCTTTGCATCATCGGGAAAGCGCGTTTCGATATCCGCCCACATCGCACCGCTTTTTTCGGAGGTGACCCGCAGGGTCTCACAGATAAGATCGTCCTTGGAGCCGAAGTGCCGATAGAGTGTCATTTTGTTGGTCGAGGCCGCCTCGGCGATGGCATCGACACCGATGCCGCGAATGCCGTGCTGGCGGAACAGCTCGCAGGCTGTCGACACGATCCGGTCTCGCGGAGCCACCTTCGCACCGGATAAACCGGAGGACGCTGCGGAATCCGGTTCCGGTTTCACAGTAGAGCCACGTTTGGCGTTTTTATTCACGACAGCGATTGACATGGGTGTGACCGTTCGGTAACAAATGACGTGTTACTTACCGGTAACACACCAAAGCATTTCGGTCAAGGACAGGCCTAACCCAGCCTGCCCCTGACTGTGGACGAGACGAAGGAGACGGCCATGAACATGGCGAATGACGATCTGACCCTGAGCGAGGTGCTGACCGATCCGATGATCCGCGCCGTAATGCGGGCCGATGGCGTGACCTCCTCGCAGTTCAAGACGCTGCTCTATTCGGCAGCGAACGCACTGGAGCACGCCAAGCCCGAACCCGGCGGCGCCCGGACCCATGCCGCGAAGCTTCTTGCCGCCCCCAAGCGACGCCTGCTCGCGATGGTGCACCCGCTGGCCGTTCGCACGGGCTCTGCCTGCGCTGCCTGCTATTGAGCGCCGCGTTCATCTCGCCGGCGAGGCTCTGACCGGGCCCGCCTGCGAGCACCACGCCCTGTTCCCGGGCGAAACGAAACCCGACCGGAAGGACCTCCTCCGGTCGGGTTTTTTTCGCGTTAAGTTCCTGCGGATCACGTTACACGCGAACAGCAAGTTCCTCGAAGTCCTGCGTGCCGAAGAATTTCAGATAGCGCTCCACCTCGGCTGGATCGCCGGTCGCCTTGCGCGGGTTGTCGGATAGCTTGACCGCCGGTCGGCCATTGGCATCGATGACCTTGCAGACGATGGAAATCGGGTTCAGCCCGCTGACCTCCGTCGGCGCGCAATCGGCAAAATCATTGGTCAAATTGGTGCCCCAGCCAAAGCTCATGCGCACCCTGCCCTCGAAATGCCGGTAGGTCTTGATGATCATGTCGACATCAAGCCCGTCGGAGAAGATCAGCAGCTTCTCTCTCGGGTCGCGGCCATGGGCCCGCCACCAGTCGAGAATGCGCTCGCCGCCTTCGATGGGCGGGGCACTGTCGGGGCGGAAACCCGTCCAGTCGGCGACCCAGTCGGGGGCGTTCTTGAGAAAGGCCGCTGTCCCGAAGGCATCGGGCAGGACGATCAGCAGGTTGCCGCCGTAAAGACGATTCCAGTCCTGCAAAACCTTGTAGGGTGCATCCGCAAGCTCGGCATCGCTGTTGGCAAGAGCTGCCGCCACCATCGGCAATTCGTGGGCGTTGGTTCCGAGCGCCTCGAGATCCGTATCCATGGCAAGGAGCACATTGCTGGTGCCGGAGAAGGACTCCCCGATTCCTTCTTTTAGCGCCTCAACGCACCAGCGCTGCCACAGGAAGGAATGGCGACGCCGGGTGCCGAAATCCGAAATGCGCAGGTCCGGCACCGCCCGCAGCTGCTCCACCTTCGACCACATCTTCGCTTTTGCACGTGCATACAGCACATCGAGCGCAAAGGGCCCCATATCCTTCATCGCCGTGCGCGAACGCAGTTCGTTGACGATGGCGAGAGCAGGAATCTCCCACATGCTGGTATGCGTCCACTTTCCGGGGAAGGTCAGCTCGTACTGACCGTGCCGGCGCGAGAGTTCGTAATCCGGAAGCTGGAAATCGGCGAGCCAAGCGAGGAAATCCGGCGAGAAGATCTGCTTGCGGCCATAAAAGGTGTTACCCGCCAGCCAGATCATTTCCTTCTTGGTAAAGCGCACCGTACGCACGTAATCCAGCTGCTCGCGCAATTCCTGCTCATCGATCTCCTCCGTCAGGAGCACCGTCTTGGTACGGTTGATCAGGGAGAAGGTCGCATCGACATCCGGGTAGAGCCGCCAGATCATCTGCAACATCAGGAGCTTGTAGAAATCCGTGTCTAGGAGACTGCGTACGACCGGATCGAGCTTCCAGGCATTGTCGTAGACGCGTCGCGCAATATCCGTCTTCGTCATGCCATATCCTCGTATCCGCGTGAACGGCGGGGCCGTGCGGACATTCCTCCTGCGCTGCTCCATCGTTGGCGCAGCATGCATCCTCTTCATGCCATGCCGGGCTATGGCCTGCAACATTGCGAATGTGCGAACATCACATTTCGTAACACTTCAGATTCACATAATCTCATCGATAATGTTGTCTTTCGACCGAATGATGTTTACATAGGGGTGGACAAAGGGATGTGGCTTTGAAACCGGACGATCGGCGACAGGAGATCATGGATATCCTGATGGAAGCGGGCTCCGCGTCTGTCGAGGATCTGGCCCTGCGCTTTTCCGTGAGCAAGATGACCGTCCATCGCGATCTCGACGATCTCGAGCAGGCCGGACTCCTTCGCAAGGTTCACGGCGGTGCATCGATCCAATCCAGCGCCCATTTTGAGAGCGATTTCCGATACCGCGAGAAGATGGCCGCAGAGGAAAAGCGGCAGCTCGCATCCCATGCCGCGACGCTCGTGGAGCCGGGACAGATCATCATCATCGATGACGGTTCGACGGCCGGTGGCCTTGCCGAACATCTTGCCACGATACGGCCGCTGACGGTGATCACCAACAATCTCTCCGTGATCGTCAAGCTGACCGCCGTATCCGGTATCGAGGTCATCTCGCTCGGTGGCCAGTACAGCCGCAAGTTCAACGGCTTCTTCGGGATCGTGACGGAGGAGACATTGTCGTCGCTCCGGGCGGATATTGCGTTTCTCTCTTCCTCCGCCATTCAGGGAGCGGCCGCGTATCATCAGGATCAGGAAGTGGTGAAGACCAAACGGCAAATGATGCGGTCGGCAAGCCGTAGCTATCTCATGGTAGACCACGCGAAATTCGGCAAGCCCGCCCTGCATTTCCTGACCGGGCTGGACGGCTTCAGCGCGGTCATCACCAGTAACCGCATCGACGGTGGCCATGAGGCCGCGTTGGGGGATGCGGGGATCCCCATTATCAAGGTCTGACGACCGGAGCTACGACGAGGAGTATGCAGTGACGACGAATGGCATCTGGGTTGGAACAAGCTGGAAGATGAACAAGACGCTGAGCGAGGCCATGGCCTTTGCCGACGGTCTGGCGGCCAGCGACGGCGCACGCGACCCGCGCATTCAGCGCTTCGTCATTCCCCCGTTTACGGCTGTTCGGGAGACGAAGCAGCGGCTCTCCAACACCAGCGTCAAAGTCGGCGCGCAGAACATGCATTGGGACGATGACGGCGCCTGGACCGGCGAGATCTCGGCACCGATGCTGACAGATTGCGGGCTGGACCTTGTTGAACTCGGGCACAGCGAGCGGCGCGAGCATTTCGGCGAGACCGACCGGACGGTCGGCCTGAAGACGGCCGCCGCCGTTCGCCACGGGCTGACACCGCTGATCTGCATCGGGGAAACGCTGTCCGAGCGCGAGGCCGGCGAGGCCGACGCCGTTCTGAAGCGGCAGGTCGAAGGCGCGCTTTCCGGACTTGCGGGCACAGATCGACAAAAGCCGGTTCTCCTGGCCTACGAACCTGTCTGGGCCATCGGCGTCAACGGCATTCCTGCATCGGCAGACTATGCCGACGAGCGCCACGCCCGGATCGCCGAGGTCGCCGAAGCCTGCCTCGGCGTCAGGGTTCCGGTTCTCTATGGTGGCAGCGTCAACCCGCAAAACTGTGTCGAACTGATCGCCACGCCGCATATCGACGGCCTGTTCATCGGCCGCTCCGCCTGGAACGTCGCCGGCTATCTCGACATCCTCACGCGCGTTTCATCCGCCCTCTGATCTCCCCTCCGATAACGAAAGCCTGAAAGGAAACAGTCATGAAAATTGCCATTGGAGCCGACAGCGCCGGCAAACCGCTTCTCGACGTCATCGCCAAGCATCTCGCGACACGCACGGATCTCGAGGTGACGGATCTCAGCCAGCAAGGCTTTTATGCCGACCTGTCGGAGAAGCTCGCCCAGACCATCGTCGCCGGCGAGAACGAGCGCGGCATCCTCTTCTGCGGCACCGGAATCGGCGTCAGCATCTCGGCCAACAAGGTGCCCGGCATCCGCGCGGCGCTGACGCACGACACCTATTCGGCGGAACGCGCCGCGAAGTCAAACAACGCCCAGATCATCACGATGGGCGCCCGCGTCATCGGCCCGGAACTTGCCAAGGCGATCGTCGATACCTGGCTTGCTTCGGAGTTCGATCCGAATGGCTCTTCGGCCGACAACGTCAAGGCGATCGATCGCCTCGACACGGCGAAGTAGCCCACGCGACGCCGTCTTTCGCAGGTGCCCGGATCCGTGCGCGCGATCCCGCTTCGCAAACGCCCGGCAGTGATGCCGGGCGTTTGTCGTCGGTCACGGGGTGACTGCATGTCGCCCGAAAGTGTGCAGCGGTTTCGGGAAACGACATGCATCAAACAGACCTTGAAGCGCGCTGCGTGAATCCTTCTCACGCGACGCGCTTTAAGCGCGGACGTGCAGGAGACGCAAGGCGTTGATGGTGACGAGCACGGTCGCGCCGGTATCGGCAAGGATCGCGGGCCAGAGACCGGTGATCCCGACAACGGTCGTGACGAGGAAGATGGCCTTAAGGCCGAGCGCGACCGCAATGTTCTGGCGGATGTTTGCCATGCAGCGCTTCGACAAAGCGATCAATGCTGCGACATCGGCGATGCGACCGTGGAGGATCGCCGCATCCGCGGTCTCCAGAGCCACATCCGTTCCCCCGCCGATGGCGATGCCGACATCGGCTGCCGCGAGCGCCGGTGCATCGTTGATACCATCCCCCACCTTGGCGACGATGGCGCCTTGCGCCTTGAGTTCGCGAACGATCGTCTGCTTGTCCTCGGGCAAAAGTTCTGCGCGAACGTCGATCTCGAGATCGCGCCCGACAGCCTCTGCAACGCGCCGATTGTCGCCGGTCAGCATCAGCGTGCGGATGCCACCGGCCTTGAGTGCAGCAAGCGCTTGCCGCGCATCCTTGCGCGGCTCGTCGCGCATGGCGATGGCGCCGGCGATCTGCCCGTCGACGACCAGCACCGACACCGTCCTGCCGTCGTCGTTAAGCCTCTGGACAGCACGTGCCTGTTCTTCCGTCAGCGGCGCGATATCGCCAGCCGCCCGGGGGGAGCCCAGGAAAAGGTCCTGCTGGCCGACGTTTCCAGCAACCCCTTTGCCCCCCTTCGCCGACACATTTTCGGCGGCGGGATAGGGGATGCCATCCCTCTCCGCGCGGGCGAGAATGGCGAGCGCCAGCGGATGGCTCGAACCGGCGTCAAGTGCAGCCGAGAGCCGCAGGACATCGCTCGCCTCGACGGTGAAGGACAGGATGTCCGTGACCTCGGGGCGTCCCTGGGTCAGCGTTCCCGTCTTGTCGAACGCCACGGTATCGATCGTGCCGAGCTTTTCGAGAACGGCTCCGCCCTTAACCAGCAGCCCCCGACGGGCGCCGGCGGACAAGGACGCGGTAATGGCGGCGGGCGTGGAAATCACCAGTGCGCACGGGCAGCCGATCAGGAGGATGGCGAGCCCCTTGTAGACCCATTCCGACCAGGAACCATCGGCCAGGAGCGGCGGCAGAATGGCAACGAGTGCGGCGACAAGCACCACGCCGGGTGTGTAATAGCGCGAGAACCTGTCGATGAAGCGCTCGGTCGGCGCCTTTGCCTCCTGTGCTTCCTCCACGAGGCGAACCACCCGGGCAATCGTGTTGTCGGCGGCCGCTGCCGTGACCGTGACGCGCAACACGCCCTCGCCGTTGACGGTGCCGGCAAAGACCGGATCGCCGCCAGCCTTGCGAACAGGCACGCTCTCGCCGGTCACAGGCGCTTCGTCGATCGCGCTTTCCCCTGAAAGAATCTCCCCGTCCGCAGGGATGCGGTCACCAGGCCGGATACGGATGACGTTGCCGGGCGCGAGCGTCTCCGCCGCCACCTCCCGCGTCGTGCCGTTGTCATCGAGAAAGGCCGTCTTCGGCACGAGGTCGGTCAAAGCCTGGATGCTGCGCCTTGCCCGGCTGGCGGCCACACCCTCCAGCAGTTCCCCAACGAGAAACAGGAAGACGACAGCCGCAGCCTCCTCGCCCGCATCGATCACGACCGCGCCGATCGCTGCGATCGTCATCAGCATCTCGATCGAGAACGGCGTTCCCGCCAGCGCCGCCATGACGGCACGCCGGCCGATCGGCACGAGTCCGACCAGCAGAGCGATGAGGAACGCCGGGGACGCCAGCGTGGGAAGAACATGCCCGACCGCATAGGCCAGCACCAGGGCAGCGCCGCAGAGAAGCGTCAGCCGCCCTTTCGCCGATGCCCACCAAGGCCCGGACATCGGTCCATGGTCGTGACCATGCAAGCCGGCGGGTGGGGCGTCGGCCGTCATCGTCGAAGGCGCTTCGCGCGCGTGATCGCCGGGAGATCCGTGTTGATGGTCGCCCTGATGGCGGCCAGCGCGGTCGGCGCTGTCGTGATCATGCTCGGCATCAGCGTGAGGCGCATGTCCGCCGCAACAGGTTGCCGCCTGCACCGTCGATTTTGGCTCCGCGCGTCTTGCCGGCGCGGTCTTGTAGCCCAGGCCGGAGACTTTGCGTGCGACAGCGGACAGGTCAGCGGTCTCGTCATGGTGAACGATCATGCCTTGGGTCGTGACCGAGACGGCGACATCGGAAACGCCCGGCATTCGCCGCACGGCCGTGTCGATCTTGGATGCGCAAGAGGCACAGTCCATTCCTTCAACGTCGAATCGCGTCTTCCGCATCTCGCCCATCATCATCTCCGTCACTTGATACGAGATGGTGTAAAGGCTCTAGCGACTAGAGCTACAAGGGAAAAGGTTCGAAAGATCGAGATCTCCGCATCCACGCCGTGCATTCGCGCGTAGGACTGTCATGACGGAGATCGGGACACTGACGGACAATCCGGACACGCAGGACGACAAGGCTTTCCTCCCAGCGCATCGGCCGCTGATCCTCACGGCCGAGATGGAGGAAGCGGCGCAGGTGCGGTTCGACCGGCTCCGGCGCCTGCATTTTCCGTCAGAGCGGAATTGGTTATCTGCCCATCTGACGCTCTTCCACGCCCTCCCCGGCGAAGAGAGAGTGACCATCGAACAGCATCTTACAGAACTGACCGCTGGGGTGGGCCCCATCACCACGTCGGTCGAAGGCGTTCGCTTCCTGGGAAACGGCGTCGCTTTTGCCCTGTCGAGCGGGGCGCTGCAGGACCTCCGCGCGGCGTTCGCGCACCGGTGGCGCGACTGGCTGACGCGACAGGATCAGCAGGGATTCAGACCGCATGTCACGGTGCAGAACAAGGTCTCTCCCGAGACGGCACGCGCGCTTCAGGCACGGCTGTCCGAAGATTTCGCTCCCTGGGATTTCGCGGTGACCGGGCTCCGTCTCTGGCATTATGACGGCGGTCCCTGGGAGCCGGCCGCGCACGTGTCCTTTTCCTGAGACGTTCAGGTGCGGATGCGGTGGCCTTCTTCCGGGTCCGCATCGGCGCCCGCTTCAAGACGTTCGCTGTAACGGCGCATCATCTCGAGCTGGACCTCGGTCTGGAAATCCATGACCTGATGATGGATGTCGTCCTCGCCGCAGCCGAGCGTGAGCAGATCGTCGGCCAGGCGGCGGCAGGCCGTGCGCCAGTAGGTGACTGCAGCCTGGCCGTGAACGGCCTCCAGTTCGGCCGCGCAACGGCGGATCAGGTTTGTCCGTCCGGACAGCGGAAATGCAATGATCCCGCCCTGCATGTCCCGGGCGTCGTGTCCTGTCGTCATGGTCAAACCGATTCTCCTTCTGTCACCCTGATGTAAGGAGATTTTGGTTAACGCTTCGTATCCGGCCCCTTGGCGACGTCCCCTTATGTGACAAGCGTCACGGCCGTGGCATTGAGCACCAACAGGGCGTCGGCCGGCGCGAGACGGACCTGCAACCCCCGCTGGCCGCCATTGATATAGACCAGAGGTTCTGCAAGGGCTGCCGCCTCGATGTAGGTCGGCACCGTCTTTTTCTGCCCGAACGGGCTGATGCCGCCGACATGGTAGCCGGTGAGCCGCTCGGCCGCGGCCGGCTTCATCATCGCGGCGGACTTGCCCGAAGCGGCAGCGGCAAGCTTCTTCATGTTGACCTCGCGGTCGGACGGCACGACGACGCAGACTGGTTTGCCATCGACCTCCGCCATCAGCGTTTTCAGAACGCGGTGCGGCGGCTCGCCCATGGCGTCTGCAGCGGCCATCCCGATGCGATCGACGGACGGGTCGTAGTCGTAGCTATGGGTGGTAAAGGCGATTGCCGCGTTTGTCAGCGTCTGTGTCGCACGTGTCGTTTTCGACATGGCTCAATTCCCGAAGACGGTCTCATACACTTCCGGCCGGAAGCCTGCGGTCAACGCGCCGTCGAAATCGAGGATCGGGCGTTTGATCATGGACGGATTGGCCAGCATCAGGGCAATGGCCTTCTCTTCATTGAGCTCCTGCCGTTCCCTGTCCGGAAGCTTACGAAACGTCGTTCCCGCTCGATTCAGAACCGTTTCCCAGCCAAGCGCCGCGCACCAGCCGGACAGAGAGGCTCGATCGATGCCTTCGGCCTTGTAGTCGTGAAAGCGGTAGGCAATGGTTCGGCTGTCCAGCCAGTTCCGAGCCTTCTTCATCGTGTCGCAGTTACGAATGCCGTAGAGGGTCACGGGCACGATCAGTCCTCCAGCGCGCCCGCCTTGCGGCCCGCTCGCGTCATGTCTGCACAACCGATCTTCATCAGATCGTCGCGACGGCGGGCAAAGCGGGCGGAGGATCGCGTAACGACGAGCCCTGCCTGTGGCGCGTGCACCTCCACATCATCCTCCGGAAAGCCCGGGCGCGGAACGAGAACGGCCAGGAGGTCTCCGGCATCGACACGATCTCCGACGTCGCGATGAAACAGAATCGTACCGGGAACGGGCGCCTTGATCATTTCGATCGTATCAAGAGCAAAGGCCGGTCCGGAATAGGCCGCAAGTGCCGGCGCGCTTCCGTCCACGATGCCGCGTGCCTGCAGAAAGGCCCAAAGCCCATCTGCGTCGCGCCGTGCCACGTCCGGGCCGACGTCGCGACGCCCACGCAGCTCCATCGTCACCGAGAGGTAACCCGGGAGCGAGACGCCCTTTCCACCCTTTTCTTGTTTCCACGCATAGGAAACAGCCTCTTCAAACGCCGAGCTTTCCCCGTCGGACAGGAAAACGGCGTCCATTTCCAAGGCCGATGCAAGGTCGGAAGCTTCGGGCCAGAACGCGCTATCGATATAGGCATAGGGCAGCGACTCGTCGTCGCAGTGAAGATCGAGCACAAGATCCGCCCCAACCGCGCGGAAAAGCAGCTCCCGCTTCAAACGCTCCGGTGCGGTGAACTGGTCCAGATCAAGCAGCAGGGCGTGACGCTCGGACGCGGCGATCAAGGGAAAATCCCGATTGAAGTTCCCGCGTGACCCCAGATCGAAACGACCCTGCATCTCACCGAAATGCGACTGTGCTGCGCCGAGAGGGTTTGCCTGCGGCACGACGGTGATGTCGCCCCGGATCGCCCCTGCCGCTTCCGCCTCGCGAAGTCGCGCGCAAAGCAGGTGAAGCGTCGCGACACCCGGCAACTCGTTGGAATGCAGAGCTGCCTGAAGATAGACCTTCGGCGTGGAGCTGGCCTGCGAACCTGAAAACTCCAGAACAGGAATGCGCCAGCTCACTTCCGGCGTATCCCCTGGGATATTGATCGCGTCCTGCTTCAACCGAATCTCCCTCTCGTTCTGCATCTATAGCCGAACCGCTGCCTCGTTCAAGAACGAAGAGTGAACAAGCGCGTTAACGAGCGGCGATATGAAGGACAAAGCGAAAGGACCGGTGCGTCACGGCGTGTAGCGTGCCAGTCCTTCGCGGGGCGCTATTCCCACTCGATCGTTCCCGGCGGCTTCGACGTGATATCGTAGACCACGCGGTTGATGCCGCGGACCTCGTTGATGATGCGGGTCGCCGTGCGGCCGAGAAAGGTCATGTCGTAGGGGTAGAAGTCGGCCGTCATTCCGTCGACCGAGGTGACGGCGCGCAGGGCGCAGACGAAATCGTAGGTGCGGTAGTCGCCCATGACGCCGACGGTCTGGACCGGAAGCAGCACGGCGAAGGCCTGCCAGATCACATCGTAGAGACCCGCCTTGCGAATTTCATCGAGGTAGACGGCATCGGCTTTGCGCAGGATGTCGAGCTTTTCGCGCGTCACGCCGCCGGGGCAACGGATGGCCAGACCGGGGCCTGGGAACGGGTGGCGGCCCACGAAGCGCTCGGGAAGACCGAGCTCGCGGCCGAGCGCACGCACCTCATCCTTGAAGAGTTCGCGCAACGGCTCGACCAGCTTCATGTTCATGCGGGCCGGCAGCCCACCCACATTGTGATGGCTCTTGATCGTGACGGAGGGACCGCCCGAGAAAGACACGCTTTCGATGACGTCGGGGTAGAGCGTTCCCTGCGCGAGGAACGCCGGCGCGCCCTTGCCGTCTTCGGCGATGCGCTTGGCCTCCGTCTCGAAAACATCGATGAAGAGGCGACCAATGGTCTTGCGCTTGACCTCGGGATCGACCTCGCCGGCAAGCTCGGTCAGGAACAGGTCCGATGCATCGACATGGACAAGCGGGATATTGTAGTGATCCCGAAACATCTTGATCACTTCATCCGCCTCGTTGAGGCGCATCATGCCGTGATCGACGAAGACGCAGGTCAGCTGGTCGCCGATCGCTTCATGGATGAGAACGGCAGCGACCGAGCTGTCGACGCCGCCGGAGAGCCCGCAGATCACCCGGCCATCCCCGACATCTTCGCGTATCTTGCGGATCATTTCGGCCCGGTAGGCGGCCATGGTCCAATCGGACTTCAGGCCGACGATCTTGTGCACGAAGTTGGAAAGCAGCTTGGCGCCATCCGGCGTGTGCACCACTTCGGGATGGAACATGGTGGTGTAGTAGCGGCGGCTCTCATCGGCGGCGATCGCAAACGGCGCATTCTCGGAGGTGGCGATGACCTCGAAGCCATGCGGCAGCTGCGTCACACGGTCGCCGTGGCTCATCCAGACAGGATACCGTTCGCCGACCTGCCAGAGCCCCTCGAACAGCGGACTTGCCGCCTTGATCTCGACATCTGCGCGACCGAATTCAGCGGCATGACCACCTTCCACGGTGCCGCCCAGCTGCACGCACATCGTCTGCTGGCCGTAGCAGATGCCAAGGAGGGGAATCCCGCTGTCAAACACCGCCTGCGGAGCGCGCGGGCTGCCTTCCGCCGTGACGGACGCCGGGCCGCCGGAGAAGATGACGCCTTTCGGCGCCATGCGGGCGAATGCATCCTCGGCATTGTTGAAGGGATGGATCTCGCAATAGACGCCGGCTTCGCGAATCCGGCGCGCGATGAGTTGCGTCACCTGGCTGCCGAAATCGATGATGAGGATGCTGTCGGGATGGGCTATCTCGGTCATGCCTGGCCTTTTCACGCGCGGGATCATCCCGAGCCTTTAAATAAACGGGCCGGCAAGTGCAATGTCTAACCCGCGCTCTCCTGCCTCAAAGGCCGAGCGCGCCCTCTGCCGTCGCGGCTTCCAGCCGATCGAGAACACCGGCAAGCTTCTCGTCGATGACGTGCAGATAGGCGGTCCAGTCGGAGACGTGGCGGAGTTCCGCCTTGCCGTCGGAAATGCCGCGCAGCGCCAGCAAGGGCACGCCGAAGACCTGGCAGGCACGCAGCACGGCGAAGGTTTCCATGTCCACCATATCGGCGGCGATATCGGAATAGGCGGATCCGGACACGATATTGCCACCTGTGGAGAGGCTTGCTTCCGGCACGCCCGGAATGCGCAGCGGCAAGGGAACGGTGACGGGAAGGTCGAGGAAGGGCGTTGCTCCTTTCTCGAATCCGAGCGGCGAAGCATCCATGTCGCGATAGGCAACCGAGGTCGCCTGGTAGACCCCTGCCTGCTCGAGCGAGGCGGAGCCGGCCGAGCCCAAGGATACGACCAACGCCGGCAATCGGTTTGCGCCCGAAAGCTGAGCGAGGGCGCGGGTGACCATGACCGCCGCCTCCACCGGCCCGACGCCGGTCATCAGCGGCGTTATCCGCGTCCTCAGATGCGGGCCGTACTCCGCCTCGACCGCCATGACGTAGAGGATCGACTGTTCGCCAACCTGCTTCAGCAGGTCTACGGGCATCGTGCCCGGTGTCGGATGGGTCATCTCGTTCACTCTGCAAATCCTTCACGGTCGCGCACGACCATTTTAGTGGCTGTCATCGAGGCGATCAGCTTGGGCGGCGCATCCTGCGACATCGCATAGGCGCGGCCGTCGGAGACGATGATGGTGGTGCCCGGCTTCGTGACTTCGCCGCGGAACAGGAAGCGTTCGCCCCGTCCGGGCGACAGCAGATTGACCTTGAACTCGATGGTAAGCAGCCCGGCGTCCGGCTCCAGCACGGAATAGCCGGCATAGGTGCTCGCGGTTTCCAGCGCAGACGAGATGATCCCGGCATGGAGGATGCCGTGCTGCTGCGTCATCATCTCGTCGAACGGCAGTTCGATCTCCACCATGCCTTGCTCGACGCGCGTCAGTTCGGCACCGATCGTCCGCATGAAGGCCTGGCGGTCGAAGCTCCGGCGGACACGGGCGCGAAAATCGTGGCCGGTCGTTTCATCCATGTCCAACACTCCACTGATGCGGCATCGGCGCCTCCGGACACCTGCTGCTTCTAGCCTTGCGGCCGGGACGGCTGAAGACTGGCATGCTGCTCCCTCCACCCGCAAGGGTTTCCCGTCAGCATCCTCAGTTGAGGAGCAGAATGGACCCATTCAGGAGCGTCGCGAACGAGACCCAGACGGCATACGGCACGAAGAGCCATGCGGACAACCGATCCTGCCGCCAGGAGACGGCGATGAAGGCATAGACCGATATCAGCAAGGCGAGAATGACGATCAGCGCCAGGGCGATCTCGTGTAACCCGAAGAACAGCGGCGACCAGGCGAAGTTGAACAGCATCTGCGCAGCCCAGAAACCCATGGCACGCGTGTGGCGATGATGCAGGAAGGTGCGGGCACCGACGGCACCGATCATCACGTAGAGCGTTGTCCAGACGGGCGCGAAAATCCAGTTCGGCGGGTTGAACGGCGGCTTCTGCAGCGATTGGTACCACTCGCCGGGGATATTGTTGATCCCGATCAAGAGGCCGCAAGCAACGACGACGCCGATGAAGAGTACGTAGATCAGCGGAGGGCGCATGAGGGTCCAATCATGATCGTGTTCCGTCGACGTCCCGAAGATCGGGCTGAATCGTTGCGAGGAAAAGCTTACGACAGCCGGTCATCCGGCAGAGGAAATTTAGGGCAGGGCCACGTCTTTGACAGGCTCTGTCAAGCGGTGGGTCGCGTTCGCAGTGTCTTGATGCCTCATAGCGGGCGCGTGCGAACGATGTGCTGGTCCCAGGCGATCGGCGCGATCCTTTCCGCGAAGCGCCCGTCATAGGACGAGACCGCGAAACCCTGGCGGTTCGCAGGCGCAATGCCGGCCGCGTCGGCAAGCTTGTCCAGTCGGACGAAAGCGCCGGTCTTTGCATCGACCGTGACGACAGCGCCCCCTTTCGGCGATGCGAGGCCCACCAGCCCCTCGCGACGATGGACGGCAATCGCGCCGACATAATTGGCCAGCGCCGCGGTCGCCTCCTCCGGCAGATCAAGGAAGCGGATGTCCTCGCCGGGAGCAAACACGCCGGCAACCGGAGGGCGTGCATTGCGGGGCCCCTCGTACTGGCAGGCAAACCAGATGCGGCCTTTGTCGTCGATATCGACGTGCCGCGTCGAGAGTTGTCGCAAGTGTTCCGGCATGACGTGCCGCTCGACCAGCCGCCCGGTCGCCGTCTCGATAAGAACGAGCGAGGGGTCCATGTGATCGAGGTTGAGCTTGGTGCGTCCGAAGTCCGGATGCGTCTCGATGCCGCCATTGGCGACGGCCAAGTGACGGCCGTCCGACGAGAGCGTCATATCATGCGGGCCGATGCCGAAGGTCGGGAACTCGCCCACGCGACGGAAGCCGTCCGTGCCGTCGTAGATGCCGACCATGCCGCGATTTCCTGCAAAGTCGTTCTCGGTGGCATAGAGCAGCCGGCCGTCTGCGGAAAAACACCCGTGACCGAAGAAATGTCGCCCTTCGCTGGCGGTAATGACGACCGGTTCGCTGCGCCCGGCCGTATCAAGGACCATGGCGAAGGTTCCCGGGCGGCGAGCGAAGGCGACGGTATGGCCGGTGATCGCGGAATGGGCCAGACCATGGGCCCGATCCGGCAGGGCATGACGATCGATGACCTCGCCCTCCTCCGAGACGGTGGCGATCCCGTAGGAGCCGTCCTGGGCCCTGAAGGCGGAGGCAAAGACGGCGTCCGTTCGAGACAGGACGGCAGCGGCGGCAGGCGAAAGCGAGACCGCCCATGCGGCGCCTGCCATCGAAAGAAACGCCCGTCTGTCGAGGAGCACCTGGCCGCGGGGCATATCGGAACGCGTCATCGCCGTCCTCCGTCAATCGCCGTCGGCGAAGGAGAAGCCGGCGCCAAGTCCGATCGCGGCGCCGAAATCCAAATTCAAACGCTGCAACAGATCATTGGCGTTGCGCAGGACGAGAAGCAGTTTCTCGCGTTCCGCCGGATCTGTCAGCGACGTGTCGATCGGCCGATCGACGGCGTCGGCTGAGGCGATCAGGTCGTTCAAGACGATATCGATCGAAGCGGCGATCGACTGCTTGTCCGCGGGAAGGAGCGTACGCATGCCGGAGGAATCGAAGAGTGCCTTGAGACCTCGCGCATTGCCGGCGACCGACGCCATCGTCTGACCGGACCGCCAGTAGACGGCGAGCTTTGGATGGCCGGGAGACGGCGCAGGCGTGATCGCGCCGGCAAAAACGGGACGAAGACGCTGATCGCGCAGGCTTTCGACGCCGTGAACGAGGATGCCGAGGAGCTCCGTGGCCGCCTCTCCCTCCGTCCGATAGAGCGGATTGTCGGGCCCCGGCGCCTTCCATGCGGCCTGAACACCCCGCGGATTTTCCCATGCGGCACTCAGTTCGGCGGCAACGCTCGTCAGGTTCTCGGCAATGGCCCGCGCGTAGCGGCATCGGAATCCGTCAGGCGCATCGAGCAATACATCGGCATCGGTGCCAAACAGGACATATTCCAGGGCGCCCAGCCCTTGGACGGCAACGCTCTTGCCGCGCAGCGAGGTCGCGATCGTCGCCGTTTCGTCGCCTTCGGCCAGAATCCGCTGAACCTGCTTCAGGCCCGTACTTTTGCGGTCGGGGAAGAACAGGACACGCTCGAACCGGTTGTCGTCGAGAACCGGGCCAACGCGGACGATCTCAATGCGCGACCACGCGGCAGTGACATCGGTAAATGCGCGTTTGGCGTGGGCGAGCGATCTGGGCGACGGCCGGTGGCAGAGCGGACGAAGATGATCGGCAAGCGCGCCCGTCCGCTCGACAAGATCGCGGTAGCCGGGCCGGATGAACCCATCGACAGCCCGGGTCATGACCTTTGGCACAGCCTCTACCACAAGTCCGCTGGAGGGTACGGCCGCGAGCTCGTCGTCGACCTCCTGCGCAACGGCCGGCGTTGCCGAGGCGAGCGCGACGGTGAGAAGGAAGGTTGTCCATAGACGCATTACAGCGACTCCAGAAATGCGAGCAACGCCCGACGATCCGCGACGTCGAGGGAAACAAAACGATCGCGCGCGGCTTGCGCTTCGCCGCCATGCCAGAGAATGGCCTCGGTCAGCGTCCGCGCTCGCCCGTCGTGCAGGAAGCCGGCTTCCCTATCGACGGTGCGCGCAAGACCGATACCCCAAAGCGGCGGCGTCCGCCATTCCCCGGGCAGAGCGTCCTCTTGTCCGACAGCGTCGTCCGCTTCTTCATCGGACAATCCCTCGCCCATATCGTGCAGGAGCAGGTCGGAATAGGGCCAGATCAGCTGGAAGGCGACCGACGGCGTTGCCGGGTCGCGGCGGGTGACAAATTTTGGAACGTGGCAGGTGGCACATCCTGCTTCCGAAAAGATCCGCTTGCCCGTGAGCACGGCGGGCGCAGCGACGTCCCGTCGCGCCGGGACGGCGAGGTGCCGGGCATAGAAGGCAACGAGGTCGAGCACAGGATCGGGTGCCTCGCTCGACCCCAGCCGCGGCTGCACACCATCCTTGAGGGAAAGACATTGCGGTTGAAGGGCCGTGCAATCGCCATGACTCCGCATGACATCCGGGGTGGAGATCCCGATATCGGTCGCAAAGGCCTCGGCCGCCTGGGCCCGAACGGTGGGAGCCTGCGCCTTCCAGCCGAAACGGCCGAGGACGGGGGTATCGGCGGCGCCCTCCGCAAGCCAGGACGGACCGCCGCTGATGCCATCGCCATCACGATCCTGTGGGTCCGCATGCGCGAGGATATCGCCGACGTCGATCGCCTCCAGCAAGCCGAGGCCGGTCATCGGCGGCGCGAGACGCGGCGAAAGGCGCGTGGCGCGCGCCAGAGAACCGTAGGCCAGACCTTCGATCGCATAGACCGGCCGGCGCAGGCTGACCTGTTCCCCACCGGCCAACACGACCGGAACCTCCTGATAACGCGGCACGAGGCGACCTTCGGCAGCAAGACCGGGGACGGCGTTGTCCTGGAGCTGACGACCGTAGACCGGATCGCCTTGGGGGCCGGATCGAGCCTGACCGGGAAACGAGAACTTCACCACCAGCGAGGGACTTCCCGCCTCGCCGGACGGTGGCCGCCCGCGGCCGTCCCGCACATGACAGGTTTCGCAGGAGCGGGCATTGTAGAGAGGCCCAAGTCCGTCCGAAGCCTGTGTCGAGGAGGGCGAGGACACCCAGAGCTTTTCAAAGAGAGCACTGCCGAGGCGAAAGCGTTGCTCCGCCTCGGAATCCAGATTGGCCGCGGGATGGGTGAGAACGGCCCGATCCGGCCTTGCGGTCGAAGTTCCCGCGCCGCCGACCATTGCCTCGAAAGGCTCCGGACGGGAGACGTCCTGCGTCGGCTTGACGACCCGGGCAACGCGACGCCGGTCCTGTTCAGACAGGTCGCTGCGTTCGGCGTTTCCCCCGGACCACGGAGGCGCAACCGCGGAAACAGCGGGCACGGCCTGTGTGGAGAAGGACGCGCCCGACCCTGCTCCGACCCATGCGCCAACTGCAGCCACGACGAGACCCGCCGCGAGGCTCGCGGCGGCTGCAGTCGTGATGGAACGGGGGACGGTCCGAGCGGTCATCGCGGATCAAGCGTCGGCGCGGCGGGAAACGGCTCTCACTGGAAGACGGCGTTCGGATTATCGAGGCTGTCGGACCCTTCAAGTTCGATCTTGCCGAGATCCAGCGCGGTCAGCACGCGCTCGACCGTCTTTGACTGGGCGATGAGACCATCGATCGCCTTCTGGACGACGGCATTGCCTTCGGTGTTGCCTTCCGCGATCATCTGGTCGTAGGCCTCGACCGTCTGGCCGCGCTTTGCCATCGCCTGCATCGCCGCCACGGTCGTGGCGAGCTTTTCCTTCATCTCCGCATCGACAGCCGGGTCCTTGGCAGCAACGAGTTCCGACAAAGAAGGCCCGGACATCTTGGTGCCGTCCGTGCGGGTGTAGGTCCCGAGATAGGCCTGCTCGATGCCGATCGCGTCGTGGAGATGCGAGTTGTAGGTGTTGTCCGAAAAGCAATCATGCTCTTCTTCCGGATCATGCAGAAGAAGGCCGAGTTTCATGCGCTCGCCGGCAAGTTCGCCATAGGAGAGCGATCCCATGCCGGTCAGGATAGCGGTGAGGCCAGCCTTCGGATCGGCTTCGACAGCCTTCGTGGCGGCTCCATCCGGCGTCCAGTTGGCCGCCATCTCCTTCAGATCCGAGACGAGAAGATCGGTTGCAGCCTTCAGGTAGGCGGCACGACGATCGCAGTTGCCATTGGTGCAAGCCTTCGTATCGTAATCGGTGTAGGGCCGATTGCCGGCGCCCGGACCGGTGCCGTTCAAGTCCTGCCCCCAAAGCAGAAACTCGATCGCGTGATAGCCCGTGGCGACGTTCGCCTCGATGCCATCCGCTTCCTGCAGCGTTCCCGACAGAAATTCCGGGGTGATCTTCGATGCGTCGATTTCCTTGCCGTCGATCGAGATCGTCTTGTTGGCAATGACATTGGCGGTGAAGAGCGCGTTCTCGTCGCTCTCGCTGCCGTAGCTCGGATCGACATAATCGATCAGCCCCTCATCGAGCGGCCAGGCGTTGACCTTGCCCTCCCATTCATCGACGATCGGGTTGCCGAAACGGTAGACCTCGGTTTCCTGATAGGGGTTGCGGGCAGCGAGCCAAGCCTCTCTGGCGGCCTTCAGGGTCGTGTCGCTCGGCGTTGCGATCAGGGCGTCGACAGCCTTGTCGAGCGCCTGCGCCGTTGTCAGCGCATCCTCGAACTTGGCATGTGCCACGTCGGAATAATGCTTGAGCACGGCTGCGGCATCCGTTGCCGCATGGGCCGGTTGAAGCGAAAGCGCGGATGTGGCCGCAGCCAGCGCCAAGGCGGCGGAGCGAAGGAATGATACGGTCATGACCTCTCCTCGGCGGGCCTGCCCAACGAGCCGGACAGGAAAACCGCACGTGTGAAACGGATTGGGGACGGCCATGCCTTTCCGGCATGCTGCTGCCCTTGTCCGATCCTCATGAACGAAAACTAAACTTGTGTCAAAGGGTATAGTTTACCCGCTTTGACCCTGTCATCCCTGCCGCTGCAGCATGGCAAAGAAGAAGCCATCGGTTGCGGTCGATGCCGGGGACAGGGTCAGCGTGCGGCCATCGCGTGTGACCGGGCGACGCGCCGACGTGCCGAACAGGGTCTCCCAGCTCTTGATCGCCGGCACCGCGGTAAAGCCCGCATTCTCCGCTAGAAATCGATCGATCTGCTGATCATTCTCTTCCGGAAGTACAGAGCAGGTCACATAGACGAGACGGCCGCCGGGTCGGACGTAGCGTGCGGCCTCCGCCAGCGCTTCGCGTTGCTGGCCCTGGCGTTCTTCGATGTTGCGCTCGTTCAGCCGCCATTTCGTGTCGGGCCGGCGGCGCCAAGTTCCGGTTCCTGTGCAGGGGGCATCAACCAGCACGGCATCGCAGCGATCGGCCAGACTGGCGAGTGCCTGCTGCCGGTCGTGAACCTGCACGTTTCGGGTGCCTGCCCGTTTCAATCGCTCGATGATGGGTGCCAGCCGCTTGCGGTCGGTGTCGAAGGCGTGAATCTGACCTTTGTTGTCCATGGTGGCCGAAAGAGCGAGCGTCTTTCCACCGCCGCCGGCACAGTAATCGAGGATCTGCTCGCCGCCGGCCGCACCGACGAGGTCCGCAACGATCTGCGAGCCTTCATCCTGAACTTCGAACCAGCCTTTCTGGAAGGAAAGCTCGGCCGTGACATTGGGAAGTCGGGACGGCCCCTCGCCCGGCGCAACGCGCAGGCCTTGGCGCGCGGTCTCTGTTGGACGCACGCCGGCGTCTTCCAGCGCCTTCTGCACTTTCGCACGATAGGCCTTCAGCGTGTTGACACGCAGATCGAGTGCCGGGCGTTCGGCGAGTGCGGCCGCTTCGTCCAGCCAGCGATCCCCGAAGGCCGCCTGAAAGGACGGCACGACCCACTCCGGAACATCTCCCTGGATATGCGCGGGGGCCTCGTTGATGTCGCGCGTGCGAAACGCGGCCAGCGCCGCGTCGGGAAGCGGGTGCGGTGCGAAACGATCACCCTCGAGGCTTGCCGCCAGCGTCTCCGGCGTTTCGCCCCACTGACGCAGCATGACGGCATAACCGAGTGCGGTCGCCCGGTCGTCGTCCATCAGCCAGGCGTGAGACAGTTTCTGACGAAGCGCATCGTAGACGATGTTGCCAATAGCAGCGCGGTCGCCGGAGCCCGCGAAACGATGGGAGAGACCCCAGTCCTTCAGCGCGTCCGCAACAGGACGCTTTCGCGCCTCGATGTCGGAGAGAACATCGATTGCACCGGCAAGTCGTCCACCCAGTCGCATCGCTCATTCTCCATCGTTCGGCGGTACTGATCCAACATCCATTGTGGCGCGTGTACCGGCGATGAAAGCGAAGAGCAAGCCGGAAGGCCCTGCGATCCTAGAGCGTTTCCCTGCGGACGCATGCCGCGCAGGCGGTTTCCGGACAGACCCGGAATTTTTTTCCGGAACCTTTTTACGACCGTCGGGATTTATCCGACGACGCGGTAACAGATGCTGGCGTGGCCGGAACTGACCATACCGACTTGCGAGGCTGCGGCCTTGGAGAGATCGAGCACGCGGCCTCGGATGAAGGGGCCTCGGTCATTGATGCGGACAACGACGCTCTTGCCGTTTCGCTTGTTCGTCACTTCGACCCGTGTGCCGAACTTCAGGCTGCGGTGTGCTGCGGTGAGATATTTGGCATTCATCCGTTCACCGGAAGCGGTCCGCGATGAGAGTGCATACCACGATGCGCCGCCACATCCTGCGCCTGCGGCCTGTGATGGTGTGATGGATGTGAAAGTTGCCCCCAAAGCAACGCATGCCGCCAGTGCGACATTCGCAAGTTTCAGTGTCGTCAACCAGGTACCCCTTTGTCGTATCGTCTTGCTTTTCAGCGAACGAGACGGCTTGTCCGGGGCAAAAATGGCAAAAAAGAGCTTCAACCGTTAAGCAACAGTTAGGGTTTACTGATCCTGTCCTCTGTTGAATTTTCTTAAATTTTTGAATCACGCGCCATCACTGGAAAAAAATGCGTTGAATCAAGACGATTCAGTAAATGTGGCATTTTGTGGAATAGTTTTTCCACAGGCTGAATAAAATGAGATTAAATTTTTGAAAAGCCCATAATTTCGTCATCCGCAGGTCACCGGTGCTGCGCAAATTCCCGACAGGGTTGTGTCCTCGGCGACCGGCTGCGCATTTTCAGATCTGCGCTTTCCAGCAATTCTCGTTCCACATCTGTTGCAGAGACTGCCGATAGTCGGGGTGAAGAAAGGTATATCCGGAAGCGCGGAGTTTCGCGTTCGAAACGCGCTTGTTTTCTCCGTAGAAGGTTCGCGCCATCGGGGAGAGGTCGGCCGTTTCGAAGGCCATCTCCGGCGGAGGCGTTACGCCCATTAGACGAGCGGCTTCCAGCACGACGTCTTGCGGCGGCGCGGGTTCATCATCCGTCACGTTGAAGACGCCCCCCATACTGTTCTCAACGAGAAAGGCGACTGCACCAGCGATGTCCTCGACACGGATGCGGTTGAAGACCTGCCCAGGCTTTACGAGACGCCGTGCCGTCCCGTTGGCGAGATTGCAGAAGCCGTTGCGGCCAGGCCCGTAAATGCCGGACAGACGCAGAACGGCCACGGGAATGCCGACCGACCGGCCGTAACCCAGCCACGCGTTTTCTGCCTCCACACGTTCCAGGGAGCGGGTCGATACCGGATCGAGCGGCGTGTCCTCGGTTACCCAGGCGCCCTTGTGATCGCCGTAGACGCCGACGGTGGAAAGATAGGCCACCCAGCGCAGATTCGGCATGAGGTGAGAGAGGCTTGGTGTACCGGGCCGCATCAGCGGATCGCCGGCCTTGCCGGGTGCGATCGATTGTACGAGATGCGTCGCCCGCCCCATCACGGAGAGAAGTTCGGCAGAAAGGGTTTCGCCGTCGTAGATCAGCGCGTCCAGGCCCATGGCTGCGAGTGCCTGCTGCCGCTCGGGAGACCGGGTCGTGCCGGCGACCGAGGTCGCCGACGGCAGAAGCCGGCGCGCGATAGCGGCCCCGGAAAAACCAGCACCCAGAATGAGAACGTCCATCATGCGGCTCCTGCGCGTTTCCATTCGTCCAAGACCTCGCCGTCATTTTCCGGTGGCCGCTCTCGGGCAAGCGCCTGAAAAGCGTTCGGCTGCATCAGACGGGACAGCGCCCAGACGGCCATTCCCCGCACCGCAGGCGCAGCATCGCTCAAGCGTGCGCGGGTTGGCGCGATCAGTTCGGGATCGCGCGAATTGCCCGCAGCGATCAGACAATTGCGCACGAAGCGGTCGCGCCCGATGCGCTTGACCGGGGAACCGGAAAAGAGCGTGCGAAAGCCGGCATCATCGAGTGCAAGCAGCAGAGCCAGCGACGGCGCGGCGAGGTCGGCGCGCGCCTTCAGCTTCATCTCGCGCGCGACGGCCGCAAACTTGTTCCAGGGGCAGGCCGAAAGGCAGTCGTCGCATCCGTAGATGCGATTGCCGATGGCCGGGCGCAGTGCAGGGTCGATCGACCCCTTATGCTCGATCGTCAGGTAGGAGATGCAGCGGCGCGCATCGATCTTGTAGGGTGCCGGAAAGGCATCCGTCGGACAGGCGTCGAGGCAGGCCCGACAGGAGCCACAATGATCCCGCTCGGCGGCATCGAACGCGAGATCCTCCGTCGTGAACAGGCTGCCGAGAAACAGCCAGGAGCCGAACGTCCGACTGACGAGATTGGTGTGTTTTCCCTGCCAGCCGAGACCCGCCTGCTCGGCGAGCGGCTTTTCCATCACCGGCGCCGTGTCCACGAAGACTTTGACATCGGCGCCCGCGCGCGCCGCGAAGCGTGTCGCGACCTCTTTCAGTCGCCCCTTGATGACGTCGTGATAATCGCGGTTCTGCGCATAGACCGAGATCGCACCACGATCCCTCAATTCCTGGACGGTGCGAGGATCATGGTCCGGGCCATAATTCATGCCGAACATGACGACCGAGCGGACCTCGCTCCAGAGCGTTCGGGGATCGGCACGGCGATCGGCGGTCTCTGCCATCCAGTCCATGGTGCCGTGATAGCCCTTGTGCAGGAAGTCTGTCAGACGGGCCGGCGCATCCGGTATGGCGTCAGGCATCGTGATGCGACAGACATCGAAGCCCTGCGCCTGTGCCTCGGCCTTCAGAAAGGCTGTCAGTCCCGCGCGGCGACGTGCGAGAGCGCCGTCAGCGCGGCTTTGCGGATCAGAAGTCGAGGTCCGCATAATGCGATACCGGAGTAAGGCCGCGCACGCGCTCGGCAAGCAGCGGGCGGAAAGACGGACGCGACTTCAGCCGCTGATACCAATCCTTGGCGGCGGGAGCCTCCGTCCAGTCGATCTCGCCCATGTAGTCGAGCACGGAAAGCGCCGCCGCTGCGGCAAGGTCCGCATAGGACAGGCGATCGCCTGCCAGATAGGTGCGCGACCCCGCCAGCCAGGACAGGTATTTCATGTGCTGGCGGATATTGGCGCGCGACAGGCGCAGCATCTTGGAGTCGGGGGCGCCGCCGCCCTGCTCCGCCGTCATCTGCAGCTTGAAGATCCGCTCGCGGACCAGGGGGCGGGTCACGTCCGCTTCCATCTTGAGAAGGAACCATTCGGTGAGGCGGCGGATCTCCGCGCGCTGGAATGGATCTTCCGCCAGAAGCCGGCGTTCGCGCTTCAGCACGCCATTGGTCTCATCGAGGTATTCGGAGATGACCGCGGCACCGCAAAGAGCGCGCATGCTGTCATCGACATAGACCGGCAAGGTTCCGGCCGGATTGAGCGCCAGAAAATCGCGTCGCTTTTCCCAAGGCTGCTCTTCCGTCAGATCCGTCTGGTAGCCGTATTCCGACAGGATGAGCCGGACAAAACGGGACGCTGTGGACATGGAGTGATGATAGAGAGTGGGCATCGATGGATCTGTCTCGGAACAGGATTTCAAGGTCGGATCGGGAGGCGCGGTTTCGTCTGGCCATGGCAGAGGGAAGACAGCTATAAGGCAGCGCTCGTCGCAGCTATAGAAGCAAGCCTTCCCGAACTCAAGCGAATCGGCCCTCCCCCGGTTCCTGAACCCTTAAACTCCTTTGCTTAAAGGAACTTTACCTGATGCCCGAACATTCGATCCTCAGTGCACTCATTCTGGGCCTCATCGAGGGCCTGACCGAGTTCATCCCCGTCTCCTCGACCGCCCATATCCTGCTGGCGGGGCATTTCCTCGGATTTGAATCGAAGGGAAAGACCTTCGAGATCATCATCCAGCTCGGCGCCATTCTTGCGATCCTGACCGTCTATTTCCATCGCCTCTGGTCGATCCTGATCGCTCTGCCGAACGATCCCCGGGCCCGACGCTTTGTTCTCCTGATCGTGCTCGCCTTCCTGCCGGCGGCGGTCATCGGCTTTCTCGCTCACGACTTCATCAAGAACGTTCTTTTCGAAACGCCCAAGCTCATCTGCATCATGCTGATCGTCGGCGGCATCATTCTGTATGCAATCGACCGCATGCCGATCAAGCCGCGCTACCATGACATGATGGACTACACGCCGTCGCTGGCGCTGAAGATCGGCCTGTTTCAGTGCCTCGCGATGATTCCGGGAACCTCGCGCTCCGGCGCCACCATCGCAGGCTCGCTTCTGATGGGGACGGACAAGCGCTCGGCTGCGGAATTCTCGTTCTTTCTCGCCATTCCGACCATGCTGGGAGCGACGGTTCTCGATCTCTACAAGAACCGCGACGTGCTGGATTTCAACGATGCCTCGCTGATCGCGGTCGGCTTCATTGCCGCCTTCGTCTCGGCACTCCTCGTGGTGCGTTCGCTTCTCGCGTTTGTTTCCAGTCGCGGATTTGCGCCATTCGCCATCTGGCGCATCATCGTCGGCATTGCCGGCCTCATCGGCCTCACCGTGTTCGGCTGAACCGCATAAAAAAACCGCATGCGGCCGATGAACGGTCCGCATGCGGTTTCCTGGCCCCCGCCATACCCTTAGAATTCACATCTTAGCCAGCGGCTTTCGCTGCGGCAAAAACATCAGCGACCGGAAGCAAAACCGATCGACGACGTCGTGCAAGGATCGACGCCATAAGCCGGCGCACAGTTATCGTGGCTGCCTGCCACGGTCTTCGGCGCGGCGAACGAGCCGGCAACGATGACCAATGCCGCGCACGCAAAGAAGATTGCGATCGACTTACCCATTTACTCTCTAGCCTTTCGAGATGTCCGAATGGCGTGCCCTGACCCTGACAAAGGCACGCGGCTGCTGTCTATGCCCCAGCACCGGCACAAGCAATAACGCAACATGTTGAATCGCCGGTAAAGGCCATCGGGAAAAGTGCAGTGCGGCAGAACTGCAACGCCGACCTTTCCGGACAAAGAAAAGCCGCCGGCTCATCACTGGCGGCTTATCAAGCCCGATGTTCCAGGCGGCCTTAGGCGGCCTTGCCGGAGCGGGTATACTGTCCCTGCGGGCGATAGCGGACGAGGTAGCTCGGAATGATCGCCTCGACCAACGTCGGCTCGATGCCGAAAGCCTTGAAGGTTCGCCCCTCGGCTTCGGCCGCCTGCGACACGACATTGTCGCTCTTCAGCAGCGTCACCTGGTCTGTGGTAAGCGGCGGGGTGATGAGCGGAATCAGGGAGGCAACGCTGCCGATCAGCGAGGCGGCACCGAAAGGCAACGTGACGAGTGCACGCTTACGGTCGATGGCCTTCAGCATGATCTCCAGACACTGGCGGAAGGTCAGGACTTCGGGACCGCCGAGCTCGTAAATCCTGCCCTTTTCGACTGCTCCTTCGACAGCCTTGGCGACGGCTTCCGCTAGATCCGCGACATAGACCGGCTGAAATGCAGTCTTGCCGCCGCCAACGAGCGGGAGCGCCGGCGAGAAACGCGACATTTGTGCAAACTTGTTGAAGAAACCGTCTTCCGGACCGAAGACGATCGAAGGGCGCAGGATGACCGCATCCGGCTTGATCTCCATCACGGCTTTTTCGGCCTTCGCCTTGGACTGGGCGTAGATGGATGCGCTGGCCGCATCGGCGCCGATCGCGGAGATATGGGTGAGCGAGGCGCCGACGCTGCGGGCAGCCTCAGCCACGGCGCGCGCACCGAAATCCTGCACCGCATCGAACGTGTTTCGCCCAGCCTCGAACAGGATGCCGACGCAGTTGACGACATGATCGCTGCCTTGCACGGCGGCATCGACCGACTGGCGATAGCGCAGGTTGGCCTGCACGAACGAGATCTGGCCGACATTGCCGAGCGGCTGCAGGAAGCCTGCCAGATCCGGGCGGCGTACGGCGACGCGAATGCGAAAACCGCGCCGAGCAAGCGCGCGCACCACGTGCCTCCCGACGAAGCCCGATCCGCCGAAGACGGTGACGAGCGGGGGAAGATTGGACAGGGTCATGGAACGGCGCTCCGGTGGTGTTCAGGCATAGGATGTTTCAAGCATGCTCAGTCATGCGATATAGCTTAACCCGCCTCGTACGGAAAGATATCATGCAGCGCAACATGTCGCAGAGGGACGGCGCCGCTTAGACGCCTTCGACCACCAGCATGTCGGCATCTGCGACCTCCTGGCGGATGGCCGCAGCGATCTGGTATTCCGGCGAATTGTAGCAGGCCGTGGCGGCCTCCATCGAGGGGAACTCTATGATCACGTTGCGCGCCCGGATGTTGCCCTCAAGCTTTTCCACCGGCCCGCCCCGCGCGAGGAAGACAGCGCCATATTTCTCGAAGGCCGGCTTGGCCGCCGCGACGTAATCCTTGTAACGCTCGACATCGCGAACATCGACGCGCGCGATCCAGTATCCCTTGGCCATATCGGTCTCCTCTGAGATGTGTTGCGCTGACGCCGTCAGTCGTTGCTGGGCCAGCTGGCGCGGCGCATGTCGTCAAGAATGGCATGCGTCGCAGCACGGGGATCCGCCGCCTGAACGATCGGGCGACCGACGACGAGATGGCTTGCGCCGGACGAGATCGCATCGAAGGGGGTCATGACCCGTTTCTGGTCGCCCTTGTCAGCGCCCGCCGGCCGGATGCCGGGCGTGACCACGGCGAGATCCGGACCGACGACCTCGCGCACGATCGCAGCCTCTTCGGCCGAACAAACGATGCCGCCCATTCCGGCATCCCGCGCCTGGGCTGCGCGGCGCAGCACGAGCGCGCGCGGATCGTCGGCATAGCCGGCGGCCTTCAGGTCGTCCGCATCCATCGAGGTGAGCACGGTCACGCCCAGCAGGCAGAGGCCGGAGCCTTTCGCCGCCTCAACGGCGGCGGCCATGGCTTTTGGATAGGCGTGCAGCGTGAGCATGGTCATTCCCATGCGCGCAATGTTCTCGACGCCCTTGGCGACCGTATTGTCGATATCGAGAAGCTTCATGTCGAGAAAGATCTTCTTGCCCGAGGCGGCGAGGTCTCGCGCAAATTCGAGACCGCCGGCAAAGATCAGCTGATAGCCGATCTTGTAGAAGCGGCCTTCGTCGCCAACGGCATCGACAATGCCCTGCGCCTCGGCGACCGTGGGGACATCAAGACCGATGATCAACCTGTCGCGCGCTGCCTCAGCCATCCGTCCACCCCTGCCAATCCTCAATGCGGGTCCACTTGCACACCGGGCGATGGCGAGCAAGGGAAAAAGCCGTCTCACAGACATCCTCGGACCGGTCGCGCACCGCGCGGAGCGGAAACGCAAAGAGGTGCCCACCACCCGGCCCTTGGTCGTGAGCCCGCGAAATGGGAAGGCCGGAGAGGTGACAATAGAGCAGCGTGCCGACGCCGCCATGGCCGATGAAGGCGATGGGAACGGTTGGGTCGTGCGTATCGAGCACAGTCGTGACGGCCTGGACGATGCGGGCCTGCGCGTCGTCCGCCGTTTCCCAGCCGCGAAAGCTCACGGAAGGCTTCGCGAAGAAGCTGTCGGCCGCCGCCTCGAACGCCGCCGAGGGCAGGAATCCGGTTGCCGAGCGGTCGTTCTCGCCGGCGTTTTCCAAAACCTCGACAATAGCTCCCGATACATCCGCCAGAATGCCGGCCGTCTCCAGCGCTTTCGTTTCGTCCGATGAGACGATCCGACCGAGACGCCGTGCCCAACCGGCCTGCGCTGCGACCCCGGCCCGCGCGCGACCCCGCTCCGAAAGGCCCCAGCGCGGGATCGGCACGTCGGGATCGATCGAAACCTCGGGATGGCTGATATAAAGGCCGAACATGACGGTGCCCCGTGCGCCCAGAAGACGCGATCAATGGGTCTTGCGATAGATCCAGAGCCGCGCCGGCGGGATATTGCGCATGATGAAGTCGAGCTGTTCGGTGCGGAACCGGTCCGGCAAGTTGGCGACAGGCGAACGCGGACCGTAGGAAATCTGCACCACGGGGCGACCGACGGGTACCCGGGTCAGCAGATCCTCGATCAACGCGACACGGCGCGGCATCGGCATGTTCAAAAGCGGGACGGCCGAGATGACGCAATCGAACTGATCTGCGGCACGGCGGCCGAGCGTGGTGCCGAGATCGAAGGCATCGCCGTTGATGAACTCGACGGCGGGAAAGCGCGCCAGGAGCTGGGTGTAGAAGTCGCTCGAATATTCCACCGACACGAGCTGGTCGGGCGCCACGCCGCGATCGAGGATGGCTTTGGTAATGACGCCGGTGCCCGGTCCAAGCTCAAGGACCGGCAGGCCCGAATCGGTATCGATGACGCTTGCCATCCGCCGCGCGGCGATCGAGGAGGTCGGCGTGATGGCACCCACGGCCTTCATGTTGCTGCGCCAGCCCTTGAAGAACCGGATTTCCTCATCGAATTTCTTGCCGAAACGCTCTTTCAAACGCAAATTCATACCCGTCTCCACTCCGACTCGCTGCTTGAGCGTTCGCTGTCATACCCCATTCAAATATCCAACGCGACAAAAACCGTCCTCTTTGCGTCATTTTGCTGAGCGGCATTGCGGAGGAAACCCAAGGGGTTTGCTCTGTAAGGAGCGGTCGACATTGGGCGGAAGACGGTCGGTGCTCGGCCTGGACAATGCCCTGACATGCAAAAGCGCCCGGAAGGGAATCCTCGCGGGCGCTCAAGACAGGCATGCAGCAAAGAACAGGCGGTGACGGCGTTAAACGCGGTGCCGCCTTACACGCGCATCGGCATCAGCACGTACAGCGCGTCTTCACCAGCGAGATCGCGGACCAATGTCGGCGAGCCGGCATCGGCGAGCATGAAGACGGCCTCGGTCCCCGAGAGCTGGGCCGTGATGTCGAGGAGATACTTGGCGTTGAAGCCGATTTCGAGAGGGTCATTGTCGTAACCGACCGGCAGTTCTTCGGTCGCGCTCCCGCTGTCGGGATTGTTGACCGTCAGCGTCAGTTGTCCGTCGGCAAGCGCCAGCTTCACGGCACGACCTCGCTCGGAGGAAATGGTGGAAACGCGGTCCACGGCCTGCGCGAAGGACTGGCAATCGATCCGCAGTTCCTTCTCGTTATTGGCCGGAATGACGCGCTGGTAATCCGGGAACGTCCCGTCGATCAGCTTCGATGTCATGACGATGGAGCCGATGCTCATGCGGATCTTGGCATCGGAAAGCTCCAGCGTCACCGTCGCGTCCGGCTGATCCACCAGCTTCTGCAGTTCGCCCACGGTCTTGCGGGGAATGATGATGCCCGGCATGCCTTCGGAGCCCGAAGGCGCCTCCAGATCGGCGCGCGCAAGACGGTGCCCGTCCGTTGCCACGGCGCGCAGCTTCAGGTCTCCCTTGCTTTCGATCGTGTGGATATAGATGCCGTTCAGATAGTAGCGTGTCTCTTCCGTCGAGATCGCGAACTGCGTGCGATCGATCAGCATCTTGAGATCGGTCGCCTTCATCGTGAACTTGTGCGTGAAGGTGCCGGCGTTCAGGTCCGGAAAATCCGACTGCGGCAGGCATTGAAGCGAAAACTTCGATCGGCCGGAGGCGACCGTCATCGCTGTACCCTCGGCATTGGTCGAAAGCCGGACCTCCGAACCGTCCGACAGCTTGCGGACGATGTCGTAGAGCAGGTGGGCTGGAACAGTGGTGGCACCCGGCTGCTCGACTTGCGCCGGTGTCGCCTCGGTGATTTCGAGATCGAGGTCGGTCGCCTTCATGTCGAGGCTCTCGCCGTCGGCCCGCAGCAGAACGTTCGACAGGATCGGAATGGTGTTCCGGCGCTCGACGACGCGGTGGACGTGGTTCAGCGATTTGAGGAGATTGGACCGCTCGATCGTAATGCGCATGAGATGCTGTCGCTTTCCATCAGGACCGGGAGAGACCTCCCGGCTTGAACTCTTGAACGTCTCGGCCACCGGGCCGCGGGCGGCCGAAGGGCGGCGTGGATGTGGACGCGCAAAATGGCACTACACCGGGACGAAGTGCAAGGGCCAAGCCGCGCTCGCATTACACTGCCCACCATTATCCTTCGACGCTCCGGCTTGCGGCCCGACACCGGCTCCCCCATAAAGACCGCATGAAGGACAAGACAAGAGAACGCGGTGCGGCATCGGATGCCGACATACGGTCGCGCAGCTATCGCGTCCACGATACGATCGTGGATGCCCGACCGATCGAGCCGGCGCTCTATCTGGTGGCGACGCCGATCGGCAATCTCGGCGACATCACCCTGCGGGCATTGGAAACCCTGGCCGGCGCCGATGTGCTAGCCTGCGAAGACACACGCGTCACACGCGTTCTCCTGGACCGCTACGGAATCGCCAACCGTCCCTACGCCTATCACGAGCACAATGCGAACGAGGCCGGCCCGCGGCTGATCGCGGCGCTCGATGCCGGCCGGTCGGTCGCGCTGGTGTCGGATGCGGGCACGCCTCTTGTGTCCGATCCGGGTTATCGGCTTGCCCAGACGGCGATCGAAGCGGGCCACAGGGTGGTGCCCCTCCCCGGGCCTTCGGCCCCCCTGGCTGCGCTGGTCGGCTCCGGACTTTCGAACGAGGCCTTCCTCTTCGCAGGCTTTCTGCCCTCCAAGGACAAGGCGCGGCGCGACCGGCTGGGCGACCTTTCCCGCGTGCCGGCAACGCTGATCTTCTTCGAGTCGCCTCACCGGATCGGCGCCACGCTGATCGGCGCTGCGGAGACGCTCGGCCGGGCACGCGCGGCGGTGGTCTGTCGCGAACTGACCAAGACCTACGAGGAGTTCCGGCGCGGGACGCTCGGTGAACTTTCCGACCATTACGGCGGCGACGTCGTCGTGAAGGGCGAAATCGTGCTGGTCATCGGCCCGCCTCCGGAGGAAGCGGCACCGGAAGCGCAGGATGTCGATGCTCTCCTGACAGAGCTTTCCGCCGAGATGTCGGCCGGCAAGGCGGCGACCGAAGCTGCAAAACGCACGGGACTGAACCGGCGCACGCTCTATGACCGGCTTCTGGTGCTCAAGGATCAGCCGTGACGCAAAGGGCCGACCGGCGACGCTTGCAGGCGCTGCGCAGAGGGGCCCTTGCGGAATATCTCGCAGCCCTAGCCCTCATGCTGCGCGGCTATCGGATTGTCGCCTTTCGCTACCGCACGAAGCTCGGGGAAATCGACATCATCGCCCGGCGTGGCGATCTCATCGCCTGCGTCGAGGTGAAGGCGCGCCGAAGCGCGGATGCGGCGATCGCCGCGGTGAGTGCCCTGTCGGAGGCGAGAATCCGGAACGCGAGCGAACTCTGGCTGCAACGGCAGCCAGATGCGGATCGCCTGTCGATCCGCTATGACATCATGGCCGTCACGCCATGGCGTTGGCCGGTCCACTTCCCCGACGCGTTCTAGTCGGGGAGACGGTTCTGTTCGGTGCGCGTTCTCGTGTGATGTTCGCCAGATGCGGTCGTGACGGATAGGGGTGCGACGGAGAGCGCGTCAGCCTGCTTGGTCGAAGAACCTGAAAGACGTCTGCCGGACGCGATGTTGCTCGAGCACCTGGAACTCTCAGTGGTGCCGGACGGTTACATTGTTCTCGACGAGATGAACACCGATCACCGATGCGGCTGCCTGTTCGACGCAACCGACCTCGGCTTCGTTCGACACATAGCCGGACAGGATGATGGTGCGTCCGATGGCGATGACATCAAGGTGGGTCGTATCGACGAGGGCCACATACTGGATGTATCGTGAGACCTTGCTTGCGAGGTCGTCATCCCGCAGATGGGGTTCATCGTCGCGTCGGCAATATGTCTGCTTGTCAATCGGCATGCCTGTGCGCCCCTGTTGCCCGCGTTCCGCATTCAGGGCCGGCCGTTTTTGGCCGTTTCGCGGATCAGCGTTATCGCTGCAATGCAACGCGAGGTCTCACAGGAATGTTCCACGCCATCCCGCTTCGCCGTGAGGCGTACCGTCTCGCCATGAACGGTCGATCAGAAGAGGCGGCGCCCGTCTTCGACATGGATGAACGCTTCGACGGCCGCCGCGATGAAGTCCTCGCGTGCATAATCCGCGGGCTGCTCGCCGTTCAGAACGTAGCGGCACATTCGCAGGGCGGCTCCGTAGGCGGCGCCTTCATGTGTCGGCCATTTGTCGAGTAGGACTTCGGCCGCTTCCCGCGTGTTGCGGATAATCCGGTAGTCTCCGATGCCGCCGAGTTCGAGGACGACCGGTTGCTGCCACCATTTTTCATTGATCACTGTGTAATTACTTACCGTCATGCCGAATCCTTCCGCTGCCGATAACCGTCGGCCTTTATGGCAGTCGAAACTTACGCAGGCATTGCGTCGCAAACGGAAAGGTTGCGAAGGGCGCACGAAGCAGTTTATGCGATAGGGGCACGGAGAGCTTCATGTCCGACGTCCTCATCAATGTCCTTCCTCTCTTCGTCCTCATTTTCGCAGGCTGGCTGATCGTGCGAACGGGCTATCTGAAGCCCGCGGTCGGCGATGCCCTCGGCGACTTCGTGTTCAAGGTTTCCGTGCCCGTTCTCCTGTTTCGCACCATAGCGACCGCGGACTTCACGGACGGCTCGCCGTGGCCACTCTGGGTCGCCTATTTCTCAGGGGTCGCCGTCGTCTGGACGCTTGGCCATCTTGTCGCCACCCTCGGCTTCAAGCGCGACCGCCGCATCGGCGTGCTCGCGGGCGTCTCTTCGGCCTTCGCCAACACCATTTTCATCGGCCTGCCGCTCGTCTCGCGCAATGTGGGGGACGCCGGTGTCGTGGCCCTGTCGATCCTGATCTCGGTGCATCTTCCCGTGATGATGATCGCCGGCACGATCCTGATGGAACGGGCAGAACGGAAGACCAATGGCGGCGCGGCCCAAAGTCCGCTGGCCCTGGCTCGCGGCATCCTGCGGAATCTGGTGCGCAACCCGCTTGTGATCGGGCTCGCCTGCGGCGCCCTGATGCATACGTTGAATCTCCCGCTGTCGGGACCGCTCAAGATCGCCATCGACCAGACGGCGGCTGTCGCAGGCCCCGCCGCGCTGATCTCGATCGGAATGGCGCTTGATAAATATGGACTGTCAGGCAATCTCGGCCTTGCCGCCTTCACCAGCGCGCTCAAACTCGTGGTGTTGCCCGCCTGTGTTTTCGGCGCAAGCCATCTGCTCGGCCTCGAACGCTCCTGGACGGCCGCGCTGGTGCTGACGTCGGCCGTCCCCACAGGTGTCAACGCCTGGCTGATCGCGAACCATTTCAATGTGGGTCATGGCTTGGCATCCTCGACCATTACCCTGACCACGGCCCTCGGCGTGGTCACCGTTTCCGCATGGGCCTACGTTCTGCTCTGACGCTCGCCCTTTGACGCTCGGCAGCCCGACATCCCAGGCTTCTCGTGGTCGTACGTTCGCGCAACGACAGACCCTGTTGTCAGAACGCAAAAAGCCCGGCGCGAGCCGGGCTTAGACAATTGTCGATCAATGACGCTCTGCGACTTAGTTCGCAGGGGCCGGTGTTGCAGGGGCCGGTGTCGCAGGGGCCGGGGCTGCGGGTGTCGCAGGGGCCGGGGCAGAAGGGGCAGCCGGGGCAGCCGGAGCCCCAGCATCAGCCGGCGCGGCTGCAGGTGCAGCGGAGGCAGAGGCATCGGGAAGAGCAACAGGCGCATCGGACTGACCGCGAAGCCAGGCGATGAGGTTGGCACGCTCTTCCGGCTTCTTCACGCCCGCAAATCCCATGGCCGTGCCAGGCACGTGCTTCTTCGGCGCCTCGATGAAATAGCTCAGATGATCGTATGTCCACGTCTTGTTGGCTTCGGCAAAGGTCTTCATGCCGGCCGAATAGGCAAAGCCTTCATGCGAGGCGATCGGTCGCTCCACCACGCCCCAGAGGTTGGGTCCGACCTTGTTCGGCCCACCCTTTTCGATGGTGTGACAGGCGCCACACTTCTTGAAGATGGCTTCGCCGGCACCGGCATCGGCGCTGGCAAGCAGCGGCTTGATGTCGACTTCCGTCTCGGCAGCAGCCCCCGCTCCGGCCTCGCCTGCCGTCTCCTCGGCAATGATGGCAAAGCCCGGCTTCTCCGGAGCTTCGGAATGAAAAATGCCTTCAGAGGCGATCGATACGGACATCAGCACGAAGACCGTTCCGAGAAAGGCTCCCACGGCCATATTTACATGCGAGTTCATCAACACACCTCCCCTTGCGTCCGGCTCCAGGCATACGCACGCGCCGCCGGTTTCAACAATCTGCCACGGCACCTTGAAATCGTGCGGAAGCTATGTCTTTTGACCAAGCGTTGCAACAGCGATATCCGTGCCGGACGAACCACTTCTGGCACTTTTTGATGGTGTTTTGAAGGGCTCGGCATGAAAAGCGACAATTTGGCAAAAACACTCGTCCTCATCCCGGCGCGGATGGCCTCCACACGGCTTCCTGGCAAGCCTCTGGCCGACATCTGCGGGCTGCCGATGATCGTCCAGGTCGCGCTTCGTGCGCGGGATGCGGACGCCGGACGCATCGTCGTGGCTGTCGATCACCAGGACACGTTTGATGCCGTGACGGCGGCCGGCTTCGAAGCCGTGATGACGCGCATCGACCATCAATCCGGCTCTGACCGGATCTACGAGGCCCTGACCCTCTGCGACCCCGAGGGCCGGATCGAGACCGTCATCAACGTACAGGGCGATCTGCCGACGATCGAGCCGGAAACCATCCGCGCAGCCCTGCGGCCGTTGGAAGATCCCGCCGTGGACATCGCGACACTGACGGTGGAAATCGTGCACGAAGCGGAGAAGAGCAATCCGAACGTCGTGAAGGTCGTCGGCGCACCTTTGTCTGCCAGCCGCATGCGGGCGCTTTACTTCACGCGGGCAACCGCACCCCATGGTACAGGACCGCTCTACCATCATATCGGCCTTTACGCGTATCGCCGGTCTGCTCTGGAACGTTTCGTGGCCCTGCCGCCGTCGACGCTGGAAAAGCGCGAATCGCTCGAACAGCTCCGCGCGCTCGAGGCAGGCATGCGCATCGACGTGGAAATCGTGAGCTCCATTCCGCTCGGCGTCGATACGCCTGCCGATCTCGAGGCGGCACGACGGATGCTCTCGACGCGTCCCGGAGCTACGTCATGATGCCTGTCACCAACCGGATCTCGTTCCAGGGCGACTACGGCGCAAATTCGGACATGGCATCGCGCGACATGTTCCCGGCGATGGACCCGCTGCCCTGCCAGACGTTCGAGGATGCCTTTCTGGCCGTCGAGAACGGCGAGGCGGACCTCGCCATGATCCCGATCGAAAACACGATCGCGGGACGCGTCGCCGACATCCATCATCTGTTGCCGGAGTCGCGCCTGCACATCATCGGCGAGTATTTCATGCCGATCCGGTTCCAGCTGATGGTCCTGCCCGGTGTTTCCCGCAGCGAGATCCGCACCGTGCACAGCCACATTCATGCGCTCGGCCAGTGCCGCAAGATCGTGCGCGCCAACGGCTGGAAGCCCGTCGTCGCCGGCGACACCGCCGGCGCCGCCAAGCTTGTGTCGGAAACGGGGGACCGCTCGATGGCGGCCCTCGCGCCCCGGCTGGCGGCCGATCTCTACAAGCTCGATATCGTCGCCGAGAACGTCGAGGACACGGAAAACAACGTGACGCGCTTCGTGGTGCTCTCACGCGACGAAAAGCCGATCCGGCGCGATGCCGCAAGCGACCATCTCGTCACCACATTCGTCTTCAACGTCCGCAACATTCCGGCCGCGCTCTACAAGGCGCTGGGGGGCTTTGCCACGAACGGCATCAACATGACGAAGCTGGAGAGCTATCAGATTGGCGGAAAGTTCATCGCGACGCAATTCTATGCGGATATCGACGGGCATCCCGACGATGCGAACGTCAAGCGGGCGCTGGAGGAACTTCGGTTCTTTTCGGAGAAGGTCCGGATCCTCGGCTCCTATCCGGCGCACCCCATGCGACGCGTGTTATAAAAGTCGCGCCCTGCCGAAATCCCTTCTGCGCGGACAAACATGTCCAAGGTGCGGGGTAGTGTTCATGACGCAAAGATGATTGCGTACGGCGGAGAGGTGACTGATTTGCGGCATTGCCGCCCGCGCCTTTCGTTTGACAGCCGCGGAAAAGGCGGCATCCAAGGGACGCCTACCATGATTATCAGAACTCTTCTTCTTGCCTCGACGGCTGCGTTGTCCATGACTGCGGGCGCACGGGCCGCCGATGCGATCGTTGCCGCCGAGCCGGAAGCCATGGAATATGTTCGTGTCTGCGATGCCTTCGGCGAAGGCTTCTTCTACATTCCAGGCACGGAAACATGCCTGAAGATTGGCGGCTATGTCCGCAACGACAACAATCTGGGGGAAAGTGCCTATAGCGGCGAAGATCTCGACTGGTCGCCCTTTACCCGGGGAACGCTGACCTTGGATGCCCGCAACGATACGGAATTCGGCGAGCTCCGCTCCTTCATCGAAATGCGATCGGAAGCGAGCGATGGCGAATCGACCACCTACATCAATTCGGCCTACATCATGCTCGGCGGCTTCATGGCCGGCTTCAACGATTCACGCTACGACCTTTTCCTGAATTCGGCCGGCAACATCATCAATGACGACGTCATCGACTATACCGGCGACCGGACGAACCAGGTGAGCTACCAGTGGGGCGGCGACAAGGGCTTTTCGGCCTTCATCGGCGTGGAAGAGGGTGGCGGCTCCTACGATACCGGCTTTGCCGGCAGGCCGGTCGACGACTATCAGGCGGCACACCCGCTGGCAGGCGCACGCATTCAGGAAGACTGGGGCGGCCTGTTTATCATCGGCGGCTACGATCCGGATGCCGAGGCCTTCGGCGGCAAGGTTCGCGGCGATATCGTCTTTAACGACGTGTTCAAGATCTTCATCATGGCCGGCTACCAGTCCGACTGGAACAATGACAAAGGTCCGGGCGACACCCGCAGGCGCAACTACTATGGCCCGTGGAACGGAGACTGGGCCGCATGGGGCGGGTTCACCGCCACGGTTAACGAGAAGACCTCCGTCAACGGTCAGGTGGCCTATGAACAGGATGGCACGCTCGCGACCGCCCTTAACATGGAGTATATGATCGTCGACAATTTCAAGGTGCAGCCGGAGTTCAACTACACCAAATTCGACGGCGAACGCGGTCATGGCGATGCAGTCGGCGGCACGATCCGCTTCCAGCGCGACTTCTGATCAGGCGTCCCTTCGACGATTGCGCTTTGAAGAACCGGCCTCGTGCCGGTTCTTTCGTTTTCCGGTTCGGCGTTTCGTCAGGCCGGCCAATCCAGCCAATCGCGCATCAGCTGGTGGGCGATCGCCCCTTTCGGCGGCGTCGACTGGACGTCGACGTCATGGCCCGTATTGCGGGCAAGCATGGCACGGGTCTCCTCGCGGGTGAACCAGCGGCAGTCTTCAAGCTCGAGATCGTCGATCCGGATCTCGCTCGACTTGGCCTCGGCATAGCAGCCGATCATGAGGCTGTGCGGCATCGGCCAGGGCTGGGAAGCGTGATAGCGCACGCGGCCGATTCGAATGCCGGACTCTTCCATCGTCTCGCGCCGCACGGCATTCTCGATCGTCTCGCCGGGCTCCAGAAAGCCAGCAAGACAGGAATACATGCCCTCGGGAAAGTGCGGGCTGCGGCCGAGCAGGCAGAGGTCGCGCTGCAGGTCGATCGTCAGCATGATGACGACGGGATCCGTGCGCGGGAACGCCGGATGGCCGCAGGCCGTGCACACCCGCCGATATCCGCCGCCCCGGGCCTCCATCGGGCTGCCGCATTTGCCGCAGAAGCGGTTGGAGGCATTCCAGGCCATCAGGCTCGCGGCCTGGGCAAACTGCCCGAGCAATTCGTCCGGCAGCATCGCCTGCCGATAGAGGCTGCGGCCATCTGCCAGCTTGAAGGGCTCCTCCAACGTCGCCTCCGTCCGGTTGACGGGAACCGCGATCCGCGGCTCTCCGGAGGGGAGCGTTCCCAGAAGGATGGCAGCCTCGAGATCAGGCTCGAGCTCCGCGATCTCGTACGGCGCAAACAGCGGGTCGATGATGTTTTCGTCGTGCTTGACGACCAGCTTGCCCTCCGCAAAGGCGAAGAGATGCGCGCCCTCGGTCTTCAGCGCCACCTCCACGCAATCGTCGGCTCGGTGTTCGCTGTCGCGGACGAGATGATTGCCGGCAAAAGCGACCAGAGAACTCGGTTCGGGATGCGGTCCCTTGAAATCAAAAATCGCGTGGCTCATGTCAGGGATTCCATCAGGCTCTTCAGGAAGTGGTCTCGCTTTGCCGCGTCCCAAGGTTCGGCCACGCCGAAGCCCCAGATGGGGCCCGGCCAGTTCGCATCGTCCTCGGTGCGGGCAACGACATGGACATGGAGCTGTCGAACGATATTGCCCAGTGCGCCGATGTTGATCTTGGTCGCACCGGTTACCTGCTTCAAAGCAGTCCCAATCCGGTTGGTTTCGCGCGAAAGCGTTGCCTGCTCGTCGGGCGACAGCTCGAACGTTTCGCTGACAGCGTTGCGCTCCGGGATGAGAATCAGCCAGGGCCAGCGCGCATCGCGGCTGAGCCGCAGCTGGCAAAGATCGAGGCGGGACACGAGATCGCTGTCACGCGCGAGGCGCGGGTCGAGTTCGAACGGGGTCACGGGTTCCTCCTGCTTGTGCTGTCGGTCTTTCCCGGCCGCCGTGCCCGTTTGTCTGAACGACGGGTCAGCGCTTCGGGAAAGGCCTCTCTTTGGACAGGCTTCTCTTCTGACAGGGATGCCAGATTCTTCCAAGGGCCGACTTGCATTCCGTTTGGATATTGCCGATATGGAGATCGGGAGGTTGGTGGTGGACGAGCCACTCGCCAACCGGGTCAGGTCCGGAAGGAAGCAGCCCCAACGAGCCCGGCACGGGTCATCGTGCCAGCCTCCCACCCTCAGGGTCTTCGTGGAAGTCCCTGAACCACCAGACCATGGCCGCCCGTTCGCAAGCTCGCTGCCGCGTCTAAAGCTTGCCGACCGTCCGGACAGACGGAACGAGCGGCGGGGCGCATGACCGACATCACCACGACATCTCCTGACGCAGCCACCGCCCCGGTCGAGAAGCCGGCGGCTTACAGGGTTCTTGCGCGGAAATATCGCCCGAAGGACTTCTCCGACCTGATGGTCGGACAAGAGCCAATGGTCCGGACGCTGACCAATGCGTTCGAGACGGGGCGCATCGCGCAGGCCTACATGCTGACGGGTGTCCGCGGCGTCGGCAAGACGACCACGGCCCGCATCCTCGCGCGCGCATTGAACTACAAGACCGACGACATTGACAAGCCGACGATCGATCTTCGCACGCCGGGTGAACACTGCCAGGCGATCATGGAAGGGCGCCATGTCGACGTGATCGAGATGGACGCCGCGTCCCATACCGGCATCGACGATATCCGCGAGATCATCGAGCAGGTGCGCTATCGGCCGGTTTCCGCGCGCTATAAGGTTTACATCATCGACGAGGTGCACATGCTCTCGACGCAGGCCTTCAACGGACTGCTGAAAACGCTCGAAGAGCCGCCTGAGCACGTGAAATTCATCTTCGCGACGACCGAAATCCGCAAGGTTCCGATCACCGTCCTATCCCGGTGCCAGAGGTTCGACCTGCGGCGTATCGCGGCGACCGATCTGGTCGGCCTTTTCTCCACCATTCTCGGCAAGGAAGGCGTCACCGCAGAAGCCGAGGCGCTGGCCATGATCGCGCGCGCTGCGGAAGGCTCGGCCCGTGACGGCCTTTCGCTGCTCGACCAGGCGATCGCCCATGGCGGCGGAATCGTTGCCGCGGATGCGGTGCGGAGCATGCTCGGCCTTGCCGATCGCGCCCGTATTGTCGACCTCTTCGGCCATGTGGTGCGCGGCGACGTGAAAGCGGCGCTCGAGGAGTTTGCCTTTCAGTACAAGGCCGGTGCCAGCCCGTCTGTCGTCCTGACCGATCTTGCCGATTTTACGCATCTCGTGACCAAGCTGAAGTTTTCCTCGGAGGCCGCCAACGACCAGTCGCTCAGCGAGGTCGAGCGGATTCGCGGTGCGGAATTTTCTGCTGCCGTCGCCGTCTCCACTTTGTCGCGGATCTGGCAGATGCTGCTGAAAGGCATACCGGAGACGGAAAACGCCGCCCGGCCTGCCGGTGCCGCCGAAATGGTGCTAATCCGGCTGACGCATGCCGCCCACCTTCCCTCGCCGGAAGATGCGGCCCGCCGGCTGCTGGAAATGTCGGGCAGCGATGCCGCGCGGCCGGCCCCCCGGGGGGCGGGATCGGGCGTGGGTGGTACGCCCGGGAACGGCCATGCGAGCGGCAATGGTACGATGGCATCCGCCGTTGCCCAGCAGGGTTACGGACAGGGTCAGGGCAGTGTCACGGCGCGCTCCGGCGAACCGGTCACGCCATCGCGATTGACGGCCAACGGCGCGGCCATGCTGCGTGCGGTGCCCGAGGCCGAGCTTCCCGCGGCACAGGAGCGTGGTCAGGTCGACCTGAAGCCCGAGCCGGCGCCGGCGGCTCCCGTCGTTCCCCTGCGCTCGGTCGCCGATATCGTCGACCTCTGCCAGAAGAACCGTGACATCCTCTTGAAGACGCTGGTGCGCAATTTCGTGCGTCTCGTGCGGATCGAACCGGGCCGGCTGGAAATGAACGTTCCCGATGACGCGCCGAAAACGCTGGTGACCGACTTGCAGCGGCGGCTGGAGGAGTGGACCGGCATCCGCTGGATGGTGACGGTGAGCCGCGAGCCCGGTCTGCCGACCATGGTGGAAACCGAAGCGGCCGCGAAGGAAGAACGCTTCAACGATGCGCGTCAGGATCCGGACGTCGCAGCCATCCTCGCCCGCTTCCCCGGCGCCAAGATGGTCGATGTCCGCATCAAGGTATCGGAGGTCGAACGGGACGAGACGCCGGAGATTGTTGCGGTGGCCGAGTCCGAAGAGGGCGACATTCTTCCCGGTGACGACATAGAACACTGATCCAACCGGATATGAGAAGAGGAGACGACGGACGATGCGCGATATCATGGGCATGATGGGCAAGGTCAAGGAAATGCAGGCCAAGATGGAGAAGCTTCAGGAGGAAATCGCCCTTCTCGAAGTGGACGGCACCTCCGGAGGGGGCCTCGTCACCGTCCGGCTCGATGGAAAGGGCGCCTTGAAGAGCATCAAGATCGATCCGTCCCTGTTTAAGGAAGACGAGGTCGAGATCCTCGAGGATCTGATTGTCGCCGCGCACAAGGACGGCAAGGACAAGGCGGAGGCGATCACGGCGGAAAAGACGCGCGAACTGACCGCCGGCCTGCCGATTCCGCCCGGAATGAAGCTGCCTTTCTGAGGGCTGCCGGGTCAGAGGTCCGGCAGGAATGCAGGCCCGACCATGCGGACCTTGCGCGGAAACCTTGGAATATCCGTTCGCGTACCACGCAGGCCGACGTCGGAGAACAGTCCTCTGTCCGGCCTTCCTTCCAGCGTCGCGAGAACGGTCGGCCCCCGATCTGGCGCTGCTTCGGAGCCGGTCTGGGGCGCTGTCGCAGGCATGCTTGCGGCGGACATGGGTCGAAAGTCGGCAGAAAAGATGCGGCTCGCATCGCAGGTTTTCGCCTGTTCGGCCTTTCGGTAAAGACCTGCCACATCGAGATCCCGATAGCGTCTCCCGGTCGAGAGCGAGACCATGTCCATCGGCTCGCCATTCCCATTCGGCTGCTGGAAGACATCCATGTTCGCCGTGGTGCAGATGGCCCTGCACTGTGCCGCAAGCCGTTCGGCCGAGGCGCGACGAGGGCTGAATCCGGAATTGGGCGTCGGGAAGTAATAGCCGTCCGAAAGACGAACGCAGAACGTGGCCGCGCGTGTCGCCGCGGAGAGCGCCGGGCGGGCAGTGGACGCCTCGGCCTTGGCAAGCTGCCGGATGATGCGTTTCGGCGAGATCGCCGCGTGGGTCGCGCGACCATCGGCCTTGCAGGTGGATGGCAAGGCCGAAAGCGCCGCTCGGGCCTGTGCGATACGGCCAGCCACCTCCCGGCAGACAAAGCCGCCGTTTTCGAGATCGCAACCATGCTTCTGCGCCATCGTCCTGTTCGTGGCAATCTGACGCTGGAGGCGGGCCGCCTCGACGCCGGAGGGCGCGCAGGTTCGGGCAAGGCTGTGGCTCGCGGGAACCGCGGCGAGGAGAACCAGCGCCAGATATCCCGCTTGCCGTCTGATCCTGCTCGCCCACGTCATTGCACGCTCCCGTCAGCTGCCTTGGTCGCGAAGGACATAACGGAGCCCGACGGCGTCGCGAAGCGGTTCCTTAAGGAATGGTTAAGGCTGGAGCGCTTCAAGCTGCGCACGAACCCGCTCGCTGATCGGGGCCGCCCGGTAACGCGCGCGCTCTGCGTCGGAAAGCGTCTTGACCGCGGTGGCAAGCATCTCCGGCATCGTGATCCGAGGCCCCTGGAACGCATGAAAGACGACGCGTTCCCCGGCGCACATCATGCCCGGACGCAGTACGCGGCAGTAGAAGCCCGGCCGGCCGACCCTCCGGAACCTGCGCGCAAATCCCGGATCGTTGAACCGAAGTGCGAGCGTGGAACAGGGGATTCGGGTGGAGGTGACCTCCAGCGTGACGGTGTCCGTCTCGAAGCGATCGCCGACCGCGATTGCTCGGCTGTCGACGTCCGAGACAACGAGATTTTCGCCAAACAGGCCGGGCGGGACGGCATGGCCCAGTTCCTCTGCCCAGGCGTCCAGATCCAGCGAGCCGAGGCCGTAGACGGCCTGATCCGGACCGCCATGATGTTTCCGATTGCACACCGCATCGCCCGCCAGCCCCGCGGCATCCACGATAACGGCACCGCCCTGGGGATGCTTGACGATCCCGGTCTTTGCGATCTTGCCGCCGATGACGGTGGCATGGCCGACGCAGACGGCGTCTATCTTCATGGCTTACCCTTTTCGTGCGTGGTCGCCGATCATACCTGCGCGGTGCAAAGCATTTTCACTCCACCCGCATATGGGATAGAACGCGCCTCATGGCAAAGCGAGTCACCGGCCCCGAAATCGAAAAACTCATCCAGCTTCTGGCGAAGGTACCAGGGCTCGGCCCCCGCTCGGCCCGTCGCGCGGCTCTCCATCTCGTCAAGAAGAAAGACCAGCTGCTTGGGCCGCTCGCCGATGCGATGAGCGAGGCGCATCGGAAGGTCCGCATCTGCTCCTGCTGCGGCAATGTGGATACGAGCGACCCTTGTAGCGTCTGCACGGATGCACGGCGCGACCATAGCTGCATCATCGTGGTCGAAGACGTGGCCGATCTCTGGGCACTGGAGCGCACGGGTGCGATGAACACGGCCTATCATGTGCTCGGCGGCACGCTGTCGCCGCTCGATGGCGTCGGCCCCGACGACCTGAACATCCGTGGACTGGTCGATCGCGTCGTCAAGGGCGAGGTGCGCGAGCTGATCATCGCCGTGAACGCAACCGTCGAGGGCCAGACGACAGCGCATTACATCACCGACCAGCTCGACGGGCTGGACGTCCGCATCACCCGGCTTGCCCACGGCGTCCCCGTCGGAGGCGAGCTTGACTATCTCGACGACGGCACACTGACCGCGGCTCTGCGGGCGAGGACGGCAATCTGACATGACATTCCCCCGACTTCCCGGCCTTCGCCATTTCCATCGCCTCGGCCTCGCGGCTCTCGTCTGCGCGTGCACAGCCATTCCGGCGCTGGCCGCTTCGAAGGCCGAGACCGAAGCGCAGTTCCGGCGCTGGCTGCAGACCGATCTCTGGCCGCAAGCTCAGAAGGGCGGCGTTACCAGGAACGAGTTCGACACGGCGTTTGCCGATGTGAAGCTCGACTGGGACCTCCCGGACCTAGTGCCGCCGGGCGCAAAACCGCCAGGCGACCAGAAACAGAGCCAGGCGGAGTTCGCTTCTCCCGGCGCCTATTTCTCGGAAAAGCGCCTGCAGGGCCTCGCCGCAACCGGTCGGAGCCTCGCCTCGACGCACGCCGCGACGCTGCGGCGGATCGAGAAGACCTATGGCGTGCCCGGCCCGATCGTGCTGGCGATCTGGGGCCGCGAGTCGGGCTTCGGGCGGGCGAAGATCCCCCATCCCGTGCTCGATGTGCTTGCGACCAAGGCCTTCATGTCCACGCGCAGTGAACTCTTCACCCGCGAGCTCGTCTCGGCCCTGCATATCTTGGCCAGCGGCGACGTCGCCGAGGCCGACATGCGCGGATCCTGGGCGGGTGCCATGGGCCAGCCGCAGTTCCTTCCCTCGAGCTTCCTCTCCTATGCCGTCGATTTCGATGGCGACGGGCGGCGTGACATCTGGAATTCTGTGCCGGACGTCCTTGGCTCCATCGCGCATTACCTGTCCGAAAAAGGCTGGCAGCGCGGTCGTGACTGGGGCTTCGAAGTGTCGATCCCGCGGACCGTTTCCTGCGCGCAGGAGGGGCCGGATCTTGCAAAGCCGTTCGGGCAATGGGCCGCATCCGGGATCGCCCGTGTTTCCGGCAAGGCCTTTCCACGCAGTGACGCGAAGGAGAGTGGCATGATGCTGGTGCCGGCCGGTCGCCATGGCCCGGAATTCCTGGTGACGCCGAATTTCTACGTCATCAAGGAATACAACAATTCCGATCTCTATGCGCTCTTCATCGGCAATCTCGCCGACCGGATCGGCGCGAATGGCGGTGCGTTCGAGGGTAGCTGGGGCGACGTCGGAAAGATGCTGCGCTCCGATGTCCTGACCATGCAGAAACGGCTCGAAGCCCAGGGTTACGACATCGGCAAGGCCGATGGGCTGGCCGGCTACAAGACAAGGCGCTCGCTCGGCCAGTGGCAGGAGAAAAACGGGCTTGCAGCGACATGCTTCCCAGACGCCGGTCTCAAGGCCAAGCTGCGGTAGACCATCGCCTCAGTGACCGATGTCGACCGGCCGCTTGAACTGTTCGTATTCGTGCGGCAGGATCGTCTGCCGCTCGATCATGCGATGCACGTAAGGGGCCGTTTCGCCACAATGGAGCGCGCGGAGCTGCTCGTAGATTGCCGCATCGTCCTTGGTGCGCCGCTGATTGTGGCGGACATACTCGACCCAGGTCGGCACATGGTAGGTCTCGGTCCAGATCTCCGGTCGCTCGAGGTCGCGCATCAGTGTCCACTGGCCGGCACCGTCGCGGATCCGGACACGGCGACGTTCGGTCATGATCGACAAGAACGCCTCGACGTCCGCAGGATCGATCTCGTAGTCGATCATCACGACGATCGGCCCGCTTCTCGGTTTCAGATCGAGCTTGAGCATTGGTTCGGTGAAACTGCCCAGGGGATCGAGATTGAGCGCCTTGAATTCCGGCAAGGCAAACCGCAGGCCGACGGCTGCACCGACCAGCATGACGGCTGCCGAGCCGACAAGGGCCGTTGCAGGACCGTAGTTTTCCGCGGCCAGGCCCCAGACCCAGCTGCCAAGCGCCATGCCGCCGAACGTGGTCGTCTGGTAGAGCGAAAGAGCCCGCGCCACCACCCAGCGCGGCGTGGACAGCTGTACGGTCGTGTTGAACAGCGACAGGGCCAACACCCAGCCGGCACCCGATAGAAGCATGGCAAGGCTTGTGAGGACTTCCGACCGACTGACGGCGGCGATGACGGCGGACAGCCCGAAGCCGACGAAGGCAATGCGCACGACGGCTTCGCCGGCCAGACGCTCGCGCAGCCGGGCGCTCAGCAGCGCACCGCCGATCGCACCGATTCCGAAGGCGCCGAGGAGGACGCCGTAGGTCAGCGGTCCGCCGGCCACGAGATCGCGCGCAACCAGCGGCAGAAGGGCCAGGATCGCGCTCGCCGACAGGCCGAAGAGGAAGCCGCGCAGCATGACCTTCAGGATGTTCGGCGACATCGCGACATATCGCAGCCCTGCCCCGACGGCCCGTGCCAGGGGCTCGCGCGGCAGGGCGTTGAGCGCCGGCGTCCGTTTCCAGCGCAACAGCGCATAGATCAGCGCGAAATAGGTGAGCGTGTTCACCGCGAATGCCGCCGCTGCGCCGGCTGCCGCCACGATGACGCCCCCGATGGCCGGGCCGACGCTGCGCGTCATGTTGAAGCCCATGCTGTTCAGCGACACGGCTCCCGGCAGATCCTCGCGCGGGACGATATCGCCAACGGAGGCCTGCCAGGCCGGGTTGTTCAGCGCCGTTCCGCAGCCGATCAGAAAGGTGAACGTCAGCAGTAGCCAGGGCGTGATCAGACCGAACCAGGCGAACGCCGTCAGCAGCGCCGATACGACCAGCATGAAGAGCTGCGCGACCAACATGATCCGCCGCCGGTCGAAACTGTCCGCCAGCGCGCCCGAGATCAGCGAGAACAGCATGATCGGCAGCGTGACCGACGCCTGCACCAGTGCAACCATGTTCACCGACGTCGAGATGGACGTCATCATCCAGGCGGCGCCGACGGACTGGATCAAGCCGCCAAAGTTCGAGGCAAGGCTGGCGATCCAGATGATGCGGAAGGTCTCGTGGCGGAATGGCGCCAAGGGCGATGATCGATCCGGCACGGCCGTCTCCTCGTTTATGCGCAGCCACCTTGACGAGACCGCCGATATGCCATGGCGGCACGACCGTGATGCGGGCGGCGGCCTTTTCAGGATGTCTGATGTCCTCTTGACGCAATGTAGCCCGGACACCTGCTGCGGCAACCCGCGGCAGCGCGCCGATTTCGCCCAAGGGACGCTCGCGGGTCGCTCGGGGACCGCGCAAGGGTCACATCCCGCGCGGCGCTTGCAATTGCGGCGGATGCAGCGTATATGACGCTCAAATTCTTGATCGGTTGATGAAGAGTGGGCCCGTCAGGACCCGCTCTTTTTTATTACCATCATGACAGACCTTGCATGACGGGAGACAGTGCTTGTCCGACATCGACACGGCAGAAATGCAGCAGGAACCGCGCCTGATCACCGAGACCGGGATCGATCGTCGCGTGGCCGACATTATCGAACCCGTGCTGATCCCGATGGGCTACCAGCTGGTACGCGTCAGGCTTTCGGCCCAGAATGGTGCAACGCTGCAGATCATGGCGGAACGGACCGACGGCACGATGACGGTCGAGGATTGCGAAACCGTCTCCACCGCGATCTCGCCGGTGCTAGACGTGGACGATCCGATCGGCAAGGCGTATCATCTGGAAGTGTCTTCGCCGGGCATCGACCGGCCGATGGTGCGCAAGGGCGATTTCGTCCGCTGGACCGGCCATCTCGTGAAATGCGAGACTTCGGTTCTGGTCGAAAGCCGCAAGCGCTTCCGCGGCGTCATTCGGAGCGCGGACGCGGACGGCTTCACGATCGAGCGCGACCAGCCGGGTCCGGACGAGGCGCCGATGGTCACGGTGCCGTTCTCCGCGCTGGCAGAAGCCAAGCTGATCCTGACGGACGACCTGATCCGCGATGCACTGACCGCCGACAAGAAGGCCAAGGCTGCACGCGAAGCGGCCAACGAGAATTTCGAAGACATCGACGGCGACGACGAGACCCCTTCGCAGCAATGACAAGCGCCCGGCCGGCGCTTCAGCTTCGAAGCCCGGCCCGAGAGGCACCACCCGGACTATTCGACCTACGGAGACATACCCCATGGCAGTCAGTGCTAACCGGCTCGAACTTCTGCAGATCGCGGATGCCGTCGCGCGCGAAAAGGTGATCGACCGCGAAATCGTGCTGGCCGCCATGGCCGATGCGATCCAGAAGGCGGCACGCTCCCGCTACGGTTCGGAAAGCAACATCCGCGCCGACATCAACTCCAAGACCGGCGAAATCCGCCTTCAGCGTCTCCTGGAAGTTGTCGAGGTTGCCGAAGACTACGGCACGCAGATTCCCCTGGAACTGGCGCGCGACCGCAACCCGGATGCAAAGCTCGGCGACTTCATTGCCGACCCGCTGCCGCCGATGGATTTCGGCCGCATCGCTGCCCAGTCCGCCAAGCAGGTCATCGTCCAGAAGGTCCGCGAAGCGGAGCGTGACCGCCAGTTCGACGAATACAAGGACCGCATCGGCGAGATCGTCAACGGCACGGTCAAGCGCGTCGAATACGGCAATGTGGTCGTGGACCTCGGCCGCGGCGAAGGCATCATCCGCCGCGACGAGATGATCCCGCGCGAGAACATGCGCTATGGCGACCGGGTCCGCTCTTATGTCTACGACGTTCGTCGCGAACAGCGCGGTCCGCAGATCTTCCTGTCGCGCACGCATCCGCAGTTCATGGTCAAGCTCTTCACCATGGAAGTGCCCGAAATCTACGACGGCATCATCCAGATCCGCTCGGTCGCCCGTGACCCCGGTTCGCGCGCCAAGATCGCCGTCATTTCCAACGACTCGTCGATCGATCCGGTCGGCGCCTGCGTCGGCATGCGCGGAAGCCGCGTCCAGGCTGTCGTCGGCGAGCTCCAGGGCGAAAAGATCGATATCATTCCGTGGAGCCAGGATCCCGCATCCTTCATCGTCAACGCCCTGCAGCCGGCCGAAGTGGCCAAGGTCGTGCTTGACGAAGATGCCGAGCGCATCGAGGTCGTCGTGCCCGACGAGCAGCTGTCGCTCGCGATCGGTCGTCGTGGCCAGAACGTCCGTCTCGCGTCGCAGCTGACCGGCTGGGACATCGACATCATGACCGAAGCCGAAGAGTCCGAGCGTCGCCAGAAGGAATTCAACGAGCGCACGAACCTCTTCATGGAAGCGCTCGACGTGGACGAGATGGTCGGCCAGGTTCTGGCGTCCGAGGGCTTTGCCCAGGTCGAGGAGCTCGCCTTCGTAGAACTCGACGAGATTGCCTCCATCGAAGGCTTCGACGAGGAGACCGCGAGCGAGATCCAGACACGTGCCCGCGAATATCTCGACAGGCTGGAAGCCGAGATGGATGAAAAGCGCAAGGAACTCGGCGTTGCCGACGAACTGCGCTCCATCAACGGCATGACCGGTCAGATGCTCGTGGCCCTGGGTCAGGACGGCATCAAGACGATGGAAGATTTCGCAGGCTGCGCCGCCGACGACCTCGTCGGCTGGTCGGAGCGCAAGGATGGCGAGACCAAGCGTTTCGAGGGCCTGTTCTCGAAGCTCGAAGTTTCGCGCACCGAAGCGGAAACCATGATCCTCGAAGCACGCCTTGCTGCGGGCTGGATTACGGAGGAAGACCTTGCACGCGAGACCGAGGCACTCCAAATAACGGAAGGTAGCGAGGAGGACGAGGCGGAAGCCGCGTCCTGATCCTCATGAATGCCGCACCCGACCAGCCCGAATGGGCAACGGACGATCCCAGCGTCCCCGAAGACGCGGATGACGACTTGCCGCTCAACGGCCGCATGTGCATCGTCACCCGCAAGAGCGGTCCGGCCGATGACGGCCTGATCCGCTTCGTTGCGGGGCCGGACGGCCGGGTGGTCGCGGATCTGAAACGCCAGTTGCCGGGACGCGGCTGCTGGGTCACGGCCGAACGGGCGGTTCTCGAGACGGCGATCAAGCGCAAGCTTTTTGCCCGGGCGCTCAAAACGGCAGAGGCCAAGCCCGGTCCCGAACTCCTGGACGAGGTCGACAGGCTGCTGGTTCAGCAACTTGTCGGCATGATGAACATGGCGCGCAAGGCCGCGCAGTTCATCACGGGGGCTTCGAAGGTCGAGCAGGCCGTCCGCGGGATGGCGGCCATCGCCACCTTCCACGCCTCCACGGCCGCACCCGACGGTGTGCGGAAGATTGACCAGGCGCGCAAGGCCATCAGCTTTGCTGCCGATGACGGTGAGCAGATACCCACGTTCCGCTTCTTCACCGGAGAGGAATTGGATACGTTGCTCGGAAGTAATTCTTTTATCCATGCCGCAGCGCTTGCAGGGCAGGCGGGTGAGGGTGTAGTGAAGCGCGCAAACATGCTGGAACGATACCGGGGCGAAATGTCCCCCCGTGCCTTCGGCGACGCTTCCCAGCCGACATCATGACGCGGGACACCGGCTACGGCCGTGACGACCGCAATACAGTAAGACGACAATCGAACGACGGGGTCTGGTGATACGCATCCGGCTTCGATCTGAGGAACGGAACGGAATGACCGATAACAACGACGACAAGACCCTGAGCGGAGCCGGCAAGAAGACTCTGACGCTGCGCCCCTCCGGCGTGAGCCAGGGCACAGTCCGCCAGGACATGGGCCGCGGCCGCACGAAGGCTGTCGTGGTCGAAACCCGCAAGCGCCGCCCCACACGGCCCGAAGACGAGAAGCCGGTCGCACCGATCGCCTCGGCTCCGGTCCGCGCGCCGCAGCCGCGCCCGCCGGAAACCCGGCCGATGCAGCAGACGTCGGTTCGCCCGCAGCCCCAGGCTCCGCGGCCCGATCCTGCGCGTCCGCGCACCGGTGTCGTCCTGAACCAGCTGTCAGCCGGTGAAATCGATGCACGCCGTCGTGCGCTTGCCGAAGCGCAGATCCGCGATGCCGAGGAAGCCAAGGCACGCGCAGCGGCCGAGGAACAGCGCAAGATCGAGGAAGCGGCCCGCCTGAAGCGCGAAGCCGAAGAGGCCGCACGCCGCGAGGCGGAAGAAGCTGCCCGTCCTGCGGCAGAACGCGAAGCCGAGAAGGTGGCCCTGGCCGCTGCTGCCGAAGCCGAAAAGGCTGCGGCCGCTGCAGCAGCCGCTGCTCCGGTTGTCGAGCGCCCTGCCCCCATCATCACGACGGATGCCAATGGCGTCCGCACCCGCCGCACCAACGAAGCCGAGGAAACGCGCCCTGCCCGTCCCGGCGCGGTACCGGTCCGCGGCAAGCCCGTTCGTCCCGAGCCGGCGAAGGCTCCCGCCCGCCCGAAGACCGAGGAAGAACGTCGCAAGGGCAAGTTGACCCTGACGGCCGCGCTCGATGACGACGGCAATGCCCGTGGCCGCTCGCTCGCCGCCATGCGTCGCCGGCAGGAGAAATTCCGCCGGAGCCAGATGCAGGAAACGCGCGAAAAGGTCATGCGCGAAGTTATTCTGCCGGAAACCATCACCATTCAGGAACTTTCGCAGCGCATGTCCGAGCGCGCCGTCGACGTCATCAAGTACCTGATGAAAGACGGCCAGATGATGAAGCCCGGCGACGTCATCGACGCGGATCTGGCGGAAATCATCGCTGCCGAATTCGGCCACACGGTCAAGCGCGTATCGGAATCCGACGTTGAAGAAGGCATCTTCAACCAGGCCGACGATGCTGGTGAAATGGTTTCGCGCCCTCCGGTCGTGACGATCATGGGCCATGTCGACCATGGTAAGACCTCCCTGCTCGACGCCATTCGCCAGACAAGCGTCGTCTCCGGCGAGGCCGGCGGCATCACGCAGCACATCGGTGCCTACCAGGTCGAACAAAACGGCCAGAAGATCACCTTCATCGACACGCCCGGTCACGCGGCCTTCACAGCCATGCGTGCCCGCGGTGCGCAGGCAACCGACATTGCGATCCTCGTGGTCGCGGCCGACGACAGCGTCATGCCGCAGACGATCGAATCGATCAGCCATGCAAAGGCGGCCGACGTTCCGATCATCGTGGCGATCAACAAGATCGACAAGCACGAAGCCAACCCGGACAAGGTTCGTCAGCAGCTGCTGCAGCATGAAGTGTTCGTGGAGTCGCTCGGCGGTGAAGTCCTCGACGTCGAAGTCTCGGCCAAGAACAAGGTCAATCTCGACAAGCTGCTCGAGGCGATCCTGCTGCAGGCCGAAATTCTCGACCTCAAGGCCGACCCGAGCCGGACGGCCGAAGGTATCGTCATCGAAGCCCAGCTCGACCGCGGTCGCGGCTCGGTTGCGACCGTGCTCGTCCAGAAGGGCACACTGAAGCCCGGCCAGATCATCGTGGCCGGCGACCAGTGGGGCCGTGTCCGTGCCTTGGTCACCGACAAGGGCGACCACGTCAAGGAAGCGGGCCCTGCGACCCCGGTCGAGGTTCTCGGCCTGTCGGGCACCCCGGCTGCCGGCGATCGTTTCGCGGTCGTTGAAAACGAAAGCCGTGCGCGCGAGATCTCCGAATATCGCCAGCGTCTGACGCGCGACAAGGCGGTTGCCCGCCAGTCCGGCCAGCGCGGTTCGCTCGAGCAGATGATGAGCAAGCTTCAGAACACCGGGTTCAAGGAGTTCCCGCTGGTCATCAAGGGCGACGTGCAGGGTTCGGTCGAAGCCATCATCGGCGCGCTCGATCGTCTCGGAACCGACGAAGTACGGGCCCGGATCGTGCATTCGGGCGCCGGTGCAATCACCGAATCCGATATCGCGCTTGCGGAGTCCTCGGATGCCGCGATCATCGGCTTCAACGTTCGCGCCAATACCCAGGCCCGTCAGGCGTCCGAACGTTCGGGCATCGAGATCCGTTACTACAACATCATCTACGATCTGGTGGATGATGTGAAGGCAGCGATGTCGGGCCTGCTTTCGCCGGAACGTCGCGAGACCTTCCTCGGCAACGCCGAAATTCTGGAGGTGTTCAACATCACCAAGACCGGCAAGGTCGCGGGTTGCCGCGTGGTCGAAGGCAAAGTCGAGCGTGGTGCGGGCGTCCGCCTTGTGCGCGACAACGTCGTCATCCACGAGGGCAAGCTCAAGACCCTCAAGCGCTTCAAGGACGAAGTCTCCGAAGTGCCGGTCGGTCAGGAATGCGGTATGGCCTTCGAAAACTACGAAGACATCCGTGCCGGCGACACGATCGAGTGCTTCCGCGTGGAGCACATTACCCGGACGCTGTAAGGCCAAACCGGATTTCCAATTTGAAAATGGCGGCTGCGGCCGCCATTTTCATGTCCGGTCGCCAGAGGGCGAGAAGCTGCGAGCCAAGCGGGGGTGAGATCACCCTCCATACCGCCAGCACATCGCGGAAGGAGCAGAAACGTGAACCACGGAAAACCCCGCATCAGCATTGTCTATTGCACGCAATGCAACTGGCTTCTGCGCTCCGGCTGGATGGCACAGGAGCTGCTGCAGACCTTTTCCGATGCGCTTGGCGAAGTGGCGCTCCTTCCCGGAACAGGCGGCATCTTCGAGATCCGGGTCGATGAGACCCTGATCTGGGAGCGCAAGCGGGACGGCGGGTTTCCAGGCCCCAAGGAGCTGAAGCAACGGGTGCGGGACATCATCGCGCCGGAGCGTGACCTCGGCCATACAGATCGGCCCGCCTCTTGAGCTTCGCAGCGCTTGCCGGCGTCTTCGGTGCTGCGTTCCTGTCCGCCACGCTTCTTTTCGGGCTTTCGGAAGCGGCTGTCATCGCGGCGCTGCAGAATCCCGAGCTGCCGCGCGGCATCGTCTTCCTCGTGGCCACCGCCGGCAACGTCTGCGGTGCCGTCGCCACATTCGTGCTGGGCCGCTTTTTCCTGCGTTTCGAGGCGCGGCGGTGGTTTCCCGTCTCGCCGGAGAACCGGGCGCGGGCAGAGGCCATTTTCCGGAGATACGGGCAGCCGGTTCTGCTTCTCTCCTGGCTCCCCCTTATCGGCGATCCGCTAACGCTTGCGGCCGGGATTCTGCGCATGCCGTGGCTTGCCTTCCTTGTCTATGTCACGATCGGCAAGGCAATCCGCTATGGCTTTCTGGTCTGGGTTTTCGGTTGAGGCAACTTCAGTAACCGATTTCTTATTTTACCGCTTCCGTAACCGTCGCGCGGCTTTGATGCATCGTGGGTTTTAGGGTACTTCTGCCGCGAACACCGGTGCCATAGAGCATCATCTGAAGACACAGGAGCCCCAAGTCCCATGAGCCTGAAATTCGGAACCAGCGGGCTGCGTGGCCTCGCCATTGATCTCGAGGGTCCGGCAGCCGCGCTCTACGCCACGGCATTCGCGCACATGCTCCTATCGACCGGACAGGCAAATCCCGGCGATACGGTCCTCATCGCCCGCGACTTCCGTGCTTCCAGCCCCGCGATCTCCGCCATCGCCGCGGGCGCACTGCTGCGCGCCGGCCTTTCCGTGCTTGACTGCGGCACCGTACCGACGCCGGCGCTTGCGCTGTATGCCCTCACCACGCGCTCGGCCGCCTTGATGGTCACCGGCTCCCACATCCCTGCCGACCGCAACGGCATCAAGTTCTATCGACCTGATGGAGAGATCGCGAAGGATGACGAACTGGCGATCACCGAGGCCGCGGACAGGCTTCGTGCGAGCGCCGGGGCGGTGAACGCCACGCCCGCCGAGGTCCCCGATATCGAAGCCGCCGTGCGCGATCTCTTCGTCGCGCGAAACATGGCGCTTCTGCCGGACCGCGCGCTCGCCGGCCTCAAGGTCGGCGTCTACCAGCATTCCACGGTCGCCCGCGATCTCTTCGTCGATGTGCTCACGCGCTACGGTGCCGATGTGGTGCCGCTCGGGCGATCCGACAGCTTCATTCCGGTGGACACGGAGGCGGTCTCCCCCGAGACGGTTGTGGCCCTGCGCGGCTGGGCGAGCGAGCACGGCCTGGATGCGATCGTCTCGGCGGATGGCGACGGTGACCGGCCGCTCTTGAGCAACGAGCGTGGTGAGCCGATCAGAGGCGATCTTCTCGGCCTGATCGCGGCCGAGTTCCTTGGCGCGACCATCGCGGTTACACCGGTCACCTCGAACTCCGGGCTGGAACGGCGGGGCACGGTGGAGATTCTACGGACCCGCGTCGGCTCCCCTTTCGTCATTGCCGGCATGCAGGATGCGGTGATGTCCGGGCATGCCTGCGTGGTCGGCTTCGAGGCGAACGGCGGGACATTGACGGCGAGCGATGTGACGGTGAACGGCACACGGTTGGCCGCACTTCCGACGCGCGATTGCTTTCTCCCGGTCTTGGCAGCGCTTTTCCAAGCCGCAGAGCGTCGTGTGGCGCTTTCGGCGGTTGTTGCAGGGTATGACCTGCCCATTGCCCTCAGCGACCGCCTGGAGCGGTTTCCGGTCGAGACGAGCGAGGCCCTGATGACGCATCTGCGCCGTGGTCCGGCAGAGCTTGCCGCTTTTCTGGCGCCTGTGGGCACACCGGCTCTCGTCAGCGATATCGACGGTCTGCGGATTACGCTCCAGGACGGTGCGATCCTTCACCTCCGCCCGTCCGGAAACGCACCGGAAATGCGCTGCTATGTGGAAGCGGCCACCGAGACGAAGGCAAAGGCGCTCCTGGCCGACGGTCTTGCGCTTATCCGCGCCTTCGCCCATCAACGGGCCGAAACCTGCAGCAGCGCAACGAGCGCGGCAGAATGAAAATTGAACATTAACAATACTTTGCAGCGACTGTCGCGAAAACTTCAAAAACGCTGTTGACACCGGACGCCCGGCCTTTTACATCCCCGCTCGTCGCCCAGATGGCGGAATTGGTAGACGCGCCAGCTTCAGGTGCTGGTACCCGAAAGGGTGTGGAGGTTCGAGTCCTCTTCTGGGCACCAAATTCCCGAAAATGACCCACAAAGCCCTGCTTCTGCAGGGCTTTTGGCGTTTGAAGCCTTGTCGAGCACGCGCTCCGTGGCCGGCACCGAAAGACGCTTCTCGTGACAGTCTGCTGCGTCGTCGCCGGAACAATCGTCACAAAACTCTTACTTTTCATCCGGCAGAAGTCACGCTTCTCATTCAGCCTGTTTTCGCATTTCCTTGAACATGTTCCGATGATTCGCGGCACGCGTGTTTTGCGCGCCGAGGGAGGGGACATGAAAGCTTCATGATCAAGCGAAGGGGTGTCGCAATGGGGAAATACGATAGCGTGGAAAACTGGGCCGTGCTGCGGGCACAGCAGATCCTGATGCGGGAAGGCATGGACCTTGCCGTCTCGGTGCGCGATGCCAATACGGGGGCGGTTCGCGCGAAGGGAAAGCTTCTGGCCATGGCGATCGCCGCATCTCTGATGGAGGCGTCCGCTTCCTCGCTGCGGAATGACGCCACCCCCTCGATGTAGGGATTGCTGCACCTTCGCGATGGCCTTACAGATCGCGCCGTGACTGGTGGGCTGTTCCCGCAGAAAAGAAGGAGAACGTCATGTCGTTCATTTCGGATATGGCGCTCGAGCAAACGCAGATCGATGTCGTCTATCGGGCCCTCGATCTCTGGTGTCGGGAGATCGGCACGCCGATCGACAGTGCGGACGGTCGCGATGTCGCGACCGTTCTCCTCGGACTTTACAAGACAGGCCATACCAGCGAAACGGAGTTGTTGGCGGCGATGCGCAGGATCAACGTCGACGAACGCTGACCCTGTCATCTCCGGATGCAAAACCGATGCGAGCGGTTCTAGTTGTTGGTGACGGGTTTCGAGCGCATGCGGGAGACGGTTTCCCGCTCGGCGCGCTTGCAGCGCACGGGTGGCAATCCGCGATCCATCAGATCCATGTCTTCCAGCACCATGTCGCCCATTTTCTTGAAGGCGCTGTCGAGCGCCCCGGCCCGGTGCGCCGAGCGTAGAAAGCCAGGCAGGCCGCGAACCTTGTGGTCGAGCGGCAAGGGTTCCTCCGGAAAGACGTCGCTGGCCGCAACGATGTGACCTTGCTCGACGGCGGCCATCAGATCTTCGAAATCCACGACATTGGCGCGGCTCAGCAGAATGAAGGCCGCGCCCTTCTTCATCTTGGAAAATGCGCGCGCGTCGAGGAAGCCTTCGTTCTCGCTGGTCACGGCCGCAACGACAAAGATGAAGTCGCTTTCGGACAATACGGTGTCGAGATCCGCCGGGATGACGCCGTTGTCCTTGAGGATGGACGCCGGCAGCCAGGGATCGAACACCCGCGTCACCGTCCGGAAACCGGTGAGGACACGGTTGAGCGCCTTGCCGAGGTCGCCAAAGCCGATGATACCCACCTGGGAGCCGCTCAGGAGCCTTGCAGTCCGGTTGCCGTCCCCGCCCCAAAGTTCGCGACCCTGCCGGAAGTCCAGATCGGCATCCACCAGACCACGCGCGATTCCGAGCGCCATGGCGAGGCCCAGTTCCGCAACAGGCTCTGCAAAAACCTGCCCTGTGGTGACGACATGAATGCCCCGTTCGAAGAGCACCTCATAGGGCATGTTGTTGATCAGGTTGCTTTCGACATTCAGAATGGAACGCAGCCTGGGCATGCGTGCGAGCGTAGCGGCATCGAGCGGTGGCTGGCCAAGGACATAGCGCGCAGCGCCAAGGATATCGCCATCCAGACTGGCGACGGTTTCGGCCTCGACTTCGATGACCCGATATCGGTCGTGGAGTACGCCAAGGGCGTCCGTTGTGAAGATGAGATCGAGCGTTCGCGGCTCGGGTGCGCTGATCACCAGCGGCTTTTCGTTTCCGGACATTCGCGTTCCTCCCGCATTGTCGGCGCTCGCATCGTTCGAGAGCGCGTGTCGTCCGAGATCGCACCCGGACAGGTTCACCAGCTCTGCGGCTGATGCCCTTTCCGTAGCAGACGATGGGCCCATGCGAAATTGCGGGTTGCGGGAATGAGACGGGTTAATAATTCAGGCCGCGAAGCTGCCGATACGTCGAAGGCGGCAGGCGGGGCGAGACGAACTCCGGGCCGCCGTTGCGACTGCAGACATTGACCGTGTCATAGCGCGGCCCGCGTGTGGGCAAGATGTTGCCCAGCGCACGATCGATCAGCACCTGTTCGCAGCGCAGGTTGCTGGTCATGCCGATCGGATCCTCCGGTTTGACACCCGGCAGATTGTCGAACGTCAAGCCGGGTTGGCGCGGTTCGGCAGCATGTGTGACCGACGCGATGCCGAGAAAGAGCATGATGCCGACGCCTGCGAGCAGGGCATGTGTGCAGATCCCGTGTCCCATGGCTTGCGCCCCTTTTCGTTCGTTTGTCGTCCGGTCCCCGGTGCCGACCTGCTGTTCTCGCGGCGAGCCAACGCTATCGCATCGCAAGCCGTTCCGCGCTATACCGCCGGCTTGGGCCGGTCAAATGCGGGCAACACGACCATTCTCCGTCCGTGGCCTTGACGAGGCCGACGGCCTGCCCGGCCAGACCGTATCATGATGTGGGGACGTGCATGCCGAATACAATCCGGTTTCACGAAGGCGATATCGCCGCTCAGGACGCCGCGCGCTACAATGGCGCAATCGCCGTGGATACGGAAACGCTTGGTCTCGTGCCGCGCCGCGATCGTCTGTGTCTCGTGCAACTGTCACCCGGAGACGGGACGGCCGATATCGTGCGGATCGCCCCAGGGCAGACGACGGCGCCCCATCTCGTTCACATGCTCGCAGACCCCGCCCGGCAGAAGATCTTTCACTATGGACGCTTCGATATTGCCGTGCTCTTCCACACCTTCGGCGTCACCACCACGCCTGTGTTCTGCACCAAGATCGCCTCGCGTCTGTCGCGCACCTACACCGACCGCCATGGCCTGAAGGACAACCTGAAAGAAATGCTGGAGGTCGACATCTCCAAGCAGCAGCAGTCGTCCGACTGGGGAGCGCCGGTTCTGACCCCGGCCCAACTGGACTATGCGGCCTCCGACGTTCTCTACCTGCATGCTCTGCGCGACAAGCTGAACCAGCGCCTGATCCGGGATGGCCGGATCGACCACGCGGAAGCCTGTTTTGCGTTTCTGCCCACGCGGGCAAAGCTCGACCTGCTCGGATGGGACGAAACGGACATTTTCTCGCACAGCTGAAGCCGCGCCTTCAGATCTGTACCGGCTTGCGCACGACGCCGAGGCGGGCCACGACCTCCTTTGGGATCCGGTAACGCTCGATGGCGTCCCGATTAGAGCGAAGACCACACATCTCGCGCTGGATGAAGAACGACCAGACAACATCGGCTGCGGCATCCAGCAGGGCCTCACGCCGCTCCGGCGTGGTCTCGGGATCGTCGAGCGCCTGCAGCGCGCCGATTGCCTTTTCCACTTTCAACCCGTGTCGTCCCAGCGCGTCCGCGCGCTCGGCCATCAGTTCATACTCGAGGATATCCAGCCCCGTCGACCGCGCGGCGCCCGGATTTCTGAACGATTGCGGCGGTTTGACCGACATCGCGGACCCTCCCTCTGCTCTGCGGCTCCAAGAGCCGGATCGCCCGTCCTGCCGCCCTCGTCTGCAGAGGACGCGCAGGGTCTGATTTGGGGCGCCCTCCTCCCGCTGGCAAGAGGATCGCCGCGGTCCAGCGCCCTCGACCTCGACCTCGACCTTATCGGGCCTGCGCGCGAACCTCCTCGAACGACCAGTCCTTGAGAAGGCGGCCATCCTGCCATACGGGCTTCAGCTGATTTTCGCGGCCGCCGAGCGCGTCAAGCCGCACGGCCTCTAACCCGGCCAATCCTGACACGACGGCCTGACGCCCGGCCTTGGAGGCCTTGACGTTCATGGTGGCTGGCCGCTTCCAAACGTCGTGCCAGCGCCCGGCCGTATCCTGGCGGGCATTGGCTTTCATGGCAAAGGCATAGGTATCGCGGTTCACCTTCTGGAGAATACCGCCGCCCATGGCAAAGGTCATATTCTCGGCGGAATAGCCGAAGGCTTCCAGCCGGCTCAAGATCTGGTTCATATCGGCCAGCGTGATTCCGTCGCCCTGGATAACCCGGACGCATCGATCGAGCACCTTGAAACCCTTGCGGTTCTGCGTCGCGCCGAACCGGTAGTCGAGTTGCTGGACCACTTGGACCGGGGTCTCGATCGGATCGCCACTGTCGGGGCGGATATAGACCGTCGCCCCGCTGGCCTTGACGGTGTCGCGCAGCTGCTTGCCCCAGATGAAGGATACCGCTGTATTGATGTCGTAGCTGTCGGAAACGACGGCAAAGGCGCCGGAGGGCGCAAAGCGGGCGACCATGTTCTCGTAGGCATCCGCCTCGTGGTCGCCGCCCCAGGCCGTCATGGTCGAATGCTCGGAGGCCGGCATGGAGCGACCGGCCATGGCCGCACCGTAGCAGCGGCGCGCGGTGAGCACGCCCGACAGCGTATCCGTCCCCGTGAAATGGACGAGATGCGCGGCGCCACCGATGCCGGCCTGCTCGAAAGCGCCGACGCCGCGCGCGCCGTAGTCGAGGAGGCGCGACGGCAGAAGGAGGTCGGGCTCGTCGGCCGTCCGTTCGAGCGCATCGCGCAGCGCCAGCTTGACCTTGCGGACGTTGCTGGCCACCGAGGACGGATACCAGACAGCGCGCAGCAGTGCCGTTTCGATATGCGACGTCAGCCACCAGCAGGCGGGATCGGTGTTGACGACCTGAACCAGCGGCACGCCGCGGCGCGTCAACGTGCCCTCCGGCAAAGCCTCGATCCGCAGCGGAAGATAGCCCCCATGCACGTTGACGATATGCGTCCAGCCGGCACGATCGAACGGCAGGCCATGGGCCTTCGCGATCTCTTCGGCCTCTGCCACGTCGCTTGCCGTCACGGGGCGGCTCAAGACATCCTTGAGGAAAATCTGCAAGCCGAAGAAGACCACGTCGATGAGATCGCTCCCGCCACGGGTCTCGATGTAGGAGGAGATGGCGGCCGTCTCCGGCGGATATTGCAGGAAATGGCTGAGCTTGTAGCTATCGGTATTGAGGATGAGATTGTCCCAGTTCATGTCATGCAGCCTTCCGTCCATCGCGTGATATGCATCGGCATCTCGCTAAGGATATCGTAACCATATTGCGCTAATCTGGAGACATTCATGCCTCGCCGGCTCTTTTGCCGGTTATGCTGCCTCCAGATGTTTTCTGGCGGGCATGCGCATGACGCGCCCCTCGACATCATGCCGCCGGTTCTCCCGGCGCTCCTGAACCCGCCGGCCGGCAGGGCGTTTGTTCCCTGCGTTCGTTTCGCATCAATCGCACCCGGTCGAGACCGGACATTGACGGAGACTGCCATGCAGACATCGACCGCCATCTCCCGAAGTGCCCCCGCAGCCTTGACCGACGGCGGCACGGCAAAAGACCGGCAGGCGCTCCCTGCAGCGGCAACGAAGCGGTTCGACACCATCCTTCATGTCATCGAGATCGTCCTGCGCGACATGCCGAATGCGGATCCGGCGACGCGTGTCGCGCTGGCCCGCCTGACGGACGCGCTGGCCCGGATCGTCGATCTTCCTCCACAGCCACAGGAAACCCTGCGCGATTTTACCCGCCGCCTCGCTGCCCATATGGACGTTTTGCCGCCCGCCGCGCGGGCGCTGATCGAAAAGCAACTGAACCAGCAGCCGCTTCTCGCCGCTCTGAAGATGCTGGTGGAAACGTTGCGGCCGGCGCTGACAATCGATCTCCGGATCGACATGCCGCTGACACGCGATGGCCTTTGGCATCCCGACGCCGTCTCCGCCCTCTTCCCGGACGAAGACGACAGACCCGCGTTCCATCAGCCGACCATCCAGGTTCCGCTGCCGACCCGCATGGCCTTCTCCCAGGCACCCGGCGTTGCGCCCGGCGCACCGCACCTGCAGCAGGCGCTTGGAAAGGCCTTCTCGCCGGAAACGACGGGGCCTTCGTCCGGGCGGCCGGAACAGGCACCCGATCCACGTCCTGTAATGGAGCCGTCCGGCCGGACCGGCAGTCCCTTGCAGACTGCAAACGAACCCGTGCCGCCGCTGCGAAAGGCGGTGGCATTCCTCGCGTCCGACGCACAGGCGCTGGCGCAGGCTGCCGCCATTGCGAGGGATCAGTCCCGTCACGGGGTTCGTGACATGGCCCATGACATGACCAGCGACATGCCGCGCGAGATGCGCCGGGACATCCCGACCGCCTTACCTTCCAAGCCGCTTCCGCAAGGGCAGGATGGCACCGGTCCAGCGGAGAGCAACGTTGGGGACAATGCCCGTGGCGGGCTTCCGGCGATGCAGCCCTCTGCGGACAGGGACGGCACGATCGTTGGCGCGACCCATCGGGGCAGTGCCCAGTTCGCGTCTGACGGGATGGGGCCTGCCGGGGCGGGGCCTGCCGGGCTTGGCCGCGGTACGGCTCCGGTTCCCGAAACGCCCGTCGATGGAGCAGGGATCGCGACGTCCTTCTCAGCCGTAGACGATCCTGAAGAGCGGCTGGCGCAGCAACAGTCCATCGGCAACCAATCTCACATGCCGGATCATCCGGCATCCCTGCGCACGTCAACGGCGCTCGGACCGGCGTCCTCGGGGCCCGTCGTTCTCGAACGTTATGGTTCTACGCAGACTGCCTCCGCCTCATCGCCCGCTGATCATATGGACAGCAGGCCTCTGTCGGCAGCGCCCCGCACTTCCGAGACGATCACCTTTCAGGCTCGGCCGCTCGTGCCCGCGCAGGTTGACGCTCCGCACGGTCACCGCCCCGAAAGCTCGCAGGCAAGCGGCCCTGCCCAGCGCAACGGCGACGCTGCCGATGCCCTTGCCCGCCGGATCGACGCGATCCCACCGCAGGTGGAAATCGCCCTGATGACGCCGGGAATGCGCGAGGTTGCGAATGCCATCGGACAACTCGATGAATGGGAAACGCTGTTCTATATGCTGTCCGGAAGCCTCGGCGAGACGCCTGAAGCCCTTCTGCCGCAGGAAACGCTCCGTGCCGCAGACCATCCGGCAGACGCCACGGCGGCGCGCCCGCAGAATAATCACAGCACCGAGTCGGACCTGTTGACGGTCATGGACGAGGACCGCGCATCACGCGGGCTCGCGCCGCAGGCGACGCACGGCGAAGACATCGCGCCCCTCCCCGGTCCGCCTCGCGGCCTTGACGCCATACTCGCCCGGGAGGCGGTCGGTTACGCCTTTGTCCCCTACTTGACCGCTGCCGATGCCGGCAAGACCGAGGATGAGGAGCCGCGCGCCCAACGGCGGGATGACGAAGCTGGTTTCGCCCAGAGCGAGGATGGCGATACCAGCGGAAACGACCGTGAAGCAACGTCGGATAAGGACGAAGCGGCCCTTGCCGAGACAGCTCCACCCGACGAGCAGGCGGAGGTCGGCCGAACGGACGAGATGGCGGACGGTGCGCGCCATGACGCTTACGATCTGTATCAGCGCCTCTCGGACCTCGCCTGAACGGGCACAGCCCGCGAGCGGGGCATGGCCCGGATCGACACAAGGAAAAGGCCCGCGGCGAGGGATCGCCGCGGGCCTTTTTCGTTCAAACGCGGTTCAACAGGACTGTTGAACGGACAACGATTACTCGTTGCCGCCGCGGTTCTTGAGGGCGGCGCCCAGGATGTCGCCGAGCGATGCGCCCGAATCGGACGAACCGAACTGTGCGACGGCTTCCTTCTCTTCGGCGATTTCCAGCGCCTTGATCGAAAGCATGACCTTGCGGTCCTTCTTGGAGAAGTTCGTGACGCGGGCGTCTACGGTCTGGCCGACCGAGAAACGCTCGGGACGCTGCTCGTCACGGTCGCGCGACAGGTCGGCACGACGGATGAACGAGGTGATGTCCTCGTGGTTGACGAGACGAACCTCGAGGCCACCGTCGTTGACGGCCGTAACTTCGCACGAGACGACGGCGTTCTTGCGCAGTTCGCCGGACGTGGCGGCTTCGCCGACCGAGTCCTTGCCGAGCTGCTTGATGCCGAGCGAGATGCGCTCCTTGTCGACGTCCACATCGAGAACGACGGCCTTGACCATGTCGCCCTTGTTGTATTCCTCGATGACCTGCTCGCCCGGACGGTTCCAGTCGAGATCCGACAGGTGCACCATGCCGTCGACGTCGCCGTCGAGGCCGATGAACAGGCCGAATTCGGTCTTGTTCTTGACTTCGCCTTCAACTTCCGTGCCAGCCGGATGGCTGTGCGCGAAGGCCTGCCACGGGTTCTCGAGCGTCTGCTTGAGGCCGAGCGAGATGCGGCGCTTGGTCGGATCGACTTCGAGAACAACAACGTCGACTTCCTGCGTCGTGGACAGGATCTTGCCGGGATGTACGTTCTTCTTGGTCCAGGACATCTCCGAGATATGGATCAGGCCTTCGATGCCCGGCTCCAGTTCGACGAATGCACCGTAGTCGGTGATGTTGGTGACGGTACCGGAGATCTTCTTGCCGACCGGGTACTTCGCACCGATGCCATCCCACGGATCGCTCTCGAGCTGCTTCATGCCGAGCGAGATGCGGTGCGTTTCCTGGTTGATGCGGATGATCTGAACCTTGACCTGCTGGCCGATGTTCAGGATCTCGGACGGATGGTTGACGCGGCGCCATGCCATGTCCGTCACGTGCAGCAGACCATCGATGCCGCCGAGATCAACGAACGCACCGTAATCGGTGATGTTCTTGACGACGCCGTCAACGACCTGGCCTTCTTCGAGGTTCTGGACGATTTCAGAACGCTGCTCGGCACGGGACTCCTCGAGAACCGTCCGGCGCGAAACCACGATGTTGCCGCGACGCTTGTCCATCTTGAGGATTTCGAAGGGCTGCGGGTTGTGCATCAGCGGGGTAACGTCGCGAATCGGGCGGATATCGACCTGCGAGCGCGGCAGGAAGGCAACGGCACCATCCAGATCGACGGTGAAGCCGCCCTTGACCTGGTTGAAGATGACGCCTTCGACGCGTTCGCCGGCTTCGAACTTCACTTCCAGACGCATCCAGCTTTCTTCGCGGCGAGCCTTCTCGCGCGACAGAACGGCTTCGCCCAGAGCGTTTTCGATGCGCTCGACATAGACTTCGACTTCATCGCCGACCTTCAGCGTGCCGTCCTTGGCCTTTGCGCCGAATTCCTTCAGGGCAACGCGGCCTTCGACCTTGAGGCCGACGTCAACGATCGCGACGTCCTTCTCGATGGCCGTGATCACACCCTTTGTGACGTAGCCTTCGGCCAGATCCTGCTGGGCAAAGGATTCCTGCAGCAACGCTGCAAAATCGTCGCGGGTGGGTTGTGCTTGAGACATGAATACTCCTGGTCGTGCCATCTGGCACGGGCGCCGGGGGTTTGCGTTGATCATGTCCGATGACCGCCCGCTCCCGATCGGCCCCATAGGGCATCATATCGGGAACAATTCCGGCGCGGGGACGGTCGGTTCGGACTGCTAGATTGCTAACGCGGCGTCGATCACTGACTTCGCCGCTGAAAACGCCGCCTCTATACCCATTTCCGAGGTATCGATCAAGTGCGCGTCTGCAGCGGGGCGCAAGGGGCTGTCGGCACGGCCCATGTCCCGCTCGTCCCGCTTGATGATATCGGCAAGGACCGAAAGATAATCGGCAGGAACGCCGTGCGCCGTCATCTCGTCGAAGCGGCGCCGCGCCCGCACCTCCGGCGAAGCGGTGACGAAGAGCTTGACCTGGGCTTGCGGACAAACGACCGTGCCGATATCGCGCCCGTCGAGCACCGTGCCCGGGGTCTGGCTGGAAAATGCCTTCTGCGCCTCGACCAGCGCACGGCGGACCGCCGGCATCACCGCGATCTTCGACGCGGCTTCGCCGATCTGGTGCGAGGCGAGGACCGAGCGGTCGAGCCCGGCAAGATCGACCTGGGAGGCCATCGCCTCGGCGACGCCCTCGTCATCGAGCGGCATGGCTGCATCGAGCAGCGCCTTCGCAGTGGCGCGATAGGTCAGTCCTGTATCAAGGTGGTAAAAGCCGTAGGTTTCGGCAATGCGACGCGACAACGTTCCCTTGCCCGCCGCAGCCGGGCCGTCGATGGCGATAATGAATGTCATGCTTCACCCGAATCAAGAAACTTCGCCCGAAGGGATCTCCAGCAGAGACCGGGGAAAAGCAGGAAACCGGGAGAAGGCGTAATGACCGCCGCAGCGATGCCGCCTCCCGATGGACGAACCGTCTCCATCCCCCACCGAACGCACTTTTGCAAGATGGAGCCGCGCCACGATTTATCCAGCCGACCCTCCCCCCGCATGATTGGGCAATGGGAGGACGGCAACGCGGCTCGCGCGACGAAAGCCTCTCCATCCCGACGGGGCACCCCTGGTTGCCGCCCTTGCGACCGTGGCGGCAGCACTGTCCGACATCACAAGGCACTCCCTCGCTCTGCAAGGAAACGTCGCCGGGCGCGTTTTCGCTTTGACAGTAACCGCCCATACGATTAAGGGGACCGGCTAATTCATCTTAGGTTTACGGCCGGCATTCCGGCTGATGCCGGTTCGTCCGGCCGTTCGAGAGGCATCGACAGTGGCAAAAGCGGAACTCGGAACCAAGCGAATCGACCCGGAAACGGGCCGTAAGTTCTATGACCTGAACAAGGACCCGATCGTGTCTCCGTACACGGGCAAGTCCTATCCGCTCTCCTTCTTCGAGGAGACCTCGGTCGCCAAGGTCATGGAAAAGGCCGCGGAAGAAGAGGACGTCGCAGAAGTCGATACCGAGAACCCGGAAGTCGAGCTCGTCTCTCTCGAAGAGGCCGACGAGGGCGCAAACGGCGACGACATCCCGGATCTGGGCGATGACGAAGTCGAGATCGACAATGACGATGACGACACCTTCCTCGAGGAAGACGAAGACGACGATAATGACGGCCTGTCCGATCTGATCGGCGTCAATGACGACGACGACGAAGTCTGATCGGCCTCCGCATTCCCTCTCTTCAAGGCCTGCCTTTTTCGCAAAAGGCAGGCCTTTTCTTTGGCGTGATCCCGTTCTTTCGGCGCGCCACCAAGGCGGTTTCCCCGTAAATTCAACAAAATGTCGATAGCATCGATTTTATGACTTGCCATCGTCGGGAAGCGGACGTAATAAGCCGCACCTGCCGGGACGAAACGCCCGGCGGTACCCGGAACCGGCCTTGCCGGACCCTTAATGGGGCTATAGCTCAGCTGGGAGAGCGCTTGCATGGCATGCAAGAGGTCAGCGGTTCGATCCCGCTTAGCTCCACCAAATCTCTCTGGAAATCGAAATCTCTTGCAGCCTCTGCTGTCGATACGTATGCAGGATGACTTGGCGCGTCTGCAGGGTCCTCAGTGACGTCTGCTCGATCGGGCGCAGCGGGATTTGCTAGAGCCGAAGTTCGAAGAGACCGATGGGGTTGTCACTGTTCACTTCCCATCGCATCAGGCCCTGCCGGAGACCGCCAGAGCTTGTTGCCGCCATTCTCCCATAAATGCCCGCCCGATCATGCATGTCGCCCGAACGTGTGCAGCGGTTTCGGGAAACGACATGCATCCAAACAAGAGCGTAAAGCGCGGTGCGTGAATCCTTTTTCACGCACCGCGCTTTGGGGCGCGATCCGGAGGGCGGCCCGAAAGTGCGCTGCTCATGGGATCGTCCATGCCGATATATGCGGCTACAGCGACAGCTCGATCCAAACCGGCGCGTGATCGCTGGTCTTTTCCCATGCGCGGACATGCCGATCAACGCCACAGGTGGTGAGGCGCGGCGCGAGGTCGGGACTGAGAAGGCAATGGTCGATCCGCAGCCCTGCATTTCGCGCAAAGGCATTGCGGAGGTATTTCCAGAAGGTAAAGATCTGCTCGTCGGGATGCAGCGTGCGGATGGCGTCGGTCCAGCCGGTCGCGACCAGATTGCGGTAGGCCTTGCGTACTTCGGGACGAAAGAGCGCGTCGTCCGCCCAGCGCGCGGGGTTGTAGACATCCATATCGGTCGGCATGACGTTGAAGTCGCCCACCAAGGCGGACGGCATACCGAATTCCAGCAATGTCTCGCCATAGGCCGTCAGAGCCTTGAACCAGTCGAGCTTTCGCGCAAATTTGGGTCCGGGATAGGGGTTGCCATTGGGTGCATACAGCGCGCCAACGATGATCCCGCCGGCGATCGCCTCGATGTACCGGCTCTCACCGTCATCCTGTCGCGTTGCATCGTCGTAACCGGGAATGCCCCGCCGGATAAGCGTCGGCTGGGCGTCACGCTCAAGGATCGCCACCCCGTTCCAGGCCTTCTGCCCGTGCCATACGGCCCCGTAGCCTGCCTTCTCCAAGGCCTGCTTCGGAAACTTGGCCTGTGGTGCCTTCAGTTCCTGAAGGCACACGACGTCCGGCCGGGTTTCCTTCAGCCAGCGAAGAAGAATATCCAGCCGACCGTTGATCCCGTTCACGTTATAGGTGGCGATCCGCATGGAGGGCTCAGTGGCCCTTCCGGTCGCCCTTGTCGCCTTCGCCGGGTTTTGCATCCGTCTTGGCATCGTGACGGGCATCGGCTGAAAGGGAGCGACTGACATCGACGCTCTCCTTGAACCGGCCGTCTTCGTCGCGCCGGACGTAACGCTTGTCTGTTCCCGTATCGATCAATTCCCGCTTCGACATGGTCGTCTCCTTTTGGCTGATGACAGGAGATAACTTCGGAAGCCGGAAAAAGATGCGCTCCCCTCCCGCGGGATGAACAACATCGGGTCTTGCCGATCTCCTGGTCCGCCACGCGGTCATAGCGTTGTCGCCAAGCCACGAGGCTCCGAGCACGGATCCGCCAGAGGCGACGATCAGGATTGTCATTGGGAATAGCCTCCTCCAGAAACTGAAAAGCCTGCCGCGGGAGGAGGTGCGGCAGGCTTTCCAAAAGAACCGAACAGCGGCTGGGAGGAGGAGTGCCGCTATTCCTACAGGGTCCGGGGAGGAGGATCGGAGCCCTGAAACACGAAGAGCGCGGGAGGAGGTGCGCTGTTCGATAGGGAGGATCTTACGCGATTTCGAAAAAACCAAAAGACCGTTCATTGCAGTGCAGCTATGCAAGGCAAGCATACCGGTCAAAAGAAACGTCCGTCATTGACCAAATCTTAACCATTCGGAGGTTTTTGGCGTCACTTGCTATCAGCGGCCGACAGCATTTTCGGGCATGTTTACCCCCTCAAACTCTGTACGTTTCTGACATTCCGCGTCGAAGTCATTGTCAACCCTCGAACATAACGATCTTCTTTTTCAGTGCAGGGAGTAGCATAATCGTGCGGAAAACGTTATCGATTGCTAACAAGAAGGGCTGTAGGGCTTCCACCATCCGTCGGGTTGGAAATTCGTTGCTCTTTCTGAAGATTCATACATTCTCGCGCGACGAGAATTCAGCCGGTATTCCGCAGGAGCGACCATGAACGCGAAAGCCCCCCATGCGATCGATGTGTACGTCGGAGGTCGTGTTCGTGCGCGCCGGCTTATTCTTGGAATGAGCCAGACGGCGCTTGGCGATCGCCTCGGCATTACCTTCCAGCAGATCCAGAAATACGAAAAAGGCGTGAACCGGATGGGCGCGAGCCGGCTTCAGGCGGCCGCCGACATCTTGAGTGTCCCGATCAGCTACTTTTTCCAGGACAATCCGAGTGATCAGGCACGTCCCGAAGCGGCCGATTTCGATGCTGTGAACGCCTTTCTCTCGACACGCGAAGGCCTGTCGCTGAACAAGGCCTTCTCGTCCATCAAGAGCCCTGATATCCGCAAGACGGTCGTTGCCCTTGTCACCTCGCTGGCCCAGGGCGAAGAAGCATCTGTGCGGCAGCCGGCGGATGCGTCCGCTACGCAGGCTTCCGCCAACGTTTCCTGATGTGCCCGCTGCGGCTGCAGACCTTCGGCAATCTGGCCCTGAAAGCCCGAAGCGGTGAAGACCTCGCCTTCCCGCAGAAGGCCCTGCTGATCGTCTGCGTGTTGCGCCTGGGCGAGCGTCCGGCGCTGCGGCGGGATGAGGCGTCCGCCATGCTCTGGCCCGAAGCCGATCGCGAGGTGCAGCACATCAATCTGCGCAAGATGGTGTCCCGCGTCCGGAAAGCCCAACTCGCCTATCACAGTGTCATCCTCGATATCGACGAGACGTCCATCGCGCTGGGCGACGACGGGCAGCGGCTGGTGGTGGACGCCGCCTGCTTTCGCCGGGACGATACGTCACTGGAAACCATGCTGGCCTTGCTGCGGGAGCGCTTTCTCTCCGGCACGCTCCCGGACGGCTTTCTGAGGCGCTGGGGCGACCTGCAGGTCGACATGCAGTATCACCGCTTCCGCGAGCGGCTGTTTGCCGTCTCGCGGGACGTCGCGGCCAAGCCGGACACCGTGGTGCTGCGAGAGGCGGCCTTCCTGCTTCTGGAACGCAATGTCCACGATGAACCGGTGCGGGCACTGCTCGAAGACAATGCACCATCGGCGCAGCAGGACGACCTTCTGGGCGACCCGACAAAAGCCTCCCTGTTTCCAGGGCAACGGACGACCGCGCCGAAGAGCCTTCCGTTGGATACGCCGGTCGTCTATGCGCAGGTCATGCCTCACGCTTCGCGGGCGCTCAGCGTCACGGCATCGCTGCCCAGGCTCGCCCTCCTGCCGCCGGCCCTGCGCCTCGGGGCCTCGCGCACCCTCACCGGGACCGTTGCGGCCCTGATCGACGATATCGCCATCAGTCTCTGTACCTTGCGCAATATCTCGATCGTCGCGCCGCACACGGCCAAGCGGATTCAGGAGAGCAACGACAAGATTGCCATGCTGGAAACGCATGCCATCTCCTATCTGGTCGACACCACGCTCTGCGCGGAAGGCCTGCTGGTCCAGATCATCTTCGTTCCCCTCGACCGGGTCATCTGGGCGGAGCGCTTTGCGCTCGACACGCCCTTTTCCTCGCACAGGCGGGTGATCGCCAAGATCATTGCGGACAGCATCGCGACCGAGCTTCAGCGCAACCATGATCCGCTGGTCGAATACGAGCATCATCCGGATGCCTACCGTGCCTATCTCGCCGGCGCGCGCCAGACGAAGGACATTTCGCTCCCGTCCATTCGCGGGGCACGACGCGGCTTTCGCGAAGCGCTTCAGTACAGGCAGGATTTTGCGCCGAGCTTCATCGGGCTCGCACGCACCTACTCGCTGGAATGGGTGTTGACCGCACGTGGCGACAAGAACCTGCTCCACAAGGCGGAAGCGCACGCGCGGCTCGCCATCCAGCAAGACCCTGCGGGGGCAGCAGGCTACAAGGAGCTTGGCGTCGCCAAGCTCTATCTCGGCGACCTCGACGAAAGCCTCGACGCTCTGGCGCGGGCGGAGGCTCTGAGCCCCCATTACGCCGACGCGATCTACAGCTATGCCGACTCGCTCGTCCATGCCTCGCGCCCAGACGAGGGGCTTCGCAAGATCCAGCGGGCGATCGAGCTCAATCCCCTAAGCCCGGACGATTATTTCTGGAGCGCCGCCGGCGCGAGTTATTTCGTCGGCAAGTATCAGGATGCCATCGACTATATCGGCCGGATGACCAATCAATCCTCGGCCGATCGGCTGAGAGCCGCTGCATTCGCCATGCTCGGCGACCTGGCGTCCGCGCGCCGCTACCGCCGCAAGGACCGCGAAACCAATCCGCATTTCGACCTCGATCGCTGGCTGGCGGTTCTACCCATCCGCGAAACATGGCAGAAAGAGCTTTACCGCGAAGGCCTTTCCCGGGCAGGATATTAGCGGCAGATTCGCTTGAGGACCTGTCCTCTCCACTTTGGCGACCACAACCTTACATAGCAGGTGGTTGTCCTTGTCGTTCTTGTCTCAAAGGAAGATCTCATGTCCAAAACTGTCGTTTTCGGCGTCCCCGGGGATAGCCAGCTCTACGTCGCTGATATCGAGGCGGGCACGGTCAAGCCACTGGAAGACACCGACGGCCGCGCTGGCGAACTGCGCGCCGACCGCGCGCCTTTTATTCGCGGCGTCGATTTCGCCGTAGCCCTCGCTCCGGCCGACAAGGCGTTCTCCGGTCTGTTCGACTGACACCGTTGCAGCCGTCAAGCTTCGACCGGATCTGCACCGCGGCCGAAACCTTCGACCGCGTTGCACCTTTCCTGGCAGACTTCGGCATCACGCGCATTGCGCGTCACACCGGGCTCGATCGGGTCGGCATTCCCGTCTGGTGCGCCTTCACCCCCAATGCCAAGTCCATCGTCGTGGCGCAGGGCAAGGGCGTCACCGACGCGGATGCACGAACCTCGGCCGTCATGGAGGCTTTGGAACGGGCGGTGGCATGCAGCCCTGCCGTCGAGACGATCACGGACAACGTCGCCGGATTAAAGCGGCGCGGACGAACGTTTCACACACTGCCGTCACTGGTCGCCGCAGGCCATGACCTGCTGGCTCCAGACGACGATACCGACTGGGTAGAGGGACAGGATCTTCTCACCGGACAATCCATCCTCGTGCCCCGGCAGGCCGTGGTCCTCGACCGGACCCTTAGGAATGCCCGCTATTGGCAATCGTCCGATGGCCTTGCCTCCGGCAACACCTTTGACGAAGCGATCGCCCATGGCCTGATGGAGCGCGTAGAGCGGGACGCCCATGCCCTCTGGCAGTTGCGCGCTCCCGCGGCGCGTCTTGCGACTTGCGTCTCACCTTTCGATTTCGAGTGCCCCGTCATCCACGCGCTGGCGAGCCGGATCGACGCTGCAGGGCTGCGGCTGCGTCTGTTCGATGCCACGAGCAATCTCGGCATCCCCTGTTTTTCGGCCTATCTCGGCCCTCAGGAGAAACATCTCTCGGGACCGCTTCGCCATGTGGACGTCACGTTCGGCGCGGGCGCCCACTCGACCGCGCGCCAGGCTGCCGTCAGGGCGATCACGGAAAGCGCTCAGTCGCGCCTGACCTACATCAGCGGTGCGCGCGACGACGTCTTTCCCGAAGATTACGACAGGCCGCTGGCAGACAGCACGCGGCAGGCGATGCTGGCGGAACCCGGCGCATGGACCCCGCCGCTTCTCGCGGTGCCGGTCGAGCGCGTGGTCGAGACCCTCTGCGCACGGGGTGCAGGACCCTTGATCGCGGTGCGGCTATCCCGACATGAGCTTCCTTTCGCCGTCGTGAAGGTCCTTGCCCCAGCCCTCGAAAATCCCGAGGGAAAGCGACGACAGCGACATGGGACGCGCGCCCTTCGCCAGGCGCTTGCATCATGAGCCCTCGGGAAGAGCGCAACAACCGAAAGGTTCTGTTTGTCGGACCGACCCTGCCGGATGCGGCACGGATCGCGCCAGACCTCGAAATCTGCCCGCCAGCGATCCAAGGCGACGTCTACCGCGCCGTTCGCGCGGGAGCTACCGCTATCGGTTTGGTGGATGGTGGGTTCGAATACACCGCACCTGTCTGGCACAAGGAGATCCTCTACGCCCTCTCTGTCGGCGTTTCCGTCTTCGGTGCGGCGAGCATGGGTGCGCTGCGCGCTGCCGAGTGCCACGCCTTTGGAATGGTCGGAATTGGCGCCATTGCGCAGGCTTATGCCGATGGCGTGCTGGTGGACGACGCCGATGTCGCACAGCTGCATGCCCCCGCGGAGCTCGGCTGGCAAAGCCTCAGCGAACCCCTCGTCAATATCGCCGCGACGCTTGCGCAACCCGGTCTGCGGACCAGCCTCACGGAGGATCTGTGCGACCGGATCGGGGCGGCGGCCCAGCGCCTGCATTTCAAGGACCGGACGTGGCGCACCATATTGAGAAGCGTTGATCTGCCGGACGATAACCGTCGGCGGGCGGTCGAAGCGACCCTGAAAGCGTCTGTACGCAATGTGAAACGGGTCGACGCCTTGCTTCTGGTTCGCGCCTTGCAGGCATGCTCGAACGAACGATCCCGGGAAAAGCCTGACTGGGACTTTCAGGAAACGACACTTTGGCAAACGCTTACGCACGGATGAGAATGCGAAACTTCTAATGTTTATAAGGTGCTTTGCGGAACGTGCAACGCGTCACGCGCCTCATGTCACGCCTGTGTCACGCGCGATTTTCCAGCCGTGTCGCTACACTTGCTCGCAGGATAACGAAATGGCTTGAAACATGACACTCATCAACCCGCTTGCAGGACCGCTAAACGTCACTCTTACCGAGCGCGACCCTCAGGAGGTCCGGGCGCTTGCCCGCCTGATCGTCTTTGCGCGCCAAAATGCGATTGATCTCGATCTGGAAAACGCGGTTCACTGCCTGGATCTCGCTTTGCGCTCGGTGCTGCAGGAAAACGATAGCACCTTCGACGGACTTGTCTTCCCGGAGGCCAGCCTGCACCGGCAGCGCTCGCACTGAACGGCCTTTGCGCCTGCCGGGTGTTTGCGCCAACGACGACGGTCAGCGGCCTGTCCGGCGGCGCAGGCGCCTTTCGAGTGCCGACAGGCCGTCATAGATTAGAACGGCCAGCGCTCCAACAATCAGACCGCCTTGCAGGATGAAGGCAAGGTTGTTCGACTGGAGCCCCGCTATGATCACCTCCCCGAGCGTCCTTGCCGCGACCGTCGAGCCGATAGTCGCGGTCGCAAGGCTTACCGTGACCGACAACCTTATGCCTGCGAGAATGACCGGTGCGGCGAGCGGGAGCTCCACACGGAAAAGTCGCTGCCTGTCCGTCATCCCGGCGCCGCGGGCAGCGTCCATCACTGCCGGCGGCAGCGTCGTCAGGGCCGTCAGGGTGTTCTCGAAGATCGGCAGCAGGCCGTAGAGGAACAGCGCCACCAGCGTCGGCTTTTCTCCGAACCCGAGGGCCGGCACCGAAAGCGCAAGAACGGCAACCGGCGGAAACGTCTGGCCGACATTCACAAGGCTGCGCGACAGAGGCAGAAACTCTGCTCCGAACGGTCGCGTCACGAGGACAGCGAGCGTGACCGCGACCAGAATGGCAGCCGTCGTGGCAATGGCGACGAGGCGCAGATGCAGCAGCGTCAGCGTGAAAAGGCTTCCCTGATTGTAGATCGCAGGGGCGTTTTCCTGAACCAAGGGCTTCAGGATCGGCTCGAACAGCATTGGAGCGATCAGGAAGGTGAGAAGCACGATGAGCAAAAGCGCCCGCAAGGCGAGCGGCAGCCACGCCGTCGCCGGGGCTTTGGTCGTCGCTGGCTCAGCTGTCGTGGAAAGCGCCGTCATCGGCGTCTCGCGGCACGCTGGACCAGGGCATCCAGCGTGATACGGCCCATCGGCCTGCCATCCGCGTCCGACACGGGCGCGGCGTCCCGCCCGCTCCAGAGAAGTTCGGCCAGAGCATCCCGCTGGGTGGTCGTGGCGACGATCGCCGCGCCGGCCGCCTCGCCGGCCTCGACGGCTGCGCCCGCCGTTCCGATCGACAACATGCGGAACGGACGCTCGGCAGCGCCGATCAACGTTTCGACAAAACCCGTTGCAGGACGCTCGACCAGCTCGGCAGGCGGGCCGTACTGGACGAGCTTACCCTTGTCCATGACGGCGATGCGATCTGCGAGATGAAAGGCTTCCTCCATGTCGTGCGTCACGAGAATGATCGTCGTGCCCAGCAGGCGCTGGATCGCCAGAAGATCCTCCTGCGCCTTGGCGCGGATGATCGGGTCGAGCGCGCCGAAGGGCTCGTCCATGAGAAGCACGTTCGGCTCCGCCGCCAGCGCCCGTGCGACGCCCACACGCTGCTGCTGGCCGCCGGAAAGCTCGTGCGGTAGACGGTTGGCGAACGTTTCCGGATCGAGCTGGAACAGCGCCAGAAGTTCAGCCACCTTGGCGTCGATGCGCGAGGTATCCCAACCCAGCAAGACCGGCACCGTCGCAATGTTCTCGGCCACCGTGCGATGCGGGAACAGGCCGTGTCCCTGAATGGCGTAGCCGATGCGGCGACGAAGTTCGAAGCCCGGAACGGAGCGGTTGTCCTCGCCATCCAGACGGATCGTCCCGGAGGTTGGCTCGACGAGCCGATTGATCATGCGCAGGAGTGTCGTCTTTCCGGAGCCCGACGTTCCGACGATGACCGTGACGGTTCGCGGCTGGATGGTCATCGTGACATTGTCGACCACGGTGGTGTCGTCGTAGCGCTTGGTGATGCCGTCGATCTCGATCATGCTGTCCTGCCTGCGCGGTTGAGCGGCGCGTTCATTTCGATGAGGGCGTCGAGGACGATGGCAGCAGCGAAGGCCAGCAGCACGGTCGGCACGGCGCCGAGAAGCACGAGATCCATCGCGGTCTGGCCGATGCCCTGAAAGACGAAGACGCCGAAGCCGCCGCCACCGATCAGCGCCGCGATGGTTGCGAGCCCGATATTCTGCACGAGCACGATACGGATCCCGGTGAGGATCACGGGCAGTGCCAGCGGAAATTCGACGCGCAGAAGGCGCTGTGCGCCCGTCATTCCGAGGCCGCGCGCCGCCTCGTTCGCCTCGCGGGGAACACCTGCAAGACCGACCACCGTGTTCGCGACGACCGGCAGCAGCGAATATAGAAACAGCGCGACGAAGGCCGGTGCCGCGCCGATGCCGCGCACACCGATCGCATAGGCACCGGGCACATGTATCGAGATCCAGCCGAGGGGCGCGATAAGGATGCCGAAAAGCGCGATCGACGGAATTGTCTGGATCAGATTGAGGATGTTCAACACGGCGGCCCGCAGCGGCCGCACCCTATGACAGAGGATTCCGAGCGGCAGGCCGACGACGACGCTGGCAATCAGCGAGCCGAGCGCGAGCGTCACGTGCTTGCCCGCCTCGGTCCAGAACACATCCGCCCGTCCGGCGTATTCCTTGAGGAGCGAGAGGGCATCCCATCGGCCCGAGGCGAAGATGACCGCAAGGGCGCCCAGCGTCACGCCGAGCAGCAGCAGCCGGACGCCGGGCTTCGGCTTCATGCGCGTGATTGCGTCTGCGGCCTGAAGCAAGAAGGCGGAAAGCAGCGTCCAGAAGCCGGACGCCGGGGAAATCCGCGCATAGCTGTTACCTTCCGGGGTGAGAAAGCGACCCGCAGTGCCCATCAGCAGCATCAGCACGAGGACGCCGATGGCGGCGACGATCAAGCGTATGGCCGGCGGGGTGCGCAGGACAGCCAGCACGGCAGCGATGGCCAAGGCAACCAGAAGCGCTGCTCCCCAGGAAGGCGGAAGCGATTCCATGACCGAGCGCGGGGTGCCAGGGACGATGCGGTTGGCGCGAAACGTTGCGAACGGCGCCCAGAACATTCCGAGGCCAAGGAGGAGGGCGATCATAACGCCGAGCTTGTCGAAGCGGATGCGCATGCCTCTCCCGGTGTTTGGCAAGACAACCCGGCGCCAGATGACGCTCCGGCGACGGGGGTATGGTCATGTCGACTGCAGAGATCGTCGGGTTCAGGCGTCTGGATGTCCGGGGCGCCGGGATGTCTGCCGTCTCATCACGAAATGCGCCTGGACCGACACCGGGAGGCCGAACGCCTCCCGTGGCCAGACGAACAAACCTACTTCAGAAAGCCGTTCTTCTTCAGAAAGTCTTCGGCCACAGCTTTAGCCGGCTCACCGCCGACCTGCACGCGACCGTTCAGATCCTGCAGGGTCACGAGGTCGAGCTTTTCGAAAACGGGCTTCAGCAGCGTCTCGATCTGCGGATTTTCCTTCAGCACTGCCTCGCGGATGATCGGCGCCGGCTGATAGACAGGCTGGACGCCCTTGTCGTCTTCCAGAACCACGAGACCGGACGGCGCGATGCCACCGTCCGTGCCATAGACCATGGCGGCATTGGCACCGTTCGTCTGATTGGCCGCCGCAGCGATGGTGGCAGCGGTGTCGCCGCCCGACAGCGTGATCAACTGGTCCGGCTTCAGCGTGAAGCCATAGGTCGTCTGGAAAGCCGGCAGGGCCGCCGCCGAATTCACGAACTCCGATGAGGCCGCAAGCTTGATCGTGCCGCCGTCTGCGACATACTTGCCGAACTCGGAGAAGGTCTTGACCTTGGACTGGTCGGCAAGATCCTTGCGAATGGCCACGGCCCAGGTGTTGTTGGCCGGCGACGGCGTCAGCCAGACGATCTTGTTCGCGTCGTAATCGAGCTTCTTGGCTTCTTCATAGGCCTTGGCGGCATCCTTCCACGCAGGATCGTCAGCTTTCTCGAAGAAGAACGCCGCGTTGCCCGTATATTCCGGATAAATGTCGATCTCGCCCGCCGTAATGGCCTTCCGCACGACCGGCGTTGCACCGAGCTGCACCCGGTCCGTCGTCTTGATGCCATTGGCGTTCAGGACCGAGAGGATGATGTTGCCGAGCACGCCGCCTTCGGTATCGATCTTGGAGGATACGACCACCTGGGCCTCAGCCGCGGCAGAGAAGGACAGGACCGCGGCCGCGGCCGCGATGACGGTTGACTTGAGACGCATGTGAATTCTCCCCTGATAACACAAAAGCTTCCTGCGTCCTTCATGACGCACGCGGTCAGCTTCACCCCACCACACCTGCTGCACGATATTACTCTCGAGCCGGTTGGAGTCGAGGATCTCTTCGGCATCGTCCGTAAGGAGACGCCGATATCGCTGCATAGGCTGGCATATGTAGCGATATCGGCGGAAGAACAGGGTGGGCGTGATCAAAATGAGAAGGTGACGATCGAACGCAACTCAGGAATGTATTCCCGGAGCCTCCTGCCCTGTTCGCTCGACATATTCGGTATATCCGCCGCCATACTGGTGGATCCCGTCGGGCGTGAGCTCCAGCACGCGATTGGACAGAGCTGCGAGGAAGTGGCGATCGTGAGAGACGAAGAGCATCGTCCCCTCATAGGCCGACAAGGCCTTGATCAGCATTTCCTTCGTGTCGAGGTCGAGATGGTTGGTCGGTTCATCGAGCACCAGGAAGTTCGGCGGGTCGAACAGCATCGCCGCCATGACGAGGCGCGCCTTTTCGCCGCCCGAGAGAACCCGGCAGCGCTTGTCAACGTCGTCGCCGGAAAAGCCAAAGCAGCCTGACAAAGCCCGGAGCGGCGCCTGGCCCGCTTTCGGAAAGCGCTCCTCCAGCCACTGGAGCACCGTGCTCTCCCCGTCGAGCAGGTCCATTGCGTGCTGGGCGAAATAGCCGACCTTGACGCTGGCGCCGATGGTGACGCTGCCCTTGTCCGGCGACGCAGTTCCGGTCACGAGCTTCAGAAGGGTGGATTTGCCGGCACCGTTGATACCCATGATGCACCAGCGTTCACGCCGACGGACCATGAAGTCGAGCCCGTCATAGATCGTCCGCGAGCCATAGGCCTTGTGGACCTGCTTGATGTTCACGACGTCTTCACCGGATCGCGGGGCCGGGAGGAAGTCGAACGCAACGGTCTGCCGGCGTTTGGGCGGCTCGACCCGGTCGATCTTCTCCAGTTTCTTGACGCGGCTCTGCACCTGGGAAGCATGCGAGGCGCGCGCCTTGAAGCGTTCGATGAACTTGATTTCCTTGGCAAGCATCGCCTGCTGTCGTTCGAACTGCGCCTGCTGGTGCTTCTCGCTCAGCGCCCGCTGCTGTTCGTAGAAGCCATAGTCGCCGGAATAGCTGTTGAGCGAGCCACCGTCGATCTCGATGATCTTGGTGACGATGCGGTTCATGAATTCGCGGTCGTGCGACGTCATCAGAAGCGCGCCGTCGTAGGTTTTCAGGAAGTTTTCAAGCCAGATCAGGCTTTCGAGGTCCAGATGGTTGCTGGGCTCGTCGAGCAGCATGACATCGGGCCGCATCAGGAGAATTCGGGCGAGCGCAACGCGCATTTTCCAGCCGCCGGACAGCTTGCTGACATCGCCGTCCATCATCTCCTGGCTGAAGGACAGGCCATCGAGCACCTCGCGGGCCCGGCCTTCCAGCGCGTAACCGTCGAGTTCCTCGTAACGTGCCTGCACCTCGCCATAGCGTTCGATGATTGCGTCCATCTCGTCCATGCGGTCGGGATCGGACATCGCGGCTTCCAGGTCGCGCAGCTCGGCCGCAACGACGCTTACGGGTCCTGCGCCTTCCATGACCTCGGCCACGGCGCTGCGGCCCGACATCTCGCCCACATCCTGGTTGAAATAGCCGATCGTCACGTTCTTCTCGGTCGCGACCTGCCCCTCGTCGGGCAGTTCCGAGCCGGTGATCATGCGAAAGAGCGTGGTCTTGCCGGCGCCGTTCGGGCCGACGAGGCCGATCTTCTCGCCTTTGTTCAGCGCGGCCGAAGCCTCGATGAAAAGAAGACGGTGGCTGTTCTGCTTGGAGATGTTTTCAATGCGGATCATGATCGGTCGGGCCCGGCTGCGTTGCGGGTCGCCTTATGGCACGGGATGGCTCTGTTGTCCCGGCTTTTTGCTGCAGTGCACGCTCCGGTCCCGGCGTGACCTACAGGAAGGACATGCCGATCAGCGTGGCGATGGAAAGAAGCAGCGCGGGGATCATCACCACGGTTCCAAGCTTCAGGAAGGTCCAGGCGCCGACGTCGATACCCTCACGACGCAGGGCGGTCAGCCAGAGAATGGTGGCAAGAGAGCCGGTGACGGACAGATTGGGGCCGAGATCGACACCGATGAGGATCGCAGCGGCCACAAGGCTCGGGGCTCCAGCTGTCTGTACCGCGCTGCCGGCAAAAAGCCCGGCCGGCAGGTTGTTGACGAGGTTGGCCACAAAGCCGACGCCGATGCCGGCGACACCCGCTGTCCAGGCCGGCGATGTCGCAGCGTGGCGGGCAAGGAGGTCGCCGAGCATGCCGACAAGCCCGGTTCCCGCCAGCGCCTCTACGATGACGAACAGGCCTGCGACCAGCGGCAGGACACTCCAGGAGATGCCCTTGAGAACGTCGATGGGGGGCTCGCGATTGACGATGACGATCAGCAGCGTCGTGGCGATGCCGGCGACGAAGGTCGGCAGGCCGAGATCGAGATCGAGGGCGGAGACGACAACAAGACCGATGGCGGTCAGGGCAAGCCCGATGCCGGCAACGCGGGCGGCAGGCGACAACGTCGGTGTCGGCACATCGGCAGCAACGGTTTCAGAGGCCATGGCCCGACGCTGGGTAAAGGCGAGCGCAAGATAGGTGGCGACGATCGCCACGATCGAGGGAAGCGTGAAGGTGCGCAGCCATTCGCCGAGCGGCGGCATCTCGCCACCCCCGAAGATGACGAGATTGGCGGGATTGGAGATCGGCAGGACGAAACTTGCGGCATTCGCGATGAAGGCGCAGATCAGGAGGTAAGGCAACGGAGTGGCGACTTTGGCCGCCCGGGTGGCCGCATAGACGGCCGGCGTCAGGACCACGGCCGTAGCGTCGTTGGACAGGAAGACGGTCACGAGCACCCCGACCGCGTAGATCAGGAAGAACAGGCGCTTCGGGGATCCCTTGGCGTGGCGTGTCGCAATGGCGGCGAGCCAGTCGAACAGACCTTCCTTGCGCGCGAGCTCCGACAAAAGCATCATGCCGATCAGGAAGAGATAGACGTCGTAGCCCCTTGCGATGCCACTCCAGACTGCCGACAGCGGCATGAGGCCGAGCGCGGCGATGAGCGCCGCGCCGAGAACGGCCCAGACGGCTTCGGGAAGGTGGAAAGGCCGCGTGATGACGCCGGCGACGGCAAGGGCGGAGATGCCCCAGGTGAGCATGACGGGGGAAAGAAACGTCGGCATGAAGTTCCGGCTCTTGGAATGTCTGAAGGGCGATGGGAAAGCGGGTGGACGGAGGCCGCCTTCTACCCCGTCTCGGCCCGTACGCGAAAGGCGCTGATCGGCTGAGCGATATTCTTGACGCGCTGGAAGCCCAGATCGTCGAATGTCAGGGGACGCTGCTTGCGGACATGGTCGCGCACAGTACGGGAAATGCAGATGGCACCGGGTTCGGCCAGTGTTTCCAGCCGGGCCGCGACGTTGACCGTGTCGCCGAAGATGTCGCCGTCCTGCACCACGACATCGCCGACATTGATGCCGATCCGAAACATCAGCCGATCGTTCTCGTCGAGACCGGCATTGGCCTCCGCCATCGCCTGCTGGATCTCGATCGCGCAGTCGATCGCCGAGAGGGCGCTGGCAAAGGCAGCAAGGACACTGTCGCCGGCGGTGGTGACGATCGTGCCGCTGTGATGCTCGATGATCGGATCGATCCGGTCCCGCACGATCTTCAGGCTTGCAAGCGTGCGGGTTTCGTCGCCCTCCATCAAGCGGGAATAGCCGACGACATCGGCCGCCATGATCGCGAGCAGCCGGCGATCGAGCCGGGAGAGCAATTCATCCCGGGTCAGTTCGGCGGAGCGCGCGCGCCGTGCGGTGGCGCGGACAGCCACCAGCGCGAAGACGGCTGTCAGGAGCGACAGTGCGAAGACCACCATTTCCATGCGGGCACCGGCTTGGCGTGCTTCCGCCACGCGCTGCATGCGCTGGTTACTTTCTTCGGCCCGCATGGTCTTCAGGGCATTGCGCACGCCGTCCATGAGCATCTTGCCCTGACCGGTCTTGATGATGCCAAGCGCACCGGCTGCATCGCCTTCACGCTGGCGATCGATGCTCTGGTGCAGCTCCGACAATTTCTGGACGATCAACGATCGGAGCACTGCGACATTGGCATCCTGGCGCGTATTGTCGGAAAGGCCTGTCGCAAGGTCTTCCATCACCCGATCGATCTCCGCGATCGAGGCTTCGTACGGCTCGAGATAGGCGCGATCCTGCGTGAGAAGATAGCCGCGTTGTCCGATTTCGGCATCCTGCAACAGCGACTGCAGGGTCGAGATGCGCCGCTCGTTGCCGATTGTGTGGGCGATGGCCTCCTGCGCCTGCCGCTCGCGCTGAGACAGGAGCACCGAGGCTCCGATCGAGGCGAAGGCTACGAAGAGCACTGCAAGGATGATCATCCCGGCACTCTGCCGTACCTCGTTGCGGGCCTGCAGCAGGAACTTGTTCACCGTCGGTCTGGCCATGGTCCCTCGCATTGCGACGTCGCAGGCATGCCATTTGCCCCGCATGCGACCATACATGTGCTCGCCAGGACGAATGGAAAGCGTCTCGCCATGCTTTTATGATGAAAAGCTTTTCCAAGGCGTCCTCACGTGGAAGCCATGGCTGTTACCCGGCGTCGAGCAAGGCCTGCGCGGTGCGTTCGTCGGTGATAAGGCCGGAAAGCCGGCGGCTCGTGAGGACCGCCCGGATCGCCTCGACCTTCCCCGGCCCGCCGGCGATGGCCACAATGCGGTCTGCCTGCGCGGAGTGGAAGGAAACCGAAAGCGTGCGGGCGGTCAGCATGGTTTCGAGCAGGCGGCCGCGGGCGTCGAAGAAGTGGCCGAGCAGTTCGCCGACGGCGCCATTGCCGGAGATCTCGCGGATCTCGCGGGGCTCGATCATGCCGGATGCGACCAGCTGGGCTGCAGGTTCTACGGTGCCGATACCGACGAACTTGAGATCGGCACCTTCGGCCAGCGCGAACACTTCGCCGACCCCGCGCTGGGCGAGAAGAACCTCGCGGTCCTCCGCCGTATTGGCAAAGAAAGGAACCGGCATGACATAGGCGGTTGCCCCGGTCTTCTCGGCAATCTGGTGCATGACGTCGTGCGGATTGATGGCATAGTTGCGGGTGACGCCGCCCAAGAGCGACACGAAGGACACGTTGCTCGCACCCAGGCGCGGCATGTGCCGGACGGCCGCCGCCAGGGTACGACCATGGCCGAGGCCGATCATCCTGTGTTCGCCGCGCTCGATTTCCCGCCGCAGGTAGGATGCGCCGGCATAGGCAAGCGCGCGAAGCGGAAGCCCTTCCTCGCGCATGTCGGGCGCAACCTCGCAGTAATCGAGGCCAAAGCGTTCGGCGAGGCGGGCCTCCAGGTCAACACATTCGACGATATCGCCGTCGATGGTCACCTTGACCATGCCGTCGGCCACGGCCCGCGCGATCATCCGATGGGTCTTGACGGAGGGCAAGCCGAGCATCTTGGCAACCGCCGCCTGGGTCATGCCGCCGACATAGTGCAGCCAGGCAGCGCGTGTGGCGAGCGATTCCTCAGGGTCGATGGGGCGTCGGTGTCCTGCCATGCGTCCTGCCGTCTTTCCTGCCATGCTCTCACGGATCCGCTCATGGATACACGCCATGCCGCGTCCTGCCATCCTTTTTCGCGTCTCAGACGGGCCACCGCGTCTCAGATATTCAGGTCGGATGCGCCCGTGTCGATGTGCGGCGCCCAGAAGGCGACGCTCTCGGCGATCTGCTCGATGACCTGGCGGTCGTTCGGATCGCGTTCCTTGAAGGACAGCTCAAGGCAGATCTCGTTGTTTTCGGCGCCGCCCTCGGCCAGTGCCTTGAGAAGCGGCTCGGGGTGAACGCGACCGCGCGCGTTGAACTCGGCGGTGAACGGACGGTGGCCGCCCTTGTCCATCAGGCTCTGCTTGATGTGGATGATCGGCGACATTCTCGGCACCGCCCGGGCCCAGGCATACGGGTCGACATCATCGGGATTGGGCGAGGTCACGTCGCCATGGTCGATATCGGCCATCATCCACATGGGGATGGCCATGGCGGTGGCCGACAGCCGGTCCTGAAGGCGGATGCACTCGCCAATCGTTTCACCAAATTCACGCCCGACGCTCATCGGCTCCCAGAAGATGTAGTCGAGACCGGCGGCTTTGCCGTGCTCAGCGACTTCGGCCCAGCAGTCGATGGCGATCGTGACAAGCTCCTCGCGGCGCGCCGGGTCGTCGAAATCCTTGTAGGTGAAAATGGCAAACTGGGTTCCGACGGAGACGCCGCCAAGATCGGCGGTGATATCCGCAAAGGTCTTGAACCAGTCGACGTAATAGCGCCGCACATCGCGGTCCGGATGACCGAAATGATTGAGGCGACCGTAGGGGCCCGTCATGCCGGAGGTAACGCGCACGCCGGTGCGAGACAGGGCACGCTGCATGTCCCGCGTCAGGCGGCGGATGACGGGTGCGGGCCAGCTCGGATTGATGAACTCGTGGGTCAGTTGGAGATCGCGGATCTTCAGGTCGTGGGCCACGGCGTCGATCAGGTCGTCCGGTTCTGCAAAACGGTTGACGAGCGGATTGGTGTTCAAGGACAGGGTCAGGCTCATGATCTTACCTCAGGCCGCCAGGGCAACATGCGCTTCGAACCAGTCCGCAAAGGCCGCCCGTTCGGCCTCCGTCAGGTGCAGGTTCTGCTTGGTGCGCCGGACGAGCACGTCCTCGGCCGTCTCCGCCCACTCGTTGGCCACGAGATAACGAACTTCGGCCTCGTAGAGCTGCCCGCCGAAATGACGGCCGAGACCCTCCAGCGATGTCACGCCCTTGACGATGCGGTTGACGCGGGCGCCGTAGAGGCGACCGTAATGATTGACCAGCGCACGCGGCATCCAGGGATAGTCGCTGCGCATCCGCTCGGCGAACTGCACGTAGTCGGCGTTCGGAATCTCACCGCCGGGAAGCGTCGCGCCGCGCGTCCAGTCGCCCTTCATGTTGGGAAAGAAGCCCGCGATCTTCTGGATGGCATGCTCGGACAGCTTGCGGAACGTGGTGATCTTGCCGCCGTAGATGTTCAGCATCGGGGCGCCACCGGTTTCGTCGAGCTCGAAGACGTAGTCCCGCGTGACGGCAGAGGGATTGCCCTTGCCGTCGTCGAAGAGCGGGCGAACGCCGGAGAAGCTGTGCAGCACGTCGCTGCGACGCAGTTTCTCCTTGAAGTAGCGGTTCACGGCGGCGAGCAGGTAATCGATCTCTTTCTCATCGGCCCGGACCTCTTCGGGGCGTCCCTCATAGGGAATGTCGGTGGTACCGATCAGCGCCTTGTCGCCCTCGTAGGGGTTGATGAAGATGACGCGCTTGTCGTGGTTCTGCACGAGATAGGCCTGCTGCCCCTCCCAGAATTTCGGCACCACGATGTGGCTGCCCTTGACCAGACGCACGTTGCGGCTGCTGTTGGAACCAGCGACCCGGCCGACGATGTCGTTGACCCACGGGCCACCGGCATTGACGAGGACTTTTGCGCGGAACGTCGCAATTTCGCCGGTGCGCTCGTTGCGCGTATCCACGCGCCAGCCGCCATCCTCGCGACGCGCGCTGATGCAGGCGGTGCGCGTCAGCACGGTGGCGCCGCGTTCGGCAGCGTCGAGCGCGTTCAGCACCACGAGCCGAGCGTCGTCCACCCAGCAATCGGAGTACTCGAATCCCCTCGTATACTTGTCAAGGATCGGTGCGCCTTCGGGATCCCTGTGCAGGTCGAGGGAACGGGTTCCCGGCAGGCGCTTGCGGCCGCCGAGATGGTCGTAGAGGAAGAGACCGAGCCGAACGAGCCAAGCGGGACGATCGTCCGGGCTGTGCGGCAATACGAAGCGCATCGGCCAGATGATGTGGCTCGCCGAGTTGAGAAGCACCTCGCGCTCGATCAGGGCCTCGCGCACGAGACGGAATTCGTAATATTCAAGGTAGCGCAGACCGCCGTGGACGAGTTTCCCCGAGCGCGACGACGTGCCTTCCGCCAGATCGCCTTTTTCGCACAGGATGACGGACAGGCCGCGGCCGGCGGCGTCCCGCGCGATGCCGGCACCGTTGATGCCGCCGCCGATCACGAAGAGATCGACCGTCTTTGCTTCTGTCATGTCAGGCTCCTCAAAGCGGGGACGCAGGAAGGTGAGGTTGGGACGCAGATGCAGGACCTGCGTCGTCGTGTGCCGTCAGATCGGCTGAATCCGGAGCGGCCATCGCCGCGTCGCCTTCAGATACGGCATGCGCGTGCTCCTGCCCCAGTGTCTCCCAGACGGGCGTGAGTGACTGGCGGGCCACGACATAGGCCGGGTAAAGGCGATCATAATGGCGGGCGAGCTCCGAATCCGGCGCTTCCGTCTTCCCCAAGAGGGGGCTCACCCATTCGTCGATGCAGGCGTCCATCGTCGGATAGACGCCGAGCGCGACGGCGGCCATCATTGCGGCGCCGGCAGCGCCCGCTTCCTCGCGATCGGAAATTCGCACAGGCGCATCGATCGAGGCCGCGAGAACGCCGCGCAGGGCACGCGAGCGGGCCGCGCCACCGGTCAGCCGCAGTTCCTGAGGCATCGCACCCATTGCGGCATAACAATCGCGCGTTGCCATGCCGAGGCCTTCGACAACGGCGCGCAACAGATCCGGAAAACCATGACGGGTGGAAAGGCCGATGAAGCCGGCACGGGCATTCGCATTGACGAAGGGTCCGCGCTCGCCGGCCTCGGAAATATAGGGATGATAGAGCAGCGCCCCGGGCCGGGTGGTTTCCAGCCAGTGCTCGATCCGCCCGACGAGATCGGAGAACGCCACTTCCCGGCCTGCATCCGCCATCAGATCCGCTGCAAGCCGCAGAATCCAGTCGATGTTGAGCGTCGCGCCCATGTTCGTCTGAACCTGGGTGACGATGCCCGGAACGGGAAGCGCGATGACATAACCGGTGCCGTCAGCATTCAACTGCACCTCCTCCACCGGTTTGGCCCGCATATGGACACCGGTGGAGCCAACCGTCGAACAGGCCGCGTTTGTCGAGCGCGTGCGAACCCCGGCCCCAAGCGCCGTCATGACCATATCGACATAACCGAGCGACACGGGCGTTCCCGCACGCAGGCCGGTTGCCCGGGCAGCTTCGACCGAAAGCGGATGCTGGATCTGCGTGCCGTCGACGATCTCCGGCAACAGGCTTTTGCGATGCGAGAGGCCAAGGCTGTCGATCGCGACATCGTCGTAGCGCCGCGTGCGAAAATTGCCAAAGGTGAAGCTCGCCTCCGACGGGTCCGTGGCGCGGACGCCGGTGAGGTTCAGGTAGAGCCAGTCCTTGCAGTGGAGAGCGACCTCGGCACTATCCAGAAGCATCGGAAAGTGTCGATCCATATGCGCCATCTGAGCGCCCTGCTGACAGGTGTTGAGACCGGTGCCGGTCGCCTCGAAGCGCGCCCGATCCTCGCTGCGGTTGGCAATACGGCGCACGCTTGGCGCCGCGCGGGCATCCAGCCAGAGCCAGGCATCCCCCACGGGGCGGTTGCCGGCTCCCACCAACCAGGTTCCATCGCCTTGCGCGGTCACGGCCAGCGCCACCGTTCGCCCTGCAAGCCCATCCAGTTTTTCGCCGAGGCCTTTCAGCGCCGACACGCAGTCCGCCCAGGTCCGCTCCAGCGACTGGGTCGCCGAGCCGTCGTTGCCGGTTGCATAGACATTGCGCACCGAGGCGCAGGCAAGCTGACGTCCAGCAGGGTCAAAGGCGACCGCCTTGATGACAGACGTTCCCGCATCGATCCCGATAATGACATCGTCACCGTTATGCATTCCGTCCGCTCCTGCGCAGCCACAAGGTCCGGCGACGCGCTTTCGCACATGGCATCATCGGTGATCCTCCCCTTCCCGCAGCGCCCTTGTCGGAAGGGCGAAAGCATCATCATCCTCCAAGACAACGATGCGCCGCCAGAGTTATATCACAAACATAACACTAATTGCGAAATATATTTCTCGTGTCGCATTTTTTTTCATATTCAGCTTACGGTGTCAAGGTCTGCGCTTCCCCACCGCACGTACGCACGATCGTTTTCGGAAGAGCTGCCGACGCGTCTCACGAACACACAGGCCGCTACCGTTTCCAGACCGCAAAGACATCAGATTCGTTCATGAATTACTGTATAGAATCAATGATCTTTGCGCTTTCCTGTGGTCTTGAGCGACAAACGGTGCGCCTTAACACCAGGCAGAACACGCTGGGTATACCCCTGTTCCAAAGCTGGCACGTGCCAATGACATGACGCCTTCTGTTGCATGAAGCGCCGACTGCGGCATAGGACGTCGATCTGTCGATGCCGTTGACAGTCGAAAAATTTTCTATCATTGTCTGATCCGTAGATAACACAAATCTACCATCGATCTGAGAAGGCGTGACACTGCGGGAGGAGATCGCCGGTTCGGCTGCACCAAGGAGGAGACGTCATGATCAGCACTGCGATCCCGATCTGCGGCCGACCCCTCCGGTTTTGGCTTTCGCTGCTTGGCAGCCATTGTGCGCGCGGCACCCTTCTCCCGAGATGACATTCGACACGTGGCCGCGGACATCTGCGGCGATCAACAGAACTTTGCGCCTCTTTCGAGAGGTGACTTCAGATATGAGGCTCTCGTCATGAGCACCCTTGCCGAACCGAAATCGCTGACGTCCCCTCGCCTGACCCGTGGCCGTGCCATCGCAACCGCGTTGGCCGTGATTCTGGTCAGCGCCATGGCCTACAATACGCGCGTGGTGCGGATCGGCTCCGAGCATGATGTTCGCGCTGACGTATTCTCGCCAGAGGCGTTCGGAGCAGAGAATTTTCCGAAGGTTCGCGACAGCGTGGTCAGCCGCGCGGTCGATGCCGCTGAGCTCGGTCGTGCGATTGCCGCCGACAAGGCTGCGGCCGGCACGAAATATGGCGTCGCCACGAGCACCGGTCCCGTCATCCCGGTCAAATTGACCGGCGTGGTCGGCGAACGGAAGTCGAGCACCAACACGATCGCCGTCCAAGGGCTGCCCGAAGGCACCGTGGTGCGGGTACAGACCGGTCCTGCCATCAACGGCACGGACCTCAGAGACGCGACGGGCGACATCGAGTTCGGCCAGTTCACCAACCAGATCGAATACCAGAACGCAGGCTCGGCGCTGAACAACGCCATGAAGAAAGAGGCGCTCGGCAACATCGATCCAGCGGCGCTCGAAGGCAAGACCGTGGACATCACGGGCGTGTTCAAGCTGATCAACCCCAAGAACTGGCTGGTCACCCCCGTCGCGGTGACCGTGAAATGAGCGTCGCAGCCGACCACCAGGCCCGCAAGCCCGACTTGGCGCATGGCGCCGTCGTGATGGAGGCGCGCAACATCGCAAAGTCGTATGGCAGCATCCATGCGCTGAAAGGCGTGAACTTCGAGATCCGCCGCGGTCAGGTTACGACGCTTTTCGGCGAGAACGGAGCTGGCAAGTCGACCCTGATGAAAATTCTGTCCGGGGTGGTCCAGCCGACCTCAGGAGAGATCATCCTCGACGGCGAACCGGTGACCTTCTCGTCCTCCTCGCATGCGCGCGACAGTGGTGTATCGATCATTCACCAGGAATTGTCGCTCGCGCTGAACATGAATGTTCGCGACAATATCTTCATGGGCCGCGAGATCATGGGGCCGACCGGCGTTGATTACGCCGAGGAAGAACGGCAGACCCGGCTTTTGATGGAGGAACTGGAAGAGCACATCGACCCACTGACACCGGTCGAGGAACTGCGTCTCGGTCAGCAGCAGATCGTGGAAATCGCCCGGGCGCTGTCTGTCAATTCCCGCATCCTCATCATGGACGAGCCGACATCGGCGCTCAGCGCGTCCGAGGTCGAGGTTCTTTTCAAGGTGATCCGCGACCTCACGGCGCGCGGCGTCTCGATCGTCTATATCTCGCATCACCTCGAAGAGGCTCTTCAGATCACTCATCACGCCGTGGTGCTGCGCGACGGCACGATGACCGCCTATGCGGCGCGGGCCGATATCGATCTCGAATGGATCGTGCGCAACATGGTCGGCGAGAATTTCGACCTTGGCGCTCCGCCGTCGGGCTATGCGTTCGGTCCGGTCGCCCTGTCGATCGAGACGCTTTCGGTCCCGGACGCCTCGGGCGCCGGCTATTCCGTGGTCGACAACCTTTCGCTCGATGTGCACGCGGGCGAGGTCGTCTGCATCTACGGGCTGATGGGAGCCGGCCGCACCGAGCTTCTCGAGTGCGTGGCCGGACGTCTGCAGCCGTCCGCGGGGCGCGTCATGCTGCGCGGGCAAGACGTCTCGAAGCTCTCCATCGCCGAGCGCATCGACAACGGGCTCGTTCTCGTGCCGGAAGACCGGCAGCGGGACGGTCTGGTGCAGACGATGACGGTCGGCAGCAACCTGTCGCTCGCCAGCATCGGCGCCTTCACGAAGGGCCTCTTCACGTCCCGCCGCAGCGAAGCCGGCCTCGTCACCGATGCGATCCGCAAGGTCCACATCAAGACAGATGGCGGCGCGGCGCCGATCGGTTCGCTGTCAGGCGGCAATCAGCAGAAGGTCGTCATCGGCAAGATGCTCGCGACAAACCCGGAGGTCATGCTGCTCGACGAACCGAGTCGCGGCATCGACATCGGCGCGAAGTCGGAAGTCTTCAAGCTGCTCGCCGAGCGTGCCCGCCAGGGCCTCGCGGTGATCTATTCAACGTCGGAAGTGGGCGAATGCCTGAGCATCGCGCACCGCATCATCGTCATGCGCCGCGGCAAGATTTCCGCCGAATTCGGCTCCGACGTCACCAAGGAACTCATCATGGCGGCGTCCGGCGAAAAAGCCGGCGGCCATGGATCGGATGGGCACGAGCCCGAAACGAGGACGCACTGATCATGTCGGCAACCCCTTCCACCGCGACCGCTGCGCCGCCCCAGAAGAAGACGATGAATATCGGCCATCTCCTGCTTGAAGGCCGCGCCTTCTTCGCGCTGATCGCGATCATCATCGTGTTCTCGCTCATTTCGCCCTACTATTTCTCCGTCGCGAACTTCCTGATCATGTCGTCGCATGTCGCGATTTTCGGGATTCTCGCGATCGGCATGCTGCTCGTCATCCTGAATGGCGGCATCGACCTCTCGGTCGGCTCCACGCTCGGGCTCTCCGGTGTTGTGGCGGGCTATCTCATGCAGGGCGTCACGCTCAACCAGTTCGGCGTCGTGCTCTATCCGCCGGTCTGGGTCGTGGTCATCCTCACCTGCGCGCTCGGCGCGTTTGTCGGCGCCATCAACGGGGTACTGATCGCCTATCTCCGGGTTCCCGCCTTCGTGGCCACGCTCGGCGTGCTGTATGTCGCCCGCGGCGTCGCGCTGTTGATGACCAACGGTCTTACCTTCAACAATCTCGGCGGACGGCCGGAACTCGGCAATACCGGTTTCGACTGGCTGGGCTTCAACCGACTGTTCGGTGTCCCGATCGGCGTTCTCGTCCTTGCCCTCCTCGCCATCCTCTGCTTCGTTATGCTCAGCCGGTCGGCTTTCGGTCGCTGGCTCTACGCATCCGGGGGCAACGAGCGTGCAGCGGAGCTGTCGGGCGTGCCGGTCAAGCGGGTCAAGATCATCGTCTACGTGCTGTCGGGCGTCTGCGCGGCCATTGCCGGCCTCGTCCTGTCGTCGCAGCTCACCTCGGCCGGCCCCACGGCCGGAACCACCTACGAGCTGACGGCGATCGCCGCCGTCGTCATCGGTGGCGCGGCCCTGACCGGCGGACGCGGCACGATCGGCGGCACCATGCTCGGCGCCTTCGTCATCGGTTTCCTCTCGGACGGCCTCGTCATCATCGGCGTGTCCTCCTACTGGCAGACCGTCTTCACCGGCGCGGTCATCGTGCTCGCCGTCCTGCTCAACAGCATCCAGTACGGCCGCCGCCCGAAGTAAGAGGCGACCGACACACGACCTTCTCCGCATCACCGGCCTTCGCCTTTCGAGGAGAGGCAGAGGCCGGCCACGGACAAGCACCGCCGGGTGACCGGCACAACCGAACCGCATTTCAAACCGGGAGTGAGACCATGATGAAGACCGCAACCCGCCTCTTGATGGCAGCCGCAGCTGCCGCAACGATGTTCGCCAGCACCGCCTATGCCGAAGGCCTGATGACAGTGATCGTCAACGATCCGTCCAACCCCTACTGGCTGACCGAAGGCAATGTGGCAAAGGCCGCCGCTGAAAAGCTCGGCTATACCGCCACCGTCGGCGCACACAAGGGTGACACCAACACCGAAAGCAACCTGATCGACACCGCCATCACCAACAAGTCGGTCGCGATCATTCTGGATCCGGCCAATGCCGACGGCTCCGTCGGTGCGGTGAAGAAGGCCGTTGCCGCTGGCATCCCGGTCATTCTCGTCAATGCCGAGATCAACCAGGAAGGTCTCGCCAAGGCGCAGCTCGTGTCCAACAACGCTCAGGGTGCCGCCCTCGGTGCCACGCAGTGGGTGGAAGCCGTCGGCGACAAGGGCAAGTATGTCGAGCTCTTCGGCGCCCCCTCCGACAACAATGCTGCAACCCGCTCCAATGGTTACGAAACTGTCCTGACGCAGTATCCGGACCTCGAGAAGGTTGCCTCTGAGGTGGCTGACTGGGATCGCACCAAGGGCCACGACAAGATGCAGTCCATGCTGCAGGCAAACCCCGACATCAACGGCGTGATCTCGGGCAATGACGAAATGGCGCTCGGCGCCATCGCAGCGCTCAAGGAAGCCGGCAAGATCGCCAACGTCAAGGTCGGCGGCTTCGACGGTTCGCCGGATGCGGTCGCCGCCATCAAGGCCGGTGAACTGCAGTACACCGTTCTCCAGCCGGTCGCCGTCTTCTCGGAAGAAGCCGTGAAGCAGGCCGACAGCTTCATCAAGACAGGCGCGACGGGCGCCAAGTCCGAGAAGCAGCTATTCGATTGCCTGCTCATCACCAAGGACAACGTCGACAAGTACTCCGCACCGTTCGTCCTCGACAAGTAAGCCTCTCTGCGAGGAGGGCGCCGTCCGCGGCGCCCTCCTTTCGCGTTTATCCTCTCGCTGCTTCGCCCACTCGCCCCCAGCTTGCGAACGGGCTTTCCGTTGAAGGTTTCCCGCGCTAGGACGCACACAGCAACGGCGCCGCCGCGCGCTTGGCAACCACGACCAGAGGGGGCAATGGCATGACGAGCAAGACAATCGCCGGTCCGTTCATGTCCGAGCTTCCAAGCGACAGTCGCCATGCCCGCCAGATCGTGCGTCGCCAGCTGATCGCCGAGGCGGTCATGGCCGAGGGGTCGATGCGGATCGAGGATCTGACCGACCGTTTCGGCATCAGCCTGATGACGGCGCACCGGGATGTCGATGAACTCGTCAGCCGCGGCCTGTTCCGCAAGACACGTGGCATCGTGACCGCCGCCCCAACGAGCTTGATCGAATCCAGTGACGTCTACCGCTCGAGCCGCCAGGCCCGCGAGAAGGCTGCGATCGCCCAAGCCGCGATGACCTTCATCGAGCCGGGCCAGGCGATCTTCTTCGATGACAGCACGACCGTGCTGCAGATGGCTCATCACCTGCCCGAAAAAGTGCCGCTGACGGTCATCACTAACTCCCTCAATCTCATGAACGAGCTGAAGGCCGTGCCGGACGTCACGTTGCTTGGCCTCGGCGGGCAGTTCTACAACTGGTGCAACGCCTTCATGGGGCGCATGACCATTCGCGAAATCGAAAAACTGCGTGCCGATACGGTGTTCATGTCGATGTCGGCCATTCTCGACGATGTCGCCTTTCACCAATCGCCGGAAATGGTGGAAACAAAGCGGGCCATGTTCGACTGCGCCGCCATGCGGATCCTTCTGGCGGACCACACGAAATTTGAGCGCCGGGCACTCTATTCCTTCGCCGCGCTCACCGAGTTCGATCTCGTGATCGTTGACGACAACATCGCGCCCGAACATCTGGAGCGCATGCGCTCCAAGGGCATCAACCTGATGATCGCGCCCGTGGATCGGCCAAAGGCCGCGCGGTAGCGGTTTCGCCCAGAGCATTCACAACCGACGGAACGCGGTTCGGCGTTCGATCCTGCGGCGCCCCTTTTTTTACAGGAAAGGTCTAGCGAGCGCTGTCCGGGTTGGAAAAGACGAGTTCCATGCGATCCGCGAGGAAGCGGGTACGGATCGCCTGCACAGGCCGACCTTCCAGGTCCACGTCGACAGCATTGGCAACGAGCACGATGGCATCGGCGGCGCAGGACAGCGCATCGGCATCCGTCGCAGCGATCCGTTCGGCCGTCAGACGCGTCTCGCGCCGGCGATAATCCGAAAGACCGCAACGCTGAAGGGCCTGGGTGATCGAGCCTTCCTGTGCATAGGCGGCGATGATGCCGGGGAAGCGCTCGGCGGAGAAATGGGAGGTGGAGCGCGACAGAGGCACGCCATCCACCACGGCCATATGGTCCAGCCGGTGGAGCGGAGCGCCGGGGGCGAGCCCGAGCAGCCGTGCCATGACCATATCCGCCACCACTTTCTGCGACCCGACGAGACGCCCCGAGGGTTCCAACGACTGCCGCATCATGTTCTCGGAGAAACGCGCCCGCGTGCCGATCGGATAGGAGATCCGCGGCTCGACGGGATTGACGAAGGTTCCGCGGCCACGTTCCGCCCGCACGATCCCCTCCGCCGCCAAAGCCGCGATGGCGCGACGCACTGTATGGCGATTGACGCCGTAGTCCGCTGCCAGGTCCGTCTCTGGGGGCAGACGCGCGGTCACCGCGCCCGACGTGATCGAAGCGCGGATTCCGTCCGCCACGCGCCGCCAGCGTGAAACGCCATCGTCCTGCCTGTCCATGACATTTCCTTCCCGCACAGCCACGCCGCTTGTCACAGCGGCGTCATGGTTTTCGGGTTATAAGTCGCCATGAGATTGGTTGTCTATACAAATAGACAAATAGGATTCAGAATGAGTAGAGCTGATGAGAAGCCGGGCCGCAAACGCGCCCTCGACGCGATGGCATCCATGCCGGCCCAGCTGCTGTGCGAACGCTACGGCACGATCGCAGCGGCCGCACCACGGGCAATCCCTGTGCGCGGTCCGGAAATCGGTGCGGTGATGGTCCGCGGGCGGATCGGCGGCGGCGGGGCACCCTTCAATCTCGGCGAAGCAAGTGTAACGCGGGCAACCGTCAAGCTCGACAGCGGCGAGGTCGGCCACGCCATCCTTCTCGGCCGGGACTTGAAGAAGGCGCGCATGGTCGCCCATCTCGATGCGCTCGGGCAGCGTACGGAATGGCAGCCCGTGATCGAAGCGGATGTCGTCGCGCCGGCGCTTTTGCTCGAGACCGCTGCCCGCCGGCGGCGCGCGGAAGAAACGGAAGCAACGCGCGTCGACTTCTTCACGCTGGTTCGGGGAGAAGATCGATGAGCCTTGCCTTTGTCGATGGCGGTTTCGCCGAACCTGTGTTCGGGTCACAGCACGCCTTTCGGGCGCTGATGGATGCCTTTGCGCGCCCGGGCAGCATCGCCGACCTCTCCGGCCTTGCGGTTCCGCCCGCCCCCATGTCGCCGGCTGCGGGCGCGTTTCTGCTCGCGCTCGCTGATCAGGACACGCCGGTGTTCTTTGAGACGGACATGCCGGATGCACAAGCCTGGGTTGGCTTTCACACCGGCGCGACTGTTACCCGCGACGCGCCATCTGCCCGCTTCGTTCACCTTTCCGATGCCGGTGACGCCGCTGCCTGGAACCGTTTTGCGCGCGGCACCGCCGAGTATCCGGATCGCTCGGCATCGCTGCTGCTGCCGGTCGCTGGCCTGCGTGGCGGCCAAAGCCTCATTCTCAAGGGGCCGGGCATCGAGACGACGCGTGAGATTGCGCCGCAGGGTCTGCCGAGGGGCTTTGCCGATGTCATGGCCGCCAACCGTGCCGGCTTTCCGCTCGGTTTCGATCTCGTCCTCGTCGCGGGCGGCGAGGCGCTGGCCCTGCCCCGCACCACACGCATCGAAGAGGTCTGAGCCATGTATGTTGCCGTCAAGGGCGGGGAAGCCGCTATCGAAAAGGCGCACCGGCTGCTGGCCGACCGACGCCGCGGGGATCGCTCCGTTCCCGCGCTCTCTCTGGAACAGGTCGCCGGCCAGCTTTCGCTCGCCGTGGATCGCGTCATGGCCGAGGGGTCGCTGTATGATCCGGACCTGGCCGCCATGGCCGTCCGCCAATCGCGCGGCGACCTGATCGAGGCGATCTTCCTCATCCGTGCCTACCGCACCACGCTGCCCCGCTTTGGTGCGACGCGTCCGGTGGAAACGGCGGCCATGCGGATCGAACGACGCGTTTCGGCCACCTACAAGGACATTCCGGGCGGACAGCTGCTCGGACCGACCTTCGACTACACCCATCGCCTGATCGACCCGGACATGGCCGGCGACCATCCCGTCGCACCCGGTGCGCTTCGCGAAATGGCCGGCGATGCCGCCTATCCCCGGGTAACGGATATCCTGAACGACGAAGGCCTGATCGAGCCGGATGTCGCGTCGGATGTCGAACCCCGCGATCTGACCCGCGATCCGACCGGCTTTCCCGCCGGTCGCGACCTGAGACTTCAGGCGCTGGCACGCGGCGACGAAGGGTTTCTTCTGTCGCTCGGCTATTCGACCCAGCGCGGCTACGGGCGCACGCATCCCTTTGTCGGGGAAGTGCGCATCGGCCTCGTCGATCTGGAGATCGACCTGCCCGAGCTAGGCTTTGCCGTCAACATCGGCGCGATCCGCGTGACGGAATGCCAGATGGTGTCGCAGTTCAAGGGCGGCGGCGAGAACGGCCCGCGCTTCACGCGCGGCTATGGTCTGGTCTTTGGCCAGTCGGAACGCAAGGCCATGGCAATGAGTCTCGTTGACCGTGCGCTCCGTGCAGACGAGTTCGACGAGAACCGCGTGGCGCCGGCACAGGACGAGGAATTCGTTCTCTCCCATTGCGACAATGTCGAAGCGACCGGCTTTGTCGAGCATTTGAAGCTGCCGCATTACGTGGATTTCCAGGCCGAACTCGACCTGCTGCGCATGCTGCGGCGGGAACATGCCGCGAAGACGACCGCAGAGACGGACCGACAGGAGGCCGCGGAATGACCCTGCCCACCTACAACTTCGCCTATCTGGACGAGCAGACCAAGCGCATGATCCGCCGCGCGATCCTGAAAGGCATCGCCATCCCTGGCTATCAGGTGCCTTTCGCCTCCCGTGAAATGCCGATGCCCTACGGCTGGGGCACGGGCGGCGTACAGGTGACGGCCGCCATTCTCGGGCCGGACGACGTTCTCAAGGTGATCGACCAGGGCGCCGACGACACGACCAATGCCGTCTCGATCCGCGCTTTCTTCGCCAAGACCGCGAATGTGGCGACGACGACGAAGACGGCGGACGCCACGATCATCCAGACCCGGCACCGCATCCCGGAAGAGCGGCTCCAGGCGCACCAGACCCTCGTTTTCCAGGTTCCCATCCCCGAACCGCTGCGCTTTCTAGAACCGCGGGAAACGGAAACGCGGGTGATGCACGGACTAGAGGAATACGGCCTCGTTCATGTGAAACTCTATGAAGATATCGCGCAGCACGGTCACATCGCCACGACCTATGCCTATCCGGTGAAGGTCGAGGACCGCTATGTTATGGACCCCTCCCCCATCCCGAAATTCGACAATCCAAAGCTCGGTCGTTCGCCGGCGCTGCAGCTCTTCGGCGCGGGACGCGAAAAGCGCATCTATGCGCTGCCGCCTTTCACCGAGGTAGCGAGCCTCGATTTCGAGGATCATCCGTTCACCGTTCAAAGGTTCAGCCGTCCCTGCGCGCTCTGCAACGCGGCCGGCGTCTACATGGACGAGGTGGTCACCGACGACCGAGGCGGACGCATGTTCGTCTGCTCGGACACCGATCACTGCGAGACCCGGCAGGCGGACGGCCACACGGGCCCCGGCATCCCCCAGCTCGGACCTCATGCCGAATCCGACCAGGAGAGCGCGCGATGACCGATCCCATTCTCTCCGTCCGCGGCCTCGAAAAGCGCTATGGATCCTTCGTCGGCTGCACGGACATCGCCTTCGATGTCTGGCCCGGCGAAGTCGTGGCCATCGTGGGCGAGTCCGGCTCCGGCAAGACGACACTGCTCAACTGCATTTCGGGCAGGCTCGAACGCTCGGCCGGTGAAATCCGCTACAGGCTGCGCGATGGTCGCTTTCCCGACCTTGCGGAACTTTCTGAAGCCGAGCGCCGGTTCCTGATGCGCACCGACTGGGGCTTCGTCCACCAGTACCCGGCCGACGGGCTGAGGATGCGGGTGTCGGCCGGCGCCAATGTCGGCGAGCGGCTGATGGCCGTCGGTGCCCGTCACTACGGCGATATCCGCCGTACGGCCGGCGACTGGCTTTCGCGCGTCGAGATCCCCACAGTGCGGATCGACGACCAGCCGATCGCCTTTTCCGGCGGCATGCGACAGCGTCTGCAGATTGCCCGCAACCTCGTCACGCATCCCCGCTTGATCTTCATGGACGAGCCGACCGGAGGCCTCGACGTGTCCGTGCAGGCGCGCGTGCTCGACCTTCTACGCGGCCTCGTCACCGACCTGTCGCTCGCCGTCGTCATCGTCACCCATGATCTCGCGGTCGCGCGTCTCCTGTCGCAGCGCATGATCGTGATGAAGGGCGGGCACATTGTCGAGGCCGGGCTGACGGACCGGGTGCTGGACGATCCGCGCCATGCCTACACCCAGCTTCTCGTCGCTTCGATCCCTGAGTCCTGAACTCCAACACCTCTCAGCCGGAGTCTGCCCGTGTCCCTATCCTCCGCCGTGTCGTCCCCCTCCGGGTCTCGTCAACCTTCCATGCCTCGCCAACCTTCCATGCCGGAGGGTGCACTGCTCAGCGCGCGCGACGTCGCAAAGTCTTTTGTCATGCATCTGCGCGACGGCGTCGTGCTGCCCGTGGTCGCGAATGTCCGCTTCGATCTCTTCCCCGGCGAATGCGTCGTTCTCGGTGGCCCTTCGGGCGTTGGCAAGTCGTCCATCCTGCGGATGGTCTATGGCAACTACGCCATCGATGCCGGTTCCGTCCTTATGCGAGATCCTTCGACCGGCGAGATCCGCGATCTCGGAGCCGGCGACCCACGCCTTGTGCTCGCCATCCGGCATGACGGCATCGGCTATGTCAGCCAGTTCCTGCGCGCCGTGCCGCGCGTCTCCGCCGTGGAGATCGTGGCCGAGCCGCTTTTCGCCCGCGGTGTCGATCGGGCAGACGCGCTTTTGCGCGCCCGCGACCTGCTGACCCGCCTGAACCTGCCGGAAACGCTGCACGGACTTCCCCCTGCCACGTTCTCCGGCGGCGAGAAGCAGCGCGTCAATATCGCCCGCGGCTTCATCACCGATCATCCCGTGCTTCTTCTCGACGAGCCGACGGCCTCGCTCGATGCGGAGAACCGCGACGTGGTCACCGCAATGATCCGCGAGAAGCTTGCCCGGGGCACCGCGGTTCTGGGCATTTTCCACGACCAGCCGGTGCGCGACGCCGTGGCAACCCGCACGATCGACGTCGCCGCATTCTCCGCTCGGAAGACGGCGTGATGCCCAAGCTCCGCGAACATGTCCCTGCAATCCACGACACCGCGACGGTCACCGACTGTCGTCTCGGCCGCTATGTCGAGATTGCCGAAAGGTCGCGCCTCGGCGAGGTCGATCTCGGCGATTACTCCTACGTGATGGAGGACTGCGCGCTATGGTGCGCAACCGTCGGAAAGTTCGTCAACATCGCCTCTACCGTGCGGCTGAACGCGACCAACCATCCGATGGAGCGCGCCACGCTCCACCATTTCACCTATAGGGCCGGCGACTATTTCGACGGTGCCGCAGACGAGGCGGACTTCTTTGCCGCGCGGCGGGCAAGGCGGGTCACCATAGGGCACGATGTCTGGATCGGCCATGGCGCGACGGTCCTGCCGGGCGTGACGGTCGGAAACGGTGCCGTCATCGGCGCAGGCGCCGTGGTTTCCCGCGATGTGGCCCCCTACACGGTGGTCGGCGGCGTGCCGGCCCGACTGATCCGCGACCGCTTTTCCCGCGCGACGGCCGAAGCCATGGACCGGCTGGCCTGGTGGGACTGGCCGCATGACAGACTGTTCGCCGCCCTTGAAGATTTCCGCATGTTGACCGGCGAAGCGTTCCTTGCGCGCTACGCTTCCGACATCGGACACTGACGCAAAAGTTTCATGTAACCGTCACGCAACCATCACCGCTTGCCGCTCACAGTCCCTGGACGTGCAGCCGGCCTGAGGTCGGCTTTCAAGCTGCTGTCCGGGATCAAACCATGACCGAGATTACACCCCTTGCGCTTTCCGTGACCAATCTCTCCAAGCGCTATGGCGAGACCCGGGCGTTGAACAGCGTCAGCCTCATGCTGGAGCAAGGCGAGATGGTGGCGCTGATCGGCGCCTCCGGGTCCGGCAAGAGCACCCTCATCCGTCATATTGCCGGCCTTGAGATCGGCGACGGAGATGGCGGCCGTGTCGAGATCCTCGGCGCGGTGTCACAGGCCGGCGGACGCATGAATCGCGAAGCGGCGCGCGGCCGCGTGGCGGTGATCTTCCAGCAGTTCAATCTCGTCGGACGCCTTTCGGTGCTTACCAACGTGCTGATCGGCCATCTTGGCCGCGTCCCGCGCTGGAGAGGCACGCTCGGCCTCTTCAACGCCCGGGAAAAGACGAAAGCGCATGCGGCCCTGACCCGCGTCGGGATCCCCCAGGTCGCGGCGCAACGCGCCTCGACCCTCTCCGGCGGCCAGCAGCAGCGTGCGGCGATCGCCCGCACCCTTGTCCAGGAAGCACGCATTCTGATTGCCGACGAGCCGATCTCGGCGCTCGATCCCTCGGCAGCACGCCGGGTGATGGACGTGCTGGCCGACATCTGCCGCGAAGACGGCATCACCGTGCTCGTTTCGCTTCATCAGGTCGAGTATGCGCGACGCTATTGTCGCCGCACGATCGCCATGCGCGACGGCGCCATCGTCTATGACGGCCCGTCCACGGCCCTTTCCAATGATTTCCTGGCCGAGCTTTACGGCGCGGCATCGGAGGAGCTCGTTCTTCCGGAAGCAGCCCCCGGCAGCCCGCCGGACCCCGCGGCGCCGCTCGGCGCCGAGCCTCATCAACGTCAGACAGTGCTCGCCACCGTCTGATCACCCGATCACCACCCGACCCCCAGTAACGGACCAACCGGAGACCACCATGAACGCGATCATCAAGAGCATTGCGGCGCTTTCGCTCGCCGCGACACTGAGCCAGCAGGCGTTTGCAGCCGAGACCATCAACTTCGGCATCATTTCCACCGAATCCCAACAGAACCTGAAGGCAAACTGGGAGCCGCTGCTGGCCGACCTCAAGACCAAGACCGGTCTCGACGTGGAGCCCTTCTTCGCCTCGGACTACGCCGGCATCATCGAAGGCATGCGCTTCAACAAGGTGCAGGTTGCCTGGTACGGCAACAAGTCGGCCATGGAAGCCGTCGATCACGCCGAGGGCGAGGTGTTCGTGCAGAGTGTCGCCAAGAATGGCGACCCAGGCTACTGGTCGGTCATCATCGTCCCCAAGGATAGCCCGATCCAGACGGTCGACGAGCTTCTGACCTGCGACAAAACCAAGAGCTTCGGTCTGGGTGACCCGAATTCAACCTCCGGCTATCTCGTGCCCATGACCTTTGTCTTCGGCGCCCGCGGCATCGACCCGAAGAATTGCTTCAAGACAGTCACCAACGCCAACCACGAGACGAATGCCATGGCGGTTGCCATGAAGCAGGTCGATGCAGCGGCCAACAATACCGAGAACATGGCGCTGATCGAGCAGAACAAGCCGGATGCTTTCTCCAACATTCGCGAAATCTGGCGCTCGCCGCTGATCCCGTCCGACCCGATCGTCTGGCGCAAGGATCTGCCGGAAGAAACCAAGACCAAGCTGCGCGATTTCTTTCTGGCCTATGGCACTGCCAACTCCAAGGGCGACATCGCCCATGAAAAGGAGGTTCTTGCCGGCCTGAAGTGGGCACCATTCAAGGCCTCGACCGACAAGCAGCTCCTGCCGATCCGGGTCATGGAACTCTCGAAGTCCATCGCCAAGATCGACGCCGACACGTCGCTGTCGGCTGATGCCAAGGCCGAAAAGATCAAGCCTCTGACGGAGCAGAAGGCCAAGTTCGAAGCTGAACTCGGCACCGCCTCCAACGGCTGAGCATGAGAACCGGAGCGGGCAACACCGCCCGCTCCGGTTCTCCCACTTGCCATCCGCCCTACGAACTTCTGCCTGCGATCCACAAGGACGACGCCCATGACCAACGTCATCGCCACCACAGGTCTCACGCCCGCCCGCCTGGCGACAGGACAGACCAGCGCGAAGGCTGCGCGCGGCAGCAAACGCGGCTGGCTTGTCGCGCTCGTCTTCGCCGGTGCGCTGGCAGCCAGCTGGGGGCCGGCCGAGATGGGGCGCTGGACCTATCTCTTTTCGGACGCTGGCAATATGGCGTCGTATGCCAAGGATTTCCTCAAGCCCGACTTCAAGGAGTGGCTCTCCTATCTCAACGAGATGCTCGTCACGATCCAGATTGCGCTCTGGGGCACCTTACTTGCCGTTCTCCTCTCCGTTCCCTTCGGCATTCTCTCGGCGCACAACATGGCGCCGACGTGGGTCGTTCATCCGGTCCGCAGGCTGATGGATCTGTTTCGGGCCATCCATGAGATCGTGTTCGCCGTGCTCTTCGTCGTCGCGGTTGGTCTTGGGCCGTTTGCAGGCGTGATGGCGCTGTTCGTGCATACGACGGGCATTCTGGCCAAGCTGTTTTCCGAGGCGGTGGAGGCGATCGACCCGCGGCCGGTCGAGGCGATCCGGACCACCGGCGCGTCCCGCCTCCAGCAGGTCGTCTTCGGTGTCATCCCGCAGGTCCTGCCGCTCTGGATCTCCTTCTCGCTCTATCGGCTGGAATCCAACATCCGCTCCGCCACCGTGCTTGGCCTGATCGGCGCGGGAGGCATCGGACAGATCCTGTTCGAAAGCATTCGCGGCTTCTACTATCCGCAGGCATCCGCCATTCTCATCATCGTGGTCGCCACCGTGACGCTGATGGATATTCTGTCCCAGCAATTGCGCAAGGTCGTTATCTGACGACGACCGCACGAGACCGCGCGCCGACGTCTCTCCACGCCACACTTCTCTCCCACCCGAAAACTGCAGCCAGGCTGCGGAACGGCAGACCATGACCTACGAACAGATCTTCACCCGCTGCGCCATCATCCTTCCGACCGAGATCGTTGAGGGCACCGTCGTCGTGCGCAACGGCGTGATCGCGGATATCTCCACCACGGCAACGGCGCACCAGACGGCAAACGGGATCGACCTCGAGGGCGACTACCTGATGCCCGGATGCGTCGAACTGCACACGGATCACCTGGAAACCCATCTCCAGCCGCGGCCGAAGGTGCGCTGGAACCTTGCCGCCGCCTTGCAGGCGCATGACGGGCAGATTGCCACGGCGGGCATCACCACGGTGTTCGACGCACTGCGCGTCGGGCTCGATGGCGATACGGAGCTCGGTGCCGGGGATATGGCGGAAATGGCGGAAATGATCTCATTCGCCACGGCCGCGAACCGCCTGCGCGCCGAGCACTTCATTCACCTGCGCTGCGAAGTTTCCATGCCGGATGTGGTCGAGCAGTTCGATGCCATGAAGCGCAATGATCGGGTGCGGCTGGCGTCGTTGATGGATCATGCGCCGGGGCAGCGCCAGTTCGTGAGTCTGGAGGCCTATCGAATCTACTATCAGGGGAAGAAAAAGATCTCCGACGCGGATTTCGAGGCGTTCAGCGCGCGACGGATCGCCCAGTCCCTGGAGAATGCGGACCGCAACCGCCTGGCGCTCGCAGCACGCTGCCACGCAGCCGGCATCCCGATCGCCTCGCATGATGATGCAACGGCGGCGCATGTGCGCGAGAGTGTTGATCTCGGAATCGCTCTTGCCGAGTTCCCGACAACGATCGAGGCCGCAACGTTGTCCAAGTCCGCCCGCCTACAGGTTCTGATGGGGGCCCCGAACGTCGTGCGTGGCGGGTCTCATTCCGGAAATGTGTCGGCGCTCGACCTTCTGGAGCGCGATGCGCTCGATATCCTGTCGTCGGACTACGTGCCGTTCAGCCTGCTCCAGGCAGCTTTCCTGCTGGCCGAGCGCGGTCAGACGGATCTGCCGCATGCTGTCAGGATGATCACGGCCAATCCGGCAAAGGCGGCCGGTCTGGCCGATCGCGGCCGGATCGAGACGGGCTTGCGCGCCGATCTCCTGCGGGTGCGGTCAGAGCCCGGTTCGCCGCCGCTTGTCGCCGGCGTCTGGCGCGCCGGCGCGCGCGTCGCCTGAGGATTTGCGCCGGCCGCACACATCCGCGGCAGGCACATCCAATCGAGGTCACAGGGCCGGCTGTCGGACACAGGCCCCGCTGTCAGACTTAGGCCGTCGGCTGCTTGGTCTTGCGCAGGTAGGGCAGGACAGTATCGAAACTGCCGAAGCGGGCGATCGCATCCTCGTTGGAAACGGCCGCAGTGATGATGACATCGTCGCCCTGCTTCCAGTTCGCGGGCGTGGCCACCTGGTGCTTCGCGGTCAGCTGAATCGAGTCGATCGCGCGCAGGATCTCGTCGAAGTTCCGACCGGTCGTCATGGGATAGGTCAGGATCAGCTTGATCTTCTTGTCCGGCCCGATCACGAAGACCGAGCGAACCGTGGCATTGTCGGCAGGCGTGCGGCCCTCCGAGCTTTCACCGGCACCGGCCGGCAGCATGTCGTAGAGCTTTGCGACGGCCAAATCCTTGTCGCCGATCAGGGGGTAGTCGACCTCGTAGCCGGTCGCCGTGCGGATATCGTTCTTCCAGCGCTCATGGCTTTCGACCGGGTCGACCGAGATGCCGATGACCTTTACGCCACGCTTGGCGAATTCGTCCTGGAGGCCGGCCATGGCGCCGAGTTCGGTCGTGCAGACCGGGGTGAAATTCTTCGGATGCGAGAACAGGACGCCCCATCCATTGCCGATCCAGTCGTGGAACGAGATCGTTCCCTGGCTGGTTTCTGCGGTAAAATCGGGGGCGATATCGTTGATGCGCAGGCTCATGGATCGGTCCTCTTTTCGGGTTGCCGGAAAGTGGCATCATCGCGCCCGTCGTTCAAGGTTGCGTCGACATCGCGCCCACGCGCAGGCCGTCAAATTTTCTCCCTGCGTTGATCGAAAAACAAATGACATGTCTTGACGGCGTGAAGCGCCGTCTCTGGAGCCTCTCACGGAAGCGAGCTCGGCGGCATCTGCCTAGCCTCGCCGACCATTGCCTATCGGTCACGGACCATTGACGAGAGCGAGGATCAGCGCGTGAACCGCGCCGCCCTCCGTGAACTCCGCACGGTCGAACGCACGGTCGAGATCACGCCGTTCATCGGAAAGCGCACCAAGGCGACGGGTCATTTCCGTCTTGATCTTCGTGCAGCCGGGATCTTCGGACTGGCGAAGCCCGATGGTTGCGGTCTCGATCTTCGCAACGAGATCGCGGACATATCGACCATGCACAGCTTCGTGCTGGCGAACGCCCTCGATGAACGTCTTCCAGCTGGCCCGCACGGGCGGCGGAAGGCTGGTGGTCGGTTTCGGCAGCGTGGTCGTGATGATGAGGCGCGGAACAGCCGAGACGAGAACGCAGTCATTGCCCTCCGTCTGATAATTCCGGCGCCAGGTCAGCTTGAACCGTGTGTGCGCGATGACCCGACTAGCGCCGAGCAGAGGTCCGCGTTCGCCGATTGAAGCATAGAGTTCAGCGCCGGTTTTGCCGGTGATCCCGTAGGTTTCGACCGTCTCCGTCGCCTTTACCTCAGCGTCGGCCGGCAGGGGAAAGGCGGCTGTTGAAGCCGCCGTTGCGGCCACCATCCAGGCCCCTGCTATCGTCCCGTGCATCGTGTTCTTCCGCGTCACCCGTCATCCCGCCTCTGATTTCCCTGCGAGCCTATCGCATCGCCGGCTAGAGCGGAATGAATTTGCGGCCGCGATGGTCGGACAGGGCTATCAGACCCGCACGATGCTCGCATAGATCAGGATGCTCAGATACATGAGAAACGCCGCGAGAGCGAAGGCCGCTATGAACATGATGATGCCCTTGCCCGCTTTCGACTTGTGTTCGACCTGCTTTGGCGAGTCGGCGGAAGGTGCCAGATAGGGTTCTCGATTTCGATCGCCCGTCACTGCACATGTCCCCCTTCAAGCGTCGTATCAGGGCGGTCCTTACGGCCGACGGGCGCCACGCGGGCATGGCGTCGACGGCTCCGCAGGGCCCAAGCGCCAATCACTCCACAGATGGCAACAAGCACGACGACCATGATCAGCAAGGATGTATAGTTCTCAGGCATATCGACCTCACGCTCGGCGCAGCCAGCGCGCGCTTTGCGCGGCAAGCGGGCCCTTGATGAGCCTGTCGCGGCCGGACCGGCGACAGGGGGGAGCCGGCGCGGTCGCGACAGGCATGCCGGCACGGAGCCGGATGAAAAGATGGCAGGATGGATCCCCACGCATCGGCTGTCGGTCATCGAACCAGTCGAAACGCTAAAGGTTCCGCGGCCGGCAGACCTGCACCCGGCTTCCCATCCACCCGCGGCGGTGAGGCGCAGAGGCTCAGCGCCTTGCGGCAGGCAACACGTCCTCCCTGTCATTCTCGTCGATCAGGCGTGCGCCGCGCTGGCGGGTTAGATAGCGCCAGATCCACTGGAGCGTGACCAGCATCCGCTTTTCGAAATTGACCAGAAGGTAGACATGGACAATCGCCCAGAGGATCCAGGCGAGATAGCCTTTCAGCGTCCAGCGACCAAAATCAAAGATCGCGGCATTTCGGCCGATCACGGCCGTGTTGCCGCGATTGTTGAAGTGAAAGGGCTTCGCGATTTCAATGGTGTCGATCTTGGCAAGAAGCTTTCCAAGATAGTGACCCTGCTGCTTTGCCACCTGGGCCAAAGCCGGCAGAGGCGCGCCGTTGTCGCCGGATTGGACCGAGGTGTCCCCGAGCGAGAAGATATCCTCGTACCCTTCGACACGCAGTTTGGAGTCGACGGGGATGCGGCCGTTCGCCTTGCCCTCCAGGCCGAGCCAGCGGGAAGCCGGCGACGCCTTGACGCCCGCGCCCCAGACGATGTTGCCCGCCGGCACCATCTCCCCTGCGATCACGGCACCCTCCATGGTGATATCGGACACCTGCGCACCCAATCGGACGTCAACGCCGATCTTCTCGAGATAACCCAAGGCATAGGTCTGGAGATGCTCGGGAAACGCCGACAGGATGCGCGGCCCCGCTTCCACCAGGATGACGCGGAGGTCCGACAACGGAATGGTGCGGAAGTCGCGCGACGCCATGGAGCGCCCGAGCTCGGAGATAGCGCCCGCCATCTCGACGCCGGTCGGTCCACCGCCGACGACGATGCTGGTGAGCAGAGCGCGACGTTCCGCCGGATCTTTCGTCTGCTCGGCCTTTTCGAAGGCCAGAAGCAGGCGGTGACGGATGCGGCGAGCTTCGTGAAGGGTCTTGAGACCCGGTGCAAACCGCTGCCACTCGTCATGTCCGAAATAGTTGTATTCCGAGCCGGTAGCGATCACGAGCTGGTCGTAGGCGACCGCATTGCCATCCTTGAGCATCACCCGCTTCGTCTGCGTATCGATGCCGTCGGCTTCGGCGAGCATGATGTGAATGTTGCGATAGCGCCCGAGCGTTCTGCGGATCGGCTCCGCAATATCGGCCGGGGACAAGGCCGCGGTGGCAACTTGGTAGAGCAGCGGCTGAAACAGATTGTGGTTGCGCCGATCGATCACGACCACATCGACCTCGGCATGTCCGAGCGCTCCGGCACACGCCAGGCCACCGAAGCCGGCGCCGATGATAACGACGCAGCGGCGCGGCAACGCCCGAGCAGGATACGCCTTTTCCAGCACGTTCATCATCGAGCGCTCCCATGACGCAGATTGCAAGAGGCGTCCATCGCCATCCTCTCACATGAAGCCTGAATTGGGCAGACGAACAGGACGGCATTCATCGAGACCTTGGAACGCTCGATCCATGGTCCCGACATCTCGCTGTGCAAAGTGCACCGTTTTGCTGCGAAGACCGCCCATGCCCGTCACGGGTTCCGCTCCCCGATCTCCGCGTGACATGGACTGGAAAAAGAATGGATAAGGCCGGAACCAACGCAGGTTCAGTTACTTCTCCAAGCAGATCGCAGGCCGTGTCAAGCGGACACGATGGAGATGAAGAACATAGGGATTTTTCCGCTTTCTTCCTATGGCCAACGAAATGGCAGCCGAGCTTCCCACCCATCCGGCCAGCGATCACCCGTTAAGTCTGACAGCGATCCGGCTGTCGTTTGCAGCCCGTAAGGCTTGCCTTGCCTCTCGGGCCGATAGACCCGAAAGCAATGATGAATCGCTGTGGCGGCTTCAGCCGGCCGTGTCGTTCTGCTGGGCCTCGCGCTGGAGTCGGAGCTGTTTTAACCGCTCGGTCTTCTCACGTGCGGCATTGAGTTGCGTGTCGATAATGGCTTGTGCCACGACTTTGGTTTCGTCGATGTTCCCGAGCGCCGGCCCCGCTTTCGGACGACGCTTTTTCTTCTCTTCGGTCATAGAGGCTCTCTGTCTTTGACAAGACAAGCGTTCTCCACTCCAGGGCCGATAGTGTCATTCAACTATTTTAATGCGGTGGCAGACGGTACGGAAATGGACACTCCGATATTCGTTAGATGAATCGCGCCCGCTTCAGGTCGAACCCGTGCATGCGCAGCACATGGAAGGTTGATCTACATAAGGAACAAATTTCAGACCGGTGCGTTAACGAGCGAACCCGTACTCAAAGGAATCACCAATGCTCAAGTGGGCGCTGATCTTCTTCCTCGTTTCCCTCGTCACCGGCTTTCTTGGCTTCTCCGGCGTCTCCGCTGCGACCGCGACGATCGCGCGCGTCCTGTTCGCCATCGCCGTCGTCATCTTCCTGATCTTCGTCGTTCTTGCCTTCATGGCAGGCAGCGCGGTTCTCTAAATCGGTTTTCGCAGATGGGCCGATGGAGACATCCATCTGTCGGCCACGATCTGCCTGCAAACGTTTTCAGAAAGAGATGATCATGGACGTCGTCCGTATTCTCATCGCCATCCTCCTTCCGCCTGTCGGCGTGTTCCTGCAGGTGGGTATCGGCCTTCACTTCTGGCTGAACATTCTTCTCACGATCTTTGGCTATATCCCGGGAATCATTCACGCTATCTGGGTCATCCTGAAAAAGTAGAATCGCGGATCCATCCTTAATTTGACGTGTCGAAAAAGCTAAGCCCTGGCGGAACTAAACCTGCCATGGCCAGTTATCGACGCGTCAATTGAAAGGGATGGATCGTGAGCGAGCATATCGACGTTGCCAAAGTGGAGAATAGTGCGTTGCGCCGCGTGCGCAGTGTGGACGATTTCTGCCGTCGATATCGTCTTGGCCCGGAAGAAAAAATCCGGCTGACCCGGCTCTTCGGCCAGTTCGCGACCGAGCAGGAATTGCTGTCCAATGCGACACGGGCGCCGGTTTTTCGCTGATCCAAACCGCGCTTAAAGTCTGATGTCAGACGCCCGTCGCCTGTCTCGTTTCCGAACCAGAAACCCATTCCAGAAGTCCTGTCGCCGCAAGTCGACCGGTCGCCATGCATGCTGTCAGAAGGTAACCGCCCGTCGGAGCTTCCCAGTCGGTCATTTCGCCCGCTACAAAAATGCCGGGCGCAGCGCGAAGCATCCCTGTCGGCCCGATCGCGTCGAGCGGAATGCCTCCGGCAGATGAAATGGCTTCTGCAATCGGCCGTGGTCGCAAGACATGAACACGCAACGTTTTGAGCATGGACGCAAGATCATTTGCCGGCAAATGATCGGCGTTGGGCACGACCTCGCGGACCAATGCCAGCTTCACGCCATCGATGCGGGCCGCTTTCCTGAGACGGTTGCTGAAGCTCGCCTTTCGCGGTGCCTTGTCCAAGGCAGAGGCCAACGTGTCGAGGGACCGCCCGGGCACAAGATCGAGAACAAAATCGGCCTGCCCGTTGGCGGCCAGCCTGTCGCGCAGCGCGGCCGCATGGCCGTAGACGAGGCTGCCCTCGATGCCATGCCGCGTGATGACGAACTCCCCCTGGCTGCGTCCGGCGTCCGACATCGCCGCGACAGACTTCACCGGGGCTCCGGCATACCGCTCGACGAAGTCTGCACCCCAGGCAACATCGAAGCCGCAATTGGCCGGACGAAACGGGACGGCGGTCACGCCACGGGCTTTGAGGATCGGCACCCATCGCGCGTCGGAACCAAGCCGCGGCCAGCTTGCCCCGCCCAGCGCCAGCAGCGTCGCATCGCTGTCGATGGCTTGCGTCCCCTCCGGCGTTTCGAAGAGAAGGGCATCGCCTTCCCCGAAGCCGTTCCAGCGCCAGCGCGTGCGGATGGTCACGCCGCGCATCTCCAGACGCTGGCGCCAGGCCCGCAACAGCGGTGACGCCTTCATGGCCGTGGGAAACACGCGCCCGGAAGATCCGACGAAGGTTTCGATGCCGAGACCTTGCGCCCAATGCCGCATATCCTGCGGGGTAAAGGCATCGAGAGCCGGCCGAAGGTGCGCGCTGGCGGTACCATAGCGACCGGCGAAGTCCTCGAATAGTTCGGCATGGGTCAGATTAAGGCCAGACTTGCCAGCAAGGAGGAACTTGCGGCCGATCGTCGGCATGGCGTCGTAGACCGTGACACCATGCTGTGTTTCCGAGAGGAGTTCGGCGGCCGCCAGTCCGGCCGGCCCGCCTCCAATGATCGCGATCGTCTTTGCCATATTGCTCGCTTTCGTCATGCGTTCGTTCATGCGGCAAAGGGCATGGCGGGGCAAGATGTCAGGCGATCCCGAACGGCAGATCAGCACGACACGCGCCGCATCCCTGCACAAGCACGATCCCTGTTCACGTCATCGCGCCGGTTGCTTCCGGGCAAGGCCCACGTCTATGGTCGCCCATCGATCCCAGAACCCCGCGTGCCCCACCCATGTTTCTCATCTCCAAGATTTTCTGGCTGCTGGCCCAGCCCCTGTCGCTTGCCTTTGCGCTCGTGCTGTCCGGGTGCATCTCCACCGCTGCCGGGTTTCAGAGGTTGGGCCTCGTGCTTTCGGGACTTTCGACCGTCATTCTCTGCGTCACCCTGTTCACGACGACAGGCAGCGTGCTGTTGCAGAGATTGGAAGACCGATTTCCCCGCCCGCCCGCTCTTCCCGCAGATATCTCCTGCCTGATCGTCCTCGGCGGCGCGTTCGAGAACGAGGTGATGGCCACGCGCGGCGGCTTCGAATTCAATCAGGCGGCTGATCGCTTCGTCGAGGCTCTGCGGATTGCCCGGCTGGCGCCGGGTGCACGCATTCTCGTGTCGGGCGGCGATGGTTCGCTCAGCGGAAGCTTTGAAGGCGACGCCGATGCCGCAGCACGTTTCTTTCCGGCGTTCGGCATTCCCCTCGATCGCCTGATCCGGGAAGACGGTTCGCGCACCACCTTCGAGAATGCAGCGAACACCAAGACACTGCTCGCCCAGAACGGCTTGTCGAACTGCCTCCTGATCACATCAGCCTTCCACATGCCACGCGCCGTTGGCCTGTTCCGCAATCTCGACATTGCCGTCATACCCTGGGCGACGGACTACCGCACGACCGGCAAGGCAAGCTTCGGTCTCGACCTCACGCAGCCGGCGCTCAATGCTCAGCTGACGACGACGGCCGTGCGCGAGTGGATCGGCCTGCTGGCCTACGCCTTGACGGGTCGCACTTCCACCCTCTTCCCGTCCGTGGAACGCCCATGACCATTCTCGATCTGCTCGACTATTCCGGCGTCGCCGTTTTCGCTGCAACCGGCGCTTTGTCCGCGTCGCGCAAACAGCTGGACATCATCGGCTATGTCTTCCTTGCCTCCATCACCGGCATCGGCGGGGGCACGCTTCGCGATGTCATCCTGGGGGCGACGCCCGTCTTCTGGATCAAGAACCCGCTCTATCTCATCATCTGCGCGACCGTCGGCGTTGCGCTCTTCCTGTTCTCGCACCGGCTCGATTCGCGGTATCGCGCACTCGTCTGGCTCGATGCGATCGGGCTGTCGGCCTATTGCGTCATGGGGGCAGCCAAAGGGCTTTCGGCAACGGGATCCCCCGTCGTGGCACTCGTCACCGGCATGCTTACGGCAACGTTCGGCGGCATCCTGCGCGATCTGCTTGCGGGAGAACCCTCTGTGCTCCTGCGTCCGGAAATCTACGTCACGGCCGCACTGACCGGCTCCGCTGTGTTTACGCTCGCAACCCTTGTCGGCCTGCCCTTGCTTGTCACATCCGCGCTCGGCATCGTCTCTGCCTTCGTGGTGCGCGGCGGAGCGCTGAAATTCGGCTGGACGCTGCCCACGGGCAAGGCAGGCCCGGGCCGAAACCCGGACGACGTGCTCTGAGAAGACGCGTTACAGACGCAGACGGAAAGGTTCAGCGCTGCTTCGGCTTGAGCCGGATCACAACATCGACATGGGAAATCTCCATGCCCTCCGGCGGCTCCGGAAGATTGCCGATCGTGATATTGTTGACCGGAATATCGAGCACCTGGTTCGCGCCCTCCACGAAAAAGTGGTGGTGATCGGACACGTTGGTGTCGAAATAGGTGCGTGCACCCTCGACGGAGAGAACGCGGATCATGCCCGCTTCGGTAAACTGGTGCAGCGTGTTGTAGACGGTCGCAAGTGACACGGGTACGCCAACGGTTACGGCCTCCTCGTGCAGTTCCTCAACCGTGAGGTGCCGGTCGCCCTTGGCAAACAGGAGGTCGGCAAGCGCCACGCGCTGACGCGTCGGCCTGAGGCCAAAGCGGCGCAAGCGGTCGTCGGGCCTCATTCCTGTTTCCATCGTCATGCAGACTGGTCCGGTCAGCTCTTGTTAAGTTGAGTATTCGTGTCGATATAACTTTGGTTGGCCATGCTTTCAATACACATTAAGCTGCCATAGCGGTCCACGGGCAGAAAAGGGCCCGAAAAAGGCGCGAGATGGCAATTGCTACTGGTTGTTTCCGGTATCATGCGCTATGCGACTGCGGATATGGGCCAAAGCCGGAACCTCCGGCGTGGCATCGGACGAAGACTGCATTGGTCCGAGCCTGCGGGCTTGGCAAGAGCAAGACCCGGTCCCGACCGGGCAGACAAGACACCTTGGCGGAGACACCAGACGTTCATGACGACCAGACAATCCAGCTACGGCTACGACGACATCCTGCGTTGCGCGCGGGGCGAACTGTTCGGCCCCGGCAATGCGCAACTGCCGCTTCCGCCGATGCTGATGGTCCATCGGATCACGGACATCTCCGAAACCGGCGGCACTTTCGACAAGGGCTATATCCGGGCTGCGTATGACGTGAAGCCGGATGACTGGTACTTTCCCTGTCACTTTCCCGGCAACCCGATCATGCCCGGTTGCCTCGGCCTCGACGGCATGTGGCAGCTGACGGGCTTCTTCCTCGGCTGGCTCGGCGAGCCCGGTCGCGGCATGGCGCTGTCGACCGGCGAGGTCAAGTTCAAGGGCATGGTTCTCCCCGACACCAAGCTTCTGGAATACGGCATCGACTTCAAGCGCGTGATGCGCGGACGGCTGGTGCTCGGCATCGCGGACGGCTGGCTGAAGGCCGACGGAGAAACCATCTACCAGGCAACGGACCTTCGCGTCGGCCTGTCGAAGGAAAAGGCGGCCTGATCCCTCGGGGTGGCAGGCGCTTTCTCCAGTTCACTTCAAGAAAAGGTCATCGAGATGAGACGGGTTGTTGTCACGGGTCTTGGTATCGTTTCCTCCATCGGGAACGACGCCGAAGCGGTTACGGCATCGTTGCGCGATGCGCGCTCCGGTATCAGCTTTTCCAACGATTTCGCTGAACACGGATTTCGTTGCCAGGTCTGGGGTTCCCCCGATCTGGACACGACGGATCTGGTCGATCGCCGCGCGGCGCGTTTTCTGTCGCAAGGGGGCGCCTGGAACCACGTCGCGATGAAGCAGGCGATTGCCGATTCGGGTCTCGAAGACAGCGATATCTCGGGCAACGAGCGCACCGGCATCATCATGGGCTCCGGCGGGCCATCCACCCGGACGCTGATCGAGGCAGCCGACATCACCCGCAAGAACAACAGCCCGAAGCGCATCGGTCCGTTCGCCGTGCCGAAGGCCATGTCTTCGACCGCTTCGGCAACGCTTGCCACCTGGTTCAAGATTCACGGCGTCAACTATTCGATCTCCTCGGCCTGCTCCACATCCGCGCACTGTATCGGGAACGCGGCGGAAATGATCCAGTGGGGCAAGCAGGACATCATGTTCGCGGGCGGCCACGAGGATCTCGACTGGACGATGTCGAACCTGTTCGATGCCATGGGCGCCATGTCGTCGAAATACAACGACACGCCGTCGACGGCATCCCGCGCCTATGACGTTTCCCGCGACGGCTTCGTCATCGCCGGCGGTGCGGGCGTTCTGGTGCTCGAAGAGCTGGAACATGCCAAGGCCCGCGGTGCCAAGATCTATGCCGAGCTGACCGGCTATGGTGCAACGTCCGATGGCTATGACATGGTGGCTCCGTCCGGAGAAGGCGCGATTCGCTGCATGCGTCAGGCACTGGCAACAGTGAAGACCGACATCGACTATATCAATACGCACGGCACCTCGACGCCGGTCGGCGACAGCAAGGAGATCGGCGCGATCCGCGAAGTCTTCGGGTCGAAGATCCCGGCCGTCCAGTCGACCAAGTCGCTGACGGGCCACTCCCTGGGTGCGGCCGGCGTTCAGGAATCGATCTATGCGCTGCTCATGATGCAGGAACGCTTCATCGGCGAAAGCGCGCATATCACCGAACTCGACCCGGAGTTCGACGGGGTGCCGATCGTGCGCAAGCGGATCGACGATGCCAAGATCGATACGGTTCTGTCGAACTCGTTCGGCTTCGGCGGCACCAATGCGACCCTCGTCTTCCAGCGTTACAACGGGTAAGCCGTCATGACCGGTCTGATGTCAGGGAAGCGCGGCCTCATCATGGGTGTCGCCAACAGCCATTCAATCGCCTGGGGCATTTCCCAGGCATTGTCGCGCGCAGGAGCAGAACTGGCCTTCACCTATCAGGGCGAAGCCCTTGGCAAGCGCGTCAAGCCGCTGGCGGCGCAGCTGAATTCGGATCTGCTGCTTCCTTGCGACGTTGAGGACCTCGCCTCCGTCGACACCGTGATCGAGACCCTGAAGGAGCGCTGGGGCCGTCTCGACTTCATCGTCCATGCCATCGGCTTCTCCGACAAGAACGAGCTGAAAGGTCTTTACGCCGATACGAGCCGTGAGAATTTCAGCCGGACCATGGTCATTTCCTGCTTCTCCTTCACCGAAATCGCGCGCCGCGCGGCCGAGTTGATGACGGACGGTGGTGCGATGCTGACCTTGACCTACGGCGGCTCCGTGCGGGTCATGCCGAATTACAACGTGATGGGCGTTGCCAAGGCTGCGCTCGAAGCATCCGTCCGCTACCTCGCGGCCGACTATGGTCCCCGCGGCATCCGCGTCAACGCCATTTCCGCCGGGCCGATCCGTACCCTTGCCGGCGCCGGCATCTCGGACGCGCGCGCCATGCTCTCCTGGAACCAGAAGAACGCGCCGCTCCGCCGCACCGTGACCATCGACGACGTCGGCAATTCGGCTCTCTACCTTCTCTCAGAGCTCGCATCCGGCGTGACCGGCGAGATCCACTATGTGGATTCCGGCTACAACATCACGTCGATGCCGGTGCTGGAAACATTGCGGAATGCGGACGGAGAATAGTCGGCCCTGCCCCTTTCCGTCTCCACATGCAAAAGGCGCCGCGAGATCATCGCGGCGCCTTTTGCATGGAAACAACGGGGAGACCGAAACGCTACTTGCGGCCCCAGAGGATCTTGAAGCGGGCGTTGCGGCAGGTTTCGCCCCATTCCTTGAAGGTTGCGTTCATTGTCGGCTCATAGGGGAGGCCGCGGTTGGCAACCAGCATGAGGCGTCCACCCGCCTTGAGTGATTTGGCTGCCATGGCGATCATGGCGGCGCCGAGCGCGGGGTCGGCGGCCTGGGTCTCGTGGAAGGGCGGGTTCATCACGATGAGGTCGTAGTGATCGCGCGGGGCTTCCTGCGTCAGATCCTGCCAATGGAAGCGCGTCGGCACCTTCGGTGCGTTGGCCTTCAGGTTGCCACGGGCAGCCTCCAGCGCGTGATAATCGGCCTCGAACAGATCGATGCCCTTGATGCCAGGCGCGCGTTCGGCGAGCATGACCGAGAGATAGCCCCAGCCGGCGCCGAAATCGGCAGCGTGGCCGGAAAAATCGGACGGCAGGCGCGAGGCCAACAGCTCCGAGCCACCATCGATCCGGTCATGCGAGAACATCCCCGGGGCCGCATCGAAGCGCCCTTCGACGCGAACAGCAGTCGAAGCGAAGCGCTCGATCTCGGCCGTGGCATCTTCGGGGCGCGCGAACCAGAAGACAACGCCGTGGTATTTCGGCATGCTGTCGCCGCCCCACTCCAGCGCGTTGAAGCGCTTGCGCAGCGACTGGATGCCGTCTTCCTTGGTGCCGGCCACGACGATGAGCCCGCCGATGCGGGTGCGCTTCAGCGCCTCGGCAATGCGATTCTCATTCTCGCCGCGATGCTTTCCGCAGAGGATCAGCGTCGCGGCGTAGTCATCGCCTTCCACGAAGGGCGTGACGTTCGCACCGGCAGAGACCAGTGCGCGATAGAGCGGGCGGTTCGGCTGTACGCAGACCAGCTCGGCGTCGAAGCCTTCCGGCAGCCGGTAGCCCGCCTCGGCTGCCAGGAAGAGCACGCGCTCGCCTGCGCCCGGCGCCGACAGCACGCCGCTGTCGAAAGGATGAAACAGAGTCTTGACCTTGTCGCTCGTCATTGCGTCTTGCCTCTTCGGCAGCCTCTTGCGGCTGCCCGTCGTGCCGATCCCCCTGTCGGATCGGCGGTGTTCGGTTCGGTACCGCGTCGCGTGCGGCTATCGTGATCATGCAAGAAGGGCGCGGAGCGATCAACGCCCCGCGCCCTTGCTGTCTTGGTTCGGCGGCGCGCCTTATTCGGCGGCTTCGCCACCCTTTTCGCTGATTTCCTTGCCGGTTGCCTGGTCGACGACCTTCATGGACAGGCGCACCTTGCCGCGCTCGTCGAAGCCCATCAGCTTGACCCAGACCTTGTCGCCTTCCTTGACGACGTCGGAGGTCTTGGCAACGCGCTCGGAAGCAAGCTGCGAGATATGGACGAGGCCGTCACGCGGGCCGAAGAAGTTGACGAAGGCGCCGAAATCGGCGGTCTTCACAACGGTCCCTTCATAGACCTGGCCGACTTCCGGTTCGGCAACGATCGAGTGGATCCACTTGCGGGCCGCTTCGATTTCCTTGCCGGACGACGATGCGATCTTGATCGTGCCGTCATCCTCGATGTTGACCTTGGCGCCGGTCTTCTCGACGATCTCGCGGATGACCTTGCCGCCCGAGCCGATGACTTCCCGGATCTTGTCGACCGGGATCTGCATGACTTCGATGCGGGGTGCAAATTCGCCGAGCTGGCTACGGCCTTCGGTGATGGCATTGGCCATCTCGTTCAGGATGTGCTTGCGACCGCCCTGCGCCTGGCTGAGCGCGACCTTCATGATCTCTTCGGTGATACCGGCGATCTTGATGTCCATCTGCAGCGACGTGATGCCGGCTTCCGTGCCTGCAACCTTGAAGTCCATGTCACCGAGATGATCTTCGTCGCCGAGGATATCGGAAAGAACCGCAAAACGGTCGCCTTCGAGGATGAGGCCCATGGCGATGCCGGCAACCGGCTTGGCCAGCGGAACGCCGGCATCCATCAGCGCGAGCGACGTGCCGCAGACGGTGGCCATCGAGGACGAACCGTTGGACTCGGTGATCTCGGAGACGACACGCAGCGTGTAGGGGAACTGGTCCGGGCTCGGGAGCATCGGACGGATGGCGCGCCATGCAAGCTTGCCGTGGCCGATTTCGCGGCGGCCCGGGGAGCCCATGCGGCCGGTTTCGCCGACGGAATAGGGCGGGAAGTTGTAATGGAGCAGGAAGCGCTCCTTGTACATGCCCGTCAGGCTGTCGACGTACTGCTCGTCTTCGCCGGTGCCGAGCGTGGCGACGACGATCGCCTGCGTTTCGCCGCGGGTAAAGAGGGCCGAACCGTGCGTGCGCGGCAGGATGCCGACTTCGGAGACGATCGGGCGGACGGTCTCGAGATCACGGCCATCGATGCGGCTCTTGGTGTCGAGAATGTTCCAACGGACGATCTTGGCCTGCAGGTGCTTGAAGACGGCACCGATGACTTCGCTCGTGTAGCGGGCCTCTTCGCCTTCCGGGAAGAAGTGCGCCTTGACCTTTGCCTTGACGGCATCGACCGCCTTGTAGCGGTCGGCCTTCTGCGTGATCTTGTAGGCATCGCGCAGTTCGGCTTCAAAATGCTGGAGCATCTCGCCTTCGAGCGCGGAATGATCTTCCGGTTCGAATTCGCGCGGCTCCTTGGCAGCAACTTCCGCAAGCTTGATGATCGCGTCGATCACCGGCTGGAAGCCCTTGTGGCCGAACATCACGGCGCCGAGCATGATCTCTTCGTTGAGTTCCTTGGCCTCGGACTCGACCATCAGGACAGCGTCCTGCGTGCCGGCGACGACGAGATCGAGAACCGACTCGTCCATCTCGTCGAGATGCGGATTGAGGACGTATTCGCCGTTGATGTAGCCGACGCGCGCGCCGCCGACCGGACCCATGAAGGGGACGCCGGAGAGCGTCAGCGCGGCCGAAGCCGCCACCATCGACAGGACGTCCGGATCGTTTTCAAGGTCATGCTGGACCACGGTCACGACGACCTGCGTGTCGTTCTTGTAGCCTTCCGGGAAGAGCGGGCGGATCGGACGGTCGATCAGGCGGGAAACCAGCGTTTCCTTTTCCGACGGACGGCCTTCGCGCTTGAAGTAGCCGCCCGGGATCTTGCCGGCGGCGTAGGTCTTTTCCTGGTAGTTGACGGTCAGCGGAAAGAAGTCCTGGCCCGGCTTCGGCGACTTGGCCGAAACGACGGTGGCGAGAACGACGGTTTCGCCGTAGGTGGCGAGGACGGCACCATCTGCCTGGCGGGCAATCTTGCCCGTTTCAAGCTTCAGCGGGCGGCCTGCCCATTCGATTTCAACGCTATGGGTATCGAACATATCTTGTCCTAACATTTGTGCGGCAAGGCCGCGCCGCAGGCCTTTGTGAATATGGCGCGGGCGGCCCTGCATGGTCGACGTATCACGGGCAAGACAACGGGAGGCTTCCGGGTTCACGAAGCAAGGTTCGGCTTCGAAGCATCCTGCAATCCTGCCCCATGACAGGTCATCTGTTGCTCTGCAGTCCGGCACGTCCGGGCTGCTCTTGGACTTTCAAGCGGGGTACGGAAGACCGCACCCGGAAAAGAGGCCGGCGGGCGAGCGCCTTGAAGCACCGCCCGCCGGGAATGATCTTAACGGCGGATGCCGAGGGAAGTGATCAGCTTGGTGTAGCGGGCCTCTTCCTTCTTCTTGAGGTAATCAAGAAGCGAACGACGGCTCGAAACCATGGCGAGAAGGCCACGACGCGAGTGGTTGTCCTTCTTGTGGCCCTTGAAGTGTTCGGTCAGGTTGTTGATCCGCTCGGTCAGGATGGCCACCTGGACTTCCGGAGAACCGGTGTCGCCTTCGGCGGTTGCGTACTGCTTGATCAGATCTGCCTTGCGTTCTGCAGTGATCGACATCGTGTGATCCTTTCGATTTTAAGGATTGCGGGTCGCCGGCAGCCGGGATGTCGTCTAGCTGCGGCCTTGAAGGCAGAAGGAGACAGGCACGTTAAAGCCCGTCCTTATGCTGGCGGTGCCTATAAAGCATTCGTGAGGGAAAGGAAAGACCCGCCGTCCCGGCCCTGTCCTCTGGCCATTCTCGGGCCTACCTCCGGCGGGCTCGCGGCCCCTTCTCCGCCAATGCTGCCTCAACCCGCCGCCGTGCCCTTTCCGCCTTCCGGAGGCGGATTGTTCAGCCGGGCGCTGTCGATCTCTACCTGCCATTCGATACCGTCCTCGTGCATGAAGCGCTGCAGACGCGCATCGAGCGACATGCCGAGCATGCGCTCGAGCACGAGCGTTCCGAACCCTTTGCGGCCGGGCGTGCGCATCTCCGGAGCGATATCGGCGCGGCTCTCGCGCCAGACGAGGCGAAACGTATCGCCGTCGAGTCTCCACGAAAGGTCGACGCGACCATGCGCATTCGCAAGGGCGCCGTATTTGGTGGCATTGGTCGCCAGTTCGTGCAGCGCCATCCCGAGCATCTGAGATACCTGCGTGTCCAGCCGCACCGGTGGACCGGAGAAGGAGACGCGATCGCACCCTTCAGGAATGAAGGGTTGGAGCTGGTTGTGCGCCAGCTCATCCATATCGATGCCTTGAGCCGCGTTCGCGATCATCAGGTCGGTGGAGCGGGCGAGGCCGGCAACGCGCCGCCTAAACGTTTCCACGAAGTCCTGCCGGCTTTCGAGCGAGGTTGCGGACTGGGTCAGCATGGACTGGATGACGCTCAACTGGTTCTTGGAGCGGTGGGCGACCTCGCGCATCAGGAACCGGATCTCGGCCTCGGCGCGCACCCGCTCTTCGGCAGCGTCCGAGAGAGCGGCCGAGACGACGGCCACCTCCTCCACCATATGATGCCGCAAGGCAACCGGCTTGCCTTGCCCGAGCCGGCGGGCATCTGCCGCAAGCAGCCGAACCCCGCGACTCATCATTCTGGCGATGGCGAGCGAAATGGCGAGGGCGATCAGCGCGAAAACCAGTGCTCCGCCCGAGAGCCAGACATAGGAGCGCCGCGCCGTGGCATCGACATCGGCGGCCTTCGCCCAGGCGACGATCTTCCAGCCGCTGAGGATGGAGAACTCCGTCACGGTGCGATAGCGGATCCCCTGTTCTTCGGCTTCGCCCACGCCGACGCGCAGGGAGGGAACGATGGAGAGAAAGAAAGGCTTGCCCGGCTCGACCTTGGGGTCGGAGGCCGCGACGACATCGCCTTTACCGTCGATGATGGCGGCATTCCAGCCGGGCGACAGGACGTCGCGCCCGATCGGTCGCTCGAGAGACACGGCATCGCGCGTCAGCGTCATCAGATAGTCGTCTTCCCGCCGGGCCGCGAAGATTGGCAGGTAGACGTTGAAGACCCATGTCTTGGCCGTCCGCCCGAAAAACACCGGCGACACCAGGGGAACACCGCTTCGGAACGCCCGATCGACAGAGAGCGGATCGGACGCGCGGCCGAGCGGCTTGCCGAAGGGAACGCGCGTGTTGACGCGTTGCTGGTAGCTCCGGTCTATGATGAGGAGGTGCATGCCCGTACCGGAAAGTGACGAAGCCGCACGCCGATAGAAGGCAGAGAGATCGTCGTTCTCAAGCGATCGGGAGGAGGCAAGCACGCGCAGCGTCGTCAGCATGTTGTCCACCTCGCGCTCGACGGCGCGGGTGACCGAACCGGTCGAAGCCTTGAGGAGCGCGTCGACCACGCGTTCCTGGTCGTCCATGCTGCGCTTCAGGATCATCAGGGAGAAGACGAAAGAAGGAATGATCGCCATCAGCAGAAGGGCTGCGAGATAGACCGCGAGAGGTCGGCGCAGACGGATATGCAGGCTGGAAAGCCCGCTGGTCACGCGTTGGCGCAAGCCTCTGTTCAGCCCACCACCCAAGAACGTTGCCCCCGCAGTGTCGCGCATCCCTGTGGACGCGCCGGAGACACTGCCCTTCGACCCTGTTCCGGAACTTGACCTCCCGGAACCGGCTCGCTCCCTCGCACGGAACGTCGGGCATCCGGCCCAAGAGCCAGACGCCCGAATCACCTTACTAGACCACCCTCGGCCCTGTTTGAAAAGGCACGAGATTTCGCCTGTAGGTCAGCCGCCGATCCGCGCGGGTCATGGGGGCACAGGTCAGTGGAGCGTGTCAGTCGGCGTTGAAGACGCGCTTCGGGCGGAATTCGCCTTCGCCAATCTCCCCGATCGCAACCAGCCGGCCCCGAACGGTGGCATAGGCCTCGTCCTCGGCCAGCGGTGCGTCGCGACCGCGCAGGATGATCGGATTGCCCATGCGGATGCGATGAGCCTGGTCTTCGGAGATCGCGATATGCGGCAGATTCGACAGTGCCTCTCCCGTATCGATCAGGAAGGCATCGAGCGCAGCCAGTCGGTCCTCGTCGCTCTCGATGGATTCGAGCGCGGTCAATTCTGACAGCGGCACCATCGTCTCTTCGGCGAACGGCGCGACAAATGAACGACGCAGCGAGGCGATGTGGCCAAAGCAGCCGAGGTCGCGCCCGAAATCGCGCGCGAGCGAGCGAACATAGGTTCCCTTGCCGCATTCGATCTCAAAATGCGCCAGATTGGGCGTGCAGCCAAGCAGAGACAGACGGAAGATTTCCACCTCACGCGCGGGGATGTCGAGCACCTCGCCTTCCCGTGCCAGATCATAGGCGCGCTCGCCGGCGATCTTGATGGCCGAGAACTGCGGGGGAACCTGCGAAATCACGCCGGTATAATTGGCCAGAATACCGCGCACGGCCTCCTCGCTCGGGCGGCTGTCGGACGTCTTCACCACGTCGCCCTCGAGGTCGTCCGTCGTGCGTTCCTCGCCCCATGCGACGGTGAATTCGTACACCTTGCGTCCATCCATGACGTAGGGCACGGTCTTGGTGGCGTCGCCGAGCGCGATCGGCAGCATGCCGGAGGCCAGCGGGTCCAGCGTTCCGGCATGGCCGGCCTTCTGCGCCTTGAACAGCCACTTCACCTTCGAAACGGCTTCCGTCGATCCGAAGTCCAGCGGCTTGTCGAGAATCAGCCAGCCGGAGACCGGCCGCCCTTTTGGTTTGCGCGGTTTACCCATCGTCTTGTGGTTCCACTGTTCGTGTCGGTTTCATCGAGATGCTCGGATCTCGCATCATAAGGCATCCGTCTCCACTCTGTCGCGAGAGGGAAACGGCCAAAGCGTGCTATCGCCTGTCCGCCTCGTCCTCGCCGAGATCTTCCGCCGTCGCATCGCTCGGGCCGAGATCGCGCGCGACATCGGGCGAACGCAGCAGTTCGTCGATCTTCCTGTAGTTGTCGAAGCTCGTATCGTCCTTGAAACGCACTTCCGGCATGTACTTCATCTGGCGCAGGTGCGGCGACAGCCGACCCCGAAGGAATTTCGCGTGCCGGTTCAGCGCCTCGATGATGCCGTCGTGATCGGCAACGCCGAGCGGCGTCACATAGGCGGTGGCCACCTTCAGGTCTGTCGACATGCGCACTTCCGAGATGGAGATGACGGTGGTCTCGATCAGCGGATCGCGCACCTCTCCCCGCTGCAGAACCTGGACCAGGGCTGCGCGGACTTGTTCGCCGACCCGCAGCATGCGCTGGGTGCGGCCCGAAGAGGTGGATTTGGCCATGATGTATCCAATATCGAGCGCCAATGTCGGCGCGATTGAGGCGGTGCAATGCCTCTTTCGAGGCTGAAGGTCAAGACTTGCCGCGCGAAAGTGCCGGAAATGCGGGCCTTGACGCGCCTCTTGATCGGGAAAGCTGCCCATGATCTCTTCCTGAAAGACCCAGCCAGCGGAGCCGCCATGCACGTCCTCGTCATCGAAAACATGCCCCATTCCGATCTCGGCCTGGTCGGCGTGGCGCTGAGGGAGGCCGGTGCATGCCTCGATATCCGCAAGGCCTATGCGGGCGATCCCTTGCCTGCCAATTGTGACCCGTTCGATGCGATGGTGGTGCTCGGTGGAGAGCAAAGCGCGCTCGACGACGACCTCTACCCCTACCTTCCGGCCCTCGCCCTTCTGATGCGCCGCTTCACCGAAACGGACCGAGCGGTTCTCGGCATCTGCCTTGGCAGCCAGCTTCTGGCGCGGGCCCACGGTGCCGACAACCATCTCGGCACGGCGCGGGAGTTCGGGTGGCAGCCGGTCGTGCTGACGGCAGAGGGGCTCGCAGATCCGGTGCTTTCAGCGGCCGGCGCGTGCTTTACAGCCTTCCAGTGGCATTCCGACACGTTCACGCTGCCGCCTGCAGCAGACGGTCTGGCGTGGAACGAAGCGGTTCCCCTGCAGGCCTTCCGCATCGGCCGGGCGAGCTACGGGATGCAGTTTCACGTCGAGGCGGGAACGGCTGTGATCGATACGTGGAAGACGATCTACAAGGACCAGATCGACCGGATCGACCCGGACTGGCTCTCCCGCTCCGCGGATCTTCAGGCACGGTTCGGGGCGGCGTCCGACAAAGCCGGCCTGGCGATCGCGCGCGCCTGGGTCGATACGATTGCCGTCGCGCCATCCGGGCAGGCGGAAGGGATGCACGGCGTGCGAAATGTCTGTGAAAGCTGACGAAACGCCCGCCGACCATTGCGGCCTGGTGCCCTTCCTCTTATTCTCTTCATCATGAAGACGTGGAGGACGCGCCGGATTCCGGCACGGGAGGCAATGATGACGAACCCCGCCGGACGGATCGCGACCCTATCGGTTCGCACGCGGATCGATGCGCGCGTCAGGACGCTGCTGAGCGTCGGCCTGCCGGTTGCGGGCCTGTGCGCAGGCATCGCTTTTGCCAGCTTCTCCGGCGCGGCAGGTCCGGCCGCGGCCGCGGATTGCGAAGCGACACCGAATGCCGGGATCGACTGGAGCGGCTGCAGCAAGGCCAACCTGATGCTGCCATCCAGCACGCTGACCGACGCGGTTCTTGCCGGGGCAAATCTGTCGGCCACCGATCTCGGTGGATCGGATCTGGGCGGCGCAAACCTCGAAAAGGCAACGCTGATCCGGGCTTCGCTGAGCGGCGCCTCGGCAGAGAAGGCGAATTTTGCACGGATCGAAGCCTATCGGTCCAATCTGTCGGGGATCAAGGCGGCCGGGGCATCGTTTGCAGGCGCAGAGTTGCAACGGACCAACCTGACGGAGGCGGACCTGACGGGAGCCGATTTCAGCAAGGCCGAACTGTCGCGCGTCAATTTCGCGAAATCAAACATTACCGGCACCCGTTTCTCGCTTGCCAATCTTGCCCGGGCCAAGCTGACAGGTGCGACCTTCAAGGGTCCGATCGCCTTCGACGAGGCGTTTCTCTACCTGACGCGCATCGAAGGGCTGGATCTCTCCGCGGCAACCGGCCTGAAGCAGGAGCAGGTTGCCTTGGCCTGCGGCGATGCGAAGACCAAACTTCCCCCCGGACTGACGCCCCCGACAAACTGGCCTTGCAAGCACGATTGATCCGACCGAAAAAGGACTGCAAATGACGCACAATCTGCCGCATCTTCCCCTGACGGGCGCTTGTCGCTGCGGGAAGGTCCGTCTGCGCATCACGGCAGAGCCGATCGTGACGATGGCATGCCATTGCACGGGATGCCAGAAGATGACCGCCGGGCCCTATTCGCTCAGCGTCGCCATTCCTGCTCATGGCTTTTCCGTTCCCGAGGGCGAACCTGTCATCGGCGGTCTTCATGGCGATATGCTGCACCATTTCGCCTGTCCGCACTGCCTGAGCTGGATGTTCACGCGGATCGAGAGTCTGCCGGACATGGTCAATGTTCGGGCGACCATGCTGGACGACCTCAGCTGGTATCGTCCCTTCATCGAGACCTATACCTGCGAGAAGCTGGCCTTTGCCGGAACGGGCGCCGCCCACAGCTTCGAGCGCTTCCCGCCGATGGATGCTTTCCCTGGGCTCATCGCCGCCTACCAAGCGAGGGAAACAACGGCATGATCATCCGAATTTTTCAAACAGGAGGTCGAGCGCGACCTTAATCGCGTCCGACACTGTTTTGATTTGGCGGCAAACGCTCCCGTTTCCCAAGCGGACACCCGCTGCAATCTCTGTGGCCGCCACCGTATAGGCTGCCATCAACTCGAGATATCGGGCGGGCTGCGCGTCCGCACACCGCCTCCGGGCGAGAGAACGAGACCCTACGCCCGGAAGAAGTAAGACGCGTCGAACGCGGTCACGCTGTTACGGTTTCATCCACAACCGGCGCGCCAGGCGCGTTCTTCTTGATGGAGTCGATGCAGGTCTTGGCACTGGCCTTCGCGGCATAGGCCTCCGACTGGACCAGAGGCTCGCCGTTTGCCGCCCTGAAGCGGACAAAGTGCTGTCCGCCCTTGTTCTCGACGATCTCGAACCGATAACCGGATCCGGTTTCGTCCTTGGTCAGATCGATGGTGGATGCGCCCGGCGCATTCTTCTTGATGGAGTCGATGCAATTCCTGGCGCTGACTTTCGAAGCATAGTTCTCCGACCAGACCATCACTTCAGCATTATAGAGAAACTGGGCCCGAAACTGACCACCGGCGGCTTTCAGGATCTTGAACGTGTGCATGTCATGTCCCTCCCTTCGGCCAAAAGCGGGCGCTTTTGTCCGTCAGCAAAAACCTACAACAAAAGCGGCAGGACGGGAATGCACTGTAACAAATGACATAGTGTTGCCACCAGCACATCGATGCCAGAACATGAATACCTGACATCGATGAAGGGCGGCTCGGGACTCGTGCTTATTCGTCGCTCATCTTCAACGCGGCGATGAAGGCTTCCTGTGGGATATCGACCTTGCCGAACTGCCGCATGCGCTTCTTGCCGGCCTTCTGCTTGTCGAGCAGCTTGCGCTTACGGCTGGCGTCGCCGCCATAGCACTTCGCCGTCACGTCCTTGCGCATGGCCGAGATCGTCTCGCGGGCGATGACGTTGCCGCCGATGGCCGCCTGGATCGGGATCTTGAACATGTGCCGCGGGATCAGGTCCTTCAGCTTCTCGCACATGTCGCGCCCGCGCTTCTCCGCAGCCGAGCGGTGGACCAGCATCGACAGGGCATCGACCGGCTCACCATTGACCATGATCGACATTTTCACGAGGTTGCCCTCGCGGTAGCCGTCGAGATGATAGTCGAAGGAGGCGTAACCCTTGGAAATCGACTTCAGGCGGTCGTAGAAGTCGAACACGACTTCGTTCAGCGGCAGCTCGTAGGTAAGCATGGCGCGCTTGCCGACATAGGTCAGTTCGGTCTGAACGCCGCGGCGGTCCTGGCAGAGCTTCAGAATGCCGCCGAGATAATCGTCCGGCGTAAGGATGGTCGCCTTGATCCAGGGTTCCTGGATTTCCGCGATCCGCACCGGGTCCGGCATGTCGGCGGGGTTGTGGAGCTCGCGCTCCGAACCGTCTGTCATGGTCAGCCTGTAGACCACCGACGGCGCCGTTGCGATCAGGTCGAGGTCGAATTCGCGCTCGAGGCGTTCCTGAATGATCTCGAGATGCAACAGGCCGAGGAAGCCGCAGCGGAAGCCGAAGCCGAGCGCTGCCGAACTTTCCATTTCGAACGAGAAGGATGCATCGTTGAGACGCAGCTTGCCCATGGCCGAGCGCAGATCCTCGAAATCGGCGGCGTCGACGGGGAAGAGACCGCAGAACACGACCGGCTGCGCCGGCTTGAAGCCCGGGAGCGCCTCGGCAGTCGGCTTCTTGTCCTCGGTGATGGTATCACCGACACGGGTATCGGCCACTTCCTTAATGGAGCCGGTGAAGAAGCCGATCTCACCCGGTCCGAGACTGTCGACCGCCAGCATCTTCGGCGTGAGCACACCAACGCGTTCCACCTGGTACTTGGCGTCCGTGCCCATCATGCGGATCGTCTGCCCCTTGGACAGCACGCCGTCGATGACGCGGACGAGAACCATGACGCCGAGATAGGTGTCGTACCAACTGTCGACCAGCAGCGCCTTCAGGGGTGCCTTTTCGCCGCCCGGGCTCTTGGGGGCCGGCAACTGGTGCACGATGGCCTCGAGCACGTCGGGAATACCGAGGCCCGTCTTCGCCGAAATCAGGACGGCCTGGCTCGCATCGATGCCGATAACCTCTTCGATCTGCTCGCGGATGCGGTCGGGCTCGGCGGCCGGCAGGTCGATCTTGTTGAGAACCGTGACGATCTCGTGGTTGTTGTCGATCGCCTGGTAGACGTTCGCGAGCGTCTGCGCCTCGACACCCTGGCTTGCATCGACCACGAGCAACGAACCCTCGCAGGCCGACAGCGAGCGGGAGACTTCATAGGCGAAGTCGACATGGCCGGGGGTGTCGATGAGGTTCAGGATGTAGGTTTCGCCATTGTTGGCCTTGTAGTGCAGACGCACTGTCTGGGCCTTGATGGTGATGCCGCGCTCACGCTCGATGTCCATCGAGTCCAGCACCTGCTCGGACATGTCGCGCTCGGCAAGGCCACCCGTCGACTGTATCAGCCGGTCGGCAAGCGTCGACTTGCCGTGGTCGATGTGGGCGACGATGGAGAAATTGCGGATATGATCCAGCGGCGTCTTGGAGGATGGTGTGCTCATGCGCCCGCATATAGCAGCGCTCCCGACGGGCGCAAAGCGGGAAATGCAGGCGTTTCAGCATTCGGACACCATAAATCCGTCGGCTTGCGCCGTCTTGACTCCATCATAAAAGCGGATAATTCTCTTATGATGGAAAATACCATGGGACCCTCGGATCTGGCGATTTCAGGCCGACTGCGCGCACTGCGTCGCGCTCACTCGACCACGCTCGACACCCTTGCCGAGCGGTCGGGCGTCAGCCGCGCCATGATATCGCGCATCGAGCGCGGTGAAGCCAATCCGACCGCCCAACTTCTGGCAAACCTCTGCCACGCGCTGGGCACGACCCTCTCGCGCTTTTTCTCAGAAGACGTCCCCGAGCCGACCCCTCTGCGCAGGGCGCAGGAGCAGCACGTCTGGCGCGATCCGCAGACGGGTTATGTCCGACGGGCGGTCTCGCCGGACGCCATGGGTTCACCGGTCGATCTCGTCGACGTCACCTTTCCGCCCGGCGGCCGAGTGGTGTTCGAGCCCCAGGCGTTCGACAGCGGCACGACCCAGTATCTCTGGATGCTCGACGGGCGCATGATGATGACGGCCGGCGACGCAACCTACGACCTCCAAACCGGCGACTGCCTGTTCATGCGGTTGAGCGAGATGATCGTCTTCTCGAACCCTCACGAACAGTCGGCCCGCTATGCCGTCATCCTTCATCGCGGCCAGCCGCGTCCCAGCAAGGCACGCCCATGACCATGCCCATGACCATACCCATCGCCACTTCCCAGTCTGCAGAACCAGCCGGCATCCGACAGCCGATCCGCCGCCTGAGCGGCGAGGAAGCCCGCGCCGCCATTCCCGCTTTGTCCGCGATCCTGGTCGACTGCGTTGCCGATGGAGCGTCGGTCGGCTTCCTCTCGCCGTTCGGCGATGCGGACGCAGCCATCTATTGGAGCGGCGTCGCTGAGGCCGTGGCGGTCGGGCAGGTCGTGCTGCTCGTTGCGGAGCACGACGGCGAGATTGTCGGCACAGTCCAGCTCGGAGTCGCCCTGCCACCCAACCAGCCGCATCGGGCGGACCTGAAGAAGCTTCTTGTCCATCGGCGCGGGCGCGGCCGAGGTCTCGCGCGCTCCCTGATGGCAGCGGCAGAGGAGCACGCGCTGGGGCTCGGACGGCATCTGCTCGTGCTGGACACCGCGACGGGCAGTCCGGCAGAGGCGATCTATGCGCGGCTCGGCTGGAGGCAAGCCGGCGTCATTCCGGACTACGCCTGTTTTCCCGATGGCAGCTTCTGCGGGTCGACCTTCTTTTACAAATGCCTGCTTTCGTCGGACACGCCTGTCGTTCCGGCGGAGACCCGGTCTCCATCATAAGGCCGCAATCCATGCTATGAGAAACAGGGAGCAATTTTGGGGACACTTGATTCGATGATGAAGAAAATCGCCATCATGGCCGTCTCGGCCATCTATCTTTCCGGCTGCACGACGACCGACCCGTATACGGGCGAACAGAAGATGTCGAACACGGCTGGCGGCGCGCTGATCGGCGCGGGGCTGGGTGCTGCAACCGGACTTCTCGTCGGCGGCAGCGCACGCGGTCGGCGCGACTCCGCGCTCGTCGGCGCAGGGATCGGCGCGCTCGGCGGCGGCCTCATCGGCAACTACATGGATAGCCAGGAAAGCGAGCTGCGCGCCCAGCTTCAGGGCACCGGCGTCTCCGTCACCCGCCAGGGCGATCGAATCATCCTCAACATGCCGTCGAACATCACGTTTGCGACCGACCAGGATCAGGTCATGCCGGGCTTCTATGCCACGCTGAATTCGGTCGCGATCGTGCTGCGCAAGTTTAACAAGACGCTGGTCGACGTCGATGGCCACACGGACTCCACCGGCAGCGCCGGCTATAACCAGGGCCTTTCGGAACGCCGCGCCGCGTCGGTCGCCAACTATCTGGCGTCGCAGGGCGTGGACCAGCGCCGCATGTCGGCCATGGGCTACGGTGCCGAGCGCCCGGTCGCGTCCAATTCGAGCGAAGCCGGTCGCGCCCAGAACCGGCGCGTGGAAATCTCGATCGCACCGATCAAGGAACAATAAGCGGCTTTGTCCGTCACATCCTGAAAACAAAAGGAGCCGGTGCCGGGAGGTGCCGGCTCTTTTTTGTCAGCGGGGCGGGTAATCGTGAAGGCCGCCGCGAAAGTCCTCGACCCTGTGGCCAGCGTCAGTCCGCCCGATGCTCGGGGATGCGATAACCGCCTTGCCGTGGCCGCCGGGAATGTCGAGCACGTAGACCGGCTGGCACAACCCCGAGATCGAGCCGCGAAGGGCTGCGACCAACGCCTGCCCCTCCTCCACCGACAGGCGGAAGTGCGCGGTTCCCGGCGCGAGATCCGGATGGTGCAGGTAATAGGGCTTGATGCGTGTCTCCACGAAAGCCCGCATCAGGGCCGACAGCGTTTCGACATCGTCATTGATACCCTTCAACAGCACCGTCTGGCTGACCATGACGATGCCGGCATCCACAAGCCGGGCGCAGGCATCACGCGCCTGCTGCGTGAGTTCGCGGGGATGGTTGGCATGCAGCGCGACATACACCGTCTTGCCGCTTCCCTTGAGCGCAGCAATTAGCGCGGCATCGATCCGTGCGGGATCGACCGCTGGAACGCGGCTGTGAAGCCGGACGATCTTCACATGCGCGATTTCCCTCAGCCGTCCCAGGATGTCGGCGAGCCTGCGCGGTGACAGCACCAGCGGATCGCCGCCTGTCAGAATGACCTCCCAGATTTCCCGGTGCTCGGCGATATAGGCGATCGCGGCGTCCAGTGCGTCCGCGGCAAGCGTTCCCAGCCCCTCGGGGCCGACCATCTCGCGGCGAAAGCAGAAGCGGCAATAGACCGGACACACATGCACAGCCTTCAACAGCACGCGATCGGGATAGCGATGGACGATGCCTTCGACAGGACTGTGCGCGGCATCGCCGATCGGGTCCGCGCGCTCTTCCGGCCGGTGGTCGAGTTCGGCGATGTCGGGAACGAACTGCAACGCGATCGGGTCGCGCGGATCGGCGGGATCAATCAGCGCGGCCATTTCGGGCGTGATGCCCACGGCATAGCGACGCGCAACGGCGTCGAGATCGCCGGCATGGGGCCCCACGAGCCCGGCGCCGCGCAGCTGCGCCACGGTCTTCAGCGGCAAGTTTTTGAGAGGAACATTCACCGGTCTGCTCCCGTCTCCACGACCGGCGCCCAGAGCACCTGGTCGATCCGCGCGGCGTCAGTTGCCAGCATGACCAGACGGTCGAACCCCAGCGCGCTGCCACTTGCCTCGGGCATGACCGCAAGCGCTGCAAGAAAATCCTCGTCGATCGGATAGCGCTCGCCATAGAGGCGGCTCTTTTCCTTCATTTCCTGCTCGAACCGCCGTCTCTGTTCGCCGGCATCGGTCAGTTCGCCAAAGGCATTGGCAAGTTCGACGCCGCAGGCGTAAAGCTCGAACCGCTCCGCAACGCGCGGATCGTCCGCCGACGGGCGGGCAAGAGCCGCCTCGGTGATCGGATATTCCATCAGGATGGTGGCGCGACCGATGCCCAGATGCGGCTCGATCTTCTCGACGAGAACCCGGCTGAAGAGATCTGACCAGCTGTCGTCCTCTGCAATCCGGATCCCGGCACCGATAACGGCGGCAGCCAGGGCATCCCGATCAGGCTCGCCTTGCGGCCCGATGGTTGCGAGGAGGTCGATGCCGGCAGAGCGGTCGAAGGCTTCGGCCAGCGTCAGACGCTCGGGCTCGAGCGCCGGGTCGCAGAAACGGCCGCGATGGCCGAGCATTCGCGTTCCCGCGGCCTCTGCCGCGCGCATCAGCATTTCATGGCCGTCTGTCATCAGCGCCTGATAGGTCTCGCCGGTCCGGTACCATTCGAGCATGGTGAACTCGGGATGGTGCAGCGGGCCCCGTTCCCGGTTGCGGTAGACAGGCGCGAAGCACGCGATCCGCCGTTCGCCTGCAGCCAGCAATTTCTTGCAGGCAAACTCGGGCGAGGTGTGGAGGTAGAGCGGCGTGCGCGTCCCGGCCGGATCGATCGCGGCGGTCTCGAAAGCATGAAGATGCGCCTCGTTTCCGGGCGAGACTTGAAGGGCCGCCGTCTCCACTTCGATGAAGTCCTCGCGCGCAAGATAGTCGCGCAGCGCCGCCTTGATCCGGTTGCGGGCAAGCAGAAACGGCCGGCGGTCAGCGTGAACATGAGGCGTCCACCAGGGAGAGGCTGCGACTGGTGTCATCGAGGGGTCCGTCTGCGGTTCATGATGGGCATCGTCGAGGTGCGCACTGCCCTTCCTCTTCCGGCATTCCTTCGCCCTGCGCGCGGCCTGCACTGGCTATTTGCCCGGATATGCGCTAGGTGCGGCCCAAATCCGGTTTACCCGCATCGCAGATGGGCAGACGCCCACGCTCTACGATGCATCTTTATCAGTTACAAGGAAGACTTATGGTCAAGGTGATCGCCTCCTCCGTTCGCAAGGGCAATGTGCTCGACGTCGACGGCAAGCTTTATGTCGTTCTCACGGCCGCCAACTTCCACCCCGGCAAGGGTACGCCGGTCACGCAGGTGGACATGCGCCGGATCTCCGACGGCGTGAAGGTTTCCGAGCGCTACCGCACGACCGAACAGGTCGAGCGCGCCTATGTCGAGGATAGCGATCACACCTTCCTCTACGAAGATGGCGAAGGCTTCCATTTCATGAACCCGGCCACCTACGACCAGGTGGTGATGACCGCGGAAGACATCGGCGACCAGAAGGTCTTCCTGCAGGACGGCATGACCGTCACGCTGTCGATCCACGAAGGCCTGGCCATCGCGATCCAGCTGCCGCGTCATGTGACGCTGGAGATCGTGGAGACCGAGCCGGTCACCAAGGGCCAGACGGCTTCGTCGTCCTATAAGCCGGCAATTCTGTCGAACGGCGTGCGCACGCTCGTTCCCCCGCATATCGTCGCAAACACCCGCGTTGTCATCGCGACCGAAGACAATTCCTATGTCGAGCGCGCCAAGGACTGACAGCGTGCAGGCTTGAGACGTGAATCAGGCCTGACCCATGAGATGGATTAGGTCAGAACATGAGAAAGGGCGCCGTAATGAGCGGCGCCCTTTCTGTTTCAACCATCCGGTCGATCAGTGCTTCAGTTCCGGATAGGCTTGCGCCACATCCGAAGCGTCACTTCGCGTATCGTCGTAGCCTTCGAGCGTGACAGACACAGCGTCCCCAACATCCAGCTCGCCGTCGCGGCGAACGGGAATGCGGTCGCCATTGGCACGGACGAGAGTAGCTTCGCCCTTGAAGCCCTGGTTCAGCAGCCAATCACGTGGCGCACTGAGCTTGATGCGCACCTGACGCGATTCATCCTCTTCCCGGGCGACAATCAGTTCGTAGGTCACGGGCGCGGTCTGCCCGTTGATCTCGAGCCTGCCCTGACCATTGCCTTCAGCAGCGAATGTCAGCATGTTCATCTCCCGGCTTCGGTGGTCGCGGTCTTCTGCGTTTCGGCTCGATGACGCTTCTTAGCGACGTACCATGCGACCAATGGCAATCAGGATGCAGGCACCGATGAAGCCCGTGATCAGATAGGCGATCCAGCCAGCGCCGAGCGACACGCCGATTGCGGCCAGGATGGCGTTGAGCACGACGGCTCCAATGATGCCGAGGATGATGTTCATGAACACGCCCATATTGGACTTCATGAACTGTTCTGCGAGCCAGCCGGCAAAGCCGCCGATGATGATTGCTGCGAGCCAGCCTACGCCGTTAACGTCCATTTTCGTTCTCCGTGGGTTCAATAATATCGAATTGCCGAGAATGAACGTAGCGCGTGTGGTTTTGTTCCCCTGCGGCGGAAGATCGCCCAGGCAAGGTCATGGTCGATCATCGGTCCGACCCTTCCGCGATCGTCCTGCGACGTCGATCCGGCCTCCGACGGCTGCCGGAGGAGGCCTGCACTTTGGCCGTCTCCCCACGGACGCACAGGACCACGAGAACATCAAGCACCCCGACCGCATTCGTGCTTGATCTTCGCGAACAAGCGTCTAGTTTAGAATTATTCTAATTCAGGACCGACCATGCTGACGACCTTCTTCTCCCGCTCCCGCCGCGCCTTTGACAGCCTGAGTGAACAGGAAATCCTGGCGCTTGCGATTTCGTCCGAGGAGGACGACGCCCGGATCTATCTCGCCTATGCCGATCATCTGCGGACCGCCTACCCGGCTTCCGCCAAGGTGTTCGAGGACATGGCCACCGTCGAACAGACACATCGCAACATGCTGATCGACATGCATCGCCGCCGATTCGGCGAGCGGATCCCCCTCCTTCGCCGGGAGCATGTCAGCGGATTCATTCGCCAGAAGCCCGACTGGTTGCAGCGCAATCTGACACTCGATCAGATGCGGCAGGAAGCCGAGACGATGGAGCGGCAGACGCAGAATTTCTACTACGCGGCAGCCAAGCGCACCAGTGACGCGGACACGCGCAAGCTGCTGGGCGACCTCGCTCTGGCCGAAGAAGGCCACGAGGATATCGCCCGCATGCTCGGCGCGCGCCACACCCCCGACGACGTCAAGGCTTCGGAAGATGAAACGGCGCGACGGCAATTCGTGCTGACCTACGTGCAGCCGGGCCTTGCCGGTCTCATGGATGGATCGGTTTCCACATTGGCGCCGATCTTCGCTGCAGCCTTTGCGACGCAGGACACCTGGCAGACGTTCCTTGTCGGTCTTTCGGCTTCTGTCGGCGCCGGCATCTCGATGGGCTTTACCGAAGCCGCGCACGACGACGGCAAGATCTCCGGGCGCGGCTCGCCGCTGAAGCGCGGCCTTGCCTGCGGCATCATGACCGCCGTTGGCGGCCTCGGACATGCTCTACCCTATCTGATCCCCGACTTCTGGACTGCGACCACACTGGCCGTCGCCGTGGTCTTCATCGAACTCTGGGCCATCGCCTTCATCCAGAACCGTTTTATGGAAACACCGTTCCTGCGCGCAGCCTTTCAGGTGGTGCTGGGCGGCGGGCTGGTTCTGGGTGCCGGCATTCTGATCGGAAACAGCTGACCGTCTGTCGAAGCGGCGAGGCGCCCTTAGGCGCCTCGTGACATGCGACGATCAGATCCGATCGTCATCGCCCGACAGAACCGACGACGATTTCGGCGCCGTTTTCGATCGTGACCCAGCGGCCGGTGTTGAACGATGCCTGGCGCTTGAGGAAACGATAGGGCGTCTTGGTCCACAGCTTCACGGTGTCGTCGAGATTGTCGAGGATGAAGTCACCCTGCGCGGTGCGTACCGTCAGGACCGCGTGGCCTTCGCCGTCGGGCTTGCGAACGACCGTGATGAGAACGTCTGCCGGAGAGAAGCCCTTTTCCATGAGACGCTTGCGCTTGAGGAGAACATAGTCCTCGCAGTCGCCGGCGGTTTCCGGATAGGCCCAGACCTCGTCCTGGCCGTAGAGCTCGAGATCCGTCATCGGCGTGATCTCGTGATTGGTGTCGGCATTGACGGCGCGGATCACGGACCAGCCATAGGCCGTCACCCGCGGTGCGGGCGTCGAGCGGGTGCGGATGTCGCACTCGGCAGCATGCGTCTTGCAGAATTCATAATGACCGATGGGCTGGGAGGTGATCGCGCCTGTCTGCATGGACAACGCGGTCGCAGAGAGCGCCGGTACGGCCGCGCCTGCCGAAACGAGAAGACTCGCCAGCGCGACGACCATTCCCTTGAGCCCCGTCATCTGTGCCATGCACATCCCCTATGGCGCAGGGAGGCTTTCGCCGCAAAGCATGCGACGTCCGTGTCCCCGCTGAGTTCTGACAACAACGCCGGCTTCGCGTCTTCTAAGCTGCGCGCACCGCTCTAATCGTTAACAGAAAGTTAACAGGCTCCTTCCCCTTGCGTCAATCTGAAGATTCGAGGATCGATTCATATGGTTAAAATGGGAGACAAATTCGCATCACCCGCTGCAAGCCATTGAAGTATAACATTTAATTCGATGAGACTTGTCTTGCCACGGGAGGTTAACGCGCCCTGAAGCTTTTTCCGGACAGCAGAACGCCGCCGTCACGCTGCAGCGCAGCATTCCAACCGTCATCATTCCGTAAAGGAAACGACGCCTGCGTGTCATGGCCGGCTGCTAGCAGCAGCGTGGATTTATCCGAGGCAGCGACCCGGATAGGCCTTCACGTCCCTGCAAGAGGCACAAGCGATGAAACCCTCCGTTTTCCCCTTCGTCCTGACCGGCCTTCTGGCGGCCACGACGCTCACCGCCACCACCTTGTCGGCCACCTCGGCTCACGCGGAAAAGACCAGGTTCGAGTTCTGGTACGGCCTGACGGGCGATCTCAGCGATCGTGTTCAGGAGGCCTGCTCGAAATTCAACCAGTCGCAGGGTGACTTCGAGGTCGTCTGCACGTCGCAGAATGCTTATGACGCAACGCTGCAGAACACGATTGCCGCCTATCGCGCCAAGAAGCAGCCGGCCATCACCCAGATCTACGATGCCGGCACGCTGGATCTGATGCTGTCCAAGGCCTTCGTTCCGGCCAAGACGCTCATGGCCGACAACGGCTACAAGATCGACTGGGACAACTATTTCAGCGGCATCGCCAATTACTACGCAACGGCATCGGGCGAGCTGAACTCCTTCCCCTTCAACTCCTCCACAGCCATGTTCTATTACAATGTCGACGCCTTCCAGAAGGCCGGCATCGACTTCAAGCCGGATACATGGGAGCAGGTCGAAGAGGCCGCACGCAAGCTGAAGGCCGCCGGCTATGATTGCCCGATGGGCATGAACTTCGACACCTGGGCGACCATGGAGCAGTTTTCGGCCATCCATAATCAGCCGATCGCCACACAGGCAAATGGCTACAAGGGTCTCGACGCCGAAGTCGTCTTCAACAAGACGCGGTTCGTCGATCAGGTCAAATTCCTGAAGAGACTGGCCGACGAAAAGCTGGTGGTGATCAAGACCAAGCAGCTCGGCATGGACGTGGTTCCCGCCTTCACCTCGCAGACCTGCCAGATGATCCAGACCTCGATCGCCGATCACGGCACGATCGGCAAGACGCTCCCGCAGGGCGTCAAATGGGAGGTCGCCATGCTGCCCGTCTGGAACGGCACCGAGCGGCAGAATTCTCTGGTCGGCGGGGCGTCACTCTGGGTCATGGCTGGCCTTTCGCAGGCGCAGTATAAGGGCGCGGCGGCTTTTCTCGCCTATCTCGGCACGCCGGAGATGGCGCAATGGTGGTCCACCGTCACCGGCTATATCCCCGTCACCAAGACGGGTTTCGACGCGATGAAGGCCAACGGTTTCTATGACAAGGCGCCCTACAAGGGACGTGAATTGGCGATTGCCAGCCTGACCTACACGCCGACCTCGGAGAACACCCGCGGTATCCGCCTCGGCGGTTTCACGCAGATCCGCAAGGAAGTCGGCACCGCGCTGGAAGCGATCTTCATGCAGAATGCCGACGTGCAGACAGCTCTCGACCAGGCCGCCGAGCGCAGCAATGCGGTCCTGCGCCGTTTCGAAAAGACCTATTCCGGACAGACGCTGAACTAACCCGCTGCCATCGTCGAGCCTGCCGCTCCGTTGCGGCAGGCTTTTCAGCCTCATGCCAACTGCCGGAACTCTCCTCATGGACAAACGCGCTGTCTTTCGAAGCTGGTGGCTGCCGACCGCCTTTGCCCTGCCGCAGCTTGCCCTCATCGTGCTGTTCTTCTACTGGCCGGCCGTTGCAGTGGTCCGCTGGGCCTTCACGCTGGAACCCCCGTTCGGCGGCTCTGCCGAGTTCGTCGGCCTCGCCAATTTCCGTGAGGTCTTTGCCGACCCGCTCTATTGGAATTCGGTTCTCGTCAGTCTCACCTTCGCCCTCGCCGGTACGCTCAGCACGATCTTCATCGGCCTTGTGCTGGCGCTGGCGGTCGATCGGCAGTTGCCCGGCTCTGGGGCCGTCCGCTTTCTCTATATCCTTCCCTATGCGATTGCGGGTCCGGCTGCGGGCCTGGCCTTCCGCTTCATCCTGTCGCCGGAGCGCGGGTTGATGGCCTCTGTCAATTCCGTCTTTCCCGATTTTTGGAATCCGGCGAGATACGGCAGCCATGCGCTGATCCTCGTCATTGTCGTCTTTGCCTGGAAATGGGCCGGCTACACCTTCATCTTCCTGCTGGCCGGGCTGCAATCGGTGCCGACGTCACTCACAGAAGCCGCCGCCATGGATGGTTCAGGGCCGATCCGCCGGGCGATCGACATCCAGATCCCGCTGCTTGCGCCAACGCTTTTCTTCCTTTCCGTCATCATGATGACCGAGGGTTTCGTGGGGGCGGACACCTACGGCATTGTCGCCCGGACCACGGATGGCGGTCCCAATCACGGTACCGACGTCATGGTCTATCGCATCGTCGAGGAAGCCTTTCGCGGCCTCAACTATTCCGGCGCTTCTGCGCAGAGCATCGTTCTCATCGGCCTCATCATGATCTTCACCTTCATCCAGTTCCGCTTCATCGAGCGGCGCGTACACTACAAGTGAGGCGGCCGTGATCCAGCGCACACCCTATGCCGACGCCTTCACCTACGGTCTCATGGCCCTCGGCTTCCTCCTCTTGATCGGCCCCTTCGCCGTGATCGTGGCCGCAGCCAGCCAGACGATGCAGCAGGTCAATGCCGTGCCCTTCAACTTCCTGCCGCAGAACCAGTTGATCGCCAACATGACGGCCGCCTGGACGCGGGCGGACCTCGGCACAGCCATGCTGAACAGCTTCGTCATGGCGAGCCTCGTTACCATCGGCAAGGTTGCGCTGTCGGCGCTCACCGCCTTCTCGATCGTTTTTTTCCGCACGCCGCTCAAGCACGTCTTCTTCTGGATCGTCTTCATCACGCTGATGCTTCCGCTCGAGGTCCGCGTCGTCCCGACCTATGCGGTGGCCGCGGATCTGTTCGAGCCGATCCGCCTGGCGATCGCCTGGGCGACCGGCATCACCGTGTCAGTCGAGTGGAACCTGCTCAATTCCTATGCCGGGCTGACGCTGCCACTGGTGGCGACGGCTACTGGGACTTTTCTCTATCGCCAGTTCTTCCTCACGCTTCCGGACGAACTGGCCGAAGCCGCGCGCATGGACGGATCAGGGCCTGCCCGCTTCTTCATCGACATGCTGCTCCCGCTCTCGCGCACAAACATGCTCGCCCTCACCACCATCATGTTCGTCTATGGCTGGAACCAGTATCTCTGGCCGCTGCTGATGATCACCGATCCCGCCTACAAGACGACCATGATGTCGCTGAGTTCGCTGGTGCCGCACGAAAATGCCCTGCCGGACTGGAACGTCACCTTGGCCGGCGCCCTCATCATCATGCTGCCGCCGCTTCTCGTCGTCGCCGTCCTCCAGCGCTGGTTCGTCCGCGGTCTCGTCTCCAGCGAGAAATGATCTTCCATCCGGCAAACGGCCACTTCAAGCGGCACCCACAGAAAGGCTTCACCCATGGCTGACATCACCATTCGGGCCGTCCGCAAATCCTACGGCAAGACCGCGACGCTTCACGGCATCGACCTTGCCTTCGCCTCGGGCGAATTTGTCGTTATCCTCGGCCCTTCCGGCTGCGGCAAGTCCACGCTGCTGCGCATGATCGCCGGCCTCGAGGACATCACAGGCGGCGAGATCGAGATCAACGGCCGCGTCGTCAACAAGCTCGAGCCGCGCGAGCGGGGCTGCGCCATGGTGTTCCAGAACTATGCGCTCTACCCCCACATGACGGTGGCCGACAACATCGGCTATGCCCTCAAAGTGGCCGGCGTGCCCAAAGCCGAGCGCCGGACACGCATTGCGGAAACGGCGCGAATCGTGGGTCTTGGCGATTATCTCACACGCAAGCCGGCAGCCCTTTCGGGCGGGCAGCGTCAGCGCGTTGCCATGGCGCGCGCCATCATCCGCGAGCCTGGCGTCTTCCTGTTTGATGAACCGCTGTCGAACCTCGACGCGACGCTGCGCGTCACGATGCGCGCCGAGATCCGCAAGCTGCATCAGCGGTTGTCGGCCACCTCCGTCTTCGTGACCCATGATCAGGTGGAGGCAATGACACTGGCCGACAAGCTCGTCGTCATGAACAAGGGCCACGTGGAGCAGGTCGGCCAGCCGCTCGACATCTATCATCGTCCGGCGAGCACCTTCGTCGCCTCGTTCATCGGCGCGCCGCCCATGAATCTCATCGACTGCAGCATCGATGCCGCTGACGCCGTTGCCCGTCACGAACACCTGGCGATCCCGGTGCCCCCGGCCATTGCAGCCGCGCTTGGCGGTCGCCAGATAACGCTCGGCATCCGCCCGGAAGAATGCCGCGTGCTGCCGGCCGGACAGGGTCAACCGGCCCGCGTCGACTTCGTCGAGGAGCTCGGCTCGGGACGGATCGTGCACGTCGCCTTCGGCAGCCGGATCTTTGCGGCCGCCATCCCGCCTGATATTCGTCTGGCGCCCGGCGACCTGATCGGCCTTGCCCTGCCGCCGGCGCAACTGCACGTCTTTCACCGCGAGACCGGCAAGCGGCTCGACGTGACGCATTCGGCAGGGCGCCTTGGGCTCGGCCCGGAGAATGACCGCGTGAACGAGCAGGAGACCGGGCTGAGAGCCACGGAAGCTGTTTGAACGACAGATCGACATCCTCAGCGGGCGTGCCCGCGAGCAAACCTCTTCAGGACACAGAGAAAGGCTCCGCCATGAAGGACATCATTTCCGCCGTCGGCTTCTGCAACCGGACCGGCAAGGGGGACCTGTCGGTTCTCGACGCCTCGCTGCGCGAGATCGCCGAAACCGGCGCCAACGCCTGCGAGATCGGCATCTACGGTGAAGAGATCATCGCCGGCGGCCGGATCATCGAGGACCGGACCCGCAGGGTTGCCGAGATCGTGCGACCGTATGATTTCCACAAGCTCTCGCTGCACGGGCAAATCGTTTCCAATTTCATGGATCGCGAGCATCTGCACCTGCAGAAGAAAGTCGTCCGGGCGATGCTGGAGCTTTGCGACCGGCTCGGAGCCGGCATCCTCGTGCACCATTCGGGCGCAGCCCTTCTCGGGCCCGACGAGACCGGGGCGGATCTTGATCGGATGGAACGCGATGCACTGGCCGAAATGGGCGAGGTCGCTCGCGGCTATGGTGTCCGCATCGTGCTTGAAAACATTTTCACAACGGAAAGCGGCCAGTATCGCCAGACGCCGCGCCAGGTGGCCGAAACGGTGCGGGCAATCGGCTCCGACAATGTCGTGGCACTGATCGACTTCTCGCACGCCTATATCGAATCGACCTTCAAGGGGCTCGATTTCCGCGAGGAGCTCCGGGCCATGGCGCCGGTCACCGGCCATCTGCACGTCCATGACAGTTTCGGCCTGCCCTATACGAAGAAGACCTTCTACCACACGGCGGAGGCGACCGCGCTCGGCATCGGTGATCTGCACCTGCCAATTGGCTGGGGCGACATCGCCTGGGACGAGATCTTCTCCGAGCTGACCTTCCTGCCCGACACGACGCTGATCATGGAGATCGATTCCGGCCGGTTCATGGACCAGCAACCGGCCTGCCTGTCGCATGCCCGCAAGCTTGCCACGCTGGTCAACGAACGTGCCGCTGCCGGAACGCGCGAGGCTTTGCGCGCCTAAAGCGCGTTGCGTGAAAAAGGATTCACGCAAAGCGCTTTACGGTCTTGTTGTGATGCATGTCGTTTCCCGAAACCACTGCACACGTTCGGGCGACATGCATTCGTCCGGCGGGCCGTCGCCGGACCGGTCACGCCGTCGCCATCACCCCATCAATGGCCGCGAGGATGCGCTCGATATCCTCCGCTCGGGAAAGGCGATGATCGCCGTCACCGATGAGCGTCATCACGACGTCATCGGCCGGCAGGTGCTCCATCAGCTTCAGGGCATGGGAGAAGGGCACATCGGGGTCCGCCATGCCCTGGAGGATATGGATGGGGCATCCCGTCTCGATCATGCCGGACAGCACGACGTTTTCCCGTCCGTCTGCGATCAGGCCGGCAGTATAGATATTGGCGTCGGGGCCATACGGCGTCGGCTCCTCGAAATAGCCGCGCTCTGCGAGTGAGGCCCGCTCTGCCTCCGTCAGGTTCGGCTCGATCAGGTCGACGGTGAAATCCGGCGCCGGGGCGATGAGCACGAGGCCGGCGATGCGCGTCCCCTCCCCCCGCGCGCGCAGCACCTGGACGGCCCGAAGCGCGACCCAGGCGCCCATGGACGAGCCGATGAGGATCATCGGTCCGTGGACGGCGTGGTCGATCACGGCGAGGCTCTCTTCGAGCCAGCGCGAGATGGTGCCGTCGCGGAAGGCGCCGCCCGAGGCGCCATGGCCGGAGTAATCGAGCCGAAGGCAGGCGCAGCCCGTTTCACGGGCATGGCGCTCGATCTCCACCGCCTTGGTGCCGCTCATGTCCGAGCGGTAGCCGCCGAGCCAGACGAGCGTAGGCTTCGCCCCGTCGGTGCCGCCCTGCAGGATGTAGGCGATGCGCCGGGCGGCGCCGTCGTTTCCGACATCGAGGGTCTGAGGCTGGACAAGCTGGGGGGTAAGCGACATATCCGTTCCTTCCGGGGCGACGCATCAACAGAAAGCGGCCGAATTTCTTCTAAAACAGATTTTGCGGGCGCATGACAGGTGGTGATTTTCTTTCCGACCTGTGGTAAAGACGTCGCCTCAAACGATCCAGGCAATCCCGCGGCCAGCGCCGCTTTCGGATCCTGCCTCGTCCACCATCAAGACGTCGTCAACAACTCGAGGAGAGTACGACCATTCGCAGACCTTTCAAAACTGATGCCCCGGTCAAGGACGGCCCCCGTTCCAACAAGGAGATCCGCGTTCCCCGGATCCAGCTGATTGATGCCGAGGGCGGCAACCAGGGCATCGTGCCGACCGACCAGGCACTTCGCATGGCAGAGGAAGCCGGCCTCGATCTCGTGGAGATCTCGCCGAACGCCGAACCGCCGGTGTGCAAGATCCTCGATCTCGGCAAGATGAAGTACGCGACCCAGAAGAAGGCCGCCGAAGCGCGCAAGAAGCAGAAGATCATCGAGATCAAGGAGATCAAGATGCGTCCGAACATCGACACTCACGATTATGAGGTGAAGATGCGCGCGATGAACCGCTTCTTCGAAGAAGGCGACAAGGTCAAGGTGACGCTGAAGTTCCGTGGCCGTGAAATGGCGCACCAGGAACTCGGCATGAAGCTTCTGCTTCAGGTCAAGGAAGACACCACGACCATTGCCAAGGTGGAAGCCGAGCCCAAGCTCGAAGGCCGCCAGATGATGATGGTGCTCGCACCGAGATAATGCCGTCGGGCTGCAGGCAGGCTGCCGCAAGGCCGCATGTCGTCATGGCCTCGACCATTTTTCAAAAGCCGTTCGCGACCTCGTCCCGGACGGCTTTTTGCTGGCTCGAGGTTAAACGCGACCCCGGCCTACGGGCTATCGGCGGCGCTGCCTGAAGGCGCCGACGGGTATACCCAGGCATAGCGGATATGGTAGAGATCCCCCGGCCGGCCGTAATAATAGGGTCTCGCGATGTCCTGCGCGGCGATCGGCCCGGCAGGCGCGTTTCCGGTGGCGGCGCGGACATAGGCGTCATGCCAGGCCCGCAATGCCGGATCGAGCGGCGCATCCGCTTTCCCGTCGTCGCGCCAGACCATCAGCAGCGGATGCTCGGCATCGAAGGTGATCGGCGGCTCAAACGTCTCCGAACCCGGGATCGTTACCGGGATATCGGGTGCGTTCAGTCTCAGATTGCCCGCCATCTGCTCCTCGACCGTCGCGATCAGGGTCGGGCGATGCCGACCCGTCGACAGGATCGCCTCGATCGCAGGCTGGTAGGGAACATTGATCTTCTTGTAATCGCCCGTCAGCCGCGCAGCAGGCACACGCAGGAAAAGCACCAGCGGCACCACGAGCATGATGAACATCGCGATGCGGCCAAAGTGTTTTGGCGCCGGCCCGAGCGGCTGGTCCAGCAGATCGATCTTCAACGCGAGATAGACAGGGAGCAGGAAGAAGAACGGCGTCAGCCACCGCGCCTTGATGTGTGACGCGCCCCCAACCACGACCAGCAGGACAAGCGCAAGGACGAGCACTGCGAAGATATGGCCGATCAGCCGCGACCAGGAGCTCTGCAAACGCCAGGCGGCGCGCCATTGCCGGCCGAACACCGCCCCAAACAGAAGGATGGTGGCGACCGAAAACGCGGCCAGCGCCTGCACCAGGGACAAAAGGCCTTCGCCGATCTGCACCAGACGGCCGGTATCTTCATCCTGCATCAACTTGTCGAGCGTGCGGCCTGTGGCCGTCTGGAGATGATCGAGGAACCACAGTCCGTGCGGCGCGGCGATCGCAAGGGCGACGACGATCGTCAGGATAAGGCGGACATCGAAAAGGCGGCGCCGGAAAACCGGATCCAGGAGAACGGCGACGAGGGCTGCGACCGGCAAGAGGACGAAATTGTATTTCGCGATGACCCCGATGCCGATGGCAAGACCGGTCAGCGCATAATGGGGAGCCGTCGGCCGCTGCAAGGTCGTGACCAGCGCATAGACGAAAAGACAGGCCGCAAAGAGGACGGCCACGGTATGGGTCAGGTCCCGCTGCGCCTCGAAGACGATCTGCGGAATGGTCAGCATGCCGAACACGGCGATAACGACGAGAACGGGATTGCGGATGATCCGGGCTGCCATCATGCCGACCAGCGTAAAACACGCAAACAGCATCGCGTTCTTGAGAATCGACAGCGCCAGAAGCGTATTGCCGAACAGCTGGACGACGCCGTATTGCAGCCAGTTGTAGAATGGCGGCTGGCTGTCATAGCCGAGCGCCAGGCCCTGTGCCAGAAACAGCTGCTGCCCTTCGTCAAGTTCCAGCGAATGCGGCAGCGCCAGCCGCAGCAGCAGGTTGACGGCAAAATAGAGCGCAAACAGGCCGTAAAGCCATCCGCGGTTCCGCGACAGGAACTCCACCATGTCAACGGTCCCGTTCGTAGACCTTGCGGACGATATAGCTCGCCTCGCTTCCGGAGGTCCGAACGAGCATTTCCGCGAGGACGCCGGTGGTGATCATCTGAACGGCGGCGATGAACAGCATGAAGGCGGTGGTGAACATCGGCCGTGTTCCGATATCCTGCCCGAGAACAAACTTGGCCCAGGCGAGATAGACCAACATCAGAGCGCTAAGGCCGCCGAAGAGAAGGCCGATCGAGCCGAAAAACTGTGCCGGACGTTGGCGAAAGCGCATGAAGAACATCACGGACAGGAGATCGAGCACCACCTTGAAGGTTCGCGATATCCCGTATTTCGAGGTGCCGAACTGGCGCGGATGATGGTCGATCACCATCTCGCCGATCCGCGAGGTCGGGACCACGTTGGCGACCCAGGCCGGGATGAAGCGATGCATGCCGCCGATGATCAGGACATGCTTGAGAATTTCGGTCCGGTAGAGTTTCAGACCGCAGCCATAGTCGTGAATATGGACGCCGGTAATTCTGCGGATCAGCCGGTTGGCAATCCAGGAGGGAATGAGCCGCAACACCAGGCCGTCCTGCCGCGTCTTGCGCCAGCCGCACAGAAGGTCAAGTTCGCGGGCCTCCAGCGTCTCGATCATCTTTGGAATGTCGTAAGGGTCGTTCTGCAGGTCGCCGTCGAGCGTGGCGAGAAGACGACCACGCGCTGCATCCATGCCGGCCTGAATGCCGGCCGCCTGGCCGAAATTGCGCTGGAACGCAATGATCCGCAAATCCAGGCCGGGACGATCCAGCTGCTTGCGGCAGTTGAGCAGCGTTGCATCGGTGGAACCGTCATCGACAATGATCAATTCCCACGGCTTGCCGAAATCTTTCAGGGCATCGCAGATCCGGTCGAACAAGGGCGCGATATTGTCCTCCTCGTTGCAGACCGGAATGAGAACCGAAAGCTCGACCTCCGCCTCGCGGCGGACGTCAGCCCCTGGCATGATCTCGGTTTCTGAAGAGGCTTCCTGCACGTGATGCTCCGGACATATCTGTTCTTACCCGCGCATCTGTTATAGCAGGCACTTACCGAGAGCAATCCGCTGTCAGTCTCAGCTTACGGGCGAGAGCGGCGCAAGGTCCAGGAACCAAGGTTCAAGAGCATGCAGGCCTTCCAGAAGCGCCATCGCGCACCGCTGATCACCCTCGGCGTCATCGGTCTTTATGCCGGCTTCCTCCAATGGTTCCTGGGATGGGGCGACATCCTCTCCCGCTGGCAGGCGGTGGGACCGGGCACAGGGATGATGGCGCTGGCGCTGCTTGTGGCCACCTATTTCATTCGCACCCATCGTATCCAGGACTACTTCCGCCACGAGACGAAAGGACGGTTCGTTGCCCTCTTCAGGGTGACGCAGATCCACAATCTTCTCAACATCATGATGCCGCTGCGCACCGGCGAGACCAGTTTTCCGCTGCTGATGCGCTCGGAGTTCGGTGTGCCGCTGGCCCGGGGCGCCGCATCGCTGCTCGTGTTGCGCCTGCTTGATCTTCATGCGCTTCTCGCCTCAGGCGGCATCGGCCTCGTGGCGACCGCGAGGCAACCCGCGATCGCAGGCGCGCTGTGGGCGCTGTTTCTTGTCCTGCCGCTCCTCCTGTTTTTTCTGCGTGCACGCCTCGTCGCCCTTGCAACGCGTAGGCTTCCCGCACGGTTGACCGGGCTCATCGACGACATCGACGCCGGCATCCCGGCAGACCTCGGCGGGTTCGGCAGAGCCTGGTTTCTCACGGTCTTCAACTGGGGCGTCAAGATCGCGGTGCTTGCCTGGGTGCTGGCCCTGATGGGCGTCGCCCCGCTTGCGGCCAGTGTCGGGGGAGCACTGGGCGGCGAGATCTCCTCGATTCTTCCGGTCCATGCGCCTGCGGGCGTGGGAACCTACCCCGCCGGCATCGCGGCCGGTGCCGCGGCACTGGGTGCATCGCGGGCGCCGGGCGCGCTGGAGACCCTGACTGCCGCCAGCGTCAACACGCATCTGCTGGTGGTCGTTTCCGCCCTCGTCGGCACCGCGATCTCGCTGATCCTGCCGCTTCTCTCCCGCAGACACGCTGTGCATTGACCTGCATACGGCCTCGGCGTCGGGCATCGCGCGGAGAATCCCGTACCGGGCCTGTTGCTCTTTTTCCTGCCTGCGGTTATAAGCCGCCGTCCGAACGGTCCGGCAGGGCATGCCGTGGCCGTTCTTTTACGCTCGAGGAGACCTCGTCAGTCACCTCACATAATCAGAATGGAGTAGCAAAATGCCCAAGATGAAGACGAAGTCCTCTGCCAAGAAGCGGTTCAAGATCACCGCGACCGGCAAGGTCGTAGCAGCTGCCGCCGGCAAGCGCCACGGCATGATCAAGCGGTCCAACAAGTTCATTCGCGACGCCCGCGGCACGATGGTGCTGGCCGAGCCCGATGGCAAGAAGGTCATCAAGAACTACCTGCCCAACGGTCTCTGAGACGTCTGGCACTTTTGGATTTTAAGGAGATCATACCATGGCACGTGTAAAGCGCGGCGTAGCCGCTCATGCAAAGCATAAGAAGGTTCTGAAGGCAGCGAAGGGCTTCTACGGCCGTCGCAAGAACACGATCCGTGCAGCCAAGGCTGCCGTCGATCGTTCCAAGCAGTTCGCCTACCGCGACCGCAAGGTCAACAAGCGCAACTTCCGTGCGCTCTGGATCCAGCGTATCAACGCCGCTGTCCGCGAGCATGGCCTGACCTATGGCCGCTTCATCGACGGCCTGAACAAGGCCGGCATCGAAGTCGACCGCAAGGTTCTGTCGGACATGGCCATCCATGAAGCCGCAGCTTTCGGCGCGCTGGTCGAAGCCTCCAAGTCGGCTCTGGCCTACCTGAAGGACGCCGGCACGAAGAACGAGTTTGAAAGCGCGGTCAAGTAAGCCAGCGCTTCCCTGACGACTGAAGACTTTGGGAAACCCGCGCTGGCAGGCTAGCGCGGGTTTTTCCGTTTTTGAACACGCCCCACCGACAAGGCAGAAGACGAATGAGCGACCTCGACACTTTGCAAAGCACTCTTCTCGGCGAGATCGCCTCTGCCGACAGCGAGGCCGCGATCGAGGCGGTGCGTCTTTCCGCACTCGGCAAGAAGGGCTCGATTTCCGAACTGCTGAAGACGCTGGGCACGATGACGCCGGAAGAGCGACAGACTCGGGGCGCGGCGATAAATGCGCTGAAGACCGTCATCGGCGAGGCGATCACAACCCGCAAGGCGGATCTGAAGGACGCGGCGATCGCCGAGCGCCTGGCCCGCGAGACCGTCGACGTGACCCTGCCGGTGCGCGCCTCGCCGGCCGAGCGCGGCCGGATCCACCCGATCAGCCAGATCACCGACGAGATTACCGCGATCTTCGCCGACATGGGTTTCTCGATCGCCGAAGGTCCGGATATCGAGACGGACTACTACAATTTCACGGCACTGAATTTCCCCGATGGCCACCCGGCGCGTGAGATGCACGACACGTTCTTCTTCCCGCCGGACGAGAGCGGCGCACGCAAGGTGCTGCGCACGCACACCTCGCCCGTGCAGGTGCGCACGATGGAGGCGCAGAAGCCGCCGATCCGCATCATCATCCCCGGCAAGACCTACCGGCAGGATTCCGACGCCACGCATTCGCCGATGTTCCACCAGGTCGAAGGCCTCGTGGTCGACACCAAGGCGAATGTTGCCAACCTGCGCTGGGTGCTTGAGGAATTCTGCAAGGCCTTCTTCGAGGTCGACACGGTCACGATGCGCTTCCGCCCCTCTTTCTTCCCTTTCACCGAGCCGAGCTTCGAGGTCGATATCCAGTGCGATCGCTCCTCGGGTCCAATCGTCAAGTTTGGCGAGGGCACCGACTGGATGGAGATCCTGGGCTGCGGCATGGTGCACCCCAACGTGCTGCGCGCCGGCGGTCTCGATCCCGACGTCTACCAGGGCTTTGCCTGGGGCATGGGTCTCGACCGCATCGCCATGCTGAAATACGGCATGCCGGACCTGCGCAATTTCTTCGATGCCGACGTCCGCTGGATGTCCCATTACGGCTTCCGCCCGCTCGACATGCCGACGCTGTTCGGGGGGTTGAGCGGGTGATAGGCTGAAAAAACGTCACGCGCGAAAGGAGGACGGGATGAATGTTCCTGCAGAGTTCCTGGCCCACCGATCCATCGCAGCCTCTCCTTTGGGCATGTCCCGGTCACGCCTCGAACATGAACGCGGATGACATGTCTCACGAAGGCGATGAAGACTGAGATGGACCACGGACGAATGCGCTGACGCGATCACCGTTGAAGATCATGCCGTCTCGAAAACGCTCGGCCATTTGATGTTCTGCCTGAAGGAAGAACGGCATCGGGCCGGCGATCCGGCCCGGACAAAGCGCTTTTTCCTCTCGTTGAGGCCGAGGCACTTCTTAGCGATGCAGAACGCGTCATCGATCTGCTCGACCAGTTGCAACCCGCAGACTGCCGATTGCTGGCAACGTGTCTGCTCTTCAAAGAGCGAAATCATGAAATTCACACTCTCCTGGTTGAAGGACCATCTCGAAACGGATGCCGCGCTCGACGAGATCTGCACGCGGCTGACAGCGATCGGGCTTGAGGTCGAGCATATCGACGACAAGGCGGCGTTCCGGCCGTTCGTCATTGCGAAGGTGCTGTCGGCGGAAAAGCATCCCCAGGCCGACAAGCTGAAGGTGCTGATGGTCGACACAGGCGCGGGACAGCCGGTCCAGGTCGTTTGCGGTGCGCCCAATGCGCGCGCTGGCCTCATCGGGGCTTTCGCGGCGCCGGGCGCCTATGTTCCCGGAATCGACGTGACGCTGTCCGTCGGCACCATTCGTGGCGTCGAAAGCCGGGGCATGATGTGCTCGGAGCGCGAGCTGCAGATCTCCGACAGCCATGACGGCATCATCGACCTGCCGGCCGACGCGCCCGTGGGCACGAGCTTTGCCGCCTATGCCGGGCTCGACGATCCGATCATCGAGATCAACCTCACGCCAAACCGACCGGACTGCACCAGCATCCATGGTATCGCGCGCGATCTCGCGGCATCCGGCTTGGGCACGCTGAAGGCGCGGCCGGCGCCGACATTCCGGGCGGAGGGCCAGACCCCTGTCGAGGTCAAGCTCGACCTCGGTGCCGACGTCAATCTTTGCCCGGGCTTTTCACTGCGCCTCGTGCGGGGCGTCAAGAACGGACCGAGCCCTGCCTGGATGCAGAAGCGGCTGATCGCCATCGGTCTACGCCCCATCAACGCGCTCGTCGACATCACCAACTACATGACCTTCGACATGGGCCGGCCGATGCATGTCTTCGACGCAGCCAAGGTCAAGGGCCATCTCACGGTGCGCCGTGCCCTGGACGGCGAGACCGTCCTGGCGCTCGACCAGCGCACGTACAAGCTGACGCCCAGCCATGTCGTCATTGCCGACGAAACCGGGGTGGAGTCCATCGGCGGCGTGATGGGCGGCGAACATTCGGGCTGCGACGAGACCACCACGGACGTCCTGATCGAGTCCGCTCTCTGGGATCCGATGAACATCGCCCGTACGGGCAGAAGCCTCGGAATCATCACCGATGCGCGCTACCGCTTCGAGCGGGGCGTCGATCCGGCCTACATGCTTCCCGGCCTCGACCGTACCACCGAACTGGTTCTGGAACTCTGCGGCGGTACGCCGGCCGAGGCCCATGTCGTGCAGGGTCCGAACACCGATCCGAAAACCGTTGATTTCCCCGTGTCCGAGGTCAAGCGCCTGACGGGGCTTGATGTCGGCGCGGAGGAAAGCGTCGCGATCCTGCGCGGGCTCGGCTTTGGCGTCGAGAACGGGGCAGACGCCGGGCGGTTCCGGGTCACAGTGCCCTCGTGGCGTCCTGATGTCGACGGCAAGGCGGATCTGGTCGAGGAGGTCATGCGCATCCACGGCGTCGATCACATCCGTCCGGTGCCGCTCGCGCGGGACGTCTCGGTCAACACGCGCATCCTCACGCCGCTGCAGATCCGCACGCGGCTGGCCAAGCGGGCGCTCGCTGCCCGCGGCATGCTGGAGGCCGTGACCTGGTCTTTCATCCCCAAGGCCCAGGCAAGCCTTTTTGGCGGCGGCCAGCCGGCGCTGGCACTCTCCAATCCGATCGCGGCCGACATGTCGGACATGCGGCCGTCGCTGCTGCCGGGTCTCCTGACGGCGGCGCAGCGCAATGCCGACAAGGGCTACGGCGACGTTGCGATCTTCGAGGTGTCCGGCACCTATGAAAATGATCGGCCGGAGGGTCAGCGACGCGTGGCCGGCGGCATCCGTCGCGGTACGGCGGGCCTTGCAGGTTCAGGCCGCGCCTGGTCGAATGCCAGAAGCGGCGGCGGCAAGCCGGTGGATGTCTACGACGCCAAGGCCGATGCCTTGGCGGTGCTTGAAGCCTGCGGCGTCCCCATGGCCAATGTGCAGATCGAGGCGGGCGCCCCCGCCTGGTTCCATCCGGGTCGGTCCGGCACCATCAAGTACGGCCCGAAAATCACGCTCGGCGTCTTCGGCGAGTTTCACCCGAAAACGCTGGAGGCTCTCGACGTCTCCGGCACGCTGGCCGGCTTCGAGGTGTTCGTCGATGCCTTGCCAGAGCCGAAGAAGAAGGCCACCCGCACCAAGCCGGCGCTCGAGCTTTCGCCATTCCAGGCGGTGAAGCGCGACTTCGCCTTCGTCGTCGATCGTTCGGTTGAAGCGGCGGCCATCGTCAAGGCAGCCTCGGGTGCCGACCGCAAGCTGGTCGCGGGCGTGACCGTCTTCGACGTGTTCGAGGGCGCGTCCCTCGGCGAAAACAGGAAATCGGTCGCCGTCGAGGTCGTCATCCAGCCGGCAGAACGCACCCTGACGGACGAGGACTTCGAGGCGCTGACTGCAAAGATCGTCGCCAACGTCACGAAGACCACCGGCGGCGTGCTGCGCGGGTAAAGCAAGGGCCCGCCGGGCCGTCTCGCGATGTTTCCTCAAGCCCCCGGCAAGCCTTCTTTCCGGGGGCTTTCTGTTGCGCTCTCAGGTGCGTGCGGGAACGCTCGCCCGGACTTTCGCCTGCGCGCCGACGAAGGCCGTCAACGAACGCTGGAGATCGCCCAGATCGCCGTCTGTGATCAGAACCAGCAGGCTTGCCCTGTCGCATGGCCAGTCTGCGAGGTGAAAGGGCGGATGGATCAGGTGCTGGACGCCGTGCACCACGACGGGAGACCCAACCCCTTCGATATCGAGGATGCCTTTCAGCCGGAGGATGCGCGTCCCATGTCGGTGCACCATCAGCGACAGCCAGAGCGAAAAGCGGGCCCAGGCGATCGGGCGGTCGATCGTCAGGGACATCGCGCGGATATCACCATGACGGTTGCGGTCAGGGGTCGCGTGGACGTGATCGCCATGACGGGCGGCCGCTACCCAGCGACGCGCCTCTGCAGGGCGGGATGCGAGGTCGTGGATATCCTGCGTCAACAGCGCGGCCACATCTGAGGATCTCGCTTGACCCTTATCGCGGCTGTCGCGTCCGGTTGTCACGATGGTCGTCGTTATGATAGCTGCGGGGTTGATCGCTTCCACCGCGAGGCGGAGCGCCTCCAGATCTTGCCCGGAAGCGAGGTCGGCCTTGGTGAGAACGATGCGATCGGCAAGCGCCACCTGCCGCCCGGCTTCCTCGAAGGCCTCCAGATTGTGCAAGCCGTTCGGTACATCAATGGCCGTGACGACATTGCCGATGGCGAAATGATATTTGAGCATCAGATCGGCGGCGAGCGTCGCGATGATGGGCGCCGGATCGGCAAGGCCCGTCGTCTCAATGACCAGCCGGCGAAAGGCCGGGATATCGCCACGCGCACGACGTTCGAACAGGGCGAGCACCGCGTCCTTCAGGTCGCCGCGAACGGTGCAGCAGACGCATCCGCTCTTGAGGAGCACGATATCACCGTCAACAGACTCGACCAGCAGGTGATCGAGACCGATATCGCCAAATTCATTGATGATCACGGCCGTATCCGCAAGGTCCGGACCGGACAGCAACCGATTGAGAAGCGTCGTCTTGCCGGCGCCGAGAAATCCCGTCAGCACGTTGGCGGTGATCAGGTCCCGCGTCATGTCTGGTCGTCTTCCAGCCGTGACATCAGGCCTGCGTCTAGCGGATCAACGCACGCACCCAGGCTATCGGCCGCCGGCCAGAGGGTGCCCAGGTTATCGACCACGACGCTGCGGCCCGTTGGCCCGCGCAGCACAAACCGGTCGGCCCAGACCGACAGTTTGAGACCGCGCAGGGCCAGCACACGGTTTGCCGCCGCCGCCTGTCGCATGCGCTCGACGGCCGGAACGGCATCCGTCATGCGCGCGGCGTCGCCACCCTGGCTCCAGTGGTCGGCATTGGCAAAGGCACCGCAGAGGCCGCACATGTCAGGGTTTTGGCCGCTCCGGAGCCGAACGGGGGAACCGGGTGGCAAAATCCTGCGCGATCTCTTCCATCGTGACGAATTTCACGCCCTCATACCCCTTCAGCGTTTCGAACAGACGTTCGTGCATCTTCAGCACATGCGGCCGGCCGGAGACGTCGGGGTGAATGGTTATCGGGAAGACGGCATAATCGTAGTTCTCGTAGACCCATTCGAACTGGTCGAGCCATTGCTGTTCCAGATCGCGCGGACTGACGAAGCCGTGACTGTTGGGCGCGGCCTTGATGAACATCATCGGGGGAAGATCGTCGAGGTTCCAGGAGGCCGGGATTTCGATCAGGTCCGTCTCCGGCCCCGCCACGTAGGGCTTCATCCAGGTCGAGGGATGCTGCGAATAATCGATCTTCGTCCACGCGTCGCCCACGGTCACGTAATAGGGGAAGTGGTCGTTGTGCATCAGGGAATGATCGTAGAGGATCCCCTTCTCCTTGAGCAGGGCATTGGTCTTGGAGCCGAATTCCCACCAGGGCGCGACATAGCCGCGTGGTGGCTTACCGGAAAGCTGCGTGATCAGCTCGACGCATTTGTCGAAAATGGCCTCTTCCTGCTCAGGCGTCATGGCGATCGGGTTCTCGTGGCTATAGCCATGCATGCCGATCTCGTGGCCCGCATCGGCCACCGCCTTCATCTCGTCCCAGAAAGTCTCGATGGAATGGCCGGGAATGAACCAGGTGGTCCTGATGCCCCATTTCTGAAACATCTTCAAAAGGCGGACGCTGCCGACCTTGCCGGCAAAGACGCCGCGAGAGATATCGCAGGGGCTGTCCTCGCCGCCATAGGAACCGAGCCATCCGGCAACGGCATCCACATCGATGCCGTAGGATACGAAGATCTCTTTCGCCATGGCCATTCCTTTCATCCGACGGCACCGAAGCCTCAGCTTAGAGAGGCTTGCGGGCAGGTCAACGGCTCTTTCCTATTCGCTGGCCTCGTTGAGCCGGCGACAGTCCTCCTCCGAGAGCTCGATCTCGGCGGCTTTCGTCAGGCTCTGGAGCTGTTCGAGACTGGTGGCGCTGGCGATGGGCGCGGTGACGCCGCGGCGCGCCATGATCCAGGCCAGCGCGATTTCAGCCTGCGTCGCCGCCTTCTCCGCCGCGATCTCGTCCAGTGCGCCGAGGATGCGCATGCCGCGCCCATCGAGATACTTGGCAACGCTCTTGCCCCGCACCTTGCCCTCGAGGTCCTTGTGCGAGCGGTACTTGCCCGAAAGGAAGCCGGAGGCGAGGCTGTAATAGGTGATGACGCCAATCTCCTCGGCAATGCAGAGATTGCGCAGCGCGCCATCGAAGCTCGATCGGTCGTAGAGATTGTATTCCGGCTGGAGAACGTCGTAGCGCGGCAGGCCGTTTTCCCGGGCAACGTCGAGCGACTGGCGCAACTGGCCCGCATCGAGGTTGGACGCCCCAATGGCGCGGACCTTGCCCTGCTTCACGAGGGCCTGGTAGGCGCCAAGCGTTTCCTCATATGGCGTGTCCGCATCCGGCCAGTGCGAGAGGTAGAGATCGATATAATCGGTGTTGAGGCGCAGCAGCGAATCGTCGACGGCCTTGGAGATCCACTTTTCCGAAAGTCCCTTGCGGCCCTCGCCCATATCGGAGCCAACTTTCGTGATGATCACGACCTCGTCGCGCGGGCGCTTCGTCTGACGGAGCCATTTGCCGATGATCATCTCGGATTCACCGCCCTTGTTGCCCGGCGCCCAGGCAGAATAGACGTCGGCGGTGTCGATGGCGTTGAAACCGGCATCAAAGAAGGCGTCGAGCAGACGGAAGGACGTTGTCTCGTCCGCTGTCCAGCCAAATACATTGCCTCCGAAGACCAGCGGCGCGATGGCGATCTCGGTCCGGCCCAGCTGTCTTTTTTCCATGAAAATTCTCCGGTTCGATCTCGATGAAGAGGTTCGGGGCATCCGCCCAGCCTTCGACATAGGGGCCCGCAAGGCCGCCTGACAGGGCCGACCCCCCCAAAAGGTCTAGGGGTCGCAGGTCGATCTGATGGGTAAGGCCGGCCAAAAACATGGGGAAGCGATGCGATCCGGAAGCCGCGACACAGACAGTCTGTCCGTGCCGTGGCATAGTCCGGCGCACAATCCAGGGAGAAGCACAGCATGTTGAGGTTCGGAATTCTGTCGACCGCCAAGATCGGTCGCGATGCGGTCGTCCCCGCCATCCAGGACGCAGAAAACTGCGTGGTCACCGCCATTGCCAGCCGCGACGGCGCTCGGGCCCGCGAAATGGCCGACAGGTTTTCCGTGCCGCACGCCTTTGCCAGCTACGAGGAGATGCTCGCGTCCGACGTGATCGACGCCGTCTACATCCCCCTGCCGACGGCCCAGCACGTCGAGTGGTCCATCCGGGCGGCGGAAGCTGGAAAGCATGTGCTCTGCGAGAAGCCGATCGCTCTCAAGGCGCAGGAGATCGACCGGCTGATCGAGGCGCGCGACCGGACGGGCGTCCTGATTTCGGAAGCCTACATGATCACCTACAGCCCCGTTTGGCACAAGGTGCGGTCGCTGCTGGCCGAGGGTGCCGTCGGCCGGCTGCGGCACGTGCAGGGCGCCTTCACCTATTTCAACCGCGATCCTGCGAACATGCGCAACATTCCCGCACTCGGCGGCGGCGGGCTTCCTGATATTGGCGTGTACCCGACCATGGCGACCCGTTTCTCAACGGGCCTCGAGCCTCAGCGCGTCCAGGCCAACACGGAGCGGGATGCGACGTTCGGCACCGATATCTATTCGAGCGTCAGGGCGGATTTTGGCGCCTTCGAGCTGTCCTTCTACATCTCAACCCAGCTGGCCGCCCGCCAGGTCATGGTCTTCCACGGCGAAGAGGGCGTGATCGAGGTGACCTCCCCGTTCAACGCCGAACGCTACGGCCGTCAGGAAGTGGCCCTGACCAACCAGAACCATAGCCAGTCGCAGCTTTTCCGCTTCCAGGACACGCGCCAATACAAGCTCCAGGCCGAAGCCTTTTCGCGCGCTGCCATGGGGAGCAAAGATGCCGTGGTGACGCTCGAGAACTCGCGCGCCAACCAGGCCTTCATCGACGCGATCTACCGCGCCAGCGACAAGGACGGCTGGGAAGCCGTTTGATGCTTACACCAGCCCGACGAGGGCGGATGCCGTCGTGCCGGTGGCCAGGATGCGATCGGCCCGCACCGGCAGGAGCGTGCCCTGGGAGATGCCGGCAAGCGTAACGACGGCGCCTGACTGCATCCGCAACGCGACCGCGCCGCCGATCCCCACGAAAATCGCCCGGGTCGTTTCCGGGAGATCGGCGTCGTCGGCAGGCGTGATGTCGAAAGCATGGGTGGCGGGGCTCGAGAGCGAGTCTGCCGTATGAGCAAAACGGTCGGTCATGGTGGTGCGGTCCTTTTTCGGGGTGATCGTTCGCCGACAGGATGCGGCACCCCGGCCGAGCGTGGAAAACCGGTGGCAAGATTGTTCGCCGGACCGCCGCATCTGGTTTTCACGGCCCGGGCGCGTCAGAATGGCCGCATGAGCTTTACCTCCGATGCCGATTCGCCTTCCAACCTGTGGGAATACTCCGTTTCCGAGCTGTCCGGCTCGATCAAGCGGACAATGGAACAGGCGTTCGACCAGGTTCGCGTCCGCGGCGAGATCTGCGGCTATCGCGGTCCGCATTCCTCGGGCCATGCTTATTTCGGGCTGAAGGACGAACGCGCCCGGATCGATGCCGTGGTCTGGAAAGGCACGATGGGCAAGCTGCGCTTCAAGCCCGAAGAGGGCATGGAGGTGATCGCGGTCGGCAAGGTCACCACCTTCCCGGGCTCCTCCAAATACCAGATCATGATCGAGACGCTGGAGCCGGCGGGCGCCGGCGCCCTGATGGCACTTCTGGAAGAGCGCCGGCGCAGGCTTGCCGCCGAGGGTCTGTTCGAGGAAAGCCGCAAGCAGCTCCTGCCCTTCATGCCACGCGTCATCGGCGTCGTGACGTCGCCAACCGGAGCCGTCATCCGCGACATTCTCCACCGCATTGCCGATCGCTTTCCGGTGCATGTCGTCGTCTGGCCGGTCAAGGTGCAGGGTGAGGGTTCCGGCGACGAGGTGGCAGCCGCCATTCGCGGCTTCAACGCGCTTTCGCCCGGCGGGCCGATCGCGAGGCCCGATGTGCTGATCGTCGCGCGCGGCGGCGGCAGTCTCGAAGACCTCTGGGGCTTCAACGACGAGGCAGTCGTGCGGGCCGCCGCAGCCTCCGACATTCCCCTGATCTCGGCCGTCGGGCACGAGACAGACTGGACGCTCATCGACCATGCGAGCGACCGCCGCGCGCCGACACCGACGGGGGCTGCGGAGATGGCAGTGCCCGTGCGCGCCGACCTCGAGGCGACGCTGTCGTCACTGACCGCCCGCCTGCGCAGCGCGGCCGGACGGCATATGGACAATCGCCGCCAGTCACTGCGGGCCCTGGCACGCGCGTTGCCCTCGCTCGATCAGGTGCTCGCATTACCGCGCCGCCGTTTCGACGAGGCGGCGTCCGGGCTCGTGCGCGGGCTGGTCAGCAACACGGCCGACAAGCGCCGCAGTTTCGAGCGCGTCGGGGCACATCTTCGTCCCGATATACTGACTGCCCGGATCAACGATCGGCGTCAGCGGCTCCTCGAACGGATGGTGCGGGCCGAACGCAATGTCGAGCGGCTGATCGCGCGGGCCGGCTCGCGCGTAACATCGGCGGATGTGGCCTTGCGGGGCCTTCCCGCCCGGCTGCTGTCGCAGATCCATCGCTCGGGCGATCGGCTGAAGGGCCTTTCGGGACGGGCCGAGGCCGCCATCATTGCCGATCTGCGCCGGGCCCGCAGCACCGTCTCGGCACAGGACCGCGTGCTGCAATCGCTCTCCTATCAGAACGTGCTTGCCCGCGGCTATGCGATCGTGCGGGATGCGGACGGCGCTCCAGTCAAGGCCGCAGCCACCCTGTCGGCAGGCCAGTCCGTGGCCTTGCAATTTGCCGATGGCACCGTCGGCGCGCTCACCACCGAGGGACCAGCACCCAGGCCGCGCAAGCGCGGCAGCGCAGAGCCGTCCGAGCCGGCAAAGCAGGGCAGTCTGTTCTAGGAAATGTCCGGGCGGTAAGGCACTCTCGGTCGTGATCGCGATCAGAGACGCAGCGTGTCCTGCCTCCGATCGCGCCTTGCATGCATCGGAGATCCGACAGGCGAGAACGCTTCCGTAACGATTTTCCGGGACAAGTTGGGATCCGTTTCCAGAACCCGGAGGGATCATGCCGGTCGAACTGTCCGCAACGCAGGCGCTGACGCTCTGGCACACGGTGTCGCTCGATCAGGTTCGTGTCGAGACCGGCGACTTGACACTGCGGCAGATGGCTATTCTGCTCCACATCTACCTCGTGCCGCCGCCGCATACGGTCCGCGGTCTCGCCGCCACCTTGGGCGTTACCAAGCCGGTGATCACGCGAGCGCTGGACACGATGGGCGAACGTGGGCTGGTGGAGCGGGTTCGCGACGAGCGCGACCGGCGCAATGTCGTGATCAAACGCACCGTGACCGGCGCGCTCTATCTTGAAAAACTCGGCGATCTGATCATTGATCGCGGCCGTAGACTGTCCCTCTGATATGTCGTTTGAAACGCCGTTTCGGGATCGTCATCCCGATCCTTCACAATCCCCTTCCCTGCGTGTGAGCATGATGACCTCTTCCTTCGATCGCCGGCTTCATGCCTTTCGCCCGGATCTTGCAGAGGAAGCGCTGCGCGGCCATGTCGATGCCCTTGCCTTCACCGCAGGCTCGACCGCCGTCTGCTGCGTGCCGGTCATGCCGTTGCGGGCCGAGCCGGATCTCGGCTGTGGCACCGATACGGAACTTCTCATCGGCGAAACGGTGCGCGTGCTCGATACCGCGAACGGCTGGGCATGGGTCAAGGCGGATGCGGACAGTTACGTCGGCTATGTCCCGGATTTCGCCGTGATCAGTATCCAGAAGAGCCCGACGCACATCATCACAGCGCCGCGCACCTTCGTCTATTCCGGCGCGGATCTCCGCTTTCCCACCGTCCAGGCCCTGTCGATGGGCAGCCGGATCACGGCGATCGACGAGCGCAGCACGCGCGGCACGCGCTATTTTCTTCTGGAGAACGGACAGGCCATCGTTGCGGGTCACTGCGCGCCGGTCGGCGAGGCGCTGCAGGGCGATTACGTCTCGATCGCCGCCCGGTTCGTCGAGACACCCTATCTGTGGGGTGGACGCTCCGGTTTCGGCATCGACTGCTCGGGGCTCGTGCAATTGTCGCTGATGATGACCGGGGTCAGCGCACCGCGCGACACCGATATGCAAGCGGCCTCGCTGGGGCGCGAGATCACCCGCGACACGCTGCGGCGCGGCGACCTTGTCTTCTGGAAGGGCCATGTTGCGATCATGGAAGACGAAACGACCTTGATCCATGCCAACGGCAACACGATGAGCGTGGCACGCGAAGGGCTCGACGAGGCGATCGAACGGATCGGCTGGCTCTACGAGCAGCCGACAGCCTTTCGCCGGCCGGTCGAGAGGCCTTAAAGCGCGGTGCGTGAAAAAGGATTCTCACAACGCGCTTCAAGGTCTTGTTCTGATGCATGTCGTTTCCCGAAATCGCTGCACACTTTCGGGCGACATGCATTCAGCCGAGGTATCAATAGCCGGCTGTTCGATCGACCAGATGCTCGAAGGGCAGTCCTGCCTCGTGACGCTTTATCTGCGCCTCCACGTGGCGGAAGAGGGCATTGACGTCTGACGCCGCTGCCGCATGCGGCGTGACGATCGTGTTCGGAAGCGTCCATAGCGGACTATCGGCCTCCAGCGGCTCGGTCGAGAAGACATCCAGCGAGGCACCGTGCAGGACGCCCGAGCGGAGTGACGCGACGATATCGGCTTCCACCTGGCTACCGCCGCGTCCGGCATTGATGAACACCGGCGCACCGAGCGGCCCCCCGCGGCGGAGCTTTGCGAAAAGCGCCGCATCATAGAGGCCGCGCGTCTCGGCCGTCAGCGGCAGAAGTCCGACGAGCATGTCCGTGCGGGCGAGAAAGGCGTCGAGGCCGTTTTCGTCATAGGTCTCGACCCCGTCGATCGTCTTTTGCCGCCGCGACCAGCCGACGACGGTGAAGCCCATGATCTTCAGTTTGCGCACGGCGTCCTGCCCGAGAACGCCGAGACCCATGACGCCGACGGTGATCTCGCGCGCCTCCGGCTGTGGAAGCTCCGCCCATTCACCCCGCTGAGCCTGCGCCGCATAGCGAGCGTGCTGGCGGAGATGCAGCAGGCATTGCAGCACCACCCATTCGCTCATGCGGGTGGTGAGCGTCGGGTCGACGAAGCGGACCAGAGGCACATCCGGCAATCCGGGCAGGGTCAGCACGTGATCGACCCCTGCGCCGCCGGAGAAGACCGCCTGCAGGTTGGGTGCGCGCGCAAAGAGATCGGGCTGCGACTTCCAGACGACGGCATAGCGCGCCTGCGCAAGATCGCGCCCCGTCTGGTCGGGATCGGCGCGGTTGATGACGTCGCGGCCGGGAAAGGCACGGGAAAGCGCTGCCTTCACGTCATCCGGGTTGAATTTCAGGTCGACGACGACAGGAGCGGCACTGGCAGTCATGTTGATTTTCCCGGATCTGCTTTGGGTTTCGCGCGTCCGAGCCTACTGGCGCACCGCAGGAACGGGCACGGCTTCCAGATCGAAGGCGGCGGCCATAAGGGCCTTGGTATAGTCTTCGCGGGGCGCCGTGAAGATGGTTTCCGCCGGCCCCTTCTCCACCACCTTGCCGAGCCGCATGACGATCATGTCATTGGCCAGCGCCCGCACCACCTTCAGATCATGGCTGATAAAGAGGTAGGCAAGGCCGTGGCGCGCCTGCAGGTCGCGCAGGAGGTCGACCACCTGGGCCTGGACGCTCATATCAAGTGCCGAGGTCGGCTCGTCCAGCATGACGAACTGCGGCTTGAGCACCATGGCGCGGGCAATCGCGATGCGCTGGCGCTGGCCGCCCGAAAACTCATGCGGGTATCGCCAGCGCGTTGCAGCGTCGAGGCCCACCTCCTCCAGGGCGGCGGCCACGCGCGCGTCGCGTTCCCGCGCCGACAGGGACGGCTCGTGCACCTTCAGCCCCTCGCCGATGATGTCGGAAACCGCCATGCGGGGCGAGAGTGAGCCGAAGGGATCCTGGAAGACGATCTGCATGCGCCGTCGCAGCGGCCGCATCTGGCTGAAGGAATAGCTCTCGATGTTCTGCCCCTCGAAACCGATACGCCCCTGCGACCCGATCAGCCGGGTGAGCGCAAGGCCGAGGGTCGTCTTGCCCGAACCGGATTCTCCGACCACGCCCAGCGTCTGCCCGGCGCGCAGCGTCAGGTCGATGCCATCGACGGCCTTCACATGATCCACCGTCTTGCGCAGGAAGCCTGCCTTGATCGGAAACCACACCTTCATGTCCGTGGCCTCGATGACGATGGGCTTCGTCTCGTCGGTCGTCGGCGGGGTACCGCGCGGTTCGGAGGCGAGGAGATGACGGGTATAGGCGTGCTGCGGATTGCCGAAGATCTCGGCGGTCGGCCCCGTCTCCACGATCTGACCCTTCGTCATGACGCAGACGCGATCGGCAATCTTGCGCACGATGCCGAGATCATGGGTGATGAACAGCATGGACATGCCATGCGCGTCCTTCAGTTGCTTGAGAAGCTCGAGGATCTGCGCCTGCACGGTGACGTCGAGCGCCGTTGTCGGCTCGTCGGCAATCAGCAGTTCCGGCCGGTTGGCAAGCGCCATGGCGATCATCACGCGCTGGCGCTGACCGCCGGAGAGCTCGTGCGGATAGGCCTTCAGGCGCTTCTCGGGCTCGCGGATGCCGACCTGGCGCAAGAGCTCCAGCACGCGCGGCCGCGCCTGCGCCGGCTTGATGCCCTGGTGGAGGTCGAGGATCTCGGCGATCTGCCGTTCGATCGAATGGAGCGGGTTGAGCGACGTCATCGGCTCCTGGAAGATCATGGTGATGTCGTTGCCGCGCACGGCACGCAGTTCGGCATCGTCGATCGTCAGGAGATCGCGGCCATTGAACAGGATCTGCCCGCTCGGATGGCTAGCGGCGGGATAGGGCAAAAGCTTCAGGATGGAATTGGCGGATACCGACTTGCCGGACCCGGACTCGCCCACAAGCGCCACCACCTCGCCTTTTGCGATGTCGAACGACACCCGATCGACCGCCAGGGAGGTCTTGCCGCCCTGATGGAAGGCCACGGAGAGATCGCGCACGGAAAGCAGCGGTTCGGTCATGGGGACAGCGATTCCAGACGTGTGGTGAGCGTGGGGATGTCGGCGCGCAAAAGCCTGACGGCTTCATTCATTCCCGACGGTAATACAGCATCGGCCATGTCGCCATGAACGCGACTACCGTCGTCGGCAGATTGCATGCGGGACGGGCATGCCGGATCATCGACGTCATATCGCCTTTGGAACGGGCCGGACGCGAGAGTACGCCCTTTCATGTGCGCGTGCGAGACACGCATCAACCAAACGTCTTTCGCGGATCGAACGCATCGCGCGCGGCTTCGCCGATAAAGATCAGCAGCGACAGCATGATCGACATCACCAGAAAGGCGGTAAGGCCGAGCCAAGGGGCCTGCAGGTTGGACTTGCCCTGTGCGATCAGCTCGCCGAGGGAGGGCGAGCCGGGCGGCATGCCGAAACCGAGAAAGTCGAGCGAGGTCAGCGTGGTGATGGAGCCTGAAAGGATGAACGGCAGGAAGGTGAGCGTGGCGACCATCGCGTTTGGCAGAAGATGCCGCCACATGATGGTGGCATTGCCGACGCCAAGCGCCCGGGCGGCGCGGACATACTCGAAATTGCGCGCCCGCAGGAATTCGGCCCGCACCACGCCCACGAAGCCGACCCAGGAGAACAGCAGCATGATGCCGAGGAGAACGAAGAAGCCGGGCGGAAGGATCGCCGCGATGATCAGCAGGATGTAGAGCACCGGCATGGACGACCAGATCTCGATGAAGCGCTGCATCAGGAGGTCCGTCCAACCGCCGAAATAGCCCTGAATGGCCCCGGCGGTCACGCCAACGATGGCCGAGGCGATGGTCAGCGCCAGGCCGAAGAGCACCGAAATGCGGAACCCGTAGATCGTGCGGGCGGCGACGTCTCGCGCCTGATCGTCGGTGCCGAGCCAGTTGAAATTGCCGAGCGTGCAGCCGCGATCCGCCTCGCCCTGCGGGTAGCCCGAACAACGCTCTGTTGCGCTCATCGTCCAGAACGGCGCCGTGGGCGCGGAATGCGGGATATTGGAATTGGCGCTGCGATAAGAATACCGGATCGGCGGCCAGACCATCCAGCCATGCGCCTCGATCTCCTCCCGAATGAAGTCGGAGGCATAGTCGGTTTCGGCCAGAAATCCGCCGAACGTCTCTTCCGGATAGTTGACGAGCACCGGAACGAGCAGTTCGCCTTTGTAGGAGACGAGGATCGGCCGGTCGTTGGCGATGAATTCGGCGCAGAGACTGATGCCGAACAGGGCAAGGAAGATCCAGAGCGACCAGAAGCCACGCCGGTTGGCCTTGAAGTTCTCCCAGCGCCGACGGGCGACGGGGGAAAGCCGACCCGTCTGCGGCGCGGCCATCCCCGACGGGGTTCCAGTGAGCGCCGTCATCAGACGTCCCTCCGCTCGAAGTCGATACGCGGATCGACCCAGGTGTAGATAAGGTCCGATAGGAGGCTGACAACGAGGCCCATCAGCGAGAAGATGAAGAGTGTGCCGAACACGATCGGGTAATCCCGCTTGACGACGGCGTCGTAGCCGAGACGGCCAAGGCCATCGAGCGAGAAGATGTATTCGGTCAAGAGCGAGCCGGTGAAGAAGGCCGAGATGAAGGCTGCGGGAAAGCCGGCGATGATGATCAGCATGGCATTGCGAAAGACGTGGCGATAGAGCACCTGCCGCTCCGCCAGACCCTTGGCCCGGGCGGTGACGACATATTGCTTGCGGATTTCGTCGATGAAGGAGTTCTTTGTCAGCAGTGTCGTCGTGGCAAAGGCCGAGAGCAGCAGTGTGACAAGCGGCAGCGTCATGTGCCAGAGATAATCCAGGATCTTCTGCCACCATGTCAGCTGGCTGAAATTGTCCGAGACCAGGCCCCGCAGCGGAAACCAGTCGAAGAAGGAACCGCCTGCAAAAAGCACGATGAGCAGGATGCCGAACAGGAAGCCCGGCACGGCATAGCCGACGATGACGATGGCAGAGGTCCAGACATCGAAGCGCGAGCCGTCCGAGACCGCCTTACGGATACCGAGCGGAATCGAGATCGCATAGGAGAGAATGAGGATCCAAAGGCCGAGCGAGATCGACACCGGCATCTTGTCGAGGATGAGGTCGATGACGGACGTGTTGCGGAAGAAGCTCTCGCCGAAATCGAAGCGGGCATAGTTCCACATCATCGTGAGGAAGCGCTCGAGCGGTGGTTTGTCGAAGCCGAACTGCTTCTCGAGCTTGGCGATGAAATCCGGATCGAGTCCCTGAGCGCCGCGATAGCTGTTGCCGCTCTGGTCACCGCCGGACGCGCCAGCAAGATCGCCGCCGCCGCCCGACAACCGGTCGCCGCCCTGGTTCGGCCCGGTCAGGTCGGCAATGACCTGCTCGACCGGGCCACCGGGTGCAAACTGAACGACAGCGAAGGAGATGGCCATGATGCCGATGATCGTCGGGATCATCAGGAGCAGACGCCGCAGAATATAGCCGCCCATTAGACCCGTACCCCTGCCGTTGTCCCGAGCCTTGTTCCCGCCTCTGCTATTGCCATCGACACGACGCGGTCGCGAAGAATGCCGTTACGGCGCCTCGTTTCGTGCGACCCGATGTTCCGATGTGCAATCAATGCGCTGACGTTCCCGTTCCTGATTCGCGGTTTGGCCTTATGAAAAGCAGGCCAGCCTGCCACGCAAGGCTTTCATGGAGCTTTCGCGGAAGCCGACCACCAGATCGCAGGAAAGCCGACCGAATATTCCGGCAGATTTTGCGGATGCATCAAATCTTTGGAATAGGCGATTCGCATATCGCGCGACGCATAGGTCGGAACGATGATGTGATGGGCCAGGAGAACCCGATCAAGCGCCTTCGTCGCGGCAACCAGTTCCTCGCGATCCTTCGCAAAGATGACCTTGCGGATGAGCGCATCGACTCCCGGATCGGCAAGGCCCGAGAAGTTCTGCGACCCTTCGCGCGTCGCCGCGGCGGTTCCCCAGTATTCCGTCTGCTCGTTTCCCGGGTTGAGCGACTGTCCCCAGCCCAGATAGATGGAATCGAAATCCTTCGACCGCCAGCGATTGGTGTACTGAGAACTATCAACCGTTCGAACGCGTGCTTCGATTCCGATCTTCCGCAGGTTCTGGCTGAAAGGCAAAGCGACGCGCTCGATGGTCGTGCCGTCGAGCAAGATCTCGAAGGTCAGCGGCTTGCCTGTCTTCGTCTCGATCATCTGGTTGTTCTTGAGTTCGTAACCGGCCTCCTTGAGAAGCCCGATCGCCTTGCGCAGGTTATCGCGCAGCTTGGCAGGCTCTCCGCCAACGGGATTGGTATAGGGCTTGGTGAACACGGTTGGTGGCACCTTGTCCTTGAGCTCCGTCAGAATGTCCAGCTCACGCCCTTGGGGAAGCCCCGAGGATGCCAGCTCGGTCGGAAAGAAGAAGCTGTTGATGCGGTCGTATTCGTTGAAGAAAATCGTCCTCTTCAGCTCCTCGAAATCGAACGCGTAGTTCAGAGCCTCGCGGACTCTGACATCCTGGAACGGTTCGCGTCGAAGGTTGAGGATGAAGCCGACCATGACGCCGCTGTCGCGACTGTCGTTCTCCAGCCGCTCAAGCTTGATTCTGCCGTCCTTGATGGCGGGAAAGTCGTAGGAGGTTGCCCAGCGCCGCGCAGAGTTCTCCCACCTGTAGTCTGCGTTGCCCGACCGGAACGCTTCGAACGCGACGTCAAGGTCCGCGAAATAGGTGAAACGGATGCCTGCAAAGTTGTTCTGCCCGACATTGACGTTCAGGTTCTTCCCCCAATAGTCGTCGCGAAGCTCGTACGAGACGGTCGATCCGGCTTTCATGGAGGTCATCTTGTAGGGGCCGGAACCCATGGGTATCTCAAGGGTCGTGCGGGAGATGTCCCGCGGCTTCCCGGCAGCATCCTTTCCCTCCCACCAATGCTTGGGCACGACGGCAAGGCTGCCCGCCACCTTCGGCAATTCGCGGTTGCCGGTCTCGTCGAACGAGAACGTCACCTCGCGCTCGCCTGTTTTTTCCGCCTTGGTGATATGGCCGTAATAGGATGCGGCTTTGGGATCGAGCTCTTTCGCCTTATCGAAACTGAAAATCACGTCGTCCGGCGTTACCGGCGCGCCATCGGCCCATTTTGCTTCCGGTCGAAGACGGAACTTGGCCCAGGCAAAATCGTCGGGATAGGCGACAGCCTCGGCCAGAAGGCCGTAATCCGTCAGGATCTCGTCCATGGAGGGCTTCATGAGCGTTTCGAACACCAGTCCGACAGACATGCCGGAGGCGCTGGAAACCGGTCCCATCACGCCGGCTGCCAGCTCGCCTTTGGCGAGGATCGGGTTGAAGGTGTCGAACGTGCCCATCGTGGCCAGCCTGACATTCCCTCCCTTCGGCGCATCCGCATTGACATAGTCGAATTTCGTGAATCCCTGCGGATACTTCAGTTCACCCACGGTCGACATGCCATGGCGCCACTGCACATTCTCGGCCTGCGCGGGGCGTGCGGCGACGGCTGTGACAAGGATGGCGGCGGCGATGAGGGCGCGTGTTCCAAAACGCTGTGCCGGGGTCGTCCTGCTCGTCGTCTGCCGCATGCAATTGGTCTCCATGATCACGGTGTTCGCACACAATAGGCAAATTGCGGCCGATTGACAGGCAATCCCCCGGGAGCACCGGAAATCCGTCTTCACATCGGCTTGACCGCAAGTCTGACACAAAGACCGTGTGAGAGAGATGGCTCTCGACGACCCGCCCGATCCCGACAGCACCGGACAGACCCGCATGATATCGCCTCTCTCAAGATTTTCAGCCGGCGCAAGATTTTTCAATGGCGCGCAATTCTCTGGCCAATGGGCGACACGGGCCCTCGTCGCAGCGGCGCTCATCCTGCCGCTCGGACTCGAGCCGGCGCTTTCAGCCGAGCCGCAGACGGCCAAGCAGCTCTTCGGCGCCATGACGCTCCCCAGCAGGACGGCGCCGGTGTCCTTCGGCTCCTATGCCAAGGGATGCCTGTCGGGTGCCGTCGCGCTGCCGGCCGACGGACCCACCTGGCAGGCCATGCGCCTGTCGCGCAACCGGCGTTGGGGCAATCCGCACATGATCGCCTTCCTGGAGCGTTTTTCGCGCGATGCGGCAGAGATCGGTTGGGGCTCGGGCATCCTGCTCGGCGATATCTCCCAGCCGCGTGGCGGGCCGATGCTGACGGGCCATGCCTCCCACCAGATCGGACTCGATGCCGACATCTGGTTCCAGCCAAAGCCCGCACGGCCGATGAGCGTGGCGGAACGCGAAAGCAGGCCTTTCGTGTCCATGCTGGACAAAACCAAGTTTCTCACCGTCAATCCGGACCGCTGGACGCCGACGCATGCCCGGCTGATCATGCGGGCCGCAAGCGAGCCGGAGGTCGACCGGGTGTTCGTCAACCCGGCGATCAAGAAGAAGCTGTGCGACACCTGGACCGGCGACCGGACGTCGATGGGCAAGATCCGGCCGATCTACGGCCATGACGAGCATTTCCACATCCGCATCAAATGCCCGGCCGACTCGCCCGGCTGCAAGCCACAGGCTGCCGTTGCGCCCGGCGATGGCTGCGACAAGTCGCTTGCCTGGTGGTTCACGAAGGAACCTTGGGCAAAGCCGAAGCCGAACCCGAATGCCAAGCCTGTCAAACCGCGCTTCGTGATGCTGTCCGACCTGCCGCAGGCCTGCACGGGCGTGCTTGCCGCACCCGCTTCGTCGGAAGCCGCATCGACCTTCGGCGGCAAGGTTCCGGTCTCAGCGCCGATCACGCGGTCCATGGCCGACCCGTCGTCGAGTACCCTGCCGTCGTCAGCCGATGTTCCGCCGGCCTCCGTCGGCGACCCCGCTGTTCCTCTTCCCACCCGCCGACCGGGCGCAACACAGTAGCGTGCCGGCGTCGCACTTTCCCCTTGAACCGGTTCGGGTTCCGGGAAATATGGGCGACGAGGATGAGGCGGAGGACGGAATGACCGGTCGCAAATGCATGGCGCTGATCGCGCATGACCTGAAGAAGCAGGACATGGCGGAGTTCGCCAAAGCCCACGAGAATGTGCTGTCGGAATGGCGGATCGTCGCAACCGGCACCACGGGTGGCCGCGTGCAGGACGCATGCCCCGGCCTCGACGTGACGCGCCTGAAAAGCGGACCTCTTGGTGGTGACCAGCAGATCGGCGCGCTGATCGCCACGGGTGATGTCGATCTGCTGATCTTCTTCATCGATCCGCTGACGGCTCTGCCGCACGATGTCGACGTGAAGGCCCTGACGCGGCTTGCGACCGTCTACGACATTCCCATGGCGCTGAACCGTGCGACGGCCGAGCGCCTGGTGGATTTCCGGCCGCTCTGAGAGGCCGTCGCGTCCGGCTCAGTCTGACGTTTCGACTTTTGGACTGGAGCGGTCCTGCAAAACATGCGAAGCGCTTCCGCCCCTGCCCCGCCAGTCCGGCAGGCTGGTGCCTGTCGACCCTCAGCCCCATCGTTTTCCTTAGGAGGTTTCATGCCCGCGTCTGCAGAAACGGTTCCCGGCCTCGCCTTTCCCATCCTGGTCGGGGACATCGGCGGAACGAATGCCCGTTTCGCGCTCCTGACGGACGCGACGGCTGCCCCGGTCGTCTTTCCCGTGGTGCCGACAGGCGGCTATCCAAGCATCCAGGCAGCGCTGGAGGTCGGCGTGCTGCCCCACGCTCCGCTTCGCCCGCGCTCGGCCATCATCGCGGTGGCCGCGCCCGTCAAAGGCGACCAGATCCCGCTGACCAATGCCGGCTGGGTCATCACGCCGGCGGACATGATCGCCACGCTCGGCCTTTCCGACGTCATCGTCATCAACGATTTCGAGGCGCAGGCTCTCGCCGTTGCGGCGATCGCAAAGACCGATTGCGCGCAGATCGGCACGGGCGTGGCGATGGAGAGCGCCTCCTGCGCCGTCCTTGGTCCGGGCACAGGCCTCGGCGTTGCCGGCCTCCTGCATACGCACGGCACCTATTTCCCCGTTCCCGGCGAGGGCGGCCACGTGGACATCGGCCCGCGCACGCGCCGCGATACCGCGCTCTGGCCGTATCTCGAAACCATCGAGGGCCGCATCTCTGCCGAACAACTTCTCTGCGGCCGCGGCATCGTCAATATCTATCAGGCCATCTGCCACACGGACGGGTTGACGCCGGAGCACACCGATCCGGCCGACATCACGGCGGCGGGGCTCGCCGGCACCGAACCGGCCTGTGTCGAAACGCTGTCGCTCTTTGCCGGATATCTCGGTCGGGTGGCAGGCGACATGGCGCTGATCTTCATGGCGCGCGGCGGCGTCTATCTGGCTGGCGGCATTTCGCAGAAGATCCTGCCTGCGCTGCAGCAGCCCGAATTCCGGGCGGCCTTCGAGGACAAGGCGCCGCATTCGGCCCTGATGCGCTCGATCCCCACCTATGTCGTTACCCATCCCTTTGCCGCACTGGCAGGCCTTGCGGCCTTCGCGCAGACTCCGGCCCGGTTCGGCGTGGCAACCACAGGGCGTCACTGGAAGGCCTGAACCGGACCGGCTGGCCCGGGGCCATACCCTCGAAACGGGGGGAGACTCGCCAAATGGCTCTCAAGGCACTATAGAGCGCGGCCAAGCATCCGATCGAAGGACCGCTCGGTCAGGGAAAGAGCTTTTGAAAGATCAGAAGAAGAAGCACACGCCAGTGGACGCCGACACGATCACCAGCGTGCTCAAGCGGGTCGCGCGGGAGAACGGGCGGGCACATCTCAAAGGCTATCTGTTTGCGATCGCCTGCCTTGCGCTCGTAGCGGGGTCGACGGCGTTCACGGCCTGGATCATGGAAGCCGTCGTCAACGAGGCGTTTGCCAACAAGCGGGCCGACATGGTCCTCATCATCTGCGCCGCCATCTTCGTTGCTTTCGTCGTGCGCGGCTTTGCCACCTATGGCCAGGCGGTCGCCTTGTCGAAGATCGGCAACAACATCGTGGCGAGCTACCAGCGCCGGCTCTACGCCCATTTGATGGCTCTGAGCGTCGGTTACTTCACCGATTCCCGCTCCGCCCGGATATCCGCCAAGATCAGCCAGAACGTATCGGGCATCCGCGACGTCCTCAACATGACGGTCACCTCGATCGCACGCGACCTGCTGACGCTGATCGCGCTGATCGGCGTGATGATCGGCAAGGACTGGGTGCTGACGATCATTGTCTTCCTGATCGCTCCGCCGTTGCTGATCGGCCTTCGCTACGTGTCGCGGCGGCTGCGCAACGCGACGCGCGAATCGGTCGAGATCAACAGCCATGTGCTGGGTGCCATGCAGGAGACGATCCAGGGGATCACGATCGTCAAGGCCTTCACCATGGAGGAGCAGTTGAAAAGCAAAGTCGAGGCGATCATCGCGCGCGCGGAGAACCGCGCCAACCGGATCGCTCGCCTGTCCGAGCGCACTGCCCCGATGACGGAGACTTTTGCGGGCTTTGCCATTGCCAGCGTCCTCGGCTACGCCGCCTTCCGCTCGATCTACGACAACGTCCCGCCTGGCGCCTTCTTCTCCTTCGTCACCGCGCTTCTCATGGCCTACGATCCGGCACGGCGCCTCGCGCGCCTGCAGGTGTCGATGGAGCGCGCCGCCGTCAACGCACGGATGATCTACGAGGTGCTCGACACCGTGCCGCACCAGCGCGACAAGGCCGACGCCCGGGCCTTGGAGGTCTCCTCCGCGACGATCACCTTCAACAATGTCCATTTTTCCTACGGCACCGGCGACGAGATCCTGCGGGGCGTCAGCTTCGTGGCCGAAGGCGGCAAGACGACGGCTCTGGTCGGCCCGTCCGGCGCTGGCAAATCCACTGTGATCAGCCTCATTCCGCGCTTCTACGATCCGTCGGAAGGCGAAATCCTGATCGACGGTCAGGACATCGCCCATATCACCAAGCTGTCGCTGCGGAACGGGCTCGCCTATGTCTCGCAGCAGCCATACCTCTTTGAAGGCTCGATCGGCGACAATATCCGCTATGGCCGACCCGAGGCGACAGACGAAGAGGTGTTCGAGGCTGCCCGTCTCGCCTATGCGCATGATTTCATTCTTGCCCAGCCGCAAGGCTATGACACGCCTGTCGGCGAAAACGGCGTGACGCTATCCGGCGGACAGCGTCAGCGGCTTTCGATCGCCCGCGCGCTGGTCCGGCGCGCGCCGATCCTGCTTCTCGACGAAGCCACCTCCTCGCTCGATACCGAATCTGAATCCGCGGTGCAGAAGGCGCTCGACCATGCCATGAACGGGCGAACCGTCGTCGTGATCGCGCACCGCCTCTCCACGATCGTCAATGCCGACAAGATCATCGTCATGCGCGACGGGCGGGTGGTCGAGGAAGGCACGCATACGGAGCTTGCGGATCGTAAGGACGGGCTTTACGCTCGCCTCCACAACCTCCAGGGCAGCCAGACGACCGAGATTCTCGATGACCTCGTCGACAGCACGGACCGGACCAGATGAGCCCCATTGCATGAGCCTTGTAGCATGAGCACGTCGGATATGAACCTCGTCGTCGTGGGCGCGGCGGGCCGCATGGGCCAGACGCTGATCCGGACGATCCAGGCCATGCCGGGCGTCACCCTGTCGGCCGCCGTTGCACGCTCCGGCTCGCCGTTCGTCGGACGCGACGCCGGCGAGATCGCAGGGCTCGGCCCCATCGGCATTCCCGTGACGGACGATCCGCTCCAGGCCTTCGTCGAGGCCGACGGCGTTCTCGATTTCACGACGCCGGCCACCAGCGTCGCGTTTTCTGGCCTTGCCGCGCAAGCGCGCATCGTCCATGTGATCGGCACCACCGGATGCTCGGCCGACGACGAGGCGCGGTTCGAAGCGGCGGCGCGGCATGCACGGGTGGTCAAGTCGGGCAATATGAGCCTCGGCCTCAATCTCCTCGGGGTTCTCGTGCAACAGGCAGCCCGTGCCCTTCCTGCTTCCGGATGGGACCTGGAAATCCTGGAAATGCACCACAAACACAAGGTCGACGCCCCCTCGGGCACAGCGCTGCTGCTCGGGGAGGCTGCGGCCCGCGGCCGGGAGATCGACCTCGAAGACCAATCCGTGCGCGTGCGCGACGGCCACACGGGGCCACGGCCCGAGGGCACGATCGGCTTTGCAACGCTGCGCGGCGGGTCCGTCATCGGCGAACATTCCGTCATTCTCGCCGGCGAAGGCGAGACCGTGACGCTGTCGCATTCGGCCACCGACCGTTCGATCTTTGCGCGCGGGGCCGTTACCGCAGCGCTCTGGGCGCGGACGCGCAAGCCCGGCTACTACACCATGCTGGACGTGCTGGGGCTCGCCGGCTGAGGCATTTCCAGCACGTCCCCGACGTCAACACCGAAACGAGGAATGAACGATCATGAGCGGAACGCTTGTCCTGGTGCGTCATGGCCAGAGCGAATGGAACCTGAAGAACCTCTTCACCGGCTGGAAGGACCCCGACCTGACCCCGCTTGGGATCGAGGAAGCCGAGACCGGCGGCAAGGCGCTTGCCGCAACCGGGCTGAAATACGACATCGCCTTCACCTCCGACCTGACCCGGGCGCAGAAGACCCTGAAGATCATTCTCGATGCCGTCGGCCAGCCCGAGCTCGAGACGATCCGCAACCAGGCGCTCAACGAGCGCGACTATGGCGACCTGTCGGGTCTCAACAAGGACGATGCGCGCGCCAAGTGGGGCGAGGAGCAGGTGCATATCTGGCGCCGGTCCTACGACGTCCCTCCTCCGGGTGGCGAGAGCCTGCGTGACACCGGTGCCCGTGTCTGGCCGTATTACCTCACCGAGATCCTGCCGCGCGTGCTGAAGGGCCAGACGGTGCTGGTCGCCGCGCATGGCAATTCGCTGCGCGCGCTGGTCATGGTGCTCGATCGGCTGACCAAGGAGGAGATCCTCAAGCTCAACCTGGCGACCGGCGTGCCGATGGTCTACACGCTCAATCCGGATTCGACCGTCGCCTCGAAAGAGGTTCTCGGCGACATGTCCGGCGCACACTGACCTGCACGCACGCATAACGGGCGGGGATGGATCAGACCTTCCCCGCTTCCCAGCCGAGCATGGCGCGCTTGCGTGTCAGGCCCCAGTGATATCCGGTCAGCGCGCCACTCTTGCCGACCGCACGGTGGCAGGGAACGACGAACGAGATGGGGTTGCGGCCAATGGCGGCACCCACGGCGCGGGACGCCCTGGGTTGGCCGATCCGGCCGGCGATCGCCGAATAGGTTTCCGCGCGTCCCATGGGAATGTCGAGGAGGGCCTGCCACACCCGGACCTGGAAATCCGAACCGATCAGCACGATCCGAAGCGGCTGCTCGGCATCCCAGTGCCCAGGCTCGAAGATTCGCGCGGCGTAGGGTGTGGTGGCGGCAACGTCCTCCACATAGGTGGCGTTCGGCCAGCGGCCGGCCATATCCTGAAAACTTTCCCGTTCGCTACCCGTGTCATTGAAGGCAAGACCGGCAAGACCGCGATCCGTGACCATGATGAGCGCCGTGCCGAACGGTGATGGGTGGAAGCCGTACCGGATCGTCAGGCCCCCACCCCTGAGCTTCCATTCACCGGGCGACATGGCCTCGTGGGTGACGAACAGGTCGTGCAGCCGTCCCGGACCGGACAGGCCGAGTTCAAGGCTTGCCTCGAGGAGAGGCAGGCCCTCGGTTCCGAGCAGACGCTTGGCGTGGTCGAGCGTGACCGCCTGGAGAAATGCCTTGGGCGACAAGCCCGCCCAGCGCGTGAATATGCGCTGGAGATGCGCTGGCGACTGCCCGAGCCGCGCGGCGAGCTCCTCAAGGCCCGGCTGCTCCCGATAATCGCCCGTCAGCAGTTCCACCACGCGGCAGACCGTATCGTAATCGCTCCCTTCGGGGGTGATCTCGCTTGTCAACCGCGGCATGATCGTCATCGTCGTCTTCTCCTCGTCCTCGCGGTCGGCACATATGCGATGCCGCCGGCCGTAGAACAGCATGCGCGCTCGCCGGCCGCCACCCGATTTACGACGATCAGCCCCGCCGCTTCACCGTGGCCAGCGCGCCGGAAAAGGCGGTCGCAAAGGTCTCGCGGTCGTCGCGATTGAGGAAGGAGCCGATGTCGGTGCCGCGCCGGCGATCGTGGACATGCATGGAAACGATGCCGATCTCGTCGTGGCGGGCGACATCGAAGCGCGTCCAGAACGGATTGAACCGGTGCTCCGTCATGCGGCCGGCAGCCGTAAACTTGCGCACGGCGACATCGGTGCGCGAAACGCTGACCTCCTCACGCATGCGCGCCGAACGATTGTTTAGCCAGAAGGCGCCGAACAGAAGCACGAAGTCGAGCCCGAAGAACAGAACGACCGGCCAGGCGCCGATGACGAGGAACACGAAGACATGAACGAGGCTCATCAGCGCGGCCAACAGGAAGACCACGCGCAGACCTTTCCGGCCGAGCGAGCGATGCGGCGTCAGCTCCGCGGCGAAAACAGGCGTTTCGGCAGAGCGTATGTCGGCGTTGCCATCGTTCATGGCCCACCATTATAGAGGAGACATGAAAGACCCGAAACCGAAATCCGTGGACCCTGCAGCGCTCGAGCCCGCGGCAAAGCCGCGCAACCCCAAGGCTGCGGCGACCCCGCGCCCTCTCAAGGCGCCGGCGAAGGCCTCGAAGGCGCGCGTGCGCACGCCGAAAAGCGCCTACACGCGCGAGGAAGTCGAGGAGATCTTCCGCCGTTTTTCCGTGCAGCGGCCCGAGCCGAAGGGCGAGCTGACCTACCTCAACCCCTTCACGCTGGTCGTCGCCGTGGCGCTGTCGGCCCAGGCAACCGATGTTGGGGTGAACAGGGCGACGAAGGGCCTGTTTGCCGTCGCCGATACGCCGGAAAAGATGCTGGCGCTCGGCGAGGATGCGGTGCGCGAACATGTCCGCTCGATCGGCCTCTACCGCAACAAGGCCAAAAACGTCATCGCGCTCAGCCGCAAGCTGGTCGAGGATTTCGGCGGCGAGGTGCCGCGTGACCGGGACGCCCTGGTGACCTTGCCCGGCGTCGGACGCAAGACCGCCAATGTGGTCCTGTCGATGGCCTTCGGCCAAGCGACGATCGCTGTGGACACGCATATCTTCCGCATTGCCAACCGGATCGGGCTTGCTCCGGGCAAGACGCCGGATCAGGTGGAAGACCATCTCGTGCGGGTCATCCCCGATCATTATCTCTTCCACGCCCATCACTGGCTGATCCTGCACGGACGCTACACCTGCAAGGCGCGCCGTCCCGAATGCGAGCACTGCGTGATCGCCGACCTGTGCAAGGCAGCGGAAAAGTCCAACACCATCCCCGCGCCGCTGGTTCCCCTTCCGCCACAGGTGTTCTGAACGCGACCGCAGGCGCGCAAGGCGCCGCATCAGCGGCGTTCGGTCAGGCTGTAGAGAAGAGCCGCAGCCGGGAGGGAGAAGCCGAGAAGCGAGGCGCCCCACCAGCCCCAATGGGCGTAGAGCCAGGCTCCGGCCGCCGAACCCATTGCGCCGCATAGAAAGAACGTCGCCATATAGAGGCCATTCAGACGGCTGCGATGCTCGTCGCCGAGCACGTAGATCGCCCGCTGCCCAAGCACCAACGTCGTCGACACCGCAAAGTCGAGACCAATGGCGGCAAGCGTCAGGACGGCAAGCGAGACCGTCGAGCTTTCCTGCGCGAGATGGGTGACGAGAAAGGCGCAGGCGCCGCCGATCAGCGCGATGCGGGTGGCGGCAAAGCTGAGGTTCCTGTCCGCCAGGCGCCCGGCAATGGGGGCGGCCAGCGCGCCGGATGCTCCCGCGAGCGCGAACAGGGCGATACCCGCCTGAGACAGACCAAAGGTCGGGCTTGCGAGCAGGAGCGGCGTCACGGTCCAGAAAACGCTGAAAGCCGCGAACATGCACCCCTGATAGGCCGCGCGACGCCGCAGCACCGGCTGCGTGGCAACGAGCCGGGGCAGCGAGCCGATCAATGCCGTATAGGCAAGGCGGGAGGTCGGCATGCGGCGCGGGAGCACGCGCGCCAGAAACAGCGCAAGACCGGTCATGCAGAGGGCGGAGAGAACGAAAACCATATGCCAGGGCAGGAAGGCAGCGATGAAGCTCGAGGCCGGACGGGCCAGCATGATCCCGACCATCAGTCCGCTCATGACATTTCCGACCGCGCGCCCCCGTTCGGCCGGAGACACCATCTGCGCCGCATAGGGAACGATAATCTGGACCGCCACACAGCAGAGCCCGATGGCGAAGGCCGTCGCCAGGAACGCCGCAGCCTGCGTCGCCAGGCCGGCCGACAGGACCGCGAGAATGGAAAGGCCCAGCATGACGAGAATGAGCTTCCGGTTCTCGAAGAGATCCCCGAGAGGCACGATCAGCAGAAGACCGAGGCCATAGCCGAGCTGCGTCAGCGTGACGATCAATCCGGCCGCGTCCGGCGAGAGCCCGAGTGAGGCGCCGATGGGACCGATGAGCGGCTGAGCAAAGTAGAGGTTTGCGACGATGAGGCCGCACGCTGCGGCCAGAACAAGGCTCAGCCGCCTCGAAAGTCCGCTCGTACCGGGATCTTCCATCCCGGCCGGCTTCGACGTGGTGGCCGACATCAACCCACTCCCTTCCCCATCCATATGCTCCGTCGCAAAGGCATGGAGACGTCTTGCAGAGGTTCGTCCCCCCAAGCGCCCTCTCCCCCGGCGGATCGAACACCCTCCCCGGGCGATACGCCGCCGATATGCCATGCTGTCCTGCCGATCGCAACGCGGCAATTGCACGCGGAAGAGAGCGGTCTTTCCCGACCTTGCGACGCCTTCGGCCGAAAGACCTTCCAAAGCGCGAGAATTCGATTAAGACCAAACGCCGGACACAGATTTTTCCAGGCGGGGTTCATGACCACTTTCGACGTCCTGACGATCGGCAATGCCATCGTTGACATTATCGCACGCTGCGAGGAGCGGTTTCTCACCGACAACGGCATCATCAAGAGTGCGATGAACCTGATCGACGCCGAGCGCGCCGAGTTGCTTTACGCGCGCATGGGGCCCGCGCTCGAAGCCTCGGGTGGCAGTGCCGGCAACACGGCGGCCGGCATTGCGAGCCTCGGTGGCAAGGCCGCCTATTTCGGCAAGATCGCCAACGATCAGCTGGGCGACATCTTTACCCACGACATTCAGGCGCAGGGCGTTCATTTCCTTACCCGGCCGCTCGACAGCTTTCCGCCGACGGCGCGGTCGATGATCTTCGTTACCGAGGACGGCGAGCGCTCGATGAACACCTATCTCGGGGCCTGCGTGGAGCTCGGCCCGGAGGACGTGGAACCCGATGTCGTGGCCAACGCTGCCGTCACCTATTTCGAGGGCTATCTCTGGGATCCCCCCCGCGCCAAGGAGGCCATCCGCGACGCGGCGCGCATCGCGCATGCCAATGGACGCGAGGTCTCCATGACCCTGTCCGACAGCTTCTGCGTCAACCGTTACCGCGCTGAATTCCTGGAGTTGATGACGAGCGGCACGGTGGATATCGTGTTCGCCAATCGGGCCGAAGCGCTGGCGCTGTACGAAACGGAGGATTTCTCCGAAGCTCTGACCCGGCTCTCGCGCGATTGCCGGCTTGCGGCCGTCACGATGAGCGAGGAAGGCTCCATCATCGTACGGGGTGACGAGCGCATCAAGGTCGAAGCGACCAAGGTCGCGCGGGTCGTCGATACGACGGGGGCGGGCGATCTCTACGCGGCGGGCTTCCTTTTCGGTTACACCGCCGGCAAGCCGCTCGACATCTGCGGGAAGCTCGGGAGCCTTGCCGCCGGCATCGTGATCGAGCAGGTCGGTCCCCGCCCGATGGTCTCGCTGAAGGACGCTGCGATCAAAGCGGGCCTTCTCTGATCTCGATTATTTGAAGGCTTCACCGGGATAGGCGCCCCAGATTTCGGTCTGGACGATCCAGCCCTCCGCCCCTTGCGCTTCGGCCTTGCACCACTCGCCGGTGCATTCGCCGATGTGCAGCATCACGCCCGGCTCGACACGGGCGACGACGGTCGCGCCCGATTGCGGCTCGCGGCGCATGTTGACGAGCACGCCCTGACCCTTGCCGCGCATCCACGGGGCTGCCAGGGCGGTCCGGGCACCCGAAAGGAGTGCCTGGTTGACCCAGCCTTCCGTTCCGTCCGCATCGCGCACGCGGCGCCAGTTGTCGTACTCCTGGATGATTTCGACCGGCACGCCAGGTTTGAGGTAGCGCCAGGAAACCGCGTAGTCGACACTGGGGCCGACGCGCAGGTTGACGCTCTTCGACTTCAGGCTGACGAAACGTGGCAGCGGCAGGCCGCTTGCACCCTTGGCCGCCTGCGCCCATGCGGGCGCGGCAACGCCGGAGATGGCGAGGGGTAGGAGGGTGGAGGCTGCAAGAACGGCAGCCATCAGGCCGCGCCTGGCGACCCGCTGCCCGATCAAGCCGAGATGGAACTGGCGCATGGCAATATCCGTTTTGTGAAACCGGGTCGAACATGAACAGCATCCGGCCTTCACGGGCTTCGATGTCTCCGGTCGTCCCGGCGGCATCGAGAGGCTGGCTGTGTTGGTCTTCCGGTGCGTCTCTGCTAGATAACGCTCTGACGATACGATCCATCATCTTGGTTAAGAAGCCGTCAACGCGGCGCACCGTCTGACATGGGTCCGGGGAGAGATTTGACGATGACGCAGAGACAGAAGCCGAAGGTCTTTATCACCCGCAAGCTGCCGGACATCGTCGAGACCCGCATGCGCGAACTTTTCGATGCAACCCTCAACATCGACGACACCCCGCGCAGCCACGACGAGCTCGCCTTGGCCGTCGCACAGGCCGACGTGCTGGTGCCCACCGTCACAGACCGGATCGACGCAGCCCTGATCGAAAAGGCCGGACCGAAGCTCAAGCTGATTGCGAGCTTTTCCAACGGCGTCGACAACATCGACGTCGATGCCGCTGCGCGCCGCGGCATCACGGTGACGAACACGCCGGCGGTTCTGACGGAAGACACGGCGGACATGACGCTTGCCCTCATTCTGGCTGTTCCGCGGCGGCTGACGGAGGGCGCCGCCATCCTTGCCGACCGGCGCCACGACTGGGCCGGCTGGTCGCCCAACTGGATGCTCGGACGGCGGATTTCCGGCAAGCGGATCGGTATCGTCGGCATGGGCCGGATCGGCACCGCCGTCGCCCGCCGGGCCAAAGCCTTCGGCCTCTCGATCCACTACCACAACCGGCATCGCGTCAGCGCGGAGACCGAGGCGTCGCTGGAAGCGACATATTGGGACAGCCTCGACCAGATGCTGGCCCGTGTCGACTTCGTGTCGGTCAATTGCCCCTCGACGCCGGCGACCTATCACCTTCTTTCCGCACGGCGGCTACAGCTGATGCAGCCGACGAGCTATCTCGTCAACACGGCACGTGGCGGCATCGTGGACGAGACCGCGCTCATCAAATGCCTGCGGGAGGGCCGCATCGCTGGCGCCGGTCTCGACGTCTACGAGAACGAACCGGCCGTCAATCCGAAGCTCGTCAAGCTGGCTTCCGAAGGCAAGGTGGTTCTTCTGCCGCATATGGGATCGGCAACCATCGAAAGTCGGGTCGACATGGGCGAGAAGGTCATCATCAACATCCGCGCCTTCTTCGATGGACACCGTCCGCCCGACCGCGTTCTGCCCGGCCGCAACTGAGAGCGACAATCAGACGCGTTTCTGCATCTCGATGAAGGTCGTGCAATCGAATCCCGGATGGCGGCCTTCCCGTGTCACCACAAATCCCATGGCCGAGAAGGCGCAATGATTGCCCGTGAGTTCGATGCGGGTTTCCAGGCGCAGACGGGAAAATCCTCGATGGGTCGCGATCGCGGCCGCGGTTTCTACCAGGGATCGCCCGAGCCCATTTCCTTGCAGGTCGGGACGCACAGCCAGCTTGCCGATATAGAGCGTTTCCGGCGGTTCCGGTCGACAGAAGACGCAGCCGACCAAGCTGCCGTCATCGGCATAGGCAAGGTGGACGATTTCCCGCCTGGCTTTCTCGCGCAGTGTCTCCGGCGTCAGATCGAGCGCGGAGGATGGCGGATCGATGCGCGAGGCCATGCCGGCAAATGCCGTGAGGATCAGATCGTGCAGGTCAGCCCAATCCTTGAAGTCCGGGGCACACTCAACGATCCGCATGCCGGCGCCGGTAGCGGATCGTGTCGAAACGGGCGGCCAGCGCGTCATAGAGCAGCAGGCGGCCGACAAGAGGGTCTCCGGCACCCGTGAGGAGCTTCACCACCTCCATGGCCTGCAGCGTGCCGATGACGCCGGTCAGAGCGCCGACAATGCCGGCTTCGGCACAGGACGGCACGGTGCCCGGCGGCGGCGGTTCGGGAAAGAGATCGCGATAGCGCGGCGCCTCGCGGCCGGTCGCGTCGAGGGTCCAGGGCATGAGAACGGTCAGAGACCCGTCGAACCGGCCGACGGCGCCGGTCACGAGCGGGACCTTTAGCGTTTCTGCCGCCTCTGCCACGAGGTAACGGGTGTCGAAATTGTCGGAGCCATCAACCACGACGTCATAGCCGACAAGGGTCTCGGACGCCGTGTCCGGGGTCAGCCGGAACGGCAGCGGACGAACGGTCACATGCGGGTTCAGCCGCGCGACCGTATCGCGGGCGCTGTCCGTTTTGCTCATGCCGACCGTCGACGTCTGGTGAATGACCTGACGCTGGAGATTGGAGAGCGACACCCGGTCGTCATCGACGATGCCGAGCGTACCGACGCCGGCCGCCGCAAGATAGAGGATGACCGGTGCCCCGAGACCGCCGGCGCCGACCACCAGCACGCGGGCCGCCTTCAGCGCCTGCTGGCCCTGTCCGCCGATTTCCGGCAGGAGGATGTGACGCGAATAGCGTTCGATCTCCTGAGATGACAGGCTTGGCGCCGTGGATGATGTCGGTTCATCGCTCATGCAGCGACCCTCACTCGAAAACCTGGCTGTTGGCAACCGTCAGGAACTGGGCGCGATCGCCGAGTGCCGAAAACATGGTGCGGTCGGTGCCGGTCATGAAAGCCTGCCCCCCGAGATCATCGACGATGTCGAACAGGGCCGCCCGGCGGCCGGCATCCAGATGGGCTGCGATTTCGTCGAGCAGCAGCACCGGGGCATGCCCGGTAAGGTCCGCCACGAGACGGGCATGGGCCAGAACCAGACCGACGAGCAGAGCCTTCTGCTCGCCCGTCGAGCAGCGCTCGGCTTCGATGTTCTTGGCCCGATGGCGGATGAGAAGGTCGCTGCGGTGCGGGCCTTCCAGCGTACGGCCCGCGGCCCCGTCACGCCAGCGGCCGGTGCGCAATCGCTCCAGATAGTCTTCTTCCAGATCGAAGGCCGGGCGGTCCCATGCGCCGTCGAGAAAGCCGGAGAGGGCGAGATCCGCCTTCGGAAAGGAGCCGTCGTCCGGACTGCGATCGATGAGGGCGGCGAGAAGGCCGAGCATCTCGTTGCGCGCAAGCGCCATGGCGATACCGAGCTCGGCCAGCTGGCGCTCCAGCCCGGTCAGCCAGACGGGGTCGGCGCCGGGTTCCGACAACAGCTTGTTGCGGCTGCGCATCGCCCGCTCGAAGTCGGCTGCCCGTCGGCCATGATCCGGGTCAAGCGACAGGACCAGCCGATCAAGGAAGCGACGGCGGTCGCCGGAGGGTCCGGTGAAAAGCCCATCCATGGCGGGGGTCAGCCAGAGGACACGCAGATGATCGAGAAGTTCGTCGATCGCCTTGGCGTTGGTGCCGTTGAGGCGCAGACGGCGCGCTTGGCCGTCCTCCGTTCCGAAGGTTCCGGTACCGATCTCGACATCGCCCTGCATGCCCTCGACTTCGGCGAAGATCGAGAAGCCGGCGCCGGCGCCCACGCGCGGGACATCGGCATAGGCGGCACGCCGTAGTCCCCGCCCCGGCGACAGGAACGACACGGCTTCCATCAGATTGGTCTTGCCCGCGCCGTTCTCGCCGGTGAGCACGACATGGCGCGCGTCGAGATCCAGCGATAAGGCCGCATAATTGCGGAAATCGCCGAGCTTCAGACGGGACAGGGAGACTTTTTGCGGCATGTCGTCCGGCTCTAGGCTTTCCGGGGATGCCTGACAAGTATCCTGAACCGCAGGCGGGGCGCTTTCAATCCTCGCCGCCCGCCCCGACGCCATCGAGCTCGGGATAATGCCGGAAGACGCCGTTCTCATTGAAGGGAATGCGACGATCCGAGGCGAGGTAGGCGGTGATGCGCGGCAGGCGCGCAATTTCGTGGCGAAGAGCATCGAGATGCGGCCACCGGTCGCCATAGGCCGTCATGGCTTGCGGAAAGGCGTAATGCAGACCTTCGAGCAGATGATGGAGCGACAGATCGCCATAGGTCAGCGCCGGTCCGACGATGTGCTTCGGCCCGTCCGGGTTGGCCGTGAGAACACGTTCGAAATAGTCGAGATACTTGGGGATGCGCGCCTTGCGGAAATCGGCGGCGCGGCGCGCGGCCTCCGGCTTCTGGTCCTCGTAGTAGAGACTGGTCGCCACGGGGTGATGGGTGTCGTGCGCCTCGGCGACCATATCGGCGATCGTCATCTGCAGGCCGTTGAGGCGATGCCGATCGCCTTCGGCTTCCGGAGCCAGGCCGAGGCGACGGCCGAGATAGAAGAGGATATTCGCCGTCTGGGAGACGATCAGGTTGCCGTCCTTCAGGAAAGGCGGCGCGAACGGCGCGGCCGCGCTGTCGGCTTCCATGATGTCCAGCATCGTGTCCGTCCCGTCTCGGCTCCGGGCAATGTCCACATAGTCTGCGCCTGCTTGTTCCAGCGCCAGTCGCACGAACTCCCCGCGGCCAGGAAGGCCCTCCCAGTAGTAAAGCGCATAGGTCACGGCGGCATCCTCTCGTCCTGTCTTATCCCGTTCAGACCGAGAAGATGGGGCAGCGGGTGGCAAGGGCAATAAGGGTGTTGAGAGCAATGAGCGTCGCGGAAACGAAAAGGCCGGAGCCCATGGCATCCGGCCTCATCGGTCAGGATCGAGCATGCCGACGGCGCGCGGTCAGCCCTCGAAGAACTCCTTCATCCGGGCAAAGAAACCGGCAGATTCGGGATTGTTGTCCTTCGACGAGATCTCTGCGAACTCCTCAAGCAGTTCGCGCTGGCGCTTGGTCAGCTTCTGCGGCGTCTCGATGCCGATCTGGATGTAGAGGTCGCCGACCTGCGTCGAGCGCAGCACCGGCATGCCCTTCCCCTTGAGACGGAACTGCTTGCCCGCCTGCGTGCCCTCGGGAACAGTGACGCGCGACTTGGTGCCGTCGAGCGTCTGCACGTCGAACTTGCCGCCAAGCGCCGCCGTCGTCATCGATATCGGCACGCTGCAGTAAAGGTCTGCGCCGTCACGCTGGTAGAACTCGTGCGGTTTGACCGACAGGAAGATGTAGAGGTCGCCCGAAGGGCCGCCGCGAAGGCCAGCCTCGCCCTCGCCCGACAGGCGGATACGAGTGCCGTCCTCGATCCCGGCAGGGATGTTGACCGACAGCGAGCGCTCTTCCGTCACGCGACCCTGGCCATGACACTTGGTGCAGGGGTCCGGAATGATGGTACCACGGCCCTGGCAGGTCGGGCAGGTCCGCTCGATGGAAAAGAAACCCTGGGCGGCACGCACACGGCCGGAGCCCTGGCAGGTGCCGCAGGTCGTCGGTTTCGTGCCGGGCTTCGCACCCGAGCCGGAACAGACGTCGCAGGTGATGGAGGTGGGAACCCGGATCTGCGCGGTCTTTCCGGCATAGGCTTCCTCGAGCGTGATCTCCATGTTGTAGCGGAGATCGGCGCCGCGCTCGCGGCCACCCGACGAGCGTTGGCGCTGGCGTCCGCCGCCCATCATCTCCCCGAAGATGTCCTCGAAGATATCGGAGAAGCCGGCCGCACCGCCGCCCATGCCTCCGCCGCCGCCCATTCCGCCCTGCTCGAACGCAGCGTGGCCGTAGCGGTCATAGGCCGCGCGCTTCTGGGGATCCTTCAGCGTCTCATAGGCCTGATTGATGTCCTTGAAGGTCTTTTCCGCTTCCGCATCGCCCGGATTCTTGTCCGGGTGGTATTTCATCGCCAGCTTGCGGAAGGCGCTTTTCAGCTCCTTCTCGTCGGCTGTCTTTGCAACACCGAGTGTTTCGTAAAGATCACGTTTCATGTGGTCGCGCGTATCCCGTTGAACCGCGGCGACAGGACCGGACGTCGGTCGTCGCCAGATTTCATTGAGCCAAAGTTCGGTCAGCCAAGTTTGATCAGCCAGAGGTCGTTCGGCCAGGTGCCGTATCGCCGAATGCCGTTGATAAGGATTTAGGAAATCCCGGCGGCCGATACCATAGCGAATCTATGCCAACGCCGGCTTTTTCGACGAAATGAAGGCAGAATCAGCGCCTGCGTATTCTTTCGACACTTATGAAAAAGGCCCGGAACATGTGCTCCGGGCCCTGTTTCGTGCGTCATCGCATAGCGCGAGGCCCTGATGTCTTAGGCCGACTTCTTGCGACCGTCTTCGTCGCTGACGTCTTCGTAGTCGGCATCGACGATGTTGTCGCGAGCGGCATCCGCTGCGGCATCGGCATTGGCCGCTTCGGTCTGCTGCGACTCGTACATGGCTTGGCCCAACTTCATGGATGCTTCCAGCAGCGTCTGGGTCTTCGCCTTGATATCCTCGGCGTCCGGCTCAGAAGCTTCGACCGACGTCTTCAGCGCGGCAATCGCGTCGGAGATGGCGGCACGGTCGGCTTCGGTGACCTTGTCGCCATATTCCTTCAGCGACTTTTCGGACGAATGGATCAGGCTTTCGGCCTGGTTCTTCGCCTCGACGCCATCACGGCGCTTCCGGTCGTTCTCGGCATTGGCCTCGGCATCCTTGACCATCTTCTCGATGTCGGCATCGGACAGACCACCCGATGCCTGGATGCGGATCTGGTGCTCCTTGCCGGTGCCCTTGTCCTTCGCCGAAACGTTGACGATGCCGTTGGCGTCGATATCGAAGGTGACTTCGATCTGCGGAACACCACGCGGTGCCGGCGGAATGCCGACGAGGTCGAACTGGCCGAGCAGCTTGTTGTCGGCTGCCATTTCGCGCTCGCCCTGGCTGACGCGGATGGTCACGGCCGACTGGCTGTCTTCGGCGGTCGAGAAGGTCTGGCTCTTCTTCGTCGGGATCGTCGTATTGCGTTCGATCAGACGGGTGAAAACACCACCGAGCGTTTCGATGCCAAGCGAAAGCGGGGTCACGTCAAGCAGCAACACGTCCTTGACGTCGCCCTGGAGAACGCCGGCCTGGATGGCCGCGCCAAGCGCGACGACTTCATCCGGGTTGACACCCTTGTGCGGCTCCTTGCCGAACAGCTGCTTCACGACTTCCTGCACCTTCGGCATGCGGCTCATGCCGCCGACAAGCACGACTTCGTCGATTTCGGAGGCCGAAACGCCGGCATCTTTCAGCGCTGCCTTGCAGGGCGCGATCGTACGCTGGACGAGATCGTCGACGAGCGCTTCGAACTTTGCGCGCGTCAGCTTCAGCGTCAGGTGCTTCGGGCCGGATGCGTCCGCCGTGATGAAGGGCAGGTTGATTTCCGTCTGCTGCGACGAGGACAGTTCGATCTTGGCCTTTTCGGCAGCTTCCTTGAGGCGCTGCAGAGCCAGCTTGTCGTTCTTCAGGTCGATGCCCTGGTCCTTCTTGAATTCGCCAGCGAGATATTCGACGAGACGCATGTCGAAGTCTTCACCGCCGAGGAAGGTGTCGCCGTTGGTCGACTTCACTTCGAAGACGCCGTCGCCGATTTCCAGGACCGAGACGTCGAAGGTGCCGCCGCCGAGATCGTAGACAGCGATCGTCTTGCCCTCGGTCTTGTCGAGGCCATAGGCGAGCGCAGCAGCCGTCGGCTCGTTGATGATGCGCAGCACGTCGAGACCGGCGATGCGGCCGGCATCCTTGGTGGCCTGGCGCTGAGCGTCGTTGAAGTAGGCGGGAACGGTGATGACAGCCTGCGTGACCTTTTCGCCGAGGTAGGATTCGGCGGTTTCCTTCATCTTCTGAAGGATCATGGCCGAGACCTGCGACGGAGACTGGTTCTTGCCGCCGGCTTCCACCCATGCGTCGCCATTGTCGCCCTTGACGATCTTGAACGGCACGAGAGCCTTGTCCTTCGTCACGGTCGGATCTTCATAGCGGCGGCCGATCAGGCGCTTCACGGCGAAGAGGGTGTTTTCCGGGTTGGTCACGGCCTGGCGCTTGGCCGGCTGGCCAACGAGGCGCTCGCCATCATCCGAGAAGGCGACCATGGACGGCGTCGTGCGCGCGCCTTCCGCGTTTTCGATGACCTTCGCGTCCTTGCCGTCCATGACGGCGACGCAGGAGTTGGTCGTTCCCAGATCGATACCGATTACTTTTGCCATGTCGTTCTCTCCTTGCAGCGGACTGTCGGAACCCGGTCAGGCATTCGTGCGACAGTCCCTAGGGATGCTCTTGTCGTGGTGAGCCGCGGCCCGAAAGCCTTGGACGTGCGGCGTATATAAGGACGGGTTTTTTGCTGTGCAAGGCGTTGCGAGCCCTGAAGGCGGTGAAAAGAAATGCGGAGCCGAAAGAGTTTAGGCCGGATTTCGACCCGCACGTCCCGCCCGCGCCGTCAACCCCCGGTCAGGATGTCGAACAGGGTGGTGCGGCGCGTCGGTGGCGTGGCGCCCGTGGTCTGGCCGACATCGGCCGGCGGCACCAATCCCCCCTCAGCGGCATCCGCCGCGGCATTCTGGGATCCGCCCGGCGATGGCGGCATTTCGGCATCCGCCACGGGAGCATCCGGATAGACGTCCACCGGCTTGTGTCCGAAGGCACCGGAAATGACGTCGCCGATGGTGCGCTGGATCCCGGGATCGTCGAAGGACGGCTGGATGCCTTTCGTTCCGAAGATGGGCGAAGGCGTCAGCCCTGCATGCGCTTCCGCCATATAGGTTGCCCAGGCCTTGGCCGGCAGGCCACCGCCCGTCACCTTTTTCATGGAGGTGCCGTCATCGTTGCCGAACCAGACGCCCGTCGTCAGATTGTTGGTGAAGCCCACGAACAGGGCATCGCGGAAGGACTGCGTGGTGCCGGACTTGCCGGCGACCTGCCAGCCCTTGAGCCTGGCGTTCTTGCCCGTGCCGTGCTCCACCACGCCCACCATCATCTGGTTCATTTCCGAAACGATCTCGGGGTCGAGCACACGTGGCGGATTGTCATAGGTATTCTGGTAGAGAACCTTGCCATCCGTCGTCAGAACCCGCTTGACGATATGCGGCGTCGCCTTGAAGCCGCCGTTCATGAAAGGCGCATAGGCGGAGGTAAGCTCGAGCAGACTGACCTCGGACGTGCCGAGCGCGATCGAGGCGTTGGCCTGCAATTCCGATTCGATACCCAGCCGATGAGCGAGCTTTGCCACCTGGGGCGGTCCCACTTCCATGACCAGCTGCGCTGCGATGGTGTTCAGCGAGTTGGCGAGGGCATCGGCCAGCGACACCTCCCCGCGATACTTCTGGTCGTAATTCTCCGGCGTCCACTTGCCGATCCGCACGGGCGCATCGTTGCGGATGGACATGGGTGTGCGGCCGATCTCCATGGCCGCGGCATAGACGAAGGGCTTGAAAGCCGAACCGGGCTGGCGCTTGGCCTTGACCGCTCGGTCGAACTGGCTGTCGGCATAGTCGCGCCCGCCGACCAGAGCGCGGATGGCGCCGGTCGCATCCACCGAAACGAGCGCCGCCTGCGAGGCACGCGACTTCGTTCCGCTTTCCTTGAGGATCGCCGACAGCGTCTTCTCGGCTTTCTTTTCAAGATCGAGATCGAGCGTAGTTTCCACGACCAGATCCTGCTTGACCGTGCCGACAAGGCCCGGAAGCTGGTCCATGACGAGATCGGCGGCATAATATTGTGCACCGGACCAAAAGCTCTTCGCCTTGGTCGGCGGCTGCGACATCGCGGTCTTTACCTCGTCGTCGGTGATCAGCCCCTCTTCCCGCATGGCGCCCAGCACCACCTGGGCACGCTGTTCGGCAGCCTTCGGATCACGCGCCGGCGACAGGCGCGAGGGCGCCTTCAGGAGGCCCGCAAGCAAGGCAGCTTCGCCAAGATTGACGTCGCGGGCGGACTTGTTGAAGTAGCGCTGCGACGCGGCCTCAACACCATAGGCATTAGAACCGAAGAAGACGCGGTTCAGATACATCGCAAGGATCTGGTCCTTGGAGTATTTCTGTTCCAGCCACAAGGCGAGCAGCACTTCCTGCACCTTGCGCTCCAGCGTGCGCTCCGGCGAGAGAAACAGGTTCTTGGCCAGCTGCTGCGTCAGCGTCGAGCCGCCCTGCACCATGCGCCCGGTGGTGACATTGGTGAAGACGGCGCGGGCGAGACCCAGGGGATCGACGCCAAAATGCGAATAGAACCGCCGGTCCTCGATGGCCATGACAGCCTGGGGAATGAAAGGCGACATGTCTTCGAGCGCGATGGCCTCGCCTCCGGTCGCGCCGCGATTGGCAAGCGTGTCGCCGTCGACCGCAAGGATCTTCACATTCGGCGGCCGTTCCGGGATGCTCCAGCTCGTCGCGTTCGGCATGCGCGAGCCGTAATAAAGCACGAGACCGCCAATGCCCATGGCGCCCCAGATGCCGGCGACGATGCACCAGTAGACGAGCGACCGGACGACGCCAAAGAAACCACCCCCGCTGTTTCGGCGCCCGCCACGCCCCTTGAGCGATCGGCGCGGCGCCTTGCCGCTCTTCGCCTTGGAACGTGTCGACGCCGACGTCTTGGTGGAAGGCCGTCCGCTCACGCGGTCGCTCGCATCGACGCGAAGACCGTCGTCGTCTCCGCTCGAAAAGGACGGGTCGATGCGGGGACGTGAACGAGATTTGCCTGCCATACCGGGATGTGACCGCTCCGTGTGTGCGCCGAGGAAAGAACGACCGGCGAGCCGCCCGAGCCGTCGCAGGGTGCGGTGAACTGTAAATGCGGCGATTTAAGGGGGCGTTAACGACCTTGCCCCCTTGAGGAAAGCCGTCCGGCCACGAGTGTTCGATGGGCAGACAGGTGCCCGCCCGGGGTTGTCGGATAGGCCGAAACAGACGGTCATCACTCTCAAGACGCGCTGTCCACGATACCATGCGCGAAACGGCGCGTCCCGCACACGGACTGCGAACTAAAGCGGCCGAGGCGGGTTGGGCCTGTCAGATCCAACAGAGGGCAGTCCGTGTCGGACTGAACGTTCCGTGACGATACGGTCGGCCAGACGTTTCCAGATCCTTGTGGTCGGCGCGCCGCAAGCAGCCGACATCCTGCCCGTCCGGATCGCCTGGCACCTCGCCGGAGCCGATCTTCTCGGCCCTGTCGATGTCGGCGGAGCCCGTATGGACGATTGTCTTCGGTTGGACGGCGTGCTCATCGTTCTCGATGCGGAGGCCGGCCCGACGCAACGCCTTGCCGACAGGCTGGACGACGCCCACGTACCGTTCCTGTTCCTCCTGCCGGATGGACTTCGCGATCCTGCAACGCCAGGCTTCTGCCTGTCGGCCGATCAGGACGAAATCCTGGAGATCATCGACCGGCTTTCCCGCCAGAATGACGGCATGGCGCGTCACTGAAAGGCATGACGATTCGCTCGGCGTCACGACCCTTTCCTCTTATCCGAGCTCGCGATCGAAGGCGCAGCGATCGAGCACGAGGCCGCGCATGATGTGCAAGGCCCGAAGACGATAGTCGGCATCGGTCTGCGCATCCGATCCAGGATCCATCAACCCTACTGTCTTCGAGACGAGGTCTCGGACGTCGTCCGGAGAGCGGTAGAATCGTCGCGCCATCCGCTCGACCCAAAGGGTCGCGGTGTCCGGTTCGGGAACGAAGGCGTCTGCGGCCTGCGTTTCCAGGCGTGTGCTCGTCATATCAGGTGCCTTCCGAGAACGTTGTCTCAGGAATTACACCTGCGGAGGGAAGTTCCCCGTCCGTGCGGAGCGTACGAAAGCGCACAGGCAGGCTCGAACTGTCGGAAACGCCGATGTCTGGTGCGTGCCGAGACGGACAAGACGCCGGCTTTCGCGGAAAGCGACCGTACCCTAGCGCCGTGACGAGACGGTGCGGCCGATCAGACGGTCATATTCCTTCTCCGGCTCGCCATACGAGGCGCCGGCGATATCCTCGAGACGTTTGCGATCGAGGATCCGGATATTGCCGCGGGTCGCCTTGATGGCTTTCATGCCTTCGATGACATGCAGCTCATTGGTCACGCCGGAACGCCGCACGCCCAGCATGATCGACAGGAATTCATGGGTCAGCGGAAGATCGTCGCCATGAATACGGTCGTGGCACATCAACAGCCAGCGCGCGAGTCGCTCATGCATGTTGTAGCGCGCATTGGCGAGCGCGGAATGGGCGACCTGGATCTCGCAGCAGTGAATGTAGTTCATCAGCAGCGTGTTGGTGTCGCTGTCCTGAAGGATGTCGAGCATGGCTTCCGAGGGAACGCGGATCCCGGAACCGGGCGCCTGCATGAAAGCCCGATTCGGCGTGCTTTTCACCTTGAGCAGGATATGAGCGCCGGCGAGGCCCTCGGACCCGACATGACCGACCTCGATATCCTCGGCGTCCGTGCTTGTGGCCACCAGCGAGCAAAGGCCACTCTCGAGGAAGGTCACATAAGCTGTGGGAACATGAGGCTCCACGAGAAGGTGCCGCGCGGGAAGATCCACGCGCTCCATCAGCGGCTGAAGCCTTGAAAAAATGTCCGGCGCCATCGTTCGAAGCAGATTGTTGCGGACGCTTTCTCGTTCCAGTGGCGCCATGGTCATTCCTCGCCGGGGAAGAGCCCGGACTCATACCATTGCTCCACACGCTGGTATTTTGAAGCTTATGCGGCAGACTGAACGACTTCGCCACCACGTCACGGACATCTGTACGCTTCTGACATTACGCCGAAGCCGCAGGCATCGCCACGTTACATAACACCACAAAATACATCAGAAAGTATATTCTTAGATATTCATGTAATCCAAGATCGCGTTCATTGCCAGTGCCAAGAAATATTTATGTCCGTCGACGAGAATATTTTCATATGAAAAAAAGACATATCTGAATATCGAAATACAACTCTTTTAAACAGAAGCGACGGGGAACGCCGGGCGTGGCGTATCGCGAGAGCATCGCCTCTCAAGGCGCAGGCAGACCGTTGCAGGCGTCGCGCCGCCTCTCAACGAGCACAACGGGTGTCCGAGACGCCTCCGGCGATGCGGCGCTTACAACCTGCGCTTCGAAAAATTGAAGTGCATATGCAGCGTAACGAATATTTGCGGCAACGCGCGATATGGCCGGGAACGGGCTGCTCCTGCTGCGTGCAAATTGGAACGAAACGCGGAATCACGCGTTTGTTACATGTCAAACAAAGGAACCCGTCATGAACAATATCATCTACATCGTCGGACTGGTCGTCGTCGTTCTCGCCGTCCTGTCATTTTTCGGGCTGCGTTGAGCCGATTCGACCGATCGCCTAGCCATAAAGCCCCGCCCGTCGGGGCTTTATGACGTTTGGCGGCTGCGTCGAAGCTCGCGAGTCGCATGCTCGCGGCATCCGCGTCCCGCCCTCTCCTCCTTCCGACGTGCCGCCTGAGCACAAGGATTTTTCGTCGAACCGGTTTCGGTCTTCGGGCTTTTGCCATAGGGTTTTGCCAGAGAGCCGCCGGACGCGGCACCGACCATGGTAGACACGCGTGACATCAACGATCCTTCCCGTCAGCATCTCGCCCGGCCTGCACCCGTGAAAACGCAGGAAGATCTCGCGATCGCCGTTCGCCGCATGCAACAGCAATATGAAAAAGGCCGCATTGACCGCGATATCCTGCGCGGCTGGGTGCTGGGGCTATCCTCCTACCCGCCACCGCATGGCGCAGCCGTCGATGCGTTGAAGGCCTGGTTCGGGCTGCGGACCGTCGAGATCACGCCGGATGTTCGGGAACGCGATATCACATTGCTTGCGGCCGTCGCGGATCTGCCGGTCGCCACACGCCGCAGCGGCCCATGACGGTGAGATTTTCGCGTGGCAGATGTAGAGCACCGAGTCCGAGCGACATCACCGAACGCACCACCGACAGCACCGGCAGACGCAGACGGGTAGCTCGCAATAGGACGTCCGGATGACCACACGATGAAGAGGAGCAAGAACCCATGTCGAACGACAATGAGCCGGAAATGGAATATTCGGAGCTTTCCGGCGAATTTACCGAAGACGGCGTGACTGTCCTGGTCGACATTTCGCGTCCGGCCGGCACGAATCTCGACTGGCGGATGCTGGTGCTCACGCAGGAGGAGGACGTGACGGAGTGGGAAGACCCATTCCCGACCGATCGCGAAGCCTTTGACGAGTTCCTGGCAACCGTGGCGCGGGAAGGTATCCGCTCGTTCTTCGGGGACGAAGAACCGCCGACCCTTCAATAGACCAAGGCCCGCTGTTCCTCTCGGCGTTAAGCGCCAACACCAAGGCACAACGATGCACGTGTCTCACGCCGCACTGGTCATGCGGTCTCCCGTCACGCGATACGAAATGGCCTCCGCAAGATGGATGCGCCCGACCCTCGCAGCGCCGTCGAGATCGGCAAGCGTACGGGCCACTTTCAAGACGCGATGATAGGCACGAGCGGAAAAGGCCATTCGTTCGGCCGCATCCCGCAGAAGCTGCAGCCCGGCCGCGTCGGGTTCGGCCATCCGCTCGATCATCGCCGTCGTGCAGCGCGCATTGGATGTGATACGGGGCATGCCGTAATCGATAAAACGCTCGATCTGGATCGCTCTGGCACGGGCGACGCGCGCCGCAACCACGGCACTGGTTTCGGCCGGTGCCGGACGGAGCAGGTCGGCCGCCGACACGGCCGGCACGGAAATGCGAATGTCGATCCTGTCCATCAGCGGACCGGAAATGCGCGCCTGGTAGTCGCTGGCGCAGCGCGGACCGCGGGCGCAGCTGTGCCCCGGCTCGCCGGCCATGCCGCAGCGGCACGGATTCATCGCCGCCACCAGCTGGATGGCGGCGGGATAGCTGATCCGATGATTGGCCCGGGCGATGATGCATTCGGCCGTTTCGAGCGGCTGGCGCAGGGCATCCAGCGCCTGCGGCGTAAACTCCGGAAATTCGTCCAGAAACAGCACGCCGTGATGGGCAAGCGAGGCCTCGCCCGGCCGTGCGCGCAGGCCGCCGCCGACGAGCGCTGCCATGGTGGCGGAATGGTGCGGCGTGCGGAAGGGACGACGATCCGAAAGCTTGCCGCCCGGCAGTTGTCCGGCGATCGAATGGATCATCGAGACTTCCAGGAGCTCCCCGGGTGACAGCGGCGGCAGGATCGATGGAAGACGCGCCGCCAGCATCGACTTGCCCGAACCGGGTGGGCCGACCATCAGCAGATTGTGGTTGCCGGCCGCAGCCACTTCGAGGGCGCGCTTGGCGCTTTCCTGACCCTTGATATCGGCGAGATCCGGCATGTTCGCGGGTATCGCGCGGATAGCGGGCTCCGGGCGGGTCAGCACCTGCGTGCCACGGAAGTGATTGGCAAGCGCGATGAGGCTGCGGGGCGCGAGAATGTCGATCTCAGCCCCGGCCCAGGCCGCCTCCGCGCCGCTGTCGGCCGGGCAGATCAGCCCCTTGCCGATCGCATTCGCCCCGATCGCTGCGGGCAGCGCGCCGGCGACCGCCGCGATCGTGCCGTCAAGGTTGAGCTCGCCGATGACGACGTAGTCCGTCAACGCGTCCGGCGGGATTGCGCCCAATGCCGCCATGAGCCCGAGCGCGATCGGCAGGTCGAAATGGCTGCCTTCCTTCGGCAGGTCGGCCGGCGCCAGATTGATGGTCACGCGTTTCGGCGGCAGGGAAAGGCCCGAGGCATGCAGGGCGGCGTGCACGCGTTCCCGGCTTTCGGCCACGGCCTTGTCCGGCAGTCCGACGATCTGCACGCCGACCTTGCCGGGCGCGACCATCACCTGCACGTCGACGGGAACGCCCTCAATCCCTTGGAACGCTACCGTGCTGACCCGTGCCACCATGCCTCGTTCCTCCAATCGATATGTTTATGAGATATGTCTCACATTACACGTCGATTGGAATAAAACAAGAACATCTGCCGAACAGCCGCAACTCGACACGTATAGGAGGTTGAAACCCTTACAACCCGGGTCACAAAACACAGGTTCGCCCGTTCACGGACCACCCAGCATGACGCCCGGAACGGCGCGGCTCAGGCGCGTTTGCGTTCGATCGCATCCCACAAAAGGCCTGCAATGTCGGCACCGCCGAACGTGCTGACCTCGCGGATGCCGGTCGGCGACGTGACGTTGATCTCCGTCATGACACCGCCGATGACGTCGATGCCGACGAGCAGGAAGCCGCGGTCGCGCAATGCCGGGCCGATGCGGGCGCAGATTTCCTTCTCGCGTGCCGTCAGCTCGGTCGGCTCGGGCTTACCCCCAGCATGCATGTTGGAGCGCGCATCGTGCTCTGCCGGGACACGGTTGATGGCGCCGACGGGCTCGCCATCGACGAGAAGAATGCGCTTGTCGCCCTTGCGCACAGCCGGGAGATATTCCTGGGCAATGAAGGGTTCGCGGAACATCTGCCCGAACATTTCGAGCAGCGACGACATGTTGCGGTCGTCGCGGGTGGCGTGGAAGACGCCGGCGCCGCCATTGCCGTAAAGCGGCTTCAGGATGATATCGCCCATTTCCTCGCGGAACTTGGCGATCTCGGCCGGATCGCGGGTTATCAGTGTCTTCGGCATCAGGTCCGGGAATTCGGTGACGAAGATCTTTTCCGGCGAGTTTCGCACCCAGGCGGGATCGTTCACCACCAATGTCTTCGGATGGATGCGCTCGAGGAGATGCGTCGAGGTGATGTAGGCCATATCGAACGGCGGATCCTGGCGCAGCAGCACCACGTCCATGGTGGACAGATCCAGCCGTTCCGGTTCGCCGAGCGTGAAGTGGTCGCCCTTCACGTCACGCAGGATCATCGGTTGCGCCGTGGCGTAGACCTGCCCATCACGCAAGGACAGCCGATCCGGCGTATAGTGAAACAGCCGGTAGCCGCGGTTCTGGGCCTCCAGGCTCATCGCAAAGGTCGAGTCGCCCGCGATATTGATGGTGGAGACGTGGTCCATCTGAACCGCGACGTTTCGGAGTGCCGTCCTGGTGAATGCCATAGTCTTCCCCTGTCACCGATCCGCCGCATGTCCGGCGGGCCTCATGACGTAGGATGCCGGCGGGCCAAAGGCAACCGGCAGGAGCCCCCGAAAGTCGCGGTCTTCTCCGTGCGACCAGGCGCGCCGGCAGAATGCGCTCGGCTTTCCGGCCGCTCCGATCAGGCCGCGAGCGCAGGCTTCGGCGCCTCCCCGCGCAGCAGGTCGCGCAGGCGATAGGCCAGCACCACAGGCTCGGGGAACGGCTTGCGGCAGAAAGCGATCTTGCGCACATAGGTGTCGATGCGCCAGTTTGCCCAGGTGCCGCCGTTGAAGAATCCGATATCGCCTGCGCGCAGGGTCTGTTCGGTGCCGTCCTCGGCCGTCACATGCACCTCGCCTTCGAGAATGACGACCGTCTCGTCCCAGCCGAAATACCAATTGAACTCGCCGGCCGTGCAGTCCCACATGGCGGTGACGGCAGCGTCGTCATGGCTGCGGGAGTGCTCGGCAAGCCGTGCGACGGGTGTACCGGAAACAATCCAGGCCGGATCGATGGGGGCGGGCAGCATCGGCAGGTCGATGGCCGGGGAGGCGATCATGGGCCGCCTGCCACGGGCGACCGGGCGCACGGCGCCAGACTTCGGAAAGAGCGGCGTCGCTCGCATCGCAACCGTCATGAACTCTGCAAAAAGCATTTTCAGCGCCATATCGCCCCCCTGGCAAACCGTGATGGGCCGAGACTAGCGAGAAGGCGCAAAAACAGCGTTGCAGAGATTGCTTGCATTTAAGCGATTGCCGCATTTGCATCCGGCTCACCGAGCGGTCGCAGATTCGCCGCATGTCGCAGGTCTCTTCGCTTTCCGGAAGGCGGATGGTCGTTCCCTGCAAACAATCCGCCGCCTTGCGCTTTACAGCAAACGTGTGTGCATCATGTAGAGGGCAGCGCTGGCATTCGACCCGTTACAGGCACCCACATCCGGCACCTGCGCGCACTGCCATCACCACGCCACCCCATTACGAGGACCGACCATGCTTCATCAGACCCGCTCTTGCGCTATTTTCCTCGTCGCAGGGAGCCTCCTCGCCGGCGCCGTTGCCGCGCCGGCTGTCGCTCTCGCGCAGGATGCGCCCTATGTCGACGACCGCTCGGATGGCGCCAAGCTTGTCCAGTCGCTCTACAATGCGATCGAACGGAAAGAATATGCGCGCGCCTATGCCTATTTCGGCGACAAGCCGCCGGCGGGAGATTATGCGAGCTTCGTTGAGGGCTATAAAAAGACGGTCGATGTCGAGGTGAAGACCGGCGTAGTCACGCAGGAAGGGGCTGCGGGCAGCCTGTATGCGCCGGTGCCCGTCGCCGTGCGCTCCGTCGACAAGGACGGCAGGGAGCGCATCTTTGCCGGATGCTATGTGACGCGCATCGTCAATGCCGCCATCCAGGAGCCGCCTTTCACGCCCTTGCACATCGAGAGCGCGGAACTCGAAGAGGTGAAAACACCGTTTGCCGAGGCCGTGCCGAAGGTCTGCCACGCACCGTCGTGACAGACCGAATCCCCTCCGATCAGGGCTCTACGCGGCGCCGCTCCAGAAACTGGCGGCGCTCGAACAGGACGACCACCACGAGTGCCATCACAAACGGAATGACCAGGTAGAACAGCCGGAAGATGACGAGGGCGGCCAGAACCGATGCCGGATCGACCTCCGGCAGCGCCGCGATGAAGATCAGCTCGAACACGCCGATGCCGCCGGGTGCATGGCTGAGCAGCGCTGCAGAGAACGATGCGAGAAAGACGCCGAGAACCACCATATAGCCGGGATTGCCCATCGCCGGCAGGGCGAAATAGATGATCGCCGCCGCGCCGATCAGCTCGACCGGGGCGATCAGCAGCTGGCGAACAGCGAGCGTCGGCCGCGGATATTCCAGCCGGAACCATTTTGTGTTGATGGGACGGAAGCCGATCAGACTCCCCAGGATATAGAGCGAGATCAGCGCAAGAATGAACAACGCCGTCGAAATCGAAGCTTCGATCGGGATGACGTCGGAAAAGCGATCGACGATCTCCGGCTCGATCAGCAGCACGATGGCCGACAGGGTCAGCGTGCCCAGCACGAAGGTCAGCGAACAGAAGGCGACGAGAATGCCGGTTTCGCTGACGCTCAGCCCCTTGGATCCGTAGGCCCGGTATCGCACGACGGCGCCCGAGAACACCGATGCACCGATGGTGTGCGACAGGGCATAGGCGGTAAACGAGCAGATGGTGATGAAGATCAGCGACAGGCGCCGCCCGAGATGCTCGAGCGCCAGATGGTCGTAGGCGGCGAGCGCCGCGTAGGCGACCAGCGTGGCGCCCGCCGACAGAAGCCAGCTGCGCAGCGGCACCGCCTCGAAGCGGGTCAGCACGTCCGCAAGCGAAAGCCCCCGCAGCTCGTGATAGAGGCCGTAAAGCGAGAACAGGATCGCTGCGAGCCCGACAGCCGGCCAGATCAAAGCACGGATCGTCTTCATGCAGGTCTTTTTCGGTCCGGCGGAAGCAGTCTCGATGTCATATGGGTCATGAGACCATCGCCACCCGGCCGGGTCAAGGGCGTCCCGGCCGGCAGCTCCTCACAATCTTGAGAGATTTCAATGTCTCAGCATGCGTGTTCAGCGTGCTGCGGCCAGCGCGTCGAGAATGCGGACCCAGGAGCGAATGCCCTTGTGGAAGGACTGCAGGTCGTATTTCTCGTTGGGCGAATGGATGCGGTCGTCCGACAGGCCAAAACCGACCAGGAGCGATTCCATGCCCAGCATCTTCTGGAAATCGCCGACGATCGGAATGGAGCCACCCATGCCGATAATCACGGCCGCCTTCGGCCACTCTTCCGACAGGGCTGCTTTCGCCGTGTTGAGAAGGGGCGAATCATAGGGCAGCTGGATAGCGGGCGAGCCGCCGTGTTCGTGAAATTCGACCGAGCAGTCCGCCGGGATGCGAGCCCGGACAAAATCGCGGAACGCCGTGCGAATGGCGGCCGGATCCTGCTGGCCGACGAGGCGGAAGGAAATCTTGGCCGATGCCTTGGAGGCGATCACGGTCTTGAAGCCTTCGCCGGTATAGCCGCCGGTGATGCCGTTGACCTCGGCCGTCGGACGCGCCCAGGTGAGTTCGAGGACCGAGCGGCCCTGTTCGCCGGCGGGAATGGCGAGACCGATTTCGCCCAGCATCTTCTCCGCCGTCTGGCCGAGCGTTTCCCATGCGGCCTTGATCTGCGTCGGGGTTTCCTCGACACCGTCATAGAAGCCGTCAAGCGTCACGCGGCCGGTTTCGTCGTGCAGCCCGGCAAGGATACGCGACAGGATGTGGATCGGGTTGGCAGCCGCTCCGCCGAACTGGCCGGAATGCAGGTCGCGATCGGCCGCCGTTACCACGACTTCCTCGCCGACGAGCCCACGCAGGCCGGCCGAAATCGCTGGTGTCTCACGATCCCACATGCCGGTATCGCAGACCAGCGCATAGTCGGCCGTCAACTCCTCGGCATGGGCAGTGAGGAACGGCTTCAAGGACGGCGAGCCGGATTCCTCCTCGCCTTCGAACAGGATCGTGATCCGGCACGGCAGGCTGCCCTGCGTTTCCTTGTAGGCCCGGCAGGCCTCGACGAAGGTCATCAGCTGGCCCTTGTCGTCGGAGGTGCCGCGACCGGTGATGACCTTGCGGCCGGGCGACAGCTCGCGCACGGCGGGCGTGAACGGATCGGTGTCCCAGAGCGACAGCGGATCGACCGGCTGCACGTCGTAATGGCCGTAGAACAGAACATGCGGCGCGTCGGCGGCGGCGCCGTCCTGGTGCGCAACGACCATGGGATGGCCGGGCGTATCGCGCACGGAGGCTGTGAAACCAAGGCTCTGAAGGTCGGCGACCAGCCATTCCGCCGCCTTGCGGCAAGCGTCCTTGTAGGCTGGATCGGTGGAAATGGAGGGGATGCGCACGAGGTCGAAGAGCCGCTCCAGGCTGGCGTCGAGATTGGTGTCCGCCTTGGCAAGAACGCCGGTGATATCGGTCATTGGCACTGCTCCTTGATGTCGGCGCGACCCTACTCAAAAATTCCCGAATGGGAAGACCCGCGCCTCATTTCGAGCTTTTGCCAGGCGTGTCCCGGCCGTCCTCCGTCTCCGGCGCGCGCGCGCATGCCTCGTGGGCATCCCGCTGAGGTTGGGGGGCATTGGCGATGGCCATGCGCATGTATTCGAGCATCAGGGCGCGCTCGAAGCGTCGGAAGCCGACGAAGAGTGCATCGTCCGCCGCCTTTGCAGCTGCCATCGCGTCGCCTTCGAGCGCCCGCCCCCGGTCGGTCAGAAAGATCTGCTGCGCCCGCCGGTCGCCCGGATGCGGACGCCGCACGATCAGCCCATCGCGCTCCATGCGCGCGAGCGTGTTGGCAAGCGTCGCCTGCTCGGCATCCAGCCGGTCGAGCAGCTGGAGCTGGGTCAGACCATCCGCGGTCCACAATTCTGCAAGAACCGGAAACTGCCCCGGCGCAAAGCCGAGCGTTCGGCCCCTCTCCTGCAGCTGGCGGGAGAAGCGTCTGGCCAGCAGGCCAGCGAGATAGGTGGCGGACTCCATGCGGTCGTAGGCCATGATCATCGGTACGCCTGCAAAGGGACGGTGACAAGATCGCAGCGACGGGCGGCAGTGGCCCGCCGAGGTCAAACTGAAGATACCATCACGGGCTAAAATAGAAAAACCGCCATGGCGGAGGCGGGCCATGACGGTTTTTGATGATGGACAAAGGCCCGGAGAGGGGGGTTAGGCCTTTGTCCTTGCATCTGGGTTCGGCGGGGGACAGGCCTTGACCAGATGACGGCGCTTGACGCTGCCGTTGACCTGGATTTGTGGGTCCGAATGTGGCTTTTCAAGGGAAGCCCCGGGCGAAGCCTGATTACAAATTGGTAAGGTTTGAACCTGCGTCATTGCGTTTGGGATGCGAGCGACGGCTCTGCCAGAACAGGACCATGTTGACGGCCGCCATTCCGAGCGTCATCAACACCACGAACCTTGCCATCTGCGACAACGCTTCGTCGTTCCCCGGCGTTGCGATCAAGACGACGAAGACGGCCTGGAGACCCGAGGCCAGAAGCTGGAACTCGAGATGCGTCAGCAGGCTCCGGCTTTCGTCCTTCGCCTCCGGAAAAAATGTTCTCACCCCCCGCATGGCCAGCAGAAACATCGGTACCAGAACCATCTTCCGGGCGATATCGACAGGTCCGTCGTTCATCGAGATGGCCAGGAGTCCGACAAGACTCATCAGCAGGAAAGGAACCGCATAGGCTCGAGCGATCGCTGTCTTGCTCATCCGTCCCTCGTTTCCATTTCGTCCGGCACCATCATCAAGCACCCTGGAAAGATTGTCGACCTTGCCCGCGTAGAATGGACCTTTCGCGCCCGCCGCGCTATCCCTTCTCTCCATGAAAAAAGGCGATCATCTCTTCCTCGTGGACGGCTCCGGCTTCATCTTCCGGGCCTTCCACGCCATTCCCCCGCTCAACCGCAAATCGGACGGCCTGCCGGTCAATGCGGTGTCGGGCTTCTGCAACATGCTGTGGAAGCTTCTGACCGATGCCCGCGACACCTCGGTCGGCGTCACGCCGACGCATTTCGCCGTCATTTTCGACTATTCTTCCAAGACGTTCCGCAACGATCTCTATGACAAGTACAAGGCCAACCGCACGGCGCCGCCGGAAGACCTGATCCCGCAATTCGGACTGATCCGCCACGCGACGCGGGCTTTCAACCTGCCCTGCATCGAGATGGAAGGCTACGAGGCCGACGATCTGATCGCCACCTATGCCCGCATGGCGGAAGAGGCCGGCGGCGACGTGACCATCGTGTCCTCCGACAAGGATCTGATGCAGCTGCTGACGCCCTGCGTATCCATGTATGACAGCATGAAGGACAAGCAGATCGGCATTCCCGAGGTCATCGAGAAATGGGGGGTGCCTCCCGAGAAGATGATCGACCTGCAGGCGCTGACGGGCGATTCGACCGACAATGTACCGGGCATTCCGGGCATTGGGCCAAAGACGGCGGCGCAATTGCTGGAAGCCTTTGGCGATCTCGATACGCTGCTTGCCCGCGCCGGCGAGATCAAGCAGGTCAAGCGCCGTGAAACCATCATCGCCAATGCCGATCTCGCCCGCCTGTCGCGCGAACTCGTGACCCTCAAGACCGATGTCCCCGTCGACATGCCGCTCGACGCGCTCGACCTGCATCCGCAGGATGGGCCAAAGCTGGTCGCCTTCCTCAAGGCCATGGAGTTCACCTCACTCACCCGCCGCGTGGCAGCGGCAACCAACACCGATGCAGAAGCGGTGACGGCTGCGCAGGTTCCCGTCGAAGGCGGTGCGAAGGCGCACGGCCCGGATCTCGATCCGGGCGAGGCCGCGGTCCCACCTTCCGCCCAGGGCGCCCAGAACGCCCACGAGACCGCGGAAGACGCCGCGAAAATCCTCAGCCAGGCGCCCATCCTTCCCGTTGAGAGCGGCACAACGCCACAGGGGCTGGCGCAGGCCCGCGCCGACGCCTTTGCCACCGCCCCCATCGATCGGTCGACCTATGTGACGATCCGCGATGCCGCAACGCTCGAAAGCTGGATCGCGGCCGCCCGCGAGGCAGGACTCGTCGGCTTCGACACGGAAACGAATTCGCTCGATGCCATGCGCGCCGATCTCGTCGGCTTCTCGCTTGCCATCGCCGACAACAGCCGCGACCCCTCGGGCACCGCCATCCGCGCAGCCTATGTGCCGCTCCTCCACAAGAGCGGCGTCGGCGATCTCCTCGGCGGTGGGCTGGTGGAAAACCAGATCCCGAGCGGACAGGCGATCGATCTCCTGAAATCGCTGCTCGAGGATCCCGCCGTTCTCGTGGTCGCGCAGAACCTGAAATACGACTATCTCGTCATGAAGCGGCACGGCGTCGAAATCGCCCGCTTCGACGATACCATGCTGATGTCCTACATCTCGGATGCCGGTGCGAACGCCCACGGCATGGATGCCCTGTCGGAACGCTGGCTCGGACACCAGCCGATCCCCTTCAAGGACGTGGCCGGCAGCGGCAAGTCGATGGTGACGTTCGACTATGTCGACATCGACCGAGCGACCGCCTATGCCGCCGAGGACGCGGACGTGACGCTGCGCCTCTGGCACGTTCTCAAGCCCCGGCTTGCGGCCAAGAAGCTCATGCGCGTCTATGAAAGGCTGGAGCGGCCGCTGGTGCCGGTGCTCGCGCGCATGGAGGAGCGCGGGATCTCCATCGACCGGCAGATCCTGTCGCGGCTGTCTGGCGAACTTGCCCAGGGCGCGGCGCGGCTGGAGGCCGAAATCCACGAGCTGGCCGGAGAAAGCTTCAATATCGGCTCGCCCAAGCAGCTCGGCGACATTCTCTTTGGCAAGATGGGCCTGCCCGGCGCATCGAAAACGAAGACGGGACAGTGGTCGACGTCGGCACAGGTGCTGGAAGATCTTGCCCTTTCAGGCCATGACCTACCACGGCGCATCGTCGATTGGCGGCAGCTGACCAAGCTCAAATCCACCTATACGGACGCCCTGCCCGGCTTCGTGCATCCGGACACGAAGCGCGTCCATACCTCCTACGCGCTGGCCGCCACCACCACAGGCCGGCTGTCCTCGTCGGAACCCAACCTCCAGAACATCCCGATCCGCACAGCCGAAGGTCGAAAGATCCGCACGGCTTTCATCTCGACGCCGGGCCACAAGCTGATTTCGGCCGACTACAGCCAGATCGAGCTCAGGGTGCTTGCCCATGTGGCGGATATCCCGCAGCTCCGACAGGCTTTTGCCGAGGGGATCGACATCCATGCTATGACGGCGTCCGAAATGTTCGGCGTGCCGGTCGAGGGCATGCCGAGCGAGATCCGTCGGCGGGCGAAAGCCATCAATTTCGGTATCATCTACGGCATTTCCGCCTTCGGCCTCGCCAATCAGCTCTCCATCGAGCGCTCCGAGGCCGGCGACTACATCAAGCGCTATTTCGAGCGCTTCCCCGGCATCCGCGACTATATGGATGCGACCAAAGCGTTCGCGCGCGAGAATGGCTATGTCGAGACCATTTTCGGCCGCCGAGCGCACTATCCTGACATCCGCTCGTCCAACCCGTCGGTGCGCGCCTTCAACGAACGCGCGGCCATCAACGCTCCGATCCAGGGCTCGGCCGCCGACGTTATCCGCCGGGCGATGGTGCAGATGGAGCCGGCGCTGGAGGCCGCAAAACTCGCCGACCGCTGCCGCATGCTGCTGCAGGTCCATGACGAACTGATCTTCGAGGTGGAGGAGGCCGAGATCGACAAGGCCATCCCGCTGATCGTGTCGACCATGGAAAATGCCGCCATGCCGGCGCTCGACATGCGCGTGCCGCTGAAAGTGGACGCCCGCGCCGCGCACAACTGGGACGAAGCACACTGAGGACGACAGATCTCGCGTGACGGCTATGCGGGACGGCGCAGGAAAATCCTGACGGTCGGTCGTGCGTTTCGATCGCCCCGCCTTCTAGCGATCGCGGGGCATCTGTCGTCGGCGGAAGCTGGCGACACCCCTGGTTACGTCACCGGTGCGTCCCCGCGTCGAAAACAGCCGAAGAGCCGGGACAGGCCCTGGCGGCCGTCTTCGGCGAGGTCGAAGCGACGGCCGAACAGGAGCCATTCGCTGCAGAGGCCCTTGATCATCCAGCGGAGCGCCCGTGCAGCGCTCGATGGCGTCCAGGCGCTGCTGAGCGTGCCGCGGGCTGCGGCCCGGGAAAAGGCATCCTCCAGAAACCGCGTGTGTTCGTCGTCGATCTCCTGCTGGCGGCCGAGGACGGGGGCAAGATCGCTCGTATAGTCGCAGCGCAGGAGAATGGTGAGGATGCGCTGGCGCTGCTCGTCCTCAGCCATCACATCCAGCCAGTCGCCGGCGACCGCCTCGATATGGGCAAGAATGTCGATGCCGGCATTCTCGATCTCCCCCCGGAGCAGTTCCTCGTCGGGCAAGGGCACGGCCTTGTAGAGTTCGAGAAAAATATCGGCCTTGTTCTGGAAATGCCAGTAGATCGCGCCGCGGGTAACCCCGGCGGCCGAGGCGACATGCTCGAGCGTCGCGTTGGAAACGCCCTTCTCATAGAACACGTACTCCGCCGCCGTCAGGATTCGGTTGCGCGTTTCCTCCGCCTTCGCCTTCGTCCGTCGCATGGTCTGTCTCACGCCTCCCGCAGGGCTTCGACGCTGGCTCCGCCCGGCTGACGACGGGCGGACACCGCGATCACTCGGCCGGGGTGTGGCCGGGAGCCGCCGCCGGCGTGGTGCGATCGGTCTTTCTCTTGCCGCGCTGGAAGATCTTCATCACGAAGACGAAGAACACCGGCACGAAGAAGATCGCGAGGATGGTCGCCGAGATCATGCCGCCGAGAACACCGGTGCCGATCGCATTCTGGCTCGCCGCCGATGCACCACTGGCGATCGCGAGAGGCACGACGCCGAGGGTGAAGGCGAGCGAGGTCATGAGGATCGGCCGGAAGCGCAGATGCGCCGCCTCGATCGTCGCGTCCATCAGCGACTTGCCCGCCTCCATCTGCTCCTTGGCGAACTCGATGATCAGGATCGCGTTCTTGGCCGAGAGGCCCATGATCGTGATCAGGCCCACCTTGAAATAGACGTCGTTGGACATGTCGCGCAGCGCGATGGCGATGACGGCGCCGATAATCCCGAGCGGCACCACGAGCATGACCGAGATCGGAATCGACCAGCTTTCGTAGAGCGCGGCGAGGCAGAGGAAGATCAGGAGGCAGGACAGGCCGATCAGAAGCGGAGCCTGCGATCCCGACTGGATTTCCTCACGCGACTGGCCGGACCACTCATAGGCAAAGCCGGACGGCAATTCGCCCATCAACCGCTCCATCTCCGTGATCGCCTCGCCGGAGGAATGGCCGGGCGTCGCCTGGCCCGAGATCCGGATGGACGGATAGCCGTTGTAACCAACGGTCTGCGCCGGCCCCATCTGCCATTCGATCGAGGAGAAGGCCGACAAAGGCACCATACCGCCATTGGTGTTGCGGACGTTGAGCGTCAGCAGGTCGGACGGCTTGGTGCGCTTGGCCACGTCGGCCTGCACCGTTACACGCTGCAGACGGCCCGAATTCGGGAAGTCGTTGACATAGGTAGAGCCGAGATTGGTCGAGATCGTCGCGTTGATGTCGGCAAAGGCGACACCGAACGTGTTGGCCTTCTCGCGGTCCACGATCAGGTTCAGCTGGGCGACGTCCGGCAGGCCATCGACGCGGACGCCGGCCAGGATCGGGCTCTGCGCGGCAAGACCGAGCAGCTGGTCGCGGGCGGCGGCGAGGGCCGTGTCGCCCTGGCCTGCACGGTCCTGAAGCCGGAATTCGAAGCCGTTGCTGGTGCCGAGCCCCTGGATCGGCGGCGGTGACAGCGCAAAGGCGATCGCGTCGCGGATCTGGCTGAAAGCGATCGAGGCGCGCATGGCGATCGATGCCGCGGCATCGTCCGGTCCACGCTCCGCCCAGTCCTTCAGGGTGATGAAGGCGAGAGCGGCATTCTGGCCGGAGCCCGAGAAGGAGAAACCGTTGACGGCGATGATGCGATCGACGGCGCCTTCCTTCCCGAAGAAGCTTTCGACCTGCTGGATGACCTCGGTCGTCCGATTGGCCGTGGCTTCCGATGGCAGCTGCATGGAGACGATAATGTAGCCCTGGTCTTCGTTCGGCAGGAAGGCCGAGGGAAGCCGCATGAACAGGTAGCCCATGGCGGCGACGATCACGAGATAGACGAGGATGAAGCGGCCCGTGCGCTGGATCAGCCAGCCGACCCAGGTGCTGTAACGGTGCGAGGTACGATCGAAACCCCGGTTGAACAGGCCGAAAAAGCCGCGCTTCTTCTGGTGCTGGCCCTTCGGGATCTGCTTCAGGAAGCTGCCGGCCAGAGCCGGGGTCAGCGAGAGCGCCAGGAACGCGGAGAACAGGATCGAGGTCACCATGGTCAGCGAGAACTGCTGGTAGATGACGCCGACCGAGCCCGGGAAGAAGGCCATGGGAATGAACACGGCGGACAGAACGAGCGTGATGCCGATGACGGCACCGGTGATCTGGCCCATCGCCTTGCGGGTGGCCTCCTTGGGCGTCAGCCCCTCCTCCGTCATAATGCGCTCGACGTTTTCCACGACGATAATGGCGTCGTCGACGAGAATGCCGATCGCCAGCACCATGGCGAACATGGTGAGCACGTTGATGGAGAAGCCCGCGACATACATGACGGCGCAGGTGCCGAGCAGGGCGACCGGCACGACGATCGTGGGGATGAGCGTGTAGCGGAAGTTCTGCAGGAACAGGAACATCACGAGGAAGACGAGCGCCATCGCCTCCAGCAGCGTATGGATCACCTTCTCGATCGAGACCTCGACGAAGGGCGCGGTGTTGTAGGGAATGGAATATTCGACGCCCGTCGGGAAATAGCCTTTCAGCTCCTCCATCCGCTCTTCGATCAGCGTCGCGGTGTTGAGCGCGTTGCCGGTCGGGGTCAGCTGCACCGCAATGGCGGCCGATGGCTTGCCGTTGAGGCGGGTCGAGGTGTCATAGCTCTGGCCACCAACCTCGATACGCGCAACGTCGCGTAGGCGTACGGCGGACCCGTCGGGATTGGCACGCAGCACGATCGCGCCGAACTCTTCCGGCGTGGACAGCTGGCCCTTGACGAGAACCGGGGCGGAGACCTGCTGGGTGATCGGGTTGGGCTGGGCGCCGATGGAGCCGGCTGCGATTTGGGCGTTCTGCGCCTGGATGGCGCTTGTCACGTCGCCGGCCGTGAGGTTGAGGCCGACCATCTTGTCCGGGTCGATCCAGACGCGCATGGAGCGCTCGGAGGAGAACAGCTGGGCCTGGCCGACGCCCTCGATACGCTGGATTTCGTTCAGGACGTTGCGGCTGAGATAGTCCCCGAGGCCGATCGCGTCCATCGACCCGTCGGTGGAGGTGAGCGAGATGATGAGGAGGAAGCCCGAGCCGGCTTCATCGACCTGAATGCCTTGCTGCGTCACGGCATCCGGCAGCCGCGGCTCGACGCGACGGACACGGTTCTGCACGTCCACGGCCGCGTCGCCCGGATCGGTTCCGGGCGCGAAGGTGACGTTGATGGATACAGCGCCGGCGGCGTTCGACGTAGACTCGAAATACTGGAGCCCTTCGATGCCGTTCAGCTCGTTTTCGATCAGCTGCGTCACGCCCTGATACGTCTCGGTGGAAGAGGCGCCGGGATAGGTGGCGGAGATGCTGATCTGCGGCGGCGCCACGCTCGGATACTGCGCGATGGGCAGAAAGGGGATCGCGATGATCCCTGCAATCATGATGAAGAGGGCGACGACCCAGGCGAAGATGGGCCGGTCGATGAAGAAACTGGGCATGGACCGTCCTTAATTCGCTTGTGCGGGCTGTGCGCCGCCGTTGCCGGCACCGTTGTCAGCACCCTTGCCAGTGTCTTTGCCGGTGTTTTTGCCAGCGTCTGCGCCTGCATCGTCGCCGGTCTGCGCCGCAGCCGGTGCGGCACCACCTTCGGGAACTGCGGGCTTGTCAGCGGAGGCCGCCGGGGTGCCCGACTGTTCTCCGCCGGCCGGGTTGGTGCCGGATTGGTTGGTGCCGGCCGGCGCGCCTTCCGGCGCGGTGGGAGCAGCCGCGGCGCCAGCATCGGGCTTCGGTGGTGCCGGGTTCCAGTCGACGACCTTGACGGGTGCGCCTGGGCCAACCTTCTGGAAGCCCTCGACGATGATCTTCTCGTCGGCCTTCAGGCCGTTGGAAATGACCCAGCGGTCGCCGACGACCCGGCTCGTCGTGACGGGACGGATCTCGACCTTGCTCTCGGGATTGACGACGTAGACGAGCGCCTTGCCGGCAGTGTCGCGCTGGATGGCCTGCTGCGGCACGGCGATCGCATGGCGCTCGATGCCCTGCTGGATGAGCCCGCGCACATACATGCCCGGCAGGAGATCGCCGTTCGGGTTGGCTAACTCGCCGCGAAGGGTGATCTGGCCGGTGGTTTCGTCGACGGCCGCTTCCGAAAACAGCAGTCGGCCCTTTTCCGGATAGGGCGTTCCGTCGTCCAGCACCAGCTGAGCGGCCGCCTCGTTGGCATTGGTCATCAGCTGGCCGTCCTGCAGCGCCTTGCGCAGACGGATGACGTCGGTCGCGGTCTGGGTAAAGTCCGCATAGACAGGGTCGAGCTGTTGGATCGTCGCCAGATTCTCCGTGCCGTTCTGCGTGACGAGCGCACCCTCGGTGATCAACGCGCGACCGATGCGGCCGGTGATCGGGGCGGTCACATTGGTGTATTGCAGGTTGAGGCGGGCCGATGCAACGCCAGCCTCGGCGATCGCCACATCGGCATCGGCCTGCGCGAGCAAAGCGACCGCGTCATCGAAGTTCTGCTGCGTCGCGACGTTCGACTTGCGCAACTGCTCCTGGCGTCCGGCGGTGTTGCGCGCCTGCGTCTGGGCGGCGCGTGCGCGGGCAAGCGTCGCCTCGGCGCTGTCCACCTGCACCTGGAAGGGCTTCGGGTCGATGCGGTAGAGCACGTCGCCCTGCTGGACCGTGGTGCCTTGCTCGAACACACGCTCGACCACGATGCCGGAGACCCGCGGACGGACTTCCGCCGTGCGGGTAGCGGCGATCCGGCCGGGCAGCTCGTTGGTGATCGGCAGCTCCTCCGTCTTGGTGGTGATGACCGCGACTTCGGAGGGCGGCCGCTGCGGCTGTCCTTCCGCTTTGGTCTCCTCCTGCTGGCAGGCACTCAGGAAAGCCGCGCCGATGAGAAGGGCGGCGAGCGTCAGGCGATTGGTCCGCATAGGAAGGTCCCACGAAAAGAGCCGGCGCGCGGACGATGTCTTCAAAAGAGATCGTAGCGTCGGCCGGAAGACATGAAGTCGGACGGCAACCCTGACCAGGTTCACGGCGGGTCACGCGTTATACAAACACGACTGTATGTATGCGTACCGAGAGCGTCAAGATGATGCGGCGCACAATTCCGTGAAACCTTGCAGAGCGCGGGCTTTCCCCACCCACCTGAGGAAAGCGCGGGGGGACACCTCGCTAAAGACCGGTCGACCCGAAACCGCCATCCCTGCGCGCCGTCAGCGAAAGCGCAGTCGCCTCCCGGACGCGGGCCTGCGTCACCGGCGCGACCACCATCTGCGCGATGCGCATGTCGCGCACCACGGTGAAGGGCTCGCTCCCGTGATTGATCAGCAGCACCTTCACCTCCCCGCGATAGTCGCTGTCGATCGTTCCCGGCGTGTTCAGGCAGGTAACACCATTCTTGAAGGCGAGGCCCGAGCGCGGCCGAACCTGCCCCTCAAACCCATCCGGGATCTCGAAGACGAAGCCGGTCGGCACCAGCGCGCGCTCCCCCGGACCGATCACCAGCGCTTTGTCCACGCTCACGGCAGCGCGCAGGTCCATGCCGGCCGCCCCCGGGCTCTCATAGGCCGGCAGCGCCAGTCCCGCGCCATGGGGAAGACGGATCAGGGCAAGAACGGGCGTCGAGAGGTCGGGCATGGGCAACTCCTTTACGAAGCCTGATACGGGAGCAGAGCAAGGGATCGACGGCGTCAATTGCATATCGGCCGCCATATCGCTAGATAAGCCTTCCAAAACAGGACACTTCCCATGGCTGAAACGCTCGCCGATGCGGTCTCCCGCCGCCGAACCTTTGCGATCATCGCGCACCCCGACGCGGGCAAGACGACGCTGACCGAAAAGCTCCTGCTGTTCGGCGGCGCGATTCAGCTGGCCGGCGAGGTCAAGGCCAAGAAGGACCGGATCCAGACCCGGTCCGACTGGATGAAGATCGAGCGCGAGCGCGGCATCTCGGTCGTGACCTCGGTAATGACGTTCGAATATGACGGTAACGTCTTCAATATCCTCGACACGCCCGGCCACGAGGATTTTGCCGACGACACCTATCGCACCCTGACGGCGGTGGATGCCGCCGTGATGGTGATCGATGCCGCCAAGGGCATCGAGCCGCGGACGCTGAAGCTGTTCGAGGTCTGCCGCATGCGCGACATCCCGATCATCACCTTCATCAACAAGATGGACCGGGAAAGCCGGGATCCCTTCGAGATCCTCGACGAGGTCGAAGAAAAGCTCGCGCTTGATACGGCGCCGATCACGTGGCCGATCGGCCGGTCGAAGACCTTCTGCGGCTCCTATTATCTGGCGGAAAACACGGTGCGCGGCGCAGACACGCAGGTCGAGGCGCTGAAGGTCAACGGTCCGCAGGCGGTGGCCGACCGGTTGCCTGAAAACGAACGCGCCGCCTTCATCGAGGAAACGGAGCTTGCCATCGAGGCCTGTCGTCCGTTCGACCGGCAGGCCTTCCTCGAAGGCCACATGACACCGGTCTTCTTCGGCTCCGCGTTGCGCAATTACGGCGTGCGCGACCTTATCAATGCGCTGGGCGCCATGGCGCCGCCGCCGCGCGATCAGGTGGCGGATATCCGCACGGTGCATGCCAACGAGGACAAGATGACGGCCTTTGTCTTCAAGATCCAGGCCAACATGGACCCGAACCATCGCGACCGCATCGCCTTTGCGCGCATCTGTTCCGGCAAGCTGGAACGCGGCATGAAGGCGCGGCTTGCCCGCACCGGTAAGCAGCTCGGCCTCACCGCACCGCAGTTCTTTTTCGCTTCGCAGCGCCAGCTGGCCGATACGGCCTATGCCGGCGACGTGGTCGGCATTCCCAACCACGGGACGCTGCGCATCGGCGATACGCTGACGGAAGGCGAACCGCTGGTGTTCCAGGGCGTTCCGAACTTCTCGCCGGAAATCCTGCGCCGCGTGCGGCTGGAGGATGCCATGAAGGCCAAGAAGCTCAAGGAAGCGCTACAGCAGATGGCTGAAGAAGGTGTCGTGCAACTGTTTTCTCCCGAAGATGGCTCCCCGGCCATCGTCGGTGTCGTCGGCGCGCTGCAGCTCGATGTGTTGAAGGAGCGTCTCCAGGGCGAGTACGGCCTGCCCGTCTCGTTCGACATGGCCCGCTTCTCGATCTGCCGGTGGGTGTCCTCCGATGTCCCTGGCGAACTCGACCGCTTCATCACCGCACGGCGCGGCGATATCGCCCGCGACCTCGATGGAGACCCGGTCTTCCTCGCTCAGGACGGTTTTTCGCTGAATTACGAAGCGGAGCGCTGGAAGGCGATCAAGATGGTTGCGATCAAGGAATATCACGTCGCCAAGGCGGCGTGATATCTCGGTCGGATGTGTTCTTGGACGCTGATCAGGCGACGAGATCCTTGAGGAAATCGTCGCACCAGCGCACCACGTCGTGCTCGTTCAGATAATCCATCATCCGGCCCCACCGCTCCTGCCGCTCGGGAAGCGGCATGGACAGCCCCCGCGCGATGGCATTGGCTGTGCCCTCGATGTCATAGGGATTGACGAGCAGCGCCCCGTCCAGCTCGCGGGCCGCACCGGCGAAACGCGAGAGCACAAGCACGCCGGGGTTTTCGGGATCCTGCGCCGCCACATATTCCTTGGCAACGAGGTTCATGCCGTCGCGCAGCGGCGTGACCAGACCAACCTTCGCCATTCGGTAGAGCCCGGCGAGAATCGGCCGTGAAATCGAGCGGTTGATGTAGCGGATCGGCACCCAGTCGACCGTTCCGAGCGCGCCGTTGACGCGTCCGGCCTGTTCGGCCACCGTGCGCTGCATGGCCTCATATTCCGGCACTTCGGAACGGGATTTCGGTGTGACCTGCAGATAGGTTACCTTGCCCTGCTGCCCCGGGCTCGCCTCGATGAAGCGCTCGAAGGCATCGATGCGCTGGGTGATGCCCTTGGAATAATCGAGCCGGTCGACGCCGATGATCAGGTCGCGCCCTTCGATGCTGGCGGCCGCCTTCTTCACCATGACATGAGACGCACTCTTGCGGGCGAAGGTTGCGAAAGCCTTCGTCTCGATGCCGATGCCATAGGTGCCGCCCTTGAAGATCCGGCCATGCGCACTGTAGCGGCCGGGGCTGATCTCGTTGCCGATGCCCTCGCGGCGCAGGCCGCCGGCGAAGTTCTCGAGATCGTGGTCGGTCTGAAAGCCGATCAGGTCGTAATGCGAGAGGCCACGCATGATCTCCTCATGCACCGGCATGGCGAAGAGCACGTCGGCTGGCGGCCACGGGATATGGAGGAAGAAGCCGATGCGGTTCTGAATGCCCATCTGGCGCAGTTCGGCCGCCAGCGGGATCAGGTGATAGTCGTGAATCCAGATGACATCATCCGGCTCCAGCAGCGGCGCCAGCCGATGGGCGAAGAAGCGGTTGACGCGAAAGTATCCGGCCATCTCCTTGCGGCCGTATTCAGCGAGATCCAGCCGATAGTGGCAGATCGGCCAGAGCACGCGGTTGGCGAATCCGAAATAATATTCGTCGACGTCCTTGTCGGTGAGATCGGTAAGCGCATAGGTGATCTTGCCGCGATCCTTGAGGTCGAGGGGAGCCGGCTCCTTCGTGCCGCTGGATTTGCCCGACCAGCCCATCCAGATGCCGCCATGCTCTTCGAGTGCGGCCTGCAGCGCGACGGCAAGACCGCCGGCAGGCGCATCTCCCGATTTTTCCGGTACCGGCACGCGGTTGGACACGACGATGAGACGGCTCAAGATGTCTTCCTTTCAGAATTCTGCTCCGCCAGGGACGCACAGGCGAGCACAGGGCAGGGCAACGTCCGCCCCAAGCCGAAGCCTGTCGCGCAGATGGCGTCGCTCACGGTTTGCTGCCGTGGGCAAGCATCGTCAGGGCGTCCCGAACCGCCTGCGCCGAGCCGATGGTCGCTTGGGCCTGCGTTTCGAAACCCGGCTCGCCGACGCGCAGCGACATGCCGCCGGCGGCGTTGGCCACCTTGAACATGGCCTCGTCGGTAACGTCATCGCCGATCGCCAACGGCTTACGGCCTGAAAAGGGCGATTGCGACAGGAACGTCATGACGGCCGCGCCCTTGCTGGCCGTCGCGGGGCGAAGCTCCACCACCATCTTGCCGAACTGGAGGCCCCAGTCTCCGCCAATGGCGAGCGAAGCGCGTCGCATGACGTGTTCGACATCGGCGCAGCGTTCCGGCGCCAGCCGGTAATGCAGGGCAACGGCGGCACCCTTGTCCTCGAACAGCACGCCCTCCCAGTCCTTGACGGTGCGGGCAAGCTCGTTCTTCAGGGTAACGAAGGCCGGCGTGATCTCCGGCCGGGTAATCGCGCCCGTCTGGTCGCGCAGCTCGGCGCCATGCAGACCGGCAATGGGAAACGTCGCTGGATCGAACAGGACGTCGGCATAATGCAGCGCCCGCCCCGTCACGAGCGCAAGCGCGCCGCCCAGCCGGTTGGAAACGGCCATCAGCGTGGAGGGCAGGTCCGGGGGAACGCGGATCGCGTCCGGCGTTTCCGCCAGATCGACAAGCGTCCCGTCGATATCGAGGAAAAGGGCCCAGTCGTCAGGCTCTGCCGCAAGGCGCCCGAAGGCGTCGGCGACCGCAGGAGACAGCAGCGCCTGCTGCAGGGTCGAGGCGCCCGGATCCTGTCGGAAAAGAGGGTGGCTGTCGTTTGGCATGAGGGTCTAGTTAGGTCGCCACCGCGCGGTGACAACCCTTTGACACCGTGCGGCAACTCGCGCTTCTGATCAGGCCGCCGTCTTTTCGACCAGCATGAGGCGTCCATCCGCGGCGATTTCAACCGAAAGTCCCTCATATCCGGGAAGTTTGAGATGCGTGGTCTCCATGGGATGCTCATGCGTCGTGGTGATCACCGCAACATCCGAGCCGGCGGCTTCGCCGGCCGTCACACCGGCCGGGACATCTTCGAACACGAGGCAATCGGTAGGGTCGAACCCGACGCGCTCGGCGCCCAGTCGGTAGCAATCCGGTGCCGGCTTTCCCTGCGTCACGTCTTCCGCAGTCACAAGAAACTTCGGCGCCGTGATTCCGGCCTTGGCGAGACGCGCTCTGGCAAGCGGCAGTGGCGAGGAGGTGACGATCGCCCAGCGATCCGCGGGCAGCAACTTCAGGAATTCGAGCGCGCCGGGGATCGGCTTCACGCCCTCGACGTCGTCGATCTCCGCCTGCGTGATATAGGCGGCTTCCTTGGCCGGATCGACGCCGGGCAAGTTCAGCTGCGTGATCGTGTCGATGCCACGCTTGCCATGCATGAAAGGCAGGAAGGTCTTGAGATCCAACCCGTGCGCCACGGCCCATTTCCCCCAGACGCGCTCCGCCGCTGCAATCGAATTGAGAAGCGTGCCGTCCATGTCGAAGAGGAAAGCGGAAAAGGGCTTGCCGAGGGTCGGATGCGACGAGAAAGGGGAAGACGCGGCGGACGAGGACACGGGAGAAGCGGAAACGGGAGAAGACAAGAGGAGCATTCCTTTAAGTTTTCGCGCCTTTCGGCGTAGGGACTTCGGCGCAGGGGCCGTTCGGTAGCGGTAACGCGGTGGATCATACCCGGCAGGGCGGGCCGCTTGGGAAAGTCTCCCGGACTTACTCCATAATCCCTGCTTTCGAAATCGATTTCCGGCGGCCGACGTCAGGGCTTCAATCGCCGGCCGTTCCGGGCAAGGCCGAGACGGCGTCCAGCCAAGGCGCTGCGGAGGCGCACCAGATCTGGCGGGTCGGAGCGAGATCGCGCCGCTGGCGGATGGTGCCCCAGCGGATGGCGATCTCCTGCGCCGCCTCGCCTTCGCCGGTCGTGAAGATCGGGGAGCCGCAGTCGGAACAGAACATCTGCAGTCTGCGGTTCCCGTTGTCCGCTGTCTTCACATAGGTTTTCGGTGACCCTTTCGTCAGCCGGAAATGGTCGCTGGGGAGCGAGACGCTGACCCGATAGGCCGTGCCCGTCAATTGCTGGCAGTCGGTGCAGTGGCAGACCGAAACGGCATCGGGATCGACCTCCGCTTCAAAGCTGATCTGTCCGCAGTGGCACGCACCATCGATCTTCATATCGATCCTCCTTTTGCTTGCGCGAAACGTCGTTGCTTGGAACTGAACCTGTTCCGGCGCAAAATGATCCGCTCCAGCGAGGACGCCGCCTCATATGCCTTTTCAAGCCGGGAGATAATTGCCGTTCTCCCTCTTGCAATGTCAGGGCCTATATCCGCGCCCCGAACCGGCTATGCCATCATCGCTCCGCTCCGTCTCGGATCGATGACAAGGCGTTTCCGCAAGGCGGGATCCGCTCCTTGAGGCGCGGAATGGAGGCAAGCCCAACCGCTTCGGGTCTGCAGAAACGGCCTCCCTCCGAGAGCCTGCAGTCCCTCGCTGAAACGGCTGGAAGGCGCACCGGAAGGTGTCATATCAAAATCGATCCTTGGCGGCAGCTTTCCGTACCCCGTCCGATAACCGATCCGTCAACCTCCGGCGTTTTACGCGCGGAGCCTCTGTCACACGCCGGTGAAAAGCCATTCGTGCTCCTTGGCGTTGTTGAACTTCCACGCCCGCGCCGGCCCTGCCATGACGTTGAGATAATAGAGGTCGTATCCATGGATCGCCGCGACAGGGTGATAGCCTTTCGGCACCAGCACGACATCGCCGTTCTCGACTGCCATGGTCTCGTCTAGCGACCGGTCGTCCGTATAGACGCGCTGCATGGCAAAGCCCTGCGCCGGATTGAGGCGGTGGTAATAGGTTTCTTCCAGGAAGCTTTCGGCCGGCAGGTTGTCCTCGTCGTGCTTGTGCGGCGGATAGGACGAGGTGTGGCCGCCGGGCGTGATGACTTCGACCACCAGCAGTGACTGCGCTGCCTCGTCGTTTTCCGGCATGATGTTGGTGACGTAGCGGGTGTTTGTGCCCTTGCCGCGCGTCATCTGCGGGTGCCGGTCGGGCCGGATGACCTGTGCCTTGAAGCCTTCGCCGCCCGGTGCCGAACAGACGCCGAGCTCGAGATCTGTCGTTGCCGTCACCGTATAGGCGGCGCCCTTCGGCGCATACACCGAAAAGGGTGCACCCTCGAACGGCGTCATCCGTTCGCCGAGTTCGCCAAAATCCTCATCGTCCACCGTCACGCGTGCCTTGCCGGCGACGAGGACGAGGCAGACCTCGCGCTCGCCCGTCCGGCCCGAGACGGCCTCCCCGGCCGCGAGCTTGTGCAGTTGGAAACCGACATAGGTCCAGCCGGCGCTTTCCGGCGTGACGTCGTGGACGAGGCCGGTTTCGGCCCTCGGCTTGACGAGAAGGTTCGGCATGTCGGCTTCCTTTCGGAGAGAGGTTCAGGACCGGTCGAGACCGGCCTCCCGTGCGTAGGCCTTGAGGGATCGGAAGCCCAGCGACTGGTATTCGAACGGAATGCGGATGGCGCTGTCCTGTTCCGCCTCGATGACCAGCCAACCGTCATAGCCATGTTCGGCAGCAATCTTGAGAACGGGCAGGAAATCGACGCCGCCCTCATCATCGCCCGGCACGGTGAAAACGCCGCGGCGCACGCCTTCGAGGAAGGAGAGCCCGTTGTCCTCGACCTCCTTGCGCACCGCACGACGCACGTTCTTCGCGTGGATGTGGCGGACGCGGTGCATGTATTTCCGGGCAAGCTCGGCTGGGTCCGAGCCGCCGAACCAGGCATGGCCGGTGTCGAGCAGCAGCTTGGTTGCCGGTCCGGTCGTCTCCATCAGCCGGTCGATCTCGGGCCCGGTCTGGACGATCGTGCCCATGTGATGGTGATAAACCAGATCGATGCCCTGATCGGCGCAATACTGGGCAATCGCCTCGAGATCGGCGCCGAAGGTTTTCCACTGGTCGTCGGGCAGCACCGGCTTGTCGGCCACAAGCGAGGTCGCGTCATCGCCGTGAATGGCATTGGACGTCTCGCAGACGATGCAGACCTTGCAGCCATTTGCCTTGAGAAGATCAAGATGCGGCTGGATCGCCCGCTTCTCGGCCTCCACATCATGGGTCAGAAGGTTGGTCGAGTGCCAGCCGGAAACGAAGACGAGGCCGTATTCGGCCAGTTTCGCCTTCAGCGCCTGCGGCTCGGTCGGCATCTTGTGACCCTTCTCGATACCGTCGAAGCCGATCTTCTGGCAATCGGACAGGCAGTCTTCGAGCGAGAGATGGGCGCCGATCGTCTGATCGTCGTCGTTGCTCCAGGCGATCGGGTTGGTTCCGTAGCGGATCATGATGTGTCTCTGTGGTGCTTCTTCGTGATGACGGGAGTTAAGGAGATCAGCCGACGCGCTGGGCGGCGAGTGCCCGCTCATAGGCCCGGCGTGCCTGCCCGACGGCATCGCGCTCCGAAACCTCGGGCACGGCCACATCCCACCAGTGGCCACCGGCGTCGGTGGTGATCAGCGGGTCTGTGTCGATGACGATGACGGTTGTCCGGGTTTCGCCCGCGGTTTCGGCCAGCGCTGCTTCCAGTTCGGCGAGCGAGGCGGCCTTGCGCGTCACCGCCCCCATGGCGGCGGCATGGCCGGCGAAATCGATCGCCGGCAGCGCGACATGATGCGTGTCCTGCAGGAGATTGTTGAAGTTCGCACCGCCGGTCGCCATCTGCAGCCGGTTGATGCAGCCATAGCCGGCATTGTCGAGAAGCACGACCGTGAGCTTCGCGCCGAGCATGATGGACGAGGCGATCTCGGCATTCAGCATCATGTAGCTGCCGTCGCCGACCATCACGATGACGTCGCTTTCGGGCTTGGCAAGCTTGACGCCCAGACCGCCCGCTATCTCATAGCCCATGGTCGAGAAGCCGTATTCCATGTGATAGCTGCCGGGCTTTTCGGCGCGCCACAGCTTGTGCAGTTCGCCCGGAAGGCCACCCGCGGCGCAGACCAGCGTCGTGTCGCCCTTTCGGGCCCGCATCACTGCGCCGATCACCTGGGCGTCGGATGGAAGCGTCGCATTGGTGGCGGCGAGCGACGTGTCGGCCGCTGCCTGCCATTCGGTCTTCAGGCTGCCGGCCTTGTCTCCCCAGCCGCTGCCGGCATGGTAGGCCCCCAGCTCTGCCGACAGTTCGGAAAGGCCGATCGCAGCGTCGCAGACGAGCGGCAGGGATTCATGCTTGGCAGCATCGAAGGACTGCACGTTGAGACCGACGATCCTCAGCCCGTCATTTTTGAACAGCGCCCAGGAGCCGGTGGTGAAATCCTGCAGGCGGGTGCCGACCGCCAGCACGAGGTCGGCTTCTTCGGCCAGCACATTGGCCGCCGAGGTGCCGGTCACGCCGACGGAACCCATGTTCATCGGATGGCTGTCCGGCAGCGACGACTTGCCGGCCTGTGTCTCCATCACCGGAATACCGTGCTTTTCGGCAAAGGTCGCGAGCGCCGCGCTCGCCTCGCTGTAGAGCACGCCACCACCGGCAATGATGATCGGCTTCTTCGCCGCCGCGATCGCCGTGGAGGCGGCCAGGCGTTCCTGCGTGTCGGGCCGGAGCCGGCGCGGCAGCCAGACCTTCTCGGCAAAGAAGCTCTCGGGATAATCATAGGCCTCGGCCTGAACGTCCTGGCAGAGCGCCAGCGTTACCGGGCCGCACTCGGAGGGGTCGGTCAGCACCTGCATGGCGCGGCGCAGCGCCGGAATGATCTGTTCGGGACGGGTGATACGGTCGAAATAGCGCGAGACCGGGCGGAAACAGTCATTGACGGTCATGCTGCCGTCGCCGAAATCCTCGATCTGCTGGAGCACCGGGTCGGGCCGGCGATTGGCAAAAACGTCGCCGGGCAGAAGCAAAACGGGCAACCGGTTGACATGGGCAAGGGCTGCCGACGTCACCATGTTGAGCGCGCCAGGGCCGATCGAGGTGGTGCAAGCCATGAAGCGGCGGCGGAAGCTCGCCTTGGCAAAGGCAACGGCGGCATTGGCCATGCCCTGCTCGTTCTGCGCGCGGTAGGTCGGCAGCACGTCCTTGATGCCGTGCAGCGCTTCGCCCATGCCGGCCACGTTGCCATGACCGAAGATCGCGAAGACGCCGCCGAAAATCGGCACGGTCTCGCCGTCGATCACCGTCATCTGCCGCGTCAGGAAGCGCGCGAGCGCCTGCGCCATGGTCAGCCGCACGGTGCCCGGCGATCTCGTCGCCTTGTGAGCGCCGTCGTCCGATGCGATGGGGGCTTGCTGGTTCATGATCTCAAGGTCTCCTCACGCCGCAGGCTGTCTGCCCGCCTGTCCCTGCCGCCCGTTCCGGCGGTCGTTGTCGTCAGCATCGTGGCCTGTTCAGGCCGCTTTCTCGTCGGCGAGGCCGACCCACAGGTCGACCAGCTGGCGGAACCGGTGCGCCATGTCGTCGATCGCCGCGGCATCGTCGATCTCGCCGGCGAGCCACCGGCGCGCCGCCTCCACGAAGATCGTCCGCCCTACGGCAAAGCCGCGAACCTGCCGCGCGGTGCGGGCGGCGGCAAAGCCCTCTTTCAGTGCATCGTAAGACGCTTCGAGACCGAGCAGAACCACGCCACGGCAGAGCGGATCGCGCGTCTCGATGACATCGTCGATGGCGCTCCAGGCGCTGCGGCTTGCCTGCGGCTCCAGCTTCCACCAGTCGGGTTTCAGTCCGGCATCGTAGAGCTCATTGAGCGCCCGCGGGATGGTCGTGTCATCCAGCGGACCGTGCTTGCCGGCGATGATCTCGATCAGGATGTCGCGGCCGACCTTGCGCGCTGCTTCGAAGGCGCTGCGCAGCTTGGCGATCTGCGTCGCCTTGAGATCGGCCGGGTCGTCCGGATGGTAGAAGCTCAGAACCTTGATGCAGTGATCGACCGGCCAGTCGATGAGGCGGCTGCCGAGATCCTGGCTGAACTCGAACTGCAGCGGACGCGAGCCCGGCAGCTCGATCGGCTTTGCCACCCAGAAATCTTTCAATGCACCGGCGGCATAGAGCGCATCCCGGCCGTATTTGTCGTCGATCAGCATGCCGAAACCCGGCCGCCCGTCGGCGATTTTCGCCGCTGCCTTGACCGCGAGAACCTTGAAGGCGGGAATACGGGCGAGCTTGGCGGCGTCGCCGGCGGCCATGTCTTCGAGCTGGCTGCGGTGATCGATGGCCAGCGCCATGAGGCTCGGGATCTCCCGGCGGCGGGTGGTTGCCCAGTGCACGTGGTTGATCGCCGCATCCTTGCGCAGCGCACGCTCCGGGCTTCCGTTCTCGAGGAAGAACTGCAGTTCGGTCCAGGTGGGAATTTCGGGCGCACAAAGGAGGCGCGAGACGGCAAAGGCGCCGCAGGCATTGGCCCAGGTGGCCGATGTCGCGTGGGGTTCTCCGGCAAGCCAGCCACGCAGGAAGCCGGACATGAAGGCATCGCCTGCGCCGAGCACATTGTAGACCTCGATCGGAAAACCCCGGCCGATGATGCCGTCTTCCAGATCGTCCGAAATCGCGCCGTCATAGACGATGCAGCCCATGGGGCCGCGCTTGAGGACGATGGTCGCTGCGGACTGCGCGCGAATGGTCTTCAGGGCAGCGAGAAGGTCGCTTTCGCCGGAGGCGATCAGCACCTCTTCCTCCGTGCCGACAATCAGGTCGCAATCGGCCAGAACCGTCTTCAGATGCGCGGAAACATGGGCGGACGCGATATAGCGGTTGTCGCCCGCGTCGTGCCCGGCCAAGCCCCAGAGGTTCGGACGGTAGTCGATGTCGAAAGCGATCTTGACGCCGTTCGCCTTGGCGATGCGGATCGCCTTGCGTTGCGCGGCATCGGTGTTTTCACGCGAGAAATGCGTGCCGGACACGAGGATTGCGCGGGACGAGCGGATGAAAGCCTCGTCGACATCGTCCTCGCAGAGCGCGTTGTCGGCGCAGTTGTCGCGATAAAAGAGCAGCGGAAAGGAGTGGTCGTTCTCGACGGCGAGAATGGCGAGCGCGGTCAGACGCTCGGGGTCGGTGACGATACCCTTGGTTTCCACACCCTCGCGGGTCAGTTGCTCCACGATGAAGCGGCCCATCTGCTCGCGACCGACGCGGGTCAGAAGCGCCGATTTCAGGCCGAGTCGCGCAGTGCCGACCGCAATGTTGGTCGGGCAACCACCGACCGACTTGGCGAAGCTTGCGACGTCTTCCAGCCGCGTTCCGATCTGCTGACCGTAAAGATCGACCGAGGCGCGACCAATGGTGATGATATCGAGCGGCCGCGCCGCATCCCTCTGGCTGATCCCGGTCAACGTTGCTGTCCTCCCGACGTGCGGCTTGTCGTCTCTTCCTGTCCGAATAGCCGCACATGAAACATAGGTTCCGTCTATCCGTCAATATGGAATTTTCATTCCATATCTGGAACAGGCCATCCGCGCTGGCGCTTCTCCGCCACCGCAACGGTCAGCGCCATGGCGAAAGCCATACTGGCCGAGAGCGACCGAAATCCGGCGTGGTCGGCCTCCACGATCTCGAACCAGATCTTCGAGGATTCGACGAGGGGCGAAAAGGCGCTGTCGGTGAGAGAGACGACCGGAACCTTGCGGCCTGCCAAAAGCCGGGCCTGGTGAATGCTTTCGGACGTATAGGGCGAAAAACTGACCGCGAAGGCGGCGTCGCGGCGTCCGGCCAAGGCGAGGATGTCGTCATCGACACCGGCGGCCGTGCCCACCATCTGGTAGCGGATCTTCAGCTTGCCAAAGGCATAGGCCATATAGCCGGAGATCGGATAGGACCGCCGCTTGGCGATGAGGAAGATGGTGTCGGCCTTCGCCAGGAGATCGACCGCCTGCTCGAAGGCGGCGGGATCGACGGAGCCGGCGATGTTGTCGAGCGACCGGTGGGCCGCGGCCACGAAGCCGTTGAAGATCGCGCCGCTTTCGCCCCGGCTGTGGCCGTTGTCGCCAAGCGCCCGCAAGCGCTCCTCGTAGCCCGGATTGCGCTCCCGCAGGCGGGCGCGAAAGATCTGCTGCAGGCTCGAAAACCCTTCAAAGCCGAAATGCTGGGCAAAGCGGACGAGCGTCGAAGGCTGCACGTCGGCGGCAGCGGCGATGCTGGCAGCCGTTCCGAAAGCGATCTCGTCCGGCTGATCGAGCGCATAGGCGGCGACCTGGCGCAAGCGCTTGGGCAATTGCGTCTTGCGTTCCAGAATGACGGCCTTCAGCGCATCGAAATCCTGCGGCACGCCGGCGCTCGGTAGCGCAGCCTCGGCATCCGGTTTCTCCTGGAGCCCCTCCATCGCGGCATCCGGCGTCATGCTGTCATTCCCGTATTTCTGGGCCCGGTCTCATCGCACGCAGTGTACCGCCTCGACGACGAGAATGATAGAACGTTCGTTCCAGAAGCGGCTGTCACTTAAAGGGCACAGGAGATCGTTAACGCATTTTTACCATCTTTCGCCTGAAGATACCGCAGACATATGGTTAACGCCGTCCCGCCAAGCGATTCGCGTTCCCCGGACAGCCACGGAGTTTCAGCACATGTGCCGATGGGCAGCCTATCGCGGAGAGCCGCTCTATCTGGAGGATCTCGTGTCCTCGCCGGCGCACTCCCTGATCGAGCAGTCCCATTGTGCAACGCGGGCAAAGACCTCCACGAACGGCGACGGCTTCGGCATTGCCTGGTATGGCGACCATCCTGAGCCCGGCCGATACCGCGACATCCTGCCGGCCTGGTCCGACTGCAACCTGAAGAGCATCGCCCGCCAGATCCGCTCACCGCTGTTTCTTGCGCACGTCCGGGCGGCGACCGGCGGCGGCACCCGCCGCGACAACTGCCATCCGTTCGTCAATGGTCGCTGGTCGTTCATGCACAACGGGCAGATCGGCGGTTTCGAGCATCTGCGTCGGCCGATGGAGGCAATGCTGGACGATGCGCTCTACACGGCGCGCACCGGCACCACCGACAGCGAACTCCTGTTTCTGATGGCCCTGCAGTTCGGTTTGGAGCGGGATCCGTTGGGCGCCATGGCCGAAACACTGTCTTTCGTCGAACGGCTGGCAACGCATATGAAGCACGAGGTTCTCGTGCGATTCACCGCCGCCTTTTCCGATGGCGTCGATCTCTACGCCGTGCGCTATGCGTCAGATCGGTTCGCCCCGACACTCTATGCCGCGCCGATGGGTCCGCAAGGCGGCTATTGCCTCGTGTCCGAACCGCTCAACGACGACGACGATGCCTGGGTGGAAATCCCAGACGGCACGGCCGTCGTCATCGGCGAGAACGGGTTCGACATGCGCATCTTCCAGCTCGATCAGGAGATCGAAGCGAAGCGGGCCCTACGCCAGCCGTGAGGCGATGAGGGCCGCCAGCCTGTCGGCCACGGCCTCCTTGTCGAGTTCGGGCCAGGTTTCCTCCCCGTCGCGGCCGATGATGGTGACACGGTTGCGTGTGCCCCCCATGACGCCCCCGGCGACGCCGCTGCCGGCGGAGACGTCGTTGGCGACGATGATATCCGCCCCCTTGCGCGCCAACTTGAGACGCCCGTTCGCGACCGGATCGTCGGTTTCCGCCGCAAAGCCGACGACGATGCGCGGCCGCTCCGCATGGTGCCCGACCGTTTTGAGAATGTCCGGATTTTCCGTCAGCTGCAGCGGCGGCGGCGCTTCGCCGGGCGCTTTCTTGATCTTGCCTCCGGAAACGTCTGCGACCCGCCAGTCGGCAACGGCGGCAACCATGACGGCGGCATCGGCCGGCAAGGCGGCCAGCACCGCATCCCGCATCTCGACCGCCGTCTGGACAGGAACCACGGTGACGCCGGCAGGGTCAGCGATCGTGACCGGACCCGAGACGAGCGTGACGTTGGCTCCAAGGCGGGCGAGCGCCGCCGCGATGGCGTGGCCTTGCCGCCCCGAAGAGCGGTTGGCGATGTAGCGCACCGGATCGATCGGTTCGTGGGTCGGTCCCGAGGTAACGATGGCATGGCGTCCGGAAAGCGGGAGGGTGGTCGGCGCCGCGAGTGGCTGCGAGCCTTCGAGGCAGGACTCCACGGCGGCCACGATCTGCAGCGGTTCGGCCATGCGGCCCTCGCCCCGCTCGCCGCTTTCCGCCATCTCGCCGAGACCGGGGCCGACGAAGGCGATCCCGTCGCCGGCCAAGGTATCGCGATTGCGCCGGGTCGCCGGATGCGACCACATCTTGGGGTTCATGGCGGGCGCCAAGAGGACCGGCCGATCGGTCGCCAGCAGAATGGTGGAGGCAAGATCGTCGGTCATCCCCTGCGCCATCTTCGCCATGATGTTGGCGGTCGCCGGCGCAACGAGCACCAGATCGCACTCCCGCGCCAGCCTGATGTGCCCGACATCCTGCTCATCCTCGCGCGAGAAAAGCTCGGTGAAAACCTTGTCGGCCGACAGAGCGCCGACGGCGAGCGGCGTCACGAAAGCCTGCGCACCGGCCGTCATGACGGGACGGACGCTCGCGCCCCGCTCGCGGAGGCGGCGGATCAGATCGAGGCTCTTATAGGCGGCGATGCCACCGGAGATGATGAGAAGAATGCGCTTGCCCGAGAGGCTGACGGCCGGGGACGTGGATGAAGGCATGAAACCACCGAGACGGCATGATCGATGCGCGACCCTACTGCATGATGCCCGAAATCGAAATCGATTTCGGGCCGCCGCTCTCGGCTGATCGCGCGTGCCGGAGCCCTGATCTCAGGGGTCGAGCAGCGTGCTCATCGTTCGCACCAGCGCGTCGCGCTCATAGGGCTTGCGCACAACCGGCACGCCGGCAAAGCCGCTCGGAATAGGCGAGATGTTGCCGTAGCCGGTAGCAAACAGGAAGGGGATATCCCGGCGCGTCAGTTCCGTCGCCACTTCGATCGAGGTGCCGGTGCCCAGATTGACGTCGAGGATCGCCACATCCGGCTTGAACGTCGCGAGCTTGGCCAGAGCCTCGTCCGCGGACGCTGCGGTCAGGACCGTCTGGATTCCCTGATCGGCCAGCATGCCCTCGACATCCATGGCGATCAGCATCTGGTCTTCCACCAGGAGCACGCGGATGTCGGGATCGAGATCGGCCCCTGCGGTTGTTGTGTCCGCTCCGGCCGCGAGGCTCAAGGTCTCGTTACGTTCCGACAGGGTGACGTGCTTGGCCGGCAGCACGAAATCCGCCTCGACACCAACCGGCGCGAAGACGACGGTGCTGCGCCCGTCAAGGTCATAGGGGACGCTGCGGTCGATCAGTGCGCTGCCAAAGCCGGTGCGCGTGGGCGGCAGCACGGCCGGGCCACCGCTTTCGCGCCAGGCGATTTCGCAATCGCCGGCCTGCGTCAGGCGCCAGCTGACCGACAGGGCGCCGCCGGGTCGCGACAAGGCGCCGTATTTGGCGGCATTGGTCGAGAGTTCGTGCAGAACCAGCGCCATGACCGAGAAGGCTCGGGCATTGAGCAGGACCGGCGGACCGGACAGGTTCAGGACATTGGCCGTGTTGCGATAGGGGCCAAGTTCGGCATCGAGCAGATCCGACAGCATGCCACCGCCATCGCCCCGCACGACCTGATCATGGGCAAAGGACAGCGCCTGGATGCGCCCCTTGAGAGAGCTCACATATTCGCTCAGACTGCGTCCGTCGCCGACCGGCTGGCTGACGAGAGACTTGATCAGCGCCAGGATGTTCTTGACCCGGTGGTTGAGTTCCTCGTTCAGCATGCGCTGGCGCACATCGGCGCGGCTGCGCTCCTCGGCCATCAGCTCGCTATGCCGAAGGCCGATTTCGACGAGCGCTGCACGGGTGACCTCGGCGATCTCGCGGTCGGCCTCGGTCCAGGGCTGGGCCTGGAGCTGCACCGTTTCCTTCCAGATCGCAAAGCTCTTGCGTGGCGTCAGGCGCTCGCCGAAAGGGCCGCTTTCATACGACTTGTTGGGATCGCCACCCCAGTTCAGCGTCTGGACGAACTCCTTGCGGAAGAAGAAGAGATAGTCGCGATGCAACTGGGTCAGCGGCACGGCCAGCACGCCTGCTGCCTGTTCGCGGAAGGCTTCCGCTTCCGGAAGGCGCTGCGCCATGGCATGCGTCGCCCAGACCTGTCCCGCGACCACAGACCCCATGAGCCTGAGGACCGATGGCACGGCACTTGCAGGCGGCGTCGACCCGAAGGAGGTCCAGGTCCCGTTCATCCAAAGCCCGATGCCGTCGCAGGCCATCAGCGAGGTGAAGTGCGGGAGATGATCGCGCAGGAGTTCGCCCATGTCGGCGTGGTGCGACGCCATGCGCAGGAAGCGATCGAGAGAGGACCGGGCACGGTTGGCGGTGTCGAGCTTTTGCCGCTGTTTCAGCGCATGGAGATGCAGCGAAAAGAACTCGCCGAACATTTCCGCGGCCACCCGCTGCGCCATGGGCAGGATCCGCGGCTGGTAGTGATGGCACGCGATGAGCCCCCAGAGCTTGCCATCGACGATGATCGAGATCGACATGGACGCGGCAACGCCCATGTTGCGCAGATATTCGCAGTGGATCGGGGAAACACTGCGCAGATGGGCGAGCGACATGTCGAGCGGCTCCCCCGAGACGTCGATATCGGGCATCAGGGGGATGCGGGTGCCGCTGGCATCGCCGATGATGCGGATGGTGTTCTGAAGGTAAAGCGCGCGCGCCTGCTGCGGAATGTCGCTTGCCGGAAAATATTGCCCGAGAAAACTCTCGAGATCGCCGCGCTTGGCTTCCGCCATGACCTTGCCGGCACCGTCTTGCTCGAAGGCATAGATCATCACGCGGTCGTAGCCGAGCATGCCGCGGATGAGGCGTGCCGACTGTTTCAAAAGCTGGTCGACGTCGTTGATATCGGTGATGCGGCCGATCAGCGTGCGCGCCAATTGCAGCGGCTGCCCCTCGGTGGCCGGCTCGAACTCGATGATGACGATCGCCTTGTTGAGATGAATGGCAACGTCGTAGCTGACATTTGCGATCTCAAGGCCCGAAAGCAGCGCCGGGCGGCTGCCGTCGCGCAGCGCCGCCACGGCGTTGCGCAGCGTGTGCGTCGCCTCATATCCGATGAGGGCTTCCAGCGGTTGGCCATTGATCTCGCCATCCAGTCCCAGAAACTCCGGCGCGTTGGCGGAATGGCGCAGCACCATGCCGGCGCGAGCATCGCAGGCAAGCAGGCAACCATGCGGCTGGATGCTGCCCGGAATATGGATCGGCTCGCGATCGCAGTTTGTGAGATCGATGGTCTCGCCCGGCTTCATCATGCGGCTTGTCGCGGATGCGGTCTTGACGTTCGCAGGGTCATTCAGCGGCATGGGAAGCCCTTCGGAACGCTGTTTCCGCGACCATGAATGTGGCTCTGGACGCGCTTGCGACACGATCGATCTCGATAGCGTCGATGGATTCGAGGAGATGCAGGAAGCGCGGCCACCGGTCGCTCTTTTCTGCCTGGGCCGCCAGATGCCGGGCGCCGAAATCGGCCCGCAATCCGAGCGCCTGGGCGCGGCGATAGAGAAGCCGGGCTCCGAGTGCAGAGCCCTCGAGAACATAGAGCATGCCGAGCATGTCCTCCCGCGCGGCACCCATCGGCGGCACGGGTACGGTCGCATCGGCAGAGATTTCGAGGTCGGAAAGATCGGTGCGGATCAGCGCGCCGAAGGTCTGCTGCGACCAGAGATCGAGATCGTCAGGCCATGCGCGCCCGGCTAGCATCGTTTCCACGGGAATGCGGAAAGCGCTCATTCCTCGCAGATAGGTCTTGTAGGACGACAGGCTGTCGAAAGCGCCGATCATGTCGTCGAGCGCCGCATGGGCGTCGGCAGTACTTTCGCGGAGAAAGGCTCGGCGCGACCGATCAGGCATAAAGGTGTTCCGGAGATCAACAAAAAGAGGTCAGACAGGGAGAAGGTTTCAGGATGCGGTTCAGTTCCATCGCGCGCCAAACTTTTTTAGAAATTCTCGCCTCAGGGCGCCGACAGGGCAACAGCCGGCTGAAGGCGCGACGCGTTATGCGCCGGGAGGTAGCCAAAAACAAGACCGGTAACGAAGGCGCTGGCAAAGGCCAGCAGAACCGGCCCGGCGGAGAAGGTGACGGGCACGCCAAATGACTGGGCGATCAGACCGATCGACAGGCCGAGACCAACGCCGATAATGCCGCCGAGTGCCGAGACCACGAGCGCCTCGACGATGAACTGCGTAAGGATGTCGCGGCCTCGCGCGCCGGTCGCCATGCGAATGCCGATCTCCCGCGTCCGTTCGGTGACGCTGACCAGCATGATGTTCATGACCCCGATGCCGCCGACCAGAAGCGAGATCGCGGCGATGGAGCCGAGAAAGACCTTGAGGATGTTGGAGGTCTCGGTGAAGGCCTCACGGATGGCAGCGAGATTGGCGATCTGGGTATCCTGACGCTGGTGGCGCTCGTCGAGCAAGGCCTGGATCTGGTCCTGCGTGATGTTGATGGCGCTGTCATCCTTCACCTGCACCGTGATGGAACGGACGTTGCGCGCACCGAAGAGACGGAGATTGCCCGTCGACAGCGGCACGAGGACCGTATCGTCCTGATCGTTTCCACCGGCGGTCGCCCCCTTTGGCGCCATGACCCCGATGACCTGGAAGGGAATGTTCTTGATGAGGATATATTGGCCGAGCGGGTCGGCGCCATCCGGAAACAGCGTATCGGCAACAGTCTTGCCCAGAACGGCGACAGTCGCATAGCTGCGCATGTCGGCCGGTGCGATGAAGGCGCCCTCGGCCAGCGACCAGGTCTTCGCCTCGGGAAACTGCGGCACCGTGCCGTTGACCGTTGTCTGGGTATCCAGATTGCCGGCGCGCACCGTCAGCGAACTCGACATCTCCGGCACGGCAAAGGAGATGTTGGGCAATTCCAGGATTGCATCCGCATCGGCGGGCACGAGCGAAACAACGCTCCCGCCCTCGCCGCCGCGGAAATTGGCCATGTTCGGCCGGATGACGAGAAGATCCGACCCCATGGCGGCGATGCGGCTCAGCACCTGGTTCTGCGCGCCGGTGCCGATCGCGAGCATGGCGACGACGGAGCTCACGCCGATGACGATACCGAGAAGCGTCAGCACCGTGCGGAAGAAATTGGCCCGCAGCGCCCGGAACGACATGCGCACGGCTTCCGCCACATCCGAAAACAGGGCGGCCTTGCCGGCCTGCGTCGCAAAGACGCGTGGTGCCGGACGAACTGGCCGGCTGATACGCCGCGGCAGCCGATCGGCCACGATGAGCCCGTCGCGGATCTCGATGACGCGATCGGCCGATTCCGCAAGATCCGGCGCGTGGGTGATGATAATGACGGTATGACCGTCTTCGTTCATGCGCCGCAGAGTCGCCATGACATCCTTGCCGCTCTGGCTGTCGAGGGCGCCGGTCGGCTCGTCCGCCAGGATGATCTGGCCGCCATTCATGAGGGCGCGGGCAATCGAGACGCGCTGCTGCTGGCCACCCGAAAGCTGGTTCGGCAGGTGATCCATGCGATCGCCAAGCCGGAGCGCCTCGAGCAGCTCGCGGGAGCGCGCTTCCCGGCGCTTTGCCGACACGCCGGCATAGATGGCGGGAATCTCAACATTCTCGCGGGCGGTGGAGGTGGCGACCAGGTTGTAGCTCTGGAACACAAAGCCGAACATCTGGCGGCGGCGCTCGGCCAGCTGGTCGGCATCGAAACCCGCAACGTCCTCGCCATCCAGATGGTAGGCACCGCCGGTCGGCTGGTCGAGACAGCCGAGAATGTTCATCAGGGTCGACTTGCCCGACCCGGACTGGCCGACGATCGCGACAAACTCGCCCGGCTGGATGTCGAGCGAGACGCCGCGCAAGGCGTCCACCGGTACGTCGCCGGTCATGAAGGTCTTGCGGATGTTCTTGAGCGAAATCAGAGGCGTCATGCGTCGGCGCCTCAGAACATCGGCGGCGGTCCGCCGCGTGTCCGGGTTGCCGCGCGCTGGGCATTGGTGGCACGGCCCTCCGTGCCGGAGCCGACGACGACCTTTTCGCCTTCCGACAGGCCGCTCACAATCTCGACCCGGACACGATTGCGGATGCCGGGCTGAACGGTACGCACCTCCTGCCGGCCATCGCCGGTGACGACCGCGACCTCGGCGCGCTTGCCGCCGTCCCGCATGCGGAGCGCTGCCGCGGGAATGGTCAGAACATCGGTTGCGCGCGACTGGACGAAGAAGACCTGCGCCGTCATGTTCATCATCAAGCGGCGGTCAGGATTGGGCACATCGAAAAGCGCATAATAGAGCACGACGTTGTTTTCGGTCGACGGCGTCGGCTTGATCTGCCGCAGCGTGCCGGCATAGTGCTTGCCGGGCTGGCCGAGCAGCGTGAAATAGGCTTCCATGCCGATCGAGAGCTTGCCGATATCGGCTTCGGAGACCTCGGCCTCGACGGTCATCGTGTCGAGATCCGCCACCGTCACGATGGTGGGGGCCGACTGGTTGGCGTTCAGCGTCTGGCCTTCCTTGGCGACGACATCGACGATGGTGCCGGCGAGCGGCGCGTAGATCTTGGTGTAGCCGAGACTGATCCGGGCGTCCTTCAGTGTCGCCTGCTGCTTGCGGATCTGCGCATCCAGCGCGGCCACGTTGGCTTCGGCGGTGGCACGTGCCGCCACCGCTTCGTCGAGCGCTGACTGCGCCGCACTGTTTCCAGCGACAAGGCTACGCTGTCGGGTAAGATTGGCGCCGGCGAGCACGACCTGTGCCTTCTTGTCGATCATCTGCGCATCGAGATTGGCAAGCTCGGCCTCCGCAATCTCGATCTGTGTCTGGATGGAGGCGCTGTCGATTTCCGCGATCAACTGCCCCTGCGTGACCATGTCGCCGACATCGACCTTAAGGCTCTTCAACTGACCCGATACCTGGGCGCCGACATCCACGTCGCGGATGGGGCTAAGAAGCCCGGAGGCGGTGACGCTGTTTTCGATATCGCTGCGGGTGACCTCTTCGCTGACCACGGCTTGGGTGGTGCCTGCCGCACCATAGGTCTTCCATCCGTACCAGCTGCCGAAGCCAAGGACCGCAACGAGGCTCGCAAGCAGCATCGCACGCCCCCTGCGGCGCGGGGGCTTTGCCTTTTGCAAAGGTGCCGCCTGAGGCGGATGGTCGAGCGGGGATCGAAGCTCAGGCTGAGACTCAGACGCGTGCTCAGGCTGCAGCCCAGTCTGAGGTCCAGTCTGGGACTCAGGCTGGGGCTCGACGATCTTGGGATAGGCATCCGCCATTCAGGCCGGTCCTTCGAAAGGGTTTCTTCAACCCCCAATTACGTCCGGACTGCGGTAAATTGAAGTCGCACCAGATTACATCTCTGTCATGTGCGCGGTTTCTACGTGCGGACGTCTCGCCGCACGAGGGCAAACACGGAGGCGGAGCGTTCGTCAAAGCACCTTGATGACGATGATGGCGAGCAGAAGTGCAATTACCCAGAGAGCGACGCGGCCAGAGCGTGTGTGGCGGGCTTCGGCGCGACCGATGGCCTCGGCCGTCTCTGCGTCAAATTTCAGCCCGTGTTCGGCCATTTCGGTCAGATCACGCGAGAAGCGTTCCGTCTTTGCGACGATTTCCGGGGCAGCCTCCGCCAGCCTCAGCGCTGCGTGCAGACCGTCCTTGAGGTCGGTAACCACCCGCTTGGGCCCGAGATTGTCGCGAATCCAGGCGCCGACCACAGGTTCGGAGGCCTTCCACATGTTGAAGCGCGGATTGAGGGAGCGGGAAACGCCCTCGACCACCACCATCGTCTTTTGCAGCATGACCAGCTCGGGACGCGTTTCCATGTCGAAAAGCTCGGTGACCTCGAACAGCAGGGTAAGCAGCTTCGCCATGGAAATCGTCTCGGCCGGCTGGCCGTGGATCGGCTCGCCGATGGCGCGAATGGCCTGGGCAAAGCTTGCGACGTCGTGATGGGAGGGTACGTAGCCGGCTTCGAAATGCACATCGGCCACACGGCGATAGTCGCGGGTGATGAAGCCGAACAGGATTTCGGCAAGAAACCGCCGTTCCTTCTTGCCAAGGCGCCCGACGATGCCGAAATCGACGGCAACGATCATGCCCTTCCGGTCGACCAGCAGGTTGCCCTGGTGCATGTCGGCATGGAAGAAGCCATCCCGCAGGGTGTGCCGCAGGAAGGACTGGATCAGCGTTTCCGCCAGCCGGTTGAGGTCGTGACCGGCAGCGCGCAGCGCCTCCACATCGGCCATGCGGGTGCCGTCGATCCATTCCATGGTGACGACATCGCGACCCGTGCGTTCCCAATCGACGCGCGGGACACGGAAACCTTCGTCATTCTCCGTGTTCTCGGCAATTTCCGATAGAGCTGCGGCTTCGAGCCGGAGATCCATCTCGACCTTGGTCGTCTGCTCCAGCGTCTTCGTTACCTCTACCGGGCGCAAACGCCGCGTGTGCGGCAGAAATCGCTCCTGCAGGCGGGCAACAAGATACATGGCCTCGAGATCGTGGGCGAAGCGCTGGCGGATGCCCGGCCGGATCACCTTGATCGCGACCTTCTCCTCCCGCCCGTCCCGCATCACCCAGCCCGGATGGACCTGGGCGATGGAGGCGGCCGCGATGGGATCGTCGATGCGGCTGTAGAGATCCGCAACCGGACGGCCGAGCGAACCTTCCACGGCGGCATAGGCTTCGGTAACCGGGAAGGTCGCCATCCGGTCCTGCAGGAAGGCGAGATCGGCGGCAAATTCGGCACCGACCACGTCCGGACGGGTGGCAAGAAACTGACCGATCTTCACATAGGAAGGGCCGAGCCGGCCGATCGCCCGCGAAAGGCGGTCGCTTCGCTCCTCGAACTGGGCACGGCGTCGCTCGAGAAGGCCCGCAACCTTCTGGGCAAAGCGGGCAAAGGGCGGCAGGTTCTCCGGCGGTATCGCCGTGACGACGCCTTCGCGGACGAGAACCCAGCCAATCCTGGCGATGCGGAGATAGGTGGCAGGCGTGCTCATCGGTACCGAAGGCTCCCCTGGAGACACGGCGGGAACAGGAGGCTGATCATGCGCTCAGATCTTCCATCCGGAATGCAGTGCCGCGATGCCGCCGGTGTAATTGGTGTAGGTGACGCGCGAAAAGCCGGCCTTCTCGATCATGCGGGCGAAATCCTTCTGGTCCGGGAACTTCCGGATGGACTCGACGAGATACTGGTAGGGCTCGGCCTCGCCGGTGATCATCTTGCCGAAGCGCGGAATGGCGTTGAACGACCAGGCGTCATAGACCTTGTCGAGAAGCGGCATCTCGACATCGGAGAATTCGAGCACCAGCAGACGTCCGCCGCGCTTCAGCACGCGATAGGCCTCCGACAGCGCGACATCGATGCGCGGCACGTTGCGGATGCCGAAGGCGATCGTATAGGCGTCGAAGCGACCGTCTTCGAACGGCAGGCTTTCCGCATTGGCCTCGACGAATTCGAGATTGTCGGTCAGACCTTTCTTCCGGGCGCGCTCGGCACCGACGCCGAGCATCGAGCCATTGATGTCGAGCACCGTCGCCTGCGCCTGCCGGGCGGAGGCCTCGACGATGCGAAATGCAATGTCGCCCGTGCCGCCGGCAACGTCGAGGACCCTGTAGTCGGGGCTGCGGCGGGGGTGGAGCGCGGCGACCATCGCATCCTTCCAGGCCCGATGAAGGCCCATCGACATCACGTCGTTCATGATGTCGTAGCGCTTGGCGACCTTATGGAAGACGTCGTTGACAAGACCCTGCTTCTCGCCCTCGTTGACGCGGCGAAAACCATAAGACGTTTCCATGCCGCCTTCGGCGGAAACCCGTTCGTCCGTCATACTCTACACCTTTCCATTTCCAGACCGTTCGTTTCCAGCCTGATCGCCCGAAGTCCGGATCGGAACCCCATTCGTCCTGTGCCCGCAGACGTGAGCCGTCATACGTCTGATCCGGCCATCCTGACCGTCCAGCGACATGTTCATCCGACCCACAGTCTCGGACAATCAACGGCACATAGGACGTTTACGTCCATCCGACCAGATCCGGAATACGGACCATTCGACGCGTCGGACCATAGCGATTTCGCACCGGCAACGCTATCTCCTGGGAAAGGAAGCGCCGCGACGCGGCTGTCGGCCCGAAATGCGCCGCAAAAAGGACTGCCTATGCCCGAACTGCCCGAGGTCGAAACGGTCCGCCGGGGCCTTGCGCCCGTTATGGAGGGTGCACTGATCACCCGTGCCGAGGTGCGGCGTCCCGACCTGCGGTTTCCCTTTCCGATGGATTTCGCCCGCCGCCTCGAAAATCGCCGGATACTCACTCTGTCCCGCCGGGCGAAATATCTGCTGATCGAGCTCGACAACGACGATGTCGTCATTGCGCATCTGGGAATGTCCGGCTCGTTCCGGGTGATCGAGGCGGCCTCTGCCGATGCCGCCACGCCGGGCGACTTTCATCATCCCCGCGGCAAGGACGAGCGGCACGATCATGTCGTTTTCCATCTTCTATCGGACCGCGGAACCGTGCAGGTCATCTACAACGATCCGCGCCGGTTCGGCTTTATGGACATCGGGCCGCGCGAAACATTGGCGGCGCACGCCTTCTTCCGGCAGCTCGGGGAGGAGCCGACCGGCAACCGGCTCGATGCTGCCTATCTCGCCAGCCGGCTTGCCGGCAAGGCGCAACCGCTGAAGTCGACCCTGCTCGACCAGAGGATCATCGCCGGACTGGGCAACATCTACGTCTGCGAGGCACTGTGGCGGGCGCGGCTCTCGCCGGTCAAGCCGTCGGGAAAGCTGGTCGATGCGCGCGGGCGCCCGCGGGCACCGCTGATCGTGCTGACGGAAGCAATTCGCGCCGTCATCGCCGACGCGATCGCGGCCGGAGGCTCGTCTCTCCGCGATCATATCCAGGCGGACGGATCGCTCGGCTATTTCCAGCATAGCTTCGCCGTCTACGACCGGGAGGGCAAACCCTGCGCGCGGCCTGGCTGTGGTGGCATCATCGCCCGGATCCCCCAGGCGGGGCGCTCGACATTTTACTGCGCTTCGTGCCAGGTGTAGGCCCGGAATGGCGGCAACCCCGCCCATGCACTATAGACGGCGCCTGAAATAGCGCGTTGACGAAATGGGCGTTTGCGTCTATACGGCGCCCACAGTTTGGGAAGCCACGTTGCAGGTTTCTCGCTATTGCCTCCGAAGAGCTTGGATGACAGGTCGCAGTGACCCGACACGGCGAGGCGGAGGTGCTTGTCAGAATCTGAAGAGAGAAACCCATGGCCAATACAACTTCGGCGAAAAAAGCGACCCGCAAGATCGCTCGTCGCACCGAGATCAACAAGTCGCGCCGTTCGCGCGTTCGCAACTTCCTCCGCAAGGTCGAAGAAGCCATCGCGTCCGGCGATCAGGCCGTTGCACAGGAAGCCCTGCGCGTGGCACAGCCCGAGCTGATGCGCGCTGCCAGCAAGGGCGTCGTGCATGCCAACACGGCATCGCGCAAGGTTTCGCGCCTGGCCAGCCGCGTCAACGCATTGTCGGCATAAGCCTTATCATTTCCGCCTTATAAGAGAGTGGCCCGGTCATTGACCGGGCCCTTTCGATTCGTACGCCGGCTTTTCCGGTCGATCATTGCCCATGACGAGATCATGTCATGGATGTGACCAAATAATCTCCATATTAACAACGGCTTGCTGAAGTTTATGACACGTTGCCCTTCCACGAGGAGGGGCCGTTGAAGTGAATCCGAGTCAAGCGATTTTTTATTTTTCTTGCTTTTCCGGGCACCTTTGAAACGCCCAAAAACAAAGCCTTTGATTCGACTGCGATTCTCAAATGGCGGCCCGGGGCAGTTGCAAAACGCCGGTTGAGAGTCAACGGCCAAGGCCCTGCCGGCCGTAAAAATGGCGATTGATCTTGGGTCATGATCCTGCCTAAATGCTTTCAGCAAGAGATGTGGGACAGCGAGTTTTCGATGTCGGCAACGGGCCCTGAAAAGGGCTGCGCAGCCTCCATATTTCCTGGACCAAGGTGGACATCACAATTTTCCATCAACTGAAGGAACGTCACACCTTGATGGCTTTCGTCGTCAAGGAGCGAGAAACCGCGTCTTAAGGTTGAAGGCTCTATTGAACGTCGCCGGCAATGAAAGGCCGTCGATCGACTGCGAGACCCGTTGTGGGAGAGCAAGCCCGGCGGATGCGCCGGAGGAAAGATCTGCTGCAAGATGTCTTGAACCGTTTCGGTTCGAGGACGATTGCATCAGGAAAGAGGAGCAAGGCCTGGGTGGCACGAACGTCACTCCAGCAGGCTCGATCGGTCCCACGGCAAGCGGGGACCCGGATGGCAGAGGCCGGTTTCGGCCACGGTCTGAGGGGTTTGCCGAGGGATCGGAAACGCGCGGGCACACGAGGGCCCCGTCCGTTTGAACAGCCATGGTAATGCCGCCGCAAGGCGGCACATCCGACACGAGACTGCCGGCCATCAAAGCCGGTATCGGGACAGACATTGGAAGGCGGCACATGCTTTTAAATTCGGTGACCTCGGGGCGCACATTCGCTGCTGGCGAACATGCTCGGCCGATCAAGAGCGCGCAGAACGAACAGACGACAGGAGAGCAGGCCATCATGACCCAGAGCGCACTTTTCGACCGGGTCAGCGCTCTCCTCAAGGCGCAGGTCGGACCTGACGTCTTTGCAAGCTGGTTTGGCCGGCTCAAGCTGCACTCGATGTCGAAGAGCGTCGTGCGTCTTTCCGTGCCTACCACGTTCCTGAAGTCCTGGATCAACAACCGGTATCTCGACCAGATCACGACCCTGTTCCAGCAGGAAGATTCCGAGATCCTGAAGGTCGAGATCGTGGTGCGCAGCGCGATGCGTGGCGCCCGTGCTCCGAATGAAGCCGACATGGTCGCCGGCGAGACCGTTCCTGCTGCGCCAACCGCCACGTCGGCGCGCAAGACCGGTGTCCAGAGCATCGGACAGCAGGCAACGGCTGCCCTGCCGGCTGCGGCGAAGCTTCCCGTCGCCACGCCGCTTTTTGGCTCTCCGCTCGACCCGCGCTACAGCTTTGCAAGCTTCGTCGAAGGCTCATCCAACCGCGTCGCACTGGCTGCCGCCAAGACGATCGCGGAAGCGGGCGCCGGAGCAGTGCGGTTCAATCCGCTCTTCATTCACTCCTCCGTCGGCCTCGGCAAGACGCACCTCCTCCAGGCGATCGCCATTGCCGCGATCCAGAGCCCGCGCGCCTCGCGCGTTGTCTATCTCACGGCCGAGTATTTCATGTGGCGCTTCGCCACCGCCATCCGCGACAATGATGCGCTGTCGCTGAAGGAGACCTTGCGCAATATCGACCTGCTCGTCATCGACGACATGCAGTTCCTGCAGGGAAAGTCGATCCAGCACGAGTTTTGCCATCTCCTGAACATGTTGCTCGACAGCGCCAAACAGGTCGTCGTGGCGGCTGACCGGGCGCCTTGGGAGCTGGAATCGCTCGACCCGCGCGTTCGTTCGCGCCTTCAGGGTGGCGTGGCCATCGAGATGGACGGGCCCGACTACGAGATGCGGCTGGAGATTCTGAAGCGTCGGCTGGATGTGGCGCGCGAGGAGGATCCCTCCCTCGACATTCCCGCCGATATCTTGAGCCACGTCGCCCGCAGCATCACCGCCAGCGGCCGCGAACTGGAGGGGGCCTTCAACCAGCTCCTGTTCCGCATGTCATTCGAACCCCAGCTCTCGATCGAGCGCGTCGACGAGCTTCTCGGACATCTCGTCAATGCCGGCGAGCCACGCCGCGTGCGGATCGAGGATATCCAGCGCGTTGTCGCCAAGCATTACAACGTCTCCCGCCAGGAGCTCGTGTCCAATCGTCGCACGCGCGTCATCGTCAAGCCGCGCCAGATCGCCATGTATCTGGCAAAGACCCTGACGCCTCGCTCGTTTCCCGAAATCGGCCGCCGGTTCGGTGGACGCGATCACACGACGGTGCTGCATGCCGTGCGCAAGATCGAGGACCTGATCTCCGGCGACACGAAGCTCAGCCATGAGATCGAACTCCTGAAGCGCCTGATCAACGAATAGACGGTTCGTTCTGGAAGCATTCAAGGCGTCGAAGCAGTTCGGCGCCTTTCTCGTTGTGTTCAAGGCTTACGAGAGATCGCGTGCGATCAGGGCATAGAGAGCCCGGATGCCTTGTGCCTCGCCGCCGACACGCGCGTGCGGACGCTCGCTCGGGTTCCAGCCATAGACATCGAGATGGACCCAGCCGCGCGTTTCGGCCACGAAGCGCTTGAGAAACAGGGCCGCGGTGATTGCCCCGGCCATGCCGCCGGACGGCGCATTCGTGAGGTCGGCGATGCGGGACGTCACGTCCTTCTCGTACCCCTTGTAGAGCGGCAGCCGCCACAAGGGGTCGTGAGTGGCAAGGCTTGCCTGCGACAGATCTGTGGCGAGCGTCTCGTCGTCGGTAAAGAAGGGCGGCAGGTCGGGGCCGAGCGCGACCCGGGCAGCCCCCGTCAGCGTCGCCATGTCGATGAGAAGGTCGGTCTCGCTCTCGCCGGCGTAAGCGAGCGCATCCGCCAGGACGAGCCGACCCTCGGCGTCCGTATTGTCGATCTGCACCGTCAGGCCCTTGCGCGACCGATAGATATCGCTCGGGCGGAAAGCATTGCCGGCTATGGAATTCTCGACCGCGGGGACCAGGACGCGCAACGAGACGTCGAGCCCGGCATCCATGATCATCAGCGCCAGGCCCATGACGTTTGCAGCCCCGCCCATGTCCTTCTTCATTAGAAGCATGGAAGCGGCAGGCTTGATGTCCAGTCCGCCGGTATCAAAGCAGACTCCTTTGCCCACGAGCGTGATCTTTTTTGCTCCGGAGCCCCAGCGCAGGTCCAGAAGGCGCGGCGCCTGGTGGGCGGCGCGGCCGACCGCGTGGATCAGGGGGAAGTTCTTCACCAGCAGGTCATCGCCAAGGATGGTTGTGACGGTCGCGCCGTAATGCCTGCCGAGCGCCTGGAACGCTTCTTCCAGGGCGTCCGGTCCGAGATCGTTGGTCGGCGTGTTGATGAGATCGCGGACCAGCGAGATGCCGGCCACTGTGCGGTCCAGGGCCGGCCGATCGACGCTCTCCGGCAGCTTAAGCTGCGGCCGCTCGGCCTTCCCCACCTTGTAGCGGTCAAAGCTATAGGCGCCGAGCGCAAAGCCGAGGGCAGCCTGTTCGGCCGACAGGCTATCGGAGACAATACGCCAATCTCCGGGTGGCAATGTGCGGGCGAGCTTGCCCGTAGCGAAGGGCGCATCGAACGGTGTGCTGCCGAGACCGAAGAGGGCACCGCCGAGGCCATCCGCCCCGCCCTGCCCGTCCGGATGTGCCGGAATGAGGAGCAGCGCCCCGCTTTCGGCTTTGAAGCCTGCCTGACGCGCCCAGTTGCGGACGAACGGATCGAGCGCGGCACTCTCGAGGTCGTCCGGCGTCAGCGCATACACCGGAAGGGCTGCGTTCGGAGCGGCGCCCTCACCGGACGTGAAAGGCGACGGGCGATGTTCGAGGCAAAAGGGAGGCATGGGTTCTCCTGAAATCCATTGACGGCAGCCGCGCCCGGCCTCGTCCGACCCGCCGGACGGGCTGGGACTGCGCGCAAGACCGAAGCGGAAATTAACACTCTATTAGGGTTAACAGATTATTGATGAGGATACGATTGCGCCGTGAAAGTTGATGTGTGCCGGTGCTTTCCCCATTTTTCCGGGAGCTTTGCCATGGCGGCATCACTTGACCAGCCTCGTTCGCGGCACGCCTGCCGCGCGACCGTCCACCTGTCCCTCTCCGCCGTCCTGATTGCAGGCCTGCTATCGGGCTGCGCGGCTCCGCGCAAGGAATTGACCACGGGGTCGATATCCAACAGAGCCTCGAATGGCCTGGCGTCGGTGAACAGCGCTTCCATGAATGCAGGGCAGCTCGATGCCGCGGCTCAGAGCCTCGGCAAGGCCTATGAGAAGAACCCGAAGGACCGGACGACCGGTCTCAACTATGCCAACGTGCTGCGCCAGACCGGCCGCAACGACCAGGCGCTCGCCGTCATGCAGCAGGTGGCGATCCAGTATCCGGCCGATCGCGAGGTGCTGGCCGCCTATGGCAAGTCGCAGGCCGCAGCCGGCCAGCTTGAACAGGCGCTGCTCACCGTCGGCCGCGCGCAGACGCCCGATCGTCCGGACTGGAAGCTGAAATCGGCCGAAGGGGCGATCCTCGACCAGCTCGGACGCTCGCCGGAAGCGCGGCAGCGTTACCGTGAGGCCCTGGACATCCAGCCGAACGAACCGTCCGTGCTTTCCAATCTCGGCATGTCCTATCTCTTGTCGAAAGACCTGAAGACGGCGGAAACCTATCTGCGCAAGGCGGCGGAACAGCCGGGTGCCGACAGCGGCGTTCGCCAGAACCTGGCACTGGCCATCGGCCTGCAAGGCCGCTTCCCGGAAGCGGAAGCCATCGCCCGCCAGGAACTCTCCTCCCTGCAGGCCGAGGCGAACGTCGCCTATCTCCGGTCGATTCTGTCGCAGCAGAACGCATGGCAGAAGCTTGCCAAGGACGGGAAGCCGGCAAAGGCGACCGAAACCGGAACGAACTGATCTTTCGTTTTCTCAGCAAACGGCGCCTGCATCCTTTATCGGATGCGGCGCCTTTCGTTCGAGTTCACATACGATCGGCAACCTGAATGCCGGCCGGGCCGAGGATAACGGCAATCAGAACCGGCAGGAAGAACAGGATCATCGGCACCGTCAGCTTCGGCGGCAAGGCTGCGGCCTTCTTTTCGGCCTGGTTCATGCGCTGGTCGCGGCTTTCCTGGGCGAGAACGCGGAGCGCCTGCGCGATCGGCGTGCCATAGCGGTCCGCCTGGATCAGGGCCTGCGTCACCGCCTTCACGTCATCGATGCCGGTTCGAAGACCAAGGTTTTCGAGCGCAACCCGGCGATCGGGCAGGAAGGAGAGTTCGGCCGTGGTCAGCACCATCTCTTCGGCAAGCGCCGGCGACTGCCCGGCAATCTCGTCTGCCACGCGGCGCATGCCGAGTTCCATGGAAATACCGGACTCCACGCAGATCAGCAGCAGATCGAGCGCATCCGGCCAGGCGCGGCGGATGGAGGACTGCCGCTTGCCGACCGCATTGCCGATGAAGATGTTGGGCAGGTAGAAGCCGATATAGGCGGCGACGATAACGCCGAGGAGACGCATGGCCTGCGGCCTGTCAGCAAAGGCGCCGAGACCGAAGACATAGACCGCCGCAACGCCGAGAAGAACGAAAGGCAGGACGAAGCGGGCGAACAGGAAGATGTTGAGCGCGTTCTGCGACCTGTAGCCGGCCATTTTCAGCCGATTGACGGTCTTGTCGTCCACCAGCGCCTTGCGAAGATTCAGACGTTCGACGACCTGCAGGACCGACGTGTTGTTCTTGGCTCGAAGGGAGGCGCGTCCGGTGGTGATCTCGTTGTTCAGCCGCGCACGCTCGCGGGCACGGATCTGCTCCCGCTCCGAGGCGACGGATTTCATCCGCTTCTGGAGATCATCGCCTTCGAGGAAGGGCGCGGCGAGCGTGTAGATCGTCGCCATGACGGCGATGGAGACAAGGACCGCGACGATGGTCGCCGGTGTGAGGAGGCCCAACATGACGCGAATTCCCTACATATCGAAGTTGATCATCTGCCGCATGACGAAGATGCCGATGCCCATCCAGATGGCGGAAATGCCCATGATCAGATGCCCGCGCGGGTCGGTGAACAGCACCATGATGTAGGCGGGCGAACTGAGGTAAACGAGCGTCGCAACAATGAAGGGGAGCGCGCCGATGATCCAGGCAGAAGCCTTGGCTTCCATCGAAAGCGCCTGGACCTTCGCCTTCATCTTGCGGCGTTCGCGCAGCACTCTGGCAAGGTTGGTCAGCGCTTCCGACAGATTGCCCCCCGCCTGCGATTGAATGGTGATGACCACCGAAAAGAAGTTGACCTCCTGCAGCGGCACCGTCTGGATCATGCGCGCGCAGGCTTCAGGAACGGTCATGCCGACACCCTGCGCATCGATGACACGGCGGAACTCCGTCTTGACCGGCTCCTGTCCATCGTTGGAGATCAGGCGGATGGCGTCGCTGAGCGGCAGGCCGGACTTGATCGACCGCACCATGACCTCGAGCGAATTCGGAAACTCCTCGATGAACTTGTTGCAGCGCCGCTTCACGAGATAGCCGAGGATCCAGCGCGGCAGGCCGAGCGACGCAAAGATCGCGACACCGGCGGCGATCAGCAAGGACCCGCCGACGACAAGCGCGGTCAGGAATGCGGCAAAGCCGAAGATGCCGCTGAAAACGTAAAACTTTGCCAGCGAGATGGACAGCCCCGCCTGGGTCAGCCGCACCTTGATCGGCGGCTTGGCGCGCGCTGATTTTTCCTTCTGCTTCTTCTGGAGATCCTTCAGCGAGTCCTGCACCGACTTTCGACGCTTGGACAGCTCGTTCATGCGATCGCGGGCGGCCTTGATGTTGACCCGGTCCGTTTCCGCCGCCTTGATCTTGCGAAAGCGGACGTCCGCCTTCTTTTCATCCTGGATGCGCGAGAACAGGAACCCGTAGGCAAGGCCTGCGGTGGATACGGCCACGAGAGCCGCGATAGCAATGATCAGCGGGTCCAGACCGAACATCCCGCTACTCCTTGTTCAAAGTGTCGAGCGTGGCGGCGAGCCGCTTGTCCTCGTTGAAGTAGCGGGCACGATCCCAGAAATGCGGACGGCCGATGCCCGAACCCTTGTGGCGGCCGACGATCTTGCCGACGGCGTCCTCGCCCTCGATCTCGTAGCGCATGAGATCCTGCGTGATGATGACGTCGCCTTCCATCCCGACCACTTCGGTGATGTGGGTGATCCGACGTGAACCATCGCGCAGGCGCGCCGCCTGGATGATGACGTCAATCGAGCCGGCAATGATCTCGCGCACGGTCCGGGCGGGCAAGGTATAGCCCCCCATGGCGATCATCGATTCCATGCGGGCGAGGCATTCGCGCGGCGTGTTCGCGTGGATCGTCCCCATGGAGCCGTCATGGCCGGTGTTCATGGCCTGGAGCAGGTCGAACACCTCGGCTCCGCGGACTTCGCCAACGATGATGCGTTCAGGCCGCATGCGGAGACAGTTCTTGATAAGGTCCCGCATGGTGATTTCGCCCTCGCCCTCGATATTGGGCGGTCGCGTTTCCAGGCGCACCACATGCGGCTGCTGCAGCTGAAGTTCGGCGGTATCTTCGCAGGTGATGACGCGCTCGTCCGCATCGATGTAGCCGGTGAGGCAATTGAGGAGCGTCGTCTTGCCGGAGCCCGTTCCGCCGGAAATGACGACGTTGCATCGCACACGTCCGATGATCTGCAGAAGAACGGCACCCTCCGGCGTGATCGCGCCGAATCGGACGAGCTGGTCGAGCTTCAGTTTGTCCTTCTTGAACTTTCGAATGGTGAGCGCTGCGCCGTCGATGGCGAGCGGCGGGGCGATGACGTTGACACGCGAGCCGTCCGGAAGGCGAGCGTCGCAGATCGGCGAGCTTTCATCAACGCGGCGGCCGACCTGGGAGACGATGCGCTGGCAGATCGACAGCAGTTGGGCATTGTCGCGGAAACGGACGTCGCTCTCGATGGTCTTGCCGTTGACTTCAATGAAGGTCTGCCCGGCACCGTTGACCATGATGTCGGCGATATCGTCGCGGGCGAGCAGCGGCTCGAGTGGCCCGTAGCCGAGAACGTCGTTGCAGATGTCCTCGAGCAGTTCCTCCTGCTCGGAAATCGACATCGCGAAATTCTTGATCGTGATGATGTCGTTGACGATGTCACGAATCTCTTCGCGCGCGCTCTCCCCGTCCAGCTTGGCCAGCTGCGACAGGTCGATCGTGTCGATCAGCGCAGAGAAGACCTGCGCCTTGGTGTCATAGTAATCGTCCGTGCGCGGTGTACGCTTGCGGGGTGCCGGCGGCGGCGGCTGGCGAACGAGGGCGGCCGCCTCACGGGCGCTCTCCTGCAAAACCGGGGCTGCCGGTCGCTCGATGACGGCAGCGGCTGCCGACGCCATGGCCGGCGGCGGGGTCTGTGTCCGGCCGGCGCTGTCGTTTCCGCGTTTACCAAACATGGCTGTCCACCTGGTTCCGTCTCATCGTCGCTGTCCCCCGGCTCAGTTGCGCCCGAGAAGGCCGAGCACCATGCCGAGGCCTGCCTTTCGCGGTTTCTTGGCCGTGACCCGACCCGTCAGCAGATGCGCCAGCTGCGAGAAGATCTCCGCTGTCGGTGCCTTCTTGTCGGTTTCCGCGATCATGCGTCCGCTGTTGGCCGCCGAACCGAAAAGCACGGCGTCGAAGGGAATGATCGCCGCCGCCTCGACTTCGAGGGATTCGCAGAAATCGGCGACGGGAATTTCCGGCCGCTTCGGCATGCCGACCTGGTTGAGCACCAGATGGGGCGCCTTGTCGTTCGGACGCAGCTTGCGAATGGAATCGAACAGGTTCTTCGCGTTGCGCAGATTGGCGAGATCGGGAACGGCCGTGATGACGAGTTCGTCGGCCTCGCCAACGACGTTGCGCGTCCAGGCGTTCCAGGTATGGGGCACGTCGAGGACCGACACCGGCGCGTTTCGCTGCAGAATTTCGGCCAGAGCCTGGAAGGCGTTTCCGTCGAAATCATAGGCGCGATCGAGCATAGACGGCGCGGCGAGCAGCGAGAGATGCTCCGAGCATTTCGTGAGGAGCCGGTCGAGGAAGACCTCGTCGAGGCGTTCTGGCGAAAAGACGGCCTCGGCCACCCCCTGCGGCGGATCCTGATCGAAATTGATATTGGCGGTGCCGTAGGGCAGGTCGAGATCGGCAAGGACGGTCTCGGTTGCGAAGAGGTGGGATATGCCCCAGGCGCAGTTGTGCGCGAGCGTCGAGGAGCCGACGCCGCCCTTTGCCCCGATGAAGGCGATGCTGCGGCCCAGAGGCTCCGCTTCGGGATCGACGAAGATCGAGGAGATCGCGCCCATTAGATCCGCCATGGCGACGGGCGCCACCAGATATTCGGAGATGCCGTTGCGGATCAGCTCCCGGTAGAGGCCGATATCATTGAAGCGGCCGATCAGGATGACCTTGGTGCTGGGATCGCAGACCTGTGCGAGGGGCGCGAGTTCCTGCATCAGAGCGCCGGGCTCAGAAGCGGTTTCCAGAATGATCAGGTTCGGCGTCGGCATGGTGGCGAACATGTTGGCCGCAGCCGCCATGTTGCCGCTGTTGATGCGGAAGCCGACCTTGGCCATGCGCCGGTCCTGCCCGCACCGCTCGAGGCTGCGCTGCACGGCCTCTGTTTCGCAGAAGGCATGGATCGAAATGCGGGGCAGCGGACGAAGATGCTCGATGTCCTGCGGCAGAACGACGTCGGCCGGTGCCGCCGCGCTGCCGCTCAGGCTTTCGATCGTATAATCAATGGCGCTCATGTGGTGCCCCGCGACGCGTTCGCTGCGTCAGTTGGTCGTGATGGAAATCGTGGTATTCGTTGTCGTTGTCAGACCCCGATAATCGTTAATGATCTGACCGCGCCGGGCCGCATCGATGGGCGATTGCGCCTGGGGTCCGAGAAGGTCCGTCGGATTGGCGATCTGGGCGGCAAGGTTCGCCTGGCTGGCACAGCCGAAATTGCTCCAGTTGCGGTTCTGCGTCGTATCCTTGACGAGATCCTCGGGCCAGGCGCCGCACGGTTCGGTGGAGGCGGTGATCGCCGTGAAGCTCAGGCGCACAGGTGCTGCGTCCCCGCTGGCTGCCGCGTTGTAGCGGGCCTCGAGAAGCCGGTTTGCCGGAACGCCCATCTGGACGAGGAGCGCGCGGATGTCGCGGCGCACGGCCTCGACCGCCGCACCGTTTGCGGATCCGCTCGGCAGCATGATCTGGACGACGCCGTTGGCCGAGCCACGGTACGTCTGGGCAAAGCCCTTGATGACCTCGCGCGTGCCAACCGGCAGACGACGATCGCTGGAGGCGATGGGAATGTCGATCGACCGCTCGTTTTCGCCGACGACGATCGGATGGCGCGTGCGATAGTCATCGGGGATGGCGCCCGTCGACAGATCGTCACGTTTGGCGCAGGCCGCAAGACTGGCTGCAATGCTGAGGCTGAGAAGAGCGATGCGGGCAATGCGGACGGGGAACGGCATGGCCGGGCGCCTTTCGAAACTGGGGAGTGCAATGGATGATGTCATGTCCGTCCCCGCCTATTTGTAAATGAAGCCGACATTGCCGTGATACTGGCCGACCGGTTGAGCGCCTCGGTTGCCGTAGAGACGATTGACTTCGCCGAGGAAGAAGCCGGGAAGATCGGCAGACGGATTGAAATTGTCGTCGGGCCGGGAGATCTGGTTGCGGGCGACGGGACGCACGAGATAGGGCGTGGCAATGATGACCAGTTCCGTCTCGTTGCGCTGGAAATCGCGCGAGCGGAACAGCGTGCCAAAGATCGGGATCTTGGCAAATCCGGGGACGCCGGAGATCGCCTGGCGAATATTGTCCTGCACGAGACCGCCGATGACGATGGAGCCGCCGGAGGGGAGCTCGACGCTGGTCGATGCCTCGCGCTTGCGGATCGACATGTAGTTCTGGCCCGCGATGTTTCTATAGGCGCCACTGGCGACGCTGCCCTCGAAAGTCGGCTCCGACACGTTGGTCTCGATGTCGAGCGCGATCCGTCCCGGACCGAGGACCACCGGCTTGAAGTTCAGCTCGACGCCGTATTCAACCGTTTCGACCTTGCGTTCCAGGACAGGCCTCTCCTTCCCGGTCACCTTGTCTTCCTCTGTGGTGACTTCTTGACCGGCCGGGATGCGGTAGTCGCCCCCGACAAAGAACTTGGCGCTCTTGCCGGAGATGGCCGTCAGGCTCGGCTCCGCCAGCGTCCGCATGACGCCAGCCTGCTCCATCGCATTGATGTAACTGGCGAGCCCAACAGCACCGCCGGCAATGCTGCCTGTGATAATGGACGAGCTGGCATTGAGGGCGTTACCGAGGTTGGCTGGATTCTGGAACGAGATCTCGGCGTTGTTGCCACGCACAGCACCGGAGAAGCCGAGCTGCTTGAGAATCTGGCGCGAGACTTCGGCAACCGTGACCTTCAACATGACCTGGTCTTCGCCATCGATCGTCAGGAGGTTGACGATCTTCGACTTCTGGCGGTCTTCCGCATAGATGTCGGCATCGCCGTTGGTGCCCTGCGCGGTAATATTGCGGGTCGTGGCCTCGCCGCCCTGGAGGAAGGCCTGTGCCAGTTCCACGACGCGCGTCGAATCGAGCGGGGTTCGGACCGAGCCTGTCAGCACGATATTGTCCGACACGATTTCGACGTTGATGTCGGAGTCCGGCAGGTAGCGACGCAGATTGGATTGGAGCGTCGAAACGTCACGTTCGATTTCCAGATCGAGACTGACGATTTCCTCGCCATTGGCACCGAAGATGAAGATGTTGGTCTGCCCGACCGATTTACCGAAAAGATAAATGCGGCGGGACGTGCGCGTCACCGCATCGGCAAGAGACGGGTCGGCAACAAGGATGTCATGCGCATCGGCCGGCAAGTCGATGACGATGGCCTTGTTGAGGCCGAGCTTGATGGTCTTCTTGGCGCCGGGCCCGCTGTCGACGATGCGCAGGAGCGCACTGTCTGCAGCCTGCGCGATACCTGCGGTGCCGGGCATCATCGGCGCAGCCGTGAGGGCCAGCGCCATGGCAAGCGCGCCGGCAAGCGGTGCGCGCAACGTCGTCCCGAACGTCATGGGGGTCTTTCCTCGGCTGGCCATTATTGCATTGCTCCCGTCTTGGTCTCGCCGTCTGAGGAGACGATGGAGCCGGATTTGATCAGCTGGACGGCCGGACGGCTGCCGCCGGAGAGCAGGTAATCGGCAGCGATCGTGTCCGGCTCCTGCGCGTCGGCAACCGAGCGCAGAGCAAGAGAGAGGCGATCGGCCATCTGCTGGGCGACCGCGAGGACCTTCGACTGGTCGGGCGTTAGCTCGAGGGTTGCGGTCGTGCCGATGACGGTCTTGGAGCCGTCATCCTTTTCCTCGATCTGCTGGTCGACGGCGAGGATGCGAACGTTGCTGAGCACGGTTTCTGTGTTGAACGCCTTGCCCTCGCCCTTGCGCACCATGATCACATCGACGCGGTCGTTCGGCAGGATGAAGCCGCCGGCGCCGGTGGCCACCGTGATTTCGGTGGCGACAGCCCGCTTTCCGGCTGGCAGGATGGAAGAGAGAATGCGACCGGAGGCATCGGCAATTTTCTCGGCGCGAACCGGCTCGCCATTGAGAAGCGGCAGGCGCACGACGGAGCCTTGCAATTGGGTCACGGCATCCGGGCGGGCCTCGTCTGTGATGAAGCCATCGACGATGCCGGCCTTGGGCCAAGCCATCCATCGGATCGCGTCCGAACTGAGACGCGAACCGACCGGCAGGCTCTTGGCCATGACGAGGACGTTGACGGTCGGCTCCCGCTCGATGACCGGCTGCGCCGCCTCGATCACGGTCGGCCCGGTGATGCTCATCGCCAGCAGGCCGGCAAGGCCGGCCGAGACGACCGCAACAGCCAAAATGAAAACGCGTGCCGGCTTCATCTGATCACCGAACCCTTCCCCTGAACTCCGGAAAAGGCTACGGCGTAAAGGTGTAATTAAGGTTAACGAAAACCGACCGACTATACTTAATGAAGTCTTAAGATCGGGCGCGCGCCGATCGTCGAAGTCACCGCATATGCACCAGAGCAAGCTGCATCAGGGGCGATTCCGGAAAGGTCAGCAAGGCGCCGCAGCCAATGGCGACACCATAGGGGACTTTGGAACCGTGGAAGAGCTGTTCCGGGATCGGAATTCGGTACGCCAGAATGACGTTCTCTTCCTTGCGCAGAAGAAGAACCGCCAGCACCAGCACGCCGCCCAGGAAGGAAACGGCCACAAGAAAGGTCAGAAGGCTCATGTTCCAGCCGAACCAGACGGCGCTTGCCGTCAGCAGCTTCGCGTCGCCACCGCCCATGACGTTCGTGGCAAAGAGGGCAAAGCAGACGGCAAAGACGGCAAGGCCCGCAGCGAGATGCAGGCCGATCTGGGTCATTTCCAGGCCGGCCAGGGGCGCAATGACGACGAAGCTGCCGAGCAGGATGGCCGAGACACGGTTGGGGATGGTCATGGAGAGAAAATCGGAGCAGGCCGCAAAGGCCAGGCACAAAGGAAAAATGACGAAAATCGCAGCCTGGACCATAAACCATCTCCGGAAACAGGGCGATCCTAGAGGAGGCGCCTTAAGGAAATGCGAATCAACGACCGTCACGAAGCGTCATAACGAAAAAAGTGGCCGCTCTTGGAGCAGCCACTTGTTTCCTCCATCGCCCTTGGACAATGGCAAGGTATGCTGAACTGTCTCAGACCGGCTTTGCGAGCTTGTCCTTGAGGTTCGTGAAGGTCGTGTTGATCTGGTTGCCCAGTGCGCTGGCACCGAGGATCATGGCAACAGCGATCAGCGATGCGATCAGGCCGTATTCGATGGCGGTCGCGCCGGACTCGTCCTTCATGAAACGTGCGAAAATTGCGGTCATGTCATTTCTCCTACATCACTTGTTTCGTGTTCAGCACTCCCTCCGACATGTCTCTGCCGGCCGGTTACAAACAACTTACACAACGCATATTTCGAGTGACTTAAAGAAAAGCGTTACCGGAACGTAAATCCTTCGGGCATCTGTCGCAGGCTGCGATCCGCAGCGCTGCGTGTGTTTAAGCCTTCATTCACCAAAAGCGGGGATAGTGGTGCATCGGCATCACCGGATCCTGCATCACCATGGCTTTCATTCCGCCCCTCGACCGTCTCCGTTCCGCCTCTGCCCGCCGGCTGGCCGGCCTCGGCGTTGCGATCTGCCTTGCGGGCCTTATCAGTGCCGGGCCGGCGATGGCGCAGGATGCAGCGCTGATGAACGTCTACCTTAATCACGCACGGGTCCTGAAGCTCGATCGCAGCGTCAGCCGTGTCATTATCGGCAGCGCTGAAATTGCCGATGCGACCGTGGCCGACGCGCAGACCATCGTGCTGACCGGCAAGTCCATTGGCACGACCAACATCGTCATTCTCGACGAGAACGACAACCCGATCGTCGATCAGCGCATCCTCGTCTCGACGGACGAGGGCAACACCTTGCGCGTCTATCGCTCCACGGCTCGCGCCATTCTCACCTGCACGCCGAGCTGCGAAGAGCATTCGAAGAAGTGACGGCTTTCGCCGTTTGCCTGCCTCTTCACGACAATGCCTCTTCACGACGTTACGAAGTGGAAACGCTTTCCAAGTAAGCTGGCGTTCACGCAAAATATGGCGGGGACAATGGCGCTTACCAGACGGGATGACGAACGGGATCGTAGGGCGGCACCGGCGCGCGGGAAGCTTGCCGGTCGCTTTGCGCGCGACCGCAAGGGCGCGGCGGCTATCGAGTTCGCCATTCTCGTCATCCCCTTTCTCATGGTCATTTTTGCCTCGATCGAGACCTTCATCGCTTTTACCGGCGAGCAGATTCTCGCCAACGCGACCCAGACCATGGCCCGCAAGATCCGAACCGGCCTCCTGCCGGCGAACATGAGCCAGACCCAGTTCCGCAGTGCCTTCTGCAGCGAACTGACGGCGATGCTCAGCTGCTCGGCAACCGAGGCAGGAGCACCCTCCAAGCTGCTGATCGACGTCCGCAGCTATGCGAGCTTTGCCGATATTCCGACCGCCATTCCGCGCAAGGGCACAGATCTCGACACGTCCGGCTTCAACTTTGCCCCCGGCGGCCCTGGATCGATCAACCTGATCCGCGCCTATTACCGCTGGACCGTCGTGACCGATCTCGTGCGGCCCTACATCACCAATCTGCGTGCTGCCGGCAGCTCAATGCCGAACGACTACCTGATGGCAACCACCGCCGCCTTCATGAACGAGAAATACTGACATGCCGGGCGCAAACCTCAGCAACGACCGCCGCACCGTCCCCAGCCCCTTCTCCCGGATCCAACGCCTTGTCCGGGATCGGCGGGGAACGAGCGGCATCGAGTTTGCGCTCATCGCGCCGATCCTCCTGATGATCTATCTCGGAGCGTTCGAACTGTCCGTCGGCTTCAACATGTCACAGAAGGTCTCCCAAGCGACCGGCACCGTCGCCGATATCCTCAGCCAGAAGACGGAGGTGACACCGACGGAACTCGACGGCATGAAGAATGTCGCACTGAGCATCATGGCACCATTTACCGTGAGCAACTACGCTTTGAAAGTGTCCGGTATTCGCGTGACGGCCCCGGGCGTCGGAGTGGTTGCCTGGTCGCGCGACGAAAAAGGGGGAACCCCCTATGCCGTGAACGCGATTGTCGCCGTTCCCGCGGATCTGAACGTTCTCAACACCTTCGTCGTCCGTTCGGAGTTTTCGGTTCCCTACGAACTGGTGCTCATGTCGCCGCCCGGCATGCAGGAGAATTCCGTCCGCATCATGAACCTGTCGGAAAGCTACTATTATCGCCAGCGCGTCGGCCTCGGGATCACCTGCTCGCTCTGCAAATAGCCCGTTCCGCGCCGTTGCCGTACTGCCCAACCGCCACATCCCGCAGCATCCCCTCCCTGCCCTATCCGTCCCACGGCACTCGGTTTGCAAAAGCGTAAGGCGAAGCGTATCTCTTGCCGCCACTGTCGGCGCAGCTCAAGCGCCGATCTCATGACGCCGCCTTGCGCGGCAGATCGTTCAGGAGACTGCGGGGCGTGCGGGCATTTCTCTTCGTTCTGGATTCCCTCGGCATCGGCGGCGCGCCGGATGCCGCCGCTTTCGGTGACGAGGGTGCCGACACGCTCGGACACATTGCTGAATTCTGTGCAGCCGGGGCCGCCGACCGGCCCGGTCTGCGCAGCGGACCTCTCATGCTTCCCAACATGGCCGCACGCGGGCTTTACCATGCTGCCCGCTTGTCGAGTGGCGGTATGCCGGCCGGCGTCGCGCTGCCCGAGACCGTCACGGGACTCCACGGCGCGGCCGAAGAGATCTCGCGCGGGAAGGACACGCCGTCGGGCCACTGGGAAATTGCAGGCACGCCGGTGCAGTTCGACTGGGGCTATTTTCCCAATGAGGGCGATGCCTTTCCGGAAACGTTGGTCGCGCGAATCTGCGAAGAGGGCAACGTCCCCGGCATTCTCGGCAATTGCCATGCCTCGGGAACCGATATCATCGCGCGGCTGGGCGAGGAACATCTGCGGACGGGAAAGCCGATCTGCTACACCTCATCTGATTCCGTTTTCCAGATCGCTGCACATGAGGAAACCTTCGGCCTGGAGCGTCTGTTGGCCTTCTGCGAGACGGTTCGCCGCCTGTTGGACGAGGTCAATATCGGGCGGGTGATCGCGCGGCCTTTCATCGGACGGAGCGCGCAAGACTTCACACGCACGGGCAATCGGCGCGATTATTCCGTGTTGCCACCGGAGCCGACGCTGCTCGACCGGTTGACTGAGGCGGGCCGTACCGTTCATGCCGTCGGCAAGATTGCAGATATTTTCGCGCATCAGGGCGTCGGCCGCACGATCAAGGCGAACGGCAATGATGCGCTGTTCGACGCCAGTCTGAAGGCGATCGTCGAAGCTGAAGATGGCGATCTCGTCTTCACCAATTTTGTCGATTTCGACATGCTCTACGGCCATCGCCGGGATGTCGCGGGCTATGCGGCGGCGCTCGAAGCCTTCGACCGCAGGCTGCCCGAACTCGATGCCGTGCTCGAGCCCGGCGACATCGTCATCCTGACCGGCGACCACGGCTGCGATCCGACCTGGCGCGGCACCGACCATACGCGAGAGCGTGTACCCGTCCTGGTCTTCGGACCCGGTCTCGGCAGCCGGTCCATCGGAATTATTCCAGGCTTTGCCGGCATCGGCGAGACGGTGGCCAAGCATCTCGGCATTGCCCCCGGCCCCCATGGAAGGAGCTTTTTGTGACGCTGCACCTGAAGAAAGCGGAGTTGCACTGCCACATCGAAGGCGCGGCACCACCCGCGCTTGCACGTGCGCAGGCGCAAAAATACGGTGTCGACGTCTCCGGTCTGATCGAGGACGAAGCCTATGTCTGGAGTGATTTCAGCGCATTCATCGTGTGCTACGATCGCGTCGCCTCGTTGTTCCGCACCGAGGAAGACTATGCCGCGCTCGCGGAAACCTATCTGACGGAGCTGAGCGCAGCCGGCACGATCTACAGCGAGATCATCGTGTCGCCCGATCACGGAAACACGATCGGCATCGGCGCCGACGCTTATCTCCGGGGCCTGGCGACAGGGATCAAGGCCGCCAAGGCAAAGACCGGCATCGAGGGCCGGATGATTATCACGCTCATCCGGCATCTCGGCCCCGAACGAGCCGAACAGACCTCACGCTTCGCCGCTCGGCGCGATCACCCTCTGGTGACAGGCCTCAATCTGGCAGGCGAGGAGCGCATGTACCGGGTCGCCGATTTTGCCCGCGCCTACGACATCGCCCGCGATGCGGGGCTCGGCCTCACCATCCATGCTGGCGAGATGGCAGGGGCTGAGAGCGTACGCGATGCGCTCGACGTCGTCAGGCCTTCGCGCATCAGCCATGGCGTGCGCGCCATCGAGGATGGCGATCTCGTCCGCCGGGTGGCTGCAGAGGGCGTGGTCCTGGAAACCTGTCCCGGCTCCAACATCGCGCTCAATGTCTTTCCCGGCTTTCACGCGCATCCGTTACGGGCACTGCGCGATGCCGGGTGCCGCGTCACGCTCAATTCGGATGACCCGCCGTTTTTCCAGACGTCGCTTGCCCAGGAGTACGATATTGCCTCGGAGGTCATGGGGTTTCGCGACGACGAGATCGATGCGATGACCCGCACCGCGATCGAGGCCGCCTTCGTCGACGAGGACACCCGCGCGACGCTGCTGTCCAAGCTCCAAGCCTAGGCCCGGCGCCCGATCGGTTGGGGACGGTGTGGCGGCGGACTTGCAGCGGCAGGTCTTTCCATGGAAAAAGGACGGATGACCATCCGTCGCGGCAAGAGGCTTCCAGCATGACCAGCGTTACCGTCATCGACCATCCGCTCGTCCAGCACAAGCTGACGATCATGCGCAAGAAGGAAACCTCGACCGCAGGGTTCCGCCGGCTTCTGCGCGAGATTTCCACGCTGCTTTGCTACGAGGTGACGCGCGACCTGGAGCTGACGATGGAAACCATCGATACGCCGCTGCAGCAGATCCAGGCGCCCGTGCTCGAAGGCAAGAAGTTGGTGTTCGCCTCCATTCTGCGGGCTGGCAACGGTCTTCTCGAAGGCATGCTGGAGCTGGTTCCCTCCGCGCGCGTCTCGCATGTCGGCGTCTACCGCGATCACGAAACGCTCGAAGCGGTGGAATACTACTTCAAGGCGCCCGAGAACATGGCGGAACGGCTGGTGATCGTCGTCGATCCGATGCTGGCAACCGGAAACTCCTCGATTGCCGCGATCGACAAGCTGAAGGAGCGCGGCGCCGTCAACCTGCGGTTCCTCTGCCTTCTCGCCGCTCCCGAAGGGATCGCCAATTTCCACGCCGTACATCCGGATGTCCCGATCTTCACCGCCTCGATCGACAGCCACCTCAACGAGAAGGGCTATATCATGCCGGGTCTCGGCGACGCCGGGGACAGGATGTACGGCACGAAGTAAGGTTCGTTAACTCTTCCAGACGAGAGACCGGGCAGACGGCGCCGTCCTTGCACCTTGTTAAAGACCCTGTGCGGTACGCTCAGCCATCGTCCTTTCGTTCAGGAGTTGCGGGCATGCTGAGCCGCGTGCTGATGATCGCCGGTCTTGCCGGCCTTTGCGCCTATACCTTGCCGCATCTTGCAGACCGCTCGCTTGACCGGGCGTCAAAGCCGGACGCTTCGGTGAAGCGGATACCTGCCGCCGCAGATCCGGCGTTGCCGGCTGCGGTCGGCACGCGCGAAGTGGTCCTTTCGGCGACACAAGGCGGGCATTTCAGTGCCGCGCTCGAACTGAATGGCCGCAGTGTTCGCGGCGTGATCGATACGGGCGCAACCGTGGTCGCACTGAACGAGAGCACCGCACGGCGTATCGGTCTTTCGCTCTCGACGCTCGACTATTCCGTCCCGGTTTCCACCGCGAATGGCCTGGCGAAGGCGGCTTCGGTGACGCTCAAGCGCGTGAAGATCGGGAGCATCGCCGTGGACAACGTGCAGGCGATGGTGCTGCCGGATACGGCCCTTTCGGAAACGCTGGTCGGAATGAGCTTTCTCAACCGCCTCTCGTCCTTCGCCGTCGAAGACGGTTCCCTGCGTCTGAGACGCTGAGATCGGCTTTCGGTCTGCGGTCGGCTTTCAGGCGGTGAGGCGCGACAGAATGATGGGACGCCGTTCGAATGCGCCGTCTGTCACCGTGTAGGCTGCCTTGAAGGCGGCCGCAGCTTCGTCGGCGGCAGCATCGCTTGCGGCATGGACGACGGCCAGCGGCTCGCCCGCTGCGACGCGGTGGCCGAGCGGGACGATGTCGGAAAAGCCGACGCTGTGGTCGATCGCCTGGTCGGCGCGGGTCCGCCCTCCGCCGAGCCCAATCAGAGCCATCCCGATCGCGCGCGCGTCGCAGGTCTGCAGAACGCCCGCGTGGTCGGACACGACAGGACGCGAAATGGGCGCCGTCGTCAGATAGATGTCTGGACGCTCCACGAAATCGGCCGGCCCGCCGAGTCCTGCCACCATCCGGCCGAAGACCTCGAGCGCCGCTCCACTTTCGAGCGCCCGCCGCGCCGCATCCTGGCTCTCGACAGGGCCGGAGGTGACGCCGGCCACCAGCAACATCTCGGACGCAAGCGCCATCACCACCTGCTCCAGACGCATGCCCTGCTTTTCCCCGCGCAGGAAGGCGAGGCAATTGCGGATTTCAAGCGCATTGCCGACGGCATCGGCCAGGGGCTCGCTCATGTCCGTGATGAGCGCGGTCGTGCGCAGCCCTGCGCCATTGGCCACATCGACCAGCGACCGCGCGAGGATTTCGGCTTCGCCCTGTGACTCCATGAATGCGCCGCTGCCAACTTTCACGTCGAGCACAAGCGACCCGAGGCCGGCCGCAAGCTTTTTCGACAGGATGGAGGCGGTGATCAGCGGCACGGAATCCACGGTGGCGGTCACGTCGCGAATGGCATAAAGCCGGCGATCGGCCGGTGCGAGATCCGCCGTCTGGCCGATGATGGCGCAGCCGACGCTGTCCATCACGCGACGCAGCGTTTCCACGGAGGGGGCGATGTCGTAGCCGGGAATGGATTCGAGCTTGTCGAGGGTTCCACCGGTATGCCCGAGGCCACGGCCGGAAATCATGGGGACGACGAGACCGCACGCTGCAAGGATGGGCGCAAGCATGAGGGAGACATTGTCGCCGACGCCGCCGGTCGAATGCTTGTCCGCCACGGGGCGTCCGAGCGCGCTGTAGTCTAGCACCGTGCCGCTGTCGCGCATGGCAACCGTCAGCGCCACCGTTTCGGCACGCGTCATGCCGGAGAACCACGTCGCCATGGCAAAGGCCGCCACCTGGGCATCCGCAATGGATCCATCGGCCATTCCGGCGACGAAGGCCGCGATGTCGTCGGGTTCGAGAACGACGCGATCACGCTTTCGGCGGATGATCTCCTGCGGGATCATCGCCTCAATACGCCGCTGGGGCTGCAAGCGACTCGCGTCCATCGATAACGGAAAGGATATCGCCGAGAAGACCCGACGCACCGAAGCGGAATGTCGAGGGCATCAGCCAGTCCGGACCATGAATGGTGGCGGCAAGCGTCAGATAGAGCCGAGCGTCCGCCACGGTTTTCACGCCGCCCGCCGGCTTGAAGCCGACGCGCCGACCACTCTCGCGGATCGCCGTCAGCATAATGTCGGCCGCTTCCAGCGTTGCATTGACGGCCACCTTGCCGGTGGAGGTCTTGATGAAATCCGCACCCTCCTGGATGGCAAGAAGGGAGGCGTTGCGGATCAGCCCCCGCTCCTTCAGTTCGCCCGTTTCCAGAATGGTCTTGAGAAGGACTGCATCGCCGCAGGCCGTGCGCACGGCGCGAATCATGTCGCGCACCGCCTGCTCGTCGCCTGCCATCAGAGCGCGGTAGGGAATGACAAGGTCGATCTCGTCGGCGCCGTCGGCGATCGCGCGCGCGGTTTCGGCGACCACCTCATCGACCGACAAGGCGCCCGAGGGAAAATTGACGACGGTCGCAATGCGCACGGGGTTTGCGCTTCCGAGAATGTCGCGGGCCTGGCGCACGAAACGCGGCCAGATGCAGATCGCGGCGACCGAGCCATGTGGCGTGCGCGCCTTGGCGCACAGAGCCTCGATCGCCTCCGACGTGCAATCATCGTTGAGGTCGGTGAGATCGAGCAGGGACAGCGCGAGAGAGGCGAGCTGACGGTTGCTGGCTTCCAGAGTCATGGGTGCCTCCTTGGGCGCGTTCGGTCCTGATGCGGTAAAGGTTTTGCCGGGGTTTGGCAAAGCCATTCACACGCCTTGACGGCCATCCGCGGCCGTGGACGCAGAGGTTCAGCCGATCGTGTCCGTGGCAAAGGAATGCGGCAGCAGGTCCGAGAGAACGACCGTCTTCTTCACCCCGGTCTCGTCGCAGAGATAAATCGGCGTGCCGGCTTCGGCAAATTCCGACAGGCGCTGGCGGCAGCCACCACACGGCGGGCAAAGCGGCAACTTCTCGGCGATGACGGCGACCTCCAGGATCTTCCGCGCGCCGCCCATGATCATGTGGCTGATCGCAGTGGTTTCGGCACACCAGCCTTCGGGAAAGGAGAGGTTCTCGATATTGGCGCCAGCATAGATCGTGCCGTCCTCGGCGCGAATGGCCGCCCCAACGGGAAACTTGGAATAAGGCGCATGCGCCAGCGCCATGGCCTTGCGTGCAGCCTCGAAGAGATCATTCGCCATGAGATCAGCGCTCCTTGACATAGGGTACCCCGCCGGCTTTGGGCGGCACGGCCTTGCCGATGAAACCGGCGAGAAGGATGACGGTGAGAATATAGGGCAGCGCCTGCATGAGCTGCACCGGGATCTGCCCGATCAACGGAAGCGGATTGCCCTGCAGGCGAATGGCCAGCGCATCGAGGAAACCGAAGAGCAGGCAGGCGAGCATGACGTTGAGCGGCTTCCATTTTGCAAAGATCAGCGCGGCAAGCGCGATGTAGCCCTTGCCCGCCGTCATGCCCTTGACGAAGCCGGCCGTCATGGCGAGCGACAGATAGGCCCCGCCGAGACCCGCAAGAATGCCGCAGCAGATGACAGCGCGGTATCGCATCCAGACGACCGAAATGCCGGCCGTATCCACGGCACCCGGATTTTCGCCGACGGCGCGCAGCCGCAGGCCGAATCGGGTCCGATAGAGGATCCACCAGGTGATCGGGACCATGGCGAAGGCGAGATAGGTCAGGAAGAAATGGCCGGAGATCAGGTCCGCATAGATCGGACCGATGACGGGAACGGGGCGGATCTCGTCGGCGAAGGGAAACGTGAGGGTGGCGAAACGCGCATCGCCCGCCAGCGCCGGGGTACGGCCCCCCTGGCGGAACCATGCTTCGCCGAGAATGATGGTGGAGCCGAAGACGATGAAGTTGATGGCAACGCCCGAGACGATCTGGCTGCCGCGCTGGGTAATCGATGCATAGCCATGCACCAGCGACAGAAGCACGGAAATAAGGATCGCAGCCAGCAGACCGGCCCAGACCGAGCCTGTGACCGCGGCGACGGCGCCGGCGGCGAAGGCCGCACCCAGCATCTTGCCCTCGAGCCCGATGTCGAAGACGCCCGCCCGTTCGGTGAACAGGCCACCCAAGGCTGCGAAGATGAGGGGCACGGAGACGCGGATGGTTGATTCCAGCACCGTCACCAGCATGTGAAAGACATCCATGGATCAGGCTCCCTTGGTGGCGGCAGCCGACCGGCGGCTGGCGACAGAGGCGAAGATCTGCCCGATCGCCGGGCGGAACATGTTTTCGAGCGCACCGGCGAAGAGAATGACGAGGCCCTGGATGATGACGATCATGTCGCGCGAGATCGTCGGCATCTCGAAGGCGATCTCTGCGCCGCCCTGATAGAGCATGCCGAAGAGGATGGCGGCGGGAATGATGCCGGCCGGGTGCGAGCGCCCCATGAGGGCGACGGCGATGCCGACGAAGCCCGCGCCCTGCACGAAATCGAGCTGCATGCGGAACTGCTCGCCCATGATCGGGTTCAGCGCCATCATGCCGCACAAGGCGCCCGAAATCATCATGGCGATAACGGTGATGCGGGCATCCTTGATGCCGGCATAGCGCGCGGCAGAGGGGCTGTGACCCATGACGCGCATCTCGTAGCCAAGCCGCGTGCGCCAGATGAGGAGCCAGCAGCCAAAGGCGGCCAGAAGCGCCAGCAGGAAGGACACGTTGAACGGGGCATTGCCGATGTCGAGGCCGAAGAGGCCAAGCAGCCAGTCAAGTTTCGGCAACTGCCCGCCCGCCTCGAAGGTGCGCGTCTGCGGGGCCATGGAGCCAAGCGGCTTGAGAACACGGGTCAAGAGGTAGACCATCAGGCTCGAAGCGATGAAATTGAACATGATGGTGGTAATGACGATGTGGCTGCCGCGCTTGGCCTGCAGCCAGCCGGGCAGGAAGGCCCACATGGCACCGAAGGCTGCGGACCCCAGGATCGCCAAGGGGAAGACGACGTACCAGGGCATGATGCGATCGAGCCAGAGGCAGACAAGCGCTACGCCGATGCCGCCCACATAAGCCTGACCTTCGCCGCCGATGTTGAAGAGGCCGGCATGGGAGGCGACGGCGACCGCAAGGCCGGTGAAGATGAAGGTCGTCGCATAATAGAGCGTGAAACCGATGTATTCGCCGCGACCGAAAGCGCCGTTGATCAGATGATAGGCGGCCTCCAGCGGATTTTCACCCACCAGGAGCACGACGAGGCCGGCAACGAGGAACGCGACGACGAGATTGATGAGCGGAATGAGCCCGTATTCGGCCCAGCCGGGCAATTTGGCGTAAGGGTTGCTCACTGCGCGGCCTCCATGCGGTTTTCGACGCCGGCCATCAACAGGCCGAGATCGCCCTCGCTGGCATCCGAGGTGCGCTCGCCGACAACGCGGCCGGCGAACATTACGAGGATACGGTCCGACAGAGCGCGGATTTCGTCCAGCTCCACCGAAACCAGAAGCACCGCCTTCCCCTGGTCGCGCATCTCGATGATCCGCTTGTGGATGAACTCGATGGCGCCAACATCGACGCCGCGCGTCGGCTGGCCGATAATCAGCACATCGGGATTGCGCTCCATCTCGCGGGCCAGCACGATTTTCTGCTGGTTGCCGCCGGAGAAGTTGGCCGTCTTTAGGCGCGGGTTTGGAGGGCGGATGTCGTATTGGGCGATCTTCTCTTCGGCATCTGCACGCATGGCGGCGATGTCGAGCAGCGCACCCTTCTTGTAGGCGGGATCGCGGTGATAGCCGAGGATGGCATTTTCGCTTTCCTCGAATTTCAGCACCAGTCCGACGTGATGGCGGTCTTCCGGTACGTGGGCAAGACCGCGAGTGCGCAGCTCGGCCGGGTCCGCAAGACCGGTGATGTCGACCGCGGAGCCGTTGAGCTCGACCGTTCCGCCGGTTGCGCGGCGGATGCCGGCGATGGCTTCGAGAAGTTCGGACTGGCCATTGCCCGCAACGCCTGCGATGCCGACGATCTCGCCGGCCCGGAGATCGAAGGACACATCGTCGACCATGGTGACGCCACGACCGTCGCGAACCGTCAGGTTGCGCACCGAAAGCTTGACGTCGCCCGGACGGGCCTCGCCCTTTTCGACCCGCAGCAGCACGCGCCGCCCGACCATCAGCTCGGCAAGCTCCTCGACCGAGGTCTGGTCCGTCTGGCGCGTGGCGACCATTTCGCCGCGGCGCATGACGGACACCGCATCGGTAACGGCCATGATCTCGCGCAGCTTGTGGGTGATCAGAATGATCGTCTTGCCCTGATTCTTCAGCTGCTCGAGGATGCGGAACAGGTGGTCGGCCTCCGGAGGCGTCAGAACCCCGGTGGGCTCGTCGAGAATGAGGATGTCGGCCTTGCGGTAAAGCGCCTTCAGGATTTCCACGCGCTGCTGCAGGCCAACGGGCAGTTCCTCGATCACGGCGTCGGGATTGACCTCCAGCGCATATTCCTTTTCCAGCCGCTTCAGTTCGATGCGGGCCTTGGAAATGGAGGCGTTGAGGACCTGGCTGTCCTCGGCACCGAGCATGACGTTTTCGAGCACGGTGAAATTTTCGACCAGCATGAAGTGCTGGTGCACCATGCCGATCCCGCTCGCGATCGCCGCGTTCGGATCCTTGATCGTCAACACCTTGCCATCGACGAGGATCTCGCCGTGATCGGCCTGGTAGAAGCCGTAGAGAATCGACATCAACGTCGACTTGCCGGCGCCGTTTTCGCCGATGATCCCGTGGATCGTTCCCTTCCTGACCACCAGGTCGATATGTTTGTTGGCGTGGACAGGGCCGAAGCTCTTGTCGATGCCCCGAAGCTCAATCGCGATATCGCTCATGGCAGCCGCATCCCCGTTCCCGATACCCGTTGTCGGCAGGCCATGCCGCCGGGTGCTTGCTTGATCTGTCCGGCGACGCGCTTCAAGAAGAGCACGGAGCCTTGGGGTAACATCGCCAGCGGCAACTGCCACAGGCCTTTCGAAAGAGGTGCGCGAAAACACATCCTTATTTCGTCTTAACATTTTTCCGCACGGCGTCCCGCGCCGCAACCTGCCATACCAAAACCGCTGCGCACTTTCAGGCGGCATGCTCTATAACGACGAGACACGACCCGCTGCAAGAGGAAGAGGATGACCATGACGAGCACAGAGACGCGGATGACGACCCTCGAGGAAACGATCGCTCATCAGGCTCGCACGATCGAGGACTTGTCGCAGCAGCTTGCCGATCAATGGAAGATCGTGGACCAGGTTCGCACGAAACTCGACCGCCTGACCGAACGGTTCCTGACGCTGGAAGAGACCTCGCTAGAGGCTCCTGCCATCACCCGGCCACCGCATTACTGAGCCAGGATGGAGCGCGAAGGCGCTGCCGGCCACGAGGCCGCCAGCGCTCTCAAGTCCCGCAAGCCCTCAATAAGCGCAGGATTCATCCGTCATATAGTCGTGGACCTCGACCGTCCCGGCGATGATATCGGCCTTCGCCTTTTCGACAGCTGCCTGCATCTCCGGCGTGATCAGCGCCTTGTTGTTATCGTCGACGGCATAACCGACGCCGTCTTCCTTCAAGCCGAGATTGGAGATACCGGTCTTGAACGTATCGTTCTTGGCGCTCATGAAGCTGTCGTAGACGGCAACGTCGACACGCTTCAGCATGGAGGTCAGAACCTTGCCGGGCTGCATGCCGTTCTGGTTCGAATCGACGCCGATACCGAGCTTGCCCGCGTCTGCGGCTGCCTGGAGCACGCCGACACCGGTACCGCCGGCAGCGTGGTAGACAACATCCGAGCCCTGGTCGAACTGCGACTTAGCAATTTCGCCGCCCTTGACCGGATCGTTCCAGGCTTCCGGCGTGGTGCCGGTGTAGGCTTCGAGAACCTTGACGTCAGAGCCCGTGGACTTGGCACCGCCGATATAGCCGCAGGCGAACTTGTGGATCAGCGGAATATCCATGCCGCCGATGAAGGACACGGTCTTCGACTTCGACGCCAGTCCTGCGAGAACGCCAACGAGATAGGAGCCTTCCTGCTCCTTGAAGACGACCGACTTGACGTTCGGCTTGTCGACAACCATGTCGATGATGGCGAATTTGGTGTCCGGATATTCGGCGGATACCTTTTCGAGAGCGGCGGCCCAGGAAAAGCCAGCCATGACAATCGGATTGTTGCCGTCACCGGCGAAGCGGCGAAGTGCCTGCTCGCGCTGCGCATCGTTGGCGATTTCGAACTCGCGATAGGCAATGCCGGTTTCGGCCTTGAACTTCTCGGCGCCGTTGAAGGCGGATTCGTTGAAGGACTTATCGAACTTGCCGCCGAGGTCGTAGATGACCGCAGGCTTGATGTCAGCGGCCAGCGCCGTGGCCGACATCATCGAAAAGGCAAAGAGACCGAGGAGGGTTTTCTTCATTGTGCAGCCCTGTTTGTTACCATGTGTTTTCTGGGTCCTCCCGCACGCTTCTCTTGTGTCGGAAGCATGTCTGCGGAACCGGCCGCGCGGATGAGCGGGCTTGGTTGAGATGTATCCTTGCATGGGCCTTTGGAAAATACACCCGAAATTTTTCAACTGGTAAAAAATAGACCGACGCTCGTCGACCCGGTTTGAGGCTGGATCGTGGACCGTGGGGACGCCCGTGAGAGGCCGCTGCGCCGTTGCCCAGCGACCTCCGAATTCGATCAAATTGCAGTCCTGAAGGGGTTTTCGAGCCTCACCGTTGCGGTGCGTTGCAAGGATCTCACCGTCGTGTTTCCTGCAACACAGCCTTCGATTGGAAGGCAGGAGGTGCCAGCCTGAGATCACGGGCCTAAGAGCATGGGCCTGAGATCACGGGCCTCAAGTTCGGCGGCCTCGCGTTCGGCTCCCCCTGCATTCCGGTCGCGACTACAAGGCGGGCACCGGGCAGGTCACGCCGGTTCCCCGCAGACCGCAATAGCCGTTCGGGTTCTTGGCGAGATACTGCTGGTGTTCGGGCTCTGCAAAGTAGAAGGTATCGGCCATCGCGATTTCGGTGGTGATCGCCTCCCGGTGGCCAGCCTTCTTCAGCTGCGCCTGGTACGCATCGCGTGCGGTCTTTGCCTCGGCGAGCTGCGCCTCGTCTCGAACATAGATGGCGGACCGGTAGGTCGTGCCGACATCGTTGCCCTGACGCATGCCCTGTGTCGGGTCATGTTCTTCAAAGAAGACCTTCAGGATCTCGCCGAAAGAGACCACCTTGGGGTCGTAGACGACCAGAACGACTTCCGTATGCCCCGTCAGCCCGGTCGTCGTCTCTTGATAGGTCGGGTTTTTGGTAAAGCCGCCGGAATAGCCCACGGCGGTCACATAGACGCCCGGGAGCTGCCACATCAGGCGCTCGGCGCCCCAGAAGCAGCCCATACCGAGAAAGACGGTTTTCATTCCTTCGGGATAAGGACCTTTCAAAGGCTGCCCGTTGACGGCGTGGTGCGTCGCGGTGGGCAAGGGCGTTTCGCGCCCCGGAAGCGCGTTGTGGGGCTCGGGCATGGTGGTCTTCTTGCTGAAAAGTTCGGTCAGAAACATGGTGCTCGTCTCCATTCAGAGGGATCGTTCAATCATCCAAGGATCACGTCATGGGCAGGAACGGGGTTCCTGCCCGGCATAGGCGTCGTCCGGGCGTTCCGGCAGACGACTCATGTTCGTTTCGGCGCCGGTGTCCGTCGCCGTCCTGCTCGCCTTGCGCTGCGCTGCACGTCTGTCCATGCCGGATCGCAGGGCCTGCATGAGGACGGTGGCAAACCGTCTCAGGCCAGTCGGCGCTTGCGCGCCCTCAGGCCAGTCGGCGCTTGCGCGCCCGGCGATAGCCGCCCATCCACAACACCAACGACAGCCCCAGGAAGACCGCGAAGGCCGGCTGTTGCAGGCACCAGCGCAGGACGGGCTGAAACACGGCAAGGCTGCCGTCCGGTCGCTCCAGAGCCTCCACCACCTCCAGCCAGTAGGGACTGATCGAGGCGACCGCGATCCCGAGCGGCGTCATGACCACCGCGGTTTCCGCAACGGAGCGGATGGCATCCACCGTTCCCGCAACGATCGCGGCGATCAGTGCGAGACAACTGGCGAGCCTGAAGAGAATTGCCATGACCTTTTCCGCCTGCCTGCTTGCCGTCCAGATCCCGATACCCGCCAGATCCTAAATGCAAAGCCGCTCAGGTTCCCGCAAGAACAGCATACCGGGATCCGTCCTGCCCGACGACGCCTGAACGCGCTCCGGCGCGGCATTTCGGCCGTTCGGCGACGCATCCTTGCTTAAAGATAGGTTGCCGCCGCCGGAGCGCAATGGCAATCCGACCCCGGGCACCGCTCCGCGCATGGAGATGCGGTCGACGGAGACCGTGCAGCCTGTCGGAAAAATCTGTCAGATTTCGGTTGATCGCCGTGAGATCCTCGGTATATATCGCGCCGTTCGCAGGATTTCCCGGTATGGGTTTCGGCGAACCGTTGCACACGGTCGCGATCGCTCGCCATCCGCGCAACACGCTCATCGCACAAACCGGCGGTGACGATGTCAAGGACAGGTGGCCGAGTGGTTTAAGGCGCACGCCTGGAACGCGTGTGTACGTGAAAGCGTACCGAGGGTTCGAATCCCTCCCTGTCCGCCATCTTTCTGCTTCTCTTCCGCTGAAATCCCGATCGCTGTCGATCTTAATGGCGACATGCCATGTATCGGCAGTCTGCAGTATGGCGATTTGCCAAATCGTGTTATCGGACCGCTTTTTGAAGCAAGGGACAGAGCGTGTGAGCGAACAGACCGTAGCCGAGGTAACCGAGAAGATTTATGCATCGCTCCAGGCGGGGAATGCAGAGATCGACGAGCATATTGCAAGCCTCAAGGCGGCGCTTGCCCGGGAAGGCGCAACGGAGGCGGTGTTCGATCCTGCCAAGCTCGCACAGAACAACCGCTCGGGCCGCAAGACGATGCAGGCCTATTTCCGGCAACGCGGCGTCCGGGTGAGCTTCTCTGGCTGAGGACGACCGGAGAGGCGACGAGGACGCAAGGATGCGTTTTGCCTCTCCAGCGCCGGCCAGCATGACGGAAAGGCATGGCCGGCAAGGATGACCGGCGAGCAGGACCGGCAAGGCGCGCCTCAGGCGCTCTTGCGCCCGCCCGGGCGCGCCGGTTCCGCTTGGCGCGGCCCCTGCGGCTTGAACTCCACCAGGATCGATTTTAGCTCGATCTCGCGCACGCGGCGGGCCGCCTCGTCAGGCGACACCCAGGCAAGCACGCGTTCGCCACGCTCCTTGAAATCATCGCTGACGCTCTTGACCTCGATTTGGAAGAGGTCGACGATGCAGGGCGCCACATCGCCATCGTCGAGCCATTTCAAATAGGTGTAGCGGCCAACCGGTTTCTTGCGCGTATGACCGCGGACACCCGCTTCCTGCCAAGCCTCGATCGCGGCTGCGCGATAGGGCTTCTTCTTTTTCATCGGCCAGCCCTTGGGAATGACCCAGCGCCGGCTCTCCCGAGTCGTGATCACGAGAATCTCGATCTCGTCGCCACGCCCGATATAGCGGAAACAGACGGCACCATATTGCTGACGAAAGGCGCCCTGGAACAGCTTCGCCGGCATGGTCGCCAGTTGCTGCAACAGATGACCGGCCTGGTTCGTCTGCTTCTTCGTAACCTTTTTCAAAAGTTTCATGCCGTCAAATCGACGCTCTGCGTTGCTAGAAGGTGCCGATACCATTTATGACAGTTTTGTGACACTGACATAATGGTGCAGGCCGACTGACATGATGAGCATATTCCGAAAGCTGATGCCCCGCGAAGACAAGTTCTTCGATCTGTTCGCCGAACATTCGCGCCTGGTGGTAGAGGCGGCCGGCGCTCTCGGTGACCTGCTCAACGGAATCGAGCTCGAACAGAACTGCGCGCGCATCGTGGCCCTCGAGGACCGGGCGGATGCCATCACGCGCGACGTGCTTCTGGCCGTGCGCCGCAGCTTTATCACCCCGTTCGATCGCAGCGACATCCAGGATCTGATCCAGTCGATGGATGATGCCATCGACATGATGCACAAAACGGTGAAAACCATCCGGCTGTTCGAGCAGACGGAATTCGACCCCGTGATGCGGGAGATGGGCGGCGAGATCATCAAGGCCGCAAACCTCATTGCCCAGGCCATCCCCCTGCTTGACAAGGTCGGCGCCAACGCACAGCGACTGAGCGTGATCGCCGAAGATGTCACGCGGGTCGAAGGCCGATCCGACGAGCTGCATGAACTGGGTCTCAAGGATCTGTTCCGCCGTCATGGAACGGCCGGCAATGCGATGGCCTATATGATCGGCGCCGAGATCTACGGCGAGCTGGAGAAGGTGGTCGACCGGTTCGAGGACGTTGCCGACGAGATCAGCGGCATCGTGATCGAGAACGTCTGATGGACGCTTCGCTGGCTTTTCCGCTGCTGGTCGGCCTGATCGCGATCGCCCTGTTCTTCGATTTCCTGAACGGGCTTCACGATGCTGCCAACTCCATTGCGACCATCGTTTCGACGCGCGTGCTGCGCCCGCAATATGCCGTTCTCTGGGCCGCATTCTTCAATTTCATCGCCTTCCTGTTCTTCGGCCTGCATGTCGCGGAAACGCTCGGCACCGGCATCATCGATCCCGCGATCGTCTCGCCGCTGGTCATCTTCGCCGCGCTGATGGGCGCCATCGTGTGGAACATCATTACCTGGATCTTCGGTATTCCTTCGAGCTCCTCGCATGCGCTGGTCGGCGGGCTGGTCGGTGCGGGCCTGAGCAAGGTCGGCTTCTCGTCGATCGTGTGGAGCGGCCTCGGCAAGACGGTGGGCGCCATCTTCCTGTCGCCGGCCATCGGCTTCTTCCTGGCGCTGGTGCTGGTTCTCGCCGTGTCCTGGACCTTCGTGCGCCACACGCCCTTCGCCGTTGACCGCACCTTTCGCGTCATGCAGTTCATCTCGGCCTCGCTTTATTCGCTCGGTCACGGCGGTAACGATGCGCAAAAGACGATGGGCATCATCGCCGTGCTGCTGTTCAGCCAGGGCTATCTCGGATCGAACTTCTACGTGCCGTTCTGGGTCGTCATCACCTGTCAGTCGGCCATGGCGCTCGGCACCCTGCTCGGCGGCTGGCGCATCGTTCACACCATGGGCTCGAAGATCACGCGGCTGAACCCGATGCAGGGTTTCTGCGCGGAAACGGGCGGCGCACTGACGCTGTTCGGCGCGACCTGGCTCGGCATTCCCGTCTCGACCACCCACACCATCACGGGCGCGATCATCGGCGTGGGCGCTGCCCGCCGCGTTTCGGCCGTTCGCTGGGGGCTTGCAGGCAACATCGTCATCGCCTGGATCGTCACCATGCCGGCGGCAGCCCTGATTGCGGCGGCATTCTACGGACTGGGTCTGCTCTTCTCCTAGAACCGGGAACGGTCGGTCGTGAGATCGACATCCGCAAGAAGGCGCACGGCGCTGCTCAAACCCTCATCCGGCCGCCCGGGGCCCGTCCACATCGATGCCGATCTGGTCGCGACCCCGCATCTTTGCGGCATAGAGCGCCAGATCGGCACGCCGGTAAAGATCGGCCGGGTCGTCGCCTGCCCGTGCACTGGCAAGTCCGGCCGAGAACGTATAGCGAAAGCTCGCCTGCTCACGCACCGGGCGGGATTGGCGCACCTCGCCCAACATGCGGGAGAGAATCGCCTCGGCGTCCCACGTCGTTGTATTCGGCAGAACCAGGACGAACTCCTCGCCTCCGACACGGCCGAGAACGTCCGTCTTGCGCACGAGACGCTGGATCGTCTCGGCAAAATGCTTCAGTACGGCGTCGCCGATGCTGTGACCAAACCGGTCGTTGATATATTTGAAATTGTCGATGTCGAGAACGGCGATGCACCCCACCGACGCCATCTGCCCTGTCGGCGCCGCGGACGGGGCGGGTGTCGTCTTCACGAGAGCCTCGAGCTTCGACATCACGAAGCGGCGGCTGGCAATGCCGGTAAGGTCATCGGTTTGGGACACCTTGATTGCCATGTCGCGGGCCTGACGCAGTTCGCGCTCGTCCGGCCGCAACGACGTGATGTCGGATGCAACACACAGCATCCACCCGTCGGCATGCATGGTCTCCGTCATCCATAGCCAGCGACCGTCGTGAAGATCGGTCTCGAAGGCGCGAAAGCCGGTTTTTCCACGGCGGCCGAGAACGGAGCGAAGCCAGGCCTCGAAATCTTCTGCCGCAATGACGGTGCCGCGACGGGCGGCGAAGTTCCGCCGCATGAGATCGGGCCATAACGGACGCTCGTCATCGGCTATATGCCAGGCGGCGCAAAAAGCAGCGTTTGCAAAGCGCAGCCGATCATCCTGATCATAGACAGCAACCATGACATCGGTGCTGTCCATGAGTTGCGCCAGATGCAGCATGGCTTCATTTTCGACCAAGGCTTCCGCTCCTCACCGAGGGGTGAACATCCTGATTACAGCGCGCATATGAACAAAGGATCAAGCACGATCTGGAAATCCGGGCAAAGATCAGGCACCGAAACAAGGGGGGTGTTGGGCAGGCCACGGGCGTGAAAACGCCATGTTCACGCTTCGGTCAACCGCGCGCTTTGCTGGAACTTTCGACCACATCCCCGGTTGCGGGGGGCATCGGCGAGAGGCCGTTGCAGAACCGGGAGCCCGCGTGCGCATGCCAAGATATTACTTTCAGATCGTGGAGCGGAATGCCGTGCTGGACGATCTTGATGGTGCCGAGGTTGCCTCGCTGGACGATGCGCGGCGAGAAGCAGAGCGCGCGATCCGGGAGATCGCTGCAGAGCACCTGAAGATCGAACGCAAACTCGAGTTGACATCGATCCAGATCCGCGACGAGGCCGGGGACATCGTCGCATCGGTTACCTATGACGAGGCGATGGACGATATTTTGCCATGAGCAAGGGAACCGGAGCGGGGCAAAAAGATTGTTCCCGCCGAAACGCGCGCCTCCCGCAACCTCCGTACGGTCGCTGACCAATCGCTGCGTGCGTTTGCAGATCGGCACGCACTCTTGGTAATGCCACTCTCAATGCGCTGACTTTGCTTGTTTTTCGGAGACGTTAACATCTACATGAAGAATGGCCTTCTTGCTTCCCTGTCTTCGCCCGATCTCGATATCATGCTCGAGCAACTCGAGCAGGTCGATCTGGCGCATGGCCAGGTCCTCTACGAGCCTTTCGAAAAGATCTCCCACGCCTATTTCTTTCTCGGCGGTCTGTCCTCCGAGGTAATCCGGGATTCCAGCGGCCAACGGGTGGAAATCGGCTGCATTGGCCGGGAGGGGCTATCGGGCCTGCCACTTCTGCTCGGCATCGCCGAGGCGCCGCACCAGGCTTTCATGCAGATCGGAGGGCCAGCCCTGCGTGTCAGTGCAGAAGGGCTGGGCCGCGTGCTCAAGGAGCATCCTTCCATCCGCAGCGCGCTGATGAAATTCGTCCACACCTTCATGATGCAAGTCGCCTCAACGGCGCTTGCCGATGCGCGCTACACCATCAACGAACGGCTGGCGCGCTGGATCCTGATGGCCCATGATCGCGCCGGCGACGACGACCTGTCCCTGACCCATGATTTTCTCGCACTGATGCTCGGCGTGCGTCGCCCGAGCGTGACGACGGCGCTGCACATCCTGGAAGGCGACAATCTGATCCGATCCAGCCGCGGCACCGTCACCGTGCGCGACCGCCAGGGCCTGGAACGGCTCGCCGGAGGCTCCTACGGCTTTGCAGAGGCCGAGTACAAGCGCGTCATCGGGTGATGACGCGCGAGGTTCTGGATCAATGCGCGGTCCGCATCTGGGCGAACGCCGGTTGCCCGAGCGTCATCGATCCCGGCGCAGGCTGGGCAAGTGCCTCGAAGCTCGGGCGCGCGAAGAAATAGCCCTGCATCAACCGCACGCCGAGTTCTTCCAGCACGCGCGCCTCGCCTTCCGTCTCGATGCCCTCGCAGAGGGGCGTAACGCCGAGATCGTGCAGCATGGCCACGGTGTGACGGACGATGGTCTGGCGCGCCTTGTCGGTGTCGATATTGCGGATAAGGTCCATATCGAGCTTGGCAATATCCGGCTGAAACTTGGCCAGCAGCGCCAGACCTGCGTGCCCTGCGCCGAAATCGTCGATTGCCGTGCGAAAGCCCATCTGGCGATAGGTGTTCAGGATGTTGAGAAGATGCGCCGTGTCCAGGATCTCGCCCTCGGTGAATTCGAAGATGATGTTCTTCGGTGAGAATTTGGTTCGGGCGGCGGCGGCCAGCGTCAGTCGAATGCAGGCGCGCGGCTCGTAGACGGCATTGGGCAGGAAGTTGATCGACAGACCGACGTCGCTTTGCGCGCCGAAGAGGCGTGAAGCAAGTTCGATGGCCTTGACCCGGCACTGCTGGTCGAAGGCATAACGGTTCTCGGTATCGACGGCCGAAAGGACGGTGCCTGCGCCCTCGCCCGCGATACCGCGGACCAGCGCTTCATGCGCGAAGGTGGTCTTGGTCGCGACATCGACGATCGGCTGAAACGCCATGGAAAATGGTATGTGGAATTCGGCGCCGTCGCGACATCCCTGGCAGGTTGATGACATTGATCTTTCCCAACTTTGACGACCAGATAAGACGCGATGGATGTGAACGTCGTCTTAAAGCGCACAACCCAAACGCGGGGATCCGGTCGTCCGTACGCTTCCAGACCGAGGGTATCGGCCTGTGATCGGGGGATTCGGCAGGGAACCCCCGCCTCTCCTGCGGGTTGAGGACCCACAAGCGATAAAGGAAAATGCAATGGGAGAACGTCGGGCACCCGCCTTTCGAAGAATGACGACCTTCGTCATCACGCTGCTGCTTGCCGGCGCGGTGCTCGCCGGCGTTTATCTGTTCGTGTCGAGCCCCGGCGAAGTCCGGGACCAGCCGCCTGCAGGCGCTGGCCAACAGGCGCCCTGATCGATCGTCCGATCAGACGATGCCGCCGCTGCCGGCCCGCGCCGCCGGCCGTTCGGCGCCGATCCTCTGGCGGTATCCACTCGTGCGGTAAGCAGCAATCGGATTGATCGCCCCGCCGTCGCGGCGTCGCGCTTCTGCAAGGATCGCTTCCACATCCGTACGGAAGGCGCGCTTCAGCGTGTCGGACGCCATCAGGGCATCGTTTTCATCTTGATACCCATCCAGTGCCGCGCGATCGACAAGGAGGGCCTGCGCATAGGCGCGGCGGATCTCGTTGGCGCTGGACATCAGGCTCTCGATCGGATCGGTGACATTGTGCGACTGGTCGATCATGTGGGACGGGTTGAAGTCCCGGATCCCATGATGTTCTGCGTCAACGAGTTCGTTGAAGACCAGGAAGAGGCGATAGGGATCGACCGAGCCCGCATCGAGGTCATCATCGCCATATTTCGAATCGTTGAAGTGGAAGCCGCCGAGCTTCCCGAACTGGGTGAGCCGCGCGACGATCATTTCAATGTTGACGTTCGGAGCATGGTGGCCGAGATCGACCAGGCACTGGGCCTTCGGTCCGAGCGTCGAGGCGATGAGATAGCTCGTGCCCCAATCCTGGACGACCGTGGAATAGAACGCCGGCTCGTACATCTTGTGCTCGGAAAACAGGCGCCAGTCCTCCGGCAGAGCCGCGTAGATATCACCCATCGAAGCGAGATATCGCTCGAAGCTGCGGGTGAAGTGGCTCTGGCCCGGAAAATTCGAGCCGTCGCCGACCCAAACCGTCAGCGCCTTGGAGCCGATGGCACGGCCGATCTCGATGCATTCTAGATTGTGCTCGACCGCCTGAGTGCGGGTTCCCGCATCGGCATGGCTGAGCGAGCCGAACTTGTAGGACAGCGCCTGCCCTTCCGCATCCGAGAACGTGTTGGAGTTCATGGCATCGAAATGCAGCCCGTAGGCTTTCGCTGCCGCCTGCAATTCGGCCGGGTCGGCCTTGTCCCAAGGAATATGCAGGGACACGCCGGGCGTCGCGCGCGTCAGCTGATGGATGACGGCGCAATCGGCCAGCTTGTCGAAGATGCCGCGAGGCTCGCCGATCCCCGGGAAGCGGGCGAATCGTGTGCCTCCGGTTCCCACCCCCCAGGAAGGGACGGCGACGTGGAAGCGCGACACCTTCTCCGTCACGCTTTCGATGTCGATGCCCCGACGCGACAAATGTTCGCCGAGCGCCTGATAATCCGCAGTCTGCGCCGCGGCATGGCGTTCGTTATGCGCAGCGACCAGGTCGAGCGCGATACGGTGATCCGTCATGATGGTCTCCTCCCTCACGTATCCTGGCAACCCTAGCGCGGAAAGCTCTGCGCGTTGCCGCCATCGACATTGATGATGTTGCCGGTCGATTTGGCCGACAGGTCGGAGGCAAGGAAGTAGATGGCTTCGGCCACATCGTCCGGCAGGATGTTGACCTTGAGCATGGATCGCTTGCGGTAATGTTCCTCGAGATCACTGACCTCGATCTTGGAGGAGGCCGCGCGTTGCTCGCGCCATTCGCCATCCCAGATCTTGGATCCGCGCAGGACCGCATCGGGATTGACCGTGTTCACGCGGATGCCGCCTTCGGCGCCTTCGAGCGCAAGGCATCGCGCGAGATGGATTTCGGCAGCCTTCGCCGTGCAATAGGCCGACGCGTTGGGCGACGAAGCGAGACCGTTCTTGGAGGCGACGAAGACAACGTTGCCGCCCAGCTTCTGGCGACGGAACAGGCGGAAGGCCTCGCGCGAGACGAGGAAGTAGCCGGTCGCCAGAATGTCGATATTGCGGTTCCACATGGCGAGATCGGTCTCCTCGACGGGCGCGGAGGACGCAATGCCGGCATTGGAGACAAGGATATCGAGGCCGCCGAATTCGACGAGACCCTTTGCGAAGGCTTCCGCCACCTGGGTCTCGTCGGTCACGTCGAGCTTGACGCTCCGCACCGCATCGGCGCCATAGCGTTTGGCGAAGTCCGCCTGGGCACCGTCGAGCGCCGCCTGGTCGATATCGGCCAGCACCACGCAGGCCCCTTCCGCGATCAGGCGGGTGGCCGTGGCGCGACCGATGCCGCCAGCACCGCCGGTGACGAAGGCGACGCGGCCAGCCAGGCTCTTCGGCTTGGGCATCCGCTGGAGCTTGGCCTCCTCGAGCAGCCAGTATTCGATATCGAAGGCTTCCTGTTCGGGCAGCCCTTGATATTCCGACACGGTGGACGCGCCGCGCATGACATTGATCGCATTGACATAGAATTCGGCAGCAATGCGGGCTGTCGCCTTGTCGCGAGCAAAGGAAAGCATTCCAACACCGGGGATGAGGAAGATCACCGGGTTCGGATCGCGCATGTTCGGCGAATTTTCGTGCCGGCAGGTCTCGTAGTAACGGGCATAATCGGCCCGGTACGCGTCAAGCGCTGCATCGAGCCCATCCACCACCGCATCGATGCCCTGTTCGGCATCGGGATGGAAATCCAGGATCAAGGGGCGGATCTTGGTGCGCAGGAAATGATCGGGGCAGGAGGTGCCAAGGGCGCCGAGACGCCGAAGATCGGCGGAATTGACGAACTCCAGCACGGCAGGCTGATCGTCGAAATGACCGAGCTTCCGTTCCTCCCGGCCGATGCGGCCGCGGATTTCGGGCATCAGCCGCGCGGCGATGGCGCGGCGTCGACCTTCGTCGAGGCTTGACGCGACCGCGCCGCCAAAGATGGTCTTGCCCTCCGTCTTCGTTGCGAACCAGTCGATCGCCCGGTTGATGATGTCGAGCGTCAGCTCGTAGCAAGCCTTGGCATCGTCGGCCCAGGTGAAGAGCCCATGGCTTTCGAGCACCACGCCCTTGGCATGGGGGTTGGCGGCCACGAAGGCGGCAAGATCAAGTCCGAGCTGGAAGCCCGGACGGCGCCAGGGCAGCCAGCCGATCTCGTCGCCGAAAACCTCCTTCGTCAGCTCGCGCGAATTCCTGGAGGCCGCGATCGCGATGATCGCGTCGGGATGCATGTGGTCGACATGGGTGAAGGGCACGAACCCGTGCAGCGGCGTGTCGATGGACGCGGCGCGCGGGTTGAGCGCGAAGGTGCAATGCGGAAGAAAGCCGACCATGCGGTCTTCGTCCGCCACACCGGCATAGAGGCCTTTCAGTGCTTCCAGTTTGTCGAGATAGAGCGTTGCGAATCCGTCGAGCTTGATCGTACCGACGTCGCCGCCGGAGCCTTTCACCCAGAGAACGCGGACAGGCTCGCCCGTCAGCGGATCGGCTTCGATCACTTTGGCCGACGTGTTGCCACCGCCGTAATTGGTGATGCGTTTGTCGGCGCCTAGCAGATTCGAGCGATAAAGAAGCTTGCCTGGCTCGTCGAGACCCTCGGCAACGGCATCATCCCAGCGGCTTTGAAGACGGTGGCTCTGTTCCGACATGTCATCCTCCCATGTTATCGCGGCTCCCATGCGTTGAACGCAGGTCGACCTCGTGTTGACGACGGTATCGCGCAGTCACGCCGGTCGTGTCAATCATCTTCAATCATAAATGTTCATTGTGCATCGCAATATTTAATTTCTTGATCGTTATTGATTGACACGCTGTGCGGAATTCGCATAACTCGTTTTCGAGGAGATCGTCATGCACGAACGCGAACGCCATCGCATCATCATGAGCGCCGTCCAGGAAAAACCTGTGGTGACGGTGCAGGATATCGCGGAACTGACGGATGCGTCGGAGGCGACGATCCGTCGTGACATCGCATCCTTGCATGTCCAGGGAAAGCTGCGTCGGGTCCGTGGCGGTGCCGAAGCCGTGCATCCTCCGCAGATCGGGCATCTCGCAGCCCGCCCCTTTAAAGTATCAGAATCGATCAACTCCGATAAAAAGCGCGCAATTGCCCGCATGGCCGTCGATCTCTGTGAGGAGGGTGATGCCGTCATCATCAATGGAGGCACGACGACCTTCCAGATGGTGCATTTCATGGCGGCGCGGCGCCTGCAGGTGATGACCAACTCGTTCGCGATCGCCGAACATCTCGTCAAACACTCGAAATGCACCGTAACGGTGCCCGGCGGCACGATCTATCGCGACCAGAGCCTGATCCTGTCGCCGTTCGAAAACGACGCTATCCGGAATTTCTCGGCGCGCCGCATGTTCGTCGGCGCGCAAGGCGCCAGCGCACTCGGCATCATGGAGTCTGATGCCCTTGTCATCCAGAGCGAGCAGCGCCTGATGCGGCAGGCAGACGAGCTCGTTGTCATGATCGATTCAGGCAAGTTCGCGCGGCGATCGAGCCTCATTCTTTGCCCGCTCGAAAACGTTTCCACCATCATTACCGACAGCGCCGTGTCTGAGGAGGCCGTGCGCATGGTGGAGGCCGCGGGTGTCAAGCTCGTCACGGTTCCCGTGGCGGCGTCGGATACGAAGGATCACACCGCATCGGTCGCATGAGCGGCCGGGCACTTTTCGTCAACTGGGAGGAGACAGCATGAAACTCGCACAAAAGCTTGCCATCGGGGTGGTGTTCGCCATGGCCGCCTTCGGCTCTGCCGCACAGGCCGCCGAGGTCAAGATCGGCCTCGTCGTCAAATCGCTCGGCAACGGCTTCTTCGAGGCCGCCAACAAGGGCGCGCAGGAAGCCGCCAAGGAACTCGGCGATGTCGAGATCATCTATACCGGGCCAACCAGCACGACGGCCGAAGGCCAGATCGAGGTGATCAACGCGCTGATCGCCCAAGGCGTCAACGCCATCGCCATCTCCGCAAACGACCCCGATGCCGTCGTCCCGGCGCTGAAAAAGGCGGCACAGCGCGGCATCAAGGTCATTTCGTGGGATTCCGGGGTTGCTCCCGAGGGCCGCATCCTGCAGCTGAACCCGTCTTCCAACGCGCTGATCGGCAAGATGTGCCTGCAGCTCGCCAAGGATCACCTCGATGGCGGCAAGGGTGACTTCGCCGTCCTGTCGGCCACGACGACGTCCACGAACCAGAATATCTGGATCGAGGAAATGAAGAAGCAGCTGAAGGACTTCCCTGGGCTCAACCTGGTCACCACCGTCTACGGCGACGACCTTTCGGACAAGAGCTATCGTGAAGCGCAAGGCTTGATGACCTCCAATCCGAACGTCAAGGTCATCGTCGCCCCGACCACGGTCGGCGTGCTTGCGGCATCGCAGGCCGTCAAGGATGCAGGCAAGATCGGCCAGGTCTATGTGACCGGTCTCGGCCTTCCCTCCGAAATGGCAGGCGCCATCAAGTCCGGTGCGACGAAGGAATTCGCGATCTGGAACCCCATCGACCTCGGCTATTCCGCGGCCCAGATCGCCTATCGCCTCGTCAAGGGCGAGACGGACGGCGCGCCGGGCTCGGAGATCGAAGCGGGCCGCATGGGCAAGATCAAGGTCGGCGAGAACGGCGAGGCCGCCATGGCCGATCCCTTCGTCTACAATGCCGGCAACATCGACCAGTTCTCGAAAGTGTTCTGAGCAAAGCAGTCTGGCCCGCTCCGGTGCCAGAGTGACGTGACAAGGCAATCCGGCGGCGCCCAAGGGCGCCGTCGGTCCTCTCTTTCCGACCGGACATGGACATGATGGCCCTACAACACCCCGTCGCCGAGGAACGCACCTCCGCGCCTGCCGTTCTGGAAATGCGCGGCATTTCGCAGATCTTCCCGGGCGTCAAGGCGCTCGACGGCGTTGATATCGCGCTTTATCCGGGAACGGTAACCGCCCTGATCGGCGAAAACGGTGCCGGCAAATCGACGCTTGTGAAAATCCTGACCGGCATCTACCGCCCGACCGAGGGCGAGATCCGCATCGATGGCTCGCCCGTGACCTTTGCCGACGCGCAGGCCGCCATCGACGCCGGCGTAACCGCCATTCACCAGGAAACCGTGCTCTTCGACGAGCTGACGGTGGCCGAAAACATCTTTCTCGGACACGCCCCGCGCACGCGGATCGGGACTATCGACTGGACAACCATGAACCGACGGGCACGCGATCTTCTGCGCTCGCTCGAAAGCACGATCGAGCCGACGATCCGGCTGAAGGACCTGTCGATCGCGCAGCGCCATCTGGTCGCGATCTCGCGCGCGCTGTCGATCGAGGCGCGCATCGTCATCATGGACGAGCCGACGGCCGCTCTGTCCCGCAAGGAGATCGACGATCTCTTCCGGATCGTGCGCGACCTGAAGCGCCAGGGCAAGGCCATCCTCTTCATCAGCCATAAGTTCGACGAGGTCTACGAGATCGCCGAGAACTACGTGGTCTTTCGCGACGGCAAGGCCGTGGGACAGGGTGTTCTCGCATCGACCGCACAGGACGACATCGTCCGTCTGATGGTCGGCCGCACGGTGGCCGACGCATTTCCAAAGCTTGCGGTCGCCCCCGGCGCACCGGTGCTTGAGGTTTCCGGCTACTGCCATCCGACCGAATTCCGCGATATCTCCTTCACGCTGCATCGTGGTGAGATCCTGGGCGTCTACGGCCTTATCGGTGCCGGGCGCTCCGAGCTCTGCCAGGCGCTGTTCGGCATTACGGCGCCGACCAGCGGCACCGTGCAGATCGAAGGGCGCCCGGTCACGATCCGCTCGCCCCGCGATGCGATCCGTGCCGGCATCGTCTACGTGCCCGAGGAGCGCGGCCGGCACGGGTTGGCGCTGCCCATGCCGATCTTCCAGAACATGACACTCCCATCGCTCGGTCGCACATCCCGCGCGGGCTTCCTGCGGCTGGCCGACGAGTTTGCTCTTGCGCGCAAATATGCCGAGCGGCTGGACCTGCGCGCCGCAGCGCTCTCCGTGCCCGTCGGCACGCTGTCGGGCGGCAACCAGCAAAAGGTGGTCATCGGCAAGTGGCTCGCGACGCAGCCCAAGGTGATCATTCTCGATGAACCGACCAAAGGCATCGACATTGGCTCGAAGGCTGCCGTTCACGCCTTTATCAGCGAGCTTGCCGCCGAAGGTCTGTCGATCGTGATGATCTCGTCGGAACTGCCGGAGATCCTCGGAATGTCGGACCGGGTCATGGTGATGAAGGAAGGCCTGCTGGCCGGTATTCATCCGCGTGCGGGACTGACGCCGGAAACATTGGTGCGCGCGGCCACCGGCAATACGGTGAGGATGACGGCATGACCTTCCTGAAGAAACGCGAAACCCTGCTCTTTCTCATCATCGCCCTCATGGTGATCGCCTTTTCCACGCGGGCGCCCGGTTTCGGCGCGCCGCGCAATCTCGGCGTCATTTTCAACGATACGGCAATCCTGATCATTCTGGCGCTCGCGCAGATGACGGTGATCCTGACGAAGTCGATCGATCTTTCGGTTGCCGCCAATCTCGCCTTCAGCGGAATGGCCGTGGCGATGCTGAACGCTGCTGTGCCCGGCCTGCCGCTCGTCCTTCTGATCCTGCTTGCCATCGGCATCGGGGCGGCGCTCGGCGCGATCAACGGCTTCCTCGTCTGGCGGCTCGAAATGCCGCCGATCGTGGTCACGCTGGGCACGCTGACCATCTACCGCGGCATGGCCTTCGTTCTCTCGGGTGGTGCCTGGGTCAACGCGCACCAGATGACGCCGGAGTTTCTGAACGTCCCGCGTCTTGCCATCGCCGGGCTCCCGGTGCTCTCCTGGGTCGCGGTGCTCGTCGTCGTGCTGGTCTATCTGATGGCCCGCTACACGCCCTTCGGCCGCTCGGCCTATGCGGCGGGCGGCAACCCCGTGGCCGCGGTCTATGCCGGGATCGATGTCGGCTACACCCGGTTCCTTGCCTTTACGCTTTCGGGGGCACTGGCCGGCCTCAGCGGCTATCTCTGGGTCTCGCGCTATGCGGTCGCCTATGTCGATATCGCCATCGGCTTCGAACTTGACAGCGTCGCAGCCTGCGTCATCGGCGGCATCTCGATCGCGGGTGGTGTCGGTACGGTCATCGGCACCGTGCTCGGCGCCCTGTTTCTCGGCGTCATCAAGAACGCCCTCCCGGTCATCGGCATCTCGCCCTTCACGCAGATGGCGATCTCAGGCTCCGTGATCATTCTTGCCGTCGTGTTCAATGCCCGGCACGAGCGTCGTCGTGGACGGATCATTCTGCGGAACCGGGCAGCGGAAGACGGCAGCTCCAATACGATCACCAAGGAGGCCCTGGCATGAGCGCGATCCCGTCGACAACGCCCCAGCCCGAGCCGTCGCAGCCGGCCCGACGGGCCATCCCCGATCGGCTCGGGACGCCGCTTCGCCGGCTGCTGGCCAGCTGGGAAGTGCTGCTTCTCGGCGTGGCCGTTGCCATCTTCGCGTTCAACTCGCTGGCGTCGCCGTATTTCCTCGACGCCTGGAACCTCTCGGACGCGACCTTCAACTTTACTGAAAAGGCGATGATCGCCTTTGCCATGGCGCTGCTCGTGATCGCCGGCGAGATCGACCTCTCGGTCGCCGCCATCATCGCGCTTGCCTCAACCGCCATGGGCGCAGCGGCGCAAGCGGGCGTCGGCGCGGCGGGGCTGGTGGCCATCGGTATCGGCGTCGGCTTGGCGTGCGGCGTCATCAACGGCGCGCTCGTGTCGGGCATGAAGCTGCCCTCCATCGTCGTGACGATCGGCACGATGAGCCTCTTCCGGGGCCTCTCCTATATCGTGCTCGGCGACAAGGCCTATGGCGGCTATCCCGCCGATTTCGCCTTCTTCGGGCAGGGTTACGTCGTCTGGGTGTTCTCGTTCGAGTTCGTACTGTTCCTCGTGCTGGCGGGGCTCTTTGCCGTGCTTCTCCACGCGACGAACTTCGGGCGGCAGGTCCAGGTGATCGGCAACAACGAGTTCGCTGCCCGCTTTTCCGGCATCCCGGTCGAGCGAATCAAGTTCATCCTCTTTCTGCTCACCGGATTGATGAGCGGCATTGCCGCCGTCTGCCTTACCTCGCGCCTCGGCTCGACCCGACCCTCGATCGCGCAAGGCTGGGAGCTGGAGGTCGTCACCATGGTGGTGCTCGGCGGCGTCTCCATTCTTGGCGGCTCCGGCACGATCGGCGGCGTCGTCATCGCGGCCTTCGTGATGGGTCTCGTCACGTTCGGGCTTGGGCTTCTCAACGTGCCCGGGATCGTCATGTCGATCTTCATCGGCCTGCTTCTCATAATCACCATCGCGCTGCCGATCCTGGCGCGCCGCATCAAGGCGAGATCCTGATGATCCCCGACAGCACCTGGGAACGCCACGCCTTCGTCATGAAGCTCCATGCGGGCCAGGAGGCGGAATACCGCCGCCGCCATGACGTGATCTGGCCCCAACTCAGCGCTCTTCTCGCGCAGGCCGGGGTTCGGGACTACTCGATCTTTCTCGACCCGGAAACCCTGATGCTCTTCGGCGTGCTCGCGCGGCCGCGTGATCATCAGATGGCTGCGCTGCCCGAACACCCCGTGATGAAACGCTGGTGGGCGCACATGGCCGACATCATGGAAACCCATCCCGACAATGCACCTGTGACCCGCGATCTGCTGCCCGTTTTCCACATGCCGGGGCAGCCATGAACCACCTGACCGATCGGGCACCGGGCCGGGTCGCCGTCTTCGACGTCGGCAAGACCAATGCGAAGCTCGTCGTCTACGACACCGCCAGCGGTCGCGAACTCGTGTCCCACCGGATGGCAAACCGCGTGATCGGCGAAGGGCCTTATCCGCATTATGATACGGACGCGCTTTGGGATTTTCTCGTCGCATCGCTGAAGGCCGTCGCGCAGACGCCGGGCTTCGACGCGATCTCGGTCACGACCCACGGCGCAGCTGCGGCGCTTCTGGACGCGCATGGCGCGCTGGCGCTGCCCGTGCTCGACTATGAGCATGATTATCCCCCGGATGTTAAGGCCGCCTACGACCGCATCCGGCCGGCCTTTGCAGAGACGTTTTCGCCAAGACTGGCGATGGGGCTCAACCTCGGTGCCCAGCTGCATTATCAGAAGACCACGTTTCCCGCAGACTTCGCTCGCGTCCGCACCATCGTCACCTATGCGCAATACTGGTCCGGCCGACTGAGCGGCCACTTCGCAACCGAGGTGACGTCCCTCGGATGCCACACCGATCTCTGGAACCCGGCTCTCGGCGGGTTCTCGACCTTGGTGGAAACACTCAACCTTGAAGGCCTCATGGCACCCGCACAGTCTGCCTTCGAGGTTCTGGGGCCGCTGTTGCCGCAGCTTGCCCTGGCCATTGGCGCGGGTACGAAACGAGACATCCCTGTCCATTGCGGCATTCACGACAGCAACGCCTCGCTGCTGCCGCATCTCATCGTGCGCAAAGCCCCCTTCTCCGTCGTTTCCACGGGGACCTGGGTCGTCGCCTTCGGCGTCGGCGGCGATCTCGGGCGGCTCGATCCCGCGCGGGACACGCTTGCCAATGTCGACGCCTTCGGCCGCGCGGTGCCCTCCGCGCGGTTCATGGGCGGGCGGGAATACGAGATGCTGATGGCCGGAAAGGAAACGGTGCAGGCCGGCCCCGAAGACCCATCGTTGCTGCGAACGGTGATCGCGCGCGGCATGATGCTCCTGCCTTCGGTTGTGACAGGCTGCGGCCCCTTCCCGTCGATGACGGCAGCCTGGATCGCGGCGGAAGGGGCATCGGATGACGAGCGCCACGCAGCCGTCTGCCTCTATCTCGCGCTGATGACGCAGGAAAGCCTGCAGCTCCTGGGCGCTGGCGGACCGATCCTCGTTGAGGGACCGTTCGCACAGAACAGCCATTACCTTGCTGCACTTGCCGCCTTTTCCGGCCGACAGGTGCTTGCGCTCGAGGGATCGACGGGAACGAGCCTGGGTGCTGCCCTGCTTGCAGGACAGACCCCACGTCCGTCCGCCGCCGCGCCTGCGCCTGCTTCAGATCCTGACGAAGCGGAACCGTCTGCGCGCGAGAGCCTGCTCGGCACGCAGGATGCGATCGACACCTATCAGAGGCTCTGGCGCGAGCGGATCGCAGCGCGTTGAGATCGACACGATGCTTGCGCAGGCATCCACGGGCAGGCGCATCCGTTGGCGCCGCAAAGCGGCGTTCAGGCCGTTCGCAACGCGATATAGGCGGCCGTCGCACCCAGCATGCTTGCCGCCCCCCGATTGAGGATCATCAGCGCCCTCGGTCGGCGCAGGAACTGGCGCGCCCGCGAGGCGAGCACGATGTAGGGGATCAGCACCGACAGCAGAATCACGAAGGTGGTCAGCACAAGAAGGATGTAGTCGCGCGGACCGATGGCGGCGAGATCGATCAGTGTCGGCACCAGCGCGACGTAGAAGAGCATTGTTTTCGGATTGCCGAGCGTAACCAGAAGCCCTGAGAGAAACGCAAGGCCCGGGGACGTGCGGACCCGGTTCTCCTGCAGATCCTGCGCCATCAAACCCGACGTCCAGAGCTTCCAGGCGATAAAGCCGAGATAAAGGGCGCCGATGACCTTGATGACGAGGAACGCGGTGGTGAAGGTCTGCGCGACATAGGCAAGACCGAGCACGACGCCCGTAAGGTAGACGAGGTCTCCCAGCACGAGACCGAGGCCCATGAGGAACGTATCGCGAAAGCCGGAGCCGAGCGCGCGCGCAACGATCGCCGTCATGCCGGGCCCGGGGATGGCAGCGGCAATGAAAAGGGCGGCGGCATAGGCAAGAAGGCTGGCGAGGGTCACGGACGGCACCTTTCGCTGATCGAAATGAGAGATCGCTGCTGTGTTGGAGCCCTGCGACGCTAGCTCGTTTCGCTGTGTTCGCCAAGAGCCAGCGCACGGCGCAAGCTCTGTCCCGCCCGGTCAAGCCGCGCCTGTGCTGCCCCACGGTCCGCCACGCCCGACGCCAGAAGAACGGCGATCTTGACGGAGCCGCCGGCGGCTTCCAGTCGGCGCTCGGCTTCGACGAGATCGACACCGGCGATCTCCGCCACCATACGGGCGGCACGCTGACGCAACTTGGCATTGTCAGGCCGCAGATTGACCATGTGACCGTCATGGACATGGCCGAGCCCGATACCGACGAGCGTGGAGATCATGTTGAGCGCGATCTTCTGCGCCGTTCCCGCGCCCATGCGCGTCGACCCGGAAACCACTTCGGGTGGCGTTTCCAGGAGCACGGCGACATCGGCGCTGTCGAAAAGGGGTGTACCGGCGTTGTTGGCGATGGCAACGACGCTGGCGCCGCGCGCCCGCGCCGCTTCTGCGCAACCGAGCGCGTAGGGCGTCGTGCCGCTGGCGGAAACGATCACGATGCAATCTCCCGGGCCGACCCCCGCCTGCTCGGTATCGTACGCGCCAAGGGCCCGATCATCCTCGTAGCCGCCTGCGAGATCGGCGAGGCTGGCCGCACCGCCCGCCAGGACGACGACGACGGATTGCTGCGCAAGACCATAGGTACCGGGCAGTTCGAGCGCATCGACCATGGCCATCAGGCCGGAACTGCCGGCCCCGGCATAGACGAGGCGGCCCCCGCTTCGCAGCGCCTCTGTCGCAAGAGAGGCTGCCCGTGCCAGCGGCTCGAATGCGGCATCGACCGCCCGCGCGGCGGCCTGCTGGCCCTCTGCCAGGAGCTTCAGGATCGCGAAAGAATCCCGCGTATCGAGATCCCGCGCTTGCCCGTGCCTTTCTTCCGTCCTGTCCGACATATGAACCTCTCACCTTACAGTCCAAATGAATACCAATACGCGCGAGATAATCAAGGATCTGGCTGACGGTGAAGATTCTAGAGCCCGCATCTCACGTCTATCTAGCTGCTTTCATATCGGAAACTTCATCATCCGAATTTTATTGAATTTCGCCTTGGTAAATGGTCCTTTTTTGGTATTATCAAGCCGGAGGTCATCCATGGGTCTTTATCGTGTTGGAATCGATGGTGGGGGTACGCGGTGCCGGGCAGCAGTGGCCGATGCGGACGGCCGTCTTCTCGGCCGTGGCATCAGCGGTGCTGCCAATATTCTCACCGATCCCGAAACGGCACTTGTCCATATCCGACAGGCGACGGAGGCGGCTTTCAAAGAGGCCGGACTTCCGCTGTCCGACATTTCCTCGGCTTATGCCGTTCTCGGTCTTGCCGGCAACAATGTCGCTGACGCCGTTTCCTTTATCGCCGCGCGTCTCCCCTTTGCCAAAGCGGCCATCGTATCCGACGTCGTGATCGCGCTGCAAGGCGCACTCGGCGATCGTGACGGCGCCGTGGCGAGCCTCGGGACAGGCACCGTCTATTGCATTCGACAGGCCGGCGCGACCTCCATGCTGGGCGGCCACGGCTTCAAGGTGGGCGATCTTGGCAGCGGGGCACGGCTGGGGCAAGGCCTTCTTCAGGAGGTGCTGCTTGCCCATGACGGCATCCAGCCCTCCTCGTCTCTGACCGAGACGGTGCTTGCGGAATTCGGCCATTCGCCCGAGGCCATCATCGCCTTTGCCCATGGCGCGCACCCGGCCGATTACGGTCGCTATGCGCCGAGCATCTTTTCAGCCGCCGCGGCACACGATCCTGTCGCGATCAATCTCATCCGCGCCGCTGCGTACCGGATCGACCAGACGCTTGACGCCATCATTGCGCGCGGTGTCACAACCCTTTGCCTCGTTGGTGGCCTCGCGCCCCTTTACAGGCCATGGCTGGCCGAGCGGGGCGACAAGGTCTTCGCCGAACCGCTTGCCGACGCGCTGACCGGGGCTGTGGCTTTGGCGGTTCAAGGCGTTTTCACGGCAACATTTTCCAACCAGGCGGAGGCGGTGCAATGAGCGATCATCTGGCGCATCTCCTGCCGCTCGAGGGCCTCCAGGGCGCGGGTGCCGGCCCCCTGTATCTAAAGCTGCGCCAGTCTCTCGAAGACGCAATCCAGACAGGTCGGCTCAACCACGGCGATGCGCTGCCGCCGGAGCGCGACCTTGCCGAATATGCCCGCATCAGTCGCGTCACAGTGCGAAAAGCAGTGGATGATCTCGTGCGCGACGGACTTCTCGTGCGCCGTCATGGCTCGGGAACCTTCGTCGTCAAGCCGCTGGCACGCGTCCAGCAGTCCCTGTCCCGCCTGACCTCCTTTACCGAGGATATGGCGCGCCGCGGCCTGACCACGCGCGCTCAGTGGATCGAGCGAGGACTTTTTGCAGCCTCGCCGGACGAGATGATGACGCTCGGCCTGCCGGCCGACGCGCTTGTCGCACGGCTCGGGCGGCTGCGGATCGCTGACGACATGCCACTGGCTATCGAGCGGGCCAGCATCTCGGCGGAATTCCTGCCCGATCCGACGCAGGTCACGACCTCTCTCTATGCCGAGCTCGACAAGTCGCGCGCACGGCCGGTGCGCGCGGTGCAGCGAATCTCGGCCTGTGGGCTGAAGGATCCGGACGCCGCGATGCTGGGCGTCGCCAGCGGGTCGGCGAGCCTGTCGATCGAGCGTATCTCCTATCTTGCATCCGGCCGCGTGGTGGAGTTCACCCGCTCGCTCTATCGCGGCGATGCCTATGATTTCGTGGCTGAACTCAGCCTCTCCGACGCGTAAGCGGCGACACGCAAAATGGCTCTCGAACAGAAGGGCCTTGAAGGACATGCGACATGACGACCGACCAGACCCATATGCGCCGCGAGATCAACGAGATCCCGGAAGCAGCCGCCCGTCTCCTCGACCGGTCCCGCGGCGCTCTCGATGCCGCAGGCGCCGCCCTTGCAGCGCATGATCCGGCTTTCCTCGTGACCATCGCCCGAGGCTCGTCTGACCATGCCGCCTTGTTCCTGAAATATGCCATCGAGCTGACAACGGGACGCCCCGTCGCCTCTCTCGGCCCATCGCTCGCTTCGATCTACGGTGCGAAGATGGCGCTTTCAGGCGCCGGTTCGATCGCCATCTCGCAGTCCGGCAAGAGCCCGGACATCGTCGCCATGGCCGAGGCTGCGACCAGGGCCGGCGCCGTGACCATTGCGCTGACCAACACACTGCCGTCGCCGATCGCCGAAGCGAGCACCCATCCCGTGCACATCATGGCCGGCCCCGAGATCGCGGTTGCCGCAACGAAATCCTATGTGAACTCGATCATTGCCGGTCTCGCCGTGCTAGCGGCCTGGACGAAGGATGCAGCGCTCGAACATGCTGTGCGCGATCTGCCCGCGCATCTCGCACGCGCGGTGACGCTCGACTGGAGCGCCCTCTTCGACGGGATCGGCACGTCGGACTCACTCTATGTGCTTGGTCGCGGGCCAGCGCTCGCCATTGCCAGCGAAGCCGCCTTGAAGTTCAAGGAAACGTCCGGCCTGCATGCCGAAGCCTATTCCGCCGCGGAGGTGCTGCACGGGCCGGTCGCGCTCGTAGAGAAGCGCTTTCCGGTTCTCGGGCTGGCCGCACGCGACGCGGCCGAAACCTCCGTCAGCGACATTCTCGACGATCTCGCCGCCAAGGGCGCACGGGCCTTTCTGACCGCCGATGCCCATGGCCGTGCCGCGCCGCTGCCCTTCGTTGCCACAGGGCATCCGCTGACCGACGCGCTCTGCCTCATTCTTCCCTTCTACGGCTTCGTGGAAGCATGGTCGCGCGCCAAGGGCTTCAACCCCGATCAGCCGGCAGCGCTGAAGAAAGTGACGGAAACGCGATGAACGCACAGCGCGACGACACGGCCTTCGCCGTTACCGGGGCCCGGATCTTCGACGGGCAGGACTGGCATGCCGGACAGGCGCTCCTCGTCGGTGACGGCGTCATCACCGGCATCGTCGCGCCGGAGACGCTGCCGGAGGGACTGAAAACGGTTTCCGCCAAGGGCCATCTTCTGGTGCCCGGCTTCATCGACCTCCAGGTCAACGGCGGCGGCGGGGCTCTGCTCAACGACGCACCCAGCCTTGAAGTGATCCGCACGATCTGCGCCGCGCATGCACGTTTCGGCACGACCGCTCTTCTGCCGACGCTGATCACCGATACGCCGGACGTGCGCAGCCATGCGATATCGGCGGCACGGGAGGCACGGGCCGAGCGCGTCCCAGGCTTCATCGGCCTTCATCTCGAAGGCCCGCATTTGTCTGTCGCACGCAAGGGCGTTCACGACGCCGCCCTGATCCGGCCGATGGAAGCCGATGATCTTCACGTCGTTCTGGCCTGCGCCTCGCTGTTCGATGCCGTCATGGTCACGGTGGCGCCCGAGAATGTGACGCTCGAACAGGTTGCCGCCATGAGCAAGGCGGGCATTACCGTCAGCCTCGGCCATACAGCGGCCGACTACGAGACGGTAGCGACCTATGCGCTGGCCGGGGCCCGCACGGTCACCCATCTCTTCAACGCGATGAGCCCGCTCGGGCATCGCGAGCCCGGTTGCGTCGGTGCAGCGCTCGATCTCGGGACGCTCCATGCCGGGATCATCGCCGATGGGTTTCACGTCGATCCGGTCTCCATGGGCATCGCGCTGCGGGCTAAGGTCGGGCCAGGTCGTATCTTCCTCGTCACCGACGCAATGTCGACCATCGGCTCCGACCAGACCGGATTTCAGCTGAACGGGCGGCAGATCTTTCGCCGAGAGGGACGGCTGACGCTCGCCGACGGGACACTGGCAGGGGCCGACATCGACATGCTGTCTTCCGTGCGTTTCGTGCACCGAACGCTCGACGTGCCGCTCGGCGAGGCGATCCGGATGGCATCCGCCTATCCGGCAGACGCCATCGGCCTGTCCGCCACCAAGGGCCGGCTGCTGCCCGGGCTCGATGCGGACTTCGTTCTCCTGACGGAGGATCTCGACATGGTCGCGACCTATATCGATGGTCATGCGGTGTTTTCGGCCTGACAGCCGTCAGCTACCGACGGGGTGTCAGAGCGCGGCTTTCAGCGCCCGGACAACGGGGGCACTGGTTCGGCGCACGGTTTCCGGGGCGAAGCCGAGCTCGACCAGGCCGCGATCGGCGGTCGGCACGGGAGCGGAACAGGAGGCGTGAACCTCCAGGACGCCGGTGGCCAGCAGCGGCCCGATATTCGTCAACGAGACACCGGAGCCCGGCATGATCGACAGGCGCCCGCGCGCTTGGCCGACGAGATCGGCGATCGCCGCGATCCCCTTCGCCGCCGTCGTCTCGCCGCCCGAGGTAAGGATCCGCTCAAAGCCGAGATCGACGGCCGTCTCCAGGGCTGCTGCCCGATCGGGGACGAGGTCGAAGGCCCGGTGGAGCGTTCGTCCCATGCCATCGGCATGCTGCGCAAGACGGGCAAGGCTGGCAGAGTCGAGGCTGCGGTCGCCAAGGCTTGCGCCGAGAACGACGCCCGCCAGACCCGCCTGCCGCGCGGCGTCGATTTCCGCCTCCATCAGGGCGATTTCGGTTTCATCGAAGACGAAGTCGCCGGCGCGGGGACGGATCATCGCATAGACCGGCACGGCCATGCGAGCCGCCAGTTGCATGAGGCCGACCGACGGCGTCAGACCGCCCAGCGACAAAGCGGAGCAGAGCTCGACCCGGTCGGCACCGCCCTCGACAGCGGCCAGAAGGCCCGCTGCATCATCGACGCAGACCTCAAGCAGGATGGAGCTCATCGAGGTCCTCCATCAAGAGCGAGAAGGGCGGCACCGATCAGGCCGGGTTCGATCCGGCATTCTCCCGGCACGACCAGAGGACGATCGAACCTGCGCAGAATGCGGCTGCGGACGGTCCGGTCGATCGCCTCGACAAGCGGCGTGACGCCCGACAGCCCGCCGCCGACCGGCACGATGGTCGCACCGGTGATGTTGATCGCAAGCGCGAGGGGAGACGAGACAAGATCGACCAGAACCTCGATGGTCCGTGCGGCGTCCGGATCCCCGGCCTGCCAGCGCGCGGTGATGTCCTGGCTCGGCAGCGTCTCCTGGTGCAGCACCTTGTGAAGGCGCTCCATGCCACGGGCAGCGCCGATCGTATCGACGCAGCCGCTCTGGCCGCAGCCGCAGGCAAAGGCGGGAATGGCAACAGGCGGGCTCCCGGCCGTGGCGGCAACGGCCGGGCCATGGCCCCATTCGCCGGCAAAGCCGCCCTGGCCGTTGATCAGACGCCCGTCCGCGACGAGACCGCCGCCAACGCCGGTGCCGAGGATGATGCCAAAGACGACGCGATGCCCACGCCCGGCCCCGAGGCCGGCTTCGGCGAGCGCAAAGCAATCCGCATCATTGGCGATCAGCACCGGCATCCGGAGGCGGTCCCCGAGGTCACGCGCCAGCGGCCGCTGGTCCAGGCAAGGAATATTGGCGACCGTGATTGCCTGAGTGTCCGGATCGACCACGCCTGCAATCGACAAGGCGATCCGCGAGGGCCGGAAGCCGGCTTCCGTGAAGGCATCCTCCAGCACGCGCACGAAGGCATCGAAATCCTGCAGGGGCGTCGGCCGACGCGCCAAGGGGCGAATGTCCTGCGGCGCTGTGGCAACCGCACCCTTGATGGCCGAACCGCCGATATCGAAACAGACAATCATATGTCACCCCGGATGATGGGTTCGGCCGCGAGGGCCGCGGACAGGAGCCTGCGGTCCTCGCCCTGCGGCGCCGAAAGGAGGAATCCGACCGGCATCCCGGCGTCCCCCGTCCCACACGGGATGGAGATACCGCAGCCGTCGAGGAAATTGCCGACCAGCGTGTTGCGCAGCGTGCGAAAGTTTGTGTCCACGAACAGCGCGTCATCCGTCAGGAGCGGCGCAATGGGCGGGGCGACATGGGGCAGGGTCGGATGGGCAAGCAACGTGCGTGGGCCGAGCATGGCGGAAAACGCGGCGATCATGTCGCGGCGGGCGGCGATGAGGGCGAGATAGTCAACCATGCCGGTCTTCTCGCCCATGCGCGTGCGCACCACGACCCTTGGGTCCATCCGCGCCGCATCCGGGCCGGCAAGCCGCTCGCGATGAAGCGCAAAAGCCTCGGCTGTCACAAGGGCGCCATGGCGGGCAGACAGTTCGAAGACCTCGGCAAAAAGCGGCACTTCCCGGTGCTCGATGGAAACTCCGGCATCCGCCAGACGCGCGAGCGCCGCCTCGAAGGCTTCGACCACGGCGGGCTCTGCACCATCGAACATAACCGTCCGGGGCACCACGAGCGTCAGCCCTTCTACCTCTCCGCGGTCGATCTCCGGATGGACGAGACCGCGCATGGCGGCGTCCACCCAGACGGCGTCCTGCACCGTCCGGCAGAGAGGGCCGAGCGAGTCGAGGCTCGCGGCCAGCGGGAACACGCCCTTCATGGCATACCGGTCGCGTGTCGCCTTATAGCCGACGATCCCGTTGAGGGCTGCGGGAATGCGGATCGAACCGCCGGTGTCGGTCCCGATCGCAACCGGCACGAGGCCTGAGGCCACGGCGACAGCCGAGCCGGAGGAGGAGCCGCCGGGAATACGCGGCACATCCGTCGAGGCCGCATTGGCCGGCGTGCCGTAATGTGGATTGATTCCGAGCCCGGAAAACGCGAACTCGCTCAGATTGGTCCGCCCGACGCTTACCATGCCGGCGGCGGCAAGCGCCGCGACGACGGCCGCATCCTTAGGTGCCGGTCCATGATCGAGGACGATCGAGCCTGCCCGTGTGACGGCACCTTCGGTATCGAACAGATCTTTCCAGGCGACCGGCACGCCATCGAGAAGACCAAGCGAGCGGCCGGCCCGGAGCCGCAGACGGGCCGCCCCGGCTTCCTTCAGCGCACGCTGGCCGAGAACCTCGGTGAAAATTGCCGGATCGGCCGAAGCGATCCGATCGAGGACCGCTTCCGTCAACGCGATCGGATCGAGAGCGCCGCTCTGGAGAAGAACCGCAAGGCTGGCGACAGAGAGATCCGTCCTGATATCGTTCATGGCTCGCTCCGACGACATGGCTGACCTCTCCTACTGCATTCTCGCGAAAACCAAAATCGGCCGGTGCGATTTCTGCACCACGGGTCGTCCGGCAGACGGTCTTAACCGCGAGCGCCTTGCGGCCACCGGCAAGGCACTCTACATCATCTGTTGCGCTGCAGCATGCGCGTGTACCTGGAGCCGCCGGATGATCTTTCACGCTGCCCGCCTGTCGTTGGCCAATCTTTTTGCGCCGGAGACGCGCGCTGCGTTCTGGAAAACGCTGGGCCTCACCATCCTTGCTCTCGTGCTGCTCTGGCTGGGCCTTCGCGAGAGCTTCGTCTATTTCGTCGCTCCGCTCGTTACAGAGATGCTCCCGGGCACGCCGGAATGGGCCGGTTGGCTCACGTTCATTCTCATCATCCTCGCCAGCATCGGGCTGGCGCTCGGGCTTGCCTTGCTGCTCGCCCCCGTGACGGCGCTGATCGCCGGACTGTTCCTCGATGACGTTGCCGACGTCATCGAAACCCGGGATTATCCGAATGAGCCTGCCGGCCGGTCCCTGCCGATGGGAGAAGCCATTCGCGGGACGCTGAAATTTCTCGGTGTCGTGATCGTCGGCAACGTGATTGCGCTGTTCCTGCTGCTGGTACCCGGCATCAACCTCGTCGCTTTCTTCCTCGTCAACGGCTACCTGCTCGGGCGGGAGTTCTTCGAGTTCGCCGCCATGCGGTTTCGGCCGCCCGAGGAAGCCCGGGCTTTTCGCGCCAAACATCGCACGACGATCTTCATGGCGGGCCTTCTGTTGGCTGCCTTCCTCGCGGTTCCGGTTCTCAACCTTCTCACCCCGCTCTTTGCAGCCGGGTTGATGGTGCATTTGCACAAGGCGCTTTCCGCTCGCGATCCCGAATTCGGCTATCCCCGCATTCGCCCCTCGGTACGTCCGCCGCTGCCAAGCGCACCGCGCTGAGCAGAGCCCATAGAAGGCCTGAAGGCCGAGCACGGCGAAACCATGCTCGACAGAGCGAATCATCGCCAGAGCCGGTCGATGTCTTTCGTCCCTGACGGAATGGTCGGAGGATTGTAAGATGTCCTGCTCATCAGGATGGAAAGCGGCAATTTATAAGAACCAGTCGCTGCTATAACAACCTTGAAGAGCAAACCCTCACTATTCACTGTCCGCCGTCTTTTTTTGTTTTTTTACAATACGAAAATAGAATAAAACCAGAGGTTCTATTTTCGGCTTAGTAATGTCTTAAAAATGTTTGGCTATAAGAACGTGTGGTCCCGGCACGTGCGGGCAGAAAGACAGCATTTGCTTGCTTGCCGGTGCATTGTCGAGGAGAGGCATGTGCAGGGAGGCGGTGAGGAACAGCGGCATGGTGAAACGTATCGAGAGGCACGAGGCTCGGATCGGCATGTTCATCGAGTCGCTCGAGGGATCCTGGCAGGATAACCCGATCGGCCAACGCCGCTTCCTTTTGACCACCGATAGCGAGGTCGACCTTATCAGGAACAGCCGGATCACCGGTATCTACATCAACCTTGCCAAGGGCGTTGACGTTGATGGCGCCAGTCGTACCCCCGGCAGCGGACTGTCGCGAAGCACTGCGCCGCGGAAGCGATCCCTCGAGGAGGAACGCAAAGCAACCGCCAAGGTCGTCCAGGCCTCGGTCAAGCGTCTCGAAGGCACGTTCGATCGGAGCCGCAGCGGCGAGCCGATCAGCATTGAGAGCGTCTCCAGGATCGTCGGTGACATTTCCAACCAGATTGGCGACAGCCCTGCCATCCTGCTCGACATCACCCGGCTGAAGTCCAAGGACAAGGTCACATTTGTCCATTCCGTCGCCGTCTCGGCGCTCCTCGTCCATTTTGCGCGGCACCTGCAGTTCGAGGAACCGCTCGTAAGGGTGCTTGGCTTTGCGGGTCTCGTGCACGATATCGGCAAGCTGGCGATCCCGACCGCGATCCTGAACAAGAACAGCGCCCTTACGGCGGAGGAGCGCGACGTCATCATGCAGCACCCGGCCGTCGGCCACGATATTCTCAAGCGGCAAGGCAACCTGCCCGGCGTCGTGCTCGATATCTGTCGCCACCATCATGAGCGCATGAACGGCAAGGGGTATCCGGATGGCGTGCCCGCCGCCGACCTTTCGGTCTACGTCCGGATGAGCACGATCTGCGACGTCTACGAAGCCGTGACCTCGGTCCGGCCCTACAAGAAGCCGTGGTCGTCCGCTATGGCGCTGTCCTGGATGCTGCAGCATGGCGATCATTTCGATCTTCAACTGCTCTGGAAGTTCATCCTCAGCCTGGACACGGAACTGACCCGAGGCCTGTCCTGAAAACCCGACCGGTAACGGTGAAGAAAAGTCTCTCTTTCCCGGCCGGACCGCTCTAAGGTATCGCTGTCACAATCAGACGGATACCAGCAAGCCGATGAAGAATACGCGTCTCTTTTCCAACATGGGTGGCCTGCCGGGCCAAAGCGAACTCCTCTCCAGCAAGGCGGTGTTCACCACTGCCTATGCGGTCATCCCCGGTAGCGTCATGCGCGACATCGTCACCAGCGTTCTGCCACACTGGACGGGAACACGGGCTTGGATCATCTCGCGTCCCCTGACCGGCTTTTCCGAAACCTTCTCGCAATACATCATGGAGGTGGCGCCCGGCGGCGGCAGCGAAAGGCCGGAGCCCGATACGCGCGCTTCCGCCGCCATCTTCGTGGTGGATGGAGAGATGGTCATGACCTTCGAGGGCGAGGAAAAGGCGCTGCGGACAGGCTCCTTTGCCTATCTTCCTGCCGGTCGTGCCTGGACGCTGAAGAACACGGGTGATGTGCCCGCAAAATTCCACTGGGTGCGCAAGGCGTTCGAGGTGGTCGATGGGCTCGAAGCGCCACCTGCCGTCTTTACCCATGAGAACGATTGCGCGATCAGCGCCATGCCAGATACCGACGGCCGATGGGCGACGACACGCTTTCTCGACCCGGAAGACGTCCGCTACGACATGCACCTCAACATCGTCACCTTCGAGCCGGGCGCCGTCATTCCCTTCCTCGAGACACACGTGATGGAACATGGGCTCTACGTCCTCGAAGGCCGGGCGGTGTATCGGTTGAACGAGGATTGGGTCGAGGTGGAGGCCGGTGACTACATGTGGCTGCGTGCCTTCTGCCCGCAGGCCTGCTATGCCGGCGGTCCCGGACGTTTCCGCTATCTGCTCTACAAGGACGTCAACCGGCACACCAAGCTCTGGTAGCCTGACGCAGACCGATCTCTCCGCTTCAGGACCAGCCGTCACGTCAACGGCAGATGCCTAAAGCGCGATGCGTGAAAAGGGTCCACAACGCGCTTTCAGGTCTTGTTGTGATGCATGTCGTTTCCCGAAACCGCTGCACACTTTCAGGCGACATGCATTAGCCGAGCGGAAAATGACACGCGACCTGACGCTCGGTGGAGAGGGCCGCGAGCACCGGGCGGACCTGCCGGCAGATATCCTGAGCCTGCGGGCAACGTGTCGAGAACTTGCAGCCGGTCGGCGGATCGAGAGGACTTGGGATTTCGCCCGAGAGCAGGATGCGTTCGCGACTGCCGCGATTGTGCGGTTGAGGAATGGCCGAGAGCAAAGCCTGCGTGTACGGGTGGCTCGGACGCGCGTAGAGCGCATCGGTCTCGCCCGTCTCGACAATGGAGCCGAGATACATGACCGCAACGCGGCTCGAGACCTGGCGGACGACGGCGAGGTCATGGGCAATGAAGACGTAGGTAAGATCGAGCCTTTCACGAAGGTCGCTGAACAGATTGACGATCTGGGCCTGTACCGAGACATCGAGCGCCGAGACCGGTTCATCGGCGACGATCAGCTTCGGCTCCACCGCCAGCGCCCGGGCAATGCCGATACGCTGGCGCTGGCCGCCGGAAAATTCGTGGGGATATCGATCGAGATATTCTCGGCGCAGGCCAACGAGGTCCATGAGTTCCAAGAGACGTTGTTCGATGCCGGCGCCTTCTCGGATTCTGTGAACCTTCAGCACTTCGGCCAGCACGTCGCGCACACGGCGACGAGGATTGAGCGATGCCGAGGGATCCTGGAAGATCATCTGGACGTTGCGGCGCATCGGCTTCAGCGCGCGTGCATCCGCCCTTGTGATGTCGACACCTTCAAAAGTCAGCGTGCCCCCATCAATGTCGTAGAGGCGCGTGAGGCAGCGGCCGAGCGTGGATTTTCCGCTGCCGGATTCGCCGACGAGACCCAGCGTCTCTGCCGGAAAAACATCGAGACTGATCGCATCGACAGCGTGGAGCGTCCGGCCCGAGCCGGGCCTGAGGGTTCGCCCGACGGTGAAGGTCTTGACGAGCGACCGTGCCGACATCAGCGGAGTGTCCGATGCAGAGGCGGCTTCCGAAGCTGCGGACGCGGGTTTCGAAAGGTCGGGCGGCATCATGCAAATTCCTCGGCAGACAGGACGGTGCGGCGGAGTGCTGCACGCTCCGGCTCCTCCAGGACGCACAAGGCGGCCTGCGTGCCGATCTTGCGCAATGGCGGGCGCTCCAGACAGGCGGGCCGGGCAAAAGCGCAGCGCGGCGCAAAACCGCACCCCTCCCCGATCCTGTCGGGCGTCGGCGGCATGCCCGGAATGGACTTCAGCCGGGCGAGACGCGGGCCGGCCAGAGGCGGGATCGAGCCCATCAGGCCCCAGCTATAGGGGTGGAGCGGGCTTTCGAACATGGCCTCGGTCTCGCCCCGCTCGACGATGCGTCCTGCATACATCACGGCAACGCGGTCGGCGACTTCGGAGACGACGCCCATGTCGTGCGTGATCAGAATGATGGCGGAGCCGAAATCCTTGCGCAGACGCAGCAGCAGATCGAGGACCTGCGCCTGCACGGTCACGTCGAGCGCCGTGGTGGGCTCGTCCGCCACCAGAAGCGCAGGATTACAGGAAAGCGCCATGGCAATGACGGCGCGCTGGCGCATGCCGCCGGAGAGCTGATGGGGATACCGGTCCACGGCTTCCTGCGGGTTGGACAGGCCTACCTCGCCCAGGAGCTCAACAGCGCGTTTTCTGGCCGCCCTGGCAGAGATCCTCTCGTGAGCACGGATCTGCTCTGCGATCTGCCAGCCGATCGTATAAACCGGCGTCAGCGCCGTCATGGGATCCTGCGAGATGAGACCGATTTCCCGGCCGCGGATGCTGCGCAGTTCGCCGGGGCTCAGATCGAGAATGCCGCGCCCACGGAAGGACACCATACCGTCGACCCGCGTGGTCTTGCGGTCGTGGAGCCCGAGCAGCGACAGCAACGTTACCGACTTGCCGGAGCCGGACTCGCCGACGATCGACAGGATTTCGCCTTCCCGCACGGAGAAGGAGACATCGCGCACCGCCTTGACCGGCCCGCGGTCGGTGGCGAAGGCGACCGTAAGGCCATTGACGTCGAGGAGGATGGGTTTTTCCACAAATGTCATGGCTTCAGCTTTCCCGCACACGCGGATCGATAAGGACGTAGACGACATCGACGAGCGCATTGGCCAGAACCACGAAGAACGAGGCATACATGACGGTACCGAGGACCATAGGCAGATCGAGGTTGAGCAGCGCCTGGTAGGTCAGCCGCCCGACGCCGTTCAAGCCGAACACGACTTCGGTCAGCAAGGCCGAGCCGCCGACAAGCACGCCGAAATCCAGGCCGAACATGGTGACGAAGGGGATCAGTGAGGTGCGTAGCGCGTGACGGACCATCACGCGCGCAGGGCTCAGCCCCTTGGCACGCGCGGTGCGGATGAAGTCCTCCTGATAGGCCTCTACCAGATTGGCGCGCAGGACCCGTCCATAAATGCCGATGTAGAGAGCGGCAAGGGTGAACCAGGGGATGAGCAGCGTCTTGAACCAGCCCCAGGGATCGGTGAGCAGCGGCTTGTAGCCGAGAGAGGGAACCCAGGAAAACAGGATCGTATCGTGAAACCGGCTCTGGGTAACGAGATTCATGACCTCCCCCAGCCAGTAGACCGGCATGGACACGCCGATCAGCGCAAGCACCATCAGACCGCGGTCGAGCAGCGTGTCGCGCGCGAGCGCTGCCACAACGCCCACGAGAATGCCGCCGACCACCCAGAGCACCGCTGCACCGGCCACCAGCGAGAGCGTGACCGGAGCGGCTTGCGCAACGGCCGGCACGATGCGCAGCCCGCGATTGACGAAGGATGTGAGATCCTGCGTAACGAACAGCCGGTTCATCATGATGACATACTGGACGGGCAGCGGCCGATCGAAGCCGAAATCCTTCCGGATCGCCTCCACCGTTTCCGGCGAGGCATTGCGCCCGGCGAGGCGCGCAGCCGGATCCGAGCCAGGCGTGGCAAAGAAGATCAGGAAAACGAGGGCGGAGATGCCGATCATGACGAAAAGCATCTGGCCGAGGCGCTGGAGAACGGCAAAGAACATGGGCGTCCCTCTCAGGCCAGTTTCGTGCGCGGGTCGAGCGCATCGCGGATGCTGTCGCCGAGCACGTTCAGCGACAGAACGGTCAATGCGATGGCGATGCCCGGGGCCAGCGCGACCGCGGGGCGGGTGTAGAGCAGCGTTTGCCCGTCCTGAATGATCGTGCCCCAGCTCGCATCCGGCGCCTGCACGCCGATCGACAGGAAGGAAAGCGAGGACTCCGTGATGATGTTGAGTGCCATCATCAGTGGCACGAAGACGATGAGCATCGTGGACACGTTGGGCAGGATGTCGTTCACGAGAATGCGCCAGGCGGGAATACCGAGACCGGTGGCCGCCAGCACGAACTCGCTTCGCTTCAACGCCATCACCCGACCGCGGACGGGGCGCGCGACATAGGGAACATAGATGATGCCGATGATGACGATGGGCAGCAACAGGCTGTCTCCCGTGATCTCAAGCGGCCCGATGACGATGCCGTGCGACAGGAGCACGATGGAGAGCGATATGGCGAGAAGATAGACCGGGAAAGCCCAGAGGATGTCGAGGATGCGCGAGAGGATCTGGTCGGTGATGCCGCCGAAGAAGCCCGCGGTGATGCCGATGATCGCAGCTAGCACAAGACAGATGGCGGTCGCGGACGTGGCGATCAACAGCGAGTTTCGCCCGCCGTAAAGAAGCCGGGCGGCGACGTCGCGCCCTTGGGTATCCGCCCCGAGGAAATACTGCGTCCCGTAGGTTGGGCCGATCGGGGTAACGCCGAGACCGAGCCCCTCCGTGGACGCCTGCATCACCTTGACCCGCTTGCCATCGATCGTAATGCGGGCGGAGAGGTTTGAGCGGAACGGGTCGCTCGCGGCAACATATTCGGCATAAAGCGGTGCCGACAGACTGGAAAGGACCACAAGAACGAGCACGACGGCCGCGATGATCGTCGGCTTGTCGCGCCGCATGAGCAGCCAGGCCCGGCGCCAGGGCCCTGCCCCCGATCCCCGGACGGCGTCCTCCTCGAGATCAAAGGGCGGCACGTCGGGAACGTAAGCTTCTGTGGAAGCGATGTCGGACGAGATGCTCATGACATGTCCTGCAGGCGTCTGGCGGCCGGGAACCGCGCGATCTTGGCGGGAATTTCCGGTGGCATGGGAAGAATACGCCCCATGCCACCGGCATTGGCTGGCTCAGTGGCAGGAATTACTTCACCCAGGAGTGAGAAATGATCCAGCGGTTCTGCTTGTTGAAGACGTAGTTCCCAAGGCGGGCGGAGGTGAAGTTCACGCTCTTCGGCGTGAAGAGCGGGGCAATGGGCGCCTGTTCCATGAACCCCTTGTCCACGTCGGCCCAGATGGCGTTTGCGGCGTCCTGATCGGTGAGCGCCGTGATCATGGCCTGCTTCATCTTGGCGTCCAGCTCCTTGTTGCAGTAGCCGGCAATGTTGATGGAGGCATCAGACCCCTTGTTGAACGAACTGCAGGACAGCAGCACGTTCAGGAAGTTGGAGGCAGCCGGATAGTCCTGGTACCACTGGCTGACGCTGATCTGGACGTTGTTGTTGGTGTTCTGGATATAGGTGAACTGGATGTTCGGCGAGATCGCCTTCATCGAGGCGTCGTAGCCGAGTTCGGTCAGAACGCTGGCGATATAGGTGCCGATGCCCCGCGCGACGGCATTGTCCTCGGCGATCACCGTGACCTTCTGGCCCTTGGTTCCACTCTCGTCCACCAGCGCCTGCGCCTTCTCTATGTCCGGTTCGGACCAGGTTTCGCCCGGCGACTTCGTATAGAGGCAGCTGTCGACGTGGCCCGGGAAATCCGGCGGCAGGATCTGGCAGACCGGCTGGCCAAGAACATCGCCGCCGAAAAGGCCGACCAGCGCATCGCGGTCCAGCGCATAGTTGACCGCCTGGCGAACCTTCACATTGTCGAAAGGCGCAAGGTTGGTGTTCATCGGCGCGTACCAGAACGCAGCCAGAGGATCGATATGGACCTGGCTGGCATATTTCGCACCGATTTCAGGCAGGCGATCAGAAGGCGGCGTGTCGAACATCCAGTCGATCTGGCCATTGATGATGGCGTTGATCGCCGCTTCCTCGGTCAGGCCGAACTTGTAGACGACCTCGTCGGCATAGCCGTCCGGCTGGGCATCGACGCTCCATTCCTTAAAAGACGGGTTACGTTTCAGCACCATTTCCGAATTTGGGTCGTAGCTGGCGATCATATAGGCCCCAGTGCCCGGGATCGGCGTCGTGCCGGCGTCGGTGAGAGGCGTATCGGCCGGCACGATCGAGGCGTGCGGGACGGCAAGCTTCGAAAAGATTTCGGCGTCCGGCGCGACAAGATTGACGGTCACCGTACCGGCCGCGTCGTCGCCGGTCACGCCGCCTTCAAGCGTGCAGGAGGCGGCGTCGGCGATGCATTTGTCGGCGCCGACAATGCCGTTGTAGAAGCTGCCCGTCGTCGGTCCCTTGATCTTGAAGATGCGCTGGAACGAGGCCACGACGTCTGTGGGGGTGACCTCCTTGCCATTCGAGAACTTGATGCCCTTGCGGATCTTGAAGACATAGGTCTTGCCGTCGTTCGTCGGCTTCGGCACCTCCTCGGCGAGTGCGGGCACGATCTCGAACCCCTCGGCGCCGCCTGCCTGTTTGAACTTGACGAGACCATCATAGGTCATCTGGAAAATCTGCCAGAACTGGGCCGTGTAGTTGATCATCGGATCAACAGTGCCGGCAGCCGAGACGGCGGCGAGCGTAATGGTTCCGCCGCGATGCGCGTTCATAAGGGCCGCACGATCCTGCGCAACGGCGACGCCGCCAAGCGCCGTTTGGGCGAGGAGGCACGTCGCGAGCATCGCGCCGGCCTGTCGGGTAAGCTGTTTCAGATGCATGGTCATGAGCGTCGTTCCCTTGTTATGATGCGGTCGCGTTTCCTGCAGTCGGTTGCTGTGTCGATCTCAAGGTGCCTTTTCTTCGAGAAAGGCCTTCACGACGGCCATCGTCTCCTGCCGTTCCTCGACATGCGGCATGTGGCTGGACCGTTCGAAAATCGTCCAGCGCACGTCGGGGATCTCATCGGCATAGGGTTGAACGCAGGCTTCCGTTGCTTCGTCGAACCGGCCGGAAATAAGGAGCGTCGGTACCGCAATGGCGGACAGCCGTCCGACGATCGACCAGTCTTTCATCGTGCCGATGACATGAAACTCGTTGGGGCCGTTCATCGTGTGGTAGACGGTCGGATCCGATGCAATCGCATCGAACGTGCGCTGGACCTCCGGCGGAATGGGCACGACGCGGCAGACGTGTCGCTGGTTGAAGACGTCGGTCGCCGCCATGTAATCCGCGCTGTCCGTCGTTTCCGCCTGCTCGTGCTTCAGCAGCGTTGCCTGCACGGCCTCGGGCAACTCCCGGCGCAGCCGGTTGGCCTCCGAAATCCAGGTATGCATGGACGCCGGCGAATTGGCGATGATGAGCGCCTGTAGGCCCTCCGGCTGATCGACGGCAAATTCCGCGCCGAGCATGCCGCCCCATGACTGTCCGAGCAGGCAGTAGGCCTGGCGGATCCCGAGGTGATCAATCAGGTTGTGAAGCTCGGCCTTGAAGAAGGGCACAGTCCAGAAATCTGCGCCTTTTTCCGGAAGATGGGTCGACTGCCCGTTTCCGACCTGGTCGTAATGGATGACAGCGCGGCCGGTCCCGGCAATGTCCTTGAAACTGTCGACATAATCATGCGTGCAGCCTGGGCCGCCATGTGCAACGATCAGAGGCGGCTTTGGCGACGACAGGTCGCCGGTCACCCGATACCAGGTCTGATAGTCGCCATAGGGCGCGAAACCCTCGATGAAGTCCATTTTATCCCTCTCCTCGTTCTTTTCAGGCACCGCTGCGGGTGCGCTTGTCGTTGCGGCAGATGGCTTCCGCCGCGTCTTCGATGGTCATGCCCCAATTCATGGCAACCGAGCGCAGGTGCTTCCACGCCGCAGCCTCGTTGCCGCCTTCGTTCTGGAGCAGGTGCAGAATGGCGCGAACGACAATGGGGCGCTGACGCAGCCGATCCTCCAGCACGCGGATGTCATCGGCCTGGGCACGAACCTGCTGATAGGCATGTGCCGCGATGAGCAACGCGCTATAGGCACCGGTCGACCCGATCGGCTTGAGCAGATGCGCGTTGGAGCCCTGGTCCAGCGCCCATTCGATCCGTCCGGGCGCTTCCGAGCCGATCAGCGCGATGATGGGCATGGGAGCAAGACCCCGCGGCCAGGGAAACTGTCCGTCATGTCCCATGTCGGCATCGAAGAAAACGACGTCTGCTGATGCCTGCGCCTCATCGAGATGCGGCCAGCAGACCGTCACCCGGATCTGCAGGAGTTCGAGCTGGCGTCGAAGCGCGTCCACGAGAGGATGCTCCCGATGCAGGATCACGGCATGCCATTCTGCAAGGGGCGGCCGAATGCGACGCGTCATTTGACCACCTTCAGGGTGGCGGGAACGCCCGGTGGATCGGACCTCAGTCCGGCATGCACGAGAAAGGGATCGGCGACGACGGCTTCCTCGGCGCTTTGAAGCAGTGTGAAGCCGCCCGTTTCGTTGGACAGACCCAGATGCGGCCGCAGCGCTGCATGATGTGTTTTCCGGTCGATCCGAATAGGCCCAGCCGGCGTGTCGAAGCTTCGAGCGGTTATGATCTTGCAGATCGCGTCCGGCGCGTCGGTGCCCGCGTCTGAAATGGCGCGTGTCAGGATCGACATCGCCGTATAGGCCGACAGGAAGGGCGTGGTGATGCGTCGTCCGGAACCGTGTCGCTCTGTCATGCGCGCCTTGAATGCCCTGTTTTCGGGCGTTTCCAGTCGATCGAAATAGATCGAGGTGGACAGATGTCCGTGGCGGGCAAAGGTGGGGAGGCCTTCGAGGTCGATTTCTGACATGTTGCAGGCGACGATCGGCGACGCGTCCGTCGTGTTTTTTCGGTATTCGCCATAGGCGGAAATGAAAGCGCTCGCGGACTGGCCAACCAGGTTGCTGAGGATGAAATCCGGCTTCTTCTGGCTGATCTCGGCAATAAGGTGATCAACCTCGGTCGAGCCGAGCGGAACGTAGCGGTCCGAGACAATTTGCCCGCCGAATGATTCCGTGCGTTCGCGGGCAATGCGGCTGATTTCCCAGCCCCAAATATAATTGGATCCGACGATAAAGGCCCGCCGCCCGTAGCGCGGCAGGACATGGTCGAACAAGGGCAACAGATGCTGGTTCGGGCAGGCACCGAGATAGACGGCGCTGTTGCTCGCCTCGTAGCCCTCATAGGGAAAGGCATACCAGAGAAGCGCGCCATGCCGTTCGACAACGGGAAGAACCTCCTTGCGGCTCCAGGACGTTATCGTGCCGATGATATGGCGACACTGGCGCGTCCGGATCGCAGCGTCTGCGAGAACGGCGTAGTCTTCGGCACGACCGCCGGGATCATCGATCGTGGCGACGATCGAAAAGCGGGAGGCCCTGTCGATGTTGACCTCTGCAATGGCCGCCATCGCTCCGTCCACCGCGTCCCGGCCGAGAGCCGCATAGGGCCCTGTGGTCGAATACAAGATGGAAACAGGAATGGCGGTGCGGCTCATCGTTGCTGCACCCCCAACCGGTTATTGTGCCTGCTCGTCTGGTTCAAGATCAATCACCCCTTACCGGCGTCCCAGCATGATGACGGGTCAAAGAGGCGTCCGGAAACAAAAAAGCCCCGAGTCGCGGAAAGCGATTTTCGGGGCTCTATTGCCGTCGGCGTCTTCCGCCAGGATTAAAGCGAGGCTACGCTCAGGACCGAATACAGTCAATCTGAAAATCTGCTTGTTTTTTGGTCATTCACCTTGCTGGTTCCCAAAAAGACTGGTTCTCCAGCACGCCGGCCGGTATAAGACATGTGGGCGTGTGCTGCGTGCGCCCTCGGCTTCCCGAAAACCTACGGAGATAATATCCAACCTTTTTCGAGGTGCCAAACCCATGAGCAAACATTCCGCCTCCCTCGTCTCCAAAGGCCGTATCCAGTCCACCGTCCGCGCGTTTCTCGACAATGAAACGTCGAGTGGCCTTCTGCTGATGGGCATCGCGCTGCTTGCCATTCTCACGGCGAACTCCCCCCTGGCAGAGGCCTATTTTGGCGCCCTGCACATCACGATCGGGCCCTTGAGCCTTCAGCACTGGATCAACGACCTGTTGATGGCCGCCTTTTTCCTGCTGGTCGGACTTGAGATCAAACGCGAGCTTCTCGATGGGCAGCTCTCGACCTGGAGCCGACGCATTCTTCCCGGTGCCGCCGCTGCGGGCGGCATGGCGATCCCTGCATTGATCTACATCGCCTTCAACTATCGTGATCCCGTGGCCGTGCATGGCTGGGCTGTTCCGTCCGCGACGGATATCGCCTTTGCGCTCGGAGTCCTCTCGCTGCTGGGCCCGCGCGTGCCGGCATCGCTGAAAATCTTCCTGGCCGCACTCGCGATCATCGATGACCTCGGAGCCGTTGTGATCATCGCTCTGTTCTACACGTCGGGCATGAACGTGATGGCACTCGGCGGGGCCGCCTTGGTGATCGGTGCGCTGATTGCCCTCAACCGAACCGGCGTGCAGCGCCTTCTGCCCTATCTCGCCTTGGGCGCGGTGCTCTGGATACTCGTCTTCGCATCAGGCGTCCATGCGACACTCGCGGGAGTCATCCTTGCGCTTACGATCCCGATCCGCCGTACGCCCGGCACGCCGGAAGCCACTCCGGACACCTCGCCCCTGCACCGGCTGGAGCATGCTCTCCACAAGCCTGTTGCCTTCATCATCGTGCCGATCTTCGGTTTTGCGAATGCCGGCGTGTCGTTCGCGCACATCACCTTTTCGACGCTTGCTGAGCCGGTCACACTCGGCGTCGCGATGGGGCTGGTGCTCGGAAAGTGCATCGGCGTGTTCGGAACCGTCTTCATTCTGGTGAAGATGAATCTTGCGGATCTCCCGGCAAAGGCGAGCTGGGGCCAGACCCTCGGCGTTTCGCTGGTCTGCGGCATCGGCTTTACCATGAGCCTCTTCATCGGCCTCCTGGCCTTTTCCGATCCCGACATGCAGGACCGCGTCAAGGTGGGCATTCTCATCGGCTCGCTGATCGCGGGACTGCTGGGCTACACGATCCTGCGCATCACCAACCGGCGCGCCCCGGTGGCGGGCGTCCAAGGGGCCTGAGAAAAGGGGCCGGGGACAAGGGGCCCGAGACACGGAGCCTGGGAGGTCGGAGCCCTGCCGCAAGCCTTCGGATGGGCGTGCGGCAGGCAAGATCGGAAGGATCTTCCAAAAGACACAGATGGTTGCCGCGCCCATCCGACGCACAGACATCCGGCGCGGCGACCAGCACCTTGATTTTGCCGCGATTTAACCGCTATATCGCTCCTCGAGCTGCGTGACATATGCCACGATGTCGAAGAGCTGGCTCGCCCATTGATATGAATGCAGCTAACCAAGGTCGTGCGCCGATCCCTATTTGCGTGCTGGACCATCCCGCAGCTTCCAAGGATGACCGGCTTTTGACGATGCAGGCTCTCGATATGGCATTTCGTCAAGACTCCAGATGCCGAGGCGATCATGATACAGCTTGAACGGGCAACCAAATTTGCCAAGGCCAAGGGCGTTACGAAAACGATCCTGAACGACGTCAGCTTCACGATTCCGCGCGGCAGAAGCCTTGCGCTGCTGGGCCGCAATGGGGCGGGCAAATCGACACTGCTGCAGATCATCGCCGGCACCCTGCATCTCGACAAGGGCAGCGTCAGGCGGGATGCAAAGGTGTCGTGGCCCCTCGGTTTCTCGGGGAGCTTCCAGGGAAGCCTGAGCGGTGAGCAGAATGTCCGGTTCGTCGCCCGGATCTACGGTGTCGATACCGAGAGCCTCGTCGAATATGTCCGGGACTTCGCCGAGCTTGGCGCATTTTTCAGGGCGCCCGTGCAGACGTATTCATCCGGGATGAAAGCGCGTCTGGCTTTCGGGATCAGCATGGGCGTGAAGTTCGATTACTATCTCGTCGATGAGGTGACGGCCGTCGGCGATACCAATTTCAAACGAAAGTCGCATCAGGTCTTTAAAGAGCGTTTAAAGGGTTCGGATGTGATCATGGTTTCTCACAGCACACCGACCCTGAAAGATTACTGCCATTCCGGCGTGGTTCTTGAAGGCGGCTCGCTTACCTATTATGAAGACTTGGCTGACGCAGTTCGCGTGCACGAGGAAAACATGGCGAGGTCCTATCGGTGATTACTGCAAAGGCAGGCGATGCTTCCGCGAACGCTGCAGCCAACTCTTCGGGACAGGGCAAGCCGCGGCACTTGATGTTGCTGAAGGGCCTGCTCGAGATGAAGCCCCCGGTGGTCGAGCGGCCGCCGATCGAGATCGAGCCGGAGCCATCGCAGGACAGCACGGCGCTGGACCGCCCCCGTGCGCGGCTCAAACTCCGCCATATCGTGATCGCCGCGACGTTCTTCTGCGCCGTGCTCGTTCCTACGATCATCGCCGGCGCCTATATGATGTTCGTCGCTGCCGACCAGTATCACAGCACGACCGCATTTTCTGTCCGTAGTCTCGAGGCGTCGCAGCCGGCGGACCTGATGGGCATCTTTACCCAGGCCACCGGTACGAGCACCGTCAGCGATTCCTACATGTTGCTGGATTATGTGCTCGGACCGGAGATGGTTCAGGCGGCGGATCAGGCGTTCGATCTAGAGAAGGTGTTTGCACCGCGCGGACACGATTTTTTCTACGGCCTCGGCCACGACATGACCATCGAAGAGAAAATCCAGTACTGGAAGCGGATGGTCTCCATCAATTTCGACCAATCCTCCGGCGTTCTGAACCTGAACGTCAAGGCGTTCGATCCAGCGTCCTCTCAGACCCTGTCGCGTTTCATCGTCGATCAGAGCGAGAAACTCGTGAACAGCGTCTCCGACGCTGCAAAATCCGAAGTTCTGCGGGATGCCGAAAATGCCGTCGTGAAGGCGGAAATCCGACTGGGGAACGCACAGGTCGAGGTTCGCAAGTTCCGGAACGTCATGCAGGAAGCTGACCCGACGGAAGGCGCCAAGCTGGCTGCGCAAATCGTTGCGACGCTCGAACAGCAACTTTCGACGGCCAAGACCGAACTCAGTGTCGCCCGCTCCCAGATGTCGGAAGATTCGCCGCGCGTGAAGGTGTTGAACTCGCAGATCGCCAGCCTCGAACAACAGCTTCGGCGAGAGCGGGACCGTTTCGGGGACGGCCAGTCAGCAAAGATGGGACGCATCAGCGCCGATGACACAGCGGATGTTGCAGGCCGCCTGGAAAACTACGAGAAGCTGGAAACCGAGCGCGGCTTTTCCGAAAAGGCGTATACGGCGGCTCTCGCAGGTCTCGAGAAAGCAAAGATCGAAGCGTCTTCTCGCGATCGATACATGGCCATCGTGGTCAAACCGACCCTGCCGCAGCTCGCTCTCTATCCCAGCCGACTGCTCAATACCCTGCTGATCTTTGCAATTGGCCTTATGCTGTGGGGAGTTGGAGTCATGGTCTTCTATAACATCAGAGATCGAAACTAGCGCGTGTCCGTCTGTTAGACGGAAGTCCTACGACAGAAATCGTTCGCGCGCTCACGGACTTAAACGCGCGACGGTTCGCCAGCAGCGTTCCGCAGGACCTCACCAATACGCCGGCATCCGGCGCAAAGGCAGCTTTGGCTGGGGAGGCCTTCTCGAAAAGAGTGAGGTAGGAACAAAAGGCGCGTGATGGAGCGCTCGGATTCGGCACCTCCGATCAAGTGGCCTGCGTTCCGTGACGCAACTTCCGAGAAGTGTCCGTGAGGCGATGTCGCCGGAGCGAGAATGATCACAAGAACCTGCCGGACTCAGATCTGAGGCATGGTCTCTTTCATCGGATCAGCGGAAACAGTCCGCGCGACCGTGGTCTAGCGTTTGAGTACCACGCTCAAGAGCTTCGTCGCGCTGGCTGCTCGGAATGGGCGAGCGGATGCATACCAACAGTCTCGACAAAGGGCGTGCCATATGCCGAACAGATGAGATTGATCATTTATGACCGCACGCTTCCGTATGACGCGTTCCAGAGATCAAAAGTCGTCATAGCTGCGACGAAGCACACATAAGAGATGAACGAGCCGCGCTATGTTGCGTCCTTAGACGGAGAGAGTCCAACCCCAATACAACCCTCTTGCGAGAGCATTGACGCAGAAGACTGATGCGGCTCGCCGCCCTACTCCAGGTGCCGGATTATTTGCGCGATACATCTTGCCAGACATCAGCGCGAAGACAACGTCTTTGTCACGGCGTGCACCCGTGGTTATGAGAGTGAGATGGCGAGCACTCGCAGGATGTAGCTTAAGTCGAGCAGCAGTGTGGCTCATGCGGTAACCGTTTCAAACGCCTCCGAATTTAAGGAGCGGATGGGTCGACAACGTCGTAGCGATCGCAGTGCCTGTAACCTGGGCGAAGCCCCAGATTGCGGCGGAGGTTGACGACATGGCGATGATGCGTCTTCTGGCTCGGGAGGGGGTTGGGCTGGCGGTTTTGCCGCCGATCGTGGTGAAGGGCGAGCTGGAGATGGGAAGCCTCGTGGCCTTTGACGCCCTGCCCGGCATGATCGAATCCTTTTACGCCGTGACGGTCAAGCGGCGCTTTCCCAATCCTGTGATCACGCCCTTGCTGGACGCGGCGCGTCTGCTTGGGGGCGGGAGCAACGAGACGCCGTAGACACCTGAGGCATCGGGGAGGACACGGCGTGCGGCTCCTCCCCCGGAGATCAGTCTGTCGGCCGCAGCATCCTCTGTCTCTCGTTCTGTGGCTGCCATCAGCACAAGGCGACGTGGTCTGACCATTTTCCTGGCATTTGGAACGCAAAAACCCCCGGACCTTTTGGCCCGGGGGTTTTTGGATTGTCTGTCTGGTTGCG
>NZ_LMPE01000004.1:0-23984 GCF_001424325.1 Rhizobium sp. Leaf341
CTGTCGGTACCATTCCTTGGTGATGCGATCCGTGGCGCGGCGCGCGCACAGACGATCGTGGTGGGACATTTTGCGGGACCGGCTCAATAGGTCGTGACGCCCTGCAGATTTTCGACCGCCTGTCCGACCGAGTAGGTCCAGTCGACAGGGAGGCCACGCCGACCGTTTGACGGGTCACCCCGTCAGGCGACCTTGGCCACGCCCATGATCAGCTGTTCGGCAAAGGCCGCGGCAACACTGTCGGCAGTGTATTTCGTCGATGTCGGCTTGAACCATGTGGACAGCCAATTGCATGCGCCCAGCATGCAGCAGACCGAAATGAACGGGTCGGCATCGCGAAACTCGCCGAGAGCGACGCCCTTGGCGTAGAGATCCTGGATCTCCTTGTTGTACTTCCTGCGATTGGCGGTCACGATCGTCCGCTGCTCTTCCGTCAACTCGTTCTCGTCGCGATTGTAGATCGTCGACCAGTCCTGATGATGCATGACGTTCAGCGAATGCCGCTTGACGATGTCCGCGAGAAGGTCGATCGGGCGACCACCCGATTTCAGCGCCTCTTCCATCCCTGCGGCGTAGGTTGCGTCGATCCTCTCGAAAATCCGCCAGAGAATCTCGTTCTTGTTCTTCATGTAGTAATACACGATCGACTTGGTGAAGCCCATTTCGGCGCTGATGTCGTCGACGGTAACAGCCCGAAACCCCTTTGCGGCAATGAGTCGAGCGGCCGCATCAAGGATCTCCTCGTGGATCAACTCGGTCTTCTGCTGCTTGATCTTGCCGCGAATATTCGGCTTTGCGGGATCCCGCTGGCTATCAACGTCCATGCCTGGCCTCCTGGAGATTTTTTAATTCTTTACGGTATGAAAATCGGAAACACAAGCTGTCAGGCGGATACGGCCATCCGCCAGCCGGTGCCTGCGCCTTCCGCGCCGAGGCAAAGACGACAGCCGCGCAGCCACGGTGCCGACCCCGCCGCTGCACGATGGTGGTCAAACCGAGCCAGCTCGCAGGCCGTGATCGGTCACGGATGACCGCAAGGTTCGGCCCTGCCGGCATGGCCGCCTCGACAAGCGCGGCTTTGCGGCGGTAGCCCCGAAGGCGCGCCAAGGCCAACCACAGGAAAGGGCCGACCACAGGAAAGGGTCAGCGACAGGAGAGGAGCGGGGAGAGGAGAGGGATGGGCGCGACCTTGCCCATCCGGGATGGGCGCGACCTTGCCCATCCGGGATGACGGCCTTTGCCAGACAGGTCCCGCCTCAGGCGCTGAAGCGGTCCGGCCGGAAGGTTTCGAGCAGCGGGTGGCGGTTGCCGGTCGCCATCTCGTAGGCGGTCAGTTCGCCGACGATCAGCCCGAGCGTTGCGCCGCTGTGGCTGAAGGCGACGTGGCAGCCCGGCAGGTTCGCTAGAACGCCCAGCACCGGATCGCCGTCTTCCGGGATCGGCTTGCGCCCGGCGGCGTAGGCGGCGAGTTCCAGCGCGGGATGGCCGTCCAGCACCCTCGACGCTTCGGCAAGAAGCCGCGTGACCGTGGCGTCCTTCACCGCGTAGGTGCCGTCGGCTAAGGTGACGACCTCGTTTGCCGCCCAGTCGGCATCGATGGCAAAAGCTCCGCCCGGAGCGGGTCGAACGGGAACGCGAGGCGTGTTGAGCACCGCCTTCAAAGGATGATCGATCGGCCTGGTCGTCAGCAGCAGGGCGACCGGGGTGCCGTCGAGGATCGTTGCACCCAGTTCCGCCGCCATGGAAGGCACGGCAGGGCCGGTTACCCGTTTCCGCTTCGACCATGCCCCGGCCGCTGAGCGAGATTTGCGCGCCTCTGTTGATCAATCCGATCCCGAATTGATCGTGCATATGGCGGCCGTCGCGAGCGCCGTGTCGGCCTCGATGGCATCCACTCCGTCCACTGAGGCATGCCTGACCCGGAATGAGGAGGAGAAACGTTCCCTGTTGCCTTGCACGTGTCAGGTCATCCCGTCATTTTTCCATGGTTCGCATCAGCGGGGTTCCGTGTTTTCCTGTGCAGGGTTGTAGCGATAATCCCGATGGAAGCGATGCTTGTTCTCATGAACCTCAGGTCGAGGATAAGTAGCGCTATGCTGCTCTGCAGCTCGGACGACTGCCCCTCACCGGCTTAGGCAAGGGGGCGCGCACTTCAGTCCCGGGAGAACCGCGGAAACTGTAACCGGGCAACGGTACAGCCAGCCTCTAAAGCATGAGTATGCATGACAGGCTGGATCGAGGTTACCCAGCCGATGCTGATGGGTTGCGGCATCTGCTTTTGGGTCCAAAGCGGACATTTCAGAACCGAGCTACACATGTCTGAGATGGGGTGGCTTGCTGCCGGTCCAGTTCCGGTTGCGGGGCTGAGTAAGTAGCCGATCTAGTCGAGAGCTACCTGCACGGGTTCCAGCTGGAAGGTACCCGGTTTCTGCACCATACGCTTCAGGGTAACTGAGCGCTCCTTGCACATTTGGCGCATCGTCTCTTCATCGGAGTGCGATACTTGCGAGCCCAAGATGACTGCAGCCGGCTTCGGCATGCGCATTTCACAGTTTGCGTGTTCCGGGCCGATGGCCTGAACAATCCGCCATTCCTTCTCATAGGCCCAGTCGTCCTGCTTCACGAGGCACATGTACTGGCCAAATAGGTTGTTGAATGGCTTGCCGGGCTTGTCGAAGTACCTCGTCGCGTCCCTCAGCTTCGTGGTGTAGAATACAGGAAAACAAAGCCTGCGTCGCAGGTCACCGTACGGTAGGGAAGCAAAATCGTACTCGATGGCAAAGCCCTTGTGCGAATTCGAGTAGTGAGCCCAAAGTAATTTACTGTTCGCCGTAGCCGAGAGTGACAAGACACTGAAGCCCTTCCGAAACTGTTGGCTCATGGACCGGACGTGAGCCTGTGCCTGCTCCTTGCTCCATTCTTCCACGATCGACGCAAATGCCTCCTTCTTTGAGAGGTCGGACGACTGGAGGATGGTGGAAACCATCTGGCGGCGCCAATCACCGGCGTTGATAGGTCGTGAAGGCTCAGTTGGGCGCCAATCCTCACCTGCTTCGATAGCTTGCCGAGCTCTCCTGGCTTCTGCCAAGAAATGGTCGACGGACTGATCCTCCACTTTGAAGCGGTCCACGTCAAACGAGACTTGGGCCTCATAGGGATCGTTCAACCTATCGGGTGAGGACAGCCACAGGACGTCCTTTTTCAATGCGTCCAAGTGGTACTCGGTGAACTGGCGGTACTTATACAGACGAGCGGGAACGTGAGGATGTTTTACTAAGAATGCCCGCTCGATGTCCAGGTGTTCCGGCGAATAGTGAAACAACGCACGTATGAACTGTTGTTGCCAGAGTTCCACGCTTGCCCCCAATAGCATAGCAACGCCAAAGCGCCGTTACTATGGGAACGTACTGTCTCAGTCAATCGCACAAGGGGCAAAGCTCTCTGGGTTCCCGCTCCTAGCTGCATGTCGCGAGGCCATCCTCCGATTACGGGCCTTGCAGGACTTAACTTTATGCCCGCTTTGGGCTCGATACAAGTCCTTCATCAACGCGTGCGCTTACGTCCGGTCTTATCGCAAAGCGGACATCCAGTATTCAAAAGTCTGTCGCCGTAATTCTCGTCTTGTGCTCGTTATATGAAGATCAGGCGTGACGTCGTCACACGCTTGAACTGGTTGAGCGTCCATGTTCGCACTCGCGGCGGCACTTTTCCATCCAGAACGCACAGATTGAGATGATAAGACATTAATGGTTTGAAGAGCTCTTCAAGACCGTTTGAAGAATATTGCGTTTTTCAAAGATGCGCCTGATCCTAGATATTCCCGATATTGCAGATAGCGGTAACAACAACAGCCGCCCTTGGTCCGTAACGCCAAAAATGCGGCCGCAGGCGCGGCCGCATCCAGGCCTGTCGGGACGATCCCGGTCTGGGATTTTTACAAGGCCGGCAGAATGGCGATGTCGCGCAGATCGCTGTCGAGGCCCGTGATCGGGCCGACTTCCGTCGCCGCGCCGGTCTCAAGGTTGACGCTGTAGAGCGTCTTGCCGGCGGCGAGATACGCGGCGTTGCCGCCATTTTCCATGCCCTGGATATCGAAGGCATAGGTGGCCGGCTTGTCCTTCAGACCGAGCTTGCCGATCGCCTTCAAGCTGCCGTCATTCGGCTTTGTCTGCTGGATCAGCCCACCGATCGTCGCATCGATGTTGTACATCGCCGTCTTCTCCGGCTTGCCGATCGAATTTGTGTAGGCCGCAGCGACGATGTCGGGCGTTTCGCCCTTGTGCATGTCGCCCTCCTCGTAGGCGAGCGTGCCATCGACCGTGACGGCACCGGTCTCCGGGTGGACCCGGTGGTTGGTGGTGCCGGTCATGAAACGCAGACGGTCGGCCATCGGGTTGAAATCGACGACGACGGGCGCCGTCGTCATCGCCAGCTTCTTGTCCATCGTGGCGACCGGCGTTGCCGCGCCCGTCTCGAGATTGATCGAGACGATCTCGCTGTCCGGCGTGACGCCGATGACAGACGTGTTTCCGGGACGGAAATCGATACCGACCAGCCTGTCGACGCCGGTGACATCCATGCGTTTCGTGACGGCGGGCGTGTCCGTGTCGAACAGGACGAGGGTCTTGTCGCCGGTCAGACCGAGGACCGGTGCGGCAACAACGTTGCCAGTGCCGGCAGCCAGTAGCGTGGAGGCGATCAAGGCGAAGCGTACGGTCATTGTGGAATTCTCCCGTGTGTTGATCCATTTGGGAAGGCACCGGCGCGTTCTCGGCGATGCTTCCTGTCCTGAAGACACGGGAGACGGCCCGTCTGGATGCAGCGATGTGAAAAATAATCCCACGCCGCATCCAATCTGCGCGGCGGCGGGTAGAGTGGGGCAGGAGCGCGCCGACGGCGCAATGAAGGGAAAAGGGTCTCGATGTCGAAAGGTGCACCGCCGGACGATCTGACGACGGCACTCGCCGCCTGCGCGACGGGTGACCGCGCCGCGTTGCGCCGCATCTTCGATCGCGAGGCCGGGCGTCTGGTGACGATCGCCGAACGCATCGTGCGCCGCCGCGACCTTGCCGAAGAGGTGGTCCAGGAAAGCTTCATCCGCATCTGGACGCAGGCTCATCAGTACCAGCCGGATCGCGGCTCGGCCCGCGGCTGGATCTATGCCATCGTGCGCAACCGCGCTCTCAACCTGCTGCGCGACGGTCGCCGGGAATACTCGGTCGCGGATGTCGAGCAGCTGCAGGAGCGCGATCAGGTGGATCATGTCATGGCGGCCTGGCATCGGCTCGACCACACCTCGCGTCTTCGCGACTGTCTGGGCGCGCTCGAGGAAAACAAGCGGCGCGGCATCCTCATGGCCTATATCGGCGGTTATTCCCATGGCGAGATCGCCGGCCGGCTCCGGATCCCGCTGGGCACGACGAAGTCCTGGATCCGGCGTGGGCTCTCTGCATTGCGGGAGTGCATGGCATGACGGGCAACCCGGTGGAGATCGGCGTCATCGCCGACGAATATGTTCTGGGCCTTCTGGATGCGGCGGATATGCTGCGCATCGAGGCCGACATGGACCGCGATCCCGAACTCAGAGCCGCGATCGCCGCCAGTCGGGAGCGCTTTCTGCCGCTGGACGAAACGGCCGAAGCCGCCATCGTCGGCGACGCGCTCTGGAGGCGCATCGAAGACGGTCTGCCGGCACACCGTGCAGAACGTAAGGTCTCCCCCACGGCGACCGCGAACGACAACAGGGCAGGCGGTTGGCGGGCGACGGCGCTTGCGGCCACGGCGGCGGCCGTCCTGCTCGCCGTGGCACTGACATTCAGCCTGATGCGCACCGTCCAGCCCCTGGTCGTGGCTGTGCTCGTCAACGAGGCCGGCGACATCAAGGCGATCGTGGAGGATTTCGGCAACGAGACGGCAGCGGTCCGGCTTCTGGCGGACGTCGCCGTTCCCGAGGGCAAGACGATCGAGGTCTGGACCCTGCCGTCGCCCGCGCGCGGGCCGGTCTCCCTCGGGCGGATCGACGACGCGCGCTCCGCCCGACTGGACGGGCCGGCCCTTCCCGAGCCCCACGACAGCCAGCTCTACGAGCTGACGCTGGAGCCGGCCGGCGGATCCCCCACCGGCAGGCCGACAGGGGTGATCCTCGCGAAGGGCTTTGCCAAGATCCCGCGGTGAGGGCGGGTTTGGCGCCTGGCGGCGCGCGCCCGGCATCCGATCGGCCGTGCCCGCATACCTCGGTAAAGCAGGCCTCAGTAAAGCAAGCCTCAGTAGAGCAAGCGTGTCCGGATCGTTCCCGGCACCGCGCGCAGCACCTGCAGGATGTCGTCGGGCGCCTGGGTCACGCCCTCGACCTCGATGACCACATAACCGGTGTCGCCGTGGGTCTGCAGAAACTCGGCCGTGATGTTGACCCCGCGCGACGAGAAGATCTCGTTCAGCCGGATGAGCATGCCGGGGCGGTTCTCGTGGACATGGATGAAGCGCGTGCCGTTCGGACGCTCGGGCAGCTGAACCTGCGGAAAGTTCACGGCGCCCATCGTGGAACCGATATCGGAATATTCGACCAGCTTTCGGGCGACCTCTCCGCCGATGCGCTCCTGCGCCTCCTCGGTCGAGCCGCCGACATGCGGCGTCAGAATCACATTGTCCAGGCCCTGGAGCGGGCTTTCGAACCGCTCCTTGTTGGACGCCGGCTCCTTGGGAAACACGTCGACCGCGGCCCCTGCCAGATGACCTTCCTTCAGCACCGTCGCCAGCGCGTCGAGATCGACCACGGTGCCGCGGGCGTTGTTGATGAAGATGGCGCCCTTCTTCATGCGACGCAGTTCGGCCTCGGTGATCATGTTGTGCGTCGACGCCGTCTCCGGGACGTGCATCGTCACGTAGTCCGAAATCTCGAGAAGCTCGCCGAGCGACGCCATGGATTCCGAATTGCCGCGGCGCAGCCGGTCGGAAAGATCGAAGTAGCGGACCACCATGCCCATGCTTTCGGCCAGGGCACTCAACTGCGAGCCGATATTGCCGTAGCCGACGATCCCGAGGGTCTTGCCGCGGACTTCATGGCTGCCGGCGGCCGACTTGTCCCATCCGCCCTCGTGCGCCGACGCGGAGCGCGGAAAGATCCGGCGCGTCAGCATGATGATCTCGCCGATCACAAGTTCGGCCACGGAGCGCGTGTTGGAATATGGCGCGTTGAAGACTGGGATCCCGCGGCGACGGGCCGCGTCCAGATCGACCTGGTTCGTGCCGACGGAAAAGCAGCCGACGGCAATCAGCTTCTTGGCGGACTCGAAGATCTCCTCCGTCAACTGCGTGCGCGAGCGGATGCCGATGATATGCGCATCGGCGATATGGGCCTTGAGGTCCGCATCATCGAGCGCTTTCGGCAGGTGCACGAGATTGGTGTAGCCGCACGAGGTAAAGTAATCGACGGCGCTTCGGCTGATGCCTTCCAGCAGAAGCACGGAGATCCGATCGCGGGCGAGAGAGAGCTGGAGGGGCATGGGTTGACCTTCGCTTTCCGTATGGGAACCGGTGATGTCGTTTGCTCGCCGTGACGACGCATGTCGCCAACGCTTTGCGACCATCCGACGAAAACTTCAAGACACCACGAGCTGCCCATGTGCACGTTTTGGCCGGGAAAGGCGAGGCAGGCGGACGATCTTATTCACAGGTCGTCCGTTCCTGGCCGGGATCAGCGCGGCGAGGGCGCTACTTCGTCAGGCGCACCGCCAGCATCGACGCATCGCGCCCGATCGACGCGAACGCTGCGATCAGGGCATCCGCGTCTTCCGCCTGGAAGAAGTTTGCCGACGTCGTCGCGCAGGACGAGAGCAGCGACTTGCCCTTCGCCGGTGCCATGAAGGCGACCGTATAGACCGTCGTCTGCGTCGAGCGGGCCTTGTCGCAGACCGCCTTGGTATCGGTGTCGTTCTTGGCTGCCGTGTTGTCGCCATCCGTCATCAGCACCAGAAATCGCTTCGGCGTGAGACCCGTCATGGCGACGTGCTCCGCGGTTTCCGCCGGACCGGTCAGGGCCGCATAGGCGGTCTTCATCGCGCCGCTCGAATCCGTGGAGCCGCCGGAGGCCAGCTTCTTGACATAGGCCAGGGTGACACCCTCATCCCAGCTGAGCCCGCTCGGAGCATCTTCCTTGTTGTTGTAGGCGATCGCCGCCGTCCTCACATATTTTCCGTTGGGATCGGCCTTCGTGAGCTGCGCCAGCAATCCTTCGACGGCAAGCTTCAGAGACTGGAGCTTGTTCACCCCCTTCTTGTTCGTCGCCTCGTTCATCGATCCGGACTTGTCGAGGACGAGGAACATCGAGAGGGAACTCTCGGTCGCCGTTTGTCCCTTGGACTCGCTTTCCGCATGAACGGTCATGTCGGTAGCGCCGAGGATCCGGCTCAAGGGCGTCAGCGGAACCGCAAAGTCGGACTTGACCGACACCACAAACCGCTTGCCCGTCCCGACCCCGGTCGATTCACTGGCGATCGTCACGTCGGGGGAGCCGAGCCGGGCCTCGCTGCCCGTGGACGAGAGGGCCTCGACGGCGCCGATCATGCGCGTCGACAGGAACACTCTGGCCTGCCTCTTTGCTTCGTCGACCGACATGTGTTCGTTCGCAAGTCCCGATGCCGCGGCAAGCGCCGCCGCGTCCGTCGCGTTCTGCAGCGTGCTCTTGGCCCACATGATGTTCGATGCATCGATGGACACGCCCCCGGCGCCGAGGGCGACGGGCATGATCATGGCGGCCATGATGCCGATATTGCCGGAGGTTGCGCAGAAGAAGGAGCGAATGGCTGCTGAGACGAGATGGAGCATGATCAAGGACCGCTGATGTTACGATAAGCTGCAACTTACCGATGACCCGTCTCGGAACCGTTGAGAGAGACTGTGAATTTTCCGTGAAGGTGAGACCGCGACTTCTCCCTAGCCAAGTCTGGTCCCCAGCGAGGTCTGGTCCCTAGCCAGGTCTGGTCCCCGTCGCGGCTGCGCGAGCCAACCCTCTTCTCCCGTCCTTCCTTACAGACGAACGGGCGCTATTTGGTCATGGCGCCGAACGCCTTGCGGCATGCGCATCGGCAGTGTCGGTCGAACAATCGGGTCAGCGTAAACGCAAAGAGAGCATGCCATGACATCTCAACACCAAAGTCTCCGAAACCATGTGGCCATCGTCACCGGCGCCAGTTCCGGCATCGGGATCGCGGTTGCCGAGGCCATGGCGCAGGCCGGTGCGGCCGTCATCGTCAACTACCGCTCCCACGAGCAGCCGGCCGAAGAGCTGGTTGCAAGGATCAAGAGCGCGGGCGGACGGGCGCGGGCGGTGCAGGCCGACGTCTCGCGTGAAGACGATGTCGTCAGGCTTTTCGATGAAACCGTCGATGCTTTTGGCCGGGTGGACGTGCTCGTGTCGAATTCCGGCGTCCAGAAGGATGCGGCCATCGCCGACCTTTCGCTCGAGGACTGGAACACCGTCATCGACATCAACCTGACGGGGCAGTTCCTCTGCGCGCGCGAAGCGGTGCGCCGCTTCAGGACGCAGGCCCGGGATGGCCGGCCGGCCCGGAGCGCCGGCAGCATCATCGCCATGAGTTCCGTACATGAGATCATCCCCTGGGCCGGCCACGTCAACTATGCCTCCGCCAAGGGCGGCGTGCGCATGCTGACGCGGTCCCTGGCGCAGGAAGTGGCTGCCGACGGCATCCGGGTCAATGCGATCGCCCCGGGCGCCATCCGCACGCCGATCAACAAGGACGCCTGGGAGACCGACGCAGCGCTGACCAAACTTCTCCGGCTGATCCCCTATGGGCGGATCGGGGAACCCGATGACGTTGCGCGCGCGGCCGTATGGCTTGCCTCCGACGAGGCGGACTATATCACGGGCACAACGCTCTTTGTCGATGGCGGCATGTCGCTCTATCCGGAGTTCCGCGACAATGGTTAGGCCGAACCGGGCCATCAGCCAGCACGGCATCGTGGGCGACATGGAAACGGCGGCCCTGATCGCCAGAGACGGAACGCTCGACTATCTCTGCTGGCCGGCACTCGACAGCCCGACGGTCTTTGCGGAGCTTCTCGATGCGGAGAAGGGCGGCGCATTCACGATGACGCCGCAGCTGCACGATCCCCGCACGCTGCAACTCTATGTGCCCGAGACGAATGTTCTGATCACCCGGTGGATGGCGGATGGCGGGAGCGCCGAGGTCATGGACCTCATGCCGCATCCGGATGCCCGCGTTCACCCCGGCAGGACCGCCCGCTGCATCCTTCGCCGCATCACGGTGACGCGGGGACAGGTGTCGTTCACGACCCGATGCGCACCCCGTTTCGATTATGCCCGCGCCATCCCCCAAACCGCCGAAATCGAGGGCGGTGTCGCGTTCACGACGGACGATCTCACGATGCGGCTCTTCGCCTCGGTGCCCCTCACCTGTGCCGAGGGCGCAGCCGTCGCCACCTTCACGCTCTCGGCCGGCGAGACGGCCTGGTTCACGCTTGGCGGCGACGACCTGACATTGTCCGACGATGCGCGGATATCGGACGAAATCGTGGAAACGACGGGTGCCTGGCGAAGCTGGGCCGGCAAGTCGACCTATCGGGGCCGGTGGCGCGAACAGGTCCTGCGGTCCGCCCTCGCCCTGAAGCTCCTCACCTCCCGACAGCATGGCTCAATCGCTGCCGCGGCGACGTTTTCGCTGCCCGAGGCCGTCGGGGCCGGGCGGAACTGGGATTATCGCGCCACGTGGATCCGCGACGCCTCCTTTACCGTCTACGCCTTCATGCGGCTCGGCTTTCTCGAAGAGGCACAGCATTTTGGCCGGTGGGCGGGCCAGCGCGTCATGGCGTCCGATGCGGATCATCCCCTGCGCATCATGTATGCGCTCGACGGGTCGGAGGCCCGCGACGAAGAAGAGCTGGATCATCTCGCCGGCTATGCAGACAGCCGGCCGGTGCGCATCGGCAATGGCGCGAACGTCCAGACCCAGCTCGACATTTTCGGCGAGCTGATGGACAGCGTCTATCTCTCCAACAAATACGGCGAGGCGATCAGCCACAAAGGCTGGCAGCATGTCCGCGACATTGTCGACTATGTCATCGAGCATTGGCAGACGCCGGACGCCGGCATTTGGGAAATGCGGTCGCAGCCGCGCCATTTCCTGCATTCGCGTGTGATGTGCTGGGTCGCGCTCGACCGCGCGATCCGTCTTGCGAAGAAGCGTTCGCTGCCGGCGCCGATCGTGCGCTGGGCAGAATGCCGCGACGCCATCCACGCCGATGTCTGGGAAAACTTCCGCCATCCCGAGCACGGCTATTTCGTGCAGGAGCGCGGCGGCCGGGAACTCGATGCCGCCCTCCTGATGATGCCGCTCGTCCGCTTCGTTTCATCGACCGATCCGGTCTGGCTGCATACGCTCGATGCCATCGGCGCGCATCTCTGCGATGACGGGCTCGTCTACCGCTATCGCACGACGGACGGGCTGGAGGGAGAGGAAGGCGCCTTTACCACCTGCACCTTCTGGTATGCCGAATGCCTGGCGCGTGCCGGACGGATCGACGAGGCGCAGCTGACGCTTGCCAAGGGCATGCGCTACGCCAACGCGCTCGGCCTCTTTGCCGAGGAGCAGGACGTGCGCGGCCATCAGCTGGGCAATTTTCCGCAGGCGCTGACGCATCTCGCCTTTATCAGTGCCGCCTTCTTCACGGATCGCCGCCTTGATCCGTCGCATCGCCCCAACTGGCAGCCGTGATGACGTCGCCTTAATCCCAAGGCGTCCGCCGATCTGGTGGCCCGTCACGCGACAAGTTGCCCGTCACGCGAGCGGCCGGACACGGCGGGAGGTCAGCGCAGGAGGCCGTCGCGTCCGAATGCCTCCCAGTCGTCCAGGGGGGCGACAGCCTCATCCCGCGGCGATGCGCCCCCGTCGGCGGCGGCGTCCCTTGCCCCGGCGCCTTTTCGCAACGAGCGGGTAAGCTTCGCCTTGTAGGCCGCCCGGCGACGGTTTTCGGCCGCCGCTGCCGCATCGTCCTCGCGCCACGCATCGACCTGACCGCTGTTCAGGAGGTCTTCGACGATCCGGGGATCGAAAACATGAAAGGTGATCTTTTTGGCACGGCCTGCCAGCCGGACCGTTCTCGTGCCGGCGCTGGGAAGGCGCCCATCGGCAAGCCAGCGATGGCGCTCGCCGGACTTGATCGTGAGAATATCCTCGATCTCCCGCGGAATGACGGGAAGGCTCTCGATGCCCGTCATCGCGGCGGAAACCAGGGTGGCGGCCGCATTGAACTCGCTTTTTGCCGTTGCCGGCATGGCGAGGACAAGCTCCCCGGCCTCGAGAACGAGCAGTTTCCGAGACGAGGCCGGCAGTCGTGCCCGCATTTCCAGAAGGATGCCCTTCGCCCGGACCGACGACCCGAGTGTTGCTGCCGACGGCAATGTCCAGGTCCTCAGCAGTTCGACGTCGTCTTTTTCGCGCTTCGACATGGCGATGACATGGGTCTCCGGCCTGGTCCCGTCAACGCCGGGGGGCACGATCGACGAGACCGCAGTTAATTGCGTCCGGACGATCCGGCTTTCGGCGAAGGAGACGGGAGGGCGGTTTAGGGACCGAGCCCCGCTTCCTCGGCCTATCCCGATCGCAGGGCGGCCATCAGGGCGCGGAGTGCGGGTGGAGATTGCCGCCGGCTCGGATGGTAGAGGTGAAACCCGGGGAACGTCGGGCACCAGTCGGCCAGGACCTGCACAAGGGCACCCGACGCGATGTCGTCGACGACATCCTGCTCCATGATATAGCCGAGCCCCGCGCCGGCGCGCACGGCGGCGGCTGCGAGATCGCCGTCGTTGGCCACGAGCGGTCCGCTGGTGCGGACCTTGATGTCCTTGCCGTCCTTCTCGAACTCCCAGGGGAGCAGACCGCCGGATGTCGTCAGGCGGTATCCGATGCAGGCATGACGGTCGAGGTCATAGGGCGTCTGAGGCGGCGGCACGCGTTCGAAATAGCCGGGCGTCCCGACGACGACGGTCCTGAGGTCGGGCCCGAGCCGGACCGCGATCATGTCCTTCTCGACGGTCTCCCCGAACCGGATCCCCGCGTCGAAGCCTGCGGCGACGATATCGGTCAGCCCGTCCTCGATGTTGACCTCGACGTGGACACCGGGATGGGCAAGCAGGAAGCCCGGTAGCTTCGGCACCAACACCCGCTTCGCTGCATAGGCGAAGGTGGTGATCCGGACGGTCCCGGACGGTTCGTCCCGCCATTCCGCCAGCGCGCTCAGCCCGTCCTCGATATCCGCAAACGCCGGATTGAGCGATTGCAGCAGGCGCGCGCCCGCCTCGGTCGGCGCGACGCTGCGCGTGGTGCGCGCCAGAAGCCGCACGCCGAGCCGCTCCTCCAGTCCGCGCATGGCATGGCTGAGGGCCGAGGCCGACATGCCCAGCCTCGACGCGGCGCGGGTAAAGCTGCGCTCCCGCGCGACGGCCGCGAAGGCCAGGAGATCGTTGAGTTGATGTCGCTCCATTGCTGCAGCGTGCTCACAAGTTCATGCGGCGGGCAACCCCTAATTCCCCGTGGCGAAACAGGTAGAGTGGCGACGACAGGATGAAGGAGAACAGGCATGGACCTCACCCACTATCGCACACTCGGGCAATCGGGGCTGATCGTCAGTCCGCTGGCCCTGGGCACGATGACCTTCGGCGCAGAACGCTGGGGCGCCGGCGAGGCGACATCCCGCACACTGTTTGACGCCTATGTCGCGGCCGGCGGCAATTTTCTCGACACCGCGGACGTGTACTCGGGCGGGCAGAGCGAGGAGATGCTGGGACGTTTCCTCGCAGCAAGCGGCCTGCGGGACCGGCTGGTGATTGCCACGAAATCCGGCTTTTCCCGTGCGCAGGGGACGCCGCTCTGGGGCGGCAATGGTGCAAAGAACATTCGGCTCGGCATCGAAGGATCGCTGCAGCGCCTCGGAACGGATTACATCGATCTGTACTGGATGCATGTCTGGGACCGGACCACGCCAGCCGAAGAGGTGTTGCAGACGCTGACCGACGCCGTCCGGTCCGGAAAGATCCTGCATTACGGATTCTCCAACACACCGGCCTGGTACGTGGCGAAGATCGCGACCCTGGCGCAGGCCCACGGGCTCCCGAGGCCGATCGGCCTGCAATATGCCTATTCGCTGATCGACCGGGGCGTCGAGCTCGACCTGCTCCCGGCGGGCGAGGCGTTCGGTCTCGGCCTGGTGCCGTGGAGCCCGCTTGCCGCCGGTCTCCTGACCGGGAAATACGGGCGCGACAAGCTTGCTGATGCCGGGCGGGAGGTCCGAATGCCCGACAGGGCGGCGAATGCGACGGAGGGGGCGGAGGCCACCACCAGCGACGGTCGGCTGAACGGCGACAATCCGTTCGGCGGCATGCTGTTTACCGAGAGAAACTTCGATATCGTCGACACGGTGACGGCGGTTGCGCACGAGATCGGCCGCTCTCCGGCAGAGGTCGCCCTCGCCTGGGTGTCGGGACGTCCGGGCGTCTCCTCGGTGCTGATCGGCGCCAGCCGGGTCGAACAGCTCGCGCAGAACGTCGCGTCGCTGGATATTGTGCTGGATGACGCACAGCGTCTGCGGTTGGACCAGGCAACAGCCCTGCCGATGCTCAATCCGTACTTCATCTTCGCCATGCCGACGGAGCGGATTTTCGGAGGAGAGACGGTCGAGGCCTGGCCCCGTTCGTGAACCGCAGGCACGCGGGATCCGGCAGCCGACGAGACAAGGTCGCCGTCTTCAGGAGGCGGCGAGCAACAACACGTAGCTGACCACCGCAACGACAAGGCCGCGAAAGGCCAGCGTGACGAAACGATACTTGCTCTGGGCAATCACCGAGAGGACATCGACATTGTCGATGTATTGGCGGAACAGGTAATTGACGTCACGCGCGACCGCCGCCGTGCTGAACGCCTCCTTGTGCTGTGCCCATCCGCCCCAGAACAGCGTCGTGGTCTTGGCCGCGCGGCGCGGCAGGATGACCATGATGGCGCAGATGATCGAGAAGACGGTCGATACGGCAAGTATTGCCGAGGGAAGCGCAGTCTCGATCCGAAACGGGATGTAGCGGGTGGCAGAGAAGACCCCGCGACCGTCGCTCGACGAAATCAGAAAGGCCAGCATGAACGTAAAGATGTAGGCGGCTTTCTGGTCGGAGATCTTGATCTGGTCGTAGAAAATTTCGTTCACAGTCTTGATGTGATCGAAATACTCCTTGTCGGCCAAAGCGCTCTCCACTGTCCGCGCCTCGGTGCGTGCATCATACATGCCGTCTGCATCCATTGCTCCCTCCCCAAAGCGTGTTGCATGCTGTTGCTAACACCATAGTTGCAAAATAAATGCAACATTCGACTTACTGACCATCTTGACTTTCTACCGGCCCAACTCATTAGGTTAGACGGGAGTTGAGGGGATTGCGATGAGAAACGGCATCGTGGCCGTCATGGCGGCATCCGCATCGTTGCTATTTTCAGGGGGACTGAACGCCGAACCTCTGCTGCGGACGTCGTCTGCGGCAGGCTCGGTGATTGCGCGCAAATCGGGCGAGGAGATCCGCTTTGTCGAGAAGGACGGCTGGTCGGTCGTCGATCTCTCCCAGGATGTCGTCAATGGCGATATCCTTCGCACCAACGCCAACGGGCAGCTTGCCATTCTCTTTTCGGACCGGACGCAGATGCGCCTCGGTCGCAACACGTCCCTGCTCGTCAAGCAGGTCAACGGCGGCGGGTCCGACGCCAGCGTCGAGCTGCAGTCCGGGACCCTCTGGGCCCGGGCCGAGCGCGGCGGATCGGGGCTGGCGATCGAGACGCCGGCTGCAACGGCCGCCATTCGCGGAACCGACTGGACCCTATCGGTGGACGCCGAGGGAAAGACGTCGCTCACCGTTCTCGACGGCGTCGTCGACCTCAGCAATGCGCGCGGCAGCGTCAGGGTCGCCAAGGGGGAGGGAGCGGTCGCAGCCATCGGCCAGGCGCCACGCAAGGTCATCGTCCTCAATTCGAGCGATCGCGAGCAGATGCTCTATTATCTCGAACTGCGGGATGCCTTTCCGTTCCTGCCGGCATCGCCCTTGCCGGGGCCGGACATGCGACGTCGCCGTGCCACGCTTCTCGCCCTTCCGCCCGAGCGTCGCACCGCCGAGGACTGGCTGACGCTGGCCGAGGTGAACTTCACCATTTCGGGCAAGGCAGAGGCTCTGGCGACGCTGGCCGAGGTGCGCCGGCAGCGCCTGAATGCGCGTCAGGGGGCGCGGGTCGCTCTTCTCGACGCCCTGATCGCCGGATCGGAGCGGCGCTATGGCGAGGCCGCCATGCTGTTTGACCGCGCTGCGCCGAACCTCGATGACGCGCGCAGATCTGTCGCGCGCTACGGTGCCTACTTCGCCCGGTCCCTGGCGGATCCAAGCCATGTGGAACGGCCACCAAGTGTCGGCACGGGCGCCGCCGCCATCGTCGGAGAAGTGTTTACGGTCGGTTTCCGGGACAATCTGCGGGCAACGCTCGATGTGCTGAAACGGGCGGAGACCCGCTACCCGCACAACGCGCTTCTGCCGGCGATCCGCGCGAAGGTCGCCCTGGTCCTCGGCGATCGCGACCAGGCACAGGCCGCCATTGCGCTGGCGCTGGCCCGAGATCCGGGGCAGGCGACAGCCCTGGAGGCGCGCGCGGATTTCGAGGCCGGCGTGCGCGGCAATCTCGAGGGCGCCTTGGCCGACATTCGGGCAGCGCTCGTTTCGGAGCCGGGCAATGCCACGATCTGGAACTCTCTCGGCCTGCTGCAGTCGCTGCGCGGGGCACGGCGCGAGGCCGAGGCCGCCTTCGGCAAAGCCATTGCCCTCGATCCGATGTCGCCGCTGCACCATGCCAATCTTGCCGGGCTCTATCTCGAGGAACTGCGCGTCGAGGATGCACGGCGGGAGATCGACCGGGCGCTCGAAATCGATCCCGGCTTCGACATCGCGCTGATCACCCGGGGACAATACCATCTCCAGACGGGCGAAAAAGACAAGGCCATCGCCGACATCCTTGCGGGCTCCACCGCCAACCCGGCATATTCTCAAGGCCAGCTCCTGCTCGCAGCTGCCCTCTACGCAAATGGCGAGCGGGGCGCTGCGGATCAGGCGCTGGACAACGCCGACCGGCTTGATCCGAACGATCCCGTCATCGCGGCCTATCGCACGTCCATCGCGATCGAGGATCACGATGCGGATGGCGCCATTCGCAACGCCCAGGACTATCTGAAGCGGTCTCGACAGCGGGGCGGCGATTTCGGCTCCGTGGGCGCAAACCAGGAAGCCGGCTCGGTTCTCAACGACGCGTTCCGCCTGCAGGGGCTTGATGCCTGGGGGCAGTTCTACGGCGATATCGTCTTTGATCCGTTCGCCAGCACGTCCTACCTCGACCAGACCGTGCGCGGCAGCGTCAATCCGTTCGCCAACAGCTTCAGCTATGGGGTCAACACGATCGATCCCTCCGGCAACGGCGGCAGCTACTCGTCTTTCCTGAAGGCACTGCTTCTCGATCCGCACCTGCTTGCCGGCAGCGAACGCCAGGCAAACCTCGTGCGCATGCCGTTTGTCGAGACGGCGCTGACGGCGGGCATCAACATCAACAGCGCCGGCTCCGAGTGGGTTAAGGGTGCGCAGATCCAAGGCTTTTCCCAGTCGCCTGTCCCGATCAGCTTTTTCGGAAACCTGTCGTGGGACGCCCGTGGTGACGAACGCGCCGGTGCGGACGGCACGGATATCCTGGCCGGAACCACGGACATCACCGGCGGCAACGGCTACATCACCGCCAGCCCGACACCGGACGATCGCATCGTCGCCTATGTCAACAGCGGTGACACGGACAGCCTTGTCGATGCCGCCCGTATCACCTCCCTCCCGCAGTTGCTCCCTGGACTGGCCCTGCCGGGCGTTTCGGTCGGCTCCCTGTCTCGCGATACCAACACGCAGCGCGTGCTGAACTTCGGGATCGGCTGGAGCCACACGTTCGGATACGAGAACATCCTGAACGCCGCGCTTTTCGGCAGCAATGTTGCGGGATCGAGCCGCTCGCTCGGCGGCATCTCGTTCGCAGGAATTCCCTTCCTGTTCGACCGGCAACAGGAACTGCAGGAGAAGAGCCGGATTGCGGCGCTCGGCTACACGCTCGGGCTGGGGGACGCCACGCTTCGCGTCGGCCTTGAGGGGGGACGCATCGACGCCCTGTCGCGCTCGACCTCCCGCCTCCGTGCTGTGAACCCAGATGACACTCCCGGCGGGGTTCTCGAGGATCTCGAAACGGTCGATGACGCCGATGTCGCAGCCGGCACGGCCTATGTCGATGCGCTCTATGACGAGGTCCCGGGCCTGAAGCTCGAAGCCGCCTTGTTTGCGCGCAGGCTGACAGGCGATACCGTCGATGTCACCCGTCTGGAGCCGCGCGCGGGTCTTGCCTGGGAGGTGCAGGAGGGGCAGTGGCTTCGGTTCGGCTATTTGCGGGAAGGCTTCACCCAGTCGACGCCCACCCTTGCGCCCGTGGGGGTCGTCGCGCTGCAATCCAACCAGCTGCCGCTGTCGATCGATGGCTATGCCGATACGCTGGCTGCCCGCTGGGATGCCCAGTGGACGGACCGCTTCTTCACAGCCGTCGACTATCAGCACCAGACCGTGCGCAATCTCCTGATTGCCGATCCCCTGTCACTCCCCGCCGTCGATCTCGTCGGCGGCAATGTCGCGCGCGGGCGGATCGACCGGGTCAGCGTTACCGGCAACCTTGCCCTCGGCAGCGGCGTGGGCCTGGCCGCCACCTATGCGCGGGCGTCTTCGCGCAACGACGACCCGGCAAGTGCCGGCTATCGCGACGCCTTGACCTATGTCCCGCGGGATGCCGCCCAGCTCGCCCTGACCTTCGTCAATCCGATCGGCGTCGCAGCGACGGTCGCCGGGAATTACACGGGCCGGCGGGCCAGCAATCTGGCCGGTGAAACGCTTGGCGACTACTGGACGCTCGACGCAAATGTCAGCTGGGAGTCTCCGGACGGCCGGGTGCAGCTCGATCTCGGTGGTTACAACCTCACAGACGAGGCCTTCTACGTTTCGGCGGGCACCGCAGGATGGGGGCGGTCCGTGAAGGCGCAGATGACGGTTCGCTTCTGATGGCCTGGCATCGGGGAGGGGGGCGTCGGCGAGGGGGGCATCGGGAAGAGGGGCGTCCGGGATGGTGGCGTCGGGGAGGGGTCCATCCGGCGGGGGTGCCCGATCTCGCGGGTGTCGACCGGCGCAGGCGCCTCGCCGGCCTTGCGCTCATCACGCTTCTGTCGGCGGTTTTGTTCGGCGCCGTGGCGCAGACGTCGCCATGGCGTCTTCTGGAGATGCGGGTGTTCGACTATCTGTCGACCATCGCGCGCCCGCCACGTCCCGCGGATGGTCCCGTCATCGTGGCGATCGACGAGCCCTCGATGATGGAGATCGGCGCGCAGTGGCCCTGGCCCCGCTCGCTGCACGGCCAGTTGGTGACGGCGCTGCGTGCCGCCGGCGCACGGGCCATTGCGCTCGACGTGATCTTTGCCGAACCTGCAGCGGATCCGGCTCAGGATGCGCGCCTTGCGGCAGCGCTCGGCCCGGACGTCGTGCTGGCAGGGGACGAAACCCTGATCCGCACGCCGCACGCCGACCAGTTCGTCCGCACGGAGCCGCTGGCCCTGCTGACGGCCACCGGCGCGCGAACCGGCATCGCGTCCGTCAGTCTCGACGCCGACGGCGTCCTGCGGCACGTCCCGGCCTATCCCGACGGCCTTGCGCGCCAGCTCATCGACATTGCCGGACGACCTGCGGAGATCGAGCCGGGCGAGAAGCTGATCCAGACCTTCGGGCCGGCCCGAACGTACGAAACGGTCTCCTATTATCAGGCGCTCCATCCGGAGCAATTCCTCCCTGAGGGCAGCTTCCGGGGACGCACGGTGATCGTCGGCCTGAGCCTCCAGAACGCCCCGACGCTCGATGCGGCGGCGGCCGATGCCTTCCCGACATCCGACACGCTTCAAAGCGGCCGTCTCGTGTCCGGTGCCGAAATCCAGGCGACGTTGTTCGACAACCTCTCGGCGGGCCTTTTCATCACCCCGGCCGGACCGCTGCTTCGCCTCCTGGGTGTGGTCGTGGCCGCGGTTCTCGCTGCCGTCCTTTCCCGGGGTGAAACCAGCTGGACCACCGGACTGACAGTCGTGCTCGTTGCAGCCGGCACCGTCGTGTGCGCGGGCGTTGCGATGCGCTACGGTCGCGTCTTCCTTCCGCCGCTCGCACCGATCGGCGCCTTTCTCCTCGTTTGCGGCGTCAAGGCCGGGCTCGACTACGCCGCCGAGCGTCACCGCCGCCGCCAGATCACCTCCGCCTTTTCGCAATATCTCGCCCCGGCCGTCGTCGCGAAGCTCGCGGCAAATCCTGCCCTGTTGAAACTGGGCGGCGAGCGACGCGTCCTGACGATCCTCTTCTGCGACGTGCGCGGCTTTACCACCATCTCCGAAGCGCTGAAGGACGATCCGGAGCAGCTGACGACCCTGATCAACCGTCTCCTGACGCCTCTGTCGGATATCGTGCTCGAAAGCGGCGGCACGATCGACAAGTACATCGGCGACTGCATCATGGCGTTCTGGAATGCCCCGCTCGACGTGCCGGATCATGCCCTGCGCGCCGTCGAGGCCGCCCTCGCGATGCTTGAAGCGGTGGATGCGCTGAACGAGAGCCTGCGCGCCGAAGCCATAGCGGCGGGACGCCAGCCTCCGCCGACACTCCGGATCGGCATCGGCATCAACACGGGCGCCTGCGTCGTCGGCAATATGGGCTCGACCCGCCGGTTCGACTACTCGGTTCTTGGAGACAGCGTCAATCTGGCGTCGCGTCTGGAAGGCGAGTCGAAAACCTACGGCGTACCACTCCTGATCGGCGAGACCACCGCCGCTCTGGTCGGCAGCACGATCCCGGTCCTCGAGCTCGACCGGATCAAGGTCAAGGGCCGGACCGGCCTGTCCGCCGTCTTTGCCGTCCGGCCGGAGGCGGCCCCCCATCCCACCGGTCGATCGCCGGGTTCCTCGCCATCCTATCCCGCAGGCGTGTCATTTCCGCCCTGAAACCGGGCGCGGAGGTCGTCGGCCAAGGCATCGTGCAGCAGGCGCAGACTGCGGCTGCGGCGAAGGTCTTCATGCGCGACAAGCCAGACGGGCAGGCGGATGACATCGAGATCGGGGAGGACCCGCTCGAGACCCGGCATCAAGGTCGCCAGCCAGGTGTGACAGGCCCCGATGCCGAGGCCGGCCCGGATGAAACTCTCGCGGACGAGCAGTTCGTCGCTCCGCACCGGCATGCTGTCGGGCCGCAGATCCAGACCCAGCCGGCGCGCGACCGTGCGGACCTCGGTGCCGTCGCGGCTCGAAATCAGGGTGTGGTCGCGCAGGTCGGCGGGGCTTCGTGGCCTTCCATGCTGATCGAGGTAGCCGGGCGTCGCATAGAGGCCCAGCGAGACCTCGCCGACCTGCCGCGCAATCAGCTCCGGCTGAAGGGGCGCCACGAACCGGATGGCGAGATCGGCATCGCGACGATGGAGGTCCTGCAGCCGGTCGGTGGCGATAACCTCGATTTCGACCCCGGGGACCTTCGCCAGCAAAGGCGGGATGAGCAAAGGCATCAATTGCGTGCCGAAAATCTCGCTCGTCGTTATCCGGACTTTCGAACGGGATGTCTGCGGGGTTGCGAGGGACCGGGCGAGAGTCGTGACGGCCCGTTCGACATCCAGGGCGCGCGCAAAAAGAACCTGCGCATGATCCGTCGGCTCCAGCCGGACGCCGCGCCTCAGAAAATAGGTTTCGCCGGCCATGCGCTCCAGCGCACGGATCTGCCGGCCGACCGTCGGTTGCGTCGTCCCGAGTTGTCTTGCGGCGCCCGTCAGGGTTCCAGCCTGCATGACGGCGACGAAGGCACGCACGAGCCGCCAGTCGGCTTCCAATGGGGATAAGGGCACCGTTTCCATACATCCATGCATAGCCATCATGCATCGGTCGTCAATATGCATGGCCTGCGATCTGTGAGACGGTGCGGAAGATATGTGGAAACGGAGCCGTGATGACCCATCGCACACCCCTTGGCGCGCCCGGACCAGGGCTCGCATTGCCAGCCGCGACGTGGACCGGGACAGGAGAGGCGGCGGCCTTGCCGGCCACCGGAACTGGAACCGGGACCGAGAGCGAGACCGGGACCGGGACCGGGCAAGCCGTAAGCGCCGTCCGCCGGCGGAACGCTGTCGAACCGCAATCGCCCCGTCGGGTCCTGTCTCCAACCCTTGGGACCGTGTCATGACACCGGATGACCTCTTCGCTCGGGCCGGACAGATCGCGCTCTTCGGCTGGAGTCTCCTCATCCTGGGACCGCGCCGTTTTACTTGGCTGAACCTTCTCCCCGCGCTCGTCCTGCCGGCCATCCTGTCGGCGCTCTATGCCGTCCTCGTCCTGACGCGCTTTGCCGCAGGGCAGGGCGGCTTTGGCAGCCTCGCCGATGTGCGTCTGCTTTTTTCGGACGACTGGCTTCTGCTCGCAGGCTGGATCCACTATCTGGCGTTCGACCTGATGATCGGCGCCCGCATCGCCGCCCGTCTCGATCGCGTCGGCGTCGGACGGCTCCTGCAGGCCTTTCTCCTGCCCTTCATCTTCCTGTTCGGCCCTCTCGGGGCCCTCATTGCCGGGCTTGCCGAGGGAATGCACAGAACATTCGGGGCCGCGTCCGCGCGCATCCCGTCGCTCAAGCCGCTGGCCGGAGAACCCGCATGACAGCCGACCGCCTTGTGCGTCTTCCCGGGCCTGATGGCCGTCGCGCGCCATCGCACGCGCAGATGCCGGCGCTCACCTGCGTCGCGCTGGCTCTGCTGGTGCTCTCCCTTCTCTGGGGCATGGTCGAGAGCCGCGCGCTTCCCGGCGGAGACCCGGTCTGGCTGAAGCCGGCGAAATTCGCCCTGTCCTTCGCCCTCACCTTCGGAACACTGGCCCTGGTCCAGGCGCGTCTTTCGGCGGGGTGGGCGCAGAGCCTGACCCTTCGTGTGACCGAAGCCGTCATGACGGCCGCCTTCAGTCTCGAGATGATCTATCTCACCTACCAGGCCGCTCGCGGGGAGGCCTCGCACTTCAATTTCAGCGATGCCTTTCACATCCAGATGTACCAGCTCATGGGCGTCGGCGCGGTGTTGCTGATGCTCGGCATCGGCGTCTTCGGCATTGTCGTGCTACGCGATCGCGATGTCTGCCTCTCGCCCTCGCTGCGGCTCGCGATCGGCGTCGGGTTCCTTCTCACGCTGGTCCTGACGCTTCTGACCGCAGGCGTACTCGGCGCCAATGGCGGCCATCTGGTCGGCACGCCGCCATCCGAAGCGACCAACTGGCCGCTGCTCGGCTGGTCGGGCACGGTCGGCGATTTGCGGCCTGCGCATTTCCTGGCCCTGCACGCCATGCAGGCTTTGCCGCTCTACGTGCTGTGGCGCGAACGGACGGCCGGCCCTCTCTCCCGAAGGCATGTCGTCGTCGCCGCACTCGGCTGGACGGCCCTGACCCTCCTTGTCTTCGTCCAGGCGCTTTCGGGCAGGCCGATCTTTCCGCTTTGAGATCAGGTTTGACGCCAGAGGTAGAGGCGCCCCCTCGCTGGGGTTTCCGGGATCGCCGCACATGAGCGATCCGGAGGCTCCAGGACCGGCTTCGTGCGTCGGTTGACGCAGGCTGTCAAAGCGCTCGCGTTCGACGACGCGGCCCCGGCGCGTCTTTTGCCGCCTCCGGACCGTGACAATGCTTAAAGGCGCGCAGCTGCCGCCGGCCGGCGAGGCAGGAAGGAGCGACATTCCAACTTTGCAGAAACAGGACATTCTAACTTTGCGGTGCTGGTTCCAGCTTGAATGCAACGCTACCTCGAAAGCTACACGCATTGCCTTTCCAGA
>NZ_LMPE01000005.1:0-207068 GCF_001424325.1 Rhizobium sp. Leaf341
CAGCGCCGCCGCCCTCGTTGGTAGGCGGGTTATAGGGCTACCCCCGCCCGTTCGTCAACAGGGTTTCTGAAAAAAATGACAGTTTTCTGACAAGTCTCGATGCAGCAAGGGCTGGAGTCCCCTCCCCTCCCCGGGCACCCCGGGGAAAAATGCCGTCATTGAGCGGCCGCCCTCAGTTTTACACATTCACGGTGTCTGAAAGCATGACATGCGCCGTGTCCGATTTGACTCGAGGACGCGAAAGATGCACATCTTCGGACAATATACGCAGCCTATAATAAGAACCGGCCTACAATAAGAACCGGCGCGTTCAACAGGGACCCGATCAGCTGGCATGATCACGGACAAATCCATGATGCGGTCGCTGGGCAACGAGCCGCCCATACTGGCCGACGGCCGCAGGGCACCCGACCGCCGAGAAATCTCGCTCCGCTGGCTCTCCGGCACCTTCCTGACCGGGATCACCTCCAGCCTGCTGATGGGCGTCGCGCTTTTTGCTGCGCTCGACGGACGCCAGCAGCTCGCCATCCCGGCGGAAGCCTTTGCATCCGCCGATCCGGGTCTGCGCGCCGGGCAACCGGCGACGGTGGCCAAGCGCGGCGGCCGGATCCTTTCCCCCGTGATCGTTGCCAAGCCCTCCGACCGCACGATCCTCGAGGTCTCCACGATGATCCATGACGGCGAGAAGGAAGTGGTGCGCCGCCAGCCTTTCGCGCATGTGAAGATGACGCTTGCCGCCAACCATCAGGCCTCGGAGTCCTATCCGTCGTTCGATCCGCTTGCGGTCTTTTCCAATGACGACGCGGCCTCCGCCCCTCCCCCGGTGCGCACCGGCACCATCTACGGCTCGGACGTCGAGTCCGAGGTTGCGCTGAAGACCGTCGACTTTCCCCTGAAGGGATCGACACTGAAGTTCGGGCCTTCGATGACGCTCGACGAGGTGGAAGAGAATGTCCGCTCCAACGGCGCGGCGCTCACCGAAGGCAATACCCAGCTCGCCTCCCTCTTCTACGTGGATCCGCGACGCTTCGCGTCGGATGCCTCCGACCTCGACCTGATCCAGGGTCTCTCCGCCCGCGTGGTCGAGGAGAACATGACGGTCACTCCCTTCGAGACGATCAACGACAAGAGTGCCGAATTTGCCGACGACGTGATTCCGGTCCGTCGCGAAGCCGACATGGCGAGCGTGCTGAGCGGCGCAGGCTATTCCAAGGCACAGGCGACCGATATCGCCGCCGTTCTGAAGACCGCGCTGAATTCCGACGTCTTTCATGAGGGCGACGTCGTTCGGATCGGGATCATCCAGAAGGGCGAGAACGAGGAAGCGCGCGTCATGCGCGCGAGCGTCTACGCCAAGGGCGGCGCACATGTGCTGACCATGGCGCTCGACGATCACGGCAGCTTCGTGCGCGGCGAGGAACCGCCGCAGCTGTCGGCCGTCTACACCGCCTTTGACGACAACGGCACGCCCACCATCTCGGCCGGACGTGACCTGCCCCGCGTCTATGACGGCGTCTACCGGGCCGCGCTCTCCTACGGCATGAATCAGACCATGGTCTCGCAGCTGGTGAAGCTTCTGGCCAGCAATGTCGATTTCCAGGCGCAGCTGAAACCAACCGACAGCCTGGAAGCCTTCTTCTCGGTTGCGGACGAGAGCGGGCGGGCAACGGACACGTCCGAGCTGCTCTACGTCAACGCGAAATTCGGCGATGCGCAGACGCGCTTCTATCGCTTCCAGGATCCCGACGACAATTCCGTCGACTACTACAACGAGATGGGCAAGAGCATCCGCCAGTTTCTGCTGCGCAATCCGGTTCCCAACGGCACCTTCCGGTCGGGCTTCGGCATGCGGCGCCATCCGATCCTCGGCTTTTCGCGCATGCACACCGGCGTGGACTGGGCCGCACCTCGGGGAACGCCGATCATCGCGGCGGGCAACGGCGTCGTGGAGAAGGCCGGTTGGGACAGCGGCGGTTACGGCAACCAGACGCTGATCCGCCATGCAAACGGCTATGTCTCGTCCTACAACCACCAGAGCGCCATCGCCAAGAACGTCAAGCCGGGCGCCCGCGTCTCGCAGGGGCAGGTTATCGGCTGGATCGGGACGACCGGCCTGTCGACAGGCCCGCACCTGCACTATGAGCTGATCGTCAACGGCAACCGCGTCGATCCGCTCCGCATCCGCCTTCCCGGCGGCAAGTCGCTGGACGGTCCTGCGCTCACCCAGTTCGAGGTCGAGCGCCACCGCATCGACGAACTGCTGGCCAAGGACAATGGCAGCGAGGTCGCCGCCACCCAGTGACGGCGATCCACGCGCCGCGATCGGGTAGACCGGAGCGCCGCGCTGAGCGACGCGGCAACCGGAGACCGGCCGTGAAGCCAGACGTACCGCAGGCACGACTTGCGGCAGGCAACACTTGCAGTAGGCAACACTTGCCGCAGGGCGATCCTCAATGCGGCCGCTTCGCAGCCGTTTCGGCAAGGCTTTCCTGATCCTGCATCTCCCCGGCCCTTGCTGCATCCAGCCGTTCGGCAACACCCGCATCGGCCGGATCCTGCTCCCGCCGCCAGGGCCTGCGGCCCTTGAGAACCCCGGATTCGTGGACGATCTCGGCCACATACTCTTCCTGGCGGTAGGCCATGACATGGATGCCGGAGACGCCCTTGATCTCCTTCACCTCGTTGATGATGTCGATGCAGATCTGCTTGCCTTCCTTCTTCTGGTCGGACGCGCCTTCCAGCCGGGCGATGATGGCATCGGGAATATGCACGCCGGGCACGTTCGATCGGATCCAGCGTGCGGTCCGGGCCGACGCCATCGGACCGACGCCGACGAGGATATGGCAGTGCTCGTGCAGGCCGAGATCGCGCACCTTGTCCATGTAGGCGCGGAACATCGGCACGTCGAAGCAGTACTGGCTCTGCACGAACTGGGCGCCGGCCTCGATCTTCTTGGCGAGCCGGTAGGGACGGAAATCATAAGGCGGCGCGAAGGGATTGATGGCGGCACCGAGAAAGACGCGGGGCGGCGCTGTGAGCTTGCGGCCGGAGAGGAATTTCGCGTGATCCCGCATGATCCGCACCGTTTCCAGCAGCGACATGCAGTCGAGATCGAAGACAGGCTTTGCACCCGGCTGGTCGCCGGCCTGAACGCCGTCGCCCGTCAGGCACAGGATGTTTGCGACGCCCATGGCCGCCGCTCCCAGCACGTCGCCCTGGATTGCGATCCGGTTGCGGTCGCGGCAGGAAATCTGCATGATCGGAGCATAGCCCATACGGGTCAGAAGCGCGCAGATGCCGACCGAGGACATGTGGCAATTGGCGCCCGACGCGTCGACGGCGTTGATCCCGTCGACCCAGCCCTCGAACACCGCGGCCCGGGCATAGACCTCTTCCGGATCCGCGCTGTCAGGCGGGTTCAACTCGGCCGTGACCGCGAATTCGCCGCGCCGAAGCACCTGCTCCAGGCGCCCGCGCGAGGAATGTCCGGGCAGGAGATCGCCGGGGGAAGCGGGCGGGATTCCCGTTCGTCCGCTCATGCCGGCCGTCCCGCGGATCCGGCCGTGGTGTCACGGGCCTCGGCGGCCGCCGCCGTCACACGCAGCCAGGAGGATGTCTCGCGCAGCGACTGGTTCACCGGCGGCTGCACGGCAAGGATGGCATCGCCCTTGTCCATCTGCCGCGAACCTTCCCAGGCCTTCACCCAGACGCAGGGCATATCCGGCTCCACTTCACAATTGCCGTTGGCGCGCACGCCGCCGCAGGGTCCGTTGCGCAGTTGCTTCGGACAGTTCATCGGGCAGGACATGCCGGTGGAGGACAGGATGCATTGTCCGCACATGCGACAATCGAACAACAGCCCCTTCACCCCGCGCTCGACCACGGTAACCGGCGCTTCGGCCCTGGCATAGCCGATCGCCCGCCAGAGCGGATGCAGCGCCAGAAAAAGCGCGGCGAAGCGGTGATAGACCCACTCCAGAAGGCGGGCGTGGCGCACGGACCAAAGGCGAATCGCAAAACTGCGCTGCCCTCGCCGGTTCGGGGAAACGGCGGCCGGCGTGTAGGCGCCGGTGGTGGCCTTGCGGGCGGCCTGTGCATTGCCCTTGATGGGATGGGGAGCGGGCGCCAGATCGGAGGGCGTGGGTTTCGTCATGGCACGTCTCTCTGTTCCACGTCTCTCGGTTCCACGTCTCTCGGTTCAACGTCTCTCGGTTCGGCGCGGTCGATGTCCGCGCGGGACGTCATCGGCCGCGCCGCAGCCTTTGCCGAACGCTTCATCGTCAACGGTCTCGCACCGCCGGAATGTGCGCGGTTTTTCCGGATTGGGCGCATCCTTGCACGACACACCCCCAAGGCGAAAGCGACGTTCGGCGCACCGGACTACCAGATGCCGCGCGTCACGCCGTTCCAGACCCAGGTCCACACCGGCGGATGATACCATTGGCGGGACGGAGCGGATACGGCAACCGGCCGAAGCGCCCCGGTCAGGGCATCTTCGACGGCCTGGAGGACGATGCCGGTCGACGCCGCCGTCTGCAGCAGGGGATAGGTGTGCATCGTATCGGCCTTTGCGGGCGTCATACGGGTTTGGTAGAGGATGCCGCCGGTATCCACCCCCGCATCGACAAGATGCACGGTCGCGCCGAAGTTTGCCTCGTCCCGATTCACCCGGGCCCAATAGCCGCCCATCAGGCCCCGGTACTGCGGATTGATGCCGGCATGAAAATTGATGACCGGACAGGAGATCGCGGCCAGGGTGGCCGCCGAGAGCATGCGGCACGAGACGAGAAGTACGGCGTCGGGCGACACCTGCGTCAATGCCGCCAAGGCTTCCGCCGTGTTGACGGAGGGGATGGAAACCCTCTGCACCTCGGCATTTGGCGCGTCGGAAACACCATAGGTCTCCAGGATCTCTCGGGCGCGACGCTCGGTCCAGCGCTTGCCCACCTTCGATGCCACCATCGTCACGAGTTGCCCCAGAGCGACCGGCCATCCGAGTTTTCGCGCGCGTCTTCTGACAAAGACGGATTTCGACTCCGCTGGCTCCTGGAAAACGACGACCTCTGAAAACCGGCCGGCAAGGGCATTGATCAGGATTTGCGGATTTCGCCCGCCCGCCGTGACCACGACCACCCGGCCATCTCGCTTCGCCTCCGACATAGGACCGTCCTTCTCCTGCAGACGCTCTTTGTCGCCGATCCCGCTTACCGGGGGATTAAGGACAGGAAAGCGAGGCCAGGCCGGCATGGAAAAGGCCTCCCCGGTGTCCCGGGAAGGCCTGTGTCCGTTGATCCGATCAAATACGTTCCGGATCAGGCAGCGGCGCGGTCGTCGCTGGCGCCGCGCAGCTTGAAGTTCAGCCGGTCGGAGCCTTCCAGCACCTTGACGACGGATCCGTCCGGAATATCGCCGGCGAGAATCCGCTCGGCCAGCGGATCCTGGACGTAGCGCTGGATCGTCCGCTTCAACGGGCGCGCACCATAGACGGGATCGTAACCGCGCTCCGCCAGCCAGTGCCGGGCGTCGCCGTCCAGCTCCAGCGTGATCTTGCGATCGGCCAGCAAGGTCTTCAGGCGCTCCAGCTGGATGTCGACGATCGCACCCATCTCGCCGCGCTTCAGGCGGTGGAAGAGGATGATCTCATCGACGCGGTTAAGGAACTCCGGCCGGAAGGCCGAGCGAACCACGCCCATCACCTGCTCGCGCACGCTGTCGGTATCCTCGCCTTCGGCAAGCCCGGTCAGATATTCCGCTCCGAGATTCGATGTCATGATGATCATCGTGTTGCGGAAATCCACGGTTCGGCCCTGCCCGTCGGTCAGGCGCCCGTCGTCCAGCACCTGCAGAAGCACGTTGAACACGTCAGGATGCGCCTTTTCGATCTCGTCGAACAGCACGACCTGATAGGGCTTCCGGCGCACCGATTCCGTCAGCGAACCGCCTTCCTCGTAGCCGACATAGCCAGGAGGTGCACCGATCAGCCGGGCAACGGAGTGCTTCTCCATATATTCCGACATGTCCATGCGCACGAGCGCTGTGTCATCATCGAACAGAAAACGCGCCAGCGCCTTGGTCAGCTCCGTCTTGCCCACCCCGGTCGGGCCGAGGAAGATGAACGAGCCGATCGGCCGGTTCGGATCCTGCAGTCCGGCACGTGAGCGACGCACGGCACGCGACACCGCCTGGACGGCATCGCCCTGCCCCACGACCCATTGCGCAAGCTCGTCCTCCATCCGCAGCAGCTTTTCACGCTCGCCTTCCAGCATCTTGTCGACCGGAATACCGGTCCAGCGGGACACGATGTGCGCAATATTGTCCGGCGTCACCACCTCCTGAACCATGGAGGCGGCGGAACCGTCCTGCGCTTCGGAGTCCTGAAGCTCCTTTTCGAGCTTCGGGATGACACCATAGGCAAGCTCGCCGGCCCGTTGGAACTCGCCCTTGCGCTGGGCAATGGCCAGTTCATTGCGGGCTTCGTCCAGCTGCCGCTTCAGATCGGCGGCAAGACCCAGCTTCGACTTCTCCGACTGCCAGCGCGCCGTCAGCGCATCGGCCTGCTCTTCGAGACCCGTCAGGTCCAGCTCGAGCTTCTCCAGCCGGTCCTTGGAGGCGCGGTCGGTTTCCTTCTTCAGGGCCTCCCGCTCGATCTTCAGCTGCATGATGCGACGGTCGAGCTCGTCCAGTTCCTCCGGCTTGCTATCGACCTGCATCCGCAGTCGCGACGCGGCCTCGTCCATCAGGTCGATGGCCTTGTCGGGCAGGAACCTGTCGGTGATGTAGCGATTGGACAGCGTCGCGGCCGCGACAAGGGCCGCATCCGAAATCCGGACCTTGTGGTGCTGCTCGTACTTTTCCTTCAGCCCGCGCAGGATCGAGATCGTATCCTCGACATCCGGCTCGTTGACCATGACCGGCTGGAACCGGCGGGCCAGCGCCGCATCCTTCTCCACATGCTTGCGGTACTCGTCGAGCGTGGTCGCACCGACGCAGTGCAGCTCTCCGCGGGCAAGGGCCGGCTTCAGAAGGTTGGAAGCGTCCATGGCACCATCGGCCTTCCCGGCACCGACCAGCGTGTGCATCTCGTCGATGAACAGGATGATTTCGCCCGCATCCGCCTGGACTTCCGAGAGAATGGCCTTCAGCCGCTCTTCGAACTCGCCGCGAAACTTGGCACCGGCGATCAGCGCGCCCATGTCGAGCGCCATCAGCCGCTTGTCCTTGAGGCTTTCCGGCACGTCGCCATTGACGATGCGCAAGGCGAGACCTTCGGCGATCGCGGTCTTGCCGACCCCGGGTTCGCCGATCAGCACCGGGTTGTTCTTCGTCCGACGCGACAGCACCTGGATCGTGCGACGAATTTCGTCGTCACGCCCGATGACGGGATCGAGCTTGCCGTCCCGCGCATCCGCCGTCAGGTCGCGCGCATATTTCTTCAAAGCGTCGAAACCCGCTTCGGCATTGGCGCTGTCCGCGGTGCGGCCCTTGCGGATATCGTTGATCGCCTGGTTCAGCCGCGCCGCCGTAACGCCGGCCTTGGACAGCGTCTGCGCGGTGGACGCGGAGGCTTCCACGGCCAGTGCCAGCAGCAGGCGTTCGACGGTGACGAAACTGTCGCCCGCCTTTTTCGACGCCTCTTCGGCGGTCGTGAAGACCTTTGCCAGCGGCTGCGAAAGCGAGACGCCGCCATTGCCGCCGGAGACCTTGGGCAGCTTGCCAAGCGCCGCATCATTGGCGAGCTTGGCGTCCTTCGCACGGCCGCCGGCACGTTCGATCAACGAGGCCGCCATGCCCTGGTCGTCATCGAGCAGCACTTTCAGAACATGCTCGGGCGTGAACTGGGGATGCCCGGCCGAAAGCGCATAGGTCTGCGCCGACTGCAGGAAACCACGCACGCGTTCGGAATATTTTTCGATATCCATCGTCTACCTCCTTGGGACCGGAACGCCCATGCGGCACGCCCCGGCGGTTGGGATCAGGCTCCCGAAATCGGCAAGCCCGGTATCGCGACGAAGAGGCCGCGGGTTGCAGCGTCGTGTCGCTTCGAAGAAAGATATGGGAGGCATTTTTGCCGAATTAAAGAGCAGATTTCGCGTTGCCTCTGCTTTATCGCGCGATTGTTTCCTGCGGCGCGAAAGCGTCCAGAAGTGCGGGGTCGACGATCCAGCCTTCCAGGGGATCGGCCTCGACCGGGATGCCGTAGCCCCTGTCTTTCTGCCCATAGGCCCAGCCTGCCTGAACCGCGCACAACAGCGCGTCCAACGCATCCGCCGTCGGATCATCGGCAAGCGAACGCGGTGCTTCGATGCGAAGACCGGTGCGGGACAGATCGCCTGCGGGGTCGCAGAGGCGGTCGAAGAGATCGAGACGAGCCGCGAGAAGTTCCGGCGTCTGCAGGCTGCGCGCGTCGTTCTTGTAGGATCGTCGCCCGATCAACCGCCGCGCCATCACGCCGGGATAGGCCTCGACCACGACACGGGCCGGGTCGCCCGCCCGCAGCAGCGGCAGATGCACATCGGACGCAAGCAGCCGGCGGGCGCCCTCGTAGAACATGAGACCGACCGGCACGCCATGCAGCTTTTGCGGGCTGATGCCGCCGGTCGTGCGATCGATGAACCGCTGATGTTCCTTGTCACCCGCGGCACGCGGTAGACGATACGCCGTCAACGTCTCGTAGAAGGCTGCCCGCGAGAGCCCCGAGACATGACCGACATAGGCCTCCCAGCTGAGAGGCCAGCCGATCGTCTCGATGAATTTTCGCGATTGCCCGAAAGGAAAGTCGAGACCGGCAATCCAGGGCCCCGACGAGGACAGGAACGCGGTGAAGCCTTCGAAATCCGCCCAGCGATGCAGCGCCACGAACCGAAGCGTCTCGTCCTCCAGAACGCATTCTGCACAGGTTATCGGCTTCCGCCCGGACGGCGCAGAGGTGAAATCGATGCCGAAGACGCGCATTCCCTCGCCAGCTGCCACGATCTGGCGCCCGCTGTTCGTGGCAGGTCGGGCGAGCGGCGGCGTGGGCAGGGTTTCGGCACGGAAGGCGGATCGTGTCTCCGGCAACAGCGACGCGGGCAGCACCGTCATCGCCTGGAGGATGGCCGCAACATGCATCGACTGGCCGATCAGACCGGAAGCCAGACCGGCGAGCACGGTCTCGATCGGCAGAAGTTCGACCGACATGCCGTCTTCGTCCGGGTCAAGCTGCTGGTCGCCGACGCGCACGACGTTGTGGGCAAGGAAAGCATGCACCCGGTTCGTCTGCGTGGAAGGATTGGCGTAGAGCGAACTCAGCCGTTCCATCCGCTCACAGCCATATCCGGTTTCCTCCAGAAGTTCCCGCCGCGCCGCCGCTTCCGGATCGGCATCCTCTGGCTTCATGCTGCCGGCCGGCGCTTCCAGCAGGGCCTTCCCCACAGCATGCCGATACTGGCGGACCAGGACCATCTGCCGATCCGCGGTAATTGCGACGACCGCCACCCAATCGGGATAGGTCAGGACATAATAGGGATCGACGCGAAGCCCGGTCGAGGTTTCGCAGGCCTCCGCACGGAGGTCGATCTGCCGGTCGCGGATCAAAGATCGCGAATGCAGGATTTTCCAGCTCTCGTCATTCCCAGCCATCGTCACCCCCAAGACACCACACGCCGACACGGGCGCGGAAGCGCCCCTACCCCATTCACGCCGGCGCGGCGGCTTTTCGAGCCGATTGCATCCTATTTGTAAGAATTGACAAACGCCCTGAAATCCCGAACGCCGGAGAGAGCCAGATCTCCAGCACGCCGACACCGCGGAACCCTGTCCATGCCACACACGCGCCCGCCAGCCTTCCCGGCAACCCTGCTCTCGACCCTTGCCGGAACGTTGGCGCTTCTGATCCTCATCGGGGGACCAGCATCGGCCGCTGGAAACACGCCCTGCAGTGGACGGAAAGGCGGGATCGAGCGCTGTCTTGGCGAACGTTTCCTCTGCCGAGACGGTTCGATCAGCGCCAGCAGGAAATCGTGCTCCGCGACCGTCGGCCTTCTCGACATCCTGCCGAAGCCCCCTGCGGCCGCCGGTTCGACAGGTTGCAACTGCCGGGACGGCAACGTTTGCACGGGCCCACGCGGCGGAAGGTTCTGCCTCTCCGACACCGGCACGAAAAGCTACCTCAGAAAATAGAAGACGACAGACGGCAAGCTCCCGGGTTGCGTCTCGAAAGCCTCTAGACACGGAAGCGGGACGACCGCGCGACGCCCGCTCGGCCGTATGCCCGAACAGCGACCATGAAAAAGGGCGACGTTGCCGCCGCCCTGTTTGACTACGATGATCGTGCGACCACTTATTCGGAGTCGGCCAGAACCGGTGCTTCCGGCTGCTCGCCGGCGACACCCTCTTCCGCAGACCCTTCGGTGCGACGCGGACGACGGGGGCGCGGGGCGGCGCGGCGGCGCGGGGCACGGCCTGCGGATGCTTCCTCTTCGATGACCACCTCAGCGGGCGTGCCTTCGATCTCCGGCTGCGGGCCGGTTCCATCAATGACGGTTTCCGGCGCAGCGGCAACGGGGTGCTGGGCAGCGACCGGACGTTCGCCACGGGGCTGACGCTCCGGACGGGGTGCGCGCTCGGTGCGTTCCGCCCGCTCAGGGCGCTCGGCCTGCTCTGCGCGTTCGCTGCGCTCCTGGCGTTCCACCTGGACAGGACGGTCGGTGCGATCCGACCGCTGTTCCTGACGGTCCGCGCGCTCGGTGCGCTGCTGCTGCGGCTGCTGCTGACGGGGCTGTTCACGCCGGGGCGTCGGCTGCTGGATCATGGCGGGCTGATCGTCGTAGCCCTGGTCCTGATCGTCATCCATCATGCCGTCACGGTCGTTTCCGTCCATGTCGTTGCCATCATAGGACGAACGATCGTCGCGCTGGAAGCGCTCCTGCATCTGCGCCTGTGCGGCGGCAATGATGCGATTGTAGTGCTCGGCATGCTGCAGGTAGTTTTCGGCGATGACACGGTCGCCGGAGCTCTGGGCATCCCGTGCAAGCGTCGTGTACTTCTCGGCGATGTGCTGCGCGGTGCCGCGAATCTTCACGTCTGGGCCGGAACTGTCATAGGTCCGGGTGAGCGGGTTCTGCCCCTTCCGGTTATGATTGTTGTTGCCGCCGCCGCCATTGTTATTGTTGTTATTGTTGTTGTTACGCCCACGGCCGCGCTTGTTCTGCTGTCCTGGCCTCATCCTATCGTCACCCGAAATCTCTTGATCATGATGGTTCATATGGCGTCCGGCCTCATGGCTCCGGCCATCGTGGTAAACACCTTCCGTCAACTCCCGACATCAGGGGAATGAGAGCAAGAAGGCACGCCGCGACCCAGCAGCCTGAAAAGGCATCTTGCTGGTTGGCGTCAAATTAACAGGTACCCGCACCAGGCACTGTCGACCCAAGCTCTTGTGTCAGAAGAGCATTCCCTGCGGAGAGGTCTGACCGGAACGAATCCTGAAATCCTTGACCGTCTGCTCAGTGCGTGGCGGCAACCTAGCCGTCTTCCCTGCCAATTCCAAGCCTTTTCTTTGCATATGCGAAAAGAACAGCGCGTTGTAGAGAGAGTAAACGCTGGCTTTCCCACAGGTTTGCAGGCCGATGCGTCATCGATGGCCAACATCGGCACGGCGGAAGACGAGCACGCGGTCGTTACCGCCAAGGTCGCGCAGGAAATGCGTTCGCGCGAAACCTTCCGCCTCGAAGATGCGGGTGACACTGTCCTTCTGATCGAAGCCGATTTCCAGCCCCACCACGCCCTCATCTTCCAGAACCGTGGCCACTTGACCGGCAATGATCCGGTAGGCGTCCAGCCCGTCGGCCCCGCCATCGAGCGCCAGCAGCGGATCGAACAGCCGGACCTCGGGATCCAGCCCGCGAATGACGTCGGACCGGATATAGGGAGGATTGGAGACCACGATGTCATAGCGCCCGTCGACGCCCGCGAACCAGTCGCTCTCGACGGTCCGGAAGCGGTCGGACAGACCGTGCGCCTCGGCATTGGCGGCCGCCGTCGAAAGCGCGTCGGCCGAGAGATCGACGCCGACACCGGTCGCCTGCTCGACGTCGTTCAGGAGCGCCAGGCAGATGGCCCCCGTTCCCGTACCGAGATCGAGAATGCGGCATGTCCCGAGCCGCGCCACCGATGCACGCACATGGGGCAGCATCGCCTCGACCAGCGTTTCCGTATCCGGCCGCGGCTCCAGCGTTTGCGGCGAGAGCGCCAGGGTCAAGCCGTAGAAATCCCGCGCACCCAGGATACGGTGCAGCGGTTCGCGTGCGAGCCTGCGCGCGATGGCCGAACGAACGGCAACGACCTTGTCCGCCGGCACGACATCCCCGCCGCGGCTCACCAGCTCCGTCGGCGTTAGGCCCAGCAGGCCGCGGATGAGAAGACGGGCTTCCTGGGCCGGATCATCGAAATCCGCCTGCCGCAGCGCCGTCCGGATCTCGGCGGCAAGACTGTCGATCGTCGCGGTCACCGGTCAGCCTTGCTGTTCGCCGAGACGGGCGAGCTGATCGGCCTGGTAGTCGGCAAGCAACGCATCCACAACTTCGTCGATCTCGCCCATCATCATCCGGTCGATCTTGTAGAGCGTGAGGTTGATACGGTGGTCCGTCACCCGACCTTGCGGAAAATTATAGGTGCGGATGCGCTCGGACCGGTCGCCCGAGCCGACCTGGCTCTTGCGGGAGGCCGAGCGCTCGCTGTCCGCCTTCTGCCGTTCCATGTCGTAAAGACGCGACCGCAGGACCTGCATCGCCTTCGCCCGGTTCTGATGCTGCGATTTTTCCGAACTCGTGACCACGATGCCGGAGGGCATGTGGGTGATACGCACCGCGCTGTCGGTCGTGTTGACGTGCTGGCCGCCGGCGCCCGACGAGCGCATCGTATCGATGCGGATGTCCTCGGCGCGGATGTCGATATCGATGTCCTCGGCCTCGGGCAGCACGGCAACGGTGGCCGCCGAGGTATGGATTCGCCCTTGCGTTTCGGTGTCCGGCACCCGCTGCACGCGATGCACGCCCGACTCGAACTTCAGCTTCGAGAAGACGCCGCGCCCCGTCACGGTGGCGATGATTTCCTTGAACCCCCCGGCATCGCCATCGCTGGCGCTCAGCACTTCGACCTTCCAGCCCTTGTCGCTCGCGTAGCGCTCGTACATCCGGAAGAGATCGCCAGCAAAGAGCGCTGCCTCCGAGCCACCGGTGCCCGCGCGAATCTCGAGGATCGCGCTCTTCTCATCGGCGGCATCCTTCGGCAGCAGCAGGATCTGCATTTCGCCTTCCAGCGCCTCCAGCCGGGCCTCGATCTCGGGCTTTTCCATGTCCGCGAGATCGCGCATGTCGCGGTCGGTCGTCTTGTCCGACAAAAGCGTTTCGATGTCGGCAAGCTCTGCACGCGCCTTTTCATACTGGCGGATCTTGGCGACGACAGGCTGAAGCTCGGAATATTCGGACGCAAGCTTGACATAGACGTCCGCTGCCGGACCGGCCGACATGCGTGCCTCGATCTCGCCGAACCGCCGCTCCAGCTCCCGCATCTTCTCGACAGGTAATGTGGCCAATGCTTACTCCAGGCCGCTCTGCGGCAAAATTTCAAATGTCAGAAAGAAGGACCCTCTCCGGCCGGGCAGAGAGGGTCTTCCGCGTCCCGGGTCCGAGCCCGTCTAGACCGGAATATCGTTTTCCGCCGCGAAGGCTTTCAGAAGCTCCCGCGGGGTGCGCGTTTCCTTGGTGTCGTCCAGAAGCGCGTTCAGTGCGGGCGACAGCCGTGCCAGATCGGTCGCCATCAACATCGCCTTGACGGGTCCGACGGCCGTGGGGGACATGGACAGCGAACGGAAGCCGATGGCCAGCAAAGCCAGGGCCGAAAGCGGCTTCGACGCCATCTCGCCGCACAGCGTGACGGACGTGGCGTTGCGCTCGCCCGCGCGCACGATCTCGCGCAGCATGCGCAGGAACGGGCGGCTCAGCACGTCGAAGCGGTCGGAGACACGCGAATTGCCGCGATCCACGGCCATCGTGAACTGGAACAGGTCGTTGGACCCGACGGAGACGAAGTCGACCTCGCTCATCAGTTCGTCCAGCTGGTAGAGCAGCGCCGGCACTTCCAGCATGGCACCGAACTGCAGCTTGCGGGGCAATTGCTCGCCGACCTTCGACTGGCGCTGGATTTCCTTCTGCAGCAGCTCGCGCACCGCCTTCAGCTCGAAAACCTCCGTCACCATCGGCAACATGATGCGCAATTCCTGTCCGGCCGACGCCCGCAGCATCGCGCGCAGCTGCGTGCGCAGCAGGCCGGGACGGTCGAGCGACAGGCGGATCGCCCGCCAGCCCAGCGCCGGGTTTTCCTCTTCCGCAGCCCGGAAATACGGAACCACCTTGTCGCCGCCGATATCGAGCGTGCGGAACGTCACCGGCTTGCCGGCGGCCTGTTTGAGGACGTTGCGGTAAAACGCCTCCTGCTCTTCCATGCGCGGCATGGTCGAGGCGATCATGAACTGAAGCTCGGTGCGGAAAAGACCGATGCCCTCGGCGCCCGATTCGTCGAGCTGCGGCAGATCGACCATCAGTCCGGCATTCATCTGCAGCCGGATCCGACTGCCATCCTTCGTCACCGGCTCGACGCCGCGAAGCGCACGGAACTGCTCCTGCCGGCGCGCGCGCAGGCGCACCTTCTCCTCATAGGCGCGCTGGAGATCGGCCATGGGGCGCAGGTGCACCTTGGCATCGTCGCCGTCGATGATCATCGCATCGCCGTTTTCCGCGAGCGCCACGGCACCGGCCGCCTGGCCGACGACCGGGATGCCCATGGCCCGCGCGACGATGACGACATGGCTTGTCACCGCGCCGTCTTCGAGCACCAGTCCGCGAATGTTTTCACGCGGATAATCGAGGAGCTCGGCAGCCCCCATGGCCCGCGCGACGACCACGGCGTCGACCGGAAAATCCTTGTCCGACACGCGCGCGCCGTAGCCCGTCAGCTGCCGCAGCAGCCGGTTCGCCAGATCGTCGAAATCGTGCATGCGCTCGCGCAGATAAGGGTCCGTCAGGCGCATCATCCGCGCCTTCGTCTCGCTCTGCACGCGCTCGACCGCGGCTTCCGCCGTCAGCCCGTTGCGGATGGCCTCTTCGAGCTTGCGCACCCAGCCGCGGTCATGGGCAAACATCCGATAGGCTTCGAGCACCGCACGATGCTCGCCCTCCATCGAGACGTCGCGCCGCGACAGCATGTCGTCGATCGAGATCCGCAGCGACCCCAAGGCTTCCCCGAGTCGCGAAAGCTCCTTGTCGGTATCGTCGTTCAGGAGATTGGTGACGACGATCCGTGGTTCGTGGAGCACGACATAGCCGAGGCCGACGCCCTCGTTGAACCCGGAGCCCTCGATCGTCACGGGGCGCGACAGGTCCAGCTCGAGGCCCGGGCGGGTGATCTTCTTCAGCTCGCCGGTGGCGACCATTTCGGCCAGAACCATGGCCGTTGTCTCGAGCGCTTCGACCTCATCGTCGCGATAGGTGCGGCTCGCCTTGTTCTGAACAACGAGAACGCCGAGCGACCGTCCGGTGCGCAGGATCGGCACGCCGAGGAACGAATGATAGACCTCTTCGCCCGTTTCCGGCAAGTAGGTGAAGGCGGGATGCGACTGGGCGTCGGACAGGTTGAGCGGACGCGCGCTGGCCGCGATCGTGCCGACGAGGCCCTGCCCCATCTGCAGTTGCGCCAGGTGCACGGCGTCCTTGTTCAGACCCTCGGTGGCGTAGAGTTCGAGAACGCCGTCGGAGCGCAGCACATAGACGGAGCAGACTTCTGCAACCATGTTCTGCGCGATCTGGCGCACGATCCGGTCAAGCCGCTCCTGCGGCTCGAGCGGCTCCGCCATCAGTTCGCGCAGCCGCTTGAGAAGAACGCGTGGACCGGACAGGTCTCTCATCGCGCAACGTCTCCCCGATCAAAGAGTGGAGGTGCAGACACCTCGGGCGGCAGCCTTCGGCCGCTTCGCTTAATTCTTATCCAGCCCGTAGACGGAATGCAAAGTCCGAACAGCCAATTCGGCGTACGCACCGTCGATCAGGATGGAAATCTTGATTTCCGAGGTGGTGATCGCCTTGATGTTGATGCCTTTTTCAGCAAGCGCGCGGAAAGCCGACGCCGCAACGCCGGCATGGCTGCGCATCCCGATGCCGATCACCGACACCTTGGCGAGACCCGATTCGTTCTGGACCGCATCGAAACCGATCCTGGTCTTCTCCGCGTCGAGAACGCGCAGCGCCTTGTCGACATCGCCGGACGGCACGGTGAAGGTCATGTCGGTCTTCGATCCGTCCTCGGAGATGTTCTGGACGATCATATCGACATTGATGTGTGCTTCGGCCAGCGGCCCGAAGATCGCGGCGGAAACACCCGGGCGATCGTTCAGACGCCGCAGCGAAATTTGCGCCTCATCCTTGGCATAGGCGATGCCGGTTACGACTTCCTGTTCCACGATCTCTTCCTCATCACAAATCAGCGTTCCCGGCGGGTTCAAAAGATCGCCCATGCCGGGCGCGTCGGGGTCCTCAAAACTGGAGCGCACGAAGGTACGGACCTTGTGCACCATGGCAAGTTCGACCGAGCGCACCTGCAGGACCTTGGCGCCGAGCGATGCCATTTCCAGCATTTCCTCGAACGCGATCTTCTTCAGGCGGCGCGCCTTCGGCACGATGCGCGGGTCGGTGGTGTAGACGCCGTCCACGTCGGTGTAGATGTCGCACCGATCGGCCTTGACCGCAGCGGCGATGGCAACCGCGCTTGTGTCGGAGCCGCCGCGACCGAGCGTGGCAATCCGGTTGTCGGGGCCGAGCCCCTGGAAGCCGGCGATGACGGCCACCTGGCCTTCGCCGAAGCGGCGGATGAGGTCGGACCCGTCAATATCCAGGATCCGGGCCGCGCCATGGGCGTTGTCCGTCCGGATGGGGATCTGCCAGCCCTGCCAGGACCGGGCGTTGATGCCGATATGCTGCAAAGCGATGGCGAGCAGCCCGGAGGTCACCTGTTCCCCGGAGGCGACGACGGCGTCATATTCGCGGGCATCGTGCATGGGAGAAGCGTCACGCGTCCAGCCAACCAGTTCGTTGGTCTTGCCCGACATGGCGGATACGACGACAGCGACCTCATGGCCGGCATCGACCTCGCGCTTCACATGGCGGGCAACGACCCGGATGCGATCCATGTCTGCGACGGAGGTCCCGCCGAATTTCATCACGATGCGTGCCATCTGCCTCTACCGGTACCAGAGATTGCGCGCGCCGCGCGCCTGCTGAAGTTGGCGGCTTCCTTAGCGAAGTTGCCGGAAACGCGCAATGGCCGGGAGAACCGGCGGGATCCCTGCCCGCGGGCGGGCCTGGCGCCTTGCCGCGGGGAGCGCGGTCGTGTCGCAGCCCTTGACAAGTGCGGAGTGCCGGACGACTTCACGGAGGACGCCTGAATTTCCCGGAGACGACATCATGACAGACGCGGCCCGCACGACCATCGACCAGTCCGAAGTCGATCGATTCTCGGCACTGGCGGCAGAGTGGTGGAACCCGCACGGCAAGTTCAAGCCTTTGCACAAGTTCAATCCTGTCCGCCTTTCCTACATTCGCGATCGGGCGGCCGAAACCTTCGGTCGCGACCTGAAGGTGCCGCGGCCGCTGGAAGGCCTGCGGCTTCTGGATATCGGCTGCGGCGGCGGGCTACTCTCCGAGCCGATGGCGCGCATGGGGGCGGATGTCGTCGGTGCCGATGCCTCGGAGAAGAACATCCGCATCGCCCAGACACACGCTGCCGGGAGCGGCGTTTCCGTGGATTACCGAGCGGTGACCGCCGAGGCACTGGCAGAGGCCGGGGAAACGTTCGATATCGTCCTCAATATGGAGGTCGTCGAGCATGTGTCGGATGTCGATTTCTTCCTGACCACCTGCGCTTCCATGGTTCGCCCGGGGGGCATGATGGTGATTGCCACGATCAACCGCACGATGAAGGCCGCCGCCCTGGCCATCTTCGCCGCCGAGAACGTGCTGCGATGGCTGCCGCGCGGCACGCATCAATACGAGAAACTGGTCCGGCCGGAAGAGATCGAAAAGCCGCTTTCAGCCTCCGGGATGACGATCACGGAACGCACCGGCGTCTTCTTCAGCCCCTTCACCAACCAGTGGAACCTCTCGCGCGACATGGACGTCAATTACATGCTGATCGCCAAGCGCCCCCGCGACTGATCAGGCGGCCGTGGCCCGCCGACGCGATGACGCCGTCCTTCGTCGCGCCGTCAGTTGACATCGTCGGGCAGGATCGGGAGCGGCGCAACGTCGATGCCCTCCTCGATCAGCGCCCGCGCCTCGTCGAGCGTTGCGCGGCCGATCAGGCCGCGGGCGTCCGCTTCGCCATAATGGATCCGGCGCGCTTCCTCGGGAAACTTCTCGCCGACGTCCTCGGCATTGGCACGGATGGTCGAGACCATCTCGCGGATCTTGGACACAGCGGCCTGCTGTGCCTGGTCCATCATCAAGCCGCGCTGCGTGTCCTTGCGCCGCCCGGTCGAGAGCGCCGGCGCCATCAGAGCGCGATGGACCGCGGCGGTCCCGCAGACGGGACAAGCGACCAGCCCGCTCTCGGACTGGGCATCGAAGTCGCCACTCGATCCGAACCAGCCTTCGAAGCCATGGCCCGCATCGCAGGTCAGCGCATAGCGGATCACGCGGCCACGCCTCCGCTCGTCGGGGCGCCCTCTGCGGCTGCGAGCGAGAAGTCGCGCGCATTCTTGAGATTGGGGATCTTTCCACGGGCGCCGGCCACGGCGGCCATGTCGAGATCGGCCGTGATGACGGCCGCACCGCCCGGCCCCGCTTCGGCAAGGATTCGGCCCCAGGGATCGACGATCATCGTGTGTCCGAAGGTTTCACGCCCGTCCTCGTGCACCCCGCCCTGTGCCGCGGCAATCAGGAAGAACCCGTTCTCGATCGCCCGCGCCCGCAGCAGGATCTCCCAGTGCGCCTCTCCGGTCTGGCGGGTGAAGGCGGCGGGAAGCGTCATGATCTCGGCCCCCGCGACCGCCTGCCGGCGAAACAGCTCAGGGAACCGGACGTCGTAGCAGATCGCAAAGCCCAGCCGGCCGAACGGAAGATCGGCAAGTCGCGCGGTTTCGCCCGGCGTATAGGCCGAACTTTCGCGCCAGCTTTCGCCATTGTCGAGGTCCACGTCGAACATGTGGATCTTGTCGTAGTGACAGATCTTTGCGCCATCCGGCCCGAACAGAAATCCGCGATTGGCGATCTTGCCGTCGGACAGACCGATCGCGGTCGAACCGATATGCAGGTGAATGCCGAGCTCGGCAGACAGGCGGCGCGCCGTCTGCACGATCACGTCGTCGTCCTCCCCGCGCAATGCGGCCCGCAGGGCCGTGCGGTCGCGCTGCAGGGCACCGGTCATTTCCGGCGTCTGGACATAGAGGGCGCCCTGTGCCGCTGCGTCGCGCACAAGTTCCGCCATTTCGGCAGCGTTCCTTTCGGGCGCGGTGCCGGAGCACATCTGGACGGCGGCGACACGAACGGACATGCGGTGGGGATCCTCAGGCTGCCAGCATCGGGTCGAGCTTGCCGGCCCGGTCGAGCGCGTGCAGATCGTCGCAACCGCCGACATGCCGGCCGTTGATGAAGATCTGCGGGAACGTGGAGCCGCCATTCGACTTGGCGATCATCTCCTGGCGGAGATCGGGAGAATAGGTCGCATCATGCTCCTCGAACGAGACGCCCTTGCTGGACAGAAGCTTCTTGGCGGCCGAGCAATAGCCACAGGCCTGACGGGTATAGATTACGACGGAAGCCATGAGCGACACCTGATTTCGGAATGTTTCCGCACCAGCACGACGCTGATGCCCTGCCTTGTTCGACATGTCCGGACGGAACCGGCATGGTCCCGCCGCCTGTCTTCGTCCGGTCATATAAGCACGGTCACGGCTCTTGCAAAGGTCAAAACCGTTACCTCGCTCGCCCCCGCGCGCTTCAGGGCCCGCGTTGCCGCCTCGACGGTCGCCCCCGTGGTGTAGACGTCGTCGACAAGCACGATCCGTCGGCCGAAGACGAGCGGCTGGCCCGCTTCCGTCACCCGAAAGGCGCCTTTCACATTATCCCGACGCTGCGTGGCACCCAGGCCCACCTGCTTGGCCGTCCGTCGCTGCCGCACCAGGGCCTCCGACAGCATCGGCCGGCCGGAGAGACGGGCAAGCGCCCGCGCCAGTTCCGCCGACTGGTTGTAGCGGCGCGACCAGAGCCTGTATCTGTGAAGCGGCACCGGCACGATCGCCTCTGCCGCCTCGACGGCCCCCTCCCCGGCCCGCAGCATCCATGCCGCCATCATCGGCGCGAGATCCGTCCGATCTGTGTATTTCAGCGCATGCACGAGGTCGCGGGCAATTCCGTCGTGAATGGCGACGGACCGCAGGCGTGTGAACGGTGGCGGATGGGCGATGGCGTCGGCGGAGAGGATGCCATGGCCGAGGTCATGGGAAAACGGAACGCCGAGCACCTCGCAGAACGGTCTCTCGATCAGCCGCAGGCTGGCCCAGCAGGACGGGCAGACGGCGGCATGCGCCTGGACGAAGCGACCGCAGCCGCGACAGACCGGCGGATAAAGAAAATCGGCCACATGCCGCCCGACGGCGAGAGACCGTGCGACAAGGGTCGAGCGAAAGCGCTCAAAGCGGCCACGCGGCCGTTCCCCGGCGTCCCCGCCGCCGCCCGAGGGGTCCGCGCGCGCTGCTGGAGCACCGGCCGCAGTCGGCAAGGGCTGCCAGTCACCGTCCATCTCCGGATGCGTCCTTCCACGCGCTCGACCGTTAGAAGATGCCGCCCGCTCTTGCACAGTCGCGCACCGGCGATGATATAGGCCGAGGTAAGGAGATTATCGTGGATATCGTTTTTGACCAGCCTCTTGTCGAAGCTCGGCGCCTGCGCGCGCTCAAGGCAGGCGACGAGAAGGCGCAATTCCTGCTCGACATCGTTGGCGAGGATCTTGCCGAACGGCTGGCGGTCGTGGAGCGCCGCTTCGAGACGGCCGTTGAACTGCACGGCTACACCGGCCGGACCGCCCGCGCCTTGATGGCCACCGGCAAGATCGGCAAGCTGACCCGGGTCGAGACGGACGCCGCGTTCGGCGGACCGGACGAGGTGATCGTCGCGCCGCTCGAGACGGTGCCGGTCCCACCCTCCAGCGCCAATCTCGTGGTCTCGCCCCTCTCCCTGCATCTGACGAACGATACGCCCGGCGTGTTTATACAGATTCGGCGGGCGCTGGCGCCGGACGGGCTTTTCCTGGCGGCCATTCCCGGCAACGGAACGCTGCAGGAGCTGCGGGAGGTTCTGCTGGCGGCCGAAAGCGAGATCACGGGCGGCGCCAGCCCGCGCGTCGTGCCCTTTGCCGACGTGCGCGACATCGGTGGCCTGTTGCAGCGCGCAGGCTTTGCCCTACCCGTGACGGATACGGAGACCTACACGGTCCGCTATGCCTCGCTGTTTGCACTGATGAAGGACCTGAGGGCGATGGGCATGACCAATACGCTGGTCGCCCGCAGCCGCAGGCCGCTGTCCCGCGCCGTGTTCCTGCGGGCGGCAGAGCTGTATGCCGAACGGTTCGCCGATCCGGACGGGCGGATCCGTGCAACCTTTTCGGTTATCTATCTCTCGGGCTGGGCACCGCATGAAAGCCAGCAGAAGCCGCTGGCGCCGGGCTCGGCGAAGATGCGGCTGGCGGATGCCCTGAAGGTGGACGAGAAGCCCTAAGGGGCAACGACAGCGGATGGCGGCCGGACCGGCAGCGCCTGCGACATCGGGCGCAACGCCTCTCAAAAGGCTCCGGCCGGGAAGCCTTGGTCGACGGTTCGCGTCACGGTGTCGTGAGGGCGTCCTTGACGGTGTTGAAGACGGTCGTCAGCTGCTCGCTCATGGCGCCGAAGCCGCCGATGATAGCAACCGCGATGATGCTGGCGATGAGACCGTATTCGATCGCGGTCGCGCCGTGGCGGTCGGAGAGAAATCGCTGAAACATGCACGTCACGGACATTCCCTCCAAACCGGTCTGAATCAGCATCCGCTCTTGACGCCATCGCCATTGACGATGCAGACGGCGCCCGGCATCTCCTGCAGGACGCTGCGGCGGACCGTATAGCGCTTCGTGCCCTTGTCATCGGGGATAGAGCCCGTCGAAATGGTGTCGTAGTCAATGGGCGCGTTTGCGAGAACCTTGGTCGTGTTCTTGCTGGCCATCATCGGCGTCAGAATCAACGTCAACGCAATGACGGCCGTTCCGAACAGCAAAGCGAGGTTGAGCACGCCGGTGCGCCGGTACTCGCCCTTCGTCAGGTCCTTGTCCTGAACCGTTCTCCAGAAATCATCGTCCACCATGGCCTGCCTCTTGCCTTTCCGACGCGGCGGAATGCTCCGTTTTCCATCCTCGATCGCCGCGCGCCGGTCCCGTCCTCCCGAAGGGCGGCGCGACTCGGCATCACGTGCTGGCCATTGTGCCCGTGGGAGATAAACGTTCCATTAACGCACAGGCAGGAGCATGCCGGAAATGCCTTTGCTTCAGCGCATTTAGGAAGAAGTTGGAAAGGTTTTCGGGATACGCGAAGGGAGGGTAGACGACAGGGCAGACGGCCCGGCTAGAGAAGATCCATCAGATAGGGGATCAGAGGCTCGTCGGCCGGCGGCATGGGATACTCGCGAAGCGCCTTGGCCCGCACCCATTTCAGCGCCTGTCCTTCCCGTCCCTGCGGCACGCCCTCGTATCGGCGGCAGACATAGAGCGGCATCAGCAGGTGAAAGTCCGCATAAGCGTGGCTGGCGAAGGTGAGCGGTGCGAGACAGGCCACCTTGGTGCGGATGCCGAGTTCCTCGTTGAGCTCGCGGATCAGCGTCTCCTCCGGCGTCTCTCCGGCCTCGACCTTGCCGCCCGGAAACTCCCAGAGGCCCGCCATGGATTTGCCCTCCGGCCGCTGTGCCAAAAGGATGCGGCCATCGCCATCGATGAGGGCGCAGGCCGCAACAAGCAGCAGCCGACGGGGCGGGTTTGCATCCATGATCATTCCTCAGGCGGCGTTCGATAGATATAGCGATAGGCCTCGGCAAAGCCGAGCCCGCGATAGAGCGCCAGGGCCGGTCCGTTGCCGGCCTCGACCGCAAGCCAGGCCTGGCGTGCCCCCTTCAACCGCGCCCAGCGGAGGCTCGCGCCGACGATGTCGCGGCCGATGCCTTCACCCCGCCGGTCCGGCCGGACGGCGACCAGCAGCAGGCCGGCAAGATCGTAATCCTGCACGGCCAGCGTGACGGCCGTCGGACCTTGCCCGATCTCCTCGAACAGGAACAATCCGCACTCCGCCCGGATCGCCTCGATCACCGATGTCAGAGATGCCTTGCTTTCCGGGGGATCGCCGGCAATGGCGATGCGCGCCTCCACGAAGCGGGCGACATCCCGCAACGGCACGTGGCCGAGCTCGTCGCTGGCCGGATGCGGTGGAATATCCGCCGTCATGACGATCGTCTCGGACAGGCGCGTCCACCCTTCGGCATCGAGATGGGTGGCAAGGGCGCGCGGCGTCAGCGGTGTCTGGCGCACCGTCGGCACCAGACCCGCGTCGCGAAACTGGCGCGCCGCTCGTTCGAGCCGGCCGGCCATGTCGCGCCCGTCATGCGGATCGAGCGGATTGATCGAGTTCAGCCGCCGGGAGCCGTGTCCGGGCGTCGTGCGCACCAGCCAGCTGCCGTCATAATGCACCGTCGCTGCCGGCCAGGCCCGAAAGCCGATCGCTTCCAGCCGCCGCACCAGCGGCAATTTCTCTCGTGTCGTGTCTTCCAGCATCGGCATGTCCGGTCGGCAGTCTCGGAGCCCGGCTTCGCGCTCAGCTCCGGTAGTCGCCATTGATCTCGACGTATTCCTTGGTCAGGTCGCAGGTATAGACCGTCGCAGTGCCCGTGCCGAGCCCGATCTCCACCTTGATGGCGATGTCCTGCTCCTTCATGACGGCCGTTGCGGCCGCTTCGGAATAGGCCGGGTCGCGCTCGCCGTCGACGGCGACGCGGATATCGCCGAACCAGATGGCAAGACGGTCGCGATCCGCCTTCTCGCCCGCCTTGCCGACAGCCATGACGATCCGGCCCCAATTGGCATCCTCGCCCGCGACCGCGGTCTTCACGAGCGGCGAGTTGGCGATCGACAGGCCGATCCGCTTGGCGGCGGCGTCGCTCTCGGCGCCCTCCACCGTGATGGCCACCATCTTGCGCGCGCCCTCCCCGTCCCGCACCACCTGAAGGGCGAGATCGAACAGCACGGCATTGAGCGCCGTACGGAAATCGTCGAGCGCCGCGTCGGATGCATCCTCGATGCGCGCCTGACCCTCTGCCGCCGCGGCGCCCGTTGCAAACAGCATCAGCGTATCCGACGTCGAGGTATCGCTGTCGACGGTTACCGAATTGAAGGACGGACCGACGCCCTGCGACAAGAGGGCCTGCAGGGCCTGCGGTGCGATGTCCGCGTCGGTGACGACGAAGGACAGCATCGTCGCCATGTCGGGCGCGATCATGCCGGCGCCCTTGGCGATCCCGTTGATGGTCACCGTCACGCCGCCGAGGGTGGCCGAACGGGTCGCGACCTTCGGATAGGTATCCGTGGTCATGATCGCCTTGGCGGCCTCCAACCAGAAGTCTTCCCGGCCACGCGCATGCATGTCGCCGAGCACGCCGGCAAACTTGGTGGCGTCCAGCGGCTCGCCGATCACGCCGGTGGAGGCCAGAAACACCTCGTCCGTCGAGCAGCCGACCGCCTCGGCCGCCGATCGGGCGGTCAATTCCGTCGCGGAAAGACCCTTGACCCCCGTAAAGGCGTTGGCATTGCCGGAATTGACGACGACCGCGCGGGCGACGCCGCCCGGCAGGTTCTGCCGGCAGAAATCCACGGCGGCGGACGGGCAGAGCGAGCGCGTGAAAACGCCGGCGACCGCGGCGGGCGCATCAAACACCATCATCAGGACGTCCGTCCGGTTCCTGTACTTGATGCCGGCTTCGGCCGTCGCCATGCGGACGCCGCGCACCGGCGGCATGTCGGCAAAGGTTTTCGGGGCAAGCGGGGAAACGGAAGCGGACATGGAGGAACCTTCGCGGAAAGGGCTGGGGGGATCGGCGACAGTGACGGAACGGTGATCGAGCCGTCAAACGAAAATCCCGAAGGATCGCCTTCGGGATTTCACTCATGATGGACGGTTGTCACAGACGCGTGACACCGGAGGATGGAAGCGGCGGTCGCCGGCCTCTGCGGCCGAAGCAGACCGGACGATCCAGCCGTCAGCCGCCTAGTTGGCGCCTTCGACGGCGTCGCCTTCGGCGGCGCCCGCTTCGTCGGCCTTGTTGGCCTCGTCATAGGCCTTCTTCAATGCAGGGTCGCTGATGTCGACGCCGGCATCCTTCTTGGCATCGGCGAGCAGCGCCAGATACTTGTCGCGCATGACGAGCTGCTTGACCTGCGGCTCGACCTGGTCGAGCGGCGGCGGCGGCTGGAGGCGCTTGTCTTCGAGAAGAATGACGTGATAGCCGAACTGCGATTTGACCGGAGTCTTGGTGTAGGCACCCTTCTCCAGCGCGAAGGCGGCTTCGGAGAATTCCGGCACCATGCGCTCCTTGGTGAAGTAGCCGAGGTCGCCGCCATCGTCCTTGTTCGGATCGGTGGACTTTTCCTTGGCGAGCGTGGCGAAATCCTTGCCCGCATCGAGGTCCTTGATGATTGCCTTGGCTTCATCCTCGGTCTTGACCAGGATGTGACGGGCCTTCACCTCTTCCTGTGGCTTGATCGCTGCGATTTCCTTCTCGTAGCGCGCCTTGACCTCGTCGGCCGAAACGGCGTCGACGACATGCTTCTTGAAATACGCGTTGTGAAGCTCGCGGTCCGTCAGATAGGCGAGACGCTTCTTGAAGTCTTCGCTGTTCTGCACGCCTTCGGCTTCGGCGTCCTTGGCGAGAAGCTTCACGTCGACAAGCCCCGAAAGCGCTGCGGCGCGCTTCTGCTCGTCGGGCAGCTGGGCCAGCTGCGGATCGAGCGAGGCCATCGCGAGATCGAGCTCGGACTGATGGATCTCGGCGGTCCCGACCTTGGCGACGACCGGATCGGCGGCATCCTGGGCAAAAACGGGCCCATGGATCGCGATCACGGCGCCAAGCGCCACGGCAGCGAGCAATCTGGATTTCAACATTCCGTAAACCTTTCCCGATGGGGTACCGGATCCGCCCTTCGCGGCCGGGTCGCCGACCTCACAAACACCAGAATGTGGCCGTTGTGTAGCCTTGCAAAACCGGCATTTTCAGCGAAACGTCGGCCTGCAACTCCCGTTGACATCATTCGACCCCCCTCTTATCTGTCACGCAACCTCGCGTCCAGAACAAGATCCGGGCGTTTTGGCGCAGTCGACGGGAAATCACACCCCACGCGCAGAACGCCGACGTCACATGAAAGGACCATCTTCATGGTCAGTCTCGGCGGCATCGCCCGCAAACTCTTCGGGTCCTCCAACGATCGTCGCGTCAAGGGCTACAACACCCGTGTTGCCGCGATCAACGCTCTCGAGCCTGAAATGAAGGCTTTGAGCGATGAAGCCCTTGCGGCCAAGACCGTCGAGTTCCGCCAGCAGCTGGCCGCCGGTAAGACGCTGGACGACCTTCTGGTCCCCGCGTTCGCCGTGGCCCGGGAGGCCGCCCGCCGCGTGCTCGGCCTTCGCCCCTTCGACGTCCAGCTTATCGGCGGCATGATCCTGCACGAGAAGTCGATCGCCGAAATGAAGACCGGTGAAGGCAAGACGCTGGTCGCGACGCTTCCCGTCTATCTCAATGCGCTTGCCGGCAAGGGCGTGCATGTCGTTACCGTCAACGACTATCTCGCCAGCCGCGACTCGGCCACCATGGCGCGCATCTACGGCTTCCTCGGCCTTACCACCGGCGTCATCGTCCATGGGCTGACGGACGACCAGCGCAAGGCCGCCTATGGCTGCGACATCACCTACGCGACCAACAACGAACTCGGCTTCGACTATCTGCGCGACAACATGAAGTACGAGCGGGTCCAAATGGTCCAGCGCGGACACTTCTTCGCCATCATCGACGAGGTGGACTCGATCCTGGTCGACGAAGCCCGTACGCCGCTGATCATTTCCGGACCGCTCGACGACCGGTCCGAGCTCTACACGACGATCGACGCCTTCATTCCGATGCTGGACGAGGCCGACTACGAGATCGATGAAAAGCAGCGCTCGGCGAACTTCTCCGAAGACGGCACCGAAAAGCTCGAGAACCTGCTGCGCCAGGCTGGCCTGCTGAAAGGCGAGACGCTCTACGACGTCGAGAACGTCGCGATCGTCCACCACGTCAACAATGCGCTGAAGGCACACAAGCTGTTCCAGCGCGACAAGGATTATATCGTTCGCGGCGACGAGATCGTCATCATCGACGAGTTCACCGGTCGCATGATGCCGGGCCGCCGCTATTCCGAAGGCCAGCACCAGGCGCTGGAAGCCAAGGAAAAGGTGACGATCCAGCCCGAGAACCAGACGCTCGCCTCGATCACCTTCCAGAACTATTTCCGCATGTACGAGAAGCTCGGCGGGATGACCGGCACGGCCTCGACGGAAGCGGAAGAGTTCGGCAACATCTACGGCCTTGAAGTCGTGGAAGTGCCGACCAACCTGCCGATCCAGCGTATCGACGATCATGACGAGGTCTACCGGACCACGGAAGAAAAGTTCAAGGCGATCGTCGAGGAGATCCGGCAGGCGCGCGAGCGCAACCAGCCCGTTCTCGTCGGCACCACCTCGATCGAAAAGTCGGAACTGCTCGCCGCTCTCCTGAAGCGCGAGGGCTTTACCAACTTCCAGGTGCTGAATGCCCGCTATCACGAGCAGGAAGCCTACATCGTCTCCCAGGCAGGCGTCCCCGGCGCGGTGACGATCGCCACCAACATGGCGGGCCGCGGCACCGACATCCAGCTCGGCGGCAATCTCGACATGCGCATCGAGGCCGAGCTCCACGACGTGGAGCCGGGTCCGGAGCGCGACCAGCGCGAAGCCGCCATCAAGGCAGAGGTCCAGGAACTCAAGCAGCAGGCGCTTGCCGCCGGCGGCCTCTATGTTCTGGCGACGGAACGCCATGAAAGCCGCCGCATCGACAACCAGCTGCGTGGCCGCTCCGGCCGTCAGGGCGACCCCGGCCGTTCGAAGTTCTACCTGTCGCTGCAGGACGACCTGATGCGGATCTTCGGCTCCGAGCGCATGGATTCCATGCTGCAGAAGCTCGGGCTGAAGGAAGGCGAGGCGATCGTCCATCCCTGGATCAACAAGGCGCTGGAACGCGCGCAGAAGAAGGTCGAGGCGCGCAACTTCGACACGCGCAAGAACCTGTTGAAGTACGACGACGTGCTGAACGACCAGCGCAAGGTCATCTTCGAGCAGCGCATCGAGATGATGGACAGCGAGGACGTTTCGGAAACCGTGGCCGACATGCGCCACGAGGTCATCGAGGACATTGTCGCCAAGCGCATTCCGGAAAAGGCCTATGCCGAACAGTGGGATGTCGAGGGGCTGAACAACGACGTCCTCGAAACACTCAACCTCGACCTGCCGATCGCCGCCTGGGCGGCGGAGGAAGGCATCGACGAGAACGACATCCGCGAGCGCATTTTGGCTGCGGCCGACCAGGCCAATGCCGAACGCGCCGAGCGATTCGGGCCCGAGATCATGCGCTACGTCGAGCGCTCCGTCGTGCTGCAGACGCTCGATCACCTGTGGCGCGAGCACATCGTCAACCTCGATCACCTGCGCTCGGTCATCGGCTTCCGCGGCTACGCCCAGCGCGATCCGCTGCAGGAGTACAAGGGCGAGGCGTTCGAGCTGTTCCAGGCGCTCCTGACCAATCTGCGCCAGGGCGTCACGGCGCAACTGATGCGCGTCGAACTGGTGCGCGACGCCGCCCAGGCGCCGCAGCCCGAGCCGCCGGAAATGTTCGGCCATCACATTGACGCCCAGACCGGCGAGGACGAGTTCACCACCGACCGCAACCTCGCCACGGTCGCGCCCGAAGACCGCGACCCGACCAACCCGGCCACCTGGGGCCGTGTCTCCCGCAACGAGGTCTGCCCCTGCGGTTCCGGGAAAAAGTACAAGCACTGCCACGGCGCCTTCGAGGCCACCGAGGCCTGAGAAACAAGCTCCGTCGACCGACAACCACGACACCACGTTCCGACAAGGGGCGTGGTGTCGTCGTTTGGACGCAGCGTGCACGCGCGTCTCACCGGTCAGAATGACCCCAGAACCTCTTTGCCTGCGGATGGTCGCATGCCATTGTCCCCGCGCACCTGTTTCGAAGCGCGTGAAGGGACCACGTCATGACATCGCTGGATCTCTTCCTTCCCTTCCTGGTCACCACGGGCCTCTTTGCCTTCCTTCGCGGTCCGGCCATGCTCTATGTCGCGGCCCGCACGGTTGCCGCCAATCGGCGTGCCGGGCTGATGGCGACGCTCGGCATCCATCTCGGCGGCTATGTCCACGTGGCCGCCGCCGCCGCCGGGCTGTCGGTGCTCTTCCAGGCGGTGCCGGCGGCCTATATGGCCGTCAAGCTCGCCGGTGCCGCGTATCTCGTCTATCTCGGCATCGCCATGGTGCGGACGCCGACGCGCCAACCAGGCGACAACGGGATCCCGGCGCCCGGTGTCGCGATGACATCCGCGCGCCGGGCTTTCCTGCAGAGCATGATGGTCGAGGTACTCAATCCGAAGACGGCGATCTTCTTCCTCGCCTTCCTGCCGCAATTCGTCGACCCGGCAGCCGCCGTTCCGATCGCGCTCCAGTTCGCCGTCTTGGGGACCATCGTCAACATGATGTTTTCGCTCGCGGATATCGTCTGCGTCCTGCTTGCCGATGCCGTTCTCGCGCGTTTGCGCACCTCAGGGCGGGCAGAGCGCCTGATGCAGAAGGTCGGCGGAACGGTCCTTGTCGGTCTCGGCGTTCACGTGGCCTTGGGCCGGGCCTAATCCTGACGTCCGGGCGCGTGTCCCAACGGAATGTTAACGCAGATGCGGCATCCTCCAGCCGTGTCGTATGGCGTCCAGGTCAGGTAGCGTTTCGTGTTTATGGCAGCGTGTCAAACGGCAGAGCGTCTTCTGCCGCCGGGTCTCAAAGACCGGCTCCTGCCGCTGATGCGCCGGCTGGAGCCGTTGCTCACCAGCGATGATCCGAAACATCGTGCGCAGCGCATGGCGCTTGTCGCCTTTGCCATCCGCGTCGTCAGCGCCGGCATCGCCTTTCTGTCCCAGATCGTCATGGCGCGCCTGATGGGCGAGTTCGAATACGGCATTTTCGTCTTCGTCTGGGTTCTCGTGGTCCTGTTCGGAAACCTGTCCTGCCTCGGCTTCCACACCGCGATCATCCGCTTCGTCCCGCAATATCACGCCGTGAACGCCATCGATGAAATCCGCGGCATGATGACGACGGTCCGGATCTTCGCGCTCCTCTCGGCGACAGCGCTCGCGCTTGTCGGCATCGGCGGGCTCGTTCTCTTCGGCGACGTCGTCAACGGCTACTATCTCGTGCCGCTCTATCTCGGTGTCTTCGCTTTGCCCATGATTGCCCTCGGCGATGTCATGGACGGGACATCGCGGGCCCATAGCTGGGCCGTCTCGGCCCTCAGCCCTACCTATATCGTCCGGCCGGTGCTCATTCTTGCCTTCATGGTGGCTGCGGTTCGCCTCGGCGAGGCCTCCACCGCACAGACGGCCATGATCGCCGCCATGGCCGCCACCTATGTCGCCACCGTCGGGCAGTTCTTCATTCTGACCTGGCGGCTGAAGCGGCGCTATCAGACGGGCCCGCTGCGGATCGAGTTCCGCACCTGGCTGCGCGTTGCCCTGCCGATCTTCCTCATCGAGGGCTTCGGATTCATGCTGACGAATTCCGACGTCGTGCTGGTCGGCATTGCGCTCGATCCGGAAAGCGTGGCAATTTACTTTGCCGCCGCCAAGACCATGGCGCTCGTCCACTTCGTGCTGTTTGCCGTCAAGGCCGCAGCCGCGCCCCGCTTCTCCGCCGCCATGGGCCAGCCGGATCGGCAGCAGCTGTCGGTGATTGCCATCGAGAGTGCCCGATGGTGCTTCTGGCCGTCGCTCTTCGTCGGCGGCGGCGTCCTTGTCTCGGGCGGCTTCCTGCTGTCGCTGTTCGGTCCTGCCTTCGTGTCGGGCTATCCGCTGATGGCGATCCTCTTCGCCGGCATCATGGCCAAGGCGTTCGTCGGTCCGGCGGAGGCCCTGCTGACCATGGGAGGCCAGCAGTCGCTCTGCGTCAAGCTCTACGCCGCGGCCCTTGCGGCCAACATCGCGCTCAATGTCAGCCTCATCCCGATCTTCGGTCTGACGGGGGCTGCCCTGGCAACGGCCGGCGCCATGGTGGTCGAGGCCGGTTTGCTCCACCTTGCCGTACGCCATACCTTCGGCATCAGGCTGTTTGCCTTTGCCGACCCCCATTCCAGACCCGTCAGGACCGATCGTCTCGATGCCGCCGCGGCAAAGGCGAGACCGATGGATGCAGAGGCCAGCCGACCATGAGCGCCACGCCCCAGTTTCCGACAGACGCCAACAGCCGCCCCTCCCGGGTTCCGCAGCGCGATCCGGTCGGCCACGCCGAAATCCATGCCGAGACGCTGGTGCCGACCGGGCGACCGGGCCGCGAATTCTGCGTCTATCCCGCCCGAGCCGGCTACGACCTGCAGGAGGAACTCGATTTTCTGTCGCATCGGGCGATCGAACCGAACGTGTTCTTCTCCGGCCGCTTCATTGCACCGGCCATGCCCCGTCTGGAAGATCGCGTCGTGCGGTTGGCGATCCTTCGTGACCGCAGCGAAACCCGCAGCCGGCTGCGCTTCCTGATGCCGTTTTCGGTGGAGAAGCCCGGCTTTGCCATCGGCACGCCGATCATCCGCGCCTGGTCCAACCCGTTTGGACCGCTCGGCACGCCGCTTCTCGACACGGAGGAGGCCGCCGAAACGCTCGACAACCTGTTCGACGCGCTGGCCAATCCGGATGCAGGCCTGCCGCCGATCCTGGTGCTGCCCGACATCCGCCTGAAGGGACCGCTCGCCAGCCTTGCCCGCGCGGTCGCCATCAGCCGGAACCTGCCGCTGACGGTCACCGACACGTTCAGCCGGCCGATTCTCCAAAGCGCGCTCGACGGCGAGACCTATCTGCGCGCCTCGATCAGCCCGGCGCATTTCCGCGAGTTGCGGCGCCAGTGGACGCTCCTGTCGCGCCTCGGCACGGTGACCCATGCCGTCGCGCGCCAGCCGGAAGAGATCCGCCTGCGCATGGAGGAATTTCTTGCCCTCGAAGCGTCCGGCTGGAAGGGGCGCCAGCGCACGGCGATCGTCATGGACCGCTACCGCGCAGCGTTCGCCCGCGAGGCGATCACCAATCTGGCCGAAGCCGATGCCGTCCGCATCCACACGATCGACCTCGACGGCGTCGCAATCGCCTCGATGGTGGTCTTCATGATGGGCGGCGAGGCCTACACCTGGAAAACCGGCTATGACGAGACCTATGCCCGATACTCCCCCGGCAAGCTGCTTTTGAGCGAGCTGACGGAATGGCATCTCGATGACCCCAATATTACGAAATCCGACAGCTGCGCGGTCCCCGATCATCCGATCATGAGCCGGTTCTGGGAAGAGCGCGAGGAGATGGGCACGCTCGTCATTGGCCTGCGCGCCAATCGCGACCGTGACGTGCGCCAGGTTGCCACGCAGCTCCACCTTTACCGCAACACCCGCAACATGGCCCGGCTGCTGCGCGAGAAGATGCGCGCGCTGGCGCCGCGGGGTTTCCGCTAAGGCATGTCGCCCGAACGTGTGCAGCGGCTTCGGGAAACGAGATACATCAAAACATAACTTTAAAGCGCATCGCCCGAAGAAGGAGAGCCCGCCGGAAGCCCGTCCTTACATCCGAGCTTCGGCATCGCGCAGCAGGCGGCGCAGGATCTTGCCGGACGTCGTCAGCGGCAAGGAATCGACGAAAGCCACCTCGCGCGGATATTCGTGCATCGACAGCCGCGTCTTCACCCAATCGGACAGGGCGGCGGCGAGAGAATCCGAGGCCGCATACCCCTCTGCCAGAACGACATAGGCCTTGACGATTTCGGTGCGCACCGGATCCGGCTTGCCGATGACGGCGGCCATGCGGACGGCGGGGTGGCCGGCCAGACAATCCTCGACCTCGCTGGGCCCGATGCGGAAACCGGACGAGGTGATGACGTCGTCATCGCGACCGAAGAAACGGATATAGCCGTCCGCATCCATCACGGCCTGATCGCCCGTCGTCATCCAGTCGCCGATGAACTTGGCCTGCGTCGCTGCCGGATTGCCCCAGTATCCGAGAAACATCACCGGATCCGGCCGTCGCACGGCAACCTGGCCCACCTGCCCGCGCGGCAGGACCGTCCCGGCCTGATCGATGATGTCGACCACGTGACCGGGCGCCGCCTTGCCCATGGATCCCGCCTTCAGCACGCCATAGGCCGCACTGGAGGAAATCACGATGTTGCACTCCGTCTGTCCGTAGAACTCGGAGATCGCGACGCCGAGCGCTTGCGACGCCTGCTCGAAGGTCTCGCGACCCAGCGCTTCCCCGGCGGCCCCGACCGTCCGAAGCTCGAAATCATACTGTGTCCTGGGATGCGCCACTGCCGTCATCAGCCGCAGCGCCGTCGGCGGGATGAACGCATTGCGCACCTTCATCTCCGACAGGATCCGGAACGCCATGTGCGGATCGAACTTTTGCGCCGGAGACGACACGACGGGAACGCCGAGCAGGAGCGACGGCAACAGCGCATTCAGCAGCCCGCCGGCCCAGGCCCAATCGGCCGGCGTCCACATGCGGTCGCCGGCCTGGGGCAGGCCGGCATGGTGAAACTGGAAGCCGGGAATATGGCCGAGCAGCACGCGATGCCCGTGCAGCGCGCCCTTCGGTGGCCCCGTGGTGCCGGATGTATAGATCATCAGGGCCGGATCGTCCGGCCCGGTCTCGGCCGCAACGAAACCGCTTGCCTCCGTGGCCGTAAGCGCATCGAAGGAGACCGTTGCGCCCGCCTCGGCCGCGCCCTCGCCGCCATCCGTGCAGACGATCAGGCGCAGATCGGGCACGCGCGCCCGGATATCCGAGAGGCGCGCGACGCCGGAACGATCGGTGATGACACTGCAGGCGCCGGCATCCCGCAGCCGGTATTCCAGCGCCTCGACGCCGAAGAGAAGGGCAAGCGGCAGCGCGATGCCTCCGAGCTTGTAGATCGCCGCATGCGCGATCGCCGCCGCGAACCCTTGGGGCAGCAGGATGGCGACGCGATCGCCCGGCCGGACCCCGCGCGCGAGCAGACCGGCCGCCAGGGCCGAAGACTGCGCCGCGAACGCGCCATAGGTCAGCGTCTGATGCTGTCCGTCCGGCTGGAAATGCTGCAGACAGACGCGCTCCGGCGCCCGCGCCGCCCAGGCATCGCTGACGGCGACGCCGATATTGAACACGCGCGGGATCTTCCAGGCGAAATCCCGGATCAGGGCGTCATAAGAGGTATTGGGGATGGACGAGGTGGGACGCATGAACCGCCGAGCGAGATGGAGACCGACATGGCGGCCGCCCCGACCCTATCATCCCCCTGCTCGGCAGATCAATCGAGGGCGACACGATCGCCCGCATGGATCCCGACCGAAGGACGCCCGCCTGCGCTGCTCGCCCGCCTGCCTGCCCGCCCGAGCTCACCCGAAATGCGCCAGGTCGTTGCCGCTCAGCCCATGAAGGGCGTGAAAGAGGGCATCCTGCGTGCGGTAACCGCTCTCGAACAGCGAGATCGCGGCGCTGGCCGCACTGACGCCGGCCTGCGTCCGCAACCCGATCCGCCGCTCGGCGCACCACGCAAAGACCGCACTCGCCACGACATCGACCTCACGTCGCTTTGGAACGCGGATCGTCGAAACTGCAAAAGAAGCCTGTGCCAAGGAAGCATCTCCCGTTCTGTAAGTGATGGCTTCAGAATGGCACGCACCGTCCTCTTTCGGCAAACGGCATGCGCCGGCCCGGTTAAGAAGCCACAGCACCTGTTCCAGGCTGAAACACGCCTCCCTGTGAAGACCGCGAAAATTCGGGGCAGCGGTCCTGCCGCACGCCGACGGCCGGGCCATACCCACCCCGTCCGGGCCGGTCCTCCCCCGCACCGCTGCGCCGCCTCCCGCGCACCGGCCGGAATTCCTCCCCGGAAACCGCCTGTAAAATGCCCCTTCTCGCAAAAAGCCGGCAAAGCAATTGCCAAAGCGCGCCCAATCTTTACCAAGCCTTCAGGATTGGCATGCGATTGTCATGGCACGCGCGGTTTGTAGAGCGTCCGCGCACCCTTCTCCCCCCGATCATCCCTCGATCACCCGGCAGGAAACCCTTTCGGCTTTCCCCTCGTGCCCTTTGGGCAGATGTGTTGATCTCGACCGAGGCCCTTGCGTTCGCAAGACGCGACCGTCACGTGTCTGTACGCGTCTGATGGAGGCCGCCGTCGAACCTCCGCCCACGGTATTCTGTCGGCCCACGTCAGCTGTTGTAGGTTCGCCGCAAGTCGCGCCGCCTAGACCAGTGAACTGCCGCGCTGCGACCGCTCGTCCCGGTTCAGAGCGTCCGCGATATCCCGCGCATCCTGCTTCTCGAGCCCGGTCAGATCCCGCCCGTCCGATGCCGCCGGCAGCCCGGTCATCTCGTCAACGACGGTCCAAAACCCGCTCCGCTCCTGCCGCACCCCATACCGCGTATCGACCATGTTGTGGCTCTCCGGTCCTGCTGGCGAGGAAATGAGGTGTCGGGGGCGAAGATCAAGGGGATGCTGCGGGGATAGGCTGGCGCGATAACGCGATCAGGTGGCCGTACCGTGCGGGCGGATCACAGGAAGGGAACCTCACCAATCGGCGCTTCACGCAGCTTGAGGAGCATCGCAAGCTGAAGCCGCGAGTGGCGTCGCTCTTCTCGTCTGACTTACGGAGAGACGCCCGTCCCCGATGCACTTGCTCCGCTGTTCCGCTCGCTAGTGGCTTTCAGCAGCAGGGCGGCGACACATATGGCGAGAGCAGGTGTGGCGGCTTTGACAGGATTGCTGTTCTCGCCGATCGAGGCACTGGCGAGCCCCTCCTCCCATCCGCATCCGCCTCTGTGCCCCGGCAAAATCACCTCTGCAAGCTCATAGGCATCCTGCAGATTGCTCGTGTAAGCCGGAACTCTCCCCACAACAGCGGGGCTCGCAGCACCCATGTTTGTTTCGAAAGCGTTCGCTGCATAAGCTCCCTCCACGCTCTCCTCTTCTGTGCGCGACCAGCCGAGAAGCGTGGCAATCATCATGTCCAGTTCACGGGAGCCCTGAGGAGCGTTCGCCAGCGCGCGGATAACGTCGATATAGCTCATTCCTTTGATCTCCCATGTTGCATCAGATGGAGCAACCTGTGATGCCTGAGTGGACGCAATGCGTATGGAAACGCAACAACAGACCCGTTATCGATGGGTCAGCAGATACATGAAGTCTATGAAGAGGAATACCCTTGAGGAGTCGTTCGATCCCTGGGCCGGCACGGTTCGATCCGGATCGAAGCGGAGAGCACGGGGGAATATTAGCAACTTCTCAATGTTTGAAAATACTTAAAAAGAGCACTCTTTGGAACAGATTGACCCCTCCTGTCCTCGCCTCTATGTTGCGACCGCTCAAAGCGAATCCGTTGCTGAAAGGGTCGGTTTTGAAGAACCCAAACACCGTCAACATCCTCATTGGTTACGACTCTAAAGAAATAGCTGCTTACCATGTACTTTCGCAGAGCCTGATTAAGCATTCGAGTCTTCCGCTCTCGATCACACCCATTGCCCTCGACAATGTCGCAAGCATCTTCACACGCGAGCGCAACAGCCTCCAGTCGACCGAGTTTTCCTTCAGCCGCTTTTTGGCCCCATATCTCTGCAATTTCGAAGGTTGGTCCATCTTCATGGATTGCGACATCATCGCTCGAAAGGATATCGCCGAGTTATGGGCACTGAGAGACGAACAATACTCTGTGATGGTGTGCAAGCATGACTACCAGCCCAAGGAAGACGTGAAGTTTCTCGGACAGGTGCAGACAAAGTATGAAAAGAAAAATTGGTCGAGCGTCATGCTGTTCAACAACAGCCGCTGCACGAACCTGACGCCTGACTATGTGTCGACAAGAAGCGGTCTCGAGTTGCATCAGTTCAAGTGGCTCGACGGAGATCACCAGATTGGCGGTCTCCCTCTCAAATGGAACCATCTGGTGGGCGTTTATGACTACGATCCCGAAGCGGCACTTGTGCACTATACCGAAGGCGGCCCCTATTTTGCAGACTACGCCGACTGCGATTATGCTGATGAATGGAATGCGATATTGAACGAAACAACATCCGTGGCGCAAAAATGAGCACACTTGTCTCTTTGAAGGGACTGGTGTCCCGCTTCGCCTTTACGCCATCGCTGAAACATGCGGTGGTCACGACCTTTCACAAGAAGGGCTACGAGGTCTATGGAAAGCGCTGTATCGAGACCTTTCTCGAGTACTGGCCGGCAGACGTCGAGATGCTCGTCTATGCGGAAGATGTTGATGTCGATATCAGCGATCGCCGCCTGACCGTGATTGATCAGGTACGAAATGTACCGAGACTGCATGAGTTTCGTGCACTGTACAAAGACAACCCTTACGCAAACGGCACGGACCCGCGCGGTAAAGGTGGATCAGACAATTTTCGATGGGACGCCATTCGATTTTCAAACAAGGTCTTTGCCGTCACCGACGCCATCGAGCGGACCAAGGGTTCATTCGATCAGCTCATCTGGCTTGATGCCGATACAGTGACGCACACGCAGTTTCCCAAGAAAATCATCGACAACCTTGCGCCGCGACGGAAACAGCTCGCTGCCTATCTCAATCGCAAGAGCTATCCGGAATGCGGGTGGGTCGGGTACAACCTGCACCACCCGGCCATTGATGATTTTGTTCACCGCTTCGAGCAATCCTATCTTTCAGGCCGCTTCCTGAAGTTGAAGGAGAGCCACGATAGTTATGTTTTCTGGGATATCGTGAAGGACATGAAGAAAAAGCGCGTTGCGGACTTCAAATATTTGGGCTCGGATACTGCGACTGGCCATATCTTCATCAACAGCGTGTTGGGTGGCTATCTTGACCATCTGAAAGGCGAGCGGAAGACGGACGGGAAGAGCCACGCAAGCGACCTGTATACAGGAAGGAAAGAGGGTTGGTGGCGCTAGCCTGCCCCCTCGCCTGTTGACAAACTCCTGCTACCGTCGCGGCAGCACCGGATATCAGCCTCGCTTGGAGATCGCCGCATCGCGACGCGAACAACGATCGTCCTTGATATGCTCGTGGCTGATGCTGCACACCTTAGGATCGCTTTAGATGAAATTGACAAAGGTCAGCCGCGAACGAAATGACTGGCATTTTTGGCAGGTCTTGGTCGTCTGCAGCGGAGCTGAGTTCCTCGCGTCCGGCCCCTCCCTTGTCCAGTCCCTGGAACTGAATTCACCAGATACCCGGCTTGTCGTGCTTCTCACGGACGGGGATAGCGCTGCGCGCTTATTGCTGCGGGATCTTGGACAGAAGCTCTTAAGCGTCGCTCTCTACGAGGCCCAGCTCGAAACAGCCGTGCCCTGCCGGGATCGCTATGTGCATGTCGCCGCGATCTTGGAGATGACCCAGATGCACACGCTGCTTCTGCAGGTCGACTCGTTCGTGCGCAGAGATCTGTCTCTGTTACCCACGGAGCTGCAGAAATGTGATTGCTCGATCCCCCTGCGGCTGGAGCGGGAACGTTCGCAGGACAGGGTCCGCCTGAGCTCCATCTGGCTGGCCCCGACCTACAACACGCAAAGCCTTCTCAAGGAGGCAACGCGGTACCTCCACGGCCATAAGGCCGCGACCTTGACGGAAATGGTCGAGCGGAAGGCATTCTACAATGCGCTGGTCAGATGCAGCGATTTTGTTCGACTGGTTCCGATGCCGATCAAGTTTTGCGACAGAAAGGATACTGCGTCCGCTTATATTCTTTCCGATCTCGCAACGCGTGTGGCGGACGCGCATGTTCGCGAAGAACAGGATCGGGTGAAGACACGGTTCGATGCGCCTGTGACGGATATCGTTTACTATCCCAAACAGGATGTCGGCACGAAGGCCATCCTCAAGAACAATCACTTCAAGCTTCGCCTGAGCCGTCTTTCGCGGCCCGGACGAATCTATTGGAGGTTCATGGCGCGTTTCCTCGCGGAAAGAGCGTGGAGCAATGGACGGAACGCCCGGATCGTCGCTCTTCCGCAGTGGGAGATAACGCCGGAGGAACTGCAAAAGCTGGGTCGCGACGTCAGTCACATTTACTTACCCCACATGATCAGGGAACAGTTGCGCCATCCCAAGGCTCGCTATTACATGCAGGAGCTTTTGCCAGACCTGTTCACCGTTGATGAGAATGGTTGGGGTGCTGCCTCCAAGGCGTTCAATTGCTCGGATTTCCTGCGTCATGACCCAGATCCGCGTCTTGACGCTTTTCTTGCCAAAATCAGAACGTCGCGGATCACCAAGGCGCCGCAGGCCAAGTCCCAGCAAGGCGAACTGCCGACATTCGCCATTCTGGTTCCCCTCCAGGTACCGGGCGACGACGCCCTCATTCACCACGCCAATATAGACCTGGAGGGCTTTGTCGAAACGCTCGCGGGCTTTGCGAACAGAGCGCGGGTGACGGTCCTTTTCAGAAAGCATCCCTACGACGAAACCACGTTCTACGACCGGATGAAGGAGCGCTTCGCGTCAGAGCATGTCGTGTTCGACAGTCGTGGGCATATTCACGACGCGCTCGAGCAGGCCAAGGCCGTCGCCGTTATCAACAGCGGCGTCGGTTTCGAGGCCATGATCTATAACAAGCCCCTCCTCTCCTTCGGACGCGCTGTTTATGATGAAGCCGTCGGTCGGGTGACCAACGACAATATCGACGACGTCTACGCGCAAATCATCAGTGAGAACGAGCAGACCCGGACCGAGCGCTATAGAAGGTTCATTTCCTGGTACGTCTTTGCCGTAGGGATCAAGATCAACGAGCAGATCCTCAACCTGGCGGAGGATCGGATCGCCACGCCCGCATATGGCGAAAACCCCGTATACCCCAACTTGGTCGCAGATGAATCGGCCGATGTCCGCGGCGTCAAGGTCGTCAAGCTGAAGCCCAAGCAGCCATGGATGCGCCTGCGCGCGAGATCCGAGCATATGCTTCGCTACTGGAAGAGGGCTTTTTCCAGACGGTGGCGCCGGTTCCGGAAAACGAACACGATTCAATACGATTCGAAACTCAAGGCACTTTTTCTGCGCGACCTTGATGAGAGCGTCTTTGCTGGGAAAACGGTCGCTCTGGTCGGCAACGCCTCTTCCTTGGGGCTGAGCGCGAATGGTGCCGAGATCGATCGGCACGACATCGTGATCCGCATGAACCTGGGGTATCCCCTGACAGTGCGGAGAGACGTCGATCTCGCGGATACCGACAGGAAATGGGTTCAGGGACAATTCGTCGATATGAAGTCGACGGGGCGGGAAGGCTTTACCCTTCTGCGCCCTGATGCCCCGGAGGATGTGGCCCGGAGGTTGACGAACATTCAGGCAACAGGGCGTAAAACGGATATCTGGTCATGCTCCACCAGCGACCGCAACCGTCAAGTCACCTATGCGCCGGTGTTCGACTGCACGAAGGTCGCCTGCCACCCGGCCTATCATCATCTCTCGTGGAAGCTCCTGCTCAAGAATACCGTCATGCGAATGCCGCAGTCCGTGTTTGAGGATTTGACCACCTCGTTGCAACTCGAGCCAACGTCGGGCCTTATTTGGATCGAGTATCTCACCCGCACGTCGATGAAGTCGCTCGATCTCTATGGGTTTGATTTCTTTGCATCGGGCCATATCACGCGGACGACGCCGAACGTTCTGAGCGCAAGCGGCACGTGGCCGCATGACCCGGCGATTGAACGTGCCTACGTGTTCGAAACCGTGTTAAAGACGGACGCACGGGTATGTCTGGTGACGCGTGATACGTTGGACACAACAGCTTGAAACGAGAAGATCTGTGCATTGCTTTCCATCCGCAACTTGCTACCTGCTGCATCCGAAATCCCCATGAAAGGCGTGTTTACAAAGAAGGTAGCGTTTGCGCCTGGCATAGAGGTACGCGTGGAAACGCCCGTTCGTTTCAACGACGTCAAGTTTCGCTCCAACATACAAGTGGGGGCGTACACGTACTTTCGTGGGGCGGATCTCTCAAGGCTGGCGAAGGTTGGTCGATATTGCAGCATTGCACCCGGATTTCGGTGCGGCGAAGCCAGTCATCCGCTGACATGGCTCAGTACATCTCCCTTCCAGTACTCGGACAACAAATTCGAGTTTGAAAAGCTGATCGGCGCGTTTGAGTTCGAACCCCGCACAGCCGAAAACGATCCGACGGCCGCGCGGGGCGATCCGAGCATTGGTCACGATGTATGGATCGGATCCAACGTCACGATCATGCGTGGCGTGACCATCGGACACGGCGCTGTGGTTGCAGCCGGCTCCGTGGTGACCAAGAACGTTCCGGCCTATGCCATGGTCGGCGGCGTACCAGCAAAGGTCATACGCATGCGCTTTGAAAGGCCACTCGCGAAGCGAATGCTTCAGTTCAAGTGGTGGCGGTTTGACGCCAAGGATCTGAGTGGCCTCAAGTTCAGCGACCCGGAAGCTGCACTCGATGAGCTCGCAGAGAGAGAGAGGCTCGGGCTGCAAGCACGTCCCGTCAGGTACACTCTTGTGGACCACAAAGACCTTTGAGCGAACCGACCCGGGGGCATAGACGCCCTCCCACAAATTTTTCGCCGTCCATGAACTCGATAGGCCACATTACCCCTTTTGGAGATAAGTGCGCGCTTCAGGTTGCTGAGCATATCGAATGAACCCAACAAACCGGCCATACAGTGCAGGCGAGCGCCAGGAGCGCGCTCGCCTGCACATGGTAGCGTTTTGGGAATCCCGGCATGAGTACCGGATTCACGGTTCAAGGTTGGGCGGCCTGCACAGCAAGCAGATCACGCTTCGCCGAAGCGTGATTCGGATCAATTTTCAAAGCTGACTCGAAAAGCTTCTTCGCCTCGTTATGCTGATCCTGATCAATCATCGCAGCTCCAAGGCGCCAATGATACTCGGCGACAGATGGATCAAGCCTTAGCGCTGCCTGGAGGAACGGGAGCGCGCTAGCTTTGTCGCGTGCGCGTGCGTACCCAATTCCGAGTTTGTAGTTCAGCCGAGCATTGTCAGGCATGTGCTGCAAAGCGACCTTCAGGATCTCGACGCCCTTTTCGGGTCTGCCTGCCCTAAGCAGGCAAACGCCATAGTCAGCATAAATCGGCCCTAGATCCTCCGCGCTAATAGCCGTCGTCTGAGATGGGATAACCGTGCTGAAAACGGTGCAAGCCTCCTTGTACTGCCGCAACTTGAAGAATTTTGCCGCCAAGACTAGGCGATCCTTCGTACCAAGCCTGTCGGCTTTCTTGAGGAGAACAGCATCTGTTTCCACATTTGTAGGAGCGGCAGCGGGACTAGCCAGCGGCTGCTTCGGCCGCACGCCAGCAGAAGGACAGTATGAGTATAGGACCGTGTCCATGATAAACCCGACAACATCTCGCTCAACGTGAATATTGTCCCGCGTGTAAGCTCGCGAACGATCAGTCAAGGTCACTATTTCGTACGACGGGAAATAGTCCGTCATGTCATGAGACCTGACGAACTCTTCACATGCAGCTCGCTGAACGCTCTTGCTATAGCAATTTGCCATAAGCGCATCGTCGCCTGTGAATGTCGCTTTAAAAGGCACAGGTGACGTCGTTATCAGAATCTTGGTATGCGCGGCGCCGTATTTGCGGACGAGCGAGTGGATGCGTTCGAGAGACGCGAGAATCTCTCCGTAGCTCAAGACGTCGAGGGCAAACCGGTTGGGATAACGCCGTCGTGCCTCTACCGGCGGAATACCGTTGAGATACAAATCCGCTTCCAAGTCGAACCAGCTTTCGGCAAGCCCCAAGGTTATGATCACCACATCGCTGGTGGCAAGTTCTCGCATCGCTGCCATGACATCCGCCCTGCGCGCGGAGACGCGATCAAATGTAGTGGGCGGTAAATTGTAGCCGAGATGAGGATCAACCCAAAGTCCGGGTCCAGCCTCAAGGAACAACTTATCTTCCGGATGCGGCAACCCTTCAAAAGCCCAGCGAATCTCGTTTTCCATCGAGTGAACAGAATACTTGTTCAGTACGTCATTTGGCGTCTGTGTAACACGCTCTTCTGGAGGCACATTGATCTTCAACATCGGCAATTCAAAGCCGATGCTATCAAGATGCTTCTCAATTTCGCGTGCGAAACAAGATCCGATTGTGATGATTTTTGCCCCAGGCTCAAAAGTAAATGAAGAGCTAGGAGACAGTTCCGCAACCCCACCCAATCGGGTCTGGGGCTTACGACCATCGGGCCATGATGAGCGGCGGACATTCTTTTGTAAATTCTCAAGCGCGGCGGCGCCCTCAAGACGGAGCAATGGCAAGAATGCCTCCATGAGTTGTTGTATCGTAAGACGGGATAAGCCGAGGAGAAGGCTAACGCAACTCAATTACATGTTTTCCAGAAAGCCGTCGTCAGACCTAGGCGGTCTTCGGCTTACAGCTCCTCAAACCCAGCACACGCAAATGAGGTAGACGCTAACAGCCTGCCCAGGATCGGGATTGAGCGATCGGGACGATGAAGATTCATAGCCGGTGTCCGGATCCGGTTGGCAGCACCACGTGGGGCCGGACGACCCCGGGGTTCTATCGCTGCGCCCCGCGGAAGGAAGCGAGCTCTGCTGCCTTCGACTGCTTCCCCTGCCGATTGGCGAGACATCTCGGCCTCACAGACGACCGTTATCAGCGCGACGAAAGCTTTCGTCTAGGCAGGTTTTGCGGCGCTCAGTATGGCAATGCAGAGCGCAAGCGGCGCGCTGGTCGCGGCAGCCTCGACCGTGCGATTGCCATACTCCACAGATGCGTTGCTCCCGGTCCCGCCCCAGGTCACGGCGCAGATCAGGGTTGGAGAAATCTGGTTTGCAAGCTCATATGCAGACTGAAGGTTCGTCGTATATCGCGGCACCTTGTCCGGGTCCGCGGTGCCGGGGTTCACCCAGAACAGCCGTTCGCCCTTTTCTCCAGACTTTTTATCGACATAAGGGAACGACCGCCTTTCCCAACCCAGGAGATAGGCAACCTGTCCATCGAGCGTTCGCGAACCGATAGGAGCTTGCTGGAGCTGACGGATAACGACGTCGAAACGAGCCGATTTTTCATTGCCCAACGCGTCAGTTACTGTTCTTTCCACGTGCAATCCTGTCCCTGAGCCTCATGGCGACAACCTGTTCCATTGTACTAGCAAGAAGCATCTTAAAAATGAAGTCGGGATCAAACGCCGCATCGCAAGCATGTGCCTCATGAAAAATGCGCTGTATCTCGGTGGGTCTGTCGTCGTCGATCGCGCCTCGACGGCGGCGTATCAACACGAACTGCGATTGCCGTTCCTAACGCAGGCATACCCGCTTTTTCGCTCTCAGACCCGCAGGAATGGCGTACAAACGCTTCTTTCGCGGCAGGGGCGTCACCTTGATTTGACCCGATTGGGAAGCTACGATGTTGAGCACTTGTTGCAAGGCGCCCCTGCGTCGGAAGGTCTGACCCGTTGAGTAAGATGAAAACACACCTTCGAGTGGTGGCGGCGCTCGTAATTCGTGAAATGTCGACCCGCTTCGGGAGAAAGCCCGGCGGTTACGTCTGGGCACTTCTCGACCCGCTTGCGCACATTGCCTTTCTCTCGTTCATCTTCATGGGGATTGCTCGTCATCCCCCTCTTGGCGCGAGCTTTATCCTGTTTTTCGCCACGGGCTATATCGGGTTTATGTTTTATCAGGCGTCGGCCGGCTACGTAACCGGCTCTGTCAGAGGCAACCGACCACTGCTCGCCTATCCGAACGTTGCGCCGATCGATACAGTGTTCGCGCGCCATATACTTCAGGTCGGGACCAATATCGTTGTCAGCCTTGCCGTTTTACTGCCGATCACCCTATCGCTCAAGCACCCCGTCGAGATCAGTTGGGTGCCTCTGATCGAGGGCGCGAGTGCCGGCGGAGTGTTGGCTCTCGGCATCGGCTCCACGAATGTCGTGCTGTTCCAGCAATTCCCCGTCTACGAGAAGATTTTCGCAATCGTGAGCCGCCCGCTCTTCATGCTGTCGGGTGTGTTTTATCTGCCGGATACCCTTCCTCCCCAGATGCGCGAGATCATTCTCCTAAACCCTGTTGCACATGTCATCATGTCGTTTCGGAAGGGATTCTATCCCGAATATCGCGCTGTCGGTTACGATCCCGGCTATATGTACGCCATTGCTCTTTCGGTACTGGTCCTTGGAATGTGCGTCTTTACCTCGTCGCGAAGGGTTTTGAGGGGCCGCTAGGATCAACTCTCGGTGAGAGCCGTGATGGCCTCCGGTTACCACATTGGCATCAAATCAGTCAGCCATCACAAACATTGTGTCTCCGGCGCTGCCTTGCTAGGAATGCCGTATTCAGTTTCTGAAGAGCAGACACAGATCGGCAGAGGCCGAGGTGTCGGCTTTTGGAGGTATGGTTCCGGGACACACATCCCGTTCGATTTCAAGGAAGAACGACATGGCCGTCGCCCCCCATTCTGAAGTGTCCGTCGGCGAAGGTACGCACAGAGTGACCTTTTCCAACACCGGCAGGCTGTCCCTGATCGCCGGTCCCTGCCAGATGGAGAGCCGCGACCATGCGTTCATGATCGCCGGCACCTTGGTTGAGCTCTGCAGCAAGCTCGGTCTCGGCCTCGTCTACAAGTCCTCCTTCGACAAGGCGAACCGCACGTCGATGTCCGGCAAGCGCGGCATCGGTCTCGACAAGGCGATGGAAATCTTCGCCGACCTCAAGGCGGAATATGGCTTCCCCGTCTTGACCGACATTCACACCGAAGAGCACTGCGCACGCGTCGCCCCGACCGTCGATATCCTGCAGATCCCGGCTTTCCTGTCGCGTCAGACGGACCTGCTCGTGGCCGCCGCCAAGACAGGCCGGGCGATCAACGTCAAGAAGGGCCAGTTTCTGGCGCCCTGGGACATGAAGAACGTCCAGAGCAAGTTTCTCGAGAGCGGGAACCCGAACGTGCTGCTATGCGAACGCGGCGCCTCGTTCGGCTACAACACGCTCGTCTCCGACATGCGATCGCTGCCGATCATGGCGTCGCTCGGTTCGCCGGTCGTGTTCGACGCGACGCACTCGGTCCAGCAGCCCGGCGGGCAAGGCGGATCGTCGGGTGGGCAGCGCGAGTTCGTGGAAACGCTGGCGCGCGCCGCCGTGGCCGTCGGCGTGGCCGGCGTGTTCATTGAGACGCACGAAGACCCCGACAACGCGCCGTCCGATGGACCGAACATGGTGCATCTGAAAGACATGCCGCAGCTTCTCGAAAAGCTGCTCGCCTTCGACGCCATTGCCAAAGCATAGACGCAATTGGGTCTCATGGACCTTCGACACGAAGATATGGAAGGAGTCGCGGCATGATCAAACGCGCTTTGCAACTCGTTGAACACGATGTGATTGATTCGGCACTGCGAACGCTCTCCTTTGGAAAGCAGGGGCTGGACGCGCTCGAGGCCGCCATGGCCAATGGTCTCGGCGATGCCTTCCGCAAGGCAGCGGCGCTGATCGGCGAAAGCGACGGTCGGGTCATCATCACGGGCATCGGCAAAAGCGGGCATATCGGCAGCAAGATTGCCGCCAGCCTCGCATCGACGGGCACGCCGTCCTTCTTCGTGCACCCGGTCGAAGCCAATCACGGCGATCTCGGCATGATCACGCCGGCCGATGTCGTGCTGGCGCTGTCCTGGAGCGGAGAGACGGCCGAGCTTCAAGGGATCGTGTCCTTTACGCGTCGCTTTTCCGTGCCGCTGATCGCGCTGACATCCGGGGAACACTCGGCCCTTGCGCGCGGCGCCGATATCGTGCTGCTTCTGCCGAAGGCGACGGAAGCCTGCCCGCACGGACTGGCGCCGACGACCTCGACGCTGATGCAGCTCGCCATGGGCGATGCCCTTGCCGTCGCGCTGCTCGAAGCGCGGGGCTTTTCGGCAACCGACTTCCGCGTCTACCATCCAGGCGGCAAGCTCGGCGCCATGCTCTCGCATGTCAGCGACCTCATGCACACGGGCGACCATCTGCCGCTCGTGGCGAAAGGCTGCTCCATGCCGGATGCGATCCACGAGCTGTCGGCCAAGCGGTTCGGCTGCGTCGGCGTGGTGGACGACGACGGCCGTCTCTGCGGCGTCATGACGGATGGCGATATCGCCCGCCACCTCGATGGCCGCCTCGGGTTGATGACGATCGACGAGGTCATGACCCACAACCCGAAGACGGTGGGAAAAGGCACGCTGGCGACCGCTGCCATGGCGATCCTGAGCAAGCACGGCATCGCGGCCCTGCTGGTGGTGGACGACGACAGAAGGCCGATCGGGATCGTCCATTTCCACGATCTCCTGCGCGCCGGCGTGGCCTGAAGCCTCTCTGGGGGCGGTCCATTGTCACCAGGGTCGACGCAGCAGGCGTTGCACCCCGGTGCATACTCCGCCTTGCCTGCTCCGACCGTCGTCACGACCGTTGGAGAAAGAAACACGCGCTTGCGGCAGAGTTGGCGATCCGCGCCATGCCGCGGCCGTGCGGGAGCGGCCTTGGTCGCCATGCGAAAGCGCGGCGTTGATGTGCGCTGACCTCGGCGCCCATGCCCGTGCCCGTGCCCGTGATCAGGACGAGGACTGGGCGCGTCCAAGCCCTAGAGACCCTGGTCCCGTTTCCCCATGGCGTGCGGCGGCCTCACCGTTCCTCCAATGCCCGCACTTGCCGGTCCAGCCGCTTGACGATTTCGAGCAGAGCGGAGAAGGCGCGTTCATACTTGAAACCCTCGACGGCACCGCCCGGACCCCGGATCACCAGAGGCTCAAGGCCAAGTGCGGCGGCTTGATCCGCAATCGAACCCATATGATCGGTTTCAGGATCATCGCCCTCGCAGAGGCTTTTGTAGAGCTTGCCGTCGAGCAGGAGCATCGCATCGAGCATCTCGTCCGGGATCGGCCTGACATCCGTTTTGTACTTGAGCGCAGAAGTCGAGCGTCGCAGACGCCCATCGCTGTCCACCATCACGTTTGCGGCGTTCGCCGTTGTGCCGGCGTAGACAGGAGGCGACGCAAGGCTACCTCCGTCATAGGAAAGGAAGGTGACGTTGCTCCGCTGGAACGTCACGGTGCCTTCGCCCCAGCGCTGGTCGTAGGCCGTTCCCCAGACGGTCTCGTTGTCGGCCATCCATCCCCAGGTGGTGATGGCATCGCCAACCATATTCTGGAGGCTTATCCGACCGTCGGCCCGCCATGAGCGAAGGGTCAGGCCCGACATGCCCGTCTCGCCATCCGAGAGGAAGTCGAACCCGTTGTGATAGCCGGGGCCTTGGAAGGAAATCCGGCGTCCCTTGTCACCACGCGGGATCCAGGCTCGCGGCAGCACGTCGCCCGTGTCGTCGGGTATATCCGCGCTGATATTGCAAAAGAACTCGCCCTCGAACCGCAGCAGATCGCCTCGGTGCGGAGTCGTCTGGGCGCTGGTGCGGATGCGACCGCGCCTTTGCGCCTTGGGCACGCCTTGTGATGTCTGGTACGACAACCATGCCGCACTCGTTTCTGCAAAATTGCGGCCACCCGCCACGTCGAGATTGGACCAGGACCCGATGTCGAACATCCAGATGCTGGCGCAATCGAAGCGGCAGCTTTCGAACGACAGGCCTTGCGCGCCGCCCAGCCCGGGGATGGCATAGTTCAGGCGGATCAGGGCACCATCTGCTTCCCGATAGGCAAGGGTCTCGCCGCTGCTGTCGTTGTAGAACTCGCAGGCACGAAATTTCGTGTCGGAGATGCCGTTTGCGGCATAGGCGGCGTTCGGACCGCTCTCGACCACCAAGGCACATGCCCCTTCGAACCGGCAGACGTCCCAGAGATTGTTCGTCAGCCCATAGTCGTAGAGCGTCGCGTAGTCGGACGTGAACCATGCGGGAAGGTGAGCCAGCGTCATCATCCGCGGATTCGATCGCCCCCATGTGGCGTCCAGACGGCACGCCGCTTTTCGCCATGCGCCGCGCACGTCGAGGCCCGAATAGAAACCCCGGGACACGCCGCACAAAAGCAGGCCGACATCCCAGGAATCGGCATCGCGGCCCGTCTGAAGCGTGATGTCGATCACGCCGCCATTCTCGCCGAGTTCGGCGATAAGGGGGCGCAGAAGGACGTCCGTTCCATCGCCGCTCTCATCGGTCCAAAGCCGCGGTGTGCCGGGCCCCGATGTGTGAAACACGGTTCCGGTCAGCGGATGGGCGACCCCGGCGGTTGTGTCTCCGTACTTGCGCAAGACGTTGTGCCGAACAGTGCCTCTCAGCCGGACAGAGGACGGGCGATACAGGGTATCGTCGACAAAGAAGAAGCCGGCCGCATGGACATCTCCTCCGCCCTTCGAATACTTGAAATCGATCGCGTTCTGGATTGCCGCCCGGTTGATGGCCGCATCCGCGGGCGAGGCCGAGCCCCTGGCCCCGAACATGCGAACATCGATGTTCAGCGCGTTGGCGTACGACCACCAACCGCCATCTGCCGTCTGCCTGTGCCATGCCCTGACCGGACTTGGAGGCGAAGGCAGCCGGTACATCCTGAAGCTGTCGCAATCGTCGTCAAGATAGTAGCCATGCAGGTCTACAACGGCGATGATCGACGGTATGAACGCGGCGACGAATTGCGCCATCGTGTTGAACGGCAGTATGCCCAGCCCAGACGGGAGGTTCCCATCCTTCCCGGCGATCATCGGGTTCAACCCGGCGCCGCCTGCATGCGTTGCGGCTGCTGTCCCCGCGGTGAGAGCCGACACTCCAAACAGCAGATGTCTGCGCGTTCCGTCCAAAGCAGGCTTTCCCTCGTTTCGCGATCCGAACGCGATTTCGTTTCCCACAGCATGTTTGCTGGAGGCCGCATCGAGCGTACACGGGGCTACGGTAGAGGAAATCTTGGCGAAAGTGGACCCGGAGCCATCGGGACAGGGAACAAGCCCCGGCGTCGTCGGCGCTTGTTCCGACGTGCAGATCTCCGGAGAGGACTTTTTGTCCGCCCGGTACCGAGGCCATGTCTTGAGCAGGGCATCAACCTGTCGGTAACGGTCGCGGAGGATCGTCTCAGCGGGACGTATGCGTTCCGCGAACTAAAACTTAGGACCGAGCACGTCAGTGCTGCCGTTGCAACGCGGCGCGACCTCCAGCACCTCGCGCGTCATGATCTCCGACGGGAAGACAGATCAAGCATCGCTGCCCAGCTCAAGCGCCTTCACGACAAGGTCCGGTTCCCGTGGGGCTTCTACAGGCGACGGGTCAGAAATGCCGGCGCTGTGGCCAGCCAAAAGCCGGGTATAGGAACGCTCGGCGGCCTCCGCGGCTGCAATATGCGAATGGGCCTGTCCGGCGTTCTGATCGGCCTCGAGGCCTTCATGGTTCGTGGTCAACTCCCAGTGCCAGCCCTCGTCGAGACTAATGTCGGACACGGCAAGGTAGATACGCGCAACGGCTTTGTTTCCGTCGAGGCCTGTGAAGTCACCATGGCTGGTCGGGTTCGCCTTACGCCATTCCAGCGGGACGACAAAGGTGGGGCTGCTCTTGTTCATGGGATCGAAACTTGTGTCGTTCCCCGTTGTTCCCAGGAACACGTCGGACGGTGAACTTCGGATGAAGGGCAAACAAGTGCCTTTCCGACCTATCAATCGGACCCGCACGCGTTACCTAGCATGTTCGGACGTCGGTCGTCGTCTGGCACCCTGGCATGGATGGAGGATGCATGTTCCTGCGCACAGTCGATTGGCCGAGAGCCGTCGCGATGGTGGCCGATATCGCCAAAGGAACCGCGTCGGTCACGCTCCGGACGTATTCGCGAAAAGATGACAAGGCTGACGCTGCGGTCAACATCTATGGCTGGGCCTTTCACCAGATCCAGGCGTTCGGCGAGTCCGAGAAACGGGCAACCCGACTTGTGGATACGCAACAGCTCACCCAGGCCCTCCTGGGGATAGCGACGCCGGACGCAGAGTCTTTCACCTATGAGGTGGAGAGCGGCCGGGACTACGCTGTTGAAGCGCAATCGATCGTCAAGGCATTTGGCGATGTTGCCGTAACGGTGGTGTCGGCGGACGTCGGCAAGGTGTCGATTACCTGGTTCACCGTTGTGGTTCGACTGAACAGCGACCTCATTCACTGGAAGATGCAGTATCACGAGCGAGATATCCGGCTCTCGAGCCCCCGCCCATAGGCGGTGACGGTGTGTGCTCCCGCACTTGTTGAAGCCGGAGACCCGCCAAGGCGGCGGAACTCGCACCCGTCCCCGCAGTTGTCGTTGGTGAAGGAGCAAGACCATGACCAATGAGAACGAAGAACGGGCCAACAATGCAGGCCTCGATAGCAGAAATGTGACCGAGCCATCGGCGCTCGATGTTGAGCGGCAACCTCAGCCCGACAAGGCACCGGAGACGGACTCAAATCTCAACACTGCCCCGCCTGTGAGGATGGGGCGCGGATCTGAAGCGGCAGAGAAGCCGACGGAAGCGGATACAGCCGATAATCCGATCCATCATACAGGCCATCTCCCAGCACCGGTGACGAGCAACCGATAAGCAATTCATCTTCGGAGGATTGTAACAATGACGGATCACAAGAAGACACATGGCGTCGATCTGCAGGAGCCCACCGGTACGCCGGAACAAAGGGCTTCCAGGGAGCAGGAGCCGCCTGTCCGAGAGTCCAGTGAACAATATTCGAAAGACGTCACGGACCGCAGTCTGATGCCGATCGGCTCCACATTGAAGAAAGGGAAGCCGACCGTGCCGTGACGGGTCAGCACGACACGATCTTGATATCGGCCTCCCGAGCCGCCTGCAGAAATTGCAGGCGGCTTTGTTCCGGCTGTGCAGCATCTTGCAACACGGATTTGCATGTCCTGACGGCTCTCTCGTAAAAAATACCGTTCCGCAGAGGCCATTCGTTGCGAAGGACCTTTGCTGCCTCTTTTGCGCTTGTCACAATGCGATAATGCCCATGCCCATACATCTCAAGCGTAACGGGCTGGTCCCAAATCTTCGTGTCCATGGTGTCCTCCACCCATAGAACCTGATGGTTGGCCGTGTGGTTCCCCATCAAACGAATGACACTGATCGCTATCGAAGCTCAACCCACAAGAGTGTCCATTCCTCTCCCGGTGCCCGATGCCGATAGATCCCTTGACCCTCAAACTGCATGATCTTCGTTATTGAGATGATGTCCGCCGCGGTATGGGCCGCGGGCAGCGAGGCCTGCTCCAGAACGGCCTCTAGCTGCTCCAGCGACGTCGTTCCCTCAAGAGCAGCGCCCGCCGCTCTCTCAATCTTCCAGGCGTACTGGTTCATCTCGTCACCATCTTATCTGCGCAAAGCGTCTTGGATCGTGACCGATGCCGGCACTGCGCCGGCTTCGTTCGTCATTCCGATGATCCTGATGTTCCTCGTTCGCCTTAACCGCAGGCCGTCGCTGGCGATGAAGAAGATCGGGTCGAGCGCTTCTGCCCGTCATTCTCCAAGGTTGGCCCATTCCGTCCCTCTGGGATCAGGAACAGCTCATCTGCGCGTTGCATGTTGAGAGAATACCGAGCCGCAGCGGAAGCTTTGCAGACGGCAGCATTCGCAAGCTTGGAGCGTTCTCTGTGTCCTCTCGTCCCATGATGCGGAGCCAAACAGGGCAGGTGCGCGGAGGTTTCGGTACGGGATGGGACCAAAGGCGTGTGGCTGTCTTCGCCCAAAAACATCGAAGCGGAGCAAAACACCGATTGAGCGCGTGAAGTTGCTCGGAGCGGGTGCGCCGTCCTCGGCCCTTGGTAACCTTCGCCGCCCAAAGCTTTCGTGCCTCAACGCCTGCGCACGGTGCATGGCATGCGGATCTCAGCGATATTCGCCAGCTCTCTTCACCGCGGGACTGGACCCCATCCGCGACGACGGTATCGATCTATATGGAAAGTGGCGAACGGAAGCGCGCGGCCTCGGGCTGTTCCCGAGGGTGGGCACGGCTGCAATCGAAGGCCGACGCGGCCAGTCGCAAAAAGAGCTTCAAAGGCTTTGGAGAGGACAACAGATCCTTAAAGGATCAGAATCCCATGTCCCGCAACCTGTCTCGCTGCGGGGCTCCACCGTCGCGCAAGCGAGCTTTCGTGACGTCATTCCCGTTTCGCGCCAAGATCACTCCGCTGGTCGAACCAGAATTTCCACACGACGGTTCTTTTGACGCCCTTCGGGGTCATCCTTTCCTTGCGGTGTTTCATTCGGCGCCACGGGATTGGCTTCACCGCGTCCTTCGGTCGTGATCAATGCGGTCTGGAAGTTTTGCTTGCGGACAAGGAAGTCCTTGACCGCTTCGGCCCTCCGGACAGAGAGCTTCAGATTGTAGCTGTCGCTGCCCTTGCTGTCGGTATAGCCATCCACCAGAAACAGCGCCTTCGTGAAGCGTTGGCGGACATCGTCCGACATCGCCTCCAAAGCCTGTGTCGCCTTCGAACGCAGTGTTGCCTTGTCGAAATCGAAGAGAATGTCGGCCGACAGGGTGTAGCGAACGCCGCCTTCAACCTCCTTGACCTCCAAGCCCTTCACGACCGGCGGAGGCGGAGCAGCGGGCTTTGGGCCGAGCGCCAATTCGTCGTCCGTCATAGGGGGCGACGCGAACGCAATCCCAGGGGAGGCAAAGCCAATCCCGGGCGATGAGAAACTGATGCTGGGCGACGACGCCGAAAACCCCGGCGGAACTGTCGCTGGTGCGCTTTGCGCCATCGCGCCGCTCACCGTCGCCAGGAAAACGCCCGTTGCGATCGCGAGGTTGCCCATCATTTGACCGCTACATCCATGATCGGCACGGTCGAGCCAAATCGGACGGCGAACGGGCCGGGGCTGGTTGCGGGCGGTGCAAACCAGGCCCAGGCCTTGAATGTCTCGCCGGGATTGAGCGGTGCTTCCGGCGGCTGCGTGCAGAGGCACTCGCTGGCGACGCCGATCTTGAAGCTCACCTTGTTCGGGAAGTCGTAGAGCGTAATCTCGTTCAGACCGTAGGCAGCACGGCCGATACCAATTTCCGCGATGTTGACCGCCGCATTGCTGTTATTGATGACCTCGTAATCAAGCTGCACGATGTCCTGGCCCGGCACGCGCTTGAGGTCGACAATCCGGGCACTTACCCCCGACTGAAGCTCGACCGTCATCGGAGCGCTCTGCGCGAACGCTGCCGAAGTAAAAACAAGCGACAGACCCGTCAGAAGCAGTATGGCTGAACGGCTCGGCATGGTTCTCCCTCCCTATCGAACAGGCCACAGACTACAACTTTGCCCTTATCTCACAAGATCCACGATCGTTTTTCCGAACGGTGCCGATCCCGGCTTGGGACCGCGATAACCATCCCCGAGGCAATCCATGGAGACCGGATTGCGAGGACGACGAATGCGTGCCAAGCCGCTCGATCGAGACACGACGGGCAGCGCAAAGCGGACTGAGACAAGGCATCAATCGCTAAGGGTTTTTTATTGGTGAGAATAATCTCTCTGGTGCCCCATGCCGGAGTCGAACCAGCACTCCTTTCGGAACTCGATTTTGAGTCGAGCGCGTCTACCAATTCCGCCAATGGGGCACGGGAGAGGCAGGAACGGGATTTATACGGGTGGACGGGGCTTGGTCAACCGGGATTCCGTCGGAATGCAGCGCAATCGCTTGCCGTCATGGCTGAGGGCGCTTCGCCGTTGACCGGACAACAGGTTGGTCGGGTTGCGGAAGACATGCGGGGAAGACGTGTGGCGGAAAGCATGCGCCGAGGAGCATGGTCCGCTCATGCCTGTCGTCCGAACGTGTAGAGCGGTTTCGGGAAACGACATGCATCCAAACCAGCCCTGAATTGCGTTGCGTGAATCCCTTTTCACGCAACGCGCTTGAGGGTGCGGGACGGCTGGCTGGCGTGGCGCCAGCATGCGCCCCGTGAAAAACCATGGTGCGGAGCAACATCCATTGTGCAGGCGCGATTTACAGTTGGGCCGTTCGTGCATAAAAGCGAGAGCATGCCCTTCGGGGCACCGCCGTTTTACCGCCCGGCTCGGGATATCGTCGCGAGTTTCGGGCCAGCGCTGCGCGCGGGATCCCGTCCCGCCTGCCGTCTGAACGAGGATTTGCCGATGCTCCGCAGCCTTTACGACTGGACCATGTCGCTTGCCGCCCGCAAGTCGGCGGAGGTCTGGCTTGCCGTCATCGCCTTCGTGGAAAGCTCCGTCTTCTTGGTGCCGGCCGACGTGCTGTTCCTGCCGATGGCGCTGGCGCGGCCCGAGCGGGCCTGGCGCTATGCGGCGATCGCGACCGTCGCCTCCGTCCTCGGCGGCATTGCCGGCTGGTATCTCGGACATTATGCGTTCGAGGCGCTGGCCCGCCCGATCCTCGAATTCTACGGCAAGCTCGAGGCGTTCGACACCATGCGGGCCTCGTTCAGCAACGAAATGCTCGTTCTGCTGCTCGTCACCTCGGGGCTTGCCCACCTGCCGCCGATCAAGGTCGTCACGATCCTCTCCGGCGTCGCGGGCATCCATCTCGGCTTGTTCATCATGTGCGCCGTCATTGCGCGTGGCGCGCGCTTCTTCCTGCTCGCCTGGCTGCTGCGCCGCTACGGCGAGGAGATCCGCCATTTCATCGAAAAGCGTCTCGGCCTGATCTCGGCCGTCATCGCTGCCGTGCTGATCGTTCTTTTCATCGCCTACCGCTTCTTCCTGCACAATCCGGAGATCGTCACGCCCTGACCGGGCGACGCCTTTCCGGGTCGCCGGCCGGCGCGAAACCGATTTCGGTCGCCGGCCATATGCTGTAAGCCCGTCGGCAACATCGACGCCAACCCGCCTTTCGGAGCCTTGAGATCGTGACCGAGACCGTGACCGCCCTTCGACGCTCCCCTGCCCTGCCCGCAGCCGTCCTCGTCACGCTCGGGATGATCGTCACGGTGGGAACCGCGCTCGGCTTCGAGCATCTCGGCGGCTATATCCCCTGCGCCCTCTGCCTGATGCAGCGCGAGCCCTATTATTACGGCATTCCCGTCGGCCTGCTCGCCATCCTCAGCGCAGCCTTCCCCATGCCGGCCTGGCTGCCGCGCCTGCTGCTGGCCGTCGTCGCGCTGATGATGCTGGTCGGCGCGGGCATCGGCATCTACCACGCGGGCGTCGAATGGCATTTCTGGGCCGGCCCGGCAAATTGCTCGACGACGGCGCAGGGCGTCTCGCCCAATGTCGGCGACCTCCTGGGCGATCTCGACAGCAAGCATGGGCCCTCCTGCACGGATGCGGCCCTGCGCGTGCTCGGCCTTTCCTTTGCCGGCTGGAACGTGCTGGCGAGCTTGGTGCTGGCGGCCATCGCCATCCGCGGCGCCGTCAAAGCCCGGTAAAAACCGAAAAGGGCGCCCTCATGTGGCGCCCTCGAAACCCATCGGCAATCCGTCAACGCCAAGCCTTACGGCTGCAGTTCGACATCCCAGTAGAGATAGTCCATCCAGCTTTCGTGCAGGAAGTTCGGCGGAAACAGCCGGCCATTGTTGTGCAGGTCCTGCACGGTCGGGTGGTACGGTTTCTGGTGGGGGAACATGCCGGCATTGCGGGGCATCTTGCCGCCCTTGCGCAGGTTGCAGGGCGAACAGGCGGCGACCACGTTTTCCCACGTCGTCTGGCCGCCATGGCAGCGCGGAATGACATGGTCGAAGGTCAGGTCGTCGGGCGAGCCGCAATACTGGCACTCGAAACGGTCCCGCAGGAACACGTTGAAACGCGTGAAGGCCGGATGACGCGAGGGCTGAACATAGCTTTTCAGGCAGACGACACTCGGCAGTTTCATCGAGAAGCTGGGCGAGGAGACCTGATGTTCGTATTCCGCGAGAATAACCACACGGTCAAGGAAGACCGCCTTGATCGCGTCCTGCCAGGACCAGAGCGACAAAGGGTAATAACTGAGAGGCCGGTAGTCCGCGTTCAACACGAGCGCAGGCAAGGCCTGAGGTGAGACTGCAATCGTCAAGTCCAGTGACTCCTGATCGATTCGGCATCTGCCCTTCTATATTAGGCTCGTTACGTCAGGATTGTGAAGCCGAAAGGAAAGTGGAAACAAAAGATTCATTTCAGTTGGTTACGCGCCGGCTTTGCCGCGTCCGGCCCCGCCAGAACAGGTGCGGCATCGCGTCGCATGCGCTGTGCATAGAAGGCCCAGAACAGCCGGGCGGCAATGCTGCGCCAGGGGCTCCAGGCCAGACTGAGGCCTTCCAGCACCCGGGCCGAGGGTCGCGTGTCCAGGCACAGGGCATCGGCAACAGCACTTTGAAGCGCGACGTCGCCCACGGGAAAGATGTCGGGATAACCGGCACAGAAGACGAGATAGACCTCGGCGGTCCAGCGACCGATCCCCGGAAGCGCGCCGAGCGTGGCGATGGCAACCTGCGGATCGACGGAACAGAGGCCGTCGAGATCGAGCGATCCGGCCTCGACAGCGGACGCGGCGGCCCGCAGGGCCCTGATTTTTGCACCCGAAAGCCCGACCGCGCGGCATTCTTCCTCGCCGAGCGAGAGAAAGGCCTGCGCCTCCACCGTGCCCAGGCGCAGCACCAGCCGGTTCCAGATTGCGGCCGCACTGGCCTTGGAGATCATCTGGGACACGATGATGGCGGCCAGCCCGGAAAAGCCGGGTTCGGATCGCCGGAGCGGCACGGGTCCCGTCGCCGCGAGGATCGGGATCAGCCGGGGGTCGCGCTCCGTCAGAGCCGAGAGCCCGAGGGAAACATCGTGATCGCTCAGAATCCGCATGGCGGAACGCTTCTCCTGGTCTTGGCCCGGCGGCCCTTCGGTGGCAGAAGACGCCATGCCGCACCGCCTGTCAAAGCCCCCGGTATACCGCTTCGCGCCGAGCCCCAATGGCCTTCTCCACCTCGGCCACGCGCTGTCGGCGCTTCTCAACGCCCGTTTTGCGGCAGAAACCGGCGGACGGCTTTTGCTGCGCCTCGAAGATATCGACCGGACCCGGTGCCGCCCGGCATTCGAGCAGGCCGCTCTCGATGACCTCGCCTGGCTCGGCCTGACCTTCGACGAGCCCATCCGGCGCCAGTCCGAGCACTTTGCGGATTACGAGAGGGCGCTGGACCGCCTCAGGGATCTGGGTCTCGTCTACCCCGCCTTTCTCACGCGCGGCGAGATCCGCACCCGGGTCGCTGCCATCGAGGCGGGTGGCGCCCCCTGGCCGCGCGATCCGGACGGCGCGCCTCTCTACCCCGGCCCGGAGCGCGACTGGAGCGAGGCGCAGCGGGCGGACGCGGTGGCCGAAGCAACGGCGGCCGGACGACCGTTCGCCTGGCGGCTCGACATGGCGAAAGCCCGCAACGCCGTCAAAGGGCCGCTGACCTGGCAGGAAACCGGCCTGCGTGCCCATGGCGAGCCTGAGGACGGGAAGACCGTGCTGGAAACGGTTCACGCCATGCCCGAGGCTTGGGGCGACGTCATCCTGTCGCGGCCGGATGCGCCCTCCAGCTACCATCTGTCGGTCACCGTGGATGATGCCTTGCAGGGCGTAACCCATGTCGTCCGAGGGCAGGATCTCTTTCATGCGACCTCGGTCCACCGCCTGCTGCAGGCGCTGCTCGACCTGCCGGAACCGGTCTATCACCACCATCGCCTCATCCTCGGAGCGGACGGGCGCAAGCTGTCGAAGAGCCATCGCGATACGGGGCTGCGCGACCTCAGGGAGAAAGGCCTTTCAGCGGCGGATGTCCGCGCGCTTGTCGTCTGACGCCGCGGCCGCGCTCTCTTCCGGCAGGGCGATATCGCGCGTCGCCGCGGCCTCCTCCGCCGGCATGCCGCGAAAATGGCGGATCACCATGCGCTTGACCTTGTATTTCATGATCGCCGCGTTGATCTCCGCGCCGATGATGAAGATCGCGCCCAGCATGTAGAGGAACACGAGAACGATCATGATCGAGGCGAGACCGGCATAGGTCGAGGCATAATTTGCGAAATTCGAAAGATAGGACGCGAAACCGACGGCACCGATCGTCCAGGCAACAAGCGTGATGACGATCCCCGGCAGCACGTCCATGATCTTGCGCCGGCCATCGGGCAACCAGAGATGGGAAACGATCAGGCCCCCGGTCAGAATGAGGAGCGCCAGCGCCAGACCCCAGTTGTCGACCATCGACAGAAGCTCGTCGAGCCAGGGCAGCCAGCGGTCGGCATAGCGCAGGGCCAGCGGCACCGCGACCAGCAGCAGGCTGACAAACGCCAGGATGACGACCCCGGCCAGCACGAAGCCGAGGCTGGCGATCCGCGTGACGTACCAGGGCCGGCTTTCCGCCACCCGGTAGGCCCGGTTGAGCGAAATGCGCAGCGCCTCGACGCCATTGGAGGCAAAATAGGCGGCCGCGAGCACGGAGACGGTGAGCAGCCCGCCGCGCGGCGTGGTCAGCACCTGCACGATCTCGTCGGCGATCGGCTTTGCGATCGATGGTGGCCATGTGTCGAAGATCAGGTGCACGGCCGTGGTCGCGAACTGGTCGGCACCGAGGAAGCTGCCGAGCGCGGTTCCGAAGATCAGGAACGGAAAGATTGCGAGCAGCGACGACAGGGCGACATGGCTGGCCATGGCCCAGCCGTCATCGTCGCTGAAATGCCACAGCGCATCGAATGTGACCTTCCAGGCCATACGCAGGAACAACGGCATCCGGTCTCCGCTCTCAAGGGCGCGACGTCCTCTTCCCCGAAAGACGTACGGCACCGCGATTTGGTTTCAAGCGCAAGCCCTTGCGTCCGGATCGGCGTCCGGGTTGCAAAGCCGCCGCATTGTCACCTGCTGTCGAATATGGGAAACCAGCGCTCCAAGTCCACAGCCTCATGGGCCTCATCAGCTTCATGCGCCTTGTTGGCCCATCTGCGGAATCCGGAGCGACACGCCTTCATGACCGATAGCCCTCATCGGGATCGACCGACCATCATTGTGACGGGATGTTCTTCCGGCATCGGGGCCCATGCCGCAAGGGCGCTCACACGCGACGGGTGGCGCGTTTTCGCCACCGTCCGGCGCGAGGAGGATCGGGTCGGCCTCGAAGCCGAGGGGATCGAGACCTTTCTCATGGACTACACCCGCACGGAAACGATCGCGGCGCTGGTCGAAGCTGTCCTCACGCGGACAGGCGGGCGGCTGGACGCACTCTTCAACAACGGCGCCTACGGACAGGCCGGCGCGGTGGAGGACCTGCCGACGGAGGCGCTGCGGCTGCAGCTCGAAACCAACGTCATCGGCTGGCACGATCTCACCCGTCGCGTCATCCCGGTCATGCGGGCGCAAGGCCACGGCCGCATCGTGCAGTGCTCGTCCATTCTCGGCATCGTGCCCTACCGATGGCGCGGCGCCTACAACGCGTCGAAATTCGCCATCGAGGGCCTGTCGCTGACCCTGCGCATGGAGCTTGCCGGTTCGGGCATTTCGGTCAGCCTCATCGAGCCCGGCCCGATCGAATCGCGCTTCACCGCCACGGCCGTGACGCATATCCGCCGCCATATCGACCTCGAAGGCTCGGTCCACCGCGCAGAATATCAACGGCAGATGCAGCGGCTGACCGGCGAAAGCGGTCCGGCGAGGGGAAAACTCGGACCGGAGGCCGTTTATACCGTTCTTGTGAAAGCTTTGACGGCAAAACGGCCGCGACCGCACTATATTGTGACTCAACCAGCCAAACAGGGCGCGCGGTTGAAGAAACTGCTTCCGGCAAGCCTGTTCTATCGCATTATCGGACGCCTCGGCTGAGCGGCCGGATCCTCTCTGGTGGGACGGCGAGCGGCCGTCAGAAAGACTGCGCATGAGTTCCTTTCTTACCGGCCTGACACTCCTCGTGATGGGCCTCGTCGTCATCGTCCTCGTCCGCGGGCTGATCAACATGGCCAAGGGCGGCAGCGGCAATGCATCCAACAAGCTGATGCAGGCCCGCGTCCTGCTGCAGGCGGTTGCCATCGGCCTGATCATGTTGACGCTCTGGATCACCGGCGGAGGCCGCTGAGATGGTCAAGCTCAACAAGATCTACACCCGCACCGGTGACGACGGGACCACGGGCCTTGCCGCCGGTCCGCGGCGTTTCAAGAACGACCTGCGGATCGAGTGCTACGGCACGATCGACGAGGCGAACGCCGCCATCGGCATGGCGCGCCTCACCACGGCAAGCGAGCCGGAGGTCGATGACATGCTGAAACGCATTCAGAACGACCTCTTCGACCTCGGTGCGGATCTCTCGACGCCCGATACCGGGGAAACACTCCCCTACGAGCCGTTGCGCATCGTCGCCGGCCAGGTGGCGCGGATCGAGGCCGAGATCGATCGCCTCAACGCCGACCTCGAGCCGCTGCGCTCCTTCGTGCTGAACGGCGGCACCCCGGCAGCCGCCCACCTGCACCTTGCCCGCACCATTGCACGGCGCGCGGAGCGCGCGATGGTCGCCCTCTCCCATACCGATGGAGAGACCGTCAGCCCGGCAGCGCTGGAATATGTCAACCGGTTGTCGGACTTCCTCTTCGTCGCGGCTCGCTGGCTGAACGATCGCGGCCGCGGCGACGTCCTGTGGATACCCGGCCTCACGCGGTGACGCCGGCTTACACCGCAAGCCCGGGCTTGCGCAGTAAGGGCTGGGCTTGCGCGGCAAGGCCAGGGCTCAGGGTGAAAGCAGGGCTCAACCGGTAAGAGCCATGATGCGGGAGGAAACTGCATGTTCATACCGCTTCACGATCGCAACAACCTGAAGCATATCCGTCTGCAGATCGTCACGATCGGGCTCATCGTGGCAAATGTGGTGATCTTCTTCCTGACCGGGCCGCTGTTCGTCGAAGCCGCAACCGTCAACGCCGACCTCCTGTCGTTCGGCTATATCCCCGCGCTCATCTTTGGAGATGCGACGCTGGCACCCGGCATCGCCGTCGTGCCGGAAAGCGCGACCCATATCACCTACGCGTTCCTGCATGCCGACCTCTATCACCTCGGCACCAACATGCTGTTCCTCTGGGTGTTCGGCGACAATGTCGAGGATGCGCTTGGACATCTTCGGTTCCTGATCTTCTATCTTGCCTGTGCGGCGGCAGGTGCGCTCGTGCACGGCCTTGTCGTGCCCTTCTCGCAGGCGCCGCTGATCGGCGCATCCGGCGCCGTCTCCGGCGTGGTGGCGGCCTACTTCCTCCTCCACCCGAAGGTCCGTGTCTGGGTGCTCGTCCTCTTCCGCATTCCGCTTCCCCTGCCCGCCTTCATTCCGCTCGCGCTCTGGATCGCACAGCAATTCTACATGCTGGCGGTCGATCCCTCGGCGGATGTGTCCTGGGGCGCCCATGTCGGCGGGATCATCACAGGCCTGCTCCTTGTTCTCGTCATGCGCCGCAAGGGCGTACCGCTGTTCGACAGGGTCGTCGTCGTGCCGAAGGCCGTTCGCCTCGTGGAAACGGCTCCTCCCGGCGTCGCGCCTGGTCAGGGCCAAGCCGGCCCGTGGAGTCCGCTGCCGTGACCAGATCCATGCGACGACGAGAAAACCGGCAAGCACTATTGACGTGCACGTAAAGGTCAGTAATTTACGGGATGGACCGGGAGCGTGGTCAGCCGAGATTGTAATTGTGGAAAAAACGCGTATCGATGTCGCCAATCGACTGACAGGGCGGCAAGGGACTATGCGATTTCTGTTGTCTGGAACCGTGTTTCCTTCGGCTCGAGACCGGCGCCGAGACGCGCCGAACGGACCATCTGGGGCTGACACGGACAGCCGCGACCACGTCAGATCCGTGCCGGGCCCGCAGACCCGGCCACATCGTTGAGATTCACTGCCGAGATTCGATGAAGGAAGCTCCATGAAAATTCTTGTCACCGTGAAGCGCGTCGTTGACTACAACGTCAAGATCCGCGTCAAGCCGGATGGGTCCGGCGTCGAGCTTGCCAACGTGAAGATGTCGATGAACCCGTTCGACGAAATCTCCGTGGAAGAAGCCCTGCGGCTCAAGGAAGCAGGCAAGGCGACGGAGGTGGTCGTCGTATCCATCGGCCCGGCGAAGGCGGAGGAAACGCTGCGCACCGGGCTCGCCATGGGTGCGGACCGCGCAATTCTGGTCGAGACCGATGCGACCGTGGAGCCGCTGGCGGTCGCCAAGATCCTCAAGGGCGTCGTGGAAGCCGAACAGCCGTCGCTCGTCATCGTGGGCAAGCAGGCCATCGACGACGACAGCAACCAGACGGGCCAGATGCTGTCGGCGCTGCTCGGCTGGAGCCAGGGCACGTTCGCGTCCAAGGTCGTCCTTGACGCCGACAAGGCGACCGTCACCCGCGAGGTCGACGGCGGCCTGCAGACGATCGACATCAAGCTTCCGGCCGTCGTCACGACGGATCTGCGCCTCAACGAACCGCGCTACGCCTCGCTGCCGAACATCATGAAGGCGAAAAAGAAGCCGCTCGACAAGAAGACGCCGGCCGATTTCGGCGTCGACACGGCACCGCGCCTGACCGTCCTGAAGACCGAAGAGCCGGCCGGCCGCAAGGCGGGCATCAAGGTCGGCTCGGTTGCCGAACTCGTCGACAAGCTGAAGAACGAAGCCGGCGTGCTGTAAGCCCGAGGTGCACGGTGCGCCGCAGGTCCGCCAGGACAGTGCGCACCGGCAGCCGGGCTCTGCATGCGACATGCTGCCGATACGCGGTCGATAAGGGACCGACGACGACGCAGCGACAGACAGATCGAGATTTCACGGAGAACATACGACATGGCCATTCTTCTTCTGGCGGATCATGACGGTCACACCGTTTCCGACGCAACCGCCCGTACCGTCAGCGCCGCGACCGCCATCGGTGGCGACATCCATGTTCTGGTCGCAGGCGCCGGTGCGGACGCCGCGGCCGCCAACGCCGCAACGCTGGCCGGCGTATCGAAGGTCCTGCTCGCAAACGATGCAGGCCTTGCCAACAACCTGGCCGAGCCGCTGGCGGCCCTCATCGTGTCGCTCGCCGGCAGCTACGACGTGCTGATCGCGCCGGCCACCTCGGTCGGCAAGAACGTCATGCCGCGCGTCGCAGCCCTGCTCGATGTCGCCCAGATCTCCGAGGTCACCGAGGTCGTGTCGGCCGATACGTTCAAGCGTCCGATCTATGCCGGCAACGCCATCCAGACCGTTCAGTCGGGCGACGCCAAGAAGGTCATCACCGTGCGGACCTCGACCTTCGCGCCCGCCGCCGCAGGCGGTTCGGCACAGGTCGAGACCGTCTCTGCGGCAGCCGATCCCGGGCTGTCCACCTTTGTCGCGGATGCCCTGTCCTCGTCCGACCGTCCGGAGCTGACCTCCGCGAAGATCATCGTGTCGGGCGGCCGCGCGCTCGGCTCGGCGGAGAAGTTCCAGGAGGTCATCCTGCCGCTCGCCGACAAGCTCGGCGCCGCCGTCGGTGCCTCGCGGGCCGCCGTGGATGCGGGATATGCGCCCAACGACTGGCAGGTCGGCCAGACCGGCAAGGTGGTCGCTCCGCAGCTCTATATCGCCTGCGGCATCTCCGGCGCCATCCAGCACCTCGCCGGCATGAAGGACAGCAAGGTCATCGTCGCCATCAACAAGGACGAAGACGCACCGATCTTCCAGGTCGCGGACTACGGTCTCGTCGGCGACATCTTCACGCTGCTGCCGGAACTCGAAAAGGCGCTGTGACCTTGCTCCAGCCCAGGCTGGGTTCCCGACACGGCGGAGGCTGTGCCTCGACACACCGAGAAGTGAACGGCCGCATCCCCAATGCGGCCGTTTTACATTCGAAGACGCGCAGAGAACGACGGAAAGCACTGGCAAAACCCACCGCCAGCCGGTATCACTTTGAGGCAGGCCTTGACTGCATCATTCCGGGATCGAAAACCGATCCGCAAGGCGATGATGCGGCGGGTGTCGAGCGCGACTGCGAAGCTGGGCGCGTCACCATGGCGCGCGGCGCGGTCGCGGTCCTGAACGTCGGCTGCGATTGGGGAAGAACGGCTTGATGATCAAGAATGTCGGAATCGTCGGTGCGGGGCAGATGGGCTGCGGCATTGCGCAGGTCGCCGCTCTGGCAGGGTACAAGGTGCACCTCTACGACATCGCGCCCGATCGCATCGAGGCTGGTCTCGCCACGATCAACGGCAACATGGCCCGCCAGGTCTCGTCCGGAAAACTGACCGAGGACGAGCGCAAGAAGGCGCTCACGCTCATCAAGGGGTCCTCCGATCTGACGGACCTGTCGCCGGCCGATCTCGTAATCGAAGCGGCGACGGAAGACGAAGCCGTCAAGCGCAAGATCTATGTAGCCGTCTGTCCGGTATTGAAGCCCGACGCCATTCTGGCGACCAACACCTCGTCCCTGTCGATCACGCGCCTTGCCTCCGCCACGGACCGTCCGGAGCGTTTCATGGGCATCCACTTCATGAACCCCGTTCCGGTCATGAAGCTCGTTGAACTGGTGCGCGGCATCGCGACCGAGGAAGGCACGTTCGCCTCGGCCCGCCAGTTCGTCACGGCCCTGGATAAGACCATCACGGTGGCCGAAGATTTTCCGGCCTTCATCGTCAACCGCATCCTTCTGCCGATGATCAACGAGGCGATCTACACGCTGTACGAAGGCGTCGGCACGGTCGATGCGATCGACACCGCCATGAAGCTCGGCGCCAATCACCCGATGGGACCGCTGCAACTGGCCGATTTCATCGGCCTCGACACCTGCCTGTCGATCATGCAGGTCCTCCACGATGGTCTCGCCGACAGCAAGTACCGCCCCTGCCCGCTGCTCGTGAAATATGTCGAAGCCGGCTGGCTTGGTCGGAAGTCCGGTCGCGGTTTTTACGACTATCGTGGGGAAACCCCGGTTCCCACGCGGTAAATCCGCCGTCGCCAACAGGCACGATCGGCAACAGCGAACACGAGCGCGAGCGCCGTCCTCGCGGCGCAGGGCTTCATAATTGCCGACGTCGCTGACGGCTCAGGACCCAGTGCCCGCCGCGGCCGCGGCGCGCACCAGGGCCCGCCCCTCGTCGCCATCCCAGGCCGCCGGCCCGTTCATGGCCGAGAGCAGGCAACCCTTGTCGTCGAGAAGCACGGTCACGGGCAGCCCGAAAGCGAGCCCCTCCTTCTTCAGCGCATTGAAGACGCCCATGGAGGCATCGCGATAGGGTTTTAGCGCCGCGACGCCGGTCTCCGACAGGAACGCTTTCGGCTTCTCGTCGCTGCCGGTGTCGATATTGACGGCGACGACCTCGAACCGGTCGCTTCCCTCCGCCTTTTCCAGCCTGTCGAGCGCCGGCATTTCCTCGCGGCAGGGCACGCACCATGTGGCCCAAAGGTTGAGGAGCACCGTGCGGCCCTTGAAGTCGGCGAGCGTCAGATCCTTGCCCGTGCCGTCCTTGCCCGTTCCATCCTTGAACGTGAGATCCTCCAGGGGCCGCGGCCGGTCGGCCGGCGCCATGGCGGCCACCTGGCCCTTCATCAGCGGCGTAAGGCTGGCGATCTTGCCCGACGCGGCTGCGCATTGACCGGAGGCGCCCGCCGAAGCGATCTCCGGAGCATTGCCAGACCCGCTTTGCCTGACGTATACCGCTGCCGCACCGGCGATCAGGCCCAGAAGGGCTGCCAGCGCCACGAGCCGTAGGGCGGAGCGGGGTTTCCCCGGGTCTGTCATGTCGGTTTTCAAGACTTGTACCTTTTTCAGGACGGATATTGCGATGGCCGACGGCGCTTCCGAGACGAAAACCTCCAACCAGATGTGGGGCGGTCGTTTCGCGTCCGGACCCGACGCCATCATGGAGGAGATAAACGCCTCCATCGGCTTCGACAAGAAGCTCTACGCGCAGGATATCCGCGGCTCCAAGGTTCATGCCGAAATGCTGGCCCATCAGGGCATCATTTCCGGCGCCGACAAGGACGCCATTCTCGGTGGCCTCGACACGATCCTGTCGGAAATCGAAGCAGGCACCTTCACGTTTTCCCGCCGCCTCGAAGACATCCACATGAACGTGGAATCCCGCCTGGCGACGCTGATCGGCCCGGCCGCCGGCCGGCTGCACACGGCGCGCTCGCGCAACGACCAGGTGGCGCTCGATTTCCGCCTCTGGGTCAAGGAAGAGCTGCAGAAGGTCGAGACCGCGCTCACGCGCCTGATCGCCGCCTTCCTCGATCGTGCCGAGGAACATGCCGACACGGTCATGCCGGGATTCACCCATCTGCAGACGGCCCAGCCGGTCACGTTCGGCCACCATTGCATGGCCTATGTCGAAATGTTCGGCCGGGACCGCGCCCGTGTGCGGCACGCCATCGAACATATGGACGAAAGCCCGATCGGCGCGGCGGCCCTTGCCGGCACCGGCTTTCCGATCGACCGGCACATGACCGCCAAGGCGCTTGGTTTCGCCGGACCGACGCGCAACTCCATCGACACCGTTTCCGATCGCGATTTCGCGCTGGAGTTCCTGTCGATCGCGGCGATTTCGGCCACCCACCTGTCGCGCCTTGCCGAGGAGATCGTCATCTGGTCGACGCCGCAGTTCGGCTTCGTCCGGCTGTCGGATGCCTTTTCCACCGGCTCCTCCATCATGCCGCAGAAGAAGAATCCGGATGCCGCCGAGCTGGTGCGGGCCAAGACAGGTCGTATCAACGGCTCGCTGATCGCGCTTCTCACCATCATGAAAGGCCTGCCGCTCGCCTATTCCAAGGATATGCAGGAAGACAAGGAACAGGTCTTCGACAGCGCCGAGAGCCTGGAGCTCGGCCTTGCCGCCATGACCGGCATGGTGCGCGACATGACCATCAACACGGAGCGCATGAAGAAGGCGGCCGGGTCCGGCTTCTCCACCGCGACGGATCTGGCGGACTGGCTCGTGCGCGAAGCCGGCTTGCCCTTCCGCGATGCCCACCACGTGACCGGCCGTGCCGTGGCGCTGGCCGAGAGCCGGAGCTGCGACCTTGGCGAACTGGGCCTTGACGACCTGCAGGCGATCCACGCGGCGATCACGGACAAGGTCTTCGACGTGCTGACGGTCGAGGCCTCCGTCGCCAGCCGCACCTCCTTCGGCGGCACCGCGCCGGCCGAAGTTCGCCGGCAGATCGCCTGGTGGCGGGCACGCAACTGAGGCGTCCGGCCTTCTGCTGCATGTCGCCCGAAACTGTGCAGCGGTTTCGGGAAACGACATGCATCAAAATAAGAACGCAAAGGCCGGCCCGGGCGATCGATCACGTTTCCCGGGCGATCCATCAGCAATTCGAACGTGCGCGGTCCTTGAAAAACAGCTAAGAGGGACCGCCTTCCCTCGCAAAGGACCCGCGACGATGACATTTCGGACTGCCGCCCTGACGGCGCTGCTTCTGACGGCAACGGTGCTGACGGCCTCCGGCTGCGGCCGCAAGGGCGATCTCGAACGTCCGAGCGTCGCCCGCGCGAAGGCGGCAAAGGACACCCAGAACACGACTGCCACGCCTTCGGCCCTGCCGTCCGGCTTCGTGCGCCCGGCAAGCGGGGCCGCCCCGGCGAGCGCCGCCGTCTCCGGCAATGCCTCGACCCAGACGACGGCCGTGACGCAGATGAACACCGTCCCCGGCTCTGACAACACGGCGGCCCGCAGCGGCCGCACTGGCGCCCAGGCCGACGTGCCCGAGCGCTCCTTCCTCCTCGACCCGCTGCTCTGACAGCCCACCGAAGGCCCCATCCGTGAACCACTTCGAATATCGTGACGGCGTTCTGCATGCGGAAGACGTGCCGGTGACCGACATCGCCCGTGCCGTCGGCACCCCCTTCTACTGCTATTCCACCGCGACGCTGGAGCGGCACTATGCCGTCTTCGCGAAGGCCTTCGAGGGCGTCGACGCGCTGGTGTGCTACGCCATGAAGGCGAATTCCAACCAGGCCGTGCTGAAGACGCTCGGCCGTCTCGGCGCCGGCATCGACGTCGTCTCCGGCGGCGAACTGGCCCGCGCACTGGCCGCCGGTATTCCGGCGGAGCGGATCATGTTTTCCGGCGTCGGCAAGACGGCCGGCGAGATGGATCTGGCGCTGGCCGCCGGCATCTACTGCTTCAACGTCGAATCCGAACCCGAGCTCGAAGTGCTCAACGCCCGCGCCGTCCGTCTCGATCGCCAGGCGCACGTGTCCTTCCGCATCAATCCGGATGTGGATGCCCGGACCCATGCCAAGATCTCGACCGGCAAGAAGGAAAACAAGTTCGGGATCGGCTTCGAGCGCGCCCGCGCCGTCTATGCCCATGCCGCAACGCTTCCCGGCATCAAGGTCACCGGGATCGACATGCATATCGGCAGCCAGATCACCGAGCTGCAGCCGTTCGAGGACGCCTTCAAGGTGCTGCGCGATCTCGTGGACGCGCTGCGCGCCGACGGGCATGTCATCGATCATGTCGATGTCGGCGGCGGTCTTGGCGTTCCCTACAAGGAAGACAACAATCCCCCGCCCCTGCCCGACGCCTATGCGGCGATCGTCAAGGAGCAGCTTGCCGGTCTCGGCTGCCGCATCGTCATGGAGCCCGGCCGCCTGATCGTGGGCAATGCCGGCATTCTGGTGACCGAGACGATCTATGTGAAGGATGGCGGATCGAAGACCTTCGTCATCGTCGATGCGGCGATGAACGACCTCATCCGTCCGACGCTCTACGAAGCCTATCACGAGATCCGCCCGGTCCGCATCTCGGCCGCCAACGCGCCGCGCATCACCGCGGATGTCGTCGGCCCGGTCTGCGAGACCGGCGACTATCTGGCGCTCGACCGCGAAATGGCCATGCCGCGCCCGGGCGATCTCTTTGCCGTCAGCACGGCAGGCGCCTATGGTGCGGTGCAGGCCGGCACGTACAATTCGCGGCTTCTGGTGCCGGAGGTCCTGGTCAAGGGCAACCGCTTCCACGTGGTCCGTCCGCGCACCACCATCGAGGATCTGATCGGTCTCGACAGTCTGCCGGAGTGGCTTTCGGACGAGTGGCTTTCGGACGAAGCGCTGCCAGACTGAGCGCGACCCCGGCCGGCTCCGGCACGCCCGGTTGCCGTCCGTCTGTGCGGGAAGGTCAAGACCGTCGGACGTGGTTTCGCCGGAGGACGCCACGTTCACGATTGCGTTCTCGCCCTCGTCTTCGCCACAAACAATGGTATCCTCGCGCCCGTAAGCACATCGGCGGGCGCAGGATTCGCGTGCGCTGCGGTGTAAGGGCAGAAACAGGACGGTGCGGATGGCAGAATTCCGGCGACAGGAACGACCGGTCGGCAAAAACGGCGTCTCCGGCAGGATGAAGACAGGCATGACGCAGACGCTCGCCCGCAAGCGCGGCTTCGCCCGCGCGGTTCTCGTTGCCGAGCGGCTGGCGCCTCGCGCGCTCCTCCCGCTGGGCATCGCCTTTCTCTTCCTTTCCGCTGCCTGGTTCGGCCTGTTCCGCACGGTGCCGCCGCTCGTTCACGCCGGTTTGCTGCTGACCTTTGCGCTTGCCTTCATGGCTGCCCTCGTCCCGGTCTTCCGCATCCGCCTGCCCGATATGCACGAGGCCGATCGCCTGCTGGAAGAGCGCAATGCGCTGCCGCACCAGGCGATCGGCGTGCAGGACGACAAGCCGGCCACCGGCGGCGCTTTCGGTGAGGCGCTGTGGCGCGAACACCAGACACGCATGGCCCGGATGATCGGCGCGCTCGAAACGGGGCTGCCGCGCCCCGATATCGCCCGCCATGACGGGTTCGGCCTGCGTGCGTTGCCGGTTCTGCTCGTGACCGTCGCCTTTGCCTATTCGTATTCCAACCGCGCCGGGACGCTCTCGGATGCGTTCCGCCTGCCCGACACCATCGTCGCCGCGCCGGATGTGCGCATCGACGCCTGGGTAACGCCCCCCACCTATACAGGCCGCGCGCCCGTGTTCCTGACGGGACGGGCAGACCAGGCCGATGCCGCAGGCGCGCCCGCGGAGGCAAGCGTGCTCCGCATCCCGCAGTTCAGCGACGTGACCGTTCGCGTGACCAGCGCGGCATCCGCCCCGGACACGGCCGTCACCTTCCTCGACACGGGCGCCACCACGGCCGTGCCGATCCCGCCGCAAAAGCCGCAAGAGGCGGGTGCGGACAAGGCTGCAAGCACGGTTGCCAGCCCGGTCTCTCCCCCGTCTCCGCCTGCAGGCGAGACGACGGCGACGGACAGCGCGGCCCCGACGCCTCCCGGCAACAGCACGCATCTTTACAAGATCACCCGCGACGGCACGCTGACGGTCGGCACGCAGACATGGCAGTTTGCCGTCATTCCCGACGCCGTGCCCGAGATCGCCTTCGACGGGACGCCGCGCGCCACGGTCAATGCCGCACTGGAGATCCCCTTCATCGCCAAGGACGATTACGGGCTGAGCGAGGCTTTCGCGGAGATCGTCCCGGCGGAGGCGCCACCCGTCGAGGCAACGCCGCTCTACCCTGCCCCCGAATATCGGCTCGACCTGCCGCGCCGCAATGCAAAGGACGCCAAGGCGACGGCAAGCCGCAACCTGTCGGAACATCCGCTCGCCGGCAAGCGCGTCCGCATCACGCTCGTCGCGCGCGATGCCGCCGGCCAGGAGGGGCGCAGCGCCCCGCAGGAGATGATCCTGCCCGCCCGCCGCTTCTATGAACCGCTGGCTGGCGCGGTTGCCGAGGAGCGCCAGGTCATGGCGCTGAACAGCCGGGACCTGCCACGCGCGATCGAACTCAACGATGCGCTGAACATCCGCCCGGAAGACAACATTCCCAACCTCACCCATTTTCTCCTGCTGCAATCCGCCAAGGGCCGCATGACGCTGGCCCGCGACGAAGAGTCGATGCGCGGCACCGCCGACTATCTCTGGGAGGTCGCGCTCGGCATCGAGGACGGCAACCTGTCGCTGGCCGAACGCAATCTGCGCGAGGCCCAGCAGAAGCTGTCGGATGCCTTGGAGCGCAATGCCTCGGACGAGGAGATCGCCAAGGCCATGCAGGAGCTGCGGGAGGCGATGAAGCAGTTCATGCAGGCGCTTGCCGAACAGGCGATGAAGAACCCCCAGACGGCCGCCCGGCCCAATATGGAGAACATGCTGAGCAGCAAGGATCTGGACAAGATGATGGACCAGATCGAGAACCTCGCCAAATCCGGGTCGAAGGATCAGGCCCGCCAGATGCTGTCGGAGATGCAGCGGATGATGAACAACCTGCAGGCCGGCCGCAGGCCGCAGGACATGCAGCAGGGCCAGGACAACAGCGCGATGCGCCAGCAGATGGACAAGCTCGGGCAGCTGATGCAGGAGCAGCAGCGACTGATGGAGCAGACGTTCAAGCACGACCAGGCCCTGCGCAACCGCATGCAGATGGGCGATCCGATGATGGACGAGAATCTGTTCGAACAACCGCCGGGAGACCCCAACCAGCAGCAGGGCCAGCAACAGGGCCAGCAGCAGCAGGGTGAGCAGCAGGGCGGCGATCCGACCGAGCAGATGACGGAGGAGCAGCTGCGTCAGGCCCTGAAGGATCTCCAGGGACAGCAGCAGGCGCTCGAAAAGCAGCTCGGCGAGCTTCAGAAGGGGCTTGAAGGCATGGGCATCAAGCCCGGCAAGGGTTTCGGCCAGGCAGGGCGCGAGATGAAGGGCGCATCGGGCCAGCTCGGCCAGGGCCAGGGCGAACAGGCGGTCGGCAGCCAGGGCCGTGCACTGCAGGCCCTGCGCGAGGGTGCGCAGGACATGATGAACCAGATGAGCCAGGGCCAAGGTCAAGGACAGGGCCCCGGCCAGGGCATCCCGCAATATGGACAGAACGGCCGCGACCCCCTTGGCCGCCGCCAGCAGAATGCCGGACCCGACTTCGGAGATCAGGTGAAGGTGCCCGACGAGATCGACACCCAGCGCGCGCGCGAAATCCTCGACGAGATCCGTCGCCGGCTCGGGAACAACGTCTCGCCCGAGGTGGAACGGCAGTATCTGGAGCGGTTGCTGGACATCCGGTAATATCAGAGCAGCGCGCGTCCCGCGTCACGGGGGCGCGCCCGACGGACAATCAGGCCCTCGACGCCCGCGTTCTCGACAGCCTTACGCCGCCAGAGCCACGGCGACCGCCTTGCGGATATCGGGCAGGCTGAAGGGCTTGGCAACGACGTCGACGATCTTTCCGGCAAGGTCGTCGGCGCGCTCGCGCTGTTCGGCGTAACCGGTCATCAACAGGATCTTCAGTCCGGGAAAGGCCGCCGCCGCTTCATGGGCAAGCGCGATGCCGTCCATGACGGGCATGCGGATGTCGGAAAGCAGCAGGTCGAAGGTGGCACCATGCAGATGCTCCAGCCCCTCCGCGCCATCGCCCGCCTGCACGACATCGTGCCCGTCCATCTGCAAGGCGCGCGCGACGAAGCGGCGCAGGGAGTCTTCATCCTCGGTGATCAGGATCTTTGCCATCATGGCCTCCTACGGTTCGGACGCCCACAAGCGCAGAGTTTTCTTTGAAAACCGTAAAGACCGGCAAACCTCTTCTCGCAAGAGGCCGGCATCAGATTTTGTCGGCATCCCCGGTGACCACGCCGACGAAGGGCAGTTCGCGGAAGGCGTAGGCGACGTCCATGCCGTAACCGACGACAAAGTAGTCGGGGCATTCGAAACCGACGAAATCCGCTTCGAAGTCGATCTCGCGCTTGACCTTCTTGTCGAGGAGAACGGCGATCGAGACCGACTTCGCGCCCCGTTCCAGCATCAGGTCGCGTGCGAAGCGGAGCGTCCGCCCCGATTCGAGAATGTCGTCGATCAGCAGGACGTCGCGGCCACGGGGGTCGCTGTCGATGTCCTTGATGATCTTCACCCCGCGCGAGACCGTGCCCGTGCCGTAGCTCGACAGGGTGATGAACTCGACTTCCGGCGCAAGGCCCGCATGATGCATGGCCCGGATAAGGTCGGCTGCGAAGATGAAGGAGCCCTTGAGCACGGAGATGACCAGCAGGTCGTCGGTGCGGCCCTTGACGATGTCGGCCGCCATCTCCGTGTTGCGTGTGGCAATCACGTCCGGTGAAAACAGCGTCTCGATCATCTTTCCGCGAACGACGGGCATGGCAGTGGCTCCAGGCGACGGGACGCCGTCCGGCGCCCTTCAAGGCTTGGCGTTAGCACAGTCAGCGGGGCGAAGCACCCGTCGGGCCAAAGGAAATTTGCACGATCGGCGCCGAACCACCGGCATGTGGCAGCCGTGCGGAGAAGGCGCGGCTCTCGCCCGGTGCAAGCAGACGGTCGCCGGCAAGCTGCCCCTCGGCCGTCATCCGTCGCCCGGAGGCGGCGACATCGACGCGGATGGCCGGGACGGCGCGTGCGACGGACGTCGGGTTGACCACCGTGCCATAGACGGCGACGACCTTCAGGCCGGCGGCATCCTGCAATTCGGTGCGGACATCGCCGAAGCCGAGCGCCGGCGCTGCCTGGGGCTTGGTCGGGACCAGCGCGGTTGCCAGAGCAAAAGCAGCGACGCAGACCGCCATCGTCAGGCCGGCGAAACGGCGGGGGGAAATCCGTTGCAGGGTGCGCTCCGCCAGCGCGACGGGCCCGGCCCGACGCTCGGGAGCCTGTCTCGGCGTCGATAAGGGCGGCGTCGCACGCGGGGCGGGCGACCGCGAGAAGGGCACGACCTCGAAAACGGCATCGACGACATCGACCGGGTGCAACACCCGTGATGCAGGCCGCGCCGGACGGGCTCGTTCCGGGGGGAGAAGATCGATCCTGCGCGAAGCGCCTGAAAAGCCGGTCATGCATCGTCCTTCCGAAAGGGGCTCGCACGGCGACGCGCGAAATCCTTTCCGAAAGGTAAAGCCGAAGGGTTAAGGAAGTGGTAACGCAACCGAGGACCGAAAGCTGCAGCCTGCGCGCGTCTGTCGGCCCTTAAAGCGACGTTTTTGCCTGCGAGGTTAAAGGGAAATTAACCACTGTTTAACCATGCTGGCCGGATCGCGCCCGCACTCGGCGGTAGAGCGTCCATCTCAGAGGCTGGAAGTTGATTCATTTCGAAAACGTCGGATTGCGTTACGGCATGGGACCGGAAATTCTCCGCGACCTGACCTTCGATATCCCGCGCAAGTCCTTCCAGTTCCTGACCGGCCCGTCCGGCGCAGGCAAGACGACGCTGCTGCGCCTTCTGTTCCTGTCGCTGCAGCCGACGCGCGGGTTGATTCGGATGTTTGATCGCAACATCGCCTCCATCCCGCGCGACGAACTACCCATGCTGCGCCGGCGCGTCGGCATCGTCTTTCAGGATTTTCGCCTGCTCGACCACCTGACCACCTACGAAAACGTTGCCCTGCCGCTGCGCGTGCGCGGCAAGGACGAATCATCCTATCGCTCGGACGTGCTGGAACTGCTCGGCTGGGTCGGCCTCGGCGAACGGATCAACGTCCTGCCGCCGGTGCTCTCGGGCGGGGAAAAGCAGCGGGCCGCCATTGCCCGTGCCCTGATCGACCGGCCGGAAATCCTGCTTGCCGACGAGCCGACGGGCAATGTCGATCCGCCGATGGCCCGCCGTCTTCTCAATCTGTTCATGGAGCTCAACCGCCTCGGCACGGCCGTCGTCATCGCCACGCACGATCTCTCGCTGATGGACCAGGTGGAGGCGCGTCGCATGATCCTGTCCCAGGGGCGGCTCGACATCTATGACTGACGCCCGCAAGACATCGTCCCGCGCGACACCCAGCCGCGGCAAAGGCGGCCCGGTTCACGCAGCACCGGAGACGGACGGGCGCAAGGCCCCCATGCGCGTCCGGCCGACCGCCCCCATCGTGCCTCCGGTCAACGTGTCCGGCAACGCGCTGATGCTGGTGATCGCCATCATGTCCTTTCTCGCCTGCCTGACGCTCGGCGCGGTCTCCATGGTGCGGGCCACGGCCGAGAGCTGGCAGAGCGAGATCTCGCGCGAGGTGACGATCCAGATCCGGCCCGAGGAAGGGCTCGACATGGAGAAGGCCCTGCGCGACGCGCGCGACATCGCTCTGACCTTCGACGGCACCGTCGACGGCAGCATCGTCGACCGCACCGCGACCGCGCGCCTGCTGGAGCCCTGGCTCGGAGAGGGGCTCGATATCGACGAACTGCCCGTGCCGCGCCTCGTGATCATCACCATCGATGAACGCAACCCGCCGGATTTCGCCGGCATGCGGGCGCGTCTGACCGGCGAGATCCCGCAGGCGACGCTCGACGACCACCGGACCTGGGTGGACCGGCTGGTGGCGATGGCGCACACGACGGCGCTGATCGGAACCGGCGTTCTGACGCTCGTCTTCTCCGCCATGGTCCTGACCGTCATCTTCGCCACGCGCGGCACGCTGTCGGGCAATCGCCACATCGTCGAGGTGCTGCACTTCGTCGGCGCGGAGGCAAGCTTCGTCGCCTCCGAATTCCAGAAGCACTTCCTGAAGATCAGCTTCAAGGGCGCCGGCGCCGGCGGGCTCCTCGCCGCCCTCTCCTTCGCGGCGGCCGGCTGGTGGCAGTCGCGCTCGCTCGCCACGCCGCAAAGCGACCAGGCGACGGCCCTCTTCGGTACCTTCACCATCGGCTACACCGGCTATCTCGGCATCGCCGCCATCATGCTCGTCATCGCCCTTTTGACGACGCTGACGGCGCGGTTCACGGTCATGCGCACGATCTATGAAATCGATCGCATCCGCTCCGACCCGGCCCGGGCCGATCTCATCCCGAACGCCTGACATGTCGAAGCGCACGCCCTTCCCTTCTTTGGTCACGCTTTCGCGGTCGCTGCCCGCGCGGGCCATCGTTAAGGCGCAAAGCAGGTTCACCGGTTTCGAGACATCGCAACATCTGTCGCACCGGGTCGCAGGCATCCGGCGCAACGGTGGAAGAACATCATGATGGCGGACGAGCCTTCCGACGCGGAGACATCCGGCGACACCGAGCGCAAAGGTTTTGCGCGGCGGACGCGTCGGCATGTCAGCTTCCGCCGACAGCTCGCGCGCCTGACCTTCTATGTCCTGCTGGTCGTGGCTGGCTGCGCCACGGCAAGCCTGCTCTACTTCGCCGATCAGGTCGCCTCGCTCCAGCCGCCGACCAGCCCAAAGGCCGATGCCATCGTCGTCCTGACGGGCGGGTTCCAGCGCATCGACCAGGCCGTCGACCTGTTGAAGGCCGGGGCTGGACAGCGCCTTTTGATCTCCGGGGTCCACCCCACCACCACCAGCAGCCAGATCCGCCGCAACACCCAGAGTTCGGCCGATCTGTTCCGCTGCTGCGTCGATATCGGCTATGATGCGATCGACACGATCGGCAATGCCCATGAAACGGCAAACTGGATCCGCGACAACGGCTACAAGAGCATCCTCGTCGTCACCAACAATTACCACATGCCGCGCAGTCTTCTCGAGCTGCGCCGCGCCAATCCCGGCATCACCTTCGTACCCTACCCCGTGGTGAACTCCGACCTGAAAAGCACGAACTGGATCGCCAATCCCATGGTTCTGAAATCGATCCTGTCCGAATACGCCAAGCTGACGGTCGCATCGCTGCGGGATCTGTTGGGCACCCCGACGGATAGCGGACTGCGAACCGAGCGGGCCCAGACCGGGCAATAGCGCGGCCGGCAGGCACCCGCGAGATCCCGGTTTTCGTCGCGCCGGAATTCGTGTAGGCACCCGGACGGCATGCTCGATCCCGTCTGCCGCCCGCTTTTCGAAAGCCGCCCATGATTCGCCTCCGCTCGGTCCTGTTCAACGTCGCCTTCTATGCCAACCTCATTCTGCGCATGATTGTGCTGACGCCCGTCTATTTTCTGGTCTCGCGGAAGACATCCTGGTTCGTGCCGAAGAACTGGGCCCGCAGCAATCACTGGCTGATGCGGGTGATCGTCGGAACGACCTTCGAAATCGAGGGGCTCGACAATATCCCGAAGGACGGCGTCTACATTCTTGCGCCCAAGCATCAGTCCTTCTGGGATGTCTATGCGCTGCTGCCCTGGCTGTCCGACCCGTTCTTCATCCTCAAGCGCGAGTTGATGCGCATTCCGCTGTTCGGCTGGTATGTGGCCAAGCAGCGCATGGTCCCGGTCGATCGCAGTGCCCGCGGCCGGGCGATGGCGGCCGTCATGCAGCGCGCCAAGGCCGAGATCGCGACCGGCCGGCAACTGATCATCTACCCCGAAGGCACCCGCAGGGCGCCGGGCGCGCCGCCCGACTACAAATACGGGATCGCCCGCCTCTATCGCGACCTGCAGGTGCCCGTCGTGCCCGTCGCGATGCATCCCGGCCTGTTCTGGCCGCGCAGCACGACGCTGCGCTTCCCCGGCCATTTCAAGGTCCGCATCCTCCCCCCGATCGGCCCGGGCCTCGACAGCGACACCTTTCTCAAGACGTTGATTGCCGTCACGGAAACGGCAAGCGACGAGCTGCTGGTCGAAACCGTCCGGGCAAACCCGCATCTGCCTCTGCCGGAGAGCGCGCGTACGCGTTTGTCAGAGCTCGGCGTCACCGTGCCCTAAGAGACCCGTCAGCGCTTGGCGAGCAGTGTCTGCACGCCGCGGCCGACCTCTTCCAGCCAGTGATCGCGAATGCCCATCGCGCGGAGATGATCGAGCGTGTTCATGACGTAATCGACATTTTCGCCGGATCGGCCGCGCGCCTGTGCGACGATCAGCGCTGCCTCGTCGGCCTGGAGGGCGCCCGCATATTGCAGATGTGCCCGGTCGATGACATAGGCGAGCGCCGTCACCGTCCGCCCGTCGGCCAGCCGCAGCGGCACCAGGCGCTCCTTGTAGACATGGGTTACCAGCTCGCGCTCGCGCAGATAGGCAATGACCGCCTCCCGGTCACCTCCGGCGATGCGGAACGCCATGCCGAGACACGATCCTCCGCGATCCAGGCCGAGAACGAGGCCCGGTCGGTCCGCCGTGCCGCGGTGAACCTGGGAGCGCACGCAGAGGGCGCGGCGATAGCCGAAAACACGCGCCCGGGTCTGCTCGACGAAGGCAAAGCCGGGGTTCCACATCAGCGAGCCGTAGCCGAACACCCAGATGTCGTCCGAGATGCCACGCATGTCCGTCATCATCGCAAGATCCGTCACAAGAAAGGGAATCCCGTCACCGAAAGCCTGGCCCCGGCGGCCGGTTCCGCCCTCCTACTGCAAAATGCCCGAAAGCAAAACGATTGGCGACGTCCCGAGCGGCTTTTTCATCACGCCGACACCCCCGGACGATGGTCTCCCGGCGGGGGGCCGGGCGTTCTGCGCTATTTTCCTCGAAGCATTCCGGTTCGCGGTGGAATGCAGTAGAAGACCCCGACGACGCGAACGCGGCCGAAGGTGTCGCACATGACGAGCGCCGGTTGACGCACCGCCCTGCCAGCATCCAGACCGCCGACCGGAGACCCGCATGACTCAGACAGAACCGCCCGCCGCGAGCACACGGATCCGGCGTCTCGGCATCGGCATCGTCATCTTCCTGGCGGTCTACAGCGGCATCTGGTTCCTGGCGGCCCACCAGATCGAGACCCGGCTTGCGAGCGTTCTCACCAGCCGGTCCGGCAGCGCCAGCGCACAGTGCGATGGGCTGACCGTGCGTGGCTTCCCCTTCCGCATCGGGCTGTTCTGCGACGCCGTGAAGGTCGATGACACCAAGCTTGGCGCGTCCGGCGCCGCCGGCGCGCTCCGGTCGGCCGCGCAGGTCTACTGGCCCGGCCATGCCGTGATCGAGATGGATGGTCCGGCCGAACTGCGCTTTTCCCCGGGCATCACCACATCCATGGACTGGCAGACGCTGAAGGCCAGCATCCAGGCGACGCTGTCCGGCCTCAGCCGCACGTCGATCGTCTCCGATCGCCTGGCCGGAACCCTGGTGCCGACGCTCGGCGAGGACGCGCTCGCCTTTGCCACGAGCCATACCGAACTGCATCTGCGCCAGAACGAGAGCGATCTCGACGCGGCCCTTTCGATCACCGGGCTCGACCTGAAACCGCACAATGGCACCAGCCTGCTGCCGCTGATGAACGCCGCGATCGATCTGACCGTCAAGGATCGCGCCACCGTGCTCGACCGTGGCGGCCTGTCGCGCCATGCCCTGCGCAACAGTGCGGGAGACGTCCGCAACCTGACGATCGATCTCGGCAATGGCATGGTCACGACCGCCAGCGGTCCGTTTACGGTGGATGATCAGGGTCTGATCTCCGGCGCCTTCAAGGTCAAGATGCGGGATGTCGCGGCCTGGCGCACGGCGCTCGCTCAGGCCTTTCCCGACAGCGAGAACATGCTCGACAACGCGGCCAACATGCTCACGGCGCTTGCGGCGGGCGGCAACGACACCACCGTCACGCTCAACGTGCGTGACGGCACCGCCTTCCTGGCCTTCATCCCGATCGGCGTTCTTCCACAGCTCTGATGCATGTCGCCCGAAAGTGTGCAGCGGTTCCGGGGAACGACGTGCATCAAGACAAAAACGCTTCAGGCCCGGTACGGGCGGAGACGCGCGCGGCGTGCGGGAACGCGACCCCGCTTTCGCCACGGGGCCGCTAGGACTTGGCGTCCAGCGCATGGCGGCCGAAATCGACCATGTCGGTATCCTGGCCGGCCTGGATGATGGAACGACGGATCGCCCGGGTGCGGGTGAAGAGGTCGAACAGCTTGTCGCCGTCGCCCCAGCGGATCGCCCGCTGCAGATAGGCAAGATCTTCCGAAAACCGCGACAGCATTTCAAGGATCGCATCCTTGTTGTGCAGGCAGACGTCGCGCCACATCGTCGGGTCCGAGGCAGCCAGACGCGTAAAGTCGCGAAAGCCGGAGGCCGAATACTTGATGACCTCTGATTCGGTGACCGTCTCGAGATCGTCTGCCGTGCCGACGATGTTGTAGGCGATGATATGCGGCAGATGGGAGACGATGGCGAGCACCTTGTCGTGGTGTTCGGGGTCCATCTCCTCGACATCCGAGCCGAGCGCTTCCCAGAAGGCCCGTAGGCGTGCCTTGGCGAGCTCGTCCGTTCCGGGCGGTGGCGTCAGGATGCACCAGCGGCTTCTGAACAGACCGACGAAACCTGCGTCCGGGCCGGAATATTCCGTTCCCGCAATCGGATGGCCGGGAATGAAATGGACCGTGTCCGGCAGATGCGGCGTCATCTGCGCGATGACGGAACTCTTGGTGGAGCCCACATCCGTCACGATCGCCCCGGCCTTCAGGTGCGGCGCGATCGCCTGCGCGACAGCACCCGATGCCCCGACCGGGACGGAGACGATGACGAGATCGGCATCCTCCACCGCTTCGCCCGGCGACAGGACATAGCGCTCGCCGAGACCAAGGACTTCCGCCCGCGCCAGTGTCCCGGGACTGCGCGTCGAAATCGTGACCGAGGTCGCAAGCCCCTTGTCGCGGATCTCCCGCGCGATGGAGGAACCGATGAGGCCGATGCCGATCAGCGCGACCTTGTCGAAAAGCTTTGCCATGTCGGTCTCAGTCTTTCCGAAGGAATTCCGAGAGCGCCGCAAGGACGCCCTCATTGGCCTCCGGCGTGCCGATCGTCAGACGCAACGCATTCGGGAAACCGTAGCCGCGAACCGCGCGCAGGATGAAGCCGCGGCTGGTCAGGAACGCATCCGCATCCGCCGCCCGCTTGCCGTCGACCTCCGGGAAGTGGATGAGCACGAAATTGGCAACCGAGGGCGTGACCTCAAGACCCAGCGCCGTCAGCGCTTCCGTCACCCTGCCCACCCATTCGGCATTGAAATCGATGGCAGCGGCGGTGAACGCCGTGTCGCGCATGGCGGCGGCTCCGGCGGCGATCGCCGGCGCGTTGAGGTTGAATGGTCCGCGGCTGCGGTTCAGCGCATCGATGATGGCGGCCGGCGCATAGATCCAGCCGATGCGCAGGGCCGCCAGACCGTAGATCTTGGAGAAGGTCCGCGTCATCACCACGTTCTGGTTGGACGACACCAGTTCGATGCCGGCCTCGTAGTCGTTGCGCCGGACATATTCCGCATAGGCGGCATCGAGCACGAGAAGCACATGCTTCGGCAGGCCCGCCTGCAGGCGACGCACATCCTCGACGGGGACGAAGGTGCCGGTGGGATTGGCGGGATTGGCGAGGAAGACCAGCTTCGTCTTGTCGGTCACCGCGGCAAGGATCGCATCCACGTCGACGCGGCAGTCCCGCTCCTTGACCGTCACCGGCGTGCCGCCGGCCGCCATGATCTGGATCTTGTAGACGAGAAAGCCGTGCTCGGTGATGATGGCCTCGTCGCCCGGCGCGAGATAGGTGTGGGCGAGCAACCCCAGCAGCTCGTCCGACCCGTTGCCGCACATCAGGTTTGCGGGATTGAGAGCATAGACATCGGCAATCGCATGTCGAAGCTCGAGCGCCTGCCCGTCCGGGTAGCGTTCCAGCTGCCCGGCGGCCTGGCGAAAGGCCTCGATCGACCTGGGGCTCGCGCCGAGCGGCGTTTCGTTGGAGGAAAGCTTGTAGACCTTGGCCACGCCCGGTGCGTGTTCCTTGCCCGGCACATAGGCGGCGATGTCGAGAATGCCGGGGCGCGGTGTCGGAGCGTTCGGAAGAGAGCTCATGGTCTGGCTTTCGCTGGTATCACGGATGGCTCTGCCATTACCGGTCCATCGCCGCCTTGTCGAGGGGCCGGAGGGCGAAGAGGTTCAGCGGCCGACCTCGGTTCACCGCGTCGGCGATTGGCCGTCGCGTGCCGTCGGGACGCCCTGCGGCGCCAGCACGGGCACGAACACGCGGCGGGATGCGCGCGCCGCGACCGGCAGCCCCTGATAGAGCCGTTTCTGCGCCTCCACGATGATGACGCCCGAGAACATGGGCCAGAGCGCCCGCCCGATCCTCTCGAACGCCCGTCCGAGCTTCAGCACGGTCTTGACCGTCGAGGGCGGAAAGAACAGCGCCTCGCAGGAGGCGCCCGGAGTGAAATTCGTTTCCCGCAGGAGCGCCGTCAGCTGTCCGCGGGAATAGGGCCGGCCGGAGCCGAACGGCGTATGGTCCATGCGCGCCCAGACGCCCTGCCGGTTGGGCACCACGATGACGAGGCGGCCGCCGGGCGCAAGCACCCGCCACAGCTCCTTCATCGTCTCGCGCGGATTTTCGGCGAACTCCAGCGCGTGGACCATGAGAATCCGGTCGATCGAGCTGTCGGGAAGCGGCAGTTCCTCGTCGAAGACCAGAGCCGTGGACGACAGCTCGCCGACCGGCCAGTTCACGGCCCCCTGCCCCGCCGGCATGAAGGCGAAGGTGCGCTCCGTATCGGCCCGGAAACGCTCGAGATAGGGCAGGACGTAGCCGAGCCCCACAAGCCGCTCTTCCGGCAGGCGCGCCCAGATGGAGGCGAGCGCCATGGAGATCACCGGTTCGGTAAAGCGTCCGAGCCGCGAATGATAGAACTGGCGAAGATCGACGATATCGGCGTGCATCCGCAGAGGGTAGTGCGCAGCCCGCCGAAAGGAAACCGGGCGCCGCCGAAATTCGCGACCGCCGCCATCGCTGGACTTCGCCGGCGGTGCCTTTACATTCTGAGGACAACGCCTGTTCCAGCCTCAGCCGCAGCCCCAGCCCCAGCCCTCCGAGGACTTCACCATGCCAGCGCTCGACCTCGACCTGTTCCTTTGCCGCACCGACAATTTCGGCGTCCTCCTCCACGATCCCGAAACCGGCGAGACGGCCTCGATCGACGCGCCGGAGGAGCAGCCGATCCTCGACGCGCTGGAGCGACGAGGGTGGACGCTGACGCACATCTTCACCACGCACCACCACAACGACCACGTGGAGGCGAACCTCGCCCTGAAGACGCGCTACGACGCGACGATCATCGGGCCGGATCGCGAGGCCTCGCGCATTCCCGGCATCGACATGACCATTGGCGACGGCGGCGATTTCACCTTTGCCGGCCACAAGGTCCATGTGATCGGCACGCCCGGCCACACCGCCGGCCATATCTGCTACCACCTGCCGGAAGATCGCCTTCTGTTTGCGGCCGACACGCTGTTCGCGCTCGGCTGCGGCCGCCTGTTCGAAGGCACTCCGGCCGACATGTGGGCTTCCCTCCAGAAGCTCATGGCGCTGCCGGACGATACGCAGGTCTATTTCGGCCACGAATATACCCTGTCGAACGCCCGCTTCGCCGTGACGGTCGATCCCGACAATGCCGAACTGAAGACGCGCGCCGCCGAGATCGAGGCCCTGCGCGAACGCGGCGGCTGGACCGCGCCGACGAGCCTCGGCGTGGAAAAACGCACCAATCCCTTCCTGCGCCCGAACGATCCCGGCATCCGCGCCCATCTGGAGATGGTCTCGGCCAGCGACGGCGAGGTCTTTGCCGAGATCCGCAAGCGCAAGGACCATTTCTGATGGCCGCTCAGGGCGCCCTGGATGCCCGTGCGATCGTCGCGGCGCTCGGCATGACGCGGCATCCGGAGGGCGGCTGGTATGCCGAGACCTTTCGCGATGAAGCGGGCGGCACGCGGGGCCATTCGACGGCGATCTACTATCTGCTTGAGGCCGGCGAACGGTCGCACTGGCATCGCGTGCGCGATGCCGCCGAAGTCTGGCATCATTACGCCGGTGCGGCCCTGACGCTTCGCCTGGCGGCACCGGACGCGCCTGCCTCGACCATCGTGCTCGGCACAGATCTGGAGGCGGGAGAACGTCCGCAGGGCATCGTTCCCGCGGGGATCTGGCAATCGGCCGAGTCTCGCGGGGCCTGGACCCTCGTCGGCTGCACCGTCGCCCCCGGCTTCGACTTCAGCGTCTTCGAGATGGCGCCGCCCGGATGGGAGCCGCCGCAAGCGGCTCACACAGCCGACTGAACCCGGTCTGTCGACACGGGCTCGGCCTTGCGCGACGAGAAGATGACGTCGCGCGCCGCCAGCACCGCCCCGCCGGTCACGAGCAGGCAGGCGATGGCGATGCCCAGGGACGGCTCGGCAAAGCCGAACAGGATGAGGGTCAACGTCGAAAGCACCGGGGCCGAATAGCTGGCGACGCCGAGCAGCTGGATGTTGCCGTTCTTGACGCCATGATCCCATGCGTAGAAGGCGGCCCCGACCGGCAGGAGCCCGAGCCCGGCAACGGCCAGCCATTGCGTCCCCGTATCCGGCCAGACCGTGGTCTCGAGCGCGAGATGGCAGAAGAACGACAGGATCGAGGTCGCAAGACAGAAGCCGGTAACGACATCCGTGGAAACCGCCTCGAACCGCCGGGTCAGCAGGGAATAGATCGCCCAGGTGAAGGCGCAGGCGAGGGCGGCGCCATATCCGAGCGTATAGGCGCTGTCGAAGGCGACGCCGTTGCGCGCAACGATCATCGCCGTGCCCGCGAGGCCGCAGAGCGCACCCGCCACATGATGCCACCGCAGCCGCTCGCCCGGCAGCAGCGCCGAACCGACGACGATCAGCAGCGGCCAGAGATAGGCGATCAGCCCGGCCTCGACGGCCGGGGCATTGCGAAGCGCCGTGAAATAGAGCGCGTGATAGCCGAACAGCCCGGCAATGCCGACGATCCACACCTTTGCGGGCTGGCGAAGCAGGGCGATGCGCTCCGGCCGGAGCGCCAGCACGGCAAGACCGGGAAGGCTGCCGATGGCAAAGCAGATCGCCGAAAGCTGGAAGGGCGGCATCGTACCAGACGCGGCGGTGAAAAGGGCCAGAAGCGCCCACATGAGGATTGCGGTGAAGCCGATCAATGTCGCCCTGGTCTGCATCTGCCCGCGCTCCTAGCCGCTCCTGCCCTGCCTGCGTCGGTCGCCCTCTCCCGCGCGCCGGCACCGCGTGACGCGCCGCGATGCGGATGATGCCGGGCGGATCACCCCTTGAACCGCGTGGCCCAGACGGTCACAGGCCCGTATTTCGTCGGGATGCGGACGTAGACAGGTGCATATACCTGGACGGCGTCGGACTTTGCAAACCAGATCTCCATGCTGTCGAGCTTGCGCAGGTAATCGACGTCGGCACGCCCCTTGCGATAGCCCGATTTCGGCACGAACTGGACGCCGCAGACGATGACGTCGCCGCTGAAGCCGTCGGTCTTGAAGGGCTTCGTCCCCTTGGCGCTCAGCTTCAGATCCATGCGCGATTCGCCGTCGAACACGGGCAGCGTCTTGGGGCACACCTTGCTGCCGGCCGGGAAGATCAGGCCCGACAGCGGATCGACCACGCCCCGCATGTCTTCCTTGGTCACCGGCACCCAGTTCTTCGGCGGCTTCTTGCGCTGCGGGGTCAGGATCGCGGAGGTCACATTGCCCTTGTCGAAAGCAATGTCGATCGCGCGTGCCTTCTTGCCCGTCTGATACCGGACCGAGTAGTCGCTGGCGACGAGCTTGTCGCTCTCGATCGTGCCGGACACTTCCGTGCGCCCGCTCGTACTCGACAGGATGTCGGCGAGGCCGGCCGAATTCAGCGTCCCCGAAATCGTGTAGCGGCGATCTTCCATCTTCGTATGGAAGGACGCCCTGGCAATCGGCAGGCCGGCCAGTGAAATCGTGTAATCGGTGTCGTGCACGACATCCGCCGGGCGCGCCGCATTCGAGGGAACCGTCACCAGGGACATTGCGGCGAGAGCCGCAAGACCGACACGCAGGACCATGCCGTCCACCTTTCCGAAAGAGATCGGGAGAAAGAAGGAGAGATAGGCAGCGTTTGCGGCATTTCTACGCCCGTGCTATTCGGCCTCCACGCGTCACCGTGGCCGCGACTTTTCCACCGCCGCACCCCGATCTTGCCCGCCTTGGCGGGAAAATCCAGTGTTTTGGCTTGACGCGCGCCGCGCTGCTGACTATAGAACCGCAACTTTCCAATCCTGACCGGTGGGAATGCTGCCTGGGCTTGTGGCCCGCGAACGCATTGAACGCAGGCGAAAAGAAATAGGTGATTCCATGTCCCGTAGTTGCGAATTGACCGGCAAGGGCGTCCAGTCGGGCAACAATGTGAGCCACGCGAACAACAAGACCAAGCGCCGGTTCCTGCCGAACCTGTGCCAGGTCACGCTGATCTCGGACTCGCTCAACCAGCGTTTCCGTCTGCGCGTTTCCGCAGCGGCTCTCCGCACGGTCGAGCATCGCGGCGGTCTCGACGCGTTCCTGCTCAAGGCCAGCGAAACCGACCTGTCGATGCGCGCCCGTCTGCTGCGCCGCCAGATCGTCAAGAAGACCGCGGAAGCCGTCGCCGCCTGATCGGCCCGACCGAGCGTCATTCGGATATTGGCCTGCCTTCATCGGCGGGCCTTTTCCTTGCGCGCTTTCTGTTGGGAACCAACCCGTCATAGGATCTGCCGCCGTTCGGGCAGCCGGTCCCTTCCTCCAACTGGTGGCATCACCCAGGATAAAAAAATGCTGAACGCACGCCTGTTCGCCCTCTACGTCGCCTTGATGACCCTTGTGGTCGTCGCCTCGAATGTCCTCGTGCAGTTTCCCCTGCCCGGCTCCATTGCCGGCATGCAGCTGGGCGACCTTCTCACCTGGGGCGCCTTCACCTATCCCGCCGCCTTTCTCGTCACGGACCTCACGAACCGCCAGTTCGGTCCGCGGATCGCACGCCGTGTCGTGATCTGCGGTTTTGCGGTGGCCGTGGTGATCTCCATCGCGGTGGCCACGCCCCGCATCGCCGTCGCATCGGGCTCCGCTTTCCTGCTCGGGCAGCTTCTGGACATTTCCGTGTTCAATCGCCTGCGCCGTCAACGCTGGTGGCGCGCGCCGCTCGCTGGCTCGCTGTTCGGCTCGGCCCTCGACACGGCGATCTTCTTCTCCCTCGCCTTCGCCCCGATCTTCGCCTTCATCGGCCCGAACGACCCGTTCGCGCTGGAGATGTCCCCGATCTTCGGCGTCCTTGCGACCGAAGCTCCCCGCTGGATCTCCTGGGCCCTCGGCGATCTCAGCGTGAAGATCCTCGTCGGCCTCGTCCTCCTTCTGCCTTACGGCGCCTTGATGACGGTGCTGAAGCCGATGCCGGGCGCGCCGGGCGCGCGCGTCTGAACGTTTGCCCTGCAGCCGCCGCTAGAAACGCTGCCGCGCCGCGACCGTCTCCCCGCTTACAAAGCAACACGCTCGCTCCGTGCGGAGCGAAGGGCATAGGGGGCGGGCGCGGCATCGCCAACGCACATCCCCTACCCGTCACGGCAGAAGCTTGAACTCCAGCATCAGCGAGCGCTCGAGGATCGAGTGGTTGTCGTCGGACACGAGGATGAGGTGGATGTCGCCATTCGGTCGCGTCACCACATCAAGACCTTCCATATTGTCGATCTGGTAGCCAAGATCGGCCGCCATCAGCACCTCGCCATCGACCACCGCGCCCGGGCGGATGTCGTCACCCTTGATGCGGCGGATTTCCATGCCGAGCCCGGTGGCGAAGCTGAACCGACGTTCGAGCAGCAGAAGATCGCCGTTCGGCAGGAAGGCCCCGTCCGTCACGGCGAAGGGATCCTTCTGCACCACCCCGAACACGCCCTTGCGAGGACCTTCGAGTACGGCCGCCAGAAGATGGTCATCCTTGTCGAACGAGAGCTCGGCCACGATGACGGGCGCGCCGGCAAGCGGGCTCGCCTTCGGCGACACCGCGACCATCTCGAGGCTTCTGTTGTTCTTCAACCGTCCCTTGGGAATGAGGATCGGCAGGGTTCGGAGCGGACGGGACTGCGCAAAGCCGGGGTCGGGATAGATATCCACCCGCGCGTCGCCTTCGAAGCTGACAAGCACCTCGCCGTCACGCAGCGCCAGTCCTTCGGAATCCATGCGGGCTTTCGCACTTTCCGCACGGCCGCGACGATCCGTCATCGAGGTGACGGTAACGTCGGCAAGCCCTGAAAGCCGACCGCCGGCATCCCGCTCGATACGACCTTCGAGCCAGTGTGCGGTATCGAGGACGCCCACGAAGTGCTCGCCATCCGGGCGAAATCGGATCGAGGAAAAGGCGCCGAAAAGGGCATTGTCGGAGGTGAGATCGAGACCGCCGACAAACTGTAGCTTTCCGAAGATGGTCTGATCGGAGCCGAACCGGAAGGTTTCGATCGTCTTGGCAAAGATCGTCATCGCCGCCGTTTCGGCCCGCTCGGGTTCGAGCTTCCGGTCGGCAGCCTGCACGGGCGGGAGCACGGTCCCGCCCCCCGCGAGAGCAAGGAGGTAAAGGCCCGCCGCAAGCAGGAGACGGCGGCAGGCCGTCGTCAGCGTCCCCTCAGCCGGCACGTCGGGCTGCGCGTCTGCCGCGTCCGTTCTCGTCGTCGAACAGGGAGGCAAGCTGCTCCGTCATCGCACCGGCGAGTTCGTCGGCATCCACGATGGTCACGGCGCGGCGGTAATAGCGCGTGACGTCGTGTCCTATGCCGATGGCCAGAAGCTCGACCGGCGATCGGGTTTCGATCTGCTCGATCACGGCGCGCAGATGCCGCTCGAGATAATTGCCCGGATTGACCGACAGCGTCGAATCATCGACCGGCGCGCCGTCCGAAATCATCATCAGGATCCGCCGCTGCTCGGGCCGCGCGAGGAGACGGTTATGCGCCCAGATCAGCGCTTCCCCGTCGATGTTCTCTTTGAGCAGGCCTTCGCGCATCATCAGGCCGAGATTGCGCCGCGCTCGCCGCCAGGGCGCATCGGCCGATTTGTAGATGATGTGGCGCAGGTCGTTCAGACGGCCGGGCGCCTGCGGCTTGCCGCTTGCCAGCCATGTCTCGCGGGCCTGGCCACCCTTCCAGGCCTTCGTCGTGAACCCGAGGATCTCGACCTTGACGCCACATCGCTCGAGCGTGCGGGCCAGGATATCGGCGCAGGTGGCGGCAACCGTGATCGGCCGGCCGCGCATGGAACCGGAGTTGTCGATCAGCAACGTCACCACGGTGTCGCGGAAATTCGTATCCTTCTCCCGCTTGAAGGAGAGCGGCTGCATGGGATCGATGATGAGGCGGGTGAGACGCGCCGGGTCGAGATAGCCTTCCTCGAGGTCGAACTCCCAGGAGCGGTTCTGCTGCGCCATCAGGCGACGCTGCAGCCGGTTGGCCAGCCGGCCGACGGCTCCCTGCAGGTGGGAGAGCTGCTTGTCGAGAAAGGCGCGCAGGCGGTCGAGTTCCGCCTCGTCGCAGAGTTCTTCCGACGTGATGGTCTCGTCGAACGCTTCGGTGAAGACGGCATAGTCCACCTTCTCGTTGAAGTCGTCGAACGGGCTGTTCGGCCGCTTGACCTCGCCGGGCGTCTCGCTGTCCTCGTCACCGTCATCCGACATTTCCTCGTCGGAAATCTCGGCGCCGTCCATCTCGCCGTCTTCCATCTGCTCTTCGGCAGATTCGTTCTCCTCGGACGGTGCGGCATCCGAGCCGGCATCTTCTTCGGAGGTCGACTCGTCCTGCTCTTGGCTGCGCGGCTGGTCCTCGTCGGTCTGCGTCTCCTGGTCGTCCGGCTCCGCGTCCTCGTCGGTGTATTTCTCCGCCACGTCCATGGAGGCGAGCATGTTGCGCACGACGCGGGCAAAGGCCTGCTGGTCGTTGACGGCGCCCGAGAGGTTTTCCATCTCGTGGCCGGCCTTTTCCTCGATGAAGGCACGCCAGAGATCGAGCACCTTGCCGGCCGATTCCGGCGGCTTGCGCCCGGTCAGCCGCTCGCGCACGATCAGCGCCACGGCCTCTTCGATCGGCGCATCCGCCTGCCGTTCGATGGCGCCGAAATTGGCGCGGGCGTACTTTTCGTCCAGCATGGAGGTGATGTTGTCCGCCACGCCATCCATGCGGATGGAGCCGATGGCCTCGCAGCGCGCCTGCTCCACGGCATCGAAGATGACGCGGGCATCCGCGCCCTGGGGCGACATGGTCGCGTGGATCCGGTCGTCGTGGCATGCCTTGCGCAGCGCCATGCTGTCGCCGATGCCGCGCGTCACCGACAGTTCCTGCCGCGTCGGGCGGCGGGAAATGTCCGGCAACCGCATGCGATCGCCGGTCAGGCCAGGCCGCTCATTGGCAAACACGACCTCGATCTCGGATTCGCCCGCGATCGAGCGGATGCAGCCGGTCAGCGCGCGGCGGAACGGTTCGACATCCACCTGCGTGCCGGGTTTCGGTCTCGTATTGTCGCCGCGCCCTGCCATGCGATCAGGCCGTCGCTTCGAGAACGATGTTGGCAGCGCTTTCCTTCAGCTCCACGCCGAACGCGCGCTGATAGTGCTCCGCCACGAGGGCCCGCTCCAGCTCGTCGCACTTGTTGAGGAAGGTCACGCGGAAGGCAAAGGCGATATCGCCGAAGATATGCGCATTCTCCGCCCAGGTGATGACGGTCCGCGGGCTCATGACGGTCGAAAGGTCGCCATTGATGAAGGCGGCGCGGGTGAGATCGGCAACACGCACCATCTTGGACACCGTGTCGCGACCGCGCTTCTCGGTGAAGCCCTTCACCTTGGCGGCGACGATGTCGACCTCGTTGTCGTGCGGCAGATAGTTGAGCGTGGTCACGATCGACCAGCGGTCCATCTGCGCCTGGTTAATCTGCTGCGTGCCGTGATAGAGGCCGGTCGTGTCGCCGAGGCCGACCGTGTTCGCTGTGGCGAACAGGCGGAAGGCGGGGTGCGGCCTGATGACGCGGCTCTGGTCAAGCAGGGTCAGGCGGCCGGACGATTCGAGCACGCGCTGGATCACGAACATGACATCGGGACGGCCCGCGTCATACTCGTCGAAGACCAGCGCGACATTGTGCTGGTAGGCCCAGGGCAGGATGCCGTCCTTGAATTCGGTGATCTGCATGCCGTCCTTGACGACGATCGCATCCTTGCCGACGAGGTCGATACGGCTGACATGGCTGTCGAGATTGACGCGCACGCAGGGCCAGTTCAGCCGTGCGGCGACCTGTTCGATATGCGTGGACTTGCCTGTGCCGTGATAGCCCGAGACCATGACGCGGCGGTTGTGCGCAAAGCCGGCAAGGATCGCGAGCGTGGTTTCGCGGTCGAAGAGATAGTCGGGATCGCTGTCGGGCACGTAGGCATCGGCCTTGGAGTAGGCCGGCACGCGCAGGTCGCTGTCGATGCCGAAGACCTCGCGGACGGATACGGTCGTATCGGGAAGATTGGAAATATCGAGGTCTACCTTGCTCATCATGTCTCCGGCGGCCGCGCTTTGCGTCAGGCCTCATATCGCATTGCAGTGTGACGGGGTTCTTCCTAGCAGAAGCCTGCCTGTTTTAACAATTGGTAGGCCTGAACGACCTCACGAAAACGGTCCTCCGAGCCCCGATCTCCGCCATTGGCATCAGGATGATGCTTTTTCACGAGATCCTTGTAGGCGGTCTTGATGTCGGTGGCGGTTGCCGTCGCCGGCAGACCGAGCGTGTCGAACGCCTTGGTTTCCAGTGTCTTCGGCTTGCGCTGACGCGGCTCGGGCTGCGGCCGACGGGCCCGCGCCTCGTGCAGGAAGCCGAACGGATCGCTCATCCGCGCCTTGGCGCCCGCCGAACCGGACCGCGTCTGGCCCTGCTCCGGCGCGCTCTTCGCACTGCGGTTGACGCCGAGCGTCCAGGTTGGACGGTGGCCGGTCAGCGCTTCCTTCTGGTAGCGCGCGATCTCGTTGTCCGAGAGCCCGGAAAAGTAGTTGTAACCCTTGTTGTATTCCTTCACGTGCTCGAAGCAGAACATGAAATACTGGTTCTCGGCATTGCGTCCGACCGGGGCGCGATGCCCGCCATTTTCCTCGCAGCCGTCCCACTGGCACGTCGGAGCCACGGGCTCCGGTTTCCGGGTGGTCCCGCGTCGCTTCGTCCGGATGGTATCGAAGTATTTTGAGTCGAGTTTCATGGCACACATTATGGTGTGACGGAGAGGTCACAACAAGAATTGACAAATGCGAATGTTGCAGGCTTTTTGGGGCTGATTTGCCGGGAGCGCGGAGACCTGTTCAGCAGGGCCCGCATGCAGGTCCGACCAAGGATCTGAGCACCCGGCGACCCTTCCGCCGCATGCCGAGAAACGGGGCCACGCCATGTCGCTAGAGCAGCGTATCACATCCAGGCTCACCGAGGCTTTCGCACCCTCCCGGCTGGCCGTCATCAACGAGAGCCACCTGCATGCAGGCCATCATGCCGACTTCAACGGCACCGGCGAGACGCACATGCGCGTGCGCATCGTGGCCGAGGCCTTTACCGGCATGTCGCGCATCGCCCGTCACCGCGCCATCAACGATCTCCTGAAGCCGGAACTCGACGCCGGCCTGCACGCGCTTGCCGTCGAGCCGGCAGCGCCGGGCGAGCAGACGCGCTGGTAGGCATTTACCCGGACGCCTGCGCCTTCGGCGGATCCTCCGCGGGGCGGATGCGCAGCTTGGTGATCCGGTTCTTGACCCGCTTCATGACGATGAAGCGCTTGCCGTAGAAGGTGAAGGCCTGCCGCTCGTCCGGGATCGTGCGGGATTCGTGGATGACGAGGCCGGCGATCGTCGTCGCCTCGCCGTCGGGCAGCGACCAGTCGAGCGCCCGGTTGAGGTCGCGGATAGGCACGCCGCCATCCACCACGATCGAGCCATCCGCCTGCTGATGGACGCCGCGGATGTCGAGATCGTGCTCGTCGGCGATATCCCCGACGATCTCCTCCAGAATGTCTTCCAGCGTCACCAGCCCGCGCACCTCGCCATATTCGTCGACGACGATGGCGAAATGGCTCTTGCGGCGCAGGAACGCGCTGAGCTGGCTTGCAAGGTTGGTCGCATCCGGCACGTACCACGGCTTCTGCGAGATCCTGACGATATCGACCGTCTCCGGCCGGACGCCGGGCTCGGCGAGCGCCCGCAGCAGATCCTTGGCGTGGAGCACGCCGATGATGTTGTCGGCCGAGCCGCGCCAGACCGGCATGCGCGTGAAGGGGCTTTCCAGCACGGCCTTCACGTTGACCTCGGACGGATCATCGGCATTCAGCGCCCGCATCGCCGTGCGGTGCACCATGATGTCGGACACTTCGAGTTCGTCGAGATCGAGCACGCCGCTGACACGGTCGCGATCGGCCTTGACGACAGCGCCTTCCCGGTGGAGGAAATCCACCGCCCCGCGCAGTTCCTCATGCGCCGTCAGCAGGGGCGCCTCGTGCGACAGGTTGAAGCCGAAGGCCTGCATGATGGCCCGCACGGTCGCGTTCACCAGGCTCGACAGCGGCCCGACGAGGGCGACAACCACGCGCACCGGCCCCGCGACACCGACGGCGAAGCGCTCCGGCGCGGCATTCGCCCAGCTGCGCGGCAGCACGTCGGCCAGCACCACAAGCAGGATGGTCATGGCGATCGTCGCATAGGCGACGCCCGGTGCGCCGAAAAGCGAGAGGAACAGGCCGGTCGCCACCGCGGTTGCCAGAACACGCACGAGATTGCTGGCAAACAGCAGCGCGCCGATGGCCCGGTCGCGCCGCTCGACGAGCCGGTCGACCACGCCGGCACGCGCCTCGCCCTGGACATCGAGCGTGTGAAGGCGCGTGCGCGACACCGCGGTCAGGGCCGTTTCCGAACCGGACAGGAAGGCGGCCAGCACGATCATCAGCAGGATGGCCAGAACGGCCGGCCCATGCGCGACCAGAAGAGCGGTCAGCGCCTCCATGGTCATGCCGCGCGATCGGGGTGGTTTTCGGCAAGGAACGAAAGTACGGCCGAGGCCGGCACGTCGTCGGCGACGAAGGCCTCGCCGAGGCCGCGCGTCAGGATGAAGGTCAGCTTGCCGCCCTTCACCTTCTTGTCCTGGGCGATGGCATCCATCAGCACCTCCGCCGGCGGCAGCCCGCCCGGAATTTCGTGCATGCGGGTCGGCAGGCCGACCGTGCGCAGATGCGCCTCCACCCGCGCCGCCACGTCGGGGCTCGCGAGATTCATGCGGGCGGAGAAGGCATGCGCCAGCACCATGCCGATCGCCACGCCCTCGCCATGCACGAGGCGGGCGCCGTCATAGGCGGTGGCGGCTTCCAGCGCGTGTCCGAAGGTATGGCCGAGATTGAGCAGCGCCCGGCGGCCGGTCTCGCGCTCGTCCGCCACCACGACGTCGGCCTTTGCCTGGCAGCTGAGCGCGATGGCCTCGATGCGCGCCGCGCCGCCGGCAAACACCGCCTGCCAGTTGGCCTCCAGCCAGGCAAAGAAGTCCGGCTTGTCGATCAGGCCGTATTTGGCGACTTCGGCATAGCCGGCCCGGAACTCGCGCTTGGACAGCGTGTCGAGCACGTCCGTATCGGCCAGCACGAGATCCGGCTGGTGGAAGACGCCGATGAGATTCTTGCCGTGCGGCGAATTGATGCCGGTCTTGCCGCCGACGGAACTGTCCACCTGGGCCAGAAGCGAGGTCGGGATCTGGATGAAACGCGACCCGCGCCGCGCAATGCCGGCGGCAAAGCCTGTTAGATCGCCGATGACGCCGCCGCCGAGCGCGATCACGGCGTCGTTGCGTTCGATGCGCGCTCCGAGGATCGTTTCGCACACGGGAATGAGGTGCTCGAAGCTCTTGGTCTTCTCGCCGGCCGGAAGAATGGCGGACACGGCCTCGATCCCTGCCTCAGCCAGACTGTCCATCAGCGGCTGCAGGTAGTGGCGCGCGACGTTCTCGTCCGTCACCACGGCCATCCGCCGACCGGTCAGCCGCGCGGCGATCTGAGCGGCGGCCGAGCCGATGAGGCCCGGACCGATGAGGATGTCGTAGGCGCGATCGCCGAGCGGAACATGGATTTTGCGCACGGCCGGGGTCTCGCTCATCGCTTGCTCGCTCTCATTGTTGTTCCTGGTCATGCCTGCCCGTCGGCTCCCGGCTTGGAATTGGCCTATTTTCGCGCCGGAAGCGCGGCGATGGCTTCCAGAACCTCTTCCACGATGCGCTCCTTCTTGACGTCGCGCGACAGGACGCTGACATCGGCCTCGGCATAGATCGGGTAGCGCTCGATCATCAGCTTCTCAAGCGTGCCCTTCGGGTTCTCGGTCCGCAGCAGCGGCCGCGTATCGCGCTTGTTGACCCGTTCCCACAGAACGTCGAGGTCGGCATTCAGCCACACCGACACGCCGCTTTTCTGGATCTGGCGGCGCGTCTGCGGGTTGATGTAGGCACCGCCGCCGGTGGAGACGATGCGGGCGCCCGACTGCAGGAGCCGCTTGATCACCCGCGTTTCCAGCGCGCGAAACTCGGTTTCGCCGTAGGCCGCGAACAGTTCGGCCACCGTCATGCGCGACACGCGCTCGATCTCGTGATCGGAATCGACGAAGGGCAAGGACAGCGCCTGCGCCGTCAGCCGGCCGATCGCGGACTTGCCGGCCCCCATCAGTCCCACGAAGACGAGGTTGCGCCGGCCGAGCACGGCCCTCGCCCGCTTGACCAGCGCTTCCGAAACCGGCTCGACCACGTCGCTCATCACCGCAAGACTTTCCCCATTTCCCCTGTTCTATCGACAAAACAACGGGGAGCGTCAAGTCGCGGCTGGGTGCGCAATGGCTTTCCATCAACGCCGGCTTCTCCTGTCCACGATCCCGCTCGCCGATCCCGTGCCGCCGATCCCGTGCCGCGGCTTCGCCCGACTTGCGAACGCGCGGAGGGGGGGCCATATAGACGAACGCCCCGGAGACGTTCATGCCGACCCTCGTCCGCTTTCTCATCATCTGCCTGATCATCGCGGGCGCCATCTACGCAACCATGCTGGCCCTCGTCACCTTCGTCGATCCGGCCGAGCGCGACGTGACGATCCGCATCCCGCCGGAGCGGCTGGACACCGAACGCCTGGCACCGCGATAATGGATCTGTCGTCCGCCCACCTGGAATCCTTCCTGGAGATGATGAGCGTCGAGCGCGGCGCAGCCGTCAACACGCTCTCATCCTACCAGCGCGATCTCGAAGACATCCTGTCCTTTCTCAAGGGCCGCGGCGTGACCGTGGCGGAGGCGGGACCGGACGATTTTCGCGCCTATTTCGCCGCCTTCGCCGCGCAGGGCTTCAAGGCCTCCTCGCAGGCCCGCCGCCTGTCGGCCCTGCGCCAGTTCTACAAGTTTCTCTATGCCGAGGGCATCCGGACCGACGATCCGACCGGCGTGCTGGATGCGCCGAAAAAGGGGCGGCCGCTGCCCAAGACCATGAGCGTCGACGATGTGACCCGCCTGATCGGCCAGGCCGAGGCGGAAGCGGAGGCCGAACCGCAGCTCGATCGCCTGCGCATGGCGGCCCTGATCGAACTCCTCTACGCGACCGGCATGCGCGTCAGCGAACTCGTCTCCCTGCCCGCCTCGGTCCTGGCGCGCGACGGCCGGTTTCTCATCGTGCGCGGCAAGGGCAACAAGGAGCGGATGGTGCCCCTGTCGCGCAGCGCGATCGCGGCGCTGCAGCGCTATGGCGCGCGGATGCAGGCGGAGGCGGCCGCACGGCCAAGCGAAACCAGAGACGCGGACGACAGCCCGTGGCTGTTTCCGGCGAACTCCGAGACCGGCCATCTCCCGCGGCAGGTCTTTGCGCGCGACCTGAAGGGTCTTGCCGGTCGGGCCGGCGTCCGCGTCGCCTCGATTTCGCCGCATGTGCTGCGGCATGCCTTTGCCAGCCACCTTCTTGCCAATGGCGCGGATCTTCGCGCCGTGCAGGAACTGCTCGGCCATTCGGACATTTCGACCACACAGATCTACACCCACGTGCTCGAGGAAAGGCTGCACGATCTCGTGCAAAACCATCACCCTCTTGCCAAACAGGCCAAAAAACAGGATTAGGACGCTCGCCTCCCGTTCCGGACTGCCACGGGAGACCCGCGTCGAAACGATCGGAACCGCATCTCATGCATCACTATCTCGATTTCGAAAAGCCGATCTCGGACCTCGAAGGCAAGATTCACGAGCTGAAGAAGATCGCCGGCGAGGACGAGAGCATCGACACGAGCGACGAGGTCGAACGGCTCGAGGTCCGCGCCCGCGAGGCGACCGTCGAGATCTATTCCAAGCTCACGCCCTGGCAGAAGACGCAGGTCGCGCGGCATCCGCAGCGCCCGCACTTCCAGGAATATGCCGCCGGTCTCTTCACGGACTTCACGCCGCTCGCCGGCGACCGGAAGTTTGCCGAAGATGCCGCCATCCAGGCAGGCCTTGCCCGTTTCCGCGGCATGCCCGTGGCCGTCATCGGCCAGGAAAAGGGCAACGACACAAAGTCGCGCATCAAGCACAATTTCGGCAGCGCCCGGCCAGAAGGCTATCGCAAGGCGATCCGCGTCATGGAGATGGCCGATCGCTTCGACCTGCCGCTGATCACGCTGATCGACACCGCCGGCGCCTATCCCGGCATCGGCGCGGAAGAGCGCGGTCAGGCGGAAGCCATCGCGCGGTCCACCGAGATGTGCCTCAATCTCAAGGTGCCGATCATTTCCGTCGTTCTCGGTGAAGGCGGATCCGGCGGCGCGATCGCCATTGCCACCGGCAACCGCGTCTACATGCTCGAACACGCGATCTACTCGGTCATCTCGCCGGAAGGTGCCGCCTCCATTCTGTGGCGCGACTCCACCCGCGCCAAGGAAGCCGCGACCAACATGAAGATCACGGCCGAGGACCTGAAGGCCTTCGGCGTCATCGACGGCATCATCGAGGAACCCGTCGGCGGCGCGCATCGGGATGCCGATCTCGTCATCGACCGCACCGGCGGCATCATCGCCGACGCGCTGAAGGACCTGTCGAGCCGCAAGGGCGAGGACCTGCGCAAGGAGCGCCGCGAGAAGTATCTGAGCATCGGTCGCTCGCTCTAGGCGCGACCGGGGCTCCAGGTGTAAAGACACTCGCCCCTGCGCCGGGCGTCGATGCGACTGCCTTATTCCGGGCACGCCCGCCCTATTTCGGCTATGATTGTCGGGCCCTTTGTGCGTAGACGCTTGCGCGTGAGGGAGACGTCCCGCACGCGCGGGTGCTCGGGCGGTTAACAATTTGTGAAGCATAAAACCGTATTGATTCTGGCAGACTCGGCCGCTAGGGAAGAGTCGCGTCCGACTTTCATTTCGATGGGCTCCTGCCGATGCGTCTGACACATATTCTCGCTGCCGCCGTCATGGGCCTGTTTCTGGCGGGCTGCACCACGGAAGAAGTGGTCGATAGCGTCGACGTCGACCTGAAGAAGGTCACCAGCAAGACCAACTACGAACTGTCCGGCAAGATCGTCCAGAAGATGCAGGCGATGAGCATGGCGAAGACCTCGCCGATCATGCTGCGCATCTTCAAGGAAGAAGGCGCACTCGAGGTCTGGAAAGCCAATACGTCCAACCGCTTCGAGAAGCTGCGCGAGTACAAGATCTGTGCCTGGTCCGGCAAGCTCGGCCCGAAGGTCAAGGAAGGCGACCGTCAGGCGCCCGAGGGCTATTACCCCCTCGCCCCGGGCCAGCTGAATCCGAATTCCAGCTACTATCTCGCCATCAACACCGGCTTTCCGAACCAGTTCGACCGCGCAAACGGCCGCTTCGGCACCAATCTGATGATCCATGGCGCCTGCTCCTCGTCCGGTTGCTACTCGATGACCGACGAGCAGATGCAGGAGATCTTCGCGCTCGCCCGCGACGCCTTCAAGGGCGGCCAGTCGACCATCCAGCTGCAGGCTCTGCCCTTCCGCATGACGGCCGAGAACATGGCGCGGCATCGCAACAGCCCGCATTACGATTTCTGGAAGAACCTGAAAGAAGGCTACGACCAGTTCGAAATCACCAAGCGTCCGCCGGAATTTGCGATCTGCGACCGGAAATACGTCTTCAACAAGAGCGTCGCCGGCAAGATGAACCCCACGGGCCAGTGCCCGGCGCTGTCGACGCCGCCCTCCATGGAAATGGCGCTGGCGAGCTACAACAAGAAATATGACGAGGACTACGCGAAGGCGCTGAAGAAGCTCGACGGTCTCGTCTGGTACGAGCCGAGCGAAGCCGAACGCAAGGCCGTGGTCGCCAAGCAGCGCGCCGGCCGCGAACTCGCCTACGCCCCGACGGGCACCTCGCTCGACGCCGGCAAGCTGATGAAGGTGGCCGATCTCGAGAAGCAGGAAGCCCACCGCGCCGAGCTTGAAGAGGCCAAGAAGGCGATCGAAATCCAGACCGCGGCTCTCGAGAAGAGCACCCGCAACGGCAAGAGCGTGCCGATCCCGCAGGAAAACCCGCTGCCGCGCCCGGTCGCGCAGATCGCGACCGCCGCGCCGGTGCCCGGCCAGGGCGGTTTCTGGGGCAATCTGTTCAAGAAGCCGGCACCGGTCGCCGCCGTCCAGCCCGCCAGCGGTCCGCTGCTCGGCGAACCCCAGACGGCAAGCGCCGACACGACGGGCCAGAGCCTTGCCTCCGGTCCGGGCGCAGCCGCCAGGGCCGGCCGCGAGACCACGGCCGCCGTACCGGTCAACGTGGAAACCCGGAAGGTCAGCGTCAAGCCCGGCCACAAGGGCGCCCAGCCGACGGCCGTCAGCCAGGCTGCGCCGGTCGATCAGACGACGGGTGCACAGGTCTCCGCCGCCGGCGCACACACAGCCGAAGGCGCTCAGGCTGCAGGTGAAATGCCCGTGCCGCAGGCGTTGGCCGAGCAGCAGCCGGAAGGCAAGAAGAAGCCGTTCTGGAAGCTGTGGTAAAGCCCGGCCTCATCTCCGCAGCGCCGTCGACGGCGGGCGACGAAGGGCCCGCCTCGTCCGGTCATCAGGATCCGGCGTGTCCGCCGGGCCCAGAGCCGGCACTTTCTCTCGATCTCAAGGGACTGAAGTGCCCCCTCCCCGTCATGCGCACCCGCAGGCGGATGGCATCGCTCGACACGGGCACGCTGGTCCGGGTGGAAACCACCGACCCGCTTGCCGTCCTCGACATTCCCCATTTCTGCAGCGAGGACGGTCATCGCCTGGAACATCAGGAGGCGACCGCGCGCGGCCACCGCTTTCTCATCCGCAAGGGGTCCGTCTGAGCCGACGTCCGCCTGTCGTGGAACCGACCCCCGTGCCCGTCCCGCCGTGTCCCCTACCATGAGGGGCGCGGTTACATGCGCAGGCCGGGGACCGCCAGCGGATTGTCCGAAAGCGCCTGCCGGTCCGGCCGGTCGATCGCGGGCTTGCCGGTAAACGCATCGAACAGATCGCGGACGAAGTTTTCCTCGAGCCCTTTGGTGATCAGCACCATGCGTGTGCGCCGATCGTCCGGGTCCGGCCAGGCAGCCAGCCGCTCCGGGGGGTGAAAGATCTGCTGGACGCCGTGCAGCACCAGGGGCCGCTCGGGCCGCTCCGCGGTGCAGACGATCGCCTTCATGCGCAAAAGCTTCTCGCCATGCGCCGAGCGGAGAAGATCGACGAACATGTCGAGCGCCATCGCGGAAATCGGCCGGTCATGCACGATGCTGAAGGAGCGGATATCGTCGCCATGCCGGTTGGTGTCGTGGCGATGCGCATGGGCAGCGTCATGCCCGTGATGATGGCCATGATGATCATGCGCATGGTCGCGATCGTGGCGGTGTTCTGGGTCATGCCCGTGTGCCGGATCATGATGGTGATGATCGTGATCGGCCTCGTCCTGAAGCCAGCGGCCGACATCGGCGATCTTCGTCGCGGGATCATAGAGACCGCAGGCAAACAGCGCGGCCCGACCCGTTTCCGGAAGATCGCCATCGATGACCGGGGCGCGCGGGTTGAGAACGGCCAGACGGGCCTTCAGCGCCGCGACGCCTTCGGGCGTCCCGAGCGTCGCCTTGGTCAGCACCAGGCGGTCGGCGACCGCGATCTGCTTGGCGGCCTCGACATGATGGTCGAGCGTCGAGAGGCCGTTGACGGCATCCACCACCGTCACCACGCCGTCGAGCCGGTAGCTCTGCGCCAGGGTCGGATGCCCCATCACCGATTGCATGACCGGCGCGGGATCGGCAAGACCGGTGGTTTCGATGACGACGCGCCTCAGCGGCCGGATCTTTCCCGTCTGCATCCGATCCATGAGATCGGCCAGCGTATCCACAAGCTCGCCCCGCACCGTGCAGCACAGGCATCCATCCGCAAGCTCAATCACGCCGTCGCCGGAGGACTCCACCAGCAGATGGTCAAGCGACACGTCGCCGAACTCGTTGATGATGACGGCCGTATCGGCAAGGTCCGGATCCTGCAGCAGGCGGTTGAGCAGCGTCGTCTTGCCGGCGCCGAGGAAGCCGGTCAGGATCGAGACCGGCACCGGATCGAAACGGGTAATCATGGCGCTCGCTTTCAAGGGCACGCCGGGCTCTGCGGGCATGCGGGAGAGAGGACGGGCCGCACGCCCGAGGAGAGCGGGCGTTGCGACCTTTAAAAGACCGGCCGCGGCACGGGCACCGGCACATTGGCAACGTCGCCCTGTGCGCCGTCGGTCTGGCCGTCGGCATCCGCCGCCTTCGCCCCCTGGCCCGGGATGAGCTGTGCCGACACGAAATTCAGCGGCCGGTTGATCTCGTGGATGAAGGGCGACAGCAGCTTCTGGCGTCCCGCCTCGTCGCGGCCTTCGCTGCGCACCTTGGCGGCCTGTGCCGAACAGATCTGCTTGGAAATGTCGGCCGTTACGTCGCGCGTGTCGCCGTAGGGGGCGATCTGCCCGAGGCCCGGCTTTCCCGCCGGGCTCGACGTCAGCGCCATCTGCATGAGGCGGGCCGACTCGTCTGCCCGGCCCCCGAGGCTGTCGGCGCCGAGCACGACGGACACGACGCTGCGGCCGTTGCGTGTGGCCGATGACACCTGGTTGAAACCTGACGCGCAGATGAAGCCCGTCTTCATGCCGTCCGCACCGTCGAAGCGGCCGATCAGCATGTTGTAGTTGGGATAGCTCTTCTTGCCGGTGGTGAAACCCTCATAGGCGAAATAGGCCGCATATTCGGGAAATTCGCGCTTGATGGTGATGGCGAGAACGGCAAGGTCCCGCGCCGTCGTGTACTGTCCGGGCTCGGGAAGGCCGTTGGGATTGACGAAGTTCGACGACGTCATGCCGATCCGCTTCGCCTCGGCATTCATCATGGCGACAAAACCGGGCTCGGAGCCGCCGACCGCCTCGCCGATCGCCACCGCGATATCGTTGGCCGACTTGATCAGCATCATCTTCAGCGCGCTGTCGAGCGTCATCGATGCGCCGGGCTTCAGATACATCTTGCTCGGCTGCTCGGAGGCCGCATGCTTCGACATCACCACCGGCGTTTCCAGCGTCATGCGACCGGCTTTCAAGGCACGAAACGTCGTGTAGGCCGTCATCAGCTTCGTCAGCGATGCCGGATACCAACGCTGGAAGATGTCTTCCTGCTCGTAGACCTTGAGCGTCGCGACGTCGACCACCAGCTTGGGGTTGGCAAGGGCCGGCGCCGCGACCGTCAGTGCCACCGTACCGGCCAGGGCTGCAGCCACCAGCCTGGCCCCTGCCGACGCTCCGGCTCCCACATTGAAACCGGACATGCGAATCTTCATAGTCACCACAGTTCAACCTCGAAATTTTCGGGCAGTGCCTCGTGCCGAGGCGCTATTTAACCTATATGGCAGGGGCAAGGCAAAGACCTTTGCCAGAAGATTGCCCGGCGAAATCGCCCGGCCGCCACCCTGCGACCGCGCGCTGCCACCACGACCGACAGGATAGACCATGCCGATTCTCAACCGTGCTGCCGAACTCCAGGACGAAGTCACAGCGTGGCGCCGCCATCTTCACAGCCGGCCCGAACTTCTGTTTGCGGTCGAAAATACGGCATCCTTCGTCGAAAACAAACTGCGCGACTTCGGTGTTGACGAGATCGTGACCGGGCTCGGGCGCACCGGCGTGGTCGGCCTCATCCGCGGGCGGCTGGGCGATGGCGCCACCATCGGCCTGCGCGCCGACATGGACGCCCTGCCGATGACGGAGACGACCGGCAAGCCCTACGCCTCCACGACACCCGGCAAGATGCATGCCTGCGGCCACGACGGCCACACGGCCATGCTGCTCGGCGCCGCCAAGTATCTTGCGGAAACCCGCAACTTCAAGGGCGCGGTCGCCGTCATCTTCCAGCCGGCCGAAGAGGGCGGCGGTGGCGGCAACGAGATGGTCAAGGACGGCATGATGGAGCGCTTCGGCATTTCCGAGGTCTATGGCCTGCACAATATGCCGGGCATGCCGCTTGGCCATTTCGCCTCCCGCGTCGGCCCCATCATGGCTTCGACCGACGAGTTTTCCATCACCATCGAAGGGCGTGGCGGCCATGCGGCCCAGCCGCACCGGACCATCGATCCGATCGTGCTCGGCGCGCAGATCGTCACCGCGCTGCAGACCATCGCGTCGCGCACGGCCGACCCGCTGTCGGCCGTGGTCGTGTCCGTCACCAAGTTCAATGCGGGCTTTGCCCACAACGTCATCCCCGAGCAAGCGCTGCTCGCCGGCACCGTCCGCACGCTGATGGCCGAAAATCGGGACATGGCCGAGCGCCGCATCAACGAGATCTGTACGCATCTGGCCGCAGCCTACGGCGCGAAGGCGCGTGTCCGATACGCACGCAACTACCCCGTCACCGTCAACCACGCCACGGAGACCGGCCATGTGCTGCAGGCCGCAAGCGATGTCGCCGGTGCGGCACAGGTCGCGGGCGATGTCGACCCGATGATGGGCGGGGAGGATTTTTCCTACATGCTGCTTGCCCGCCCCGGCGCCTTCATCTTCATGGGCAATGGCGACAGCGCCGGACTGCACAATCCGGGCTACGACTTCAACGACGAGGCCATTCCCCACGGCATCTCCTATTGGGTGCGTCTCGCCGAAAGCCGCCTGGGCGCCTGATGAGCGGCATCGACAAGATCGACCGGCGGATCCTCAGCATCCTCCAGGCAGACGGGCGGATCACCAATCTGGAACTGTCCGAGCGCATTGGCCTCTCGCCGACCGCCACCAGCGAACGCATGCGCCGGCTTCTGAAGGAGGGTTTCGTTTCGGGCTTCGGCGCGCGTCTCGATCCGCAACGGCTTGGCTTCGGCCTGCTCGTCTTCATCGAGGTCATGCTGGACAAGACGACGCCGGAGGTCTTCGATACGTTCGCCGATGCCATCCGCAAGGCACCGTCCGTCATCGAATGCCACATGGTTGCCGGCGGCTTCGACTATCTGGTGAAGACCCGCTTCGAAGACATGAGCGCCTACCGCAACTTCCTCGGCCAGTTTCTCTGGACGCTCCAGGGCGTCAAGGAAACCCGGACCTATGCGGTGATGGAGGAAATCAAGAACGACGGTCCCCTGCCGCTGCTCTAGCGGAACTGGTCACTTTCTGGGCACTGCACAATACCCGCGCAAGTTTGGTGCGCCTATGTATCAGGACACACTAATAGTGCGGGCCTGTGGGTCCAGCCAGAAGGTCGCAACCATGATGGAACCCGAGAGGAAGGACATTTCGGAAGCACGCGCCACGCCGCGGGCCATGCGGGCCGTGACCGAGCGGATCGGCATTGATCTCGAGAGCTTCCGGCAGGAGAACGACGACATCGTCCGCCACATCCGCCTGCTCGGCATCAATGCGAGCATCGAGGCCGCGCGGGCCGGGGATATCGGCAAGGGCTTTGCGGTCGTCGCAAGCGAGGTGCAGCGGCTGGCCGGCGTCTCCGCCACGATCGCCGCCAAGCTCCAGCAGGAGGTGATGGAGCGCGTCAATCTCGGGCGCGCCTTGTCGGACGCCCTGGTGCACGAGATGGAGGGCGTCCGCCTGGTCGACCTCGCTCAGACCCTCGTTCAGCTCATCGTGCGGAACCTGTTCGAGCGGACCGCCGACGTCCGCTGGTGGGCGACCGATACGGCCCTCTGGGAGGCCCTGGAAAATCCCGATCGCGCCTCGCAGGCCTTCGCCGCCAAACGCCTCGGCGTCATCAACCGCTTCTACACCGTCTATCTCGACCTGGTGATGGTGGACATGTCCGGCCGGGCGGTCGCCTCCGCCAATCCGAGCTTCCAGAAAGGGGTCATGGGCCAGACGCTTGCCGGCGAACCCTGGGTGGCTGCCGCCATGAAGACGGAATCGGGCGACGACTACATCGTCGATACCGTCAAGCCGAGCCCCCTGCACGGCAATGCGGATGCGCTGGTCTATGCCACGGGCATCCGACAGGGCGGCGTCTCGACGGCGCCGCTCGTGGGTGCGCTCGGCGTCTATTTCGACTGGGCGAACCAGGGCCAGTCGATCGTCCACAAGGAAGCCAACATCGCGCCGGCGGACATGGAGCGCACGACGGTCCTGCTGCTCGACGGCCAGAGCATGGTGATCGCCGCCTCGCGCCCCGCGCTGGTCTACACCAGTTTTGCCCTGACGCCGCCCGAAGGCATGAAGCGGGGCAGCTACTACATGAGCGACGGAACGCTGGTCGCCTTCGCGCCGACCCTTGGCTACGAGGATTATGATGGTCTCGGCTGGTGCGGCGTCGTCATCCAGCGACCCGAACGTGACGCCGATATCCGCGAGCGCTTCTCGCTCTGACGTCACGAAAAAGGGGCCACCGTTGCCGGTGGCCCCTTGGTCAAAGACCTTCAATACGTCGATCAGATCGTCGCGGCGTCGATGACGAAGCGGTAGCGCACGTCGCTCTTCAGCACGCGCTCATAGGCTTCGTTGACCTGATCCATGCGGATCAGTTCGATTTCCGAGACGATGTTGTGCTTGCCGCAGAAGTCGAGCATCTCCTGCGTTTCCTTGATCGAGCCGATCATGGAGCCGGCAACGCTGCGGCGGGCGGGCACGAGCGAGAACGCGTGGACCGGAACCGCATTTTCCGGAATGCCGAGCAGCACAAACGCGCCGTCGACCTTCAGCAGGCCGAGATAGGCATTCCAGTCGATTTCAGCCGAAACGGTGCAGAGGATGAGGTCGAACGTGCCGGCCAGGGTCTTGAACGTCTCGGCATCGCTCGTTGCGTAGTAATGCGTCGCACCGAGCTTCAGGCCGTCTTCCTTCTTGGAAAGCGACTGGCTGAGCACGGTGATCTCGGCGCCGAGAGCCGCACCGATCTTCACGCCCATATGGCCAAGGCCGCCCATGCCGACGACAGCCACCCTCTTGCCGGGACCAGCCTTCCAGTGCATCAGCGGCGAGTAGAGCGTGATGCCCGCACAAAGCAGCGGGGCCGTCGCGGCAAAATCCAGATTGTCGGGAATGGAGAGCGCGTAGCCTTCCTTGACGACGATGCTGTCGGAATAGCCGCCATAGGTCGGCGTCGTGCCGTCGGCCTCGACATCGTTATAGGTCTGGACCAGACCCGGCATGTAGTGTTCGAGGTCGAGATCGCGCGTGGCGCAGGTCGTGCAGGAATTGACGAAGCAGCCGACGCCGGCCTTGTCGCCCACCTTGAACTTGGTCACGCCCGCGCCAACGGCGGACACGATGCCGACGATTTCATGGCCGGGAACCATGGGGTACTTGGCGTTGCCCCATTCGTTGCGGACCTGGTGGATATCGGAATGGCAGATGCCGGAATACTTGATGTCGATGACGATATCGTCTTCGTTGGGCGCACGACGCTCGAAGGTGAAGGGTTCGAGCGGCTTCGACGCGTCGGTCGCCGCATATCCTTTTGCGAAAGCCATGGGTGGTTCCTTCTGTCTGCAAATCTGAACCGAGCGAGACATCGCCGGCCGCGGCAATATGCAATTTATCACTGACCAAGGCATGCGCCATTCCTGCAAATTTCTTGCCCGATCCTGCAAATGCTGATGCAGGGACTGCGTTCGCCCGCCAGGCGGCCCGTCGTGGAATGGCTGTGCTCGAACGAGCGGATCATGCGGTTCACACCACGCGGGGTTGCCGGTTCCCGACCGCTGAGCGGCAGGCGATATAGGGCAATTCCGACGTTGAAGCCGGAGCGGCTTTCACGCTAGATATCGTGTTCCTGCCGTCACCCGCATCAGGAGAGGCTTACCCTCATGTTCGACCCGTCCGTCGCCCGCCGCCAACCCTTCGTCGAGATCATTGCCCGTTTCGCCAGCGAGGACGGCGACCACGCGACGCCGGTGCCCGGGCTGACGCTGCACCGCCGCTCGGATCAGGCCGTCCCCTCCTGCGGCGCCTACCGCCCGAGCTTCGCCCTCATTGCCCAGGGCGTGAAAAAGGTGACGCTCGGCCACGAGACCTACATCTATGGCGGCTCCGACTATCTGCTCACCTCGTTCGATCTTCCGGTCACGAGCCAGATCGTCCAGGCCTCGCCCGAAAGCCCCTATCTCGGCATGGTCTTCGAGATCGACGTCGCGAAAATCCCGCCGCTTCTTGCCCTGCTCGACCGGCCGGTTGCAGCGGCAGACGGTGCGCAGGCCGCGACCGGCCCCGCGGCTGACGGTGCGGCGACGGAGCAGCGCGGCATGTCGGTGGCCGCGCTGACGCCCGAGCTCGAGGACGCCGCGCTCCGCCTGCTGCGGCTCCTCGACCGGCCCGGCGATATCCCGGCCTTGCTGCCGCTGATCGAGCAGGAGCTGATCTTCCGCCTGCTGACGGGCCCCCATGCTGCGCGGCTTCGCCAGATGGCAATGGTGGAAAGCCAGTCGCACCAGATCGGCCGCGCCTGCGCCTGGCTGAAGGAGCATTACGCGCTGCCGCTGCGCATCGAGGATCTCGCCCGCCGCGTCAGCATGAGCGTGTCCTCGCTCCATCACCATTTCAAGGCGATCACCGCCATGAGCCCCATGCAGTACCAGAAGCAGCTTCGTCTGCAGGAAGCCCGCCGGCTGATGGTGGAGACCATGCTGGATGCCGGAAGCGCCGGCCATCAGGTGGGCTACGAAAGCCCCTCCCAGTTCAGCCGCGAATACGCCCGCCAGTTCGGCGCACCGCCGCTGCGCGACGTCGGTCGCACGCGCCGCTCTCTCACCGATCGCCGGGGCAGAGAGCCGGAAATGCTGAGCGAGGGCTGAGCCCCTCCACGCTCTCTCCCGAAAACCCACACCACGATCCCGCATCGAACCGGAGTTCCCATGACCGAAACCGTCCGCCTGTCCCTCGACGACGCCCGCGCCCTGAGCCTGCAGGCGCTCGCCCGGGCCGGCCTTACGTCCGATCATTGCGAGGCGCTGGCCGACCTGGTCATGGCCGGACAGATCGACGAGTGCCATTCGCACGGGCTCTATCGCGTGCTGAGCTGCGCCGATGCCATCCGCAAGGGCAAGGTCGACACGGCGGCGGTGCCGGAGATTTTCGACCAGGCCCCCGGCATCGTCCGGGTCGACGCAAAGTTCGGATTCTCGCCACTTGCCTTTCGGCTCGGCCTGCCCTTGCTGCAGGAGAAGGCGCGCACGCAGGGCGTAGCCGCGCTTGCCATCAACAATTGCTATCACTTTTCCGCGCTCTGGCCCGAGGTCGAACGTCTCGCCGCTGCCGGCCTTGCGGCCCTGGCCATGACGCCGAGCCACAGCTGGGTTGCGCCCGCCGGCGGCACGAAGCCGGTGTTCGGGACCAACCCGATCGCCTTTGCCTGGCCGCGTCCGGGCCCCTATCCCTTCGTGTTCGACTTTGCCACCAGCGCATCCGCGCGCGGCGAGATCGAACTGCACCGGCGTGCCGGAAAGCCGATCCCCGAGGGGTGGGCGATCGACAAGGACGGTGCGCCGACGACCGACCCGGAAGCGGCCATGGCGGGGGCGATGCTGACATTCGGCGGGCATAAGGGTTCGGCCCTCTCCGCCATGGTCGAGCTGATGGCCGGGCCGCTGATCGGCGACCTGACAAGCCGCGCGTCCCAGATCTTCGATGCGGGCGCCGGGGTCACGCCCTGCCACGGCGAACTCCTGCTGGCCTTCGACCCGAACCTGCTCTCGGGTGGGCACGCAGCGGAACATGCCGAGCGGGCGGAGGTGCTGTTCGACGCGATCGTCGGCCAGGGCGCCCGTCTTCCCTCGCAGCGTCGCTACGCCGCCCGCGAACGCAGCCATGCCAATGGCAGCGTCGAGATCCCGAAGTCGCTGCACGACGACCTGCTCGCACTGCTCGGCTAAGAACGACCTGATCGTCGGGGTTGGGGTTCCGAACCGTTCAGGCCCGGGATCGTGGGCTGAGGACCCGGGAACGGCAGGCCGTTCAGGCCTTGGGGTCAACGGCGGCCCGCGCCCATTCCCGGCGACCGATCATCACCATGGCCCCCATCAGCATAGCCGCGAGCGCAAACCAGGTCAGGGCGTAGACGAGGTGATTGTTGGGAAAGACGATGCGCGTGAGGCCGCCGACCGGCAGTCCGCCCGGATTGGCCGTGCCATCGGCATCGATGAAGTAGGGAGCCGTCCGGTCCTGCCCGCGCGCAGCGGCGATCGCGGCAACATCCCGGGAATACCAGCGATTGCCGGGAGGATCGTTCTTGCGGAGAAATCCGCCGCCCGGCTCGGAAAGGCGCAGCAGGCCGACGATCGTGGCTTCGCCGGCCGCATTGCCGGCGGACCGGCTTGCAGGATCGCGCCGGTCGGGCGGAACGAAGCCCCGGTTGACGAGGACGGTGGTGCCGTCGTCGCGAACGAGCGGCGTCACGACCCAGAAGCCCGGGCCGCGCTCGGTCGTCGCCTGCACCAGCGTTTCCGCCGCGTGACGGAAGGTGCCGGTGACGCGGACATGTCGGTACTCGTCGTTCCCTGCGGTGATCGCCGACCACTGGTCGGCCTGGGGCGCCTCGACCGGGGCGGCATGGACCCGGGCATTCACCCGTTCGATCAGATCGAGCTTCCAGAAGAGGCGCTGAACCTGCCAGATGCCGAGCGCCAGGAGCACGACCGTCACGAAGGCCGACGCAACCCCGAAAACGACGAGCCCTCTGCGGGATCGGCCGCGTGAAACGGCGGCGCCCGGAGGCGCGAGCGCATCGTTGGTGCCTGCCCTGCGCGTGGATCCGGCGGCCGTGTCCGGCCGCCGGGAAGGATCAGGGGACATTGCGCATCATGTCCGGGGTCATGGTCATCATGTTCGTGTTCAGATGGTGCATGACCCAGAGCGAGCCGGACAGAGCGATGACGATCAGCACGAGCGTGAAGATCAAAGCCATGATCGTCCATCCGCCTTCGGATTTGGTGTTCATGTGCAGGAAGTAGACCATGTGCACGACGATCTGCACGACGGCGAAGACCATGACGAGCCCGGCCGTGAGGGCCTTGTTCTCGAACACTTCGCCCATGACCAGCCAGAAGGGGATGGCCGTGAGGATGATCGAGAGGACGAAGCCGGTCATGTAGCTCTTGAAGGAGCCGTGAGACGCTTCGTGACCGTGGCTATGGCCGTGATGGGCCTCGTGCGCGTCCTCGTGCAGGGGGGCGTGTGTGCTCATCCGAGAACTCCGATCAGGTAGACAATCGAGAAGACGCCGATCCAGACGACGTCGAGGAAGTGCCAGAACATCGAAAGGCACATCAGGCGGCGGCGGTTTTCCGGGATCAGGCCCTTCATCGACACCTGGGCCATCAGCGTGATCAGCCAGATGATGCCGAAGGTCACGTGCAGCCCGTGGGTGCCGACCAGCACGAAGAACGCCGACAGGAAGGCGCTGCGACCCGGGCCGGCGCCTTCATGGATCAGGTGCACGAACTCGTAGATTTCAAGACCGATGAAGATCGCGCCGAAGATGCCGGTGATCCCGAGCCAGAACAGCGTCTCTGTCTTGGCGTTGCGCTCCATCTGCAGCATCGCGAAGCCGTAGGTGATCGACGACAGAAGCAGCATGGACGTGTTGATCGCCACCAGCTTCAGGTCGAACAGGTCGGCCGGTGACGGCCCGGCCGCATAGGAGCGGCCGAGCACGGCATAGGTGGCGAACAGGATCGCGAAGATCAGGCAGTCGCTCATCAGGTACAGCCAGAAGCCGAGGCCCGTGCTGTTCTCCGGATGATGGTCCTCCGTCATGTAGAAGACCGGCTTTTCGCCTTCGGCGACAGGGTTGTGTGTCGGTGCGCTCATGTTCAGGCCTGCCCGGAGAGCTGCCGTGTGCGCTCCCCTTCCGTTGCGACGACGTCTTCCGCCGGGATGTAGAAATCGCGGTTGTAGTTGAAGGTATGTCCGATGGAGACCGCGATGATGCCGACGAAGGCAACGATGGCCAGCCACCAGATGTACCAGATCACGCCGAAGGCAAAGGCCACGCTGAGGCCGCTGAGGATGATCCCCGTGCCGGTGTTCCGCGGCATGTGGATCGGCTTGAAGCCCTCGAGCGGACGGGCATAGCCGCGGCTCTTCATGTCGTACCACGAGTCATGGTCGTGGATGACGGGCGTGAAGGCGAAGTTGTAGTCCGGCGGCGGCGACGAGGTCGACCATTCGAGCGTCCGGCCGTTCCAGGGATCGCCCGTCACGTCGCGCAGCTTCTCGCGCTGCAGGAAGCTGACGACGAGCGAGATGATGAACGAGGCGATGCCGAGCGCGATCAGGAGGGCCCCGAAGGCGGCGATGATGAACCAGATCTGCAGCGACGGATCCTCGAACTGGCTGAGGCGGCGCGTGACGCCCATCAGGCCGAGCACGTAGAGCGGCATGAAGGCGAAGTAAAAGCCGACCAGCCAGAACCAGAAGCTCATCTTGCCCCAGAAGTCGTTCAGCTTGTAGCCGAAGGCCTTCGGGAACCAGTAGGTGACGCCGGCCATGACGCCGAACACCACGCCGCCGATGATGACGTTGTGGAAGTGGGCGATGAGGAACAGCGAGTTATGCAGCACGAAATCGGCCGGGGGAACAGCGAGCAGGACGCCCGTCATGCCGCCGATGACGAAGGTCACCATGAAACCGAGGGTCCAGAGCATGGGAACCTCGAACCGGATGCGCCCACGATACATCGTGAAGAGCCAGTTGAAGATCTTCGCACCCGTCGGGATCGAGATGATCATCGTGGTGATGCCGAAGAAGGCGTTGACGCTGGCGCCCGAGCCCATGGTGAAGAAGTGGTGCAGCCAGACGAGATAGGACAGGATGGTGATGACGACCGTCGCGTAGACCATCGAGGCATAGCCGAACAGGCGCTTGCCGCAGAAGGTGGCGACGATTTCCGAGAAGATGCCGAAGGCCGGCAGGATCAGGATGTAGACCTCCGGGTGACCCCAGATCCAGATCAGGTTCACATACATCATCGGGTTGCCGCCGAGATCGTTCGTGAAGAAGTGCGTGCCGACATAGCGGTCGAGCGACAGCAGCGCGAGCGTGGCGGTCAGGATCGGGAAGGACGCGACGATCAGCACGTTCGTGCAGAGCGAGGTCCAGGTGAAGATCGGCATCTTCATCATGGTCATGCCCGGTGCGCGCATCTTCACGATGGTCGCGATCAGGTTGATGCCCGACAAGGTCGTGCCGACACCCGCCACCTGCAGGCCCCAGATATAATAGTCGACCCCCACGCCGGGGCTATAGTCGGCGCCGGAAAGCGGCGGATAGGCAAGCCAGCCCGTGCGGGCGAATTCGCCCACGAAGAGCGAGATCATGATGATCGCCGCGCCGGCCGCTGTCATCCAGAACGAGAAATTGTTGAGGAACGGGAACGAGACGTCGCGGGCTCCGATCTGCAGCGGCACGACGAAGTTCATCAGGCCGGTGACGAAGGGCATCGCCATGAAGAAGATCATGATCACGCCGTGCGCGGTGAACACCTGGTCGTAGTGATGCGGCGGCAGGAAGCCTTCATTGCCGTTGAAGGCGATGGCCTGCTGCGTGCGCATCATCAGCGCGTCGGCAAAGCCGCGCAGCAGCATGATCAGCGCGAGGATCACGTACATGATCCCGATTTTCTTGTGGTCCACGCTCGTCAGCCACTCCTTCCAGAGATAGCCCCAGAGCTTGAAATAGGTGAGCGCGCCGACGACCGCGAGGCCGCCAAGGACGACGCCGATGAAGGTGAGCACGAGGATCGGCTCGTGGTAGGGAAAGGCTTCCAAGGTCAATCGTCCGAAGACGAGGCTGGAAATGTCCTGATTAAACATGGTGACCCCAGTTCTTACAGTCGCAAGCGGTGCGGAAAAGCGCCGCGATCATTTCGAGTTGTTCAGCTGTTCGGGCGCGATCGAGCCTTTGTCTGGCGTCGAGGAGCCGCTGTCGGAGGCCGGAGCCTGCGGGTTTTCGCCACCCATCTGGTGGCCGTCCATATCGTGACCGTTCATGTTCTGCATGTCGTGCTGCATCGGCTGTGCGCCGCTGCCGGACTGGCCCTCGGCATCCTGTCCGGTCGTGCCTTCGGGTGCGCCCTGTCCGCGCGCCGGCTGGCCGGTTGCGGGGAAGGTTGCCGAGTTCGTGCCGTCGCCGGTGCCGGCGTGGCGGTTGTCATACTGCAGGCGTTCGCGGTTGGCTTCGCTCTCTTCGCCGCCGCCACCCATCATGTCGACATGCATCATTTCGTTCATGCACATCTTGCCCGGCTGGGCGCACATGTTGAGGACTGCCTCGTAGAGACCGTTCTCGACGCCGCCGTAATAGCGAACCGGCTCCCGCTCGCTCGGCTTTTCGAGCTTCAGATAGGCATCGCGGTTGAGCATGGTGCCCTGCTGCTTGACCTTGGAGACCCAGCCGTCGAAGCCGGCCTGATCAAGACCATGGAACTTGAAGCGCATGTGTGAGAAGCCGGCGCCGCTGTAATTCGCGGAGAAGCCCTCGAACTCGCCCGGCGCGTTGATCACGGCATGGAGCCGCGTCTGCATCCCCGGCATGGCGTAGATCTGTCCGGCGAGCGCCGGGATGTAGAAGGAGTTCATGACCGAGGACGCAGTGATCTTGAAGTTGATCGGCACGTCCACGGGCGCCGCCAGTTCATTCACCGTGGCGATCCCGTAGTCCGGATAGAAGAACAGCCATTTCCAGTCGAGCGCGACGACCTCCACGGTCAGCGGCTTGACGTCGGCGGGAACGGCGCGCTCCGCGTCCAGGCGGTCGATCGGGCGATAGGGATCGAGCTTGTGCGTGCTGATCCAGGTGACGGCGCCGAGTGCGATGATGATGGCGAGCGGCGCAGACCAGATCACCACTTCCAGACGCGTGGAATGGTGCCATTCTGGATCGTAGACGGCCTGCGTGTTCGCACGGCGATAGTGCCAGGCGAAGTACAGGGTCAGCACGATCACCGGAATGATGATCAGGAGCATCAGAAAGGTGGAGACCAGGATAAGGTCGCGCTGCTGTGCTGCGATGTCGCCCGAGGGAGACATCACCACCATGTTGCAGCCGGCAAGCCCCGCCAGCAGCGGCAGCATGAGGATGCGACAAGCGTGTCGATAGAGGTTCGCCATGGTCCAATGCTCTTTTCGTTGTCTGTGCCCTGCGAGTAATACCCTGCGACCACGAACGATATGAGGTGTTTGGTCGCACCGCAGCAAAAATGATGCCCTGCGGCAAAACGTGCTGCCGCGTCGATAGACCGCTCGGGCTCGGTTCGCCATTCGCGACGGCGCGTCGTCCACAAGCTTCCGGATCGGCCTGCCTGTATGCGAGATATGCATCGCGCGGAAAAAGTCGAGACTTGGGCCTTGAATTGATCGCATCCGGACACGGGGCATAGCGTCGCAGGGGACAATTTCTCGCCGCGGGCCCTTGATAACGGTGTTGGTTTGATCAACATCGTTCAAAAGACGGCACGCGTTGAACCGCGCGGCCCTGTGACGGCATGGAGGCATCCCGATGACAACGATAGCAGAGACGTCCGGCGGACCCTCTTCCTCCGCTCTGGAGCGCGACGCCCGGCAGATCCACGGCGATGCGCCGGTCTCTCCGGGCTCGATCGCGCTCGGCGTGATCATCGGACGCATGTCGGAGTTCTTCGATTTCTTCGTGTTCGGCCTTGCCTCGGTGCTGGTCTTTCCGCGGCTTATCTTTCCCTTCGCACCGGACGCGCTGACGGCGACGCTCTATTCCTTTGCGATCTTCTCTCTCGCCTTCGTCGCACGCCCCATCGGCTCGATCGTCTTCATGGCCATCGACCGGGCCTACGGTCGCGGCACCAAGCTGACCATCGCGCTGTTCCTGCTCGGAATTTCCACGGTGTGCATGGGCTTCCTGCCGAGCTACCAGGACGCCGGCGTCTGGGCGATCTACCTGCTCGCCATCTTCCGCATCGGTCAGGGCCTGGCGCTGGGCGGCGCCTGGGACGGGCTGGCCTCTTTGCTCGCACTGAATGCACCGGAAAAGCACCGCGGCTGGTACGCGATGATTCCGCAGCTCGGCGCGCCGATCGGCTTCGCCCTCGCCAGCATCCTGTTCGGCTTCTTCGTCGCCAACACCTCGGAAGCCGACTTCCTCTCCTGGGGCTGGCGCTACCCGTTCTTCGTGGCGTTCGCGATCAACGTCGTTGCCCTCTTCGCCCGCTTGCGCCTCGTCATGACGAAGGATTTCGGCGATCTGCTGGAGCGTCACGAGCTCGAGGCCGTGCCCTTCACCGACCTGATCCGCACCCATGGCCGCGACATCCTGATCGGCGCCTTCGCACCGCTGGCAAGCTTCGCCATGTTCCACGTCGTCACGATCTTCCCGCTGGCCTGGACCAATCTCAACAGCGACCAGTCGATCGGCTCGTTCATGCTGGTTCAGGTGGCCGGCGCCGGCCTCGGCATCATCACCGTCGTCGCCTCGGGCCTCCTTGCCGACCGTTTCGGTCGCCGCAAGCAGCTGGTCATCGGTGCGATCATCATCGCCATCTTCAGCTTCATCGGCCCCATCCTGCTCGGCGCGGGCCAGACCGGCATCTCGTCCTTCGTCATCGCCGGCTTCGGCGTGCTCGGCCTGTCCTTCGGCCAGGCGGCGGGCTCGGTCTCCTCGCGCTTCACGCAAGGGTACCGCTATTCGGGTGCGGCGTTCACGTCCGACCTGGCGTGGTTCCTTGGTGCCGGCTTTGCACCGCTGATCACGCTTGGCCTCTCAAGCAAGTTCGGCCTGCCCTTCGTGGGCTACTACCTGCTGTCGGGCGCGATCTGCACCATGCTGGCCCTTTTCCTGAACAAGCGTCTGCTGGCCCGGGAATAGTCGCAACCCACGCGCATGACGAAACATCCCGGCGAACGTCGAACGGTCGCCGGGATGCGGTATATCGATGGTGAAGAGGGAACGTTCTGGAAAAGCGGCAAGGCCCGCCTATTCGGGAAGCAGCGTGCGGAAACTGCCGTTGAAGTAAAGCAGCGGCGCTGCGCCCTCGCGAACATGCACGCTGCGGACCCGGCCGATGAGGACGGCATGGGTGTGACGGTGCAGTGCTTCGTCCAGCCCGCAGTCGATGACGGTCAGCGCGTCGGCGAGCGCCCATCCACCGCTGTCGAGCTTGATCCATTCGGCACCGGCATAGCGCTCGGCACCGCGACGCCCGTCGGCCCCCGCAAAAGCCTTTGCGATGCCTTCCTGCCCTTCCGCCAGCACATTGACGCAGAAGCCGCCGCTGCGTTCCAGCACTGGCCAGGATGACGACGTCCGGTTCAGACTGACGATGACGGATGGCACGTCTGCGGACAGGGAGGTCACCGACGTCGCGGTGAAACCGGTCCGCCCTTCGCCGTCGCCCACCGTGATCACGCAGACGGCGCCAGCAAGATGACGCATGGAAAGCTTGAACGCAGCGGCATCGGGGGCAGCTTCCACGGACGACGGATGAACGGCAGCAGTCATGTCTCGATACCTCGCAATGGACCCGACGAGGCGACGACACCGCGGCGGTCGGGGCTTTCCGTCTTACGCGACTCCCCTGAACATCTCACCTATATCTTTCCTTCATCGAAGACGCGACGCAAGCGGCGGGCCGCGATCTTCCCGTATGCTTTACCGAGGCTGAACGGAAGACAGACCGGACGCGTCTCCGCAAGGCCGCAGCGACAGGGACGCGCGATCACGGCGCGGAGGCTCGCGGCAGTTCGCCAGGAGGCAGGCTCTGCGCGAGGCGCACGAGATAGCCGTCCGGATCCTGCACCAGAAGCTCGCGCGAGACCACGTCCCGCCCGCCGACATTGTAGACGGCATCCTGCACGCCGCGGAACAGCGGCCATGCGGCCGCCTCGAGACGGGCCGCGATGTCGGATATGTCGGACACCGCGATCTGGAAATTGATGCCACGGCCGAGGGGCGGCTCCAGGGGCGCCGTGACCCACGCGCCGTTGATCTGCGACAGCATCACTTGTGCGCCCTCGCGTTCGAGATAGGCGAAGTTTGCAGCCTTCCGGTCATAGGCGATGCGGAAGCCGAGGAGATCGCACCAGAAGTTCAGGCTGCGACCGATATCGATCACGTCGAACTCCGGGACGAGCGCATTGAAGCCGCCGGCCGGCAGTCCGCCGGCGCTGTCGGCAGCGTTGCGCTCGCTCTGCCCGAGGCTGGGTGGGGTGATATCAAGGCTCATGATGCCGGCGCCTCCCGCCGATCGGCAAGGTTCCGATCCAGGCTCCCATCCAGGCGCCCATCCAAGCGCCCAAGGCAAATGCGGATATCGAAGGTCATCGGCGGCTCCGGGCGGGCAGGCTCTCCTGTCCGCCACCTTAGACGGCCATGCCGTCCGGGCAAGCCTGAAAGCCCTGAGCGGAGCGGAAACCCGCGCGGGCCGCCGCGAAACGACATGGCCTCACGATCGAACGGAACTTCGGAGAAATGCGCGCGTTGTGCGCAAAACCAGGAGAATTGCCATGTCGATACGATCTGCAGCCCTGACAGCCTATCTTGCCCTCACCGCAACCTTCATGACCGCCGCCGTCTTCTCGCAGGCGGATGCACCGACAGTTTCGATGAGTTCCGTCTCGCTCGGAAAAACCAATCGCGTGATCTCGGGATCGCCGGACAGCTTCGTCATGGAACGCTTTGCCGGCTGACGGACGTTTCACGCTTCCGCGGAAGGGCTTGACGGTCCACGCCGACCGGGGAGCCTCATGCGGAACTCTGCGCTACCAGATCAGGCGCAGCAGAAGATAAGCTCCGACCCAGAACCCGACCGAGATGGCAAACGCGCAAATAAGCGCGATGATTCGCAGGGTCGGCCATGCGGTTCGCGTCTGCTTCCCGGCATCCGTCCGGTGAAATCTTGGCATGGCGACATCCTCGATCGTCTTTTGCATGGCCTGCCTCATCCGGATGTCCTCCAAACCACCGACACGAAACCGCTCGGTCTCGTGTCCGATCCTCTGGATGTGTACCTGCCTTTCGGCATCAAAACGCTAATCTCGGTCACGGCATTTTACGCAGTGGTGCATTCTCCCTGATACGCTAGACGAAAAAGCCCGGCCTGCAGGTGCAGCCGGGCGCAAGATTTATCATCACAAAAACGTGTAGTCTCAGGCGTCTTCGACAACCCGAAGTGCCTGTGCCCTGGCAAGAGCAGCCTTCTGGACGGCATCCTGCACCTTTTCGAAAGCACGAACCTCGATCTGACGAACACGCTCGCGGCTGATGTCGAACTCGGTCGAAAGCTCTTCCAGCGTGACCGGATCCTCCGTCAGACGTCGGGCCTGGAAGATGCGGCGCTCGCGATCGTTGAGAACGTCCATCGCGCCCGACAGCAGCGAACGCCGGTTTTCCAGCTCGTCCTGTTCGATCAGGATATCTTCCTGGCTTTCGTGGTCGTCCACCAGCCAATCCTGCCACTGGCCGGATTCGCCCTCGCCGGCCTTGATCGGCGCGTTCAGCGACGCATCGCCCGAAAGCCGCTGGTTCATCGAAATGACCTCGGCCTCCGACACGTTCAGCGTGGTCGCGATCTGCTTCACCTGGTCCGGCTTGAGGTCGCCATCGTCAAGCGCCTGGATCTTGCCCTTGAGGCGACGCAGGTTGAAGAACAGACGCTTCTGATTGGCGGTCGTCCCCATCTTCACGAGCGACCAGGAGCGCAGAATATATTCCTGAATGGACGCCTTGATCCACCACATCGCATAGGTCGCCAGGCGGAAGCCCCGCTCGGGATCGAACTTCTTCACGGCCTGCATCAGGCCGACATTCCCTTCGGACACCACCTCGCCAATCGGCAGGCCGTAGCCGCGATAGCCCATGGCGATCTTCGCCACGAGGCGCAGATGGCTGGTCACGAGCTGGTGGGCAGCCTTGCGGTCGTCATGTTCCTGGTAGCGCTTGGCGAGCATGTACTCGACCTGCGGCTCCAGCATCGGAAACTTGCGGATTTCATCAAGATAACGATTGAGACCACCTTCGCCGGCGGTCAGTGTCGGCATCGTACTCCGGGCCATTGTGCACCCCTTTCTCGTTCCGGCTTCCATCTGGCCAGCCGGGATGTGGGTCCTTCGACCCCACAGGTCACCAAGATAAGAACGCGCCGCGCACGATTCAAGGATGCAGCCGCGCGATTGCGACCCCATCCTTGGGCTTCGGGATATCTCGGTTAGATCGGCACGACGGCGCTGAATTCAACCCCTCGTGCCATTTTTCAAAAGCCGGCCCGGTCTCTCCTCATATACGGGAGAGACCCGCTGTACGACCGATCTCAGTGGATGGCGGCGCCGTCGTCTTCCTGTTCGGACAGGAACGCCTCGTCGCTCTTGGCGCTCAGGCGGACGCGGTTCCCATCGACGCTGTCGACCAGCGACAGGTCGATGAAATGATGGTGATCCTGATGCCCGACCGGATTGTCCTTCTTGGTCAGCTTGATGCGCTGACCTTCGACACCGTCGACGGTTCCGACGTGTACGCCATCGGCGCTGATGACTTCGGCATGTTCCTTGATGTGGCTGGCGTCGATCATGATGTCTTCCCTTCGCTTTGGATGAGGCTGTTGATGCGGGGAAAACGCCGGCCTCTGCAAAAGGATGCATAGGCGCGCCAAGATTTCGCGGCCAGCCTGCCGGCCAATGACAACCGTCACGCCTTGAGCGCGGCTGCCAGCTCCAGCATGTCGGCGGGAAGCGGCGAGGTGAACCGCATGGTTTCGCCGGTGGACGGGTGCTCGAACGCCAGCATGAACGCATGCAGCGCCTGGCGCGGGAACCGGTCGACGGTCGCCTTGGCCGCTTCCGGCAGGAGGTTCGATTTCGTCCGGAACGCCGCGCCGTAATCGACGTCGCCGATCAGCGGATGCCCGATATAGGCCATGTGCACGCGGATCTGATGCGTGCGCCCCGTTTCGAGGCGGCATTCGACCATTGCCGCGAGCGCCGTCGCGTCCGGCTTTTCGTGATAGCGCTCGGTGACTTCGTAGTGGGTGATCGCCTCGCGGGCATCATCGGCATCGTGCTTCTTCACCGCCCGCTTGATCCGGTCGCCGGCGCGTCCGAGGGGTGCGTCGATGGTCCCGCGCAGTCCGCGCGGACGCCCCCAGACGATGGCGGCATAGGCACGCTCCAGCGGCCCCGTGCGGCCATGGTCGGCAAACTGGTCCGAGAGATGCCGGTGGGCGAGATCGTTCTTCGCCACGACCATGACGCCGCTCGTGTCCTTGTCCAGGCGGTGGACGATGCCCGGCCGCTTGACCCCGCCAATGCCCGACAGGCTGTCGCCGCAATGATGGATCAGCGCATTGACCAGCGTCCCCGTCCAGTTGCCTGCGCCGGGATGCACGACGAGGCCCGGTGGCTTGATCAGCACGATCACGTCGTCGTCCTCATAGAGGACATTGAGCGGGATAGCCTCGCCCTTGGGCTCGGGATCGTCCGGCTCCGGCATGCCGATCTCGAACAGGTCGCCCGGCTGCACCTTGCGCTTGGGCTCCAGAACCGGCTTGCCGTTGACGCGCACGGCGCCCTGCTCGATCAGCGCCTTGATGCGGTTGCGCGAGAAAAGGCCGTCCATCTGCTCGGTCAGCCACGCATCCATGCGCCCGGATGCATCCTCGTCCGCCGTCAGGACTTTCCTTGGGGCTGCCGCTTGTTTAAAGGGGTCGTTCATTCTTGCTCAATCCGTGAGGTCAAACCGCCCATGTCGCTCCAGGAACCTGACGAACAGGACGAAAAGCCGCTCGATCCGGTCATGGAAAACGTTCGCCGCAAGATGATCCGCCTGCAGCTGGTCTCGGCGGGTGTGATGTTGGTCATGCTTATGGCCGTGCTGGGCGCGATTGTCTACAAGGTCACGCGCCCGAGCGCGGCGCCGCAGCTGGCAGGGACGCTTGCCAACACCGGGGCCGGCGTGCCGAGCGACGCGCCACTGACGGCCACCGCCCTGCTTCCGCAAGGCTTCGAGATCGCGCAGACGTCGCTCTCCGGCGGGCAGATCCTGTTCTTCGGTACGCTCTCCGGCGTTCGCAAGGCGCTCGTCTACGACATTGCCGCCAACCGGATCGTCGCCGACGTCACCGTGTCCGCGAACTGACCGTGGCAGACGCCGAGCGCCGGGTAACGCGCATCACGGATCCGGCGGATCCGCGCATCGCCGCGTTCGTCTCGATTCGCGAGCGCGACCTGACGGGGCGGCAGAACCGCTTCATCGCGGAGGGAACCGTGGTGCTGCGCATGCTCGCGGCATCCGCCCGCACTGCTGGGCCATTCACGGCCGAAGCGATCCTGCTTCTCGAAAGCCGCCATGCCGGGGTGGCGGACATTCTCGCCCAATTCGACGACACGGTGCCGGTGTTCCTCGCGGATGCGGGCGTGTTCAACGCGATTGCCGGCTTCGACATGCATCGGGGCGTGCTCGCGATCGGCCTGCGGCAGAAACCGCAGAGGCTTGCGGACGTGCTGGCGAGCCTGCCGGACGATGCCCTGATCCTGGCCGCCTGCGGCCTTTCCAACCACGACAATGTCGGCGCGATCTTCCGCAATGCGGCGGCCTTCGGTGCGAGTGCCGTGCTTCTGGATGAAACCTGCTGCGATCCGCTGTATCGCAAGGCGATCCGCGTGTCCGTCGGCGCGGTCCTGACCGTTCCCTTCGTGCGCGAGGGATCGGTCGGCAGCCTGCTCGCCGCCATCGAACACCGCGGCTTCGCGCTCTGGGGCCTGTCACCGCGTGGTGAGACCGATCTGGACGACATCCCGCCGGCGCGCCGCACGGCGCTGGTCGTCGGCGCCGAGGGCGAAGGCCTGCCGCCCGCCATCCTGGCGGCGATCCGGACCGCGCGCATCCGGCAGAAGCCCGGTCTCGACAGTCTCAACGTCGCCACCGCCACCGGTATCGCCCTGCACCGGATCGCGCAGCTGAACGCGATCGTCTGACCGCGTCTAGAGCGCGTTGCGTGAAAAAGGATTCACGCAACGCGCTTTCAGGTCGTGTTGTGATGCATGTCGTTTGCCGAAACCGCTGCACACGCTCGGGAGACATGCGTTAGGAGGTGGAGGCAAGAAGCGAGCGGGTGCGCGCGGCCAGCGTCGGCGTGCCGGCGTCCGCGGTCTCGCGGGCCAGCAAGGCCGGAATGGGCGACGCCGCGCCTTCGTTGCGCGCGGTCAGGGCCGTCATGCCGGCCGCAATCGTCAGCAGGTCATTGCGCAGCGCTGCATCCTCCCCGGGATCGGCAGAGACAAGCCGATCAAGGAATGCGCCGGCCTCGGCTCTCAGCTCGTCCGGCGACGGAAGGGTCTGTGCGGGAAGGCGCGTGATCCCCTCGGGTGCCGGCATGGCGATTGCGGTCTCCTCGGCAACGGGTGGACGCACGGCCTCGCCAGCCGCGTCTCCCCCAGCCGCGTCTCCCCCGGCCGCGTCTCCGCCCGCCAGACGGGTCTCGATTCCGGCCGCGCGCAGGGCCTGAAGCGCCGTCGCCAGATCCGATGTCATCTCGCGCACGCGCGTCATCAGACGGTCGATTTCGGCGCGACCCCGTTCGAGGCTTGTCTCGCGGTCGGCCAGAAGCGCATTGGCCGTCGTCAACCGGGATTCCACCTGCTTTGCGCGAAGCTCCTGCTGCTCGAGCTTCAGTTCGAGGGCCTTCGCCTTTTCGCTCGCGCGACGCCGCTCGTCGCGCAGGGTTTCGCGCTCGTCGCGCAGACCGCCGGCGCGGGCATGGAGCTCGTCGATCTGGAGCGCTTCGGCGGCAGACACCGCCCGCATCTCGTCGAGGTCGCCCGAGACGCGGTCGAGCTGACGGGCAAGCACGGCCGCTTGCTCGGTCTTTGCCGCATAATCCGTTTCCAGCGACGCCAGCGCCTCCTTCAACCGTTCGATATGCTGCTCGAGAAGCCGGATACCGGAGCGCAGGTCGCCCGCTTCCACGTTCATCACGTCCAGCTGGGCTCGAAGATCCTCGTTCTCGGCACGCACGGTGCGCATCTCCTGCTCGGCCTTTTCGCGCGCGAGCATCAGCGCGATCGCCTTGTCGCGCTCACGCTTCAGCGTCTGGCTGGTCCGGACGTTCTCCGCAGCATAGATCGCGCGCGCCGCATCCTTCTGGGCACGCACCTCCTGCTGCGAAAGCGGCGTCGTCGCCTTCAGCCGGTCTTCCGCAAACCGCACGATCCGCCGATGGACGACGGGCGCGACCAGCGCGCCGAGCAGAACCGCAGAGAGAAAACCCAGGGCGAACAGCAGTGCAAATTGGATCACGCGGAGGTCACTTCACAGGCGGTTGGACAAGGGCTTCATCCCCTTGCCATCATTATTCGCGCTCGGCCCGGACTTGGCAAGCATGCGACGAAGAGGCCGCACGACAGAAGCATGCGGCCATCGGCAACCACGAGATCCGGACGCGGGGTCCCCGGCCCGGAGATGGCTCAGAAGGGGTTCCAGGTCGGCTGCTGGGTCAGCTTGAGATAGCCGACATTGATGCCGAGGCGTGCGCCGACGCCGGTACGGATCGGCACGAGCACGATGTGCTCGTCCGTCAGGACCGTCATGCCGACACCGGCCACCACATAGGCCGAACCGGACACGCCGCCGAAGCGCTTGTAGAGGCTCGGCACGCTCGGAAGATTATAGACGAGCATCATGATGCGGCTGCCCTGCCCCCCGGCGTCGATGCCGAGCGAAGGACCCTGCCAGTAGACGCTGTGCTGTCCGGCATTCTTCGTGTTCAGACTGCCCTCGCCATAGGTCAGGCCGGCGACGAAGGCGCCCGATCCTTCCTGGCCGAGAATATAGCCGTTCGGCAGTCCGTAGCTCTCGAAGGCGCGCTCGACCACCTTGGCCAGACCGCCGGAGGTGGATCCGAAGAAGCCGTGACCGGCATCGACGATCTCCTGGATGGAATATTGCGACGCGCTGTTGGCCGCCTGCGCGGACGCGGTGGAGACCGTCACACACAGGGCAAAAGCGCCGAACAGGACGGCTTTCACGGCAGACAGCAGGCCGCGCCGCGGCATGCGGGTGGCGGCATCCTTCGAGGGTGCACATGTCGATCTCGGCAGCATCGAATCCTCCGTTTTCGCAGGGCCGATGACGTGCGACAGGCGCAAGCCGTGCCTGTCCTCGCTCCCGGCCCGGGATTCCGCCACTCTGAACCCATCATCTTAACAATTGGTTTACCAAACATGGTGTCATTATGGCTGCACCGAACGCGCCACGTCCGCGCAATCTTCACCCGCTAAACAATCCCCGAAAACGGCCCTGCGCGAACCCGTCGCGCACCGGGATGATCGGCAAGGGCGACCTTTAAGGACACGACGATGGAAAAGAATCCGAACCTCACCCTGACCGGCCCCGATCTCGCTGCCCTGTTGTGCAGCCGCGTCTGCCACGACATCATCTCGCCGGTCGGCGCCATCAACAATGGCCTCGAGTTGCTGGACGAAGGCGGCGCCGATGCCGACGCGATGGACCTCATCCGCACGAGCGCACTGAACGCCGCCGTCCGCCTGAAATTTGCCCGCCTCGCTTTCGGCGCCTCCGGCTCGGTCGGCGCGTCGATCGACACGGGTGAAGCGGAAAAGGCGGCGCGCGATTTCGCGATCGTCGAAAAGAAGACCGAAATCAGCTGGACCGGGCCGCGCGTCATCATCCCGAAGAACCGCGTCAAGCTGCTGCTGAACCTCTTCCTCATCGCCTATGGCGCCATTCCGCGCGGCGGCTCGCTCGACGTGACCTTGGAAAACCCGGAATATGAGGCCGTCTTCAAGCTCGTCGTGCGCGGCAAGATGATGCGGGTACCACCCAAGCTTGTCGAACTTCTGTCCGGCACGCTCGAAGAGGCGGTCGACGCCCACACCATCCAGCCCTACTACACGGTGCTCCTTGCGGACGAAGCCGGCATGAAGATCGAAATCCTTCCGACGCCGGAAGAGATCGTGTTCATGGCCTCCTCGGTTTCCTGAGGTCTGCGGTAACGGTTTGTTTGCCAAAGGCGCCTAATATTCTCCCGACGCGCACATGACATCGCTCCGGCCTGCCGGATGATGGACATGCGCAACCGGACGTTGACGCACCGCGCGGGCGGTTTTCTGCCCGCGGACGCGACCGACGTCGCGATGACGGGAATGAAAGGACAAAGGAGCCCCCATGCAGCGCTTGATGATCGCCGACGACTCCGACGTGGTGCGCAAGGTCGGCAAGCGCATCCTCTCCGGCATAGGCTTTCTGGTCTCCGAAGCCGCCAACGGCCTCGACGCCCTGGCGCGATGCGAAGCCGAACTGCCGAACATCATTATCGTTGATGCCGGGCTCGACGGCGCCCTGGAACTCATCGCAAACATTCGCGTGATGTCCGAAGGCAAGTCTGTGCGCATCTACTACTGCGTCATCGAGGCGGATCTCCGCAAGATGATGGCCGGCAAGCGCGCCGGCGCCGACGACTTCCTGCTGAAGCCGTTCGACCGCAAGATCCTGACCAGCGTGTTCGGCGCCTACGCCGCCGCTGCCTGACGTCGACATTTCCGAAACGTCCCTCCCCTCCGCAAACGGCCGCCTTCCCGGCGGCCTTTTTCGTTGCGCGGCGCAGGGCGCGTGGCGCGGCTGCCGGACGGTTGCCAGAGGGCCGAGACGAACTGGCCGGGACGAACTGGCCGAGAAAAACTGGCCAAAACGAAAAACCCGCCACGAGGGCGGGTCGGTCGGCACCGATGAACGGCGATCCTGCACTGCGGGATGCATGATCGCCGACGGCGCTCAAGACATCCGGGAGATCAGGCGCTCTCGGCGAGGTCGCCTTCCGGTTCGCGCAGCACATAGCCGCGGCCCCAGACGGTCTCGATGTAGTTGGCGCCGCCTGCGGCATTGGCCAGCTTCTTGCGCAATTTGCAGATGAAGACGTCGATGATCTTCAGTTCGGGCTCGTCCATGCCGCCATAAAGGTGGTTGAGGAACATTTCCTTGGTGAGCGTCGTCCCCTTGCGGAGCGAAAGCAGCTCCAGCATCTGGTATTCCTTGCCCGTCAGGTGAACGCGCTGGCCGCCGACTTCCACGGTCTTGGCATCCAGGTTGACGATCAGTTCGCCGGTCGAGATGACGGACTGGGCATGGCCCTTGGAGCGGCGAACGATCGCATGGATGCGTGCCACGAGCTCGTCCTTGTGGAACGGCTTGGTCATGTAGTCGTCTGCGCCGAAGCCGAGGCCGCGGACCTTGTCCTCGATGCCGGCCATGCCGGAGAGGATGAGGATCGGCGTCTTCACCTTGGACAGGCGAAGCGTCCGGAGCACCTCGTAGCCCGACATGTCGGGCAGGTTGAGGTCGAGCAGGATGATGTCGTAATCATAGAGCTTGCCGAGATCGACGCCCTCTTCACCGAGATCGGTGGTGTACACATTGAAACTCTCGGACTTAAGCATCAGCTCGATGCTCTGCGCTGTCGCGCTGTCGTCCTCGATAAGCAGAACCCGCATATGTTTGTCCCCTTTTCCGCCGCCGAAAGGTATCGCAAGGCTGCCTGACGCTAAACGGATCCAGTCGTTGCCTGATTTGGAGCTTGCCACCAAATGGTTAACAAATTCTGATTCCCTCTGGCAAGGTGCACATCCTTTGTTAAATATTTTTGTCAGCCCCTTGATTTTGTTTGATTTTGATAAAACGACCTTCTCACCCTCAAGGTGAGCCGGGCGCCCTATCGGACTCCAGAGATTCGTCAAATGACCAAAGCATCACATTTCGCGTTGGCCATTTACCGGGCCTTAAATGATCGTCCCTAGGATTAACTATGCCCGTAAACGAAACGTTACCAGCGGTAGGCATTTGTTAAGATCGCTGGGATTTTTTCGCGGCGCTGCAGGCATGAGCCTTCGGCAAGGGTTGCAAGTGAGATGCCGGGTCTCGCACCGCGGGAGTATTGCGTATGAAGTCACGTGAGAGCCTTGTCCGCCTGAAGGAATTTCAGGTGAAGGACAAACAGCGTCAACTGAAGCAGCTTCAGATGATGATGGCCGAATTCGAAAGGATGACCAAGGATTTGGAGCATCAGATCGCCTTCGAGGAGAAAAAGTCTGGCATTTCGGATCCGTCCCATTTTGCCTATCCGACCTTTGCAAAGGCAGCCCGCCAGCGGGCCGACAATCTGCAAGTGTCGGTACGGGAACTGAAAGTCCAGCAGGACGCGGCCGAACTCGCTCTGGAAGAGGTCCAGGCAGAATTCGCCAAGGCCTCCGCCCTCGAAGAACGCGACGGTCTCGTGCGGCTGCGCGCCTGATCCGTTCTGCCGACAGTCGAAACTGTTCGGCAGACCAGCCTGACCGACGACACCGCGCCTCGCTCCGAAGCGCGGCTGTCGTCGTCGTGCTTTCAGCTCATGTCTCCGGCCGGCCTTCGTGCTCCTCGTGCGCAAAGATCGACACAGAGGATGATCGGTAAGCCAAGGAGCTTGCGCGAAGCCTGTCCGCCCCTCGCCTCGCGGTTGCCGGACGCAAAAAAGCGCAGGATCGGCGCTTGCTGCTCCTTTATAGCGGCCCGCGGCCACGCTGCCCTTGTTGCTGCCCGTGAACTCGTCCCTGCCCTTCAGCCAGGCCCCGGCGGGTGCGGCTCGCGCCGATCCTGAACCCGCCATCCTCCCGTCGATCCTAACGCTGCCGCCGTGCCCCAGGGGGACGCCGTGCCGGACGCGGGGTCAGACACGACGCAGCACCGGTTGGAGAACGCGGATGGGCGACCGCGACATATGCCGCGGCCGCCCATCGATAGGCCTGACCTCCTGAGGGGTCAGTGGCGATATTGCTGGATGCGCGTCGTGCGCAATCCGGCGAGGCCGTGATCGTTGATGGAGGCCTGCCACGACAGGAACTCCTCCACGGTCAGCGTATAGCGCTCGCACGCTTCTTCCAGGCTCAGCAGGCCACCGCGAACGGCCGCCACCACTTCTGCCTTCCGTCTAATCACCCAGCGCCGCGTGTTCGCCGGAGGAAGATCGGCAATCGTCAGTGGGCTGCCATCCGGGCCGATGACATACTTCACGCGGGGTCGTACCATTTCGGTCATTGGACTCTCTACACATACTCAAGACCATATTCCGCGAGCCTAGCCTGCCACATTTAAGATTTGCCTAAGCTCCGCGACACAATTTATCCATCATTCGAATGACTTGCCGGAAAGGGTGAAGACGGCACGGAAAGAACGGCCTTTTTTCGCCCTTTCGCCCGCGCTCAGGCGGCGCAGATGCCGCATGCAGGCCGCGATTGTATCACGGCGCGGCACACGGAAAAGCAGGGGGAAATCCCGGGAAACAGGGCCTGCGGACCGCCATCGTCCCCGCATGGCTGCCATGCGAAAGCGCGGGTTTCAAAACTTGTAAGTTTTACATATAAATCGATGCAATGCAGAGACGTGCGATGCGCGCGGGCTGACGGGACGCTTTTTTCTTGCGACGGGTGCTGGCCGCGCAAGGCGGCGATGTCGGCAGGCTGCAGAATATCTGCCTCGAAGGCCGCAAGGGTTTCGAGATCTCTCTCCTTTGCATCCCCGGATGCGTTCGGATCGGTATTCCGCTAGACTGACGGTTTCTGATGACGGCAGAGCGCCCGCGTAAGCGGGAATAGAGCGCCATGCTGCCAGCAGACAATGACACGCGGATGACGGGACCGTTGTGCCGGTGTGCCGGCAGGCCGGCGGCAGGTGGGAGCAGGCAGACACATCGCAGGAAACGCAGGAAACAGGGAGCCGGCCAGGCCGGCAGGGGTGATGACGCTATGTCCGACGTGGATGAAACGGTAAGCGGCAGGAAATCGAGCCTGCTGTCTGCCAGCCCCGATCCTTCCGCCGTCCAGACGGAGTACGAGGTGCTGCGCCTCATGCGGCAATGCGCCGCCGAATTCGGCTTCGACAACTTCATGATCGTGCGCGTTCCCGCTGGCGACCAGCAGAATTTCGCGGAGCGTCTTGTCGTCAGCAGCTGGCCGGCGGATCTGGTGCGCGGCTATGATGCGCTCGACATCTTTCGCCTGAGCCGCCTGGTGGAGGATCTGCGCCACACGAAGCTGCCCGTCTTCCGGGAGACGGCCGCCCTGCTCGGCCTTCGCGGCAAGCCCGTGACCTCTCTCCAGATCGCCCCCTCCATGGCCTTCACCTTGGCCGTGCTGATGCACACGACCTATGCTGACCCGTTCATCGTCACCCTCTCGGGAAGCCGCGACGCGCCGCACGGCATCGAGGCGGCGGAACTCTATTACGTGCTCCTGCAGCTGTTCGAGCGGCTGGAGCGCGCCATGGATGCGGGCGTCACGACCCGCGAGAAGCTTTCGGCCCGCGAGATCGAGTGTCTCCGCTGGGCCGCGGCCGGCAAGAGCAGCGACGAGATCGCCATCATCCTCGGCATCTCGGCCTATACCGTCAGCAGCTATTTCAAGACCGCGGCCCGCAAGCTCGACGCCGTCAACCGCATGCAGGCCATCGCCCGCGCCATGCGCCTGAAGATCATCTGAGCCCTAAGCCCGAGCCCGCAGAAACCCTCGACGGCTATACCTTCGGGATCGGGGCCTTCGGGATTGGTACCTCCGGGACCGAGCCTTTCGGAATGAGGGCTTCGGGACCGCAATCACGCGCAGCGCTTGTAGAGCCCCGTGCGACCTTTTATATTGCGGTGAACAAGGTGCAGGCGCCGATGCCGCACCGGTCATCCGACAGAAGCGGACCTTTTCTCGTGAACAGCCTCGATTTCGACCGCAAGCCCAAAGATACCCGCGTCGTGGTCGCCATGTCCGGCGGCGTCGACAGCTCCGTCGTTGCGGGCATCCTGAAGCGGGAGGGCTATGACGTCTTCGGCATCACGCTGCAGCTCTACGACCACGGCGCGGCCGTTCATCGCGCCGGCTCCTGCTGCGCCGGACAGGATATTGACGATGCCCGCCGCGTCTGCGAGGTGCTCGGCATCCCGCATTACGTGCTCGACTATGAACAGCGCTTTCGCGAGACGGTCATCAATCCCTTTGCCGAAAGCTACATCGCCGGCGAGACGCCGATCCCCTGCGTCGCCTGCAACCAGACGGTCAAGTTCGCGGATCTCCTGGCGACCGCGCGCGATCTCGGTGCCGATGCGCTGGCAACCGGGCATTACATCCGCTCGCGCCCCAATCCGCAGCCGGGCTTTCCCGGCCGCCGCTCGCTCTATCGTCCGGCCGATGCCGATCGTGACCAGAGCTACTTCCTGTTTGCCACCACGCAGGAGCAGATCGACTATCTGCGCTTTCCGCTCGGCCACCTGACCAAGGCGGAAACCCGGGCCCTGGCCGAGGACATGGGCCTCGTCGTGGCCAAGAAGGCCGACAGCCAGGACATCTGCTTCGTGCCGCAGGGCAAGTACAGCGACATCGTTTCCAAGCTGAAGCCCAATGCGGCGCTCGCCGGCGATATCGTCCATCTCGACGGGCGTGTGCTCGGCCGCCACGACGGCATCCTGCATTACACGATCGGCCAGCGCCGCGGCATCGGCGTCGCCACGGGCGAGCCGCTGTATGTCGTGCATCTCGACGCACGCTCCTGCCGCGTCATCGTCGGCCCGCGCGAGGCGCTGGAGACCCGCCGCGTCGCGCTGCGCGACATGAACTGGCTGGGCGACATCCCCTTGGCCGACCTGCCGGCGGAGGGCCTCGCCTGCTACGCCAAGGTGCGCTCGACCAAGGTTCCCGCCCCGGCGCGCCTGACGGTCGATGCCGCCGGCATCACCGTCGAACTGATGGAAGGCGAAGCCGGCATCGCGCCCGGCCAGGCCTGCGCGCTCTATTCCGGCCCCGGCGAGGACGCCCGCGTCTATGGCGGCGGCTTCATCCTGCGCTCCGAGCGCGAACCCGCTGCCGAACAGGCCCTGCGCCACCTTCTGGACGCCCCTGCGGCCGCCTGAAACCGGTCGGCGACAGCCCGCCCTGGGCGTCGCCGACGACGCCCCTCCCCCAGCCCCGCTTTTTTTCCGCCATCGCTTGACACCCCCCTGAACCCCATCTTATAAGCCGCCCACCGAAAGCGACCGACCAAGGTCGCATCCGGCGGCGGGGTAGCTCAGGTGGTTAGAGCAGCGGAATCATAATCCGCGTGTCGGGGGTTCGAGTCCCTCTCCCGCTACCAATAAATTTATAGCATTATCAACACGATAGTCCTTCCGAGGCGATGGCAGTTGCGACCTTCAAGTCGCTGTAGCCGGACGCGGTTTTCCGGAATTTTGACACAAGAAATCGGAATTTTCGCTTTTCCACTCCCGCTGTCAAAAAGCCTTCAAAGGCACTGCAAACACAGTTTGAAGATGGTGGCCAGATCAGGTGCGGAGCGGAATGGGGGAATAAGTAATGGAGCGGTGGGCGTCGATTACACCTTTGTCCGTCAGTTCATCAGCTAACGCCTGCCCAATAACAGCCTGATACTGAGAAGGACCGACGATGACGCTTTGAATGAGATTGGCAACGTCCAATCCGGGAAAGGTGTCATCAGTCAGATCAAGCTTTAATATGCGCTGCGGCACACCAGCTATGGTCTCGGTATGCCGTCTTAGCTTCTTCAGCGGATCAAGACCTAACGTGTGAAATATGCGCCATTCTCGTTCCTCACAAAAGCCGGGATGTTTCGTGCAATGAGCGATGGTGCGCAACAGTAAAAAGTACCCTCCGATCGTACTAGACCGACCAGCTTGGAGGAGCTGATCTCGGTGTTCCCGAACCCGAACCGCAGTCTGCACAAGCATGTCTCGAAGTTCTGTGTCTGAGAGGTAATATACGGGGCTGCTGAAAACACCCAGCTCGTCTGTCATCATTCCAAACAGGCCAGTATTCAGCACAAGACCCACACCTGCCTGTCCAGACGAGTAGTTTCGCCACATAGAAAGCCTGCCTACCGCCTGCTCTGTGTCTGGGTGGGCAGATAGACAAGCAACATAGGTTTCGTTTTGGATTTGGGTCGACCATTCGGCAAAGAGGCCGAACGCCTCATCAGCAGCCCCAGGGAACACCTCGTCCATCGCTCTCTTCACAGCGTTGATGCCAGATTCGATGGTCGTGTCGTCTGGCCCTTCGAGTGACCTTCTAATGAGATTGAACCCGTGATTGACCTCCATGTAGTCATTCATAACACGGACGTTTCGAAGCCAAATTTCGCGGTTTCGTATAATCCTGACTGCAGTGTCGGCGGAACAGTAGTGGATTAACTTCCGTCCTTCGATCAGGAGCGGAGCGCGATGCTGGGTATCATCGTATCCAAAGACATTTTGAATTATGATGTCGTTGTCACCCATATCTACGCTCCTCTCGAAATGACTCACAAACCGCTCGACGGCTTTTGCTTAGCAACGATCAGCTCTCGGGCTGCTGAACCTTTGCCGCCAGATACCGAATAGAGCAGATCCACATCCACTACGTCAAACCGACCGAACATCTCTCGCGTCTGCGGAACGTCGTTGATTGATAGGACGAAATTCCCCTTCAGCTTTGCAAGCCGATCGGCCATGACCTCGAACTGATCACGGCCAAACAACCCTGGCCCATAGTCGCCCTCATTCCCGAAGTATGGCGGGTCGAGGTAGAACAGCGCGCCCGGCCGGTCGTAGCGATCGATGAAAGCCAACCAGTCGAGGTTCTCGATCACAACACCGGAAAGCCGTTCGTGCACGTCTTCCAAGAGCGGAGCGAGACGCGTGAGATTAAAGCGGGCGCCGCCGTCATGAATGACGCCAAAGTTCTGGCCTGACACCTTCCCGCCGAACGCGAGTTTTTGGAGATAGATGAACCGCGCCGCCCGTTCGAGGTCGGTCAATGTCGAAGGATTGCATGCCTTCAGCCGCTCGAACTCGCGGCGGCTCGTGATCTGGAATTTGAGGCAATCCATGAACTGCGGATAGTGGCGCTGCAGGATCCGAAACAGGTTCACGATGTCCCCGTTTCGGTCGTTTATTACCTCATGCCGAGGCGCTGACCGGCGGCGGAAAAAGACCCCGCCCATTCCGACGAACGGCTCTGCATATGTAGTGTGCGGGATCTCCGCGATCATTTTGACCAGGCGAGGTGCCAAGGTCCGTTTCCCGCCGATCCAGGCGGCTGGGGGTTGCGTGTTTCCTACGTCTCTCGAAGCGTTTTCGAAGGCCATTTAAATGCATCTCAGAATCATGCCACAAGCTGCTTCCCCTCCTAAGGGGATCGGGTGTGACGGTTGTTCCTCAACGCTGTCGGACGGGTCTTAGCTCCAACTGTGACCGTCCTCGGAGGCTTGCCTCCGGCACCTGGTGAATCAGCCGCGATCGCCCGCGGCCGATAGTCTTGACCCCATCAAACGATGACGGGGTGCGAAGGCTAGAAAGCGTTCCGCTTGCGAAGGGTCGGGTTCCATATCGTGATGTCGAAGCCCTGCCCCGTAAACGCGGCATCTGCGATCATTCGCACTTGCCAATTCACCCAAGTAAAACCCGCCACCAATGCATAGGGCACGGATCTATGGCGCAGAGTTTTGCCATGAAGGTCAGTCGGGAGCCCTCCAGCTTCGGTGGTGTAGAGGTCACTAATCGGGTTGGCCTCGTTGCTTGTGTTGCCCCATAGAGCGCACGAACGCAGCTTGTCTGCCCCCGAATTGATCATGACTTTTGCGCCTGCTTCAATCAGGTTTCCGCCGGCGAAATTGGCGATGTTCGCGGCCTGCTCAAAAGTCACTCGATCACCCGCTGCAAAGTCGCTTGCAACAAGTCGAACTGCCTTCCCGATCCCGTCCGGCGCGTCGATAACAGAGGCGACCACCGTTCCGGTTCCCGTGCGCGCAGGCGTGTAACCGGTTGGTACCGTCCCTGATATACCAGCCCCTGATGCGGCAGCTGTGGTCGCAAACATCGCGTTGGTAAGCTGGCCGATGTTGCCGTTCCCCGGCACGTAGAACGAGCCAGTGGCCATGTTCGGGTAAGGTTTGACGATCCCGCTAAGGAAGGCTGCAAAGCCCTTGCCGATCCAGTAATTCCCCGTCTTCGTGTAGTGCACACCGTCGCTGGAATAACCGGCCTTGAAAGCAATGGCCGTAGTGGTGGTTGCCGCCTGATCCCACACAATCGTCGCAAGGTCGAAGAGGAGGATGCCGGGAAGCTGCTCGGTCAGTTCCACCACAAACTCGTTGAACTGCACGAGCATGGCGATCATTGCCTGACTGAAGTTCGTTGCGCCCGGCTCGGTAAACAGGATCGGCGTTTTGCCCTTGCTGAGCACCTTCAGCGCTGCGGCCTTGATCCGCGCGAAGATCGTCGCTGCGGTATCGCCCGTCGTTCCCGATTGAGCGATATCGTTGACGACGCCGAAGATGGCGATCAACGACGCGCCGGATGCGATAGCGGCATCAAGGTTCTGTAGGTATTGATCACTGCGAAACCCACTGAGGGCGGTTTTCGCGCGAAGTGAAATCCCACCGTCCAGCAGCGTGGAGGCCACATTAATGAAGTGGAAGCCTTTGACTTTAGCCGCGTTGGCCGGCCACAGGCTGCCGCCGCCATCAACCATGATGGCTTCAAGACGGCTGTCGCCATTGACGGCGAGGCCGAAACCAGGCCGGCGGTGGAACCCCGCAGCCTCCTGCATCAGCTGAAGGTCGGTGTTGGCGGCTTCCTGTAATGCCGGCGTGAGGTCAGCGATAGTCAGATATGGTGCAGGCATTATGCGGCCCTCGAAGTGAGTGGTTGATCTGTTGTGCGGCTGATGATGACGCCGTTGTCCGTTCGAGATCGAAGGACGTTAACCCCGCCGCCTTGAAGAATGCCGGGGCCACCAAAGACAGTGGCAAGGATAGAGAAGTGCGCCATTATTCAGCGCTCCATACTTTGAGGGCATCGCCGGGCTTGTTGCTGGTCCAGACGAGGCGCACCGAGAAGAGCTTCCGGCATGCCATCATGCTCTGCGATGCCGGCTTCATGGAGCTGATCGAAACCCACGGCGCCGAGGCATCAAGGCGCGCCTGAAGCTCGACGGTGGCGTTGGTGCCGGCAACGCCGGCAGCCTGGACGGTGAAGTCTGCCGCCGGCGTCCAGGGATCACCTTCCCCGGAAGCCAGCGTGGTGTCTATTCTCAAGGGCATATCGAAGACCTTTCAAGAGCCCTTAAGGGCACCGTTAATGGTACAGGATCAGTTGCCGGCCGGCGCGGCTGCGGACGGGTCTGCCGGCTCACCTGCAGGCGGCGCGAAGCCCATCTTCTCGGCCACCCATGCGGGTTCGTATTTCTGGAGGAGTTCGTAGGCCTCCTGGACGCGGAGTGAGAGATTGTCGATGGCGCCTGCGAGCGTGTCGCATTCGTTCTGGAGAGCTTCGTTGCGGCGCTTCAGGGAGCCGATCATCATGGACATGCTGAGTTTCCTTGTAAGGTTGTCGTGAATGGAAAGACGGGACCTGCGGGTCATTCTTCCGCCCAGCTGACGTTGCTGGCGGCGGTGATCGCCTCGGCCGTCGTGGCCTCGGCAATGGCTTTCTTCGCAGCGATACGCTTGGCCTCGACGCTGGCCGAGACCTGCTGGAAGGCCGAGAATGCCGCGACAACCTGCTGCGCCTTTTCGAGCGGCGTCATGTCGTCGGCTGCAGCCTCGGCGATGATGTGCGGGATCTTGTCATTGGCGATGCTCGGATTGGCGAGCTTGTCGCGCGCTTCTTCGAGCTTCTGCTGGTAGGCCATCAGCTGCCCGTAGCCGGGCGTGATGAACTGCATCCGGTATGCCTCGGCTGCGCGATCGACCTTGAGGACGGCGTCGGCGCGCAACGCATCGAGGTCGATATCGGCCGGCGCCGGCGTCCAGGCGGCAATGCGGGCGGCAAGACCTTCGGGCAGTGTCGGCCAATCGCCGACCGTCGAAAACAGCGTGTCTTCGGCCTTGGAGAACTGGCCTTCGATGGTCGCCGCCTCGCCGGCAGGCAATTCCGACAGCATCTTGCCGGCAACCGCATACCAGAAGTCCTGGGCGTTGAAGACCTGCTGACGGGCAAGCCAGATCGATGCGCATACCGCCCAACGTTCGGCGACTTTCGCGCGGAGCGCCTTGACCACACCCTCGGTCATGCACTCGTACATGCTGTCGATATTGTACATGGTTGATCCTTTCAGAGAGCCCAGAGAGCGTTGTCGGAGATGTCGAGATCCTCGCCGGCTGCGAGGCGGTCTTTGAGTGATCGGCCGGTCATGGTGAGGTGCTCGACGTGCGCCATGGCTGCGCGGCCGAAGCTGACCATCGTGACGACGTCCATTGGCACAATCGCGTTGTCGGCCGCGATCCATCCGAAGTCGGTGTCGCCGCCCTGCCAGCGCAGATCGCCCGGCTGGGCGCCCTGCATCAGCGCGAGTGCTGCGCCGGTGGCAGCACCATTGATGTTGCGGAGATCCTGCTCGCGCGCCTGATAGAGGTTGCCCATAAAGGTGAAGCCGGCGGCAATGCGCCGATCGCGCTCTCGGTCCACATCAGCCGACGACATGATTATGGGCTCGATCGGCCCGCCATTCGGATCGTGAACGATCTCGGGCACTGTCACATCGACGTAGTAGGCTTTGATCGGATGCAGGCGGACCGGGCTGATAATGTTCGGCTCGGAGAAGGCCGAGACCTGCAGCTGGTAGTCATCCTCGCCGAACGCATTGCCGTGCTGCAGAATGGAGCCCGTTACCGGATGGTAGATGACGAACCAGACTTCTGCCGGCAATGGCAGCGGCGCCTCGGCATCCGGTACGGGCTGCTCGATAAGATCGCTCATTTCTTCAGCCTCGTGATTGTCCAGGACGTGCCATCGTTGGAGAAGCCGGCCGAGCTGCCGAAATAGCCCATGTTCTTGTCGTTGTTTCGCATCGCGCCGCCCGACCCCATGACGAAGACGAGCGTGATCGTCACGCTGCCGGCCCCGCTCTTGGTGTAGCTTCCCGAGATCGGCTGGCTGGAGCAGCCATACGTGTCGATCGCCGGCCCCTGGATCTTCACGGTGTCGAGAACCGTACTCCCGACGCGGAGCTGCACCTCACCGGCATAGAAGACTTCGGCGTTTACCCCAGTCATGAAGCCGCGCAGGTTCCAGAAAGCGTCGATGATCAAGCGTTCGTCATCGGCCAAGCTGATGGTGCGTGACAGGATCGTGGTCGTTGCAGACTTCGGCACAAAGGCAGACGACGTGTTGTAGTAGACAGCCGAGATCGCGCCGTTGACGAGCTTCTCGCCATTGAGTGTCAGGTTGCTGATGTCGGCGTTGCCGACCGTCAGGTTCAGCGCAGCCAGACTATTGAAGTTCGCCTTGTCGGCCGTGATCGAGCCGTCGACGATCAGTTCGGCGTTCGCACGGCGATAGCAGAACGGGTTCCAGACGTAGAGCGTGCCGGCAGATGTTGCGCCCGCGGTTGGAACCTGACGGCGAATATAAAGCTGCGCAGTGACCGCCCCAGCTGGAACAGTCGCATTCTGCGCAACGTTCCTTGCGCTGTAGTTTATCCCCGGAGCTTCATTATACGACGGGCTTCCGACGTTGTTTCCATTGGCGTCATAGAAGTTCAGGGTGATACGAACGCCTTGGTTTGCGATGTCCGCATTGAAGTCGATGGTTGCGCCGAAACGAAGCTCATCTCCTGGACGAACGTTAAACGACTGCGACGTTGCGCCTGCGATGAATGTGCTGCCGCTGCTCGCTGTCGCATTATCGTTGAAACGAATGATCGGACCGATGTCGGTGACACTCGTGAAGTAGGGAACCGCATTGCCATTACCGGCCAAACTCCAGGCTTTGGCGTCCTGCAGAGCATTGTCCGGGACCATGTTGCTGGAGTCGGTCAGGACCAGGTGACGAGCAGTGATCGACTGCGCGGCGACATGGCGAGCGCCGACCGAGTTCGCCGCGATTTTGTCAGCAGTAACCGCGTCGGCATCGAGCTTGTCCGTCGTGATGGCACCAGCAGCGATCTTGACGGCCGTGATCGCGCCGGCCGCGATCTTCTGTGCCGTGACGGCATTGGCGTCGATCTTGTCGGCTGTGATGGCATTCGCGGCGAGCTTGTCGGTGTCAATCGAGCCGGCCGCGATCTTGCTGGCCGTGATCGCGTTGGCGGAGATCTTGTCCGACGTGATCGCATTGGCGGCAATTTTGTCAGAGCTGATCGCGTTTGCCGTGATCTTGTCGCCAGTGATCGCGCCGTCGACAATCAGTTCAGAGGATGCCGCCCTGCGGACGGAGATGTTCCGGATGACGACGGCCGGGACATAGTTGCCCGACGCATCACAAGCCACGCGCATACGCAGGCGCGCATATGCCGAGCCAGCTGGCGGATTGAATATTTGCGTCAGGGCCGTTGAGGCCGTGGAGCCAGTGAATAAGACGTTCTGATTGCCGACGTTCTGGCTATCGACGTTGTCGAAATCCTTGGTGAGGAACTGGATCTCGCAACGGAACTGACCGCGAGCTGCCGCGTATCCTCTTACCTTCAGGCTTACGGCAATCTGTTCGCCGACGTTGACCGGAAAGTTATTGGAATACTGATCCGACACGAACTGGTTGGCAGGCTGACCTGCACGGTTCGGGCCGGCATACAGCATAACGCGACCCAGCTCATCCTGGGAAGCCGTGGACGCCAGGAGCGACCAGTCACCGTTCATACCTCCGTTCCACGCAACCGGATCGAGAAGCTCCCCAGCCACGAGGTTGGCTGCGTCCATGACGGTGAGCTTGCCGGTCGTAATGGCGCCGGCCGCGATCTGGTCAGCCTTGACCGCCCCAGCCTGAAGATGAGCCGTCGTGATCGCGTCCGCTGCAATCTTTGCCGAGGTGATCGAGTTCGCCCCGATCTGGTTTGCCGTGATCGTGCCTGTCAGGTCCTGTGTCGGTACCGACGCCGAGTAGGCAGATCCAGTCCATCGATAAAGTTTGCCCGCGAAGTTGATTACGTCTGTGGACTTCGTGGTCGGCAGGGTCGAGCCAGAAACGTTCGTGACCGGGCTGAGGCCGTTTGCAAACTTGGTCGCATCGAGAGCGGCGTCGGCAATCTGGCTTCCGGAGATCGTGCCGGCGATGTCGGCCGCCGGAACGTCGGCCGTGTATTTGGTGCCGTTCCATCGATAGAGCTTGCCGGCAACGGTGATGACCTCAGTCGTCTTGGTTGTCGGGACCACGGCCCCCGAGATGATGCCGACCGGACCCAGACCATCGGCGAACTTGTCGGCGACGATCGCGCCGCTTGCGATGATATCCTTTGTGACGGCCGCGATCGCCAGCTTGTTCGTCGTCACCGCCTTATCGGCAAGCTTCAGCGCCGTGATCGCCGCGTCCATGATCTTGTTGGCCGAGATGGCGGCATCAATGATCTTCTGTTGCGTGATCGCGTTGTCGAGCACATCCTGAGTGGCAAACCCGATGTTTGCCGTGGTGACGGAGATCCACGCCGAGTCCGCAACCTTGCGGCCGGAGTACGGTACCAGCCGGCCCTGCACTTCATATTGCGTCGCCGGCCAAAGCCAGAGGCCAGTCAAAGTCCACTGACTGCCCGGCCCGTATGGAAGCTCGTTTTCAAAGACAACAACGCCGGTCGCCTTCAGACGAACGCGCACCCTGACGCGCGCGACATCGACGAGGTTTGGCGCGCATGACACGACGATCGTCGGACGCCGGGCAATTCCATCGCTTCCCGAGATCGTGCCGGCGCTGACGTTCCAGCCGGTCATGGGTTGCGTCGGCGTATCGAGGCGCCCGACCCAGCCGTCGGAGACGGTTTGCTCCATGGTGTCCGTCCAGTCGTAATCGGTCGGATCGATCTCCTGAAGCGTGACAATCTGGTTCATGCCCATCTGGCCGCGTCGCTCAACGACGAGGAAGCGCTTGTTCACGTAGCCATTGTGCGGGGAGGTCCAGGCGACCACGTCGATGCCGGCTTCCAGGACATACGCCATGGGCGGCAGCGGGATCTGGTGGCGACGGAAGCGACGTGCCTCCTCGAGGATGCCGCGCATCAGCTGCTGCACCTGCCGATGATAGGAGGTGGCGCCGAACGAGACGTCGGCGAGATTGCGCTTCCCGTCGAGCGCCTCATAGCCAGCGTTGCGCAAAGGCGGCGCATCCTTAGCGATCCATCCCTCTTTCGGGTTCGGATATTTGCCGTTGATGCCGTTGATCGTCTGATCGACCGAGTTGAACGGATCAAAGCCTGAGGGATCTGTGATGCCGATATCGTCGTCGTGAAAGCTGAACACGGCCCCGCCGAAGGTGCCGTTCTTCATCTTGAACACGCCGCCCTGGTCGGTGAGACGGCCGTTCTGGGCCTTGCGCAACTCTTCGAGGACGGCGAGCGGCACAGTGTCGCCCGTGATCTCGTAGCCGCCGCGCCATTGCGGCTCGGTCGTGTCGCCTGGGCGCTTAACGGATTTTGCCGCCTCCTGGTGAGCAGCAATCCAGTTCGACGCCGGCATGCGGGACGCGTCAACGTCCTGCCCGCCATAGAACCATTCGCCTTTGTAGCGCAGGCCACGGATGACGTTATAGGTCATCACCGACAGGTTCTCGGTCGGCTCGTAGGTGCTCTCGACGCCGAAGCGGTGCGTACCGTTTCCGCCTTGCGTGCTGTCTTTGCGGACGTCGTAAAGGGGCAGTGGTGCAGGCTCGAACAGCGCTTTCGGCTGTCCTTTGAAGAGCGTGCGCTCCCAGCGATAGGTCATGATGACGTAGGGAATGCCGCGCCCGATCATGGTCGCGTCCCACGGCCGATCCTCGTCGTCCCCGAATTGCTCGAGCAGGAACGGATCGGCCGCGGTCTGGCTGCCGTCGTAGAATTTTACCCAGCAGTAATCGTGAACGTTGCCCTCGTCGTCGCGGAACTCCTTGACCGGATAGCCACGCCCGAATTCGGTGTCCGGCTCATTCCAGAGGATCGTCCCCCGCTCGCCATCGATCCAGATGCCATCGAGCGCTGGAACCGGCAGGCTGCCGATCTCGAACACTTCCGTCAGGTACGAGTTCGGCGTGTCGCCGTTATAGTTTCCCCAGGTGCCGACGTACTTGCGCTTCCCGCGCGTGGCGAACTTGCCGATCGTCGTCGATACCGGCTGATCGTCACCGACATCCGCCTGCACCTTCATGCCGACCGGTGGCGGCTTGTCGGCCGCGGTCGCCATCTGCAAAAGCGTGGTACCGGCTGCGAGCGCCAGACTGACGATCGCGTTGGCGACGCCGGCGCCGGAGACCACGGCGCTGAAGACACCGATGACGGCGCCGATCAGCGGCCCCGCGAACGCCTGATCGGCCGTCAGCAGGAAGAACGTCAGCGCAGTCGAGGAAAGGGCAAGCCGCTTCAGCATCAACCCACCTTGAAGGCGCGAACGGCCTTCTCACGATCGACCGTGCCGAGACCTTCTTCGCCAAGCACCCAGATCCGGTCGAAGTCGAACACGCCAAGCACATGACCGAAGGGCGTGTCGGTCGGAATAGCAGCGATATCGCCTGTCTGCGCGTCCACGGGATGCGCATGCTCGGGCAGGATCGAGGCGGCGAAATCGGCGAGATCCGTAAAGCCCTGGTCACGGATCAGACGATAGGCAGATGCGCCGTCGTGATACTTGCCGCGGTAGGGCAAAGACAGGTCGACGCCGGTGAGCGCATAGATGTTGCGAGCCGCGAGCAGCGCGCAATCGTTCCGGTCCCATGAGATCGGTTCGCGCCGGATGTCGTCGAAGACATCGCAGAACGGCCCCATCCACCTTTCGCGGCGCTTCAGCTCGATCATTTCTCACCCCACGGCTCATTCCAGTTTTCGACCGGCCCGGCATACTTGCCGAAGTTGTCCACCTCGCCGTTCGGTCCCTTGCGCTTCTTCTGTTCCTCAGCGCTCGATTTCGCCGGGTTCGGCCGGGTGAGGTTAACGACGGCATCGTTGACCAGGCGCACTTCCAGCACCTCGCCGTTGCCATCCTCCCCGCCTTCCTGGATCGAAGCGCCGTCGACCACGCCGAGGTAGTCGTTCTCGGGCATCGAGGAGAGCTGGCGGGTTCTAGGATCGAGCAAGCCGATCCAGATCTCGACGCGCGCTGCGCGCAGGTCTAGGCCGCGTGCCGCCGCCTCGACGGCCGGGTTGAGCATGGTGAGATTGAGATTGCGCGTGTTGACCTCCAGCGACGACGTGCTGACGCTCTCGCCCGTATCGAGATCAACGGAGCCTTCGAACACGCGTGCCGAGATCTGGCCGTCAATCAGGGAGCGGACCTCGACCGTGACCGGCGCGTCCCCGCTCCAGAAGCTGACGGTCTGCTTCGTGGTCTTGCCAGCGCCATCCGGCCACGTGCGGGCGATGAACGACACGAACCAACGCGGGACAATGCCGTCCTCGGGCGCGTTCTGAAGCATTGCGAAGAATGAGGGATCGACTGTCTTCATGGCTTCTGGATCGCGGTGAAACCGGCGCCTTCTGTCAGGTGTCGACGCGCCCGGCCGGCCTGATGGCTTTCGGGCATGATGACCATGCGGCAGGCGGGCTTGGCGAAAATGGCGGTCGTGTTGGCGGACACACCGACCGGGACGTTGGGGAAGATGCTGAGGAACGGCGTGACACCATCCGCATCGGCCGTCCCGCTTTCGGAGATCTCAAGGAAGGCGCTGCGCACCGGGCTTGCACCGAACGACACCTGAAACTTGTCGGCGACGGTCAGCGCATAGCCGGCCGGGAAACCGGAGAACCGCATCGAGCGCATATCAGCGCCGATCGCGGCGATCTGGATGTTGCGGGATCCGAGCGCGAGCCCGCGCGGGTCCTTCTGCGGGAACGGCGACAGCGGATCGTAGAGCCAGAACATCTCCTGGGCACCGCGCAGTGCGCGGATCAGGGCGGCGTATTGCTTCATCTCGGAGCTTGCCCGGCGATCGAGCTCGATGACGGCGCGCCAGAGCGGGTCAGCCAGCTCGGCCTGCCAGATCCGGCCGCTTCCCTGTCCGGAGAGGCTGTCGCGGCGCTTGATGCTCCATTCGACACTGGAGATCGGCAGCCGATCGGCGAACGTCGGCAGGCTGTAGGGGAAGTTGAGGGTCATTGGCCCCTCACATACGGGCGCTTCTTGATCTGATCGACGCGCGACGGGAGGTTCTTGTCATAGGACCGAATACCGCGGGAAACGCCGCGATCTACGGCCTCCTCGATGTCGCGATCGCCGCGCGGGTTCTGTACATAGACGTTGATTTCCGTCTTGCCGGCGCCGGCTTGATCGTTCGCTGCAGCCGAGGATCTCGCCTGTCTCTGCGACGGATAGACCGACGCCGGCGCACCGATGCGAGCGACGAAGCCTCCCTCGTCGTAGCCGCGTCCTGAGTTCAAGCCTTCGAGCATCGCCCGCACGCCTGGCTGCGCAACCACGCTTGCCTTGACGACATATTCCTGACCATGGACGAAGCCGGCGATCTCGCTGCGGCCACCGTTTCCTGTCCAGCCGCCCGTGTCGTAGAGGCCCTTGCCTGGGTTATTGACGGCGAAGTTCGATTGCGCACCGTTTGGCACGAAGGTCGGCAGGAACGCGGTCAGGAGGGAGCTGAAGAACCCGCCGCCGCCCGTCGGCGCGGGAGGGAACATGTTAGCGAGGTTCTGCCCAGCTTGACCGAGGCCTTCCCCGAAGCCAGCGAGACCCTTGACGGCCGTCGACGATGCATTCGCAAGCCCCCCGACAGTCGAACTAGCGGACTGCCCTGTCGTGGCGAGCTTGTCCAGATTGTCGTTAGCGCTCCCGAGGGCGGCGTTGAATTTCTCCACGTACCCGGTTCCTGTGGTTCCGAGAATGTCGGCACCACGCCCGCCCTTACCTACGGAGCCGGGCCCACCAAACCACGCCTGCGCAGCTCCCGAAGGCCCATACTGGTCCACGTAGCCGCCGAAGCGATGGTTGAAGATCGCATCTTGTGCAGCCTTGTCACCAAGGAACTGTGACGTGGACAAGCGGCGTCCAAGTGCAGCTTCAGACCAAGGGCCGATATTGCTGCCCATCATTTGATAGGCGCCATAAGCGCGGTCACCGCTCCGGGTGATCGGGCCGAGCGCACCATAATTGCCACTGCTCTCGATTGACTGGATCGCCTTGGCATAGGCTGAGATGTCATCTAGCGGTGCGCGCGTCACAGGGATCACTGGCGCCGCATAGGTCTGGAAACCAGTCGTTGGCGTGTTCTGGTTGGCGGCAACCGGCGACGATTTCATGAAGCGGCCGATCACATCGGACAGTTCCGTGCGGTCGCCGCCCAACAGCATGTTCTTGATCGAGTTGGTGCCCAGCTCCTGGAAGAACTTGCCGACGTCGCCGAGAAGGCCATTCAAAGCCCCCTTGAAGTCGCCTTTGAGGAGCGAACCGAAGACGTTGTCGATCGCAGTTTCACCTGCTGACTGGAACATCTGCCAAGCCGCTGTTGCCTTCGCGACCTCTGCCGTCTGATTGGCGATCTCACGGGCATTACGACGGATCGCGTCGGCTTCGGCCGACAGTGCCGAGTAGCCACGCGCCCTGATCATCTGCTCGCTTTCCAGAACAGCGAGAGCCTTCTCGCGCTCGGCCGTTGTTGCGCCCACCAACGTCTGCTCAAGCCGCAGCCGCTCCAGATCGTCGTCCTGCCCCCTGATGACGTCGATTGCACCGGCGCGGCGCTGTTCGAGTTCGCTGGCAGCCGCAGCCTCTTTCGCCGTCGCCAGCGCTTCGGCCAGTTTCTTCTGTTCCTCACCCTGCGCGGCCGCGGCCGCAGCTGCCAGCGGGCGAAGTTGGATTTCGGTTCGCAGAAGCGCTTCCGCTTCGCTGGCAGTGATGTTGCCGGCGGCGACCTGGTCGTTAAGCTTGCGGCGAGCATCAACCTCGGCCATCAACTCGGCCGACTGCAGCTGCGATGATGCTAAGGTCTCCTGGATGATCCGATTGCGGGCGGCAGCAATCCGAGAGGATGCATCGCTGGTCTTGATCTCTTCTCCAGCGAGCTGCAGGCGCTCCCGATCGGCAACTAGCCCGGCCAGTACAACCGGATTGCGTTCTGTCTGGATACGGATGTCGAGAGCTGCAAGCTGATTGGCGCGCTCCTGCGCCGGGATCATCGTCTCGAGAGCATGGGTTTTTGCATCGATCGAAGCGGCGATATCGTCCCGCTGTGTGTTGCTCAGGCCCGGAGCATTCAGACCGGCCTGCAACGCCTTGATCTGATCCTCCAACTGACGTCGCGCGCGCGCGTACGCTGTTGCAGGGCCATCGCTTGCAATGTCCGCCGCAAGTACGCCGGGCTGCTTGCGCCGTTCGAGATCCTGCTGTCGTGCAATGTTCTCGCGTTCTCTCGCCTGGTCAGCCTGGAGGCGGCGCAATTCGGCGGTGTCGCGACGTTCCTGCGCTTCTCGCAGCATCTTCTGGCGGGGATTTTCCAACCAGCCCGGACCGTAGTCGGTCTGCGCATCCTGTAACTTCTTGATCCGTTCGGCACGGGTCGGCGCGCTGATTGCAGCGTCAACGGCCCGGCCGACGGCATCCATCGCGTTGGAAGCGCTGGTGCGAACAACATCCCACGCGCGCCCGAGTGCGGTCGTTGCTGCGCTGGCGTCAGCCAGCCTATTCGGCAACGCGTCAAGCAGAACCTTCTGCGCTTCGCCCGCCCGGTTCTGTGCCACGAGCCGCCTTGCATACTCGGCCGTTGCAGCGTCGATCAGGCCATACTTGCGGTAAAGCGTGTCGATGGCTTGCGCGGGATTTGCAAACATCTCAGCCAGCGCGGCGCCGGCATCCTCTGCTGACACGCCGATCGTTGCCCCGAAGTTCTTGCTGATGGAGATCAGCTGCTCGAAGTTCTCAGACCCGATCTTTCCCGTGCGCAGGAACTGCGCTTCCATCGTGCGCGCCGAGGAAATGGAGATGTTCGCGACCGCTGCCCCATTCCGCGCGGCCGTTTCCATGCTTGCGGCAGTGCCGGCGGTCGCACGCCCGAGACCGCCTGCGGCGGTTTCCACTTCCTTGACTGAAACGAGATAGTCGTTCCACGCCACCGCGCCGAGGATGACGGCTGCAGTGGTACCGCCGATCGCAACGCGCAAAGGCGTGATGGCAGCGAGCGCCGCCTTGGCAGCGTTCCCCATGCTGCCATAGATCTGCATCGCCTGCGGACCTTGCTGGAGTAGGACCTGTGTCACGGGCATGCCAAGTGCCAATGACTGGACCGTGTCCACGCCTTGCGTGAACAGATTGGCCTTCTGATCGGGTCGAAGGCCCTGACCGCCCGAAATCCCCTTGCGCGACTGGATCAGGCCGAGCGTCGCCTGCCGTTCACGCGAGATCGCCGCAGTCATCTCGTCATGGGAAAGCGCTCCGACGCGATTAGCCTGACGGATGTCATCGACGGTTTTTCGGTAGGCGGTAAGAGCCGCGTAGCGGGGATTGTAGGCTTGCCGCAGCCGATCGCGCTCGTCCATGAACGCAGTGATATCGGCACTACGGTCGGGCTGGATAACCTGCGACTGGACGATCGACTGCGCGGACTGCTTGCGCCGCGCGGCCAATCGCTCGGCAGCACCGGCCTGTTCTTCCATGGCCCGCGTCTCGCGGATCCTGGCCTCGATCGCCGTAGTCGCGGAGATCGCGCCGACCCGTTCAGCCTCGCTGATGTCGATCAGCGCTTTGCGATGGCGCTCCATCAGAGCGAACATCGGATCAAACCGCGACTGCAGGCGGTCCATTTCTTTCAGATAGGCGGCAACGTCGGCGCCACGATCCGGAGCGATCGTGCGGCGATCGACGGCCGACTGCGCCTCCTGCTTGCGTCGCGCGGCCAGACGTTCGGCGGCACCTGCCTGCTCTTCCATGGCCCGCGTCTCGCGGATCCTCGCCTCAATGGCGACAGACGCCGATATCGCCCCGACCCGCTCGGCGTTGGCGATGTTGATCAAGGCCTGCCTATGACGCTGCATGGCTGCAAACAGCGGATCGAACCGGGCCTGCAGGCGGTTCATCTCCTGCCCGTATGCGGCGATATCGTCACTGCGCGTCGTGTTGTTGTTGGCCGCTTCTTTCAGCTTGCCAAGGGCCGTCGCAACCGCCTCGATCTTCGGCTGCACCGTTGCAGCTTCCTTGCCGATCGCGGCAACGGCCGAGCGCGCTTCAAGCCCTCCGGACTTCGCGCCAGAGGGATCGACGGTTACGCCAATGGCAATGCGATATGCTGGAGCCATCACGCGTCCTCGTCTTCGGGAGCGTCTGCCATGTCGGCATCATTGAAGATCGGGAGAACGGCATCCTCGATCGCCGGGAAATCCTTCAGGACGTCGATCGGAAACTCGTGCGCGTCGAGCATGGCCCTGCACGCCGAGTAATCGAGGCCGATCCACAGCACGCCCTGCTTCGTGCCCACGCTGCGCCATTGCGTGGAGCAGGCCATGAAGGCGGAAAGGCTGTCAGAATTGTGGATCGACACTGCGGACACGTCTTCGTCTTCCTCGCCGGTTTCGTCGTCATCCGCCTGGATGATGTGCCCGAGCTCTGCAAATTGCCGGCGGAGATCCTCGTCGATCGGCGCGGGCTTGGTGGGATCGCTGCGGCCCTGGCGGGCAAGTGCCCAGACCCTGACCGCAGCTGTCAGTTTTTTACGCGGCCCTTTTCGAGCGTGATCGCCTCGTCATAGGCCCGCACGAGCGCGGTGCGGACGCGCTGGTGAGCCCAGACAGCGGCGAAGGTTTCTTCGGTGAACGGGATTTCGGCGCCGTCCTCGTCAGCGATCTTGCGCCAGTTCTTCAGGACGCGGCGCATTGCCTTCAGGTCGTGTTCTTCGACACGGTCCTGAACTTCGAAGAGCTGCTCGTCCGTGATGTCGGCTTTGATCTCAGCAATGATCGCGGTGCGGGCGCGCGCCGAAGCACGAGCCTCGGCGCTCGACTGGATGGCAAACTGCACCTCGAAGACGTGCTCGATCGACTTGCCGGGCTTGGCGTCATCCGGCTCGCTGACTTTGACTGGCCACCAGAAGGTGAGATTTTCGACAACCTTGAACATGGATTTCCTTGAGGAGACTAGGACGAGAGGACGGGATCAATGGCCGGGTGAAAGGCCTTTGAAGGTCACTTGAAGGTGAGGACGAATTCGTCGTTGCCGACGACGGGCGTGAGGTAGAGCGGCAACTGATTGTTGATCCGCTTGCGGGTCTCGCCGTATTTCGGTCGGCCGAGCTGGACGGCCGGCGCGTCGAACTGGACGATATTGCCGGGGGTCGTTCCATGGACTGCTGCGAGCGTGCCGAGTGTGTGCTTCGCCGAGCGATCGTACCAGTTGATAGCTGCCAGCAGATCAGCGCGCACAACGGCATTGCCGGTCATCATGCGGTCCACCTGTTCGATCGCTTCTTCGCCAATCAGGAAGTCCGGCTCGATCTGGTTGCCGAGGTCGAATGAAATTCCTTCGGTTCCGCCTGTGAAGCCGTGAAGCGAGAACGTCGTATTGGCCTTGTTCACCGGTACCGGCTTGATGAACTTCGACACATCAACCGTCGAGATCGCGACATCCGAGATGGTGCCGAGCAGTCCGGACAAGTTGAATTTGAAGCGTGGAATGGCCAGCGGCGCCATGTCCAGCGTCCACGTCCCACGAGCCCCGACCAGGATGTGCTGCACGCCGTCCGCGTTGAAACGGATCGACACGCTCTCCTGTCCGGTAGAGATCGGATTGTACTTGACGTCCTGACCGACGGTGATGACCTCACGCATGGCGCAGGCCCGCAGAAGATCGCCGAACGCCGGAACGGTCCCGGCAACACCCGAGCCGGCAACCTCGACCTCTCCGGCAAGCGTGCCGTAGCTGCCGACGAGAATGACGCCCTGGTGTCCCATGTAGGGAAGCACGAGGTCGCGGGTGACCTCTTGGCCTGCAGCCGGATCGAACTCGACGTTCGTCATCTGCATGGCATTCGCCACGCCAGTCGGGACACTGTCCGTGCCATAGACCGTTTCACGCTTCACGAGGATGGCGCGGTTTCGGAAATAACGCTTGGCCATGTCGCTCAACCCTTCTTTTTCGCCGCAGCCGTGGTGTCGGCAGGCGTCTGGCTGGCAGGTGTCTCGACGTCGGCCGGCGCATCGGTCGATGCGATATCGGTGACCTCGGGCTTTGCTTCCTCGGTCCGATCGACCAGCTTCAGCGAGCCATCCTTCTGGCGGATGTACGATCCGCCTACGTTCTGATCTTCCATCAATCGGTCTCCAGGTAGCGGCTCGTCTGCCACGTCTGGACGTAGACGGTGACACCGTTGCCAAGCGGCGCGGCCTGTGCCGACACCAGTTCAAAAAGGTCGCCTCGGGGATCGACCGCCCAGCCGGCGAGAGCCTGCTCGATGGCGCCCTTCAAGGTGTCGAAATCCAATGCGCGCTGCGCGCCCTGGACATCGGCATGGCGGCGCAAAACCAACGCCACGAGGATCTGCACATGCACGAGCTGCTCGAAGCCGCCCATTGCCAGATCGTTGGGCTCGGCCTGCTCGCGGTAGGGAATAACAAAGACAGTTCCGTTTCGCGGCGCGGTACCGGCGCTGACAGAGGCCAGATCCTCGACCGGCAGGACGTCGGCAACCGTCGTCCCCAGCTCGACCTTCAGCCGCTCGATGACGGCCGCGATCAAAGCCAGCCCCCCATTTTTTCGCGAGAGAAGACGGGCTCGGGACCATCGACGCGGATGCCGTCCGACGTGGACTGCGCCGGCGCAATGCCGTCAGCGCCCGGAAGAGCGATCAGGCCGCGTGCTGCCTGCTGAAGAGCGGCCACCGCATCCTTGTAATCTCGCACCACGTAATCCGGAGGTCCGGCGCGATGCAGATGGTACCGGGCGATCGAGACCGCCCAGGTGGAGACGATCGCCGCGACGCTCGACAGTGGCAGGCGAAAGCGAACGGCCAGATAGCCGTTCACGGTGTTGTCCGCATGGATGAGCGAAGCCTCGACGACATCCGGATCTGCAACGCCGTCACCGTCGCGATCGGCGACCTGGAGGATTTCATCCAGGCCGGCGCGTTCGATCAGATCGTCGAGCGAGGCATAAGGCATCAGACTTCGAAGCCCTCATCCCACGAGGAGGCGATCGCAAGTGTGCCGAGCAGCTCGGCATGCTCGGTGATGCTGAGGTCGATCGTTTCTCCGATTTCCCTCAGCACGTTGTTCTGCCGGGTCCGGCCGGTGAGAATGAAGCGCCGCTTATCGTTGACGTAGGCAGGGCGGGCACCGTCGACATCGGCGAGACGCGCAGCCCGCAGCGCACTGATCTGAGCCTGCAGCTCGGAAGCCATGTTGACCAGATCGCCGACGACTTCGGCCGGATCGTCCGCCGGGCGCCAGCCCTGCAGCGGTCCGAGGTCGGCGTGCGTGTCGATGGCGCGCAGAAGGGAGAGGCCAACCGTAGCCTTATCGATCAGATCATCGACATCGGTGCAGCCCGTCATTTCGAGCGCGAACTTCAGCGAGCGTGCGTCGAGCGCTTCATTGGTAGCGGTATGCGCCCCCTCGACCAGAACAGCGACACCGCCATCCGTTCCCTGCGGAACCTCGACCACTGCCCCATCGATCCCCGAGGCCAGTGCCGGCACCTCGGGGTTGGGCTCTGTGACGAAGCCGGATGCTTCGACGTTGCCCTGCGGAATTTCCGACGCGACCAATTCCGCGTCGACGACACTGCCGCTCTCGCTCTCGGGGGTATGGGTGGAAAGGACTTCACCTTCGCGAATGGTCCCGTCCGGACCGTTCAAGCCGGACGGGTCGGATACCGCTGCGGGAGGCATAGCGGTATCCTGCGCCGTGCCCAGGACATCGGTCCCGGTTTCTGCTGCGATCGGCGCGCTGGATGGTGCGGATTTTCTGGAGGCCATGAACGGTTTCCCTTCGAGCTTTCGGAAAGGAACCAGCCATCCGGTCCCTTTCGAAAAGCTCCGGCCGATCGCGCGGCCGGAGTGCAGCATTCCCCGCTGACTTGCGTCAGCGAGCGGCGAGGCTGAGACCGTGGGTGCGGTAGCTGTCGCGATAGACCGGCTTCAGGCTACCGATGACGAGGAACAGTACGACAGCGAACACGGGTGCCATGATGGCAAAGGAAGCAGCGACCGGCGTTTCGCGAAGGACCACCATCGCAAGCTCGATGGCCGGATAGATGAGGTAGGCGATGGGTGCGCAGATGGCCGCAAAGAGGGTGGCGGATCCAAGGAAGATGAAGCTGCGATAGGTCATGAGGTCCCTTCGGGCGGTTGTCCTCCGGCCGGGTTGGCCGAAGGGGAGAGCGTTGGCCTGGCAATCAGGCCGTGATGGGCTTAGGCCGCGACGTTCTGGAAGAAGTAGCCAAGCTCCGGAGCCGACACGACTTCGGCGACACTCTCGCCGGCGCGCACCCGGCGCGACCCGCGCAGACCGATCTTCGGTTCGTCCATCGAACCGGCAACGCGGGCGCCATACTGAGCGGTCCAGCCCCAGGTGGGGACCTCGCCGAGGCTCGACACGATCTTCTCGCGGCGGATCAAGGCGCAGTGCTTGCCCCAGAGGCGATAGCGCTGGGCAGGCTGACCGGGACGCGCTGCATTGGCAAAGCCGGAGCCGATGACGATGTCGTCGAGTTCGAGCAGATCCGCGACAGCCCGCTTGTCGGCGAGACCATCGGCAACACCGGACGTCGTCAGGGCACGCAGAACGTTCGGGTTCTGCCGGAGCTTCGACCACGCAAGCCGGCCCATGACGGCAACGTTTGCCCGCATCACCATGCTGTCGAGAGCATCCGTGATCGCGCTGATCGGCTTGCTGTCGGGATGGCTCCACTGCGAAGCACCGGACAAGACCTCACGGTTGGTAGTGGGATAGGAGAGCGGGTTGAAAGCCTTGTCGGCAACGCGCTTCTCGCGATCGAGCTCGACGATGTTGGTAAGCTGTTGGACTGCGAAGGCTTCCGGGTCGTAGCCCGCGGGCGCCTGATTGATGTCGGCGATCGGAATGATGGCGTCCTGACCGTAGTCGGCCGTGGCGCCCGTCACCTCCGTGCCGCCGAACTCCATGATGTTCGGTTCGGACTTGCGGCCGACCTTGGTGTCCGGGATCGTGATGGTCTGGTCAAAACCGAAGACCATGTACTTGAAGGTCTCGGTTCCGAGACGCGGCTCGAGGCGAGGCATGACCAGATCGGCGATCATCTCCCCATTCTTGAAGGCAACGGCGATGCCGGTCAGTACCGGATCGACGGGAAACGGCTGTCCAGCCATGCGTGTCTGCTCCTGCGGGTGTCGGTCCGGGCTTAGCCCTGGATGCGATGGGGGTTGATGAAGGCTTTGGCGATGTCGCCGACGACGCCGTTGGTGAGGACGCGGCCGACGACGAAGTGATTGATGCCGGCGCCAGGCGCTGCGGCGATTGCCCGACCTGTGCCATCGGCCGTGATGCCGGCACCCGGCAGGACCGTGCCGCCGACGAGGACCTCCGCCGGGCCGAACAGCACGACATCGACACGCCCGCCGCTCTTTGCACCGTTCGGGTAATCGACGACGCCGGCGATCAGATCGGTCGGGGCCGTGGCCAGCGCGACCTCGCCATCATTGGCGGTGAACTTCACCAGGGCGCGATGGCTGAGGTCGCCCGAGGCGACGAAGGTCTTGGTGTACGGGTTCATGCAGTCGCTCCTCAGCGGCGGTTCTTCAGGCGCATTGCAGCCGTGGCGGGATCGATGTCCTCGCCGCGGGTCTTGGCGTCCCGGATTTCAGTCTGGATGGCGGCGGCGACCTGATTGCCGTCCGAAAAGTCCGGGCCGTTGTCGTTGGCCAGTTCCTTCGTGGTGACGGGCACGGGCAGCTTTTCGAGCAGCTCGCGGAAGGCGCCGCGCGGAGACGTGGTCTTTTCCGTGCCGGCTTCCGAGAAGGTCAGCACGTCGTCGGACATTTCCGAAAACAGCGCGATTGCCGTGTCCTTCAGGCCGATCGGCAAGCGGCCGGCGGCAATGATGCCCTCGACGAAGGAAGCGTCGGCGGCGGCCTGGGCCTTGGTGCTGGCCTCAGAGAAGGTCGTTTCACGCGCCTTGATGGCGGCTTCACGGGCATCGAGATCGGCAAGCCGTTCGGCCTCCGTCTTCTGGACGATGGTCATGGGAGGATCCTTGATGGTTTCGGAGTAGGTCGGCCGCACCTCTTCCTCGCGCGCTTCAGCACGCATGGAAGCGGCGTTGTCCGTGATCTGGTCGATCTCGTACTGCGGGATGATCCGGTCGGCCGTCGCGATATCGGCGGTCTCGATGAAGTAGTCGCGCATGCCGCGGAAGAGCCGGCCGATGCTGTCCATCGTCCAGGCCGTGCGCCACGGTGTCTCGGCAAACTCCAGGACAAGGTCCGTCGCCTCGGCGAACTCGATCCCGGCAAGGCCTTTGACGGCCGGCGGCTCGGCGCCCAGAAAGCCGACATGACGGAGATGGTAGGAGCCGGGCGTCGGATTGCCCGGAGCGGCCGGATCATAGAGCGCGGCCGAGACCTTCAGGAACTTGCCGTCGCGGACCATCTCGGAAAACGACGGGTCAAGGCGGTCGGGCTCGGCAACCAGCCGCCCATCCTTCACGGAGAGCGCCTTTACCCAGCCGAAAGCCGGTGCGTTCGTCTTCGGATGGCCGACAACGATCGGCGCCTGGTGATTGGCCGGATCGTAGGACGAGGCGATCGCCGCAACATCGGCGTCGGAGAAGGTGATCGCCTTCCCCTGCGTCGAAACATGGCTGCCGGTTTTGAAGATTTCGAACGGTTTCATGCCCGGCATCTAAGCCGAGCGACCGCACCTCGTCGGGACCGCGAAATCGCACACCGAGGAACAAAGGCGGGAAAGCGGAACGGAAGGGGCGAAGCGAATGCCGCACACGATCTTCAGATCGTTTTCAAAGCCGTTTCAAAGCCCGCTGGCGCGTTTGAGGCACCTTTGCGCCATCACCGGCCCTTAACGCGCACCATTGGCCTCCTGAGCCCGATTTGCAAGCGGCCTATTTTTGCTCGATCGCCTCGACGAAGTGGTCTTTGACGATATCGAGAATAGCGGCGATCGATGCCTCGTTAAACCCAAGGAACTGCCGCTTCGGAATTTTCACGCTCTGAACCTTGAAGGTCTGCCCACCCATCGAGAACACGAGCGCCTCGGCCGTCTTCGGACGGATCGTGCCGCCCTCGTTGTGGATCCTCGCATAGACTTCGTTCGAGCCGATCTCGACGCCGTCGCCGGCGAGCTGCCAGACGATCTGGGAAAGGCTGCGCGTCTCGCCGCGCAAGATGCCTGGGCCTTTCTTCGTCTTGGCATAAAGCGGATTGAGCGCCGCCCAGGGCGCACCGTCCGGATCTCGCTGATCAATGAAGCGCCGGCGCGTGACCTTGGCCTCGAACTCACCGATGTTCTTCAGCGCGGGCTTGATGTTGCCCGCAGCGGCCAGCAGCCGCGCGAGCGCGTCGTTGATGGCTGCTTCGTCAACTGTGATGGTCGCGGCTGCCATGCGGTCTCCCGTTGTTCTGCGACGGCGACAGTGCTATATTCTGGCTGTCGGTCGATCGAGGCGCCGGAGCCCTCCGTAGATCTTCTGATGCAAAGCGCGCCCCGGCAGGCGCGCTTTTTCTATTCCGGCCGACGATAGAGCAGTGCGCCGCGGCGATAGGCCCGCAGATAGTCTTCCTTGGTATCGAAGCCCGTTACGGCCACCCAGCCCTTGCTGGTCCATTCGAAGCGCACAAAGAGCTGTCGGCCGTCCGGCAAAACAACGCGTTTCAGGTAGGCGCGCCGCAAGACGACGCCGCTCCTCACCGCGGCCCAATCTATCCAGATCTCGTCCGGCGCGATGATGGCGTCGGCCAGCAGCTTGGCATACTGCCCACGGCCGCGCTTGTCGCTCTTCAGGCCAACAACGGTCCCGTCCGGCATACGCTGCTCAAACAGCGACTTGCTGATGGTGATCAGCCCCCCGGACTTGTCGCGGAACGGACCTTCGCCCTTCTTCAGGTCGAACCGCTTCAGGAAGCCCTCGACATAGGCTTTCGGCTCAAGCCCCTCCGGCATCAGATCGCGGCTCTTGGCGACGGTCGGCTCAGGAAGATCCGGCAGGTTGGCCGGCGCCGGCACGTCTGGCCCATATGGCGGGAGCGGATCGCGCAGCTCGGTCGGGACGACACCGTCGAGCCATTCCTTCCCGACGTTGTATTCCCAGCCCCGATCAATACCGCTGATCCGTTCTTCCTTCTCGCCGGTTCGAGGGTCGATGCCCTCATACTTCACCAGCTCGGGCGCCTCGTCGGGTGCATCCTTGCCCAGCGCCTGCATCTCACGTCGCGACAGCGCCTCGACATCGCATCCGCATCCCCAGCCGTTCGGTGGGTAGATGCTGTCCCAGATCGGATCGGTTGCCGCCCACACCTTGCCGTCCCAGGCCAGATGCTGAAGGCGCGGATGCAGCGCGCCGGAATGCACATACTGCCAGTACGGCCGATACTTCAGCACATCGGGATCTGTGAGCTGCTTGTAGCGCCCGGCCATGTAGCTCGTGCGCATGTTCGTCGTGTAGATGATCCGGGCCCGCCACGCGCGCCTTTCCCCGTCCGTCGATCCACGCGCGTTAAACAGCCAGCCAGTGCGATCGACGATGGCATCAAAGTCCTTTTGGAACTCTTTGAAGCCTGTTCCCTGGGCGCGTGCCTTCTCGATGGCCGTGCGGAAATCCGCGAGCATGTCATCCCTGGTGACGCCGGCCACGGAAAAACCGCGGACGTGGCCGGTATGCTTCAAGTCATCGTAGCGCCTGGTCGGGAGATTGACCTTGCCGGCAAGGAAGTCGATCGCCTCCTGAAACGGGATCTGCTCACCGGCCATCGACGGATGCCACGCCTTCGAGCTGGGCCAGCATCGCGGCCTGTTCGAGGAGCTGGGCAAGATCGTCCACGCCCATCTCCGACGACAGCCGCGCCAGCCGCAGCGTCAAGTCGTCATAGTCTCGCGCCTCGGCAAATTCGGTTCGGATTTGCCCGATCATGCTGTCGAACACGCCGGCGCCGGCGGTCTCCAGCTGGTCAGTCAGATTTTCAACGACACGTTCGCTGTTGGAGCGGGTCGGCGGATCGGCGAAGTCCAGATTGTCGAGCGCACCCTTGCCGGGCGAGCCCGGCACTGGCGGCTTCGTCTCCGGCTCCGGTTTCTCGATCCATTCCCCGCCATATGTGTCGTCGATGTACTGCGGATCCTTCGGACGATACCCCATCTTGAAGATCGTCTCGTCACACTTGATCTTCTCGTTCAAATCCTCGGCCTCGGCAAAATCGCGCCAGACGTTCGGAACGCCGGCGCCGGGGAAGTTCAGCTCGACGATCCAGCGGACGATGGTGTCTTTGATCGTAGCTGAGATCAGATCGGCATCTGCCTTGGCGATCGCAACGCGTACCTCGTTGTGCACTTCGCCAAGGGATCGAGCACCACGTTCACCGGAGTTTGTGGTCAAGGTTTCACCGAGGACGGCCTCGCTCATCAGCTCGTCGAGATAGCGGTTCAACTTCTCGAACACGTCGCCGCCGCCAGCCTTTGCCTCGAGTAGCTCGACAATGACGTTCTCCGGGACCGCGATGCCAGTATCATTTGCAAGCTGGCGGATCGCCTCCAGCATCTCGTCTTGGCGCTGCTTGTCGTAGCCGCCTGGGTAAATGATTTTCGTCGTCGGCGTTCCGTGCTTCTCAACCGCACGGAGCCACTGCGCAAGCGCATTGCGCTTCATCCAGGCGGGCCAATAGAGCACGCTGCCAAGGCCGATGCCGTAGGGATCGTCCTCGTCGTCGTCGATTGAATGCCGGTGAACCACGAATTTACGATCGGGAACCGGCACACCCTCGACCATGGCCGAGCGCGTCAGAAGCCGCAGCTGGCCATCCATATCGAAGCGGAAGCGACGCTGTTTCTTGACCTTGACGGCCTGCAGCGTCCAGACGCCGGCAACGTTCGCCCAGAGAACCTCGGCAACCGAAAAGCCCTTCAGGACAGCCCCCATAAGGCCACGTGTGAGCTTGTCGAAGTCGATGGCCTTGAGCTGACGTGTGACCTCAGCGGCCGCGCGCTTGTCGAGATCGCTTTCGGAGACCTCGAACACATTCCATTCGCGGCTGACGACTTCGAGCTTCCGCTTCTGCAGGATGGCAAAGGCGTGCGGATCGCGCCGGATCTCGTCGTAGAGCTGATGGCCTTTACCCAGGCCACGGGTCCGCAGGATCTCGTCGGTCGGGTGCATGACGCCCGCGAACTCCGGCACGAACGGGTCCGTCCGGATCGTTGCGATCTCCATCGTGGTGTCAGCCATCTCAGTACCCCGTAAAAGCGGAAAGATCGGAACGTGCGCCGACAGCGCCGTAGCCTCCGGACGCGTCTGTGAACTGGCCAGCGGTCGGTCGATCGCTGCCCGTCACGCCGGCGCCGGCTTCGCCACCGTCCTGCTCGCTCGCATAGATGGCCAAGGCACCGGCGACGGCACTGTCCCCGTGGCGGGCAAAACCATCTGCCCCTTGCGTGCGGGCATCGTCTGGCACCTTGGCGATGCCCTTGGTCATCTTCAGGAGGCGGTAGTCGCCGAGCACGTCGTCATCGAGCGGCAGCTCGAAGGTGCCGTCCTCGAAGCCGGCTTTCAGCTTCGGCATGTTGAGCATGTACCATTGCTGCGAGAGCTTGATCTCGGAGACGAACGATACCCCGAAATGCTGGCGTGCCGCTTCTGCATGTGCCGCCCCGTTGCCCGTTGCGTCGAAGGCCGCGTGAAAGAAGCGCGGCAGATGCTGGCGCAGGAACAGGATGATCTGGCGCTGACTTTCGAACGGCACGTTGCGCAGCTCAAGAAGGAACGGTGTGCGCAGGCTGGTGTCGAGACGCACCTGAAATGGATGGATCACGGACAAGTCGCCCGATCGGCCAAAGTCCTGCCCAAAGCCGGAGCGCATGGTCGGATCGAGACACTTGAGATGCGGCAGGAGCTGCTCGTTACAAAAATCCGCGATCTCGGCATCGCGCAGGGCCTTCGGCCAGTCGACGAAGCCGTCCGGCGACGCCCAGCGAATGACCGGGATATCTTCCTTCATCCGCGACATGATCAGCGATCGGGGAAGGAATGCACCTGACGACATCGCCGGGATGCAGAACAGCTCCTCGTCGGCGCCGGCGCCGTAGAACTTGATGATGTCCTGGCGCCAATCGGCCTCGGCCTCGGCCGACCACGGCTTGCCCGTCACATAGGCGATGCGCTCATAGAGGCCTTGCTGCAGCGCCGTGTCGAAATCGATGCGCAGATGCTTGTAACTTTGCCGGCCGGCGTGGATGTCCTGGATCTGTTCGTTGAAGTGATTGTCAAAGCCGTCATGCGTCGAGCAGACAATGACCTGACCGCCCCACATGAGAAAGGCGAGCGCCGCCTTCAAAAGCTCTTCAAGGCTATCGACGAAGGCCGCTTCATCGATCATCACCACGCCCTGCTTACCGCGCAGGGTGCGAGGTGCCGACGACAGACCGACGATCTCGAAGCCGGACGAGAACTTGATCCGGAACGCCTGGATGGCGCGCTCGCCATCCTTGTCAGAGTCGTCCCAGATGAACTCCTGCATCTCAAGGGCAGCCTGGGCGAAAGCTCGGGCCCACATCGCGCAGGCGTCGATGAACTCCCGCGTCATCTCTTGGCTATAGGAGATGTACATGAAGTCCATTCCGCCGGCTTCGCGGGCACGCGCAGCGCGGAGGACGGCATAAGCCGCACACGCCCATGTCAGGCCGATACGTCGCGACTTCTCGACGAAGAGCACCCGGCACGCGGTTGTCTCGAGGAGGGCGAGCGTCTGCTGCTGATACGGCAATAGCGCCTTGCGGGCGCCGATCCGGTTGATGACCGCGTCTGTCGAGATGCGTCGCGCCTCGGCCCACTGCTCTTTGCTGATGGGCCCGCTCATTTCGTTCCCACCCCGAGGATCTGATCAAGGATCTCGCTTGCCGTCTCGTCGGTGAGACCCTTGGAGCGCTGGACAAGCTTGACGGCCTCTTCCGCCTTGGAAGCAAAGTCCGCCTCGACCTTCTGACGCCTGGCTGTCGAGACGCCCTGCGCCTGGCTGGCAGCGCGCAGCGCGTTCGCAAGTGACATCGCACCCTTCGGATCAAGCCCTGCCTCGCCGGCATTGGTCAGCAGTTCGAAGATCAGCGTCTTGATCGCTTCGGCCGCGATCAGGGTCAGATCGTCGGAAGATTTGGCATCCCACTTCTCGGCGATCGTCGCGGCGATCTCGCGCGTCTGGTTGAGCCGGTTCGACAGCGTAGCGAGCTTGATCGAATAGCGGTTGAAGGCCGAGAACGACGGGATCGTGAATTCCAGCTCGCCGCGATGTTCACGCTTCAAGCCCTCAAGGGCCGCAAAGAAGTCCTGGTAGATGTCGATCTGCGTCCGGTCGCGGTCCTGCAACTCGGCCGCTGCCTTGGCAACGATCGGCGCGCACTCTTCCGGCAGAAGCTCGATACCGGAGAGCCTGCTACGCATGCGAGCTTCCAGCAGGCGGAATGATCGCGCGCGACGGCCGCTTCACCCCTTCGATGATCGTTTCACGGAGAAGGTGTCGCCAGCCGAGGTCGGTCAGCGTGCCGATCTTGACGGAGCCAGCGTCCACGATCGTGATGGCGCCCATCATGCGAAGGTAATCCATCTCGCCGTGGATCCACGACCGAGGCTGGCGAATGACGAACGTCTGCAAGACGAGCTCAATCGTGCTGCTCGACAGGCTTTCGTTCACCTGTTCGGAAAGAGCCCGGAGAATGATCAGGCGCGCGTCTTCGCGCATGACCTTGTCGTAATCGATCGCAATCGGGATCATCAGCCCGCCTTCTTCATCTGGTCAACCAACACGTCGTTCAAACGCTCCCCGATCGCCTGGATCGGCTTCAGGCGTTCGTCCATGGAGGAGAAGCGGCCTTCGAGCGTCGCATCCTGCTTGTCGAGACGGCCAACGATCGTCAGCATCGTCATCTCGATCCGGTGCGTCGTTTCCTTGTCTGGCAAATGCTTCATGTCGCTCTCGATCGTCTGAATGCGCCGGTCGTGATCAATGAGCTTGGCCTCGTGCTTGGCGACGCGCTCCTCCAGCTTCCTCTCTCCAGAGGAGAGAATGCCTTTCAAAAGGATCGCAAAATTCACGATGGTCATGGCAGCAACGATCCAGGACATGAGCGGCGCCAGATCGAGAGCGACAGTGTTTGCTGTGTTCACCGGTGATACTTCTCTGCTTCGACGAACGTCTGGCACTCGGTGCACCTGCGGGCAGATGGCAAGGCTCGACGTCGTTCTTCGGGGATCGGATGATCGCATGCGATGCAGAGATCCGTTCCGGTCTGCAAAAGCGCGATGCTTGCAGCTTTAACGCTGGCATCGCGCTCCTGTTCAATTCTCGCCTGGGCGAGATCGAGGGCGGCTTCCGAAGTTTTCACCGACGGGTGCCTGCCGACGGAAGCGCACCTTCCCTGCTGGCAGATCCTTCTGCAGGCGAACCGCCGGTCGCGGGCGCGGGCAGAACAAGGACCGGAGGCTTCGGAAGGCCGAGAATATGCGGCTCGAGCAGCTGCCGGATATCATCCGGCGAAGTCTTGCCGAACTGCTTGAGGGCATCCGGTACCGAGTGCAGGACGTATTCGACGGCCTGGTCGACCGTGCCGCCCGGCAGAAGCAGGAGCTTCGCACCGTTGGCCAGCGCCGACTGGAGAGCGTCGCGGTGCTTGCCCTCGATGCTAATGCCGAACCAGCGGCGCGCCATCATGGAAATCACGGCCAGAAGGCCGACGATCAGAAAGTTGAACAGCTGCGGGAGCAGCTGCGACATGAGCAGTTCTTTCATGCGGCGATATCCTCGGAGGGTGTGTAGGGCTGGATCATCGCGGCCGTTTCCCGGCCGACGATACCGTCGACGACAAGGCCACGAGCGCGCTGAAAGGTTTTCACGGCTGCTTCCGTGCCGGGACCAAAGTCTCCATCGATCGCCAGAAGGTAAAAGCCGGCAGCTGCGAGGCCGCGCTGGAGCTGGTCGACGGCCTCACCCTCGGAGCCGCGCCGTAGAATGGCGACGTCGTCTTCGATGTTCTGATTGGCTGCGATGATTTGGACCTGAAGCTGCGTAAGGGCGGACTTAGCCTTGCCAAGCTTGAGGCGGCGATCGTCCAGACCATTCCGGCCACCATTGATCACCCTGGTCACCGCGACGAGATCGTCACGGTCGGCCAGTGCGTTCAGATTGCGGGAGGACCAATAATAGAACGCGGCCCATGCGGCCCAGGGAAACTCGGCAACGAGTTCCGGACGGGCTTCGAAGTCTGGACAGCTGCGATCGATTTCCCGCATCCAGATAGTGAACGCGAAATAGTTTGCCCGGCCGGTCAACTGGATCGGGCCGCGGCCTTTGAAGCGCTTGCCGTCGCCGGCCTTGATGTTGCCGAGGTCCTTGCGTCCCTCATATGCAGCGCCAGAAGCGTATTCTTGTGTCGTGGCGAAACTGTCGCTCTCATGGGCGACCTGCGCCAGAAGGTGAGCAATCCGAAGGGCAGACGTTACCTTAAAACGCGTCAGCATCTCCGGGAGGTACGGCGCAAAGCCACCAATCACAGCGCGCTGTTGCTGGCCCTTGGCACCGGACAGACGCGGCACGACGGCGTAAAGCGTGGCAGCATCGACAGACAATGCCAGTGTCTTGGTGGTCATAAAGAAAAGCCCCGTTGGGATTGGGGCGACAATGACGGAATTTGGAACGTAGAGCGGGCCTGCGAAATCGCAGCCCGAGGAACCTAAAGCAGCTTGAGCTGCGGGTCGGCCGGCGGACGTCTGCGACGGTGCTCGGCGACAGTGTTTTGAGAGATGCCCAGGGTACGGACAATCTCGTTCGTTGAATAGCCCTTCTCGATGAGATCAGCAATGGCAGCCGCCCGACGACGCTTGTCGCCAGCTATGGCCTGCGGGATCTCGATCTTCATGGAACCGAAGGCTGCGGCGATCTTCTCTGCCGCGTCCAAACCGACGACCTGGACGAGCCAGTGATCGGCGGTCACGTGTTCCGGAATGTATACGCGCTCCCCAGGCCGTGCCCGCCCAAGCGCAATCGCCGCTTCCTCGCCTGCAACATTGGCGATGCGGTTGAGAAGCGGCGTGAGCCAGACACGGTCAGAGGGATGCCCGTTTGAGTTCATGGTGCCTTCTTTTCCCGGATGCGCCGGCCGAAGGCGTTCATGACTGTGATCCATTCGTCCTGCGTTAGCGCGCGCCCCGACACCTGCTGGCCGAGAATACCTTTCACGGCATCCCAAAAGGCCCGTGGGATCTTCGCCTCTGCCTCACCGACCAAAAGGATCCATTGCGCCAAGGCAATCCGGTAGCCTTCGGCACGCTGCCACAGCTGCAAGCGCGAATGCTCACTCCAATCCACGCGTGCCTCGCGGCTCAGCCACTTCTTCAGGGCTTCGATCACCTTGCGAGCGTCTTCGGCATTTTGAAGCCAACGCACATGGTCGATGCCGGTCTGCGCTTTCACGAAGGCAATCAGCGCGGCGTCATCCCGATCGCGGACCACGCCGAGGTTGAAGCCGGCAATCCAGAGCGCCTGCAGCTTGCCAGCATACCGGCCGGACAGCTTTTGTTTCCCGTTCTGTCGGCACTCGATCGGCTTGAAACCGAGGCGGCGAAACTCGGCAATGACAGCCTGACGCTCTTCCTCAGACATGTCCTTGGCCGAGGACTTGCCGGTGATAAGCTGAAGCTTTGCACGATAGATGTCGTCGTCAAGGCCGAGCTGCTTCTGAGCGATCTTGATGGCGGCGAGCGAACTCATGACCATTTCTCCCAAAGCGCGTTTGCAATGATGCTGAGATTGACGCTCAGGAGTTTGCCATCTTCGATGGTTTTAACCGCCAGCGTGCCGTGATCTGTTGTGTGAATATTGAACCCCTGCCTTTCATGTTCTTCGACAAGGGCAGCAACGATCTCATCACTGTTCCGATAATGTCTCATGCGCTCTCCTCGGACGCCGTCTGGTCCACGCGCGTGGCTGCCATCATGAAGCGCGGCTTGAAAACATGGGCGTAGACATGCTCCACGGTCCATCCAAGCGCCTGCATCTCGGCCCACTTCTCCGCGCCGGCGGGGTCACTCGAAGGGAAATGCGCCTCTATCGCCGCCTCGGCAGTAGAGCGATACGTGTGGCCGACGAGCACACCGGCCGCATTACACAGCGCGTACCCCTGCGAATAGCTGTTGACGGGACGAGGAGCGTCAGAAGACGCACCTCCTTCAGCCAGGCTGCTTTCGGTACCCTCGATATCGTCGTTCGTCATTGGACCGCCTTTATGCTTTGGCCATGTCGATGGTGACCGCTCGAAACTCGTCGGTGAGTTTCTCTCGGCGGTAGAAGCGCACGTATTGCTTCGAACCCGTCACTCTCATGGCATCACGAATGGCGTCCATGGCACGCTTCCATCGGGGATCCTCGATCTCGTGCCGCATGAGCATGAAAATCTCAGAGCGGTTGATTTTTCCTTCGCTGTCGGTGTTGAAGGCACGCGTGACGATGGACTGGATCTCAGGTCGGCTGTCGCTCGACCATTCGTTCAAGCACTCGTCGATCAAGCTCTTTGCGATATGCAGCTCTGATCCGAAGTCGATCAGCTCCTGCACCTGAACCTGTACCTTCATAAGCCCGTCGAAAGTTTGATAGGTTCGGTTGCCTTTCGCGCCTCCGACCTTCGCATTGTACTCCTGCGCGATCAGAGCGTCGTAGTCACCGAGGTCCGTCATTGTGTGGCCACGAAACCGACCGATCTGCTCGTTTAGCGAGACTGCAAAACTCATGATCTTGCGAACGATCTCGTCTTCAAGCTTATGCTGCGGTTTGACCATGGAGAGCGGGACATACGAGCCCTTGGCATCGACCATGAAGTCACGGCCGTTGATGGCGATGACACCGTCGCTTCGTTCTTCCAGGATAACTGCGTCCATTTTCATCGTCCTTTTTTCAACGCGTCGTCGGCGTTCTTGAGGTCTTTGGCGGTAGCAACCACATGCTCGCGGGCTGCTTTCTCGCCGGGTGTGTATTGCGCTTGCTCGAACCGGCTCACGGCTCGTTTCAAGCGGTCGATTGAGAGGCGGACCGCCCGAAGGCGGCCCCTCGTATTGGCTTCATCACGGTTGGCGGCTTCGATGAGGCGAAGGTTCACGATGTCGTCGATCTCCGGCTGAAGCCGTCTCAGTAGGTCAGCCTTCGGAAAGGCAAACAGCAGATCGAGCGTTTCTCTCATGCTGCATCGCCTCCTCCATTCCGTGTTGGCTGCGACGGACGACGGCTTGGAAAAGCAACAACATTGCCGCCAACCGATGCTGGACCTGCGTTGTGGCGCACAATCGCCAGCTGTCTGCCGAGGCTGCGGTTCTCCTCCTCGGTCTCCTCCGCAAGCGACACGACCGTATTCATTCGACGTATCCACGCGGCGATCTCGTCGCTGGTGAAGTGCTTGCCGCCATGGACGTAGTCTTTAAGCCGATCGCGAACGACCGCCGCATGTTCTGACGCAAGAGCGCTATTGGTCATGACTTCCTCCCAAAATCTGGACGAATAACCGTGCCTTCCGGGGGCAACATGTCGGCCAAGGCGTCCGTGGCGGTCTGTTCGATGCGGGTGCGGTATTCGCGGCCGGCTTCGGTTTCACGAAGGATGGCAAGCTCTAGCTCCATGCTTGTGGCGAGCTTCTCAAGGATGCGAAGCTTCTGATCCAGCACGTTTGCGAAGACAGAACCCGCCAGCACATTCTTGGCTCCGTCGCGCAGTTGGCCGAGTTCGGTGCTCAGCGTCTGGTCGAGAGCCTTCCTCATGCAATGTCTCCCAGATCCCGGTTCTTCCAGGCCATCTGCAAGTGCTTGAGCGTCACTTCGTCGCCATCGCCGATCGCTGCCATCGTGGCGAGCTTCATGGTGCGGTCGATCTGCCGGAGAGCGCCTGGCTTGAGGGCGATACCGAGGAGGAACCGGATCATGTCGTCATCCTGGACATCCCAGGCGGCGATCAGGGTTCGTGCATCATCACCGCGGCTCGGCTCGCGCTTCAGGCGCTTGTCAAAGCGGGACAGAACCTGCGCGCGGCTGGAAACCGACCGCGACCGCTCTTTCATGAAGTCGCTGGCCGTGTCCTCGTTTCCGAGTAGTGCAACGCCGCATTTGTTGATGTCGACGAAGTGACGAAGCTGGTTGATGGCCTCCGGCACAAGGTTTTGCGCCTCGTCGATGATGAGGATCGAACCGTCGCCGATCCTCTGGAGTTTGCGGCCGATCGCGCGGACCAGGCGCGCGGGGTTGTGCTCAAGCACGTCCAGTTCGGCGGCAAGCTCGACGAGCATGCCGTGAACCGTCTTCGTATTCGGGCTGATCGTGGCGAGGTAGGAGTGCGGCCGGGTCTGGCAGAAGTGACGTGCCGCCGTGGTCTTGCCGACACCGGCATCGAGCGTGATGGCGACGAAGCCGGCGGTCACCTGGGCGTAGGCGAGCGTTTCGAGGATCTCGCGCGCAACCAGCGTTTGCTGGAAAACCGGCGAGACGGGAACACGAGAGGCAAGGCCCGAGCTTTCCTCAAGTGCGGCCAGCCAGTTGCTGACCTGAATGTTCTGGTTGACCAGAACACCGAGATATTTGCCCGATGCCCACTGCGAAAATGTGCCTTCCGCAATGTCGGTCCGGCGCGCAATCGCCGTCTTGCTCCAGCCATTGGCCGTGGCCACGCCGATGACGCGCGAAATCAGAGCGCGCCAGATCTCGACGTCCTGCGCCGGATGCTTGGCCAGAAACTCGGCGCTCGGCTGCGGGTGCTCCCATCCGCTACTTGTGCCTGTGGTTTTTTTCATCTACTTGGTTCCTTGCATAAGTATCTTCGGGCGCCCCTTCACTGTGGCGCCCATTTTTTTGGTCGGAACCGTACGCATTACTTTTCGGCTCTGGTCTTACGGCCGGGCTTTGACGACCCTGCCGCTGTCTTCCCCGTGGGGAATGGGATGATCGCGGTCTCCTCGCCCATGATCCGGGCAAGTCCACGCGAGAAACTGTTTTCGAATTCGCCCTCGCCGATCGCCTCGACTGATGCGGCCGGAGCGAGGTTGCTGCTCGTGATGAGGCGGGTGACGACCGGACGAGGCGCTGGCGCTTCCGGGCGCTTCTCGGCCTTGCGTGCTTTGGCGTAGAGGTCGGCCAACTGGTCGGCCTCGATCGTGCGATTGAGTTCGAGCAGCGACTTCTGCGCTTTGGCATAATCCGAGGCTTTGCGTGCCGTCTGGCGGGCGGCGGCTTGGCAATCGAAGCCATGGGCAAGGATGCACTCAGCATCGCCGAGGAACCGACCCGCACCATCGTAGAGCTTGATAGCACCATGCAGGTTGGCCGGGTCGAACCGGATGGTCAGCTTCTTGCCGATCCACTGGTTGAGAACTGGCGCCCAATAGCGGTTGCCGGCGTAATGGATCGCGCCGTCCGGTTTGCGGGCCGTGACGTTCTCGGCTGCGAGCATCCAGAGGGCGCGCTGCGCTGTGTTGGAATAGCGCAGGATGGTCGAGGGTTCGGCGACCGACTCCGCAAAGATCGCGTTGAAGCTGCGGCCGCCGGCCATTTCCGTCCGGCGACCTTCACGAGCGTTGTGCTCTTCCACCATGGCCGCGACATGCTCTTGGAGCACGTCGAGCTTGACGGCCGTACGACCATAGTTCTCGGGCTTCTCGTCCACGTTCGGCCCTGTGTAGGCGCCCGACATGGCAGGGTGGCGCGAGATCTCGTCGGCCAGATCCCTCCAGGCCCGCTCGATTGGCTTTGATCGACCGGAGTACGGCTTGGTGAAATGCGCGTTGATGTCGAGGGTCTTCAGAAGACCAGCGACCTCGTCCTCTGTGATCTTGAACCGGTTGCGGGCCGTCGCCTGACCAGAGATTTTCTTCGAGGCAAAGGCGCGGCCGTTGTCCATGTAGATGTGGTAGGGCAGCGCGCCGTCCGCGTTTTCGATCATGGCGCCGATGCAAGAGCGTACTGCTTCCCATGTCTCTGCCTCAGACAGGATCCACGACAGGACCTTGCGAGAGTAGATGTCCTGTATCCCGATGAGGATGACGCGGACAGGAACCTTTTTCCATGGCACGCGCACGAACAGATCGAGCTTGTGCCCATCGGTGTTGACCATCTGCATGGCGTGCAGGTGAGCAACGGACCGGGTCTGCGCCGGAAACAACTGAGCGGCCGCTTCCTTACCGTCCCGTGCCAAGATCTGAACCGCCTTCGGCACCTCAGCCTCAAGGCGTCGGCGCAAGGAGCGCTCGGAAGGGATCGGCGACCAGCCGTTTGCCTTGGCGGCGCTCATCATCCGGCGGAAACAGGATGTAAACTTCGGCTTCTCCGGCCGAAGATAGTCCGACTTCAAAGTTGCCCAAGCTTCGGCGTGGCAGTCTGCGCGATCGACGACAAGACCGCTGACCGCAGACGAGAATGCAGGAGCCAGTGCAGCAAGCCAATCAGCTCGCGCATGGCCTTCAACCATCTGACGCCAACCATACAGGGTGGTAACGGCGATATCAGCCATGCGGGCGCAGTGCTGCACAGCCGCGGTAGCGGCAATGCCTGACGCCTTCATGTCATCGACCGCGATCAGTACATCAAGCCGCTTCCGGCAGATGGCTTTATGCTCGTCGGTCAAGGCTTCAAAGCGCGACCAAAGCTGCTTCGAGACGCCTTTGACGGGGGCTGTCAGGTCGGTGTTCAGGAAGGCGATTTTCTGCCGGGCCTCGGGCGGCAGGAGCGAATAATGAAACTCGCGGCCGCCCCCGCGCTTCGCAATTGCTCGCGACTTGCCAGGCTGATGATCCCATGCCGCGCGATCGGCATGATCGTGGATCCGCCGGACAGATGTCGGCAGGCCCGGCAGCTTGGCCTCAGCGAGTTCCGGAATGGTGAACCACTCTTTCATCACCGGCCCCTTCGCTTTATTGTAACAGGACGGGCCTGCAGGGACTTCAGCTCGGCTGCAAGCTCGCGCTGCTCCTGCTGAAGTCGCGCGATCTCGGCAAGCCGGGCTTCGTCGCCTTCGAGCAGGATCAGCCCGTCTTCACTCAGCACCACATCCCAAAGCCAGACGGCTCCGGTCGCACGAACGAACGCCTTGAAGCGCACGAGGCTGATGTCATGTGCCGTCTTGCTCTCGGCCGTGTAGGCATCGAGCGCGCCTTTCGACACGGACGATAGGCCAAGATAATGGGCCATGCGGGCGGCTATCGTCGGCCGGTCATGCGGGCATTCGCGGATAGCACGGGCCATTTCGCGCTTCAGAAGCGAGCGGAAACGATCGAGGTCGATCCGCTCGGCAGCTTGCCGCACAGGGAATACAGCTTCGGAAAAGAAGTCGAATTGGTGAGGATCGCGCTTCATGCTGCACGCTCCAAGAAGGAAAAGTCCGAGGTCGACCCGATATGGTCGAGGAAGCGACGTTGCGTTTCCTCGTCGGCTTTACTCCAGAGCGCCGCCATCTTGTCGAAGATTGCCTGCTGCGGATCGGCCTCGGGCTTCGGGCCTTTCAGCCACTGTAGGATAGGCTTCAGGTCCGGGCTTTCCTTCAAGGCGGCGGCTACCTTCAGCTGATCGTCGGCAGAGAGCTTCGCCAGTTTCAGAAGAGCGGACTGATCGGTTTCGGCGTCAGTACCGCGGACGGCTTGGCGCAATGTGGGATGCAAATTTTGACCGATACGCGTTACATGAAAGTAGGTGCGGCGACCAAAGCCAAGCCGCTCCTGGACAGCTACAGAAAGCTCACGCCCAGAGGCAAACATCTCAGTGCAATCGTTGCACTTTGATTTTCGATCTCCGCCGACTGTAATCTTTCCATGTTGTTCTTCCCAAAGTTGGCGATACGTCATGACGAAGATGGCACGATCGAGCGGGTTCAGCTCATTGCGGTAGAGGTTCTCGGAGATCTCGAGCATCTGCGCTTCCTGCGCATCTGCCTCAACGATAATGGCGTCGATTTGAGTCCACCCAAGCAGTTTGGCTGCCGTTGTGCGATAACCGCCAGCGACAAGCGTGAAGGGCGTGGCACCCTTGTTCTTTGCAGGCGTCCTGCGGATCATGATCGGGCTGATCTGGCCGCGCTCGGTAAGTGAAGCGGCAATCATCTCAACATAAGCAGGATCAATCGGCCGGAGCCGGTCGCCGATGTGGATGTCGGAGAGAGGTGCACGAATGAACTTAGCCATTAGGCGGCATCCTCAACGGCTTCATGGAGGGCAGTCATGAACAGGTCGTTGGCGCGAGCAGCGATTGCCCGGTACGTCCGCTCGAAGACGGGCTCATCGCACCGGTAATCGACCGTGCGCACAGCCTGGCCAACCATCGTGCGTCCGACACTGAGCAGCACCATCACGCGGCGGCGCGGGATGCAAAACTGAACCATAAGGATGTGGATGGCGACCTGTCTGGCGAGTGCCGCATCGAGCATATCGACCGGCGGATCGATGATGAAGCGGAGCGGCAGGTGGCTAAAATGGGACCGGCTGGCACGATATGCAGCTGAGACCATCGCCTGCAGGCGCTCTTCTGCGGAAAAGGGGTTGATCTGGCTCACAGGCTGGCCCTCGCAAATGTTGCGATGACCGCAATCAGACCCATGACGACCACGCTGAAGATCAGCGTCGTGTCGGCAGCCCGGCAGATTGGCGAGCGACCCGGAATGAACGGATTATTGCCAAATTCGGGCGTCACTTTCGCCATAGGCTTGAGTGCGAAATTGCGCGAGAGTTCGGTCTTGGCGCGGACGGCGCTGTGACTGACGGCCGGGGACTTCAGGTCCCTGCGGCAATTGTCGCGGTAGGCTAGAGCAGACGGTTGTTCGTTCGCGCCCACCATTACGCGGCACTCCGGCCAACGTTGGCATATTTGGGCGAAAGGATCTTGGATGTCGTCTTGGGATAACGATCAGGGAAAAGCAGCTCGACAGGCTCGCCCAGGAAGTCGGCAATTGCCTGCTCGGATTTCGCGTTGGGTCGGTTCCAGATCGTGCGGAAACCCCCAGGACTGACATTGTTGATTTCGGCCAGCTTCGTTAAGGTCATCCCACGGCGGCGAAGTTCGCCTAGGATGGCGTGACGGTCCCACTTTCGGAGCTTAGTCATCTGGTTTCTCCTGCGAAAAGCGGATGTTGGCGCATCCGCTTTTTGTTGAATGGTAGTGAGCACAAGCAGCCCGCTTTTTGCGGCTGCTAATGATAGGAGTAAATTCGATTTCAGATTTTGTAAAGCTGAAATCGAATTTATGCGGATGGTATTTTGGTGAGACCGGAAACCGAGCCGAAGACGCCGCTGGCCCAACGCTTGCGTCAGTTCCGCCGCAATATCGGGGACATCGACCGGGACCAGGTGGCGCTGAATATCGGCGTAAGCAAAAGCGCTTTAGCCTCGTACGAGCGAGGTGACACTGAACCTTCGGCCTCGGTCTTAAACGCGTATAGAGAGCGCTACGGTGCCAATTTGATCTGGCTTGTCACCGGTCAAGAGGAAGAAGCGGGAGCTGGCCAAGTCGTCCCTGCAGGACCATTATCGTCGGAATTCATTCGTCTACCGCAGTACGACGTGGCCGCATCCGCTGGTCGTGGCGTCGTTACCTATGTAGAGCACGCCGCAAACGAGGTAACGTTCGAGAAGCGCTTCCTCCGTGGCCTCGGCGCACAGCCAGAAAGCTGTTTCCTCATGTGGGCTAAGGGAGACAGCATGCTGCCGACCTTCCCTGACGGAGCAATGCTGATCGTCGACCAAAGCCAGCAAACCGTTGATGATGGCAGGATCTACGTCTTTAACGCTGAGGGCAATTTGCTGGTAAAGCGCGCTAGATGGCGGTTTGACGGCAGCCTGGACCTGATGTCTGATAATGTCGCCGGCAATTATCCGGTTGAGAGCTTCGTGACCGATCGCATCGTCGATCTTATCGTGGTCGGGCGCGTCGTGTGGTACGGCCGCTCGGCGTAGGTCAATTTTCCTAACCAATACCTCTATCTGAGAATCTTTTCCAAGCCCAATTGACTCCAAATCGGCATGAGAACAAACTAGGAACATCCACGGCGTTTAAGCAAGGAGTTTCCGATGTCCTTACAGACCAAATACATCATTGTGCCCTTCAAAAAGGTGAAAGGCGGAGCGATCGTCCCAGGTGAGATGCGAACGGCATCTAACGAGGCATTGGCGGAGCGGATCGCGGAATCAATGTCCGAGCGGTTTGCCGGAACTGCTGCTTTCGAGGTTCTCGCTGATATGGAAAACGGAGACATGACGAGCCCTCGTCTTCTTTGCAAATTTGGTAGTATCGTCGATTTCACACAAGAAGCAGCCGCAGCATGAGCGCGGTCAAGGAAGTCGAGAAAACACAGATGCCGGAGCTCGAGCAGGTCCTGGCATATCATAACGGCAACACAATCGCCGCCATTGAAACTTTGCTCAAGGATTGCCGCCACCTCCGAGAGCAACTGTCGTGGGCAGGATGTGCTCTCAGCGTTGGATACACACGCGGCTGGCGACCGGTCCCTGATCGAGACTAGCCCTGCCGGATAAAAACGGCCCAGGCAATAACATCCGTCGCTGGACGCTCCACGAAGCGGCGGATGAGGGACAACTAGTTAACTTGGCCTGCACCTACTACCGGACCATGAAGCGCTCCCGCGCCAGTGATGTCCACCGCCTCTGCGGAAATCTAACGCTCGACCAATTCCTGATCGGCTTCGCTGCGAAACTGCAGGAAAGAGCATTACCTAATTGCAGACTTTAAGGCGCACTACGAACCGAACGTTGGCATCGGCAGTGACGCTGCAAGAAGTCTAAGTCAACAACTGGCACATTCGATTTGGCGACGCTGGGCTAAGCGGCCTGCAATTTGGGTTTTCAACTTATCTGCGGTCATTTTATCAGTGGAAGCTCTGAGAAGTTTCTTCGTTTCGACAATCTTCTTCAGCTGCCTATTTGGAAGTTTCAATGACCCGTTGCGAACAATGACGCCCGTGATGTCAGCTGGACAGCAAACAAGGCTCACTTCTTTTTCCCGCTTTAGCCTGAAGCCATTCTTTACGATCGTTTGTTTGACATTCCATACCAACGCGCCCGGCACGGTCTTCCCAGAGATGGTGATATCGTCCGCGTAGACACTCAAAATGCAGCCAGCTCGATGCACAAGTGCAGCGACCTCACCCCACATCTTTAGATTTGAAAAATACGCAAGGATCGGGCTTGACGGAGAGCCTTGGGGAAGCCTGCCGCTGTCGGTTACAATTGCCACTAGGATCGCAGTTACATCAGGAGCACATTTCATCACGGTCCTGAAGAACCAAGCGACCCGATTGGCGGTACAGCTTGGAAAGTAATCAGCAATATCCAAAAGCCAGAAGGCACTCCCCTCAATATGTGCTCTGGCGTTATCAACATAAGACACGCCCCTCACTGGACTACACAGATAGGGTGGCGCCTTAACGCGTGACAGAAGGTCGGCTATTCGCCCCTGCAACTTCTTTAGAGGATCGACCGGAATATCGATAGGGCGGAAACAGTCCGCTTCATGAGGTGCCGGAGGTTGGGTTAACCACGGCGCGGTATCGCTATCCTTTGGTTTCCAGCGTTTTTTGTATTTGACCTCAAGCTTCTGGACAAGGTTCAGATGATCCGGTGAGCAGAGCAAAACACTCGCAAGTTTTTTCCGCGTTCCGATATTGAAAAGCGCACTATCTCGTAAATCATGCGATTTCACCGCCCTATGCGACATCGGAAAACGACCTTTGCTCGATTAATTGGAGAAAATTTATAACTTTAGACGCAATAAAGGTCTTTGCCTTTTCGCCTTTTCCAGCTCCCTCGATGTTCTCCGAAAAAAACATAATAGAAGACGCAGGAATCCCGAATGTCTTCGCATACCGGTCAATGATCTCTAGAGAGGGCGTCTTATTGCCACTCTCAATTTCAGAAAGATGTGATTTGGATATCCCGAGTTTTTCTGCTGCTTCACGCTGCTTAAGATCGTGAAACACGCGAATTAATCTCAAGGCTTCGGATAACATATGAAACTCCTTTCCTTGTAGATATTAGGTTAACGGCGTATCACGACGGTCCGAAGATATCGTGGCATATCCGCACTAGGCGAAATATGGTCAAAGCCAGACGGAGAGTCGACTTCAACATTCGCGGATTTTTGAGCTGTCTCCAGCACCACCTGACGAACCGAACCCGGCGCGTCTTTTTCCCGCTCTTTAGCCGCTGCTGCTGGCGATCACTTTCTTCTATAGACATGTAAAGTTCCTCTGTTTGCCCGTCGGGACCATCCCTAAGGGTCGTCACCAAACAGAGTCGGAACCAGCAGCACGCACCTTTTACCTAGAAGCAGCCCGCTCGTTAGGGCTGCTTCTGCTTCGCCCGCCCGCCACGGCCTCCCCTCTCGGGTCGCCCGGCGTCCGGGTAAGATCAGAGGACGCGAGGTCCTCCACGGTATCCGCATATGCGAATACCTGAAAATGACGACTTCTTCCGCTCGTGATCTAGAACAAGAAATAGCCGAGTAGCCGGGTGATTTCAAGAAGTTTGTTCGCTCTTAGCGAACTTTTTTAATCAGCTGACCCGTAAGAGCGGGGCTCGCGCGGGACAAAGATCCCTTAAATGCATATGCTAGATGATGTGTCGTCCCGATCGCATGTATCGCATTTATGGAACGACCAACACGTTCACTTAAGCGCCTAAGATGAGACAGCCGCTCCCGGCCACCTATCCCCGCTTATGAAACCATCTCGGCCCAGGATCATATGGCGGGATTCTAACGCCTCGACACCGAGAGCCCTTCTCTCGGTTATGCCGGCTGCTGCTCAAGGGATCGCATAAAAACAAGCTCCCTTCAGCTCATTGCAATCAGTAAGCGATCAACGTGCAGATTACATACATTCCAGCGAGAATCTTGATAGGCTGTCTGCAGGCCGAATCAGGGAGCAGGTAATGAAGATTGTATCCGTCATCAACTACAAAGGTGGGGTTGGGAAAACTACGGTCACTGCGAATTTGTCAGCTGAACTTGCATGGCGAGGCTATAAGGTGCTGATGATCGATCTTGATCCGCAAACAAATCTGACTTTCTCATTTATTCGCCCTGACGAATGGCAAAACTCACTGGCGGAAACAAAAACCATCAAGCAAGCTTTCGACTCATTAATTGACGGCTCTACGTTCGACATTAACAGCTTAATTGTTGAGCCTGCCCGAGTAAAACAAAGACTTGATGGAAATGGCAAGCTCCACTTGATAAGCTCTCACCTTGGCTTGATAAATGTGGATCTCGACTTGGCGACACTGCTTGCGGGTGCCAATATGAAGCAGTCAAAAAAGAACTTTTTGAAAGTTCACAGGCGGCTAGCAGATGGTATTGCTGACATTCCATCTGGCGAATATGACGTTGTGCTGATTGATTGCCCTCCCAATTTTAATATTGTCACCAAGACGGCAATTGTAGCAAGTGATTACATACTCGTTCCCACGCGCCCAGATTTCCTTAGCACCCTTGGGATTGACTACCTCATTCGCAATATGAACGAGTTGGTACGCGACTATAACGATTACGCGGAAGAGGGCGAGGATGCGACCGCCCCTATCATGCCTTCCACAATCGGAGTTCTATTCAACATGATCCAAGAGCGCTCGGAAGCCCCCATCCAGGCTCAACAAACTTATATAAGCCAGTTGAGCAGGCTTGGTGGCCTCGTTATTTTCGATGATTACATCAAGCGGAACGATACTTTATTCGCCAGCGCACCTGAAGAAGGTGTACCTGTCGTGCTGAAAGGCACAACAGGCGGAACTTATAAATCAGTGGTTGATGGCCTTGAAGCTGTCGCGAGTGAATTCGTCGACAAAATAGATCTGTAGGGCCTAATATGACTTCCGGAAATAAAGATCTGGCAAAGCTGATACGATTGATCGCGGATGTAGCCGAAAGCGAGAACGACGAGCTAATAGCTGCCGTCTATAGCAGTGCGCGCAGCGCACGAGCTGAATTCAGTAAACGGCGAAAGCTTCCGGTAGAAGCTCCTGAGAGGCCTCCGGCAATATCTGAGGATGAATTACGTCGCTTGGAGCAATTTGAAAGTCGGCAAGAGTTGAGCGTTCATTTGAAAGAGCTATTTCCACGTAAGAGCGATGTCGATGCAGTTGCTCGCGCGCTGAAGATATCGTTGTCGAAAAATTTCAGTTATGACGATGCAGTCGAGAAGATAATAGACGCTTCTATTGGATACAAAATCAGGTCCCGTGCGATACGGGGTGAGTAAAGCATACTTTATAGTACGACGACTTCAGAAAGTATTCCAAAGCCTTGACGCTGTGACACTCTTGAATTTTTCCGGCTGCGTTACTGTTGAAAAGGGCTCGACACAAGGTAAATCTCTGAGGATTAAACAGAATCCGAAGACCGGACACAATGACCTTCTTAAAATTGGCTAGGAGCGTGCAACTCTGCCTGTCGATGGGGCAGGTCGCATAAGACTCGGATATGGATCGGCCGACACCGATCGCATATATCGCCTTTATGGAACGACCTGCAGGCGTCGCATAAGGTCCAAACATGGAACGACTGGTCAGTCACGTAATTCGCTTATATTCAACCTAGGTTTCTCAACACTTAGTGCCGGACTATGCACCGCCGGATTTCACTGCTGAACATCGACCGTCCCGCGCTTGATGGATATCGTAGTTTTTTATTACAGAGCATTCACTAGGTTACTAATAAATGTCCGGTTTGGACCACCTGGACTGGTCGGATTTAAACATATCCGGTTCGCCAACTAAAACCGCGAGTTCATCTAATTCCTCGTAAATCTTCTTCCTCTTCCACTCCATATCTCGGTAAGATTCGTCAAATATTGGACTAATATAGGGGCGCATTCTAGGATTTAAATTGTAAGCTAAGTCATTTCGTTTTTGCATCTTAATATGCCACCTGCGTGCACGCTTGATTGGAGCTGCAAAGTTCTTAATCTGATCCGAACTGAACTTTATTAAATCATTATGTTCAGGATGGAGTAATATTTTTCGTTGTACAGTAAGCATCCATCCAGGGCTTGGATTTTGGCCAATATAATATTGGCGCAAAAAAGATGTGACGCCAATGCTAGAGAGAGACACACGCATCAGAGGAAGAGGATACCTTTTATTTTCGTTGTAGTAAGGTTTAAGCATTGCCACACCGTTTCCAATACTTTCCACTCTTTGCTCAAATGACACCCTGCTAGGTTGGAGTGTACGGTACTCTTGAGACACTTTTTCACCAAACATGATCAGTGCCATCATCACCTTTGCACCGTAAAAATCGGCCCAGAACTCGAGTGAGCTGTTGTCTTCTGCCTCTAGGGTTTCACCATGAAGATGCATGTGCACAAGATGTGCAATCTCGTGGCCAAGGATCAACAGGTGAAAATGGAGGCGGTCGGGATTGTCAATTTTCTCCTGCGCCATTTCGTTTGGGATTACGATGAAGCTTCCCGATTTGTTGCTCCGTATGCATGGGTTCTGGACTGACCCCACACGAATGAGTATCGTCGGCCCGCAGAGTGGCAGAAAAAAATTTCGAAAATCGGAAGCCGCAGCACGAGCCAACTGCTCCCCCGTTATCAACTTAGCGGATGTCATGATGCCGCCCTCTAGTACCCAGCCTTAGCTTGCTCTGGTTCATGTGCATACTGAATGACTCCTATAGGAAGCAGTGCGGATACGGTAATCAGGCACTGATGCGCCTGTCACGCTTAAATTACCCGGAAAAAGCCTAACATGCTGCTTTTTCATCGTAATTTCAAATCGGACACACAGACATTCTTTAGATTGGTTCAGAGTGGCCGATTTGCCGTTTCAGGCTGAGATCTTCAACCAGATCGCCCTGTATCCACATCATTACAAATCAATGGTTTGAAGACCCGTAAAAGGCGTTTCAAGGGTTTTTGAAGGCTTCTTCACGGAAACATGCGGATCCGGCGGAGATTGACATGGTGGGCCAGTTTCAGGACCGCCGCGCTGTCAAAAACTGTTGGAGGACATACCGGTCAAGCGACGCATAAACCGTTGTCAATCAACGGCTTCCCGCACATTCCCGCTCGTTCCCAGATATTCCCGGTATTTGCAGATAGCGGTGACAAACAACAGTCGCATCGAGATGCGACCTAATTCCCTTGGTTTCCATGGGGTTCCTTCGACTCTCGGCTATTCCATGCGACGTGGGATGCGACGTGGCCTTAAACATTTTTCACAGCGTCGCAGAGCGCTCACTGGTCATGAAACGATGTTTGAGCGACTTGATAAAATCTCCGTTGAAGATGTTAGAAGTAAACGCGACGCAGCCCAGGCACGTGCGGACGGTTGGTGGACAAAACTGCTCACCTCGCTGAGCGCCGGTGCAGGCGCGGGTCTTATAGCTGTCTTAGCGTTCTTGGCGACGAAATTAGACCTAAGTCCGGTTGCTACACTGCTCGGCGTTCTCGCCCTCATCGCATTCTTTACTGCGCTTTGGTTCAATGCGTTAGCGATGATGCATATGTTTAATATTGCTAATTTCACGGTCGGAAACTGCGAAAATGAAATGCAGCGGCGAGCAACTCTTGCGATGATCGAGCCGATGGCCTCTCCAGAGGATTTGGCTCTGATCAAGGAGGGGCTACAAACGAACTATGACCACGGCGAGAAAAGCATCGAGTATTTTCACAAGCTGGCGGGCCGCCGAACGATGGGCACGCTTATCACCCTGCTCCTAGGATGCCTTCTATTCTTCTCGATGATCGTCATCAGTAGCAACGCCCTGACCGCAATTGGAAATCTTTATGAAGCGGTGCTTGCACGGTTTGCTGTCTGCTAGGCTGCCGTCCGCCTCGTAGCCCGACGCTGCTGGCGGTTCAAGCTGGCTGCCAACTCCTCCTGTTTGACGACGCGGCTAATTCCGACGCAATGACTTGAGGTCAGGCAAAAAGGCGCGTCTCTAGCGCGCGGATAAGTATCAGAAAGTGTTGAGACCCGTAGAGATAAGATTCAGTATCGAGCAAGGAGAGGCCCCTCAGGGGGCCACCCCCGTCAACCTCGGCATAAAGCGTATTAGACTTCTGAATCAGAATCTGCGTGCGCCAAAGGAGCCACTCCAAAAAGTGCGTGTCAAGATCTTTTGAACAGGCACCAACGTCCTCATCATCGCGCCGCGAGGTGCCTTTGGACAAATACCGGACAGGACGCGGACAATCACCGGACAAATGGCACCGTTTGAGTTTTGCCCCCGGTGGAAAGATATTTCTGGGCGCGTAGATCAATTGACGGCGCAACGTTAGCCGTGCCACCGCTTTCCCGTGGCAGGAGGCAAAGATGAATCCGGAGCAACTGTATGTATCACTGCAACGGCATATCGAAGCCGTTCCAGATTTTAACTCGGGAGCTATGACCACCGATGCTAAGCGGTGGCTCGCGAGGACATTTGCGCTCGTTCAAGAAAGCGGTGACTTAACAGACACTGCACGGACCCGCACAATTACCGCGCGACTCGGGTCGGAGTATGAACTTACCGATGACGTCCCCGATTTGATGGACATCCTCTACCGCGCCGCTGCTGTTGCCGAAGTTCGCGCACCTGCCTCCGCTCAAGGTGCGTTCATCAATGCAGGAAACGCCTTCGATGCCATGATTGCGGTTGGTCGAGTGCTCACCGCAGCGACTGTCAGTGTTCGCATCGTTGATCCGTACATGGACGAGAAGGCCCTTACTGACTTTGCTATGTTAGCTAACGAGGGCGTCGCGATTGAACTCTTGGCCGATGCGACCGCGGTCAAAGCCAGCCTCAAACCGGCATCAACCAGGTTTACAACCCAATTCGCAACAACGCGCCCGCTCGACGCGAGACTCTCGCCATCAAGAGCTCTGCATGACCGGCTCATTGTTATCGACGGCACCACAGTGTGGTCGCTTACACAGTCCCTCAATGCGATCGCTGCAAGATCTCCTGCATCAATTATCCGCGTTGACGGAGATGCATCAGCCCTGAAGATCCAAGCCTATGAGGCCTTTTGGCACGCTGCGACACCGCTATAGGAAGCGAGCGAGCACTTGTTGGCATTTAGCATTTTTATGACGACACGTCTAAAATGCAGAAGAGAGGGGGGAGACGAAGTTGGATTTCATGAGGCTCCTCAAATCGCTCGAAGAGCTCCTGTACGAGCTTGTCAGTTGGCTCGTCTTCTACCCGGCAACGATGTGGCGCAGCGTGACAAGACCTCTGAGCATGATGCGCTATGCGGACCTGGAGCTGGCCGACCGGCCTGAGGACCAATACGACGATACGTTGAGCCCCCCGCTGTTCCTGCTGATCACCCTGCTTCTTTCACAGGCCCTTGCAGCAGCGTTACCCTCCATCGTCGATCCCGCCAGACTGGCCGAAGTCGCGTCGGCAGGGTCCAACCTGATGATCGCGAGAGGCGTGATCTTCGGAATCTATCCCCTCTGCATGGCCGTCACGCTGCTGCGGTGGAAGTCGGTCAAGCTCAGCCGAACCTCTCTTCGCCCACCGTTCTTCAGCCAGTGCTTCGTTGCCGCACCCTTCGTTTTCGCCGTCGGACTGGGCGTCGATCTTCTCGTCCTGCCTTTGCAAAAGGGCATGGTCGCAGGCCTGCTTGTCCTGATCGTGGCCGTGGCCTGGTATGGGCAGTGCCAGGTTCGATGGTTTGTCCAGGACCTCTCCATCGGGCCGTCAAAAGCCTTCGGTCTTTTTCTTCTCGCCTTCACGCTGGCCACAGGGCTTGCCTTGGGCCTTGCCGTGCTTGTCAGTTTTGAGTTCAACGCGGTTTACGGCCACCCGTCGCCCGGCACCGCGTGACGTGATGCGTCGAGAGCGCGAGCTGCACGGACGCCGACGAGACAGGGGCTTGCCGCAATGCCCGCACGGTTCCGAAAAACATCCGGCGATCCGGAATCGTGGCGAATGACGACCCCCTCCTTATGTTTGAGGTCGGGCATATTGCGCTTAAATACGAAATAGCGAATATTCAGGTTCCCTCATGAGAGAACCTGCGGATGACCGCCTTATCGGCCGAAGCCAGACTGTCCGGGATCGACGCCTGTCGCGTCGTGGCCTTCGTCTTCATCGTCGCTTTGCACGCCAAGAGCCCGTTCCTCCCACCGCGCTACGGTCTCCCGCTCGAGATTTTGCCGCGCTTCGCCGTCCCCTTCTTCTTCCTCGTCTCCGGATACTTCCTCAAGGTCGACACACCAAAGTTTTCCGCCTTCGTCGGCAAGTTCGTCCAGCGCCTGTTGGCGATCTACATCGTCTGGATGCTCGTCTATCTCGTTGCCTGGCGGCTCTTCCATGTCGATTTCGGTTTTGCCACCATCGTCGGGCTCGTCGTCGGCGGGGGCCCGGGCTACCATCTCTGGTTCCTCCCTTCGCTCGGCGTCTCGGTCATCACCGTCTTCGGGATTGCGCGCTTCTTCGGCGATCGCGCCCTCGTCGCCATCTGCCTGCTGCTCTACGGCATCGGCCTCTACTACGTCGCGCTCTCTGCGCCTTTGGGCCCTGCCGTCCATTGGAATTTCCGGAACGGGCCCTTTTTCGGTGCCTTGTTTGTCGCCCTGGGCTTTCTCATCCGGAAGCATGGCTGGCAACCGGGGATGCGCGGCGCGCTGACCCTCACCACCTTGGGCCTGCTTCTCTCCGGCGTCGAACGCGCTGTCCTCGTGCTTGCAGACCTTGCCACGCCGTCGCAAGCGATCGACTATACGCTGGGAACGGTGCCGTTCGGGGTCGGCGTCTTCGCCATCGCCCTGAACCTGTCGCCCCGCGGTCGCATGGTCGGAAATCTCGCGGCCCTCGGCCGTTACACGCTCGGCCTCTATTGCATCCATGTTCTGCATCTCTGGTGGGTGCAGTGGCTCTTGCCCGCGACATCCCTCGGCAACGTTCTCATCGCGACCGCCGTCACGGTCTCCGCGTCCGTCGCGACGATCCTGCTCCTGTCGCGCGTCACGGCGTTCCGGCGCTTCATCCGCTGACGGCAGGCCATGCCGGCGCGGCGCGCACCCACCGCCGCGCCAGCCCTTGGACGACGATCGCCAGCGTGACGATCCCGCCCGCCAGCAGGAAGGTGCGCTGCAGGCCGCCGGCCATGGCGGCGGGGGACGCGAGGGCAAGCGCCTTCGTGCCGACGCTGTGCGCAAAGACCGTCCCCATGAGCGATGCGCCTCCGATCAGGCCCAGGTTGCGCGACAGGTTGAGGAGGCCCGAAACGGTGCCGCGGCGGTCCGGTGCGACATCCGCCAGCGCCTCCGTGTTGTTGGCGGACTGGAACAGCTGGTAGCCCGGCGTCAGGACGAGGATGGACAGCACATAGCCGGCAACCCCGATCCTGTTCGGCAGGAAGGCCAATGCGAAGGCACCGGCGGCCATGAGGACGAGGCCCACCAGCAGCACCCGGCGGCTTCCCCAGGCATCCACCATCCGACCGGACGGGACGCCGCTGACGATCGAGATCACCGGACCGATCGCCATCAGGAGGCCGACCCGCGTGTCCGTCAGGCCGAGGCCCTGTCCGAGGTAGAACGGGGCCACCACCAGCGTCGTCATCATGACGTTGGCGACCAGCACGTTGACGATGAGATGCGGCAGGAGGCCGTGGCGCAGCATGGCGCGCAGCGGGACAGCAGCCGCCCTGCCCTGACCCGCACCCTGACCTTGGCCTTTGCCCTGACCCCCGCTGTCGGCATTTGGCATAAGGTCCGGCTGCACGGCGGGCACCCGGGCCGGCAGCAAGGCAAAGGCCATCACCGAGGCGATGGCCGCCAGCGGCACCTGCACCCAGAAGATGCCGCGCCCTCCGAGGATCGGGATCACCAGGCCCCCGAGGGTCGGCCCGAGCGCCGTTCCGAGGGCCGACACCGTGCCGAGCAGGCCCATGGCACGGCCGAGGCTTCCCGCGCTCGCCGTCTCGCGCATCAGGGCCATGGACAGCGTCATCAGGAAGGCGGCCCCGATGCCTTGCAGAACGCGCGCGCCGATCAGCGTCCACAGGTCGGGCGCCAGGGCGCCAAGCAGCGACCCGGCGAAGAAAAGGCCGAGGCCCGCCAGCAGCGTGCGCTTCAGCCCATATGCATCGCCAAGCCGACCGGCATGAACCACCGTCACCGTCATGGCGAGGAGGTAGGCGACGACGACCGCCTGCACCTCGGCAAAGGGTGCGGCAAACTCCCTGGACAGCGTCGGCAGGGCGATGTTGGCGATACTGGTGCCGAGCGAGGCCAGCAGCATGGCAAGCGCCAGCGTGATTCTGCCCCCCAGCCGTGATCGGTTCCCCGTGATGGTTCCAGCCTGTTGCATCCTTGTGTCCTCTTGCTCGAATATCGGTTTCGGCCCATGCTGCCACTTCAAGCGCACTTGAGGTCAAGCATGAAATTTCTGGATATCGGAGAGGTGTCGGCCGAGACGGGCGTGAAGCCGTCGGCCCTGCGCTATTATGAGGCGGTGGGTCTGATCTCCTCCGTGTCACGCCACGGATTGCGGCGGCAGTTTCCGCCCGAGGTCCTGCTGCAGCTGAGACTGATCACGCTGGGCAAGAAGGCCGGCTTCTCGCTGGACGAGATGGCCGGGATGTTCGGGCGAAACGGCATGCCGGACCTGCCCCGCGCCGAGCTTCAGCAAAAGGCCGACGCGATCGACCGCCAGATCCGCGAGCTGACGGCGCTGCGCGACACGCTCCGGCATGTCGCCGCCTGCCCCGCGCCCTCCCATCTGGAATGCCCGACCTTCCGGCGGCTCCTGCAGGTCGCGGGAAAGCGGCGCAGCACGGGGAAGGAGACCGGCGGCCGGCGACGCCCGGCCTGAGGCGCGGCGTCGCGGCGAGGCCCTGCCGCAAGGGCCAACACCCGGGTGGTGGTCGGCGCATCGGGCCGCCCCCCAACAAAAAAGGCGCCGCCGGTAAACCGGCAGCGCCTTTCCGTCGGGTGAGAAAGAGCGTCGCTTAAAACTCTTCCCAGCTGTCTGTCGAAGGGGCGACAGCCGCTGCCGTGGCAGCGCCGCGACCCGTCACGGCCCTTGCGATCTTGCCGGCCATCGCGCGGGCCGGTGAAGGTGCCGGTGCGTGTGCCGGTGCGAAGCGGGCCGAGGCCATCGTCGCCGCCGTCTTGCGCAGGGCAGCCGTCTGGACGGAGGAGCTGTCCGCCTGGCCGAGCTGGAACTGGCTGATCAGTTCGCGCAGCCGGCCGGCTTCGCTGGCCAGCGCCGCGCCGGCCGCATTGGCTTCCTCCACCATGGCGGCGTTCTGCTGCGTCACCTGGTCCATCTGGTTGACCGCCGTGTTGACTTCGGCAAGCCCGATCGACTGTTCCTTCGCCGAGGTGGCGATCGAGTCCATGTGCTGGTTCATCGTCACGATGAACTGGCTGATCGTCGTCAGCGCTTCGCCCGTGTCACTGACGAGCTTGACGCCGGTTCCCACTTCCACGGAGGAATTCCGGATCAGATCCTTGATTTCCTTGGCAGCCTTGGCGGACCGCTGCGCCAGTTCGCGCACCTCCTGGGCGACGACGGCAAAACCGTTGCCGGCCTCGCCGGCCCGTGCCGCCTCGACGCCGGCGTTCAGGGCCAGCAGGTTGGTCTGGAACGCGATTTCGTCGATCACGCTGATGATGTTGGCGACCTCGGACGACGATGCCTCGATCTTGCGCATGGCCTCGACCGCGCTCGCGACGACGGTTCCCGACTGCGTCGCGCTGGTGCTCGCCTGGACAGCGACGGACCGCGCCTCCTCCGCGCGCTTGGAGGAATTGGCAACGTTAGCCGTGATCTGGTCGAGGGCTGCCGCGGTTTCTTCGAGCGACGCAGCCTGCTGCTCGGTCCGCTTGGCAAGGTCGTCGGCACTCTGGCTGACTTCGCGCGCCCCGCCGTCAATCGAGTTTCCAACCTTCGCGACGTCGGCAAGCGTCGTGCGAAGCTGCGAAATGGCCAGATTGAAGTCGGCGCGCAGGCTCTCAAAGTCGTCGGCAAAAGGCTGCTTGAGCTCGAAGGCAAGGTTACCGGACGCCATCTGCTTCAGGCCATCCGCAAGGCCGTTGGTGGCCTGCGCCATGGCTTCGGCGCGCGTCCGCTCGATGTCTGCCGTGCGAAGCCGCTGTTCTTCCGTCAGATGCCGCTGGGTCGCGGCGTCCTGCTCCAGCTTGGCATTGGCCTGCGCGTTGGCCCGGAAGACCTCCACGGCTGCTGCCATTTCGCCGATCTCGTCGGCCCGACCCGCAAAGGGAATGGCCGTTGCGGCATCGCCACGCGCGAGACCGTTCATGGACGCCGTGATCGCCTGGATGGGACGCGCAATCCCCGTGACCGCAAACCAGACGGACCCGGCGATCAGAAGGGCCGTGAACACCAGCAGCACGATCGTCACCGAAAGCGCCTGATTGTAGCCGGCTATGCTCGACTGGTAAGCCGCACCAGCACCCTTCGTGTTGATATCGACCAGCTTGGCAAGGCCGTCATTGATACTGGCCGAAAGCGGCTTCATGTCCGTCAGCAGAATCTTTTCCGAAGCCGCATAATCGTCGGCGGCCGAAGCCTTTTTCAGCAGTACGAGAAGCTCTTGAAACTGGGCATAGTCCTCGCGGATCTTCTTCGTGATCTCGAGCTCGACCGGGTAGGTGTAGATCTTCTCGTACGCTGCCAGCGCCTTGGTGAAGCGAGCGGCCGCTTCGGTGGCGTCGGCCTCGGCAAGCTGCTGCTCGGCGGCCGTGCTCGACACGATGTGATCGCGCCATGCGACGCGGATGTCGGTAAAGGCGTTGTCGGCCTCCTTGGCGGCATCCAGGCTCGGCATCCAGTTGCCGGCGATGTCGGAGGTGCTCTTGTTGATGTTGGCCATGCTGAGGACGGCATAGGCCGCAAAGCCTGCAAACGTCAGGCCGATCATCGAAAGCACGATGATCAGGGCAGTCTTGATCTTGGGGCGGGTTATGGGAAGCACTCAACGCGTGCTGTTGGCAAGTCATCTGCCGTGCGCGTTCCATCCATCGGCGACTCATACCGATAGTGTAGACTTACTCTTCGTCCGTTGACCGGGCATTAATCCCCGATGACCCGAATGGAAAAATTCCCGCCACGGGATCTTAACCTTTTCCGGGGTCGATGGAGCGTCTACCGCATTTTTGCAGTCCGGGCCGACAGCTTGTTTCCGTCGGGATCGCGCAGATACGCGACGAAGGCGCCGTTCGGGCGCTCGGATGGCGGGCTCTCGATCGCGGTGCCGCCATGGTCGGTCCCGGCCTTGTGCCATGCGAGAACATGATCCGCACTCGCTGCGCCGATGCCGATCGTTCCGCCATTGGCTGCGGTCGCCGGCCGGCCGTCGATCGGCGTCGTGATCATCAGCAAACCGCCCTCGTGATCGTAGATCAGCCGGCCCCGGGCATCCGTCTTGCCGGGCTGTCCGCCCAAAGCGGTGAAGGTGGCGTCGTAGAAGTCCCTCGCCTTTTCGAGATCGTTGCTGCCGATCATGATGTGGGTGAACATGCTGCGTCTCCAGAGATGATCCGTCCGGGGTGGTGCCGTGAAACTACCGCATCCCGTGCGCCTGGCAAACCTTGTTTTAAAGGCAAGAAACGGCACGCTTTCGAACGCAAAGGCCGGATGTCGATGCAGCGGGACTCGACTTTCGGCACGCGGGCCATATTCTCCTGACCGTCATAGTCGACTGACCATCAATGTCCGGAGGACGCCGTGTATAAAGCGCTCATTCTTGCCCTCTCCGTGTGCGGCTCCTTTCTGTCCGTCACCGCGGCCTCGTCCGCCGATCTGATCGTCGAGGGCGGCGATATGAACCGATATGCGCCGCGTGCGGCCTATGTGGCCACGGATGTCGATTGCGAGCGGCTCCAGATCGACTATCGCTTCCCGTATCCGCGGTACACGGAGATCGTGCAGGTCTGCTATCCTCCTGTCGATCTGCGGCCGACGGGCGTCGGCAGCACGAGCGGCGGCCTCATTCATGCGAGCGGGCGCTCCAGCATCCGCTGAGGCCCGCGCTGGTCGAACCCCGTGCATCGGTTGCATTTGATGCATCGAGCGCAGGGTGTCTTTACCATCCTTGCTGGGAAGGCCCGTAACGATTTTCAGGCACTCTGCTTTCGGTCACACAGAAAGCGGGACACGCCGATGAAGCAGCTTCCAGTCAACTCCAGAATCATCACCGCGGTCTTCTTCAATCCCGAAGACGGGCAGCTCCATCTCCGCCTGAAGAATGGCGAGGAGCGCCGTTTTCTGGGCGTCGGCGAGGCCGACGTCCATGCTATGATCGACGCGCCCTCGCCGGGCCAGCATTACATCGATCATATCCGCACGAAGTTCCCGCGCCTCGTCACGGAGCGGGTCACCGAGCGGGTCGTGGGGCAGCCTGCCGCAGCGGTCCGGGCGGCCTGAAACCCGGGATCCGGCGCTTCGGACTCAGCGTGTCGCGCCGGTGGCGGCAGACACGCGCCCCCGGTGACACCCGCGCCTCAGCGCCTCACGACGTTCTCGGTTGCCACATCCTTCTCCGGTGTTTAATGTATACCTGAAATAAGGATGATGCGGAGCATCACTCCGCGGCAGGCCGGATGGTCCATGCGAAGGGTTTGTCGTGTCAGGGTCCAGCACCAACAGCGAACGATACGCCGGCCAGGACTATCTGGCGGAAAATCCCACCTGGCACGAGGAGGATGCGCCCTGGAAGGCCGGGCACATCGCCATGATCCTTCGATCGAACGGGATCGATCCCCGCAGCATCTGCGAGGTCGGCTGCGGAACCGGGGCCATCCTCGAGGTTCTCGCACAGGACTTTCCAAAGGCCGCGATCGAGGGGTTCGAGATCGCACCCGCAGCCTATGAACGCAGCCTGCAGAGAGCGTCACCGCGCCTCGCCTTTACCCTCGGCAGCCCCTTCGACACCGATCGCCGGTTCGACCTGTGCATGGCCATCGATGTCATCGAGCATGTGGAAAGCCCCTTCGAATTCGTCCGTGCGATGCACGCGATATCGACCCGCCAGGTATTTCACATTCCGCTCGACATGAACGCACTTGCCGTGGGCCGCGGCTGGGTTCTCGAAGAGGCCCGGCAGAAGATCGGACACCTCCATTACTTCGACCGCTCCTCGGCGCTTGCGCTTCTCCGGGAATGCGGCCTCGATATCGTCGACAGCTTCTATACGCCCTGGGCGATCGACCAATCCGGCAAGACGTGGAAGAAACGGCTTGCCGCCTATCCGCGCCGCATTGCCTATTCCGTCGCGCCGCACGGCACGGTCCGGATGATCGGCGGTTGGTCCCTCATGGTCCTCACGCAGTCGCGATAAGCGGCCCGCCCGATCACGCGGCATTCCACCGCCATGTCAGGCTGTGCAGGCCCGCCACCGGATCGGCGCTTCATTCGCCCGGGATTTCGGCCTAGGGTGGGGCGGAACAGACGGCTCTCAGGCCGCAGCCGCGCCGCCTGCCCGGCCGCAAGCCGGAGAGCGACAGCGAGACGGCATCCGATGGACTGGACCTATATTCAGGCAAATTTCGACTGGGCCGGGCATATCGCCGAAGCGCTCGCCATGTCCGCGGTGGTGGCGGCGCTGTTCTGCATCGTCTTCGGGCGGCGCGTGGCCGTTCTGATGGGGCTCGCCTTTGCCATCGGGCATTTCCATGGACGGGAAAAACGCGACTTCGAGGTCAGCGTGAAGATGAAGCCGCCCCATCTCGAAGGCTACGAGATGTGGAAATGGTCCTTCGACCAGATGACGGATTTCTGGCCGACGGCGCTGGTGATCCTCGGCATTGCCATCCTGATCTACCGCCGGCGGCGCTGATCTGCGCCAGCCCCGCGCGACGCTTCAAACAGGCTCAGGGCGCGGGATCGGCGCGGATGATCGTGGAATAGTCGGGGCCGTTGGTCGGCTGCGCCTGCGCCTTGGCGCTGATGGCGGCTTTCGCCCGGAGTTCCCTTTCCGGCAGCTTCCAGAGGGTCGCCTCCTGATCGAGCAGATAGCCCGGGAGATAACCCGACAGCAGGATGCGCCAGTCCATGGGAATGCCGGGCGAGACCAGCCGGGCGAGATCGAAGATGACGGTGGTGCAGTTGGTGGTCAGCGTGTCGTAGAATTGCGGTGTCTCGGCGCGGGCATTGGCGGCGTTCACATAGGTCAGGAACAGGGCTGCCGCCGCCTGTCGCGGCAGGGCCAGAGGGTAGAGATAGGTGTCCTCCCGCCGCATATTGGTGCGCAGATAGAGAATGTCGCTCTCGTCCGCCGCGATGAAGGCGAGCTCGTAGCTCTTGAAGAAGCCGGCGATGGAAGAGAATTCCTCGGTTGTCTCCCGCCGGATTTCGACGGAGAACGCCACGTGCCGGCCGTCGGCAAAGCCGAAGCTGACGAGCGTGTGGGCGATGGCGTCCATGCCCCAGTACGACAGGACGAGATCGGTGCCGGTGATCGTATCGAGATCATAGCTGCGGGTTTCCCAGCGCGGTTCGGCATCGCGATCGCTCGTCCAGCGGAAGTTGCGCACATTGTGCAGGGTGACGAGGTGGCCCACCTGTCCCGGAGCGCCGTTGGCGGCCCCCTCCTCCCCGCCGATCGTTCCCGTCACCGTTCGGGCGACATCGGGCGCCCAGTCGCGATCGAGCCGCGGGCGGATCGTCTGCCACCAGAGCCCGACGGCGACGAGCCCCACGAGAAAGATGCCGACGGCCGGCAAGGGAGAGCGTCGGCCGAAAAGCACAAGGCCGAGAACGAAGGCGACCCAGAGAGCAGCGGCACCGCCGCGCACGATCCCGTCGCCCGGTATCCGGTACCAGAGTGCAAGGGCCGTCCAGACGGTGGCGAGCAGCGCCAGCAGGAAAAGGACGACGCCGAGGAGGCCGGCGGCAAGGGTCGTGATCACGCGCATGCTGGGAACCTCGTGGAGAGTGACACGGCGGGCTCGCATCCGCCGCGCGAAGATTATCGCGGCGACAGGATGCGGCCGGCGACGGTGAAGGGGCTTGCCACGACCTGACCCGCCGCATCAAGAATGAAGGCCCCGACATCCGTCGGCGTCGCCGCGCCGGGGCGGCCGAGTGCGCCGATCTGGGGGCCGAGCGCGGCAAGGCTCGCATAGCGATCATGGCCCAGCCCGTCCGGCGCATCGAGCGAGGTGATGTCGACCACGAGCACGCCGTAGGCCTTGGCCGTCTCCCGCACCTTGGGGTCCTCGACATCGAGCCGGCCGACCCGTGGACGCGCACCGCTGAGCAGGCTGGAGGCCGCCAGGGCCTCGTCCTGCGGCGAGACCAGCAGAACCAGCGGCGAACGCAGCCGACCGATCACGTCCATCTGCCGGCGAAAGAGATCCGCATCGATATCGGGCGCGGCAAGGATCACCGTCAGCTTGTCGAGCACGTCCCCGCGATCCGTCAGCCGCAGCTGGCGCAAGGACTCCATGATGAGAAAGCCGCCCATGCTGTGGCCAAACACCAGGATCTGGCGCACCTTGCCCGTTTCGCTGAGCGCCGCCATCAGCGACACCAGATCGTCGCGCGAAAACAGCACGGCATCGCGATCGGCGAGATAGCCGGACAGCGCCCCTTCCGACGGCCAGGAAAACAGCACCGGCATCGCCTTGCTGCGCGAGTCCACGGCCATCTGCGCGAGCCGGAACACGCCCTCCTGGTATCGGTAGTTGAAGCCATGCACGAACAGGCCGACCGTGCCGTCGAAGCCGGGTTGCGACACGATGGCGGCGACCATGCCGCGCTGGTCGAGCCTGCGGCGTTCGCGCACCGTCATCGCCTGTTGCATCGCCTGCGCGGACATCGCCTGGCCGGACGGATATTCGATCGCCGCCGGCTTGTGGGAGGCCGGAATCGACAGCCGGTAGCGCTCATAGGTCATCGTCCGGGCGCGGCCGCTGTCAAAGCCGTCGCCGTCTCGCGTGCGGTTGGTGACGGCAAAGAGCGTCAGCGAACTCGCGCCCGACGCCTTCGCCGTGGACACCCCTCCGGCGGGCGCGGAGACGGGCTCGAGCACCGCAGCCGGCGGCCGATGGGCGCAGCCGGCGAGCGCGACGAAAACGCTGAACAGAAACAAAAGGATGCTAGGGCGAACGCGCAGAAAAGGCGCACCGGCGCAGATCGCAGTCATCAGGCGTCCTCATGGGCTCTTGCAGGGAACCGGCAAGCATGCCGCCCTTGTTGCGCGGGTGCTCATGCACCGTCAAGCGCAACATAGAGCGCCGCTGCCCGGCTGACCATCTCGCGCTATCATCCTCAAAAAATGCCAATACACGTCAAGGGCGCATTCGTGACTTTCATGCAACAGCCCCATTTTTCGAGGTGGAGGTGCGCCGTAAATTACGCAGATCTCCTCTACACGACTCGCAAAAACCAGCTACTTACAAATCACACGACGCACCGTTGCCGACTGCGTCCCCTCTTTCGAAGGATATCTTCATGACCCGCTTTACCTCGATCCTGCTCGCCGGTGTCGTCTTTGCCGCAACCGGCTCCATCGTTCGCGCTGCGGATCTGACGGAGCCGGTCGGCCCGGTCGTCGTCGAAACCAATGGCGGCTTCTACCTGGGCTCGGTCAGCAGCCTGACCTTCCTTGACGACACATCCTTTGATTTCGGCGGCGCGACGGTCAAGACCGACTATGACGTCGGCTACTACACGGGCGTCCGCGCCGGTTACAGCTTCGGCGAGATGGGCTTCGTCACGCCCCGCATCGAACTGGAAGTCGGCATGGGCAACGCCTCGGTCGATCATCACCGCGTCAGCGGCGGCCCGTCCTTCGACTCCATCGACAGCTTCGGCGATGCCCGCACCATCCAGGGCTATGTCAACGGCTACCTCGACATCCCGCTCGGTGGCGCACTTTCGGCCATCACGCCCTATGTCGGCGGCGGCGCCGGTGTCATGAACCTCGAACTGCGTCGCCAGGGCGTTGCCGTCGCGGGCGCCGGCACCCTCATGGATGACGACGACACGCGCTTTGCTTACCACCTGGACGCCGGCGTCGGCATCAACATCCAGGAACTGGGCCTGTTCACCAACTTCGCCCTGCTGACCAACACCACGTTCGATATCGGCTACCGCTTCACCGCTGCCGACAACTTCTCGTTCACGGCACGCGACGGTTCGCGCTCGGAAACGGATTTCCGCAGCCACGCCGTCATGGTCGGCTTCCGCAAGACCTTCTAAGGCTTTCACGCCTCCTGACGGCAAAAAGCCGGCTGGTCCTCCAGCCGGCTTTTTTCGTGCCGTCATTCCTCGGAAAGGTGGTCCAGCCGCGTGGCAGGCCGGCCGACGGGCCGGGGTCGTCCGGTCAGGATGCGAGGATCTTCTCGATCACATAGCCGGTCAGCTCGTCCTCGGCGAAGATCTGGCATCGCCCGGTCTCCTCGACATGCTGGTAGATATAGTCGGCGCGCGCTTCGTTGTTGTCGCTGGCGATCATCAGCGTCCGGCGGAGCGCCTGGCTGCTGAGAGTCATCGCCGGCAGCGCCAGCCGACCCTGAAGGAAGATGCTGAAACGGAAATTCGGGTGCATATCGCCATCCCACTTCGCCGCAGATCGCCGTGCCGCAGCACCCGAGGTTCTCAGACCTCGGCTGCCGACACAGGCCGGGGGGCAAGGATATCACCAAAGGACCGGCTTGTGATTCTGGGTCGGAAAACGTACCGACGGGCTTAGGCTGCATCGCCCGGGACATGTCCGATCGGGCGGCCGTTTTCGTTCGACAGGCAGACAGAGGCTCTCTCCTTCCTTGACACGCGCTTGCACCCATACGCCGGCCCCGGCGACGCCGCAGCCGGCCTCCGTCGAGGGGCGCGCCTGCCGCACCTGCACGCTCTGCTGCCGCCTGCCCGATATCGACGCGCTGGACAAGCCGGCCAATGCCTGGTGCCGGCACTGCACGGCCGGCCACGGCTGCGCGATCTATCCGGAGCGTCCGACCCTCTGCCGCGACTTTCTCTGTGCCTGGATGACGCGACCGGATCTCGAGCCGGAATGGGATCCGCTGGTGGCCAAGATGATGGTCTACGAGCAGGGACCGCAGACGACCGTGCTGGTGGATCCCGACCACCCTGCCATTTGGCGCGAGGCGCCGTACGCGGCGATGTTGGAACGCTGGGCGACGGAGGCGGAAGCGAAAGGCGGCTATGTCATCCTGTTCGTCGGAGACGCGGTCTTCAAGATCGCGCCGTCCGCACGGTGACGCGACACGCAAAGGCCCGGGACCGCGCAAAGGCGATCCCGGGCCGTGTTCCCAGCGACGATGGCTCAGTTCCCGGCCGGGCGTGCCTGGCTCCAGGCGGTCAGCGCCTGGTTGAACGCGTCGGTGCCGGCCGTCCCCTTCTCCAGCGTCAGCAGCGCACGACGGCCGTTGCGGTAGCTCAGGGGAATGTCGATCCAGGCCCGTGTGCGCAGCAGATCGAGATTGGTCGTCACGGCTTCGGGAAAATCGTTGAGCGCGATCATGTGGAAGTCGTCGGTGATCTTGGCCGGCACGGCGATCAGGGGGTCGCCGCGATCCTGCTCGTTGCGCTTCATGGCCACGCGCTGAACGCTGTCGATGCTGCCGCCCTCGAAGTTCTCGGGCAGCGAGAACACGAATTCGATCGTGTGGCTGGCCGGCAGCGACGTGTCGGTGTTCCGCTTGATCGTCATCAGCGCGGTCAGGCCGCGGTCCGGCACGGTGATCTGCGCCTGGATGACCGGCTCGGGCCGCTGCCCGGCTTCCGGCGCTTCCTCCTTCAGCGACCAGGCGACGCTTCCCTCGATGGCGGTGGGCGCCGTCTGGCCGAGACGCTCCTCGTAAAGAAACATCTTCTGCGCGCCGGCCGGCATCTGGGTCGTGGCCTGGTCCGGCGCACCGGTCGGGGTGACGGGCGGTGTCTGGGCGGATGCCGCATCCGCACCGGCAGCCGCAGCATCGGGCGATGTGCCGGGGGTCGCAGCCGGGGTCGTCGAAGGCGTCGTGTCTGGCGTCGCGGCTGGGCTTGCATCGGTCGTCGTCGCCGCATTGCCCTGGGCCGGCGGCGTTGCGGATGCGTCGGCCGTATCGACCGGGCGGCTCGCCTCGGTCTGCGCGGCCACGGATTTGCCTTCCTGCGCGGCGCTTTCGCCGGCCGGCGGCTGGGCCGCGCCCTCGTCCACCTCGCTGCCGTCCGTCTGGAGACGCTGGGTGAACTTGTTGTTCGGCTCGGCGGAGGCGACATCGGTGGTCGCACTGCCGCTGGCCGCGGTGCCGGATGCAGGCGCGCCGGTCCCGGATGCCGACGTTCCGCCATTGCTCGCGGTCGGCGGCGCCGTATTGAGGGAAGCGATCGTGTCGGAAATCCAGCTGTTCACCGCATCGCGGCTCATCCAGTAGGCATATCCCCCACCGCCGAACACGAGCAGGAGAACGAGCACCGACACGACCCGCTTGATGCTGAAAGCCGATTTGCGCGGCTCGGCGCGATAGGAGGCCGGACGGCGCGGCGCGGCGGGCGCCTCTGCCGGATCGAGGGCCGCACGACCCTGTGCGGCCGCCGCAGCGCCGCCGGCGGCCAGCAGGCTGTCGATCTCGTCCCAGTTTTGCGGCGGCGGCGGCTCGTCGCCGGCCTCGGTCCGCTCGGTCTCGTTGGACCGATCGACCGGCCAAGACCAGTCCGACACGGCCGGCTCGGTCCCTTCGGGACGCACCTCCTGCTGGAAGGGGTCCGTCTCGTCCAGTGCCCAGGAATGCGACGGCTCGCCCTCGGGCGTGAGGCCGCCTGATACGGCCGGCAGGACCAAGGGCGTCGCGTCGACAGCGTCGCCGCGATCGTCGCCCGAAACCGGCTCGGTGCGCCAGTCGTCATGCGGATCGGCCGCCTGTTCGGCCGGGTGCGTCTCGACCGATTCTGTCCAGACGGGCTCGATATGGGCGGTGACCGGCGTGGCGGCCAGCTCAGGAGCCAGCTCGTAGGTCTGCGTGGCCACCGGCTCCGCATCCGGCGCGGCGACAGGGCCGGCGGGTGCTTCGTTCCACTCCGGCAGATCCCACGTCGCCGACGGCATCGCGCTGGCGTCGCGCGTCTCTGCGTCCGGCTCCACGAGAGGTGCGGCCTCATGAAACGCCGGCTCATAGGAGACAGGCTCATAGGCCACAGGTTCGTGGGCCACAGGTTCATAAGCGTCCGGTTCGCGGGATACGGGCTCGAAAGCGACGGGCTCGTAGCTCGGATGCTCCGGCTCGATCGCGTGCGGCTCGGCCGAGGCCGGTTCCGGCGCGCGGTCGTGCTCGTCGGCCCAATCCTGCGCGGGTTCCTCGACAGGCTCCGGCTCGAGCGCCACCATGTCGTTTTCGTCGGCCACCGCATCGGTGGGCGGATCGATGGGCGCGTCGACGGGTTCGGCCGTCCGATCGTCCGGCTGTGACGCCGGCTCGTTCAGATAGGCGAAATCCTCGACCGCGTCCGGCTCCGCATCCGGCAGGTCGCGATCGTCCCCCGGCGCGCGAACAGGCTCGAACGCCGGCGCGTGATAGACATCGGGCTCGATCGGCTGCGGCGCCTCTGCGATGTCGGCAGGTTCGTCGGCATAGCCGGCATCCGTGGCCGGTTCCCGGTAAGACGGCTCCTGGTAGGCCGGCTCTTCGTGGGACGGCGCCTGGTCGACCGGCTCTTCGTAGGCCGGCTCTTCGTAAGCTTGCTCTTCGGAGGCGGGTGCCTCGTCAACGGGCCGGGGCGCGAACGCGTCGACAGGCTCGGCGGCGATGGGCGCCGCTTCGACCGGCTCCTCCGGTGCAACATGCGTGACGTCGTAGGGTACGGACGGCTGCTGGAACGTCACCTCGGCAGGAGCTGCTGCCGGGGATGCGACGTCGACCGGAAGAGGCTCGCGCGGCACGGGCTCTGGCATGGTCTCCGGCGCGGGCTCCGGCACCGTCTCCGGCATCGTCTCGACCGGGACAACCGCCGGGGCAACAGCGACGGCCGCAGCCGTAGCGGTCGCAGCCGCAGGCGCCGCATCCAGGGCGGGCGCTGCGGCGTGGCTGGCCTCCACCTCGGTGATGGCCGTTTCGAGCTTGCCCATCTGCCGATCGATCATCTCGTCGGAGGGGCGCGGCTTCATGCTTTCGAGCTGACGGCGGACGGCACCTCGGGCCTTTTCGTAGACCCTCGACCGCATCTCCGGACTGTTGTCGGACAAACCGTCCACGGTCCTGCGAATAACTGCTACAAAATCCGCCATCGAAAACTTTCTTTCAACCCTTCGGGGTGATTAAGCCGATACTTGATACGTCGCAAGCGCGGGATCTCTTCAAAACCCGCGCTTTACGCCCTGTCATCACCCCGTTACAGGCCTGTTAACCTAGTCCTCAAACGGATCGGTAACAAGTATCGTGTCGTCGCGCTCCGGACTTGTAGACAGGAGAGCGACCGGTGCGCCGATGAGTTCTTCCACCTGGCGGACATATTTGATCGCCTGCGCCGGCAGGTCGGCCCAGCTGCGCGCCCCCACTGTGGACTCCTGCCAGCCCTCGAGCGTCACATAGACGGGCTGCACCCGCGCCTGGCTTGCCTGGCTGGCCGGGAGATGGTCGATCTCCACGCCATCGAGCGTGTAACCGACGCAGATCTTCAGTTCCTTCAGGCCGTCAAGCACGTCGAGCTTCGTCAGCGCGATGCCGGTGATGCCGTTGGTGGCGACCGACTGGCGCACCAGCGCCGCATCGAACCAGCCGCAGCGGCGCTTGCGGCCCGTCACCGTGCCGAACTCATGACCCTTTTCGCCGAGGAACTGTCCGATCTCGTCGTGCAGCTCCGTCGGGAACGGACCTTCGCCGACGCGCGTCGTGTAGGCCTTGGTGATGCCAAGGATATAGCCGAGCGCGCCCGGGCCCATGCCCGAACCGGCAGCGGCCTGGCCGGCGACCGTGTTCGAGGAGGTGACGAAGGGATAGGTGCCGTGATCGATGTCGAGAAGCGTGCCCTGCGCGCCTTCGAACAGGATGCGCGCGCCCTTGCGGCGCAGGCGGTCGAGCAGCAGCCAGACCGTATCCATGAACGGCAGCACGCGCGCGGCGATGGAGGACAGTTCCTCCATGATCGCGGCATGGCTCACTTCGGCTTCGCCCAGACCGCGGCGCAGCGCATTGTGATGCGTCAGCAGACGATCGACCTTGGCCGGCAGGGTCGAGAGATCGGCCAGATCCATGACGCGGATCGCGCGACGGCCGACCTTGTCTTCGTAGGCCGGGCCGATGCCGCGGCGGGTGGTGCCGATCTTCGTGCCGCTGTTGGAGGCCGCGTCCTCGCGGATGCCGTCAAGCTCGCGATGGAGCGACAGGATCAGCGTGGCATTGTCGGCGATGCGCAGGTTTTCCGGCGTGATGGTGACGCCCTGCCCGTCCAGCTTCTCGATCTCGGCGATCAGCGCATGCGGATCGATGACGACGCCATTGCCGATGACGGCGAGCTTGCCGGGACGCACGACGCCGGAGGGCAGCAGCGACAGCTTGTAGCTGGTGCCGTCGATCACGAGCGTGTGGCCGGCATTGTGCCCGCCCTGGAAGCGGACGACGACATCGGCGCGTTCGGAGAGCCAGTCGACGATCTTGCCCTTGCCCTCGTCACCCCATTGCGATCCGACAACCACGACATTCGTCATTTCGTTTTTCCTGTCTGCAAGCGCGCGTTTTCATCCGCGCTCATCTTCGCCTCGCACGCGATCGCCCTGCCTCGTTTGGCATTGACCTCCCGCACCGACCCATGATCCTGCAACCCGATCCTGTTCCGGGGCTGCAAACCCGCGCATCTATAATGCCTCGTTTTTTCAAAAGCTATTCCGTTTGCCCGGAAATCGGGGCTTTTTGCATGGCAACACCGCGCTTTACGCGATATGCAGCGGGAAGGACGCGTCGCAAAACCTCTTCTCTTCCTGTCCGAGACGGAATTTCAGCTTGAACATTCAGGCCTATCTGATCCTTGCCTTGACCACCTTCATCTGGGGCGGCAACTCCGTGGCAGGCAAGATCGCCGTCGGCCATGTCAGCCCCATGCTCCTGACGGGCATGCGCTGGACGATCGCCTGCGGGCTGCTGCTCGCCATCGCCATCCCGCCCCTGCGCAAGGATTGGCCGCTCATCCGCCGCCACGCGCTGCTGCTCTTCAGCTATGGCGCCGTCGGCTTCACCGCCTTCAACGCGGCACTCTATTCGGCTCTGCAATACACGAGCGCGATCAATGCCGTGATCGAACAGGCGGCGATCCCCATGGTGATCTTTGCCGTGAACTTCGTGCTGTTTCGCACCGGCGTGTCGGTTGCCCAATGGTTCGGTTTCGCGCTGACGCTGTTTGCGGTGGCCTTGACCGCGTCGCACGGCGACCTCTCGACGTTGCTGTCCCTCGACCTCAACCGCGGCGATGCGCTGATGATGTTCGCCGTCCTGGTCTATGCCGGCTACACCGTGACGCTACGCTACAAGCCCGGCATCCACTGGAAAAGCCTGATCGCCGTCTCGGCATTCGCCGCGCTCCTGAGCAGCGTGCCGCTGATGATCTGGGAAAGCACCTCCGGCGCGATGATCTGGCCCGATACCACCGGCTGGATCATCGTCGCCTATGCCGGCGTGTTCCCGTCTCTGATCTCGCAGATCCTCTATGTGCGCGGCGTGGAGTTGATCGGCCCGAACCGGGCCGGGCTGTTCATCAATCTCATCCCCATTTTCGGCACGCTGCTCTCGATCGTCCTGATCGGCGAACAGCTCCACACCTTCCACATCATCGCCCTTGCGCTCGCGCTCATCGGCATCGCCGTGGCGGAAAAGGGCCGGCCGAAGGTGGCCGCCGAGAGCCCCTGACGATAAACCTGACGAAAAAAGCGCCGGACCTTTGCAGGATCCGGCGCGGGTTGACGATGCAGGGCTCTGCCGCCGCCGTTACTCGACGTTGAAGACCAGGGGCTTGGCCTGGCGAATGGCCGGGTTGTCCGTCAGGGTCTTCAGCAGGCTGTCGGGTACAGGGCCGTCGACATACAGCAGGGCGATCGCATCCGAGCCCGCATCCTTGCGGCCGAGCTGGAAGTTGGCGATGTTGACGCCGGCATCGCCGAAGGTCTTGCCGATGAAGCCGATCATGCCGGGGACATCGGTGTTGGTGATGTAGACCATGTGGCTGCCCACGTCGGCATCGAGGTTGATGTCCTTGATCTGGATGAAGCGCGGCTTGCCATCCGAGAACACCGTGCCGGCGACCGAGCGCGTCTGGTTGTCGGTCGTGACCGTCAGCTTGATGTAGCCGTCGAACACGCCGGTCTTGTCGCGCTTGACCTCCGACAGGATGATGCCCTTTTCCTTGATCATGATCGGTGCGGAGACCATGTTGACATCCGACACCTGGCTGCGGATGAGGCCGGCCAGCGCCGCACTCGTCAGCGCCTTCGTGTTCATGCCGGCGGTGGAGCCGTCATAGAGGATCTCGATCTCCTTGATCGCGCTTTCCGTGACCTGACCGACGAAAGCGCCGAGCACGTCGGCAAGCCGGATGAAGGGTTTCAGGATCGGGGCTTCTTCCGCCGTGATCGAGGGCATGTTGATCGCGTTGGAAACCGCGCCCTTGACGAGATAGTCCGACATCTGCTCGGCGACCTGCAGGGCGACGTTTTCCTGGGCTTCCGTGGTGGCGGCGCCGAGATGCGGCGTGCAGACGACGTTCGGCAAGCCGAACAGCGGGCTTTCCTTGGCCGGCTCGGTCTCGAACACGTCGAAGCCGGCACCGGCGACATGGCCGGACTTCAGGGCTTCGGCAAGCGCCGCCTCGTCCACCAGGCCGCCGCGGGCGCAATTGATGATCCGCACGCCGGGCTTGGTCTTGGCAAGGGCTTCGGCATTGAGGATGCCGCGCGTCTTGTCGGTCATCGGCACGTGCAGGGTGATGAAATCGGCCCGCGCCAGCAAGTCGTCGAGTTCGACCTTGGTGACGCCCATCTCCTCGGCGCGCTCCTTGGACAGGAAGGGGTCATAGGCAAGGACGTGCATCTTGAGCCCGATGGCGCGCGAGATGACGATGGAACCGATATTGCCGGCACCGATGACGCCGAGCGTCTTGCCGGTGATCTCCACGCCCATGAACTTGGACTTTTCCCATTTGCCGGCCTGCGTCGAGGTGTCGGCGGCGGGAAGCTGGCGCGCGACGGCGAACATCAGCGCGATCGCGTGTTCGGCCGTGGTGATGGAATTGCCGAACGGCGTGTTCATGACGATGATGCCGCGGCGCGAGGCGGCGGGAATATCGACATTGTCGACGCCGATCCCGGCCCGGCCGATAACCTTCAGGTTGGTCGCAGCCGCGATCAGCTTCTCCGTCGCCTTGGTGGCGGAACGAATGGCGAGACCGTCATAATTGCCGATGATGTCGGCCAGCTTGTCCTTGTCCTTGCCGAGCTGCGGCTGGAAATCGACATCGACGCCACGATCGCGAAAGATCTGGACGGCGGTTTCCGACAGTTCGTCGGATACGAGAACACGAGGTGCCATGAGAGGCCTCCACTGGTGAGAACGTCTTGAAACGAAACGGGATGTGATGCGGACGGGTGGCGAGCCTGCGCGACGCCGCGCGGACCCGCCGTACCGGTCTTAGGCTGCGGTCTTAGGCTGCGGCCTTGAGCTGCGCGGCCTTCTGGGCCTCGAACGCCCAGTCGAACCAGGGCATCAGCGCCTGGAGGTCGGCCGTGTCGATCGTCGCCCCGGCCCAGATGCGGAAGCCCGAGGGAGCATCGCGATAGGCACCGATGTCATGGGCAACGCCCTGCTTTTCGAGCAGCGCCACCATGCCCTTGGCAAACGCTTCCTGCTGATCGGCCGCAAGGGCCGTGACCGCGGGATCGACGATCTTGAGGCAGACGGAGGTGTTGGAGCGGGTGTCGGCCACCTCCGCCAGATTGGCGATCCAATCGGTCTTCTCGACATAATCGAAGATGACCTGCGCATTGGCATCCGCGCGCGCCATCAGCGCGTTCAGCCCGCCGAGCGACTTTGCCCACTGCAGGGCGTCGATGTAATCCTCGACGCAGAGCATGGAGGGCGTGTTGATCGTCTCGCCCTGGAAGATGCCCTCGATGATCTTGCCGCCCTTGGTCATGCGGAAGATCTTGGGGAGCGGCCAGGCCGGAGTGTAGCTTTCCAGACGCGCGACGGCGCGCGGGCTGAGGATGAGCACGCCGTGGCCGCCCTCGCCGCCCAACACCTTCTGCCAGGAGAAGGTGACGACATCGAGCTTGGAGAAATCGAGATCCTGCGCGAAGGCGCCGGAGGTCGCGTCGCAGATCGTCAGGCCCTGGCGATCGGCGGGAATGAAATCGGCATTGGGAACGCGCACCCCCGACGTGGTGCCGTTCCAGGTGAAGACGACGTCACGATCGAAATCGATCGTGGAGAGATCGGGCAGCTTGCCGTAATCGGCCGTGATCTTGCGGGCGTCGGCGAGCTTGAGCTCCTTCAAAACGTCGGAAACCCAGCCCGATCCGAAGCTTTCCCAGGCGACCATATCGACGCCGCGCTCGCCGAGAAGCGACCACATCGCCATTTCGACGGCGCCGGTGTCGGATGCGGGAACGATGCCGATGCGGTAATCCGCCGGCACGTTGAGGACCTCACGGGTCAGATCGATCGCTTGCTTGAGCTTGGCTTTGCCGACCTTGGCGCGATGCGACCGGCCGAGCGGTGCATCTGAGAGTGCGTCCAGCGACCAACCAGGGCGCTTGGAGCAAGGTCCGGACGAAAAATGGGTGTTCGCCGGACGGAGGTCCGGTGTCGCAGGCGTCTTCATGATGGCTACCCTTCCAGATAGAAAGCACCTCGTTAGGGAGGCGTGTCCTGCCGCCGTCAATACAGAAACAGCTCATGCAACGCAAGGGAAAAAGTCAGGAATGCCGTGGGAGCGCCATTTCTCATGCCGCCTGCGACATGGCGGCACGCTGCCCGACGTGGGATTTGAAGGGTCATTGACGGCACGCAGATCAAGGTCGACCGCGCTTGGCGCGGCTGACTGAAGGAATAAGCGTGCCGTCCGATGATGCGCGGCGCTTAACGCCGACGATACCAGGAATGGTCGGGCCGGGAACGACCATGGATGGCGAGCGCAAGGGCGTAGCCTGTCAGGAGCGCTGCGGCGAGGCTCGTCATCGGCCTGTCGCCGGCGGTCGAGCGGATGGTGGCGCGAAGACGTGCGGTGGCGTCGGAACCGCGATCTGCGATCCGGCTGCGCAAGGTTTCGATCTCGGCCTTCAGGGCAGCCACCGTATCGGCGGCGTCGTTCGAGGACGGGTTTTCCTTCGCGGCCAACGCTTCGTCGACCAGCGGTGCGTCGGTCTGCGTCACGGCGTCCGGATCGGCATCTGTGTCGATCGTGCCGCGGGGGATGGGGTTTCCGATGTCGGTCATGGCGGGCTCCTCTTCTGGAGCCAGAACAGCCGGATCGCAACAAGGTTCCTTAAGGGGTGCCCGATCAGCATCCGGCCCCCTCTCCATCCGTGTCCCTGCCCTTGCCCCTCCTTGAAGGGCCGGCTCATGCATGTCGCCCGAAAGCGTGCAGCGGTTTCGGGAAACGACTTGCCTCAAACAAGAACGCAACGCGCTAGTAGAGCTGGAACCGCAGGCCGGCGCGGACCTCGTGGCGGGAAAGGCCGTCGTCCTGCGCGTTCTCGCCGGCACGGGCGAACATGTCGCCCCCCGCGATATCGGAATAGCGGTAGCTGATATCGAGCTTCAGCCGCTCGGTCAGGTCATAGGAGGCGCCGGCCATGAGGGCATAGGTAAAGCGCCAGCTGCTGTCGCCGTGATACGCGCTTCCGGCGATCGGGGCGCCGGCCGCCGTCGCCGTGACGTCCTGCCAGTCGACCGATGTCGCGCCAATGCCGGCGCCGAGATAGGGCGTGAAGCCTGCGACGGTGGCAAGATCCACATAGCCGTTTGCCAGGATGCCGACGCCGCGCAGATCGGCGCGGTAGCGCGCGGACGTGCCGGTCGCATCGCTCGTTCCGGAGAAACGGCCTTCGAACAGGTCTGCGGTCAGGTCGGCGCGCAGGATGTCCGTGAACCGATAGCCAAGGCCGAGCGTGCCGGACACCGGACGGTCGAACCGGTCGTCGTCGAAATCGCTGCGAAGGCCGCCGACCGCCAAAGACGGGCTGCCCTCCTGGCGGAAGACCGTGGCACCGAGATCGGCGCGAAGATAGAGACCGGCCGACACGGTTTCGGCCGCGATGGTGACCTCGGGCGCCGACAGGAGCGCGTCCTCGGCCTGTGCGACAGGCGTGAGGCCGAAGCCGAAGCCGAAGACGACGGCGCTGAACAGGAAGGGGGCGATGGCCGCGCGACCGGGCGTTGCCGATCCTGCAGTGCCCGATGGGGAAAGACGCGTCATGGAGCCCTCGATTGCCGGTGTTCCCCCGGCCGGCGAATCATGCGGGCGGCGGATGGACAGGCGTTAACTTTTGGGCCGGTATGGTTAATGCCGCGTTAACGCGGACACCCCTCTCAGGCGGCAAGCCCGGCGCGGCCGGCATCGGCAAAGGCTGCGGGACGCTCCGTCATGACACTGGCCTCGAAGACGACATCGGCCTCGGCAAGCCTGTACTGGACCGGCGGACCCGGCTCCATGCGCACGTCGAGCGGCCCCGCGCCCTCGGCCCCCGGCTGCCCGAGACCATCGATCAGCGCGTTGATGTCGACCTCGCGGGCAAGCAGGCACTGGAGAAGCAGGCACACGGCGGCATCCGACAGGCTGTCGACAGGCACGATCCGCTCGAAGATCTGGTCCATGCCGACATGCCCGGTGATCCGCCAGAAGTGTCTTTCCATCGTCGCGTCCCGTCAAGTTTTCATCGAATCATCCGATCTCGACCCTAACCCGCGACGCGACACGCACAAGCAACCCCCGGCATCGCCCGTCCGTCTGGTTAAGACAGCCTCAACGACACGCGCGATCCCTGTGCCGAAAACGCACAAAGCCGCCCCTTTCGGGACGGCTTCGCGCAACCGGGGAAGAGAGGCGGCTTACTTGTAGACGGGCTGTTCGACCGGATATTCCGGGACGTAGGCTGCTTCATCGCAACCGCCGAAGGCGTAGCGCAGGCCGGCGCGGGCTTCGTGGACATTGATGCCCTTGTCGCGACCGGGGCCGCCGCTGGCCTTGTAGCCGAACATGTCGCCGCCGACGATCTGGCGGAACCGGTAGCCGACGTCGGCCTTCAGGTTGCAGGTGATGTCGATCGACGTGCCGGCCATGACGCCGTAGGTGAAGCGCCACTTGCGCTTGCCTTCATGCTCGAACGTGCCGTCGCAATTGTTGGGGTTGCCGGTTTCGCAGCTGGTGTTCTTCAGCTTGTCCCAGCGCACCTGCGTGCCGCCGATGCCGGCGCCGACGTAAGGGGTGAAGATGCCGTAGGTGCCGATATCGACATAGGCGTTGGCCATCAGGCTCCAGGCGTGCATCGAGGAAATGTCGCGCGAGGTGCAGAAGGTGGCAACGCCGCAGCTGCCGGTGGTGGAGCCTTCGAAATCGGCCTTGCCGATATGGTCGAGCGTCAGGTCGGTGCGCAGGTGGCGGGTGATCTGGTAACCCACGCCGATGCCGCCGGTCCAGGTGTCATCGAGGTCGTAGCGGTCGAAGTCGCGCTCGTAGGAGTTCGAGCCCTGATAGAATTTTGCGCCGCGAAGCTTCGTGAAGGCATAGCCGACGTCGCCGCGGAGATACCAGCCGCTGGCGTCGCTGACCTCGACGGGCGCTGCTTCCACGGCAGGTTCGAGCGGGGGCTGGTAGAGGTCGGCAGCATAGGCGACGGTGCCGGTCAGCATAGCTGCCACAACGCCAAGCACGATAGTCTTCATGGCTCACTCCATTACGATGTTGCGTCAGCCCACCTCATCGTGCAGCCCGACCGTCCTGTTGCGTGGCATCATGACGGAGATTGGTTAAGCTGCACTTAACCAAGAATCTTCACCCTGTCGGGACATAAAAAAACCCGGCCGAAGCCGGGTTTGCTGTGGGGTCATGGGGATCTGGACGATCAGGCCGCGTGGCGGGCCGATCCGATGACGGAGACGAGCTCGTCGACGATCCGCTCCACCTGGCCGCGGTCGTCGCCTTCCGCCATGACGCGGATCAGGGGCTCGGTGCCGGACGGGCGGATGAGCAGGCGGCCGGTCTTTGCCAGCGCGGCCTCGGCCTCCGCGATCGCCTGCCGCACGGCATTGTCCTCGAGCGGCGCGCCGGTGGAGACGCGCACGTTCTTCAGCACCTGCGGCACGGGCGTGAACTTGTGGCAGACCTCGCTGACGGGCTTGCCGAGCCGCTTGACGTTGGAGAGCACCTGCAGGGCGGCGACGAGGCCATCGCCCGTGGTTCCGAAGTCCGAGAGGACGATATGGCCCGACTGCTCGCCGCCGATGTTGAACCCCTTCTCGCGCATGTGCTCGACGACATAGCGATCGCCGACCTTGGTGCGCTGGAGCGACAGCTTGCGGCTCTGGAGGTAACGCTCGAGCCCGAGGTTGGACATGACCGTGGCGACGATGCCGCCGCCGCGCAGGCTTCCGTCGGCCGCCCAGCTGTCGGCGATGACGGCCATCAGCTGGTCGCCATCGACAATGGCGCCCTTTTCATCGACGATCAGCACGCGGTCGGCATCGCCATCGAGCGCGATGCCGATATCGGCGCGCACCTCGTGCACCTTCCTCGAAAGGGCGGCCGGGCTGGTGGAGCCGCAGTCCAGATTGATGTTCGTGCCGTTGGGGTCCGTCCCGATGGTCACCACGTCCGCACCGAGCTCCCACAGGGCGGCCGGCGCGACCTTGTAGGCGGCGCCGTTGGCGCAATCGATGGCGATGCGCAGGCCCTTCAGCGTGACGTCGCGCGGGAGCGTGCGCTTGGCATGTTCGATATAGCGGTCGTGGACCCCGTCGATACGCTTGGCGCGGCCGATCTCGTTGGAGCGCGCGAGCTGCATCGACAGGTCCTGGTCGAGCAGTTCCTCAATCTGGCCTTCGATATCGTCCGACAGCTTGTAGCCGTCGGGGCCGAACAGCTTGATGCCGTTGTCCTCGAACGGATTGTGCGAGGCGGAGATCATCACGCCGATATCCGCGCGCAGCGACCGCGTCAGCATGGCGACGGCGGGCGTGGGAATGGGACCGAGGACGAAGGCATCGACGCCCGCCGCCGTGAAGCCGGCAACCATGGCGTTCTCGAGCATATAGCCCGAGAGCCGCGTATCCTTGCCGATGACGACCCGGTGGCGATGTGCGCCGCGCCGAAAGATGGTGCCGACGGCGATCCCGACCCGCATGGCGAGATCCGGCGTCATCGGGAAAATGTTGGACTGCCCGCGAATGCCGTCGGTGCCGAAATATCTGCGCTTCATGATCGCTCCATCGTCATATCCGGCCGTCCGGACCGGATCGGGCCGGTCTTCCTGGTCTGGTCTTGCCGGTCTGGCCGTGCCCGTTTGGTCGTGCTGTCTTGGCCATGCTGTGTTGGTCGTGATGCCCTCACCGGGATGTCATGCCCCTGACGTCCCGGCTTGCTCACTCGACCTTTTGCCACAGACACGCGGAAAACGGCATCCTCCCGGCCATCAGAAATGATTACACGCCGTTACCTTCGCAAAGCTTACCGGACAGCGGACGCGCCGAGACCCACGCACGCGGGACGCGCCGTGGAGAAAGGCATTCGGACGAGGCGCTGGAAGCTGCCACGTGAAGGGTAGAAGGGAAGACGACATCTTCC
>NZ_LMPE01000005.1:207131-567218 GCF_001424325.1 Rhizobium sp. Leaf341
ACATCGCCACACCGCCGGCCTTACAAGCTCAAACGGCGGACGGCCTTTTCGCGAGCCCGGCGGCAGGGATATGCGTCATCCCCCCATCGCCGGCACCGGCCCCGCTTCGCCGGAACGCCTTCCGGTGCATCCGATAACGGGACGCGGCCAGTATGAAGGCGGAAAAACCGGCGTGGAAAAGAAAGGGCGAAAAAAGTCGAAATAAAAAAACCCTCCGGCCGGAAGCCGAAGGGTTCGATGTCGCACAAGACCGTGCAGATTATTGCGGCTGGGGCTCCAGGCCGCCTTCGGCCTCGCCCTTCGGCGTGGTGCCGTCCTTCTTGGCGCCCGCCGAGGGTACGGCCGAACCGCGATGCGGCGGCGAATCGTCGCCGAGGTCCCGGGCAGGCTTGTCGCCGCGGATCAGCGCCTTGATCTCGTCGCCGGTCAGGGTTTCATACTCGAGCAAGCCTTCGGCCACCGCGACGAACTGCGAATTCATATCGGTGATGATCCGGCGAGCCTCGTCATAGGCTTCGTCGATCAGGCGGCGAACCTCGTTGTCGATCTTCTGCGCGGTGGCTTCCGACACGTTCTTGGACTGCGAGACGGAATGGCCGAGGAAGACCTCCTGCTGGTTCTCGCCGTAGGAAACCTGACCGAGCTGATCGGAAAAGCCCCATTGCGTCACCATGGCGCGGGCCAGCTTGGTCGCCTGCTCGATGTCCGAAGACGCGCCGGAGGTGATGTTCTCCTTGCCGAAGGTGATTTCCTCGGCGACACGACCGCCCATCATGATGGCGAGCCGCGAAACCATCCACTTGTAGCTCATCGAATAGCGATCGCCCTCGGGCAGCTGCATGACCATGCCGAGCGCACGACCACGCGGAATGATGGTCGCCTTGTGCAGCGGATCGGCCGCGGGCACCTTTAGCGCGACGATGGCATGTCCGGCTTCGTGATAGGCCGTCAGCTTCTTTTCGGACTCGGTCATGGCGGAGTTGCGGCGCTCCGCACCCATCATGATCTTGTCCTTCGCATCCTCGAACTCGGCCATGGTGACGACGCGCTTGTTGCGGCGCGCAGCCATGAGGGCGGACTCGTTGACGAGGTTCATCAGGTCGGCACCGGAGAAGCCGGGCGTTCCGCGGGCGAGAACCTTGAGATCGACATTCGGAGCCAGCGGCACGTTGCGGACATGCACTTTGAGGATACGCTCGCGGCCGTTGATGTCGGGATTGGGCACGACGACCTGACGGTCGAAGCGGCCCGGACGCAGAAGCGCGGGATCGAGCACGTCGGGACGGTTGGTCGCGGCGATGAGGATGATGCCCTCGTTCGCCTCGAAGCCGTCCATCTCGACCAGCAGCTGGTTCAGGGTCTGCTCGCGTTCGTCGTTGCCGCCGCCGAGGCCGGCGCCGCGATGACGACCGACCGCATCGATTTCGTCGATGAAGATGATGCAGGGCGCATTCTTCTTAGCCTGCTCGAACATGTCGCGGACGCGGCTGGCGCCGACACCGACGAACATTTCGACGAAGTCCGAACCGGAGATGGTGAAGAAGGGCACATTGGCCTCGCCGGCCACCGAGCGGGCGAGCAGCGTCTTGCCGGTGCCGGGCGGTCCGACGAGCAGGACGCCGCGGGGAATGCGGCCGCCGAGGCGCTGGAACTTCTGCGGATCGCGCAGGAATTCGACGATTTCCTCGAGATCCTGCTTGGCTTCGTCCACACCGGCGACGTCATCGAACGTGATGCGGCCATGCGCCTCGGTGAGAAGCTTCGCCTTGGACTTGCCGAAGCCCATCGCGCCCCGCGATCCGCCCTGCATCTGCCGCATGAAGAACAGCCAGACGCCGAGGATCAGCAGCATGGGCAGCAGCGTGCCGATGAAGCTCAGGAAGCCGTTGGACCCGTCCGTTTCCGGACGCACGGTTACGGTCACGTTTTTGGCCTCGAGGCGTTCGGTCAGAGCCGTGTCGACGGAGGGCGCATAGGTCTGGAAGGTCGCGCCGCTCTCGTTGTAGGTGCCGAGCACCTTGTTGCCGGTGATGACCACGTCCTTGACGCGGCTGCCATCGACATCCTTCAGGAATTGCGAGAACGGTACTTCCCTCGAGCCGCTTCGCTCGGACGGCTGCTGAAACATGCTGAACAGCGCAATCAGCAACAGAGCGATAATGGCCCAGAGGGCAAGATTACGAAAATTAGGGTTCATCGAACTCCCCGGAACCGGTGCAGGCCCCGAAACAGGGCTCATATTTCTTCGCTAACATAGGGTTCGCGACAGGCCTTGCCAAGGCAAACCGCCTTCTGCACGATCATTTCATCGCGATATCGTCAACCGGGCATTCAGGATACGGGGCGCGGCCGAGCTTTGCAGCAATGCTTTGCCCGATCATCAGGTCGAAACGCGGCAAAAAGGTGTCGTAGGGCGCGATCCGCGGATGCCGGGAAAACGCGCCGTCCGGGACCAGGCCACCGTCGGGGCCGAGGATCGCGGGCGCGGCCTGCGCGATGCGCCCGGCGACACCGGCGGGAAGGCCTTGCGCCGCAAGCCGTGCGGCCAGCGCGCGATCCCCGCCCGCCAGGATCGTAATGGGAAGCAGGCCGGTGTTATCGATCGTGAAGCGCCCGTCCCACAGGAGGGATTGCCCGGGCGCGACCGTCGTCGGAACCGGGAGGTTGCGACGCTCCCGATAGACGAACAGGCGCCCGGCCCGACGCTCGAACACGCAGCCGCCGGCTGTTGTGGCGGTGGCGGCGGGATCGCCGAGCGCCGAGACGAGACGGGCGGCGCTGTCCCGACCGATTCCGTGCGGCTTTCCGGCAAGCGTCGCAGCAAGAAGCACGAGCAATCGCCGCCACGCGTCGTCGGCGACATCGAGATCCGCAAGCGCGATCTCGGCGGCCACGCCTTCGGCGATGCGCACGTGGCGGGCAAGGAGGCCGGACAGCAAGGCGCCAGACCGGATGCGACCCGCCGCGGCATCCCCGCACGCAAGGCCGTCGTCCGGATCGCAGGACGACGGCCCTGGTGACGCAGGCGAGGCAGACCCCCGGCGGATGCGGACGCGCTCGAAGCGGGGATCGTCATTGCTCGGATCGTCGATCCACCCTTCGCCGCGCGCGGTCAGAGCATCCCGCACGGCCTGTCGGCCGACACCGAGAAACGGGCGGCAGATCCAGAGCCGGCCGTCGAAAAGAACCGCGTCCGCCATGCCCGCCAGACCGATCGGAGCCCCCCGGCCGGCCGCACGGTCCTCGCGATGGCGCGCGGCCCGCATGGCGATGGTCTCGGCCTGATCGTCGGCCGTATGTGCGGTGACAACGAGATCGGCCCCGAACAGGTGGGCTGCCTCGGACAGCAGCCGGTATCGGGCAAGGCGCGCCTGCGCCTGGAGGCCGGACGTGATGTCCGCATGCGACCAGCGGGCGACATGATGCGGAACGCCGAGCGCCCGGCAGCGCTGCGACACCGCTGCCGCTTCTGCCGCGGACGCGGCGCGCAGGGCATGGTCGACGGTGCAGGCGACGAGCCGATGGGGCGCGCCGCTCAGCGTCAGCGCCTGATGGAGGGAAAAGAGGAGGCCGATGGAATCGCTGCCGCCGGAGACGGCGACGAGAACGGTGGACGGGCGGCGCAGGCGCGACAGGAAATTCGCTGCCGCGGCGATCGGCGCAGCGGCCCCGCCATCGGCGCCCGGCCGGGCCGGCAGGGACGGCCGCATCAGCAGGACAGGCGGCTCTGCTCGCTCGTGACCTTGGCCTTTACCGCGGGCGAGGCCTTGGGATAGCGCTTGCCGACTTCGCGAAGCGTCGCGCAGGCGGTTTCCTTGTTGTCGAGCGCGGCCAGCGACATGCCGAGCTTCAAAAGCATTTCCGGCGCCTTGGGCGACTTCGAAAAGGCCTGGTGCGCATTCAGGAACGTCTTCGCGCTGTCGTTGAACTTGCCTTGGGAATACTGGGCTTCGCCCATCCAGAAGCTGGCATCCGCTGCCTTTTCACCGCTGGGGAAGGCATCGAGATAGCTGCGGAACTCGTTTTCCGCCTGGCTGTAGTCGCCGGAAAGGACATGGCCATAGGCTGACTGGTAGAGATCGCCGGGATTGTCGAGGCTGGCGGTCTGCTGCTCGGTCTCCGGCGTGGCGTTGAGGCCGGGCGCGGCGCGTGTGTTGGGCGAAGTGGAGGCGACGGAGCCGATGTCGGTGCCGGAAGCGCCGCCGGGAACCGCTCCGGGCTCGGGCAGGTTTTCGGCATTGGCGCCGATCGGATTGCCGGCATCGTCGAGGATGATCTGGCCGAGCGTCGTCGGCAGGCTGCCTTGCGCGCCGTTCCCGCCGGTGGACGCGCCCGGAGCGACGCCCGGAAGGGTCCGCGCGGCCGTCTCCGATCCCGTGCTTGCGCCGGGATCGGGAACGGTTGCGGACGGTGCGACACGACCCGTGGTCGCCAGAGCCTCGTTGGAGGTGCGCGGCGTTTCGAGCGCCCCGCTCTTGCGCGGCGCGGCCGCCTTGCCGCCCTCGAGATCCTGGAACCGCAGCTCGTTGTCTTCCTGGAACTTCCGGATCTGCTCCTGCATCTGCAGCAGCTGGAAGCTCATTTCCTCGATACGCCCGTTAAGGGAGCGGATCGTTTCCTCGAGCTGCCCGATGCGCCCGGCCTCGCTGGCCTGCACTTTGAGCAGCGGCGCTTGTTCGCCAAGCTTCGTCTCGTTGCGGTGGAACGCCTTGTCCAACCAGCCGGAAAGCGGCATGGCAGTCACGGGCTGGCTTAGCGACCCGAAGGCGCCAAGACCGATCATGGCTGCCACGACAATGTTCTTCATGTCATGTGTCCCGTTCGATACCGATCATGTCGCAGGCCGGGGCGAAAGAAGCCCGCCCCTACCGCACTGCAACCGCCGCACAGTTTTCCAATTGCCTGCAAAAAGCAACGGAGTTCGGTCAAAGTGTGACGAAAAAGGAAGGCGGCCCTTGCGGACCGCCTTCCTCGACAAAGCAGATCGTCGATGTGTCGGACCGGCAGGCCGTGCGCCCGCCGATCCGACCGTCCAACTTACATGTTGCCGCCGCCGCCGAGCACGGTGACCGCGCGACGGTTCTGCGACCAGCAGGAAATGTCGTCGCAAACGGCGACCGGCTTTTCCTTGCCATAGGAGATGGTGCGCATGCGGCCGGCCGGAACGCCCTGGCTCGCCAGGAATTCCTTGGCGGCGGCGGCGCGACGTGCGCCGAGCGCGAGGTTGTATTCGCGCGTGCCGCGTTCGTCGGCATGGCCTTCGACCGTGATCTGGTAGGTCGGGTACTTGGCCAGCCACTGTGCCTGGCGCGACAGGGTCGCCTGGGCATCGGCGCGGATGGACGAGCTGTCGGTGTCGAAGAAGATGCGGTCGCCGACATTGACCGTGAAGTCCTGCGCCGAGCCGGGCGTTGCCGAGCCGCCGGCGCCGAGGCCGAGGCCGGCAGCGTCGTTCGGCATGCTGTTCTTCTTGGAGGCGCAGCCTGTGATGGCCAGCGACAGGAACAGGGCGATCGCGACAGGGTTGCGTGCGAGGGACTGAAGACGGCCTGTGGCCGGGACGTGAATGCGGCTCATGAGCCGGTCTCCTTGGTAAGCGAAGGTCGGAAAGAAGTGAATATGAGGGTTGCCGAACTGTAACCGGATGCGGTTAACCTTCATGCAACGGAGATGGTTAAAACTCTCTCAACACGCGACCATCGCGCGGTCGTAATCAGTCTTTTGCGGCGAGAAAGCGGCATTTGGCCACATTTCCCGCCGCAATCGCGAGATCTGCCTATTCCAGAAGCGGCGACCAGGCTGGATCCGATGCAAAGCCCTGGGTGGCGACGCGCTGCTCGTTATAGCCCGTGAGGTCGATGGAATAGAGCTGCGGACCGCCGGCACCGGCATCCTGGCGGAAGAACATGAGCACGCGGCCATTGGGCGCCCAGGTCGGACCTTCGTTGTGGAAGCCCGAGGTGAGGATACGCTCGCCCGAGCCGTCCGGCTTCATCACGCCGATCGAGAACTTGCCGCCCGACTGCTTGGTGAAGGCGATGAGATCGCCGCGCGGCGACCAGACGGGGGTCGAGTAGGAGCCGTCGCCGAACGAGATGCGCGTCTGGCCCGAGCCGTCCGCACCCATGACGTAGAGCTGCTGGCGGCCGCCGCGGTCGCTTTCGAACACGATGCGCGCGCCGTCCGGCGAATAGGACGGCGAGGTATCGATGGCCGCGGTCGAGGTCAGGCGCGTCGTGGTGCGCGAGCGCAGATCCATGGTGTAGATATTGGCATTGCCTTCCTGCTGGAGGCTCATGATGACGCGCTGGCCATCCGGCGAGAAGCGCGGCGCAAAGGTCATGCCGGGGAAGTTGCCGACCACCTCGCGCTGTCCGGTTTCCAGCTGCAGCAGGTAGACCCGCGGCTCCTGGCCCTCGAACGACATGTAGGTGATTTCCTGGCGGCTCGGCGAGAAGCGCGGCGTCAGCACGATGTCGTTGGAATTGGTGATGGCGCGCGCATTGGCACCGTCCTGGTCCATGATGGCCAGCTGACGCTTGCGGGCCGTCTTCGGGCCGCTTTCGGCGACATAGACGACGCGCGTGTCGAAATAGCCCTCTTCGCCGGTGATCTCCTTGTAGATCGCATCGGCGATGATGTGGGCGAGACGGCGCCAGTTTTCCGGCTGCGTGAAATACTGCTGGCCGGTGATCTGGTTCTGCGCGGTGGCATCCCACAGGCGGAACTGCGCCTTCAGGCGGCCATCGCCTTCCTGCGTCACGCGGCCGGTGACGAGCGCCTGCACGTTGAGCACGCGCCAGTCTTCAAAGCGCGGCGGCGCATCCGGATTGGTGATCTTCTCGATGAAGGCCTTGCGATCGACGGGCGCAAACAGCCCGGACCGCTTCAGGTCGGCCGCCACCACGTCCGAGATCTTCTGCCCCATCTCCCCTTGCAGGAAGTCGGTGATGGCGATCGGCAGCGGCTCGACATTGCCCCGGTTGATGTTGATCTCGACGCGCGCATACGCCGGGGCGGTCGCAACAGCGACCAGACCCGTCAGTGCGACGAAGAGCCGGAAAAAGGTGCGTCTAAGCATGATTACGGAGCCTCTCAGCAGTCCATTCGGTATGATGACGGCCACCGCGTGAAGCGATGGCCGGTGTGATGTCGTTCGTGATCGCGAAGCCGGCGGTCACAGCAGCATGTCCGACGGGTCGAAATGGATGACGACCTCCTGCCAGGAGTCGTACTTGTCGGCCGGCAGCTTGAACGGTGCGGAGCGGCGCACGGCGCGCGTCGCGCTGCCGATCATCGCCCGCTGCGAGGTAGGCGTGCCGCCCGTCGCCTCGACCTCGGGCTGGCCGACGATCTCGCCCTGGGGATCGAGCTGGATCGTGACCGTGATCACCATGCCCTCGAGATCCGCCATGCCGGGGATGATCGACCAGTTCTTCTGGATCGCGCCCTTCAGCGCGTCCATCTCGCTCAAGGACAGCGTATTGCCGGTCGTCGCCTTCTTGCCGCCGAGTGCGGCCTTGTCCTGCGAGCGCTTGGCGCCGCCGCCGGACGATTCGGTCTTGTTGAGAAGGGCCGCCACCTCGTCGGCGTTGAAGTCGCTTTCCTTCTGCGACGACGTCTTCTTCTGCTCCTTGGGCGCGGCGTCCGTCTTGCGGTCGGGCGTCTTGGCGGTCTGGGCCGCGGCGGTCTGCTCGACCTTCGGGCGCGCGGTCGGGGCCGGCACGTTCTGCGGCAGGGCAGCCGCATCCGGGCTTTCGGCCGGGGTCTGCTCGGCCGGCGTCGGCGTCGGCTCGGGCGTCGGCTCGGCCTTGGCTTCGGGCTGCGGCTTCGGATCGGGCTTGGGGTCCGGCTTGACCTCTTCCTTGGGCTCGGGAAGGGCTGCGACCTCGGTCGCCGGTTCCGCCGGCGGCTTTTCGGACGGCTTGACCTCCTCCTTCACCGGATCGGGCGACGGCGGTGCGTCGTCCGACTTCGGCGGGGCTGCGGAGGCCTGGTTCTCGACGGGCTTGGAAACCGGCTTCGGCGGCGTCTTCATGTCGACGTCGTTGTCGCCGACGTTTTCGGCCTCGGGCTTCGTCTGCGGCTTTTCGGACGGCTTGGGCGCAGATTTCTCGGCCATGGGCGCCTTGAGGTCTCCCTGCTGGATCTGGCTCATTTCGCTGATGATTTCGACGGGCACGGACTCGACGGCCGCAACCTCGAGAGGCTTCGGACTGCCGAGCGAGACCAGCGCCCAGGTGAGCACCAGTCCGTGAAGCACAGCGGAGGTTGCAATGCTGCCCTTCATGTCAAAGGCTCACTTGTCCGTTTCCTGAAGGGTCACGAGACCCAGGTTCTTGAAGCCGGCCGAGGAAATGCGCGCCATGACCTTCATGACCGTTCCATAGTCCGCATTGGTGTCGCCGCGCACATAGATGCGCTCCTCGTAGCCGGTCTTGGCGATGGCCTCGAGCTTCGGCACGACCTCTTCGATGGTGATGGGGCTTTCCTGCAGGAAGATCTCGCCGGCCGGATTGACCGAGATCGTGATCGGCTGCGTATCGGAATTCAGCGCCTTGGCCTGGGTTTCCGGAAGATCGATCGGCACGCCGACGGTCATCATCGGCGCGGCCACCATGAAGATGATGAGCAAGACGAGCATGACGTCCACGAACGGCGTCACGTTGATTTCGCTCATGACGGCCTTGCCGCCGCGTCCACGCCCGCGGCGTCTGCCGCCCGAGCCCTTGGATCCGCCCACTGCCATACCCATCGTCGCGGCCTCCGTCGGTGATTATTGAGCCGCCTGGCGCGGCTGCAGCTTTTCGTCGATCTGGCGCGACAGGATGGCGGAGAATTCGTCGGCAAAACCTTCCATGCGGGAATTGATCTTGCCGGCATCCGCCGTGAACTTGTTGTAGGCGATAACGGCCGGGATGGCGGCGAGCAGGCCGATGGCGGTGGCGAGCAGCGCCTCGGCGATACCCGGCGCCACGACGGCGAGGTTGGTGGACTTCGAGCCGGCGATCGCCTGGAACGAGGTCATGATGCCGATGACGGTGCCGAAGAGACCGACGAACGGGCCGGCCGAGCCGATGGTGGCAAGCGAGCCGAGCCGCGCTTCCAGCGCTTCGGATTCACGCGACAGCGTCACGTCCATGGCCCGGTCGATGCGCATCTGCAGGCCGATCGGGGATCGCGCGCCGCGCTCGAAACTCTTCTTCCACTCGCGCATGGCCGACACAAAGATCGCCCCCATGCCGGAGGTCTGGCGATCGGACAGCGTCCGGTAGAGCTCTTCCAGCGACTGGCCCGACCAGAACACCTGCTCGAAACTGTCGAGCTGGCGGCGGACGCGGGCATAGCGGATGGTCTTGTCGACCACGATGGCCCAGGTCCAGACCGAAGCGGCCATGAGCCCGAGCATGACCAGCTTCACGACGAAGCCGGCTTCCATGAAAAGAGACCACAACGTCACGTCCGTGGTCACCGCGGCCAATCCAGCCTGTTCCATGCTTTCAAATCCCCGAATCCGGACGCCCGGCAAGAGCCATCACATGCTCGACGCCAGGTCGCTCAAACGTCATTGTTTTCAAGTTCGCCCCGGCAGCCCGCCGCCGATCGCACACGTGCAATCCAAGCTTCGGGCAAACCTTTCCCGCGTAATCTTGGTCAAAGGATGACGTGCAGTGCACAAAATCCCGTGGATCGATAAGACATCATTATGGTTAAGGGAGTGTTACCGAAGGCTCGCAGGCGGGCGGGATCGGACGTCGGCGGTCAGAGATCCGCACCGAGCGCGCGAAAGAGCGTGCGATATTGCTCGGCGGCGCCATCCCAGGAGAAATGCCGGGCGCGGACCAGGCCTTCCGCGGCAAGCCGGGTGCGCAAGCCCTCGTCCCGCATGAGCGCGACGATGCCGTCCGCGATCGCAGCGTCCGACGCAGGATCCACGAGCAGTGCCGCACCGCCGGCGATCTCCTCGGTCGCGGTCGCCGCAGCGGTGAGCACCGGCGTGCTGCAGGCCATCGCCTCCACGATCGGCAGGCCGAAGCCTTCGTAGAGCGAGGGAAACAGGAAGGCGTCCGCACCCGCCATCAGCGGCCCCATATGCGCTTCCTCGACATAGCCGACGAAACGCGTGCGCGGCACGTCGGGAAGGGCCGTGACCGCGCCGAAGACATGCGCCCGCCCGAGATTTCCCGAGACGACGAGCAGGATGTCGTCCGGCAGCGCCCGCTGCGCGATGGCCCAGGCCCGCAGCGTTGCGGCCAGGTTCTTGCGCCGGTCGGAGGTCGCCTGCAGCAGCAGATAGCGCGCCGGCAGGTCGAGCGCGGCGCGCGTGACGGCGACATCCTGCGGTGCGTAGGGCCGGAAATGGCCGCTGACGCCGTTTGCAATGACGTCGATCCGGCTTTCGTCGATGTGAAGCGTGGCGGCGATCCGCTTCCGGGAGAAGTCCGACACCGTGACGACGCGGTCGACGCGCTTCACCAGCACCGGCAGCAGCGCCTTGTAGAAGGCGGTGAACGACCGGGAGAAATATTCCGGCACATCCAGGAACGCGACGTCATGAAGGGTAACGACCTGGCGCGCCTTTAACACCGGCCCCGTGGCCGAGGGCGACCAGAGAAGATGGCCGCGCGCACGCACCGGCAGGACGATCTGCTCCCAGGCATGCGCCTTCATGCCGCCGAGCGGACGGTCCGGCACGAGCTCGGTCAGCGATCCCAGACGCGTTGCGATCTCGGCGGCGACGCGTTGCTGGCCGCCCATGGCGAACTGCGTAACCCTGGCATTGACGGCAATCTTCATGGACGTCCCCTCATGGCCCTGCTCTACCACCGTCCCATGAAGCTTGCGTTAGCGTCGCTCGACGCCTGGAGGGCGCGCGCGAAGGTCGAAACGAGGCCGCGGATCATCGAGATCGCCTTACGCCAGGAACCTCTGGGCCAGCGCCTCCGGCAGGCGTCGCGGCCGGCCCGCAGCGTTGATGACAGCGATGATGACCCTGGCGGCGATCAGCAGACGGCCCTCGCAGAGGATCTGCTGGACAAGCACCATCTTCGCGCCGCCTGCTTTTTCCGTCGCGGTCCGGATCTCCAGAATGTCGTCCATGCGGGCCGGCAGGCGGAAGTCGATCTCCATGCGGTGGACGACGAAGACCAGGCCTTCGGCATCGGCCGTCAGAAGCGCCCGCTGCTCGACGCCGAGGCAGCGCAGATAGTCGGTGCGGCCGCGCTCGAGGAAATGCAGATAGCGGGCGTGGTAGACCAGACCGGAAAAATCCGTGTCTTCGTAATAGACCCGCTGCTGGAGAACATGCCCGTTCTCCGTCAGCCTTCCCGCAATCGAAAAATCCACGTGGCGTCGCCTCTTGCTGCCGTCCTCATCTGCGTTTGGCCGTTGTGGCGCAAAGACGGCATTGCGACAAGCATTGAACAACTGTCATAATTTCTAATTACAGCCGGAGAGGCGCAAAATCCGTTCGACCGGCGGGTGGCGACGACCGGGCGATCCGGGACACATTTTCTCCGGCACCGATCTTTCGAGGAGGCGACGTCATGAAGATTGCAGTGATGGGCGGCGACGGTTTCATCGGCTGGCCTACGGCCCTGCACCTGTCCCAGGCGGGCCACGACATCCATATCCTCGACAATCTCTCGCGCCGCTGGATCGACACCGAGCTCGGCGTCCAGTCCCTCACGCCGATGGACTCGATCCAGGAGCGCACGCGCATCTGGCATGCCGAAACCGGGCGACGCATTCATTTCAACCTGATCGACCTTGGCCGCGACTACGAGCTCCTGAAGAACTGGCTCGGCGAGCACCGCCCCGATGCGGTCATCCATTTTGCCGAACAGCGTGCGGCGCCCTATTCGATGAAGAGTGACCGGCACAAGAACTATACGGTCAACAACAACGTCTCGGCGACGCACAATCTCCTGAACGCGCTGGTGGACCTGAACCTGGACGCGCATCTGGTGCATCTCGGCACGATGGGCGTCTACGGCTATTCCACCGTGGGGGCCGCGATCCCGGAAGGCTACCTGCCGGTCGGCATCACCACGCAGAGCGGCGAGACGGTTGCCCAGGAGATCCTCTACCCGGCCAATCCCGGCTCGATCTACCACATGACCAAATGCCTCGATCAGCTGCTCTTCCAGTTCTATGCCAAGAACGACGCGCTGCGGATCACCGACCTGCACCAGGGCATCGTCTGGGGCACGCACACGCAGGAAACCCGCCGGCACGAGCAGCTGGTCAACCGCTTCGACTATGACGGCGATTACGGCACGGTGCTGAACCGCTTCCTCATCCAGGCGGCCATCGGCTATCCCCTGACCGTGCACGGCACCGGCGGGCAGACCCGCGCCTTCATCCACATCCAGGATTCGGTTCGCTGCATCGAGCTGGCGCTGAAGAACCCGCCGGCCCGGGGGTCGCGCGTCGAGATCTTCAACCAGATGACCGAGACGCACCGGGTGCGCGACCTCGCCCGGATGATCTGCGACATGACCGGCGCCGAGATCGCCTGGCTGCCGAACCCGCGCAAGGAAGCGCCAGAGAACGACCTGGTCGTGACGAACGACAAGTTCCTCGATCTCGGCCTCGACCCCACGCGCCTGAAGGACGGGCTCCTGTCGGAGATCGTCGATGTCGCCCGGAAATACGCCTATCGCGTCGATCGCAGCCGCGTGCCCGCGGTTTCCGCCTGGACGAAGGACATCGCCTCCAAGATCGTTCACGATCCGGAAGGCCGGAAGCTGAAATCGGTCTCATGACGGGAAGCACCGTCCACGCTTATGTGACGCTGGTGACCAATGCGGATTACGCGATGGGGGCAAAGGCGCTCTGCCGCTCGATCCGCCGGACGGGAAGCCGCGCGGACATCGTGGTCCTCCACACCCAGGCGGTGACCGCGCCGATGCTGGCGCCGCTCGCGGCGTTCGACGTCCGGCTGGTCCAGACCGACCTTTTGCCGCTGTCGGATGCCTTCAACGCGCGGCATGCCAGGCGCAGCGTCCATGCCGCCGCCCCCTTCACCAAGGGGCGCAAGCCGGCCTTCCATTCGCCGCTCGACAATTTCTGCAAGCTGCGGCTCTGGCAGCTGACGGACTACGAGCGCTGCATCTTCATCGATGCCGACGCGCTCGTGCTGAGAAACATCGACCGGCTCTTCGACTATCCCGAATTCTGCGCCGCACCGAACGTCTACGAAAGCCTGGCCGATTTCCACCGGATGAACTCCGGCGTCTTCGTCGCCCGGCCTGCCGACGAGACCTTCCGGGCCATGCTGGAACGGCTCGACGTTGCCGACGCCTTCTGGCCTCGCACCGACCAGAGCTTTCTGCAGGCCTTCTTCCCGGACTGGCACGGTCTGCCGGTGACGATGAACATGCTGCAATATGTATGGTTCGCGCTGCCTGCTCTCTGGGACTGGCCGTCCATCGGCGTGCTGCACTATCAGTATGAAAAGCCGTGGGAGAGGGATCATCCCAAGGCCGAGGCGCTGAAGCCGCTGATCGACCTCTGGCACGCCTTTCACGACGGCACCGACATTCCGGATATTGCCGGCCTTCCCGGTCCGTTGCGTCCGGACGCGACGAAGGCGGCAGGCTGATGCGGGTTCTCGTTTCGGGCGCAACCGGCTTTGTCGGCCGCTTCATCGTGGAGCATCTGCTGGCGCACGGGCACGAGGCGGTCGCAGGGGTCAGGCCCGATGCAAGCGCCGCTGCGGGAGCCTTGCCGATCCCGATCTCCCGGCCACCGTTCTCGCGGCACGTCGACACCGTGGCGCTGCCGCTCGATCCCGCCGCGCCGCTTCCGGCGCTCGACGGCATCGACGCCTTCGTCCATGCCGCGTTGGAGCACGTGCCCGGACGATATCGCGGCGGCGAAGGCGATGACCCCGAGGGGTTCCGGCGCGCCAATGGCGATGGCTCCCGACGGCTGTTCGAAGCGGCCCGCGCGGCGGGCATCCGGCGCTGCGTCTTCCTGTCGAGCCGCGCCGTCTATGGCCGCCCGCCGGACGGGGCCCTCCTATCGGAGGATCTGGAGCCGGCCCCGGAAAGCCTCTACGGCAGCGTCAAATGGGACGCGGAACGGGCGCTGGCTGCCCTGGACACGGAAAATTTCGTGACGGCAAGCGTCCGCGCCACCGGTGTCTACGGGCTCGCGCCCGATCGGCCGCACAAGTGGGAGAGCCTTGCGCGTGACTATCTTGCGGGCCGGCCGGTGGAAGACCGCGTGGGAACCGAGGTGCATGGCGACGACCTCGCCGCCGCCGTCCTGCTGCTCCTGACCGCCGATGCTTCGCTTGTCGCTGGCCGCGCCTTCAACGCGTCCGACCTGCTGACGAGCCATCACGACGTGCTCGCGGAACTGCAGCAGGCGACGACCTGCCGTCATCCCCTCCCCGCGCCGGCGGACCGGTCCCATTTCGCGCAGATGGACACGACACGCCTGCGGTCGCTCGGCTGGGCCCCGGGCGGTACGGCCCGCTTCCGCGCGGATATCGCAGCCCTCGCCGACCGTCTCGCCGCGACCAGCAAGGAAACCCGTCCTTCCGGCCAATAAGGACCCTGACGCCTGCGACGGGGACCGGCCATCGGTGACGGGGACCCTGAGAGTGGCCGAATGGTGCGCGAGGGGTAAAAGCGATCGGCTACCGATCCTTTTCCAGCTTGGCCTTCTGCTTTTCCACCCAGTCGCGTCCGGCATCGCCGCCCCAGAGGAGCCAGGCGATGTAGCCGGCGGAGGGGTTCTCGTCGTCGCCGAAGTTCTTGGCACGCTTGTCGACCTTGTGGCGGGAGAAATAGCTCGACATGCGCTTGATCGTGTCGGGCGAGAGATGGGCGCGATTCTTCAGATCACGGGCGCGGGCGACGCCGATCTGCGTGCCGCCGCGCTTGAACGTCTCGCGCAGCTTCAGGCCCTTCTCGGCCTCCTTGGCGACGGCGTCCGGAGGAACATGATCGCTCGACATCAGCTTGCACTCAGCTCCGAATGGCTCTTGAGCACATGTGCCCCATCGTCTTGGCTGATGAGGTAGGCCGGCTCGTCGGTCGACGCCTTGCGCTTGATCTTGTGGCCCTTGATGGTGCGCTCGACGTCCTCGGTGAAGCTCTCGTCCACCTTGCCTTCCGCCGTGCCCTGACCCCATTTCCAGGAAACGGTGGTGCCCTTCGTGAATTTCTTCATCTGCGCTCTCCTTGACGCGATTACCGCGGGGGAAATGCATGCGCGCGAAACGGGTTCCGTCAGACGCGGTCGAGATCGCCATCGTGCCAGACGATGTGCCGGCTGGTCTCGGGCAGCGTCTCGATCTGCTCGGCGATGAAATAGGGTGGAATATCGAGCGCCCGCAGCGCGGCGACCGTTGCGGGTACCCATTTGAATTCGAGATCGGCCTTGCCGTCCCGGTTGCGATGCACGATCTCGCTGTGGTGGAAGGGAAAGACCGGAGGCACGGTCATGAGATAATAGAACCCGATCTCGTGGTAATCGCGCGCCTCGTAGCGAAAGAAGTTCTCGACCGTCCACAGCAGACGGCCGACCGTGATCTCGACGCCGAGCTCTTCCTGCATCTCGCGCCGCAGCGTCGCCTCGGATGTCTCGCCAATCTCGGCGCGACCGCCCGGAAAGGTCCAGAATGTCTCGTGCACCGCCCGGTGGACGAGAACATGCCCGTCGCGAAAACCGAGCCCGGCAATGCGGAAATTGAACCGTTTGTCGCCGGCGTCGAGCCGGACCATCTTGCGCTTTGCCATCAACCGAGCTCCACGACGGTGATCTCCGGCGGCGAACCGAGCCGGACGGGAATGACGGACGTGCCGAGACCGCCGGACACGACCAGATGCCGCCCGTTCTCGACGATGTGCCCATAGGCATAGCGGCTGCCGAAACGCGAGGGAACCACGGGCGCAAAGCCGAACAGGCGGATCTGCCCGCCATGGGTATGGCCCGACAGCGTGACGGCGACCCGCGCCGGGACCGTCGGGAAGACGTCTGGCTCGTGCGCCATGAGGATGACGGGTGCATCGTCGGTGATGCGCGCGAGCGTCCCCGCGAGATCGTCGAGGCCGCGCGCCGGCAGCAGCTGATCCGCAAGGCCGGCAAGCCAGAAGGCCTGACCATCCTTTTCGAGGCGCACGGCCCGGTTTTCGTAGAGCGGCACGCCGAGGCTGTCGAGCACGTCCTTGACGACCCCGGGGCGGCCGCTTTCCATGGCCTGGCGATCGTCGAGCCAATCATGATTGCCGAGAATGGCGTGAACGCCGAGCGGCGCCTGCAAGGGCCGCAGCGCCGCGCCCCAGGCGTCCGGCGGCACCTGCGTTCCCAACATCATGCCGGAGAGAAAGTCCCCGAGAAGCAGGATCATGTCACCGCCCAGGCGATTGGCCTGGTCGGCAATCTCGGCAATGCGGGACGCCGGCATATAGGGATCGCAGGCATGGAGATCGCTGATCAGCACGAGCCGCAGCCGCAGCGCCCGAGGCCAGCCGGGCGGCACGATCCGATGGGTGACGACGCGCGGCCGCCGACGCGGCTCGATGCCGATGCCGTAGGCGGCGGTGGACAGAGCCGCCAGGACGAGCGCCCCGGCAGTGCGGAGAAACCCGCGCCGGGACAGCACTCACTCGTCCTCCTGGAACAGGCGGAACTGCGAGGCCTCGAGATCCTTCGGCGGCACGAGACCGAGATGTTTCCAGGCATTGACCGTGAGCACCCGCCCGCGCGGCGTGCGCTGGATGAAGCCCTGCTGGATCATGTAGGGCTCGATGATATCCTCGATCGCATCGCGCGGCTCCGACAGGCCCGCCGCGATCGTCTCGATGCCGACGGGGCCGCCGCCGAAATTGAGCGCGATCATGTGGAGATACCGCTTGTCGAGCTGGTCGAGGCCCATATTGTCGACCAGCAGCCGCGTCAGGGCTTCGTCGGCGATCTGCCGCGTCACGGCCTCGGCCCGCGCGACCTGGGCGAAATCCCGCACCCGGCGCAGGAGCCGTCCGGCAATGCGCGGCGTTCCCCGCGCCCGCCGGGCAATCTCGCGCGCGCCCTCGTCGGTGATGGCGAGCCCCATCAGCCGGGCCCCGCGCCGCACGATCAGTTCCAGTTCCTCGACGGTGTAGAAGCTGAGACGCACGGGAATGCCGAACCGGTCGCGCAGCGGCGTCGTCAGCAGCCCGAGCCGGGTGGTGGCGGCAACGAGCGTGAATTTCGAGAGGTCGATCTTGACCGACCGGGCGGCCGGCCCCTCCCCGATGATGAGATCGAGCTGAAAATCCTCCATGGCCGGATAGAGAATTTCCTCCACGGCCGGATTGAGACGGTGGATTTCGTCGATGAAGAGCACGTCGCGTTCTTCGAGATTGGTCAGGAGCGCCGCGAGATCGCCGGCCTTGGCGATGACCGGGCCCGAGGTCGAGCGGAAATTGACGCCGAGCTCCTTCGCCATGATCTGCGCGAGCGTCGTCTTGCCGAGACCGGGCGGACCGACGAACAGCACGTGATCCAGCGCCTCGCCGCGGTGCTTGGCCGCCTCGATGAAGACCTTCAGATTGGCGCGCGCCTCCGCCTGGCCGGTAAATTCGTCCAGTGACTGCGGCCGAAGCGCGGTGTCGAGATCCTCGCCGCGCTTTTCGGGAGAGATCAGGCGGTCATCGTCGTCCGTCATGCAAGGAGTTCCATTCCCGGGGTGAGGCGCGCAGCCTTCCGGTCAAACGTACCGATTTTCTGGCAGCCGGCCCGCAGGCCCGACCGCGCGACGAGAGAATCAGCCGGAACCCTAGACGGGACGTCCGGCTGGAGAAACACGATATCGAGGTCCCCGGCATGCGCGCCGACGATCTCCGCCGAGGACTGCCGGAGCAGACGCATCGGCATGATCTGCGATGGCGGAATATTGCGTTCCCCGCGTCAGATCGAGCCGGCCGCGACGGTCTTTCGGGATCGGACGCTGGCCTTCGGATGTTGGGATCGTCAGAGCGCCCATCTGTAGCAGCCTTTCCTCGTTGCTGTGCCAATCTTACCGGGAAACCGGGGCCCGAACAATCACTGCGACAGTTCGCGCAGTCCGAGACGGATGAGCTTGGCGCTATCGCCGCCCTCGCCGCCATTGCGCAAGGCGGCGGCGATCGCATTGGCCGCCTGGTCGCGGGAGTAGCCGAGATTGGTGAGAGCCGAGACGGCGTCGGCCACCGGCGCAGGCACGGCGCCTTCGCCGAGTTCCTGCTTGAAGCCGATGCCGGCCGCGGCCTCGCCCGCAAAGGCGGGCGCCTTGTTCTTCAGCTCGGTCACGATGCGCACCGCGACCTTCGGGCCGACGCCGGGCGCGCGCGAGATCGAGGTCTTGTCCTGCAACGCGATGGCATTGGCAAGTTCGCCAGGCGTGAGAACGGAGAGCACGGCGAGCGCCACCTTGGCGCCGACGCCCTGGACGCTCTGCAGCAGCCGGAACCATTCGCGCTCGAGCGCCGACAGGAATCCGAACAGGCGCAGCTGGTCTTCCCGCACATAGGTTTCGATGAAGAGCACGGCAGCCTCGCCGGCCGAGCCGAGCTTGCCGAGCGTGCGCGCCGAACAATAGGCGACATAGCCGACGCCATGGACGTCGATCACCACATGGTCGTCGGCGATCTCGTCAATCGTGCCTTTCAACTTGCCAATCATCCGCGTCGGTCCCAAAGAAAAAGAAAGAAGCTGGCCGGCGATCCATCACGCCGGATGGTTCACGCCGTGGCGGCCGCGATGCGATGGGCGAGGCTGCCGGCGAAACTCTGCCGATTGTGCGCATGGCAGATGGCGATGGCCAGCGCATCGGCGGCATCATTGCCCTTGAAGGTCGCTTTCGGCATCAAAACCTTGATCATCATATGGATCTGCTGCTTTTCGCCGTGCCCGACGCCGATCACCGATTTCTTGACGGCATTCGGCGCGTATTCCGCCACCTTCAGGCCGGCGCGGGCGGGAACCAGCATGGCAATGCCGCGCGCCTGTCCGAGCTTCAGCGTCGCGACAGCATCCTTGTTGACGAAGGTCTGCTCCACGGCGGCTTCGTCCGGCTTGTGGAGATGCAGAATGTCGGCCAGGCCGTCATGCAGCTGGCAGAGACGCGAGGCCAGATCCGCATCGCCGTCCGACAGGATCGTGCCCGACGCCACGAAGCGCAAGGTGTTGCCGAGCGTGTCGATCACGCCCCATCCCATGCGCCGGAGCCCGGGATCGATACCGATGATGCGAATCGTGGATTGCATGAAAATATCCTAGTCTTTGCCCCCGGACGCTGCCAGCAAAATGTGAACAAAACAAAAACATCCGGAAGGCTTGAATATGCCATGCCCTTTAACTCGCGAAGAAGGGCGCTTACATGACAAGGACATTCATCAATTGAAGGCCGCTTGCCATGGTCCCCTTTTCCATTCTCGACCTGTCGCCCATCACGCAGGGCAGCACTGTTTCGCAGGCGCTCGACAACTCGCGGCGCCTCGCGCAGGAGGCGGAGCGCGCCGGCTATGAGCGCTTCTGGCTGGCGGAACACCATGGCATGAGCGGCATCGCCAGCGCCGCAACGGCCATCGTGATTTCGCACGTGGCCGCGGGAACGAAAACGATCCGCGTCGGCTCGGGCGGAATCATGCTCCCCAACCATTCGCCCCTCGTCATCGCCGAACAGTTCGGCACGCTTGCGGCTCTCTACCCGGGCCGGATCGATCTCGGTCTCGGTCGCGCGCCGGGCACGGATATGCGCACGGCGGCCGCGCTCCGGCGTCACATGGAGGGCAGCGCCAATGCCTTCCCGAACGACGTCGTGGAACTGCAAGGCCTGCTCGGCACCCCGCAAGAGGGACATGTGATCGCCACGCCCGGTTCTGGCACGAACGTGCCGATCTGGCTTCTCGGGTCCAGCCATTACAGCGCCCAGCTGGCCGGCATGCTCGGCCTGCCCTTCGCCTTCGCGTCGCATTTTGCGCCCGACATGCTGTTTTCGGCGCTTGAGATCTACCGCGAGCGCTTCGAACCCTCGGCGATCCTCGACAAGCCCTACGCCATGGTCGGCATCATGGGCGTGGCGGCGGATACCGATGCGGAGGCGCGCCACCTCTTTACCTCGATGCAGCAATCCTTCGTGGCGCTCCGGCGCAATGCGCGCGGGCAGTTCCCGCCGCCGGTCGACAGCATGGACGGTCTGTGGAACGCCTCGGAAAAGGCTTTCGTCGATCATGCGATGAGCTATGCGATCGTCGGCGGACCCGAGACGGTGCGCCGCAAGACGCAGACGTTCCTCGCCGACACGCGCGCCGACGAGCTGATCATCTCCATGCCGATCTTCGACATGGACGCGAGGCTGACGTCGGTGCGCCGCTTCGCCGAGGCGCGTCAGGAGCTTGCGGCCGCAGCCTGACGTGGCTCAGCCGCGCAGGCTGGCGGCCATGCGGCGAAGCTCGCCCGTGGCCGCGCCCGGTGCGCCGGCGTCCAGCCCCTGCCCGACCACCACCCGGCCCCGTCCGAGCGATTTCGCCGTGTAGAGCGCGTCGTCCGCTGCGCGAAACGCAGCATCGCAGGTGGTCGCCCTGTCCGTGACATGGCAGAGCCCGAACGAGGCGGCAATCTCGATCCGATGCCCCGGCGGATAGGCGCCCGACAGGTAGAACGGCGCCGACAGCGCCTCGCCGAGCTTCCAGCAGGCCGCTTCGGCATCTGCAAGGGTGACGGCCGGCATCAGGATGGCAAATTCGTCGCCGCCGAGGCGGAAGAGCCTGTCCTCCGTTCGCGCATCGGCGCGAAGCCGTGACGCAACCGCGCGCAGGAGGTCGTCGCCGACCGCGTGGCCATAGGTGTCGTTCACACCCTTGAACCCATCGAGATCGAGGCAGGCGACGACAAGCGCCCCCATGGCCGCTTCCTCGTCGTAGACGCTGTCCAGCAAAGCCCGGTTGGCAAGGCCGGTGAGAACGTCATGCGTCGCGGCGTGCGCCATCTGGCGCTCGCGGGCGACCAGCATCTGGGCGGTCGTCTGCGCGATGCGCAAGAGCAGGACGCCCCCCGCCATCAGCACGAAGAAGATCGTCAGGATCAGCGGCATCGCCTGGTAGAGCATGTCGCGCGCCGGCGTCGGCGGACGCCAGGAAAGGACCTGAAACTTGCCGTTCGGACTGACGGCGATCTCTGTGCGGGCCCGCTCGGGCGCAACGTCTGTCAAAGGACTGACGCGGGCGTCATCGAGCAGAAACCGCGTTCCGAAAAAATCCTTCAGGCTGCCGCCGATCGGCATGGCCGTGATCAGCACCGGCGCGCGATCCCCCTTCAGCCGCGCCGTGCCGAAATCCGGCTGGAACAGGCTGGCCGACAGCAGCACGGCCTCCTGTCCGATAACCTCGATCCGACTGGCGGCGATGGGCTTGGGAATGCCCGGACTTTTGGGTGCCGTCTCGCGGCGGCGCACATCGGCAACGAGCATCTTCGCATCCGCGACGATCCGGTCGGCGCCACGGGAAAAGAAAGGCCGGGTGGCGACCGTCTCTTCCGTCCGGGAATAGAGGATGCTGTCGTCCGGATTGAGAACGGCGGTAAAGCGGGTGCGCGACGTTCCGATCAGGGACGCGCCGATGTTGCGGTCCGCCCAGTCGAAGTCGAACGTGGTGTCGAGCTTGGCGATCGCCTCGTCCCAGATGGTCCAGGAGGTCAGCGTGAATTCGATATCGGCGATCCACAGAGCGAGGTTGCGCTTGACCAGCGTCTCCTGCTGGATCCGCGCCTCGCCATCGATCCGGGCCGCGCCGAAATAGGGTACGGTCGCCATGGCGGCGATGAAAAGGGCGACGCCGCCAATGGCGGGTCCCACGAGTTTCAGGTGAACGAAGCGCAATCCCGGCCCGCTTTCCAATCCAGCATTCAGGTTGGACCCGCACGCAATCCCGCGCGCCGGACGCCCGTGAAGCGTCCGCCGATCCATCGACCGATGCGAAAGAGGCCTCGATCTCGACGAGGCGTCGGCAGCAGCAGACAGGCCGCATGCTGATCGACAGGCGTTACGATAAGGTTAGCGCAGACGCAGCAATACACCGAAAAGCATAGGATAGAGCCGTGATCTGCAACCTGTAATCAGGCCGACAGCTTGGCCATCACCTCGTCGGACACTTCGAAATTGGCGTAGACGTTCTGAACGTCGTCGTCGTCTTCCAGCGTGTCGATCAGCTTCATCAGGGATTCCGCCCGCTCCTCGTCGACCGGAACGCTGTTCTGCGCCTTCCAGATCGCCTTGACGGTCTCGGCTTCGCCGAGCGTCGCCTCGAGCGCCTTGGACACCTCGCCGATATCCTCGAAGCCGCAGATGATCGTGTGGCCATCCTCGTCGCTGGTGACATCCTCGGCACCGGCCTCGATGGCCGCTTCCATGACGGCGTCCGCGGTGCCGACATCCGGCTTGTAGGTGATTTCGCCGACACGGTCGAAGGAGAAGGAGACCGAGCCGGTTTCGCCCAGCGCCCCGCCGGCCTTGGTAAAGGTCGAGCGGACGTTGGAAGCGGTGCGGTTGCGGTTGTCGGTCAGGGCCTCGACGATCACGGCAACGCCGCCCGGGCCGTAGCCTTCGTAGCGGATTTCGTCATAGTTCTCGCTGTCGGCGCCGGACGCCTTCTTGATGGCGCGCTCGATATTGTCGCGCGGCATCGACTGCGCCTTGGCGTTCTGGATAGCGAGGCGCAGGCGGGCATTCATCGAGGGATCGGGAAGGCCGGCCTTGGCCGCGACGGTGATTTCGCGGGCAAGCTTGGAAAACATCTTGGATCGCACGGCGTCCTGGCGGCCCTTGCGATGCATGATGTTCTTGAACTGTGAATGGCCGGCCATGGCGCCCTCTTGGATAAACTCTGCCGATGATGGGATCGGGCCGCCTTATAATTTCATCCGGCCGGTTCGTCCAGCCTGTTGTCCGGCGCAATGTCGCCGGTCTCCTCACAACCCCTGGAGAAGCAGGATCAGCGGTTTTTTCGGCAAGGTTGCGAGAGACACGGTGACCGTGGCGCTGCCCGCCGTCGCCCGGTCGAAACCGGGGCCGAAGAGGCCGAGGAAGCTTTCGACCGGCGGCCCGCGCCGATGCATCGGAAGGATCAGCGCCGAGCGCAGCCGGCTGACGACACGCACCATGCTCTCCGCCCCCATGGTCAGCCCGCCATCCACCGGCACCATCACGACGTCGAGCCGGCCGATCTCGGCATAATCCGTCTCGGAGAGTTCGTGGTGGAGATGGCCGAGATGACCGATGCAGAGGCCCGCGACCTCGAAGATGAAGATCGAGTTGCCGTCCGGCTCCATGGCGCCGCCATAGCCGGCACGGATATCGGTCGGCACGTTGCGGATATAGGCGTCGCCGACGACGAGGTCGTGATCGGCCGCACGGCCGTTGTCGCCCCAGCCGTGCAGCACATGGGCGATCTCGGGTCCCGGCGTCAGCGTGTAGTGGGTGGAATGCGCCTTGTTCATCGTCGCCACCTGGGGTGGCCGCGCCGGGCGGTGAAACCCGGAATAATCGGTCGCGATCGTCACGCCCTCCGGCGTTTCCAAGAGAAAGGTGGAGTGCCCTAGAAAGGTGATGGCGACATTTGGATCGCGCGCGGCCGCCGGCTGCAGGTCGGGGACAAAGCCGCCGGCGCTCGCCAGCTGGACAAACCCGGCGTCCGGCAGGGTCTGCGCGATGGCCTGGCACTGGCTGACCGCCGGCCGTTGCTGGGCGAAAGCGGGGGTCTGCGGACAGGCAGCGAACATGACCGCGAGCACACACGAGGCAAGAACGGCAGATCGCAGCATGAGAAACCCCTGACCCTGTTTCAGCCCGGTTCGGCGACAGGGTCAGGATATGCGCCGGAGGCGCGCGGTAAAGAGGCGGCGCGTCACAATCACGTCATTGCCGGGAGGCGGATCTCGTCGACGATCCTCGGTGCGTATCACCTGCTCCAGAGGAACGACGGCAAACCACCCTCACGCCCAGAATGCCGGCACGGTCTCCGAAAGGCGCGGGCCGATGCGCAAGGGGGCGATGGCTTCGGCGAGGCCGGTGCGGTCGGAGATCTCGACGCCGACGCCGCACAGGGTCGCAGGACCGGACGCCGCCTCGAAGCGACCCTTGGGCATCTTGGAGATGAAGCGGTTGAGCGGCTCCTCCTTTTCCATGCCAAGGGAGGAGTCGTAGTCGCCGCACATCCCGGCATCCGACAGATAGGCGGTTCCGCCATTGAGGATCTGATGGTCGGCGGTGGGAACGTGCGTGTGGGTGCCGACGACGAAGCTGGCACGGCCATCGACGAAATGGCCGAAACACTGCTTCTCGCTGGTCGCCTCGGCATGGAAGTCGAAGACGATCGCATCCGCCTGCTCCTTCAGCGGGCAGGCAGCCAAGATGGCCTCGGCCGACTTGAAGGGGTCGTCGAGCTCGGGATGCATGAAGACGCGGCCCATGATGTTGGCGACGAGCACGCGCGCGCCATTGCGGGCGAAATAGAGCCCGGAACCGCGTCCGGGCGTCCCTTGCGGATAGTTGGCCGGCCGCAGGAACTGATCGTGTCGCTGACAGAAGGTCACCGCCTCCTTCTGGTCCCAGACATGATTGCCGGTGGTGACGACGTCGGCCCCGGCATTGATGGTCTCCAGAAAGATGTCCTCGGTGATCCCGAAGCCGCCGGCCGCGTTTTCGCCGTTGACGATGACGAAGTCGAGCTTGAGGTCGGAAACCAGCCCCGGAAGCTTTTCCCAGACGGTCGTCCGGCCCGTCTTGCCCACCATGTCGCCAAGGAACAGAAGTCTCATGTCAGATCGATCTCGCTTACGCTTGCTGCATCTCGACCAGGCCTTCCTCTGTCAGAATGGCATCGAGCGGGATGTCGTGCGGCTCAAAAGGCACTGATGCCACTTCCTGGCAGGCGAAAGCAATCCCGATCAGGCGCGGTCGGCGGTCGCGCGCCGCCAGGCGGGCGATCGCACGGTCGTAGTGACCGGCGCCATAGCCGATCCGGTGGCCGCGGCGATCGAACGCCGAGAGCGGCACCAGCATGACATCGGGATCGACCACCGGCGCGGTCTCGTCCGGCCCCGCGGTGCCGAAGCCGCTCTTCACGATCGGCGCACCGGGGCGGAACGCGCGAAAGACGATGGTCTGACGGTCGAGGACGACGGGCAGGCAGAGGCCGGCGCCCATGGCGCGCAGCCGTTCCATCAGCGGACGGATATCGGGTTCGGAGCGGATCGGCCAGAAGCCGGAGACCATGGCGCCGTCCAGGTGAAACATTTCGCCAAACGCCGGCGTCGCGACATGGTCGAGCATGGCCGCGGCACCGGCCGCCCGAACCTCCGCAGACAGCGCATCGCGCAGAGCCAGCCGCTCGGCGCGCAAAACCGCCTTCTGGTCTCTCGCCATATGTTCGCTTGCGGTCTGTTCGCTGGATGTCGGCATCATAACCCTCTCCCGTCCGTCATCCGGTTTTGGACCCGGCGCCGAAGGAGATCAAGGTGGAAGGCGCGGACAAGCATCGGACGACGCACGATGCGGCCCGTCACCTCTGCGTGACGCGTGGACAAGACGGGAAGGGAGAAAGTGCGATCCACACGACCGATGGATGTTTACGATCCTGGGTGCCTACAAACGTAGGTGGGCGCCATATGCCCAGGCCCACGAGCCTGGACAGGGACAGCTCCCGTTGGATCGAGTATGGCCCCAGGGATTGTGGTTCCTGTCGTGAAGCGCAGACCGCAAGATCGAATATAGAGCGCTTCGCCGCGGCATGCCAGAGGCGATTGTGAAATCGGCCTTCAAGGGCGCTAGCAATAGGGCTTGGTAAAAAGCGCTTGGGGGCACGGAGCGCGGCCGGGCCTGCGCAAACCGCAGCTTGCTGGGATATGGCCCGGAATGGGGACGCGGATGTTACCGGGGATGCGCCGGCGGGTGGGCGGGCTGGGCTGGCGGTGCGGGGCGGTTGGCGATGCGGGCGGCCAGCCCCTGGATCTGCGTGGTGACCTCGCCGAGCGCGGTTGCCAGGCCCTCCTCGGCTTCGGCCTGTTGGGCGACCGCGATGTCCCGCGCGCGCTTCAGCCCCTCGACTTCGGTTTCCAGCGCCTTGAGCCGGCGATCGACTTCGGAAAGTTCGTCGGTCACCATGATGGCGGCCATCACCGTCAGTCGGAGATCACCGATTTCGCCGAACTGGCTCTTGAGATGACTGACATACTGGTCGAAGCGCGCGGCGAGATCGGTCAGGTGATCCTCCTGCCCCTCTTCGCAGGCCATGCGATAGGCCTTGCCGTCGATCGTCACGGTGACTTGCGCCATTGGCTAACTCCCGGCCCGAGGCCCGTTGACGGATGGCAGGGGGATTGTCGGCGTGTTCGCAGGCCGCATCATCGATCGAGAACCGCGCGGATCGTTTCCATCGCGGTCACCAGACGGCGCGAAACCTCCCGGTTGACCTCTTCGAGGCGATTGGCCCGAAACTGGGACTGGTCGAGTTCCTGCGCGAGCCGCGCCCTGTCGGTATTGACGCGGCGAACCTCGCCTTCGATCTCCACCCGGTCGCGCTCGCGGTCCAGCCGGCCGTCGATCACGCTTTCCAGACCGGCCACAGCCCCCTTCAGATCGTCGATCGCTGCCCTGACTGTCTTTCCCACCGCCATCGTGTCTGCTTCCAATCCATGGCCGGGGCACCGAATCGGCAAGCTGCGCCCTCGTCAAAGCCAATCGCATTATTAGACTCAATCCACCGGACGATACAACGCCGCGCTCTCAGCTTCAGGCTGGAAGCTGTGGATCACGCACGATTTTTCGTGCTTCGACAGCCCCCGCACGCCTGCCGTCTTTGTTGACTCCACCGGGCGAGGTGCTATGTCTCACCCGCTTCCGATGCGGTCTTTGGAGGATAGAGACCGTTCCCTGATCATCAAGCTTAAGCGGAACAGTCATGATCTCGAATGAACAACACGACCGGATGGCGAATGCGATCCGTTTTCTGGCCATGGATGCGGTGGAGAAGGCCAATTCCGGCCACCCCGGCCTTCCCATGGGAGCGGCCGACATCGCGACCGTCCTTTTCACCAAATACCTGAAGTTCGACCCGAAAACCCCGCACTGGCCCGACCGCGACCGTTTCGTCCTGTCGGCCGGCCACGGCTCGATGCTGCTCTATGCCCTGCTCTATCTCACGGGCTACCCCGACATGACGATCGAGGACATCAAGCAGTTCCGCCAGCTCGGCTCCAAGACCGCCGGACATCCGGAATTCGGTCATGCCACGGGCATCGAGACGACGACCGGCCCGCTTGGCCAGGGCATTGCCAATGCCGTCGGCATGGCGATCGCCGAACGTAAGCTCGAGCAGGAATTCGGCTCCGACCTGCAGGACCATTACACGTACGCGCTCTGCGGTGACGGCTGCCTTATGGAAGGCATCAGTCACGAAGCGATCGCGCTGGCCGGGCACCTGAAGCTGAACAAGCTCGTGCTCTTCTGGGACAACAACTCGATCACCATCGACGGTGCCGTCTCGCTTTCCGACTCGACCGACCAGATCGCCCGCTTCAAGGCGGTGCACTGGAACACGATCGAGGTCGACGGCCACGACCAGAAGGCGATCTCCGACGCCATCGAAGCCGCGCACAAGTCCGACCGTCCGACCTTCATCGCCTGCAAGACCGTCATCGGCTTCGGCGCACCGAACAAGGCCGGCACCCACAAGGTTCACGGTTCCCCGCTCGGTGCGGAAGAAATCGCCGCGACCCGCAAGGCCCTGAACTGGGAGTCGGAAGCCTTCGATACACCGGCCGACGTGCTGGACGCCTGGCGCAGTGCCGGCGAGCGCTCGGTCCAGGCCCGCAAGGCCTGGGAAGCGCGCCTGTCGTCCGCCGACGAAACGAAGAAGGCCGAGTTCACCCGCCGCTTCGCGGGCCAGCTGCCGGCCGGCTTCGACAAGGCCATCGACGACTACAAGAAGAAGCTCGCCGAGAAGCCTCCGACGATTGCAACCCGCAAGGCCTCCGAGGATGCGCTGGAAGTCATCAACGGCTTCCTGCCGGAAACGCTGGGCGGCTCTGCCGACCTGACGCCCTCCAACAACACCAAGACCAGCCAGATGACGTCGATCACCCCGACGGATTTCGGCGGTCGCTACATGCACTGGGGCATCCGCGAACACGGCATGGCTGCGGCCATGAACGGCGTCGCGCTGCATGGCGGCCTGATCCCCTACTCCGGCGGCTTCATGATCTTCTCGGACTATTGCCGTCCGTCGATCCGCCTGGCCGCGCTGATGGGCATCCGCGTCATCCACGTGCTGACGCATGACAGCATCGGCGTCGGCGAAGACGGCCCGACGCACGAGCCGGTCGAGCATATGGCCGCGCTCCGGGCGATCCCCAACCTGTTGATGTTCCGCCCGGCCGATGCCGTGGAAACCGCGGAATGCTGGCAGCTGGCGCTCGAAGACGGCAAGCGGCCTTCCGGCCTGGCGCTGACCCGCCAGAACCTGGCCCCGGCCCGCACCACCTACTCGGCGGAAAATCTCTGCGCCAAGGGTGCCTACGAGCTGATCGCCGCCGACGACGCCAAGGTGTCGATCTTCGCCTCCGGCTCCGAAGTCGAGATCGCCGTCAAGGCGGCCGCCGACCTCAAGGCCAAGGGCATTGCTGCCCGCGTGGTTTCCGTACCGTGCTTCGAGCTCTTCGAAGACCAGCCGGAAGACTACCAGACGGCGGTTATCGGCACGGCACCGGTCAAGATCGCGGCGGAAGCCGCCGTCCGCCAGGGCTGGGATCGCTTCATCGGCTCCGACGGCGCCTTCGTCGGCATGCACTCGTTTGGTGCATCCGGCCCCGCCAAGGAGCTGTTCAAGCATTTCGGCATAACGTCGGACGCGATCGTCGCGGCTGCCGAAGCCAAGCTTTCCTGATCACGTCCCGGAAGGGCATGCGCGAACGTGCATGCCCTCGGACACCCGCCTGAACCAGACACTCATCAAGACACGCCTTCTCAAAGGAGAGAGCCTCCATGACAGTGAAAGTCGCCATCAACGGCTTCGGCCGCATCGGCCGCAACGTGCTCCGCGCCATCGTCGAGTCCGGCCGCACCGACATCGAAGTCGTCGCGATCAACGACCTCGGCCCGGTGGAAACCAATGCGCATCTGCTGCGCTACGACTCGATCCACGGCAAGTTCCCCGCGACCGTCGAAGTCCAGGGTGACTCGATCGTCGTCAACGGCGGCAAGCCGATCAAGGTGACGGCTGTGCGCAACCCGGCCGAACTGCCGCACAAGGATCTCGGCGTCGATATCGCGCTCGAGTGCACCGGCATCTTCACCGCACGTGACAAGGCCGCTGCCCACCTGCAGGCCGGCGCAAAGAGCGTCATCATCTCAGCGCCTGCCGATGGTGCCGACCTGACCGTTGTCTACGGCGTCAACCACGACCAGCTGACCAAGGAACACACGGTCATCTCGAACGCGTCGTGCACCACCAACTGCCTCGTGCCGGTGGTCAAGGTTCTGAACGACGCGATCGGCATCGATCACGGCTTCATGACCACGATCCACTCCTACACGGGCGACCAGCCGACGCTCGACACCATGCACAAGGACCTGTACCGCGCCCGCGCCGCAGCCCTGTCCATGATCCCGACCTCGACCGGCGCCGCAAAGGCCGTCGGCCTCGTGCTGCCGGAGCTGAAGGGCAAGCTGGACGGCACGTCCATCCGCGTCCCCACGCCGAACGTCTCGGTCGTCGACTTCAAGTTCGTCGCCAAGCGCGACACGAGCGTTGCCGAAATCAACGACGCCATCAAGGCCGCCTCCAACGGCGCGCTCAAGGGCATTCTCGGCTACACCGAGGAGCCGCTGGTCTCGCGCGACTTCAACCATGACAGCCATTCCTCGATCTTCGCCATCGACCAGACCAAGGTTCTGGAGGGCAATTTCGTCCGCATCCTGTCCTGGTACGACAATGAATGGGGCTTCTCCAACCGCATGTGCGACACGGCCGTCGCCATGGGCAAGCTGCTCTAAGACGACCAAGAGCCCCGGGCGCCTCAGGCGGCCCGGGGCTTTTTCCATCTGCGCTTGTCGTGACCGCGCCTGTCGCCACGGCTCTTCGCCGTGACCCGCATGATGACCCTGTCGCCATGACCGCCGGTCCGGCACGCATGCCGCCTGCACCGCCACCCGCCTGCACCGCCACCCGCTTGGACCGCCACGACGAGGAAGGCAAGGATCTCCCGATGTTTCGCCCGCTGCAGCCAACGACCGTGCGCTGGCGTCCGCTTGACGGCGAAGGCCTGGAGCATGTGACGCTGATGCCGCGCGCCGGGCCCGAGCCCGGTATCCGGATCACCTCCGTCGTCATCGGCGCACGTGCGGGCACCCCGTACGGCGTCCGTTACACGATCGACTGCGACCCGCACTGGACGACGACGGCGCTCTCGCTTTCGACCACGACCGGCATCCACTTTTCGCTCGTCTCGGATGGCCTTGGCCACTGGCAGGACGGCGACGGACAGGCCCTGCCGGCCTTCGACGGCTGCATCGATGTCGATCTCGCCGGCACGCCCGTCACCAACACGCTGCCGATCCGAAGGCTCGCGCTGCGCCCCGAGGACGGCACCCGCAGCCTCGACATGCTCTACATCCCCTTCGACACGTTCGAGCCCCTGCGCGACGGCCAGCATTATACCTGCCTGGCAGAGGACCGGCTCTATCGCTACGAGGCTGCCGACCGCAGCTTTACGGCCGATCTTCCGGTCGACGCGGACGGCCTCGTTCTCGATTACCCCACGCTTTTCATCCGTACCTGACCCGATCAGACGCAACTGGAGACGACCTATGACCTTCAAGACCCTCGACGACCTGACCGACATCGCCGGCAAGCGCGTGCTCGTGCGCGTCGACCTGAACGTGCCGACGAAGGACGGACAGGTGACGGACGCGACCCGCATCGAGCGCGTCGTTCCGACGATCCGCGAACTGTCCGAAAAGGGCGCCAAGGTCATCCTGCTCGCCCATTTCGGCCGCCCCAAGGGCGAACCGGTCGCGGACATGTCGCTGAAGCCGATCGCCGCGGCGGTCGAGGACATAATCGACCAGCGCGTCCATTTCGCAACCGATTGCATTGGCGAGACGGCGGCAGCCGCCGTGGCCGGCCTCGGAAACGGCGACATCCTGCTGCTTGAAAACACCCGTTTCCACAAAGGCGAGGAAAAGAACGACGCCGAGTTCACCAAGGCGCTTGCCGCCAACGGCGACATCTACGTCAACGACGCCTTCTCCGCCGCGCACCGCGCCCATGCCTCGACCGAAGGCCTGGCGCATCTCCTGCCCGCTTATGCCGGCCGGACGATGCAGGCCGAGCTCGAGGCGCTGGAGGCCGGCCTCGGCAATCCGAAGCGTCCGGTCGTTGCCATTGTCGGCGGCGCCAAGGTGTCCACCAAGATCGACCTGCTGACCAACCTCGTGAAGAAGGTCGATGCCCTGGTCATCGGCGGCGGCATGGCCAATACCTTCCTTGCTGCCCAGGGCATCGACGTCGGCAAGTCGCTCTGCGAGCATGATCTTGCCGACACCGCGCGCAGCATTCTGGCGGAAGCGGAAACCTCGGGCTGCGCCATCGTGCTGCCGGTGGATGGCGTGATAGCCCGCGAGTTCAAGGCCGGCGCCGCCAACGAGGTCGTCGATATCGCCGCGATTCCCGCCGACGCCATGGTTCTCGACGTCGGCGCAAAGTCGATCTCAGCCGTCAACGACTGGGTCAGCAAGGCGGAGACGCTCGTCTGGAACGGCCCGCTCGGCGCCTTCGAGATCGCCCCGTTCGACAAGGCGACGGTCGCCGTGGCCCGGCATGCAGCGTCGCGCACCAAGAGCGGCGCACTGGTTTCGGTCGCCGGCGGCGGCGACACGGTCTCGGCCATGAACCATGCCGGCGTTGCCGACGACCTGACCTATGTGTCGACGGCCGGCGGCGCGTTCCTCGAATGGATGGAAGGCAAGCCGCTTCCGGGCGTGGATGTCCTGCATCAGCAGAAGTAAGGCTTAACGCACAATCAGAGGCGCGGAGGGTTCCCCCCACGCCTCTGATCCTCCGGCGCATCAGCGCTCGTCGTCTCCACGGACTCTGTGGAAATCGCAGACTTTTCAAACGATTAAATTTTTTTCAATCGTTTTAGGTATTTTAAGTCGATTTGCATCGCCTGTTTCATCTGTTATCCGAAGAGCACAAACACGGATCGGAGAGGACGGATCATGACCGAGAGACTGGAAGAGATTGCCGCGGCGATGATGGCAAAGGGCCAGGGTCTCCTGGCTGCCGACGAATCGACCGCAACGATCGGCAAGCGCTTCGATACGATCGGCCTTGCCTCCTCCGAAACCTCGCGCCGCGATTATCGCGAGATGCTGTTCCGCGCTGACGACGCCATGTCGACGCACATCTCCGGCGTCATCCTCTACGAGGAAACCCTGTTTCAGAAGGCGGCCGACGGCACGCCCTTCGTCGATATCATCCGCGCCGCCGGCGCTGTTCCCGGCATCAAGGTCGACACTGGCGCCAAGCCGATGGCGAAGTTTCCGGGCGAAACGATCACTGAAGGCCTCGACGGCCTCGCGGACCGGCTGAAGACCTATTACGACGCCGGCGCCCGTTTCGCCAAATGGCGCGGCGTCATCGCCATTTCCGACACGCTGCCGACCTTCGGCGCTGTGAAGGCCAATGCCCAGGCGCTCGCCCGTTACGCCGCTCTCTGCCAGGAAGCGGGAATCGTGCCGATCGTCGAGCCGGAAGTGCTGATGGACGGCGTCCCCGGCGACCACGGGATCGCGCGCTCGGCCGACGTGACCGAGGAAACGCTGCGCATCGTGTTTGCCGAGCTCGCCGACGCCCGCGTCTCGCTCGAGGGCATGATCCTGAAGCCGAGCATGGTGATCGACGGCAGGAAAGCCCGCAAGGCCAGCGTCGAGGAAGTGGCCGAACGCACGGTGGCCGTCCTGAAGCGCACCGTCCCCTCGGCCGTGCCCGGCATCGCCTTCCTGTCCGGCGGCCAGACGACCGAGGAAGCCACCGCACACCTCTCCGCCATGATCGCTGGCTTCGACCTGCCCTGGACCATGACCTTCTCCTATGGCCGTGCGCTGCAGACCGAGGCGTTGAACGCCTGGCAGGGCAAGGCCGAAAACGTGGCGGCCGGCCAGCGCGCCTTTGCCCATCGGGCCCGCATGTGTGGCCTGGCGGCGCTCGGCGGCTGGAAGAAGGATCTGGAAAAGGCGGCCTGACCGCCGTCCGGCAGACGACACCCCACCGGTTTCCGTCCGGAGACCGCAAATGCCTTCTGGGAGGAAGGAGACCTGGCCGCCTCGTGCGGCCGGGTTTTTTTGTGCCGGTCGGAGGGCGGCGCAAATATTGTCATGGTCACAAGTCTGCAATTCCAAAGCCTGCGGCATCCGGGTAGCTCTTCCGGCAGCATCACCGGAGTGGGCGCCATGACGCAGATCGACTACATCACCCTCGACGTCTTCACCCGGGAACGCTTCCGCGGCAATCCGCTGGCGGTGATCGCCGATGCGCGCGGGCTCGACGCGGAGACGATGCAGGCGATCGCCCGTGAATTCCAGTATTCCGAGATCACCTTCGTGCTGCCGCCGGCGGACGCTGACAACACGGCCGAGGTGCGGATCTTCACGCCGACGATGGAGCTGCCCTTTGCCGGCCACCCGAACGTCGGCACCGCCTTTGCCCTCGCCCGCGCCGGCCATGTCTTCGGCAAGCCCGTGGGCGACAGCCTGCGCTTCGAGGAAACGGCCGGCATCGTCGCGGTCACCGTCGAGCGTGACGCGGATGGCGCGGTCACCGGCGCCAGCATCGAGGCGCCGCAGAGGCTGACGGTCGCAGACGGCCTGCCCGTCGAGACGCTCGGTCCCATGATCGGGCTTGCCCCCTCCGCGATCGCGATCGGCCATCATGCGCCGCTGTTCCTCTCCGTCGCCCTGCCCTTTCTCGTGGCGGAACTGCCCGATCTCGAGACGCTGGGCGCGGCCCGACCGGACATGAGCCTCTTTGCGGCTGCCGAGGCCGGGCTCGATCCGGTCGACGGACGCCTCTCGGTGTTTGTCTATGTGCGCAGCGGCGCGGAGCCGACGCGCCTGCGGGCGCGCATGTTCGCGCCGCTCGACACGATTCCCGAAGACCCGGCAACCGGCAGCGCCTCGGCCGCTCTCGCGGCGTTTCTGGCCCCCGGCATGGTCCCGGGTGCGGAAACGGTGGAGCTGACGATCGTGCAGGGGGTGGAAATGGGCCGGGAGAGCCGGATCCACCTGCGGGTCGCCATGGTGGACTGCCGGGCGGCCAGTGTCCGCATCAGGGGAGACTGCGTGGAGATGATGCGCGGCGCCCTCACCGTGTGACACGCACGGCCGAGACGTTCAGGGCCTGATCAACACCGTCAGCATCATCACGCCGATGGCGGCGACCGCGACCTTCCAGAAATCCCGCCGATAGCGAAGACCCGGCCACCCCAGAGGCTTGACCAGCTGAACCGTCATCAGGGCGAGAAGCAGGAGGGAGAGCGCTTTGGACATCGCCGCGACCATAGAGCAAATCGCGCAGCCAGGCGACGCGCTTTCGCGCCCGCATCCGGCAGGGCAACACCAGGCCGCAACGGACGGAACCCGCAGCACCGCGTCGCGGATGGCATGGCGGGACTGGGGGCGAACATTGTAGGAAATGGCTGCGCAAACCGATTCCGGTTTCGGAAAAACTGCAGTAGGTTCGCGCCCACGTCCGGAACAAGCGGAGTCTCATGACCAGAAACCTCCTCCCCGTCGCGGCCCTTCTCCTTGGAACGCTTTTCCTGTTTCTCGGCAACGGCCTTCACAGCTTGCTCCTGCCGATGCGCGGCACCACGGAGGGCTACTCGGCCACGCTGCTCGGCCTGCTCGGCACGTCCTGGGCAAGCGGCTTCGTGCTCGGTTGCCTGACGGCCCCGACGATCGTGCGCCGCGCGGGGCATGTCCGGGCCTTCAGCATCTTCGCCGCCATTCTCGCGATCGTCGCACTGATGACGGGCATTCATATCGATCCCATCTGGTGGGTCGGCCTGCGCGCCTTCACCGGTTTCTGCACCGCCGGCACGTCGATGATCATCGAGAGCTGGCTGAACGAGCGCGCCACCAATGAGAGCCGCGGCGCGATCTTCTCGCTTTACATTGCCATCACCCTCTTCGGCGTGGTCGTGGGCCAGATGCTCGTCCCGTTCGGGGATACCAACACCACCGTCCTCTTTATGGTCTGCGGCATCGTTTACTGCGTGGCCATGCTGCCGACCCTGATGTCGACGGCCGTGTCTCCCCAACCGCTGAAGCAGGTGCGTCTCGACCTCGGGGGCCTCTACCGCAATTCCCCGGTGTCGTTTCTCGGCATTCTCATGATCGGCATCGCCAATGGCGCCTACGGCACGCTTGCCGCTGTCTTCGGCCGGCAGGCGGGCCTGCCGAATGCAGATGTGGCCCTGATGGTCAGCACCGTGATCTTTCTCGGCGCCATCATGCAGTTTCCGGCCGGTCGCCTCTCCGACCGCATGGACCGCCGCTTCGTGCTGGCCGGCATTGCCGCCGTCGCCGCGCTGGCCGGGATCCTGATCTTCCTGTTCGAGCCGGCCGGCAAGGTGTCCCTGCTGATCATGGTGGGCCTCTACGGCGCAATGTCGAATGCGCTCTATCCGATTGCCGTTTCCCACGCGAACGACTTCGCCGCGCCGGAAGATTTCGTGAAGGTCTCGGGCGGCCTTTTGCTGCTCTACGGCATCGGCACGATCATCGGTCCGACGGTCGGCGGCCCCGTGATGACGATGATGGGCCCCTATGCGCTCTTCATGATCACCGCCTGCGCCCACGTCATCGTGGCGGGCTATGCCCTCTTCCGCAGCCGCATGCGGGCCGCGGTGCCGGTCTCCGAACGCGACCCCTTCCCGGCGACCATGTCGAACGGACCGCTGATGGCAACGCCGGAGAGCCTGCAGATGTCGCCCCGCGCCGTCCAGGCTGCTGCTGCCGATCCCACGTCCGAGCCGACGTCGGGTGAGGCTGCGCAGGATCCCCTCGACGACGCGCCGCGGACGCTCTGATGCGGCCGGGCGCGGTCGATGGCCCTTCCGCGCCCCGACATGGGTGCAGAGATGAAGAAAGGCTTAACGACACAAGGATTGTTGCGGATCAGGACGGAAAAGAACACCGGATTAACCGTCTGTTAGGCATTTCGGTTTATACATCATGACATCCAGTTCGCTCTGGACTCAGACATTTCACCCCAGGGCGAATGGTCTGATTTTCTCCCTGTTTTACCTTGAGAGCCGCTTCGCGCGGCTCTTTTTTTTGCCTTAATTCTGCCGTCACCGCAGCGCATTCATCAAATTGTGGATGTTAACCCTTTCTTAAGAATAGACTTGCGCGTTTTACGCTATGGGATCATTCTTGGTCTCAAGAAGAACGGCGTTAGAAACTTTTTATCGATCCGTCCGTTACCTGACCGAGCCAAGCGTCCAACCAGGGAATGAACCATGTCCGAACGCGGATTGAACACCGTCAGTTTTGCAGGCCATGCCGCAGCATCCGCTCAGTTCAAGGCGCTCTACGCTGAGGGCATGGGACTGGTCGAGGAAACGGCGAGCTACCTGGATGGTCACGGCCGCGCAGCCTCGAAGGTTCTGCCGCGCATGGCATCGGTTCTCTATGCCGCCGAGTCGATGCGCCTGACGACGCGCCTGATGCAGATGGCCTCGTGGCTGCTTCTTCAGCGCGCTGTCAACAATGGCGAAATGACCCGCGATCAGGTTCTGTCCGAAAAGAACAAGGTTCGTCTCGACAGCTTCAACGTCGACCGCACCGCGCCCGGCTGGTCCGACCTTCCCGAAGGCTTCCGCGATCTGATCGACCGTTCGCTGCGCCTGCAGAATCGCGTCGCCCTTCTCGACCGCGAAATCTACCGTCCGCAGGAAGCCGGCAGCTTCGTACCCGACAATCAGAACGGCGTAAAAGCCCAGCTGAACCTCTTGCAGACAGCGTTCGGCGCGAACTGACGCTGACCCCCAATGATGGATATGAAACGAGCCCGGCATGCCGGGCTTTTTCGTGTCCGGGGCCTGGTTTGATCGTGGTCGGCATCGAGCCCGTGGCTGCGCTCCATCCGTTTGCCGGCATCGTCTTCCCCTCTGCGGGACGAAGGGAATGCGCCGTACCGCACGACCCTACCCGGCCTGCGGGGAAAGGTGCGGGCAGGCGGATGAAGGGCGAAACGGCACAGGCCGAGGCAAACCCCGCTCCGACACACACGCTCACACACAGACCGCACCCCTCTCGCCAAACGCAAAAAAGCCCGGCGAACCGGGCTTTTGCTACATATCCATGTCGCCCGCGAAGACGTGCGGCGCGAAAACGGGATCTTAGAGGCCGAGGCCTTCGAAGCGCTTCTTGAACTTGGAAACGCGGCCGCCGCGGTCCATGAGCTGCTGGTTGCCGCCGGTCCAGGCCGGGTGCGACTTGGGGTCGATCTCAAGGTTCATGGTCTGGCCTTCGGAGCCCCAGGTCGAGCGGGTCTCGTACTCGGTGCCGTCGGTCATGACCACCTTGATCATGTGGTAAGCGGGATGGATATCAGCCTTCATAACACTCTTCCTGCAGTTCCCGGGTCCATTTGTCGCAGCCACTTGCGGCTACCGGACCGAACACGATAATGAAGCCGCAGACCGCGTTTCGGCCAACGTCTTTTCAATTGGATGCGGTGCCTATACATGAAGGCCTCGGGGATAACAAGGGCCGACGATGTGGCCGGTTCGATGATCTGACGGCAAGACAGTGATGCGTTCGTCCAGATGCTGGACGCGGGGAGGACAGTGTGGCGATCGAGACTGACAAGGCGGCGGGACGCACGCGAGACGTCCGCCCGCTGACCGCGCTGCTTCCCTATGTGAAGCGCTATCGCGGCCTGGTGACCGGCGCAGCTATCTGTCTCGTCGCCGCCGCACTCACCACGCTGACCCTGCCGCTTGCCGTGCGCCGCATGATCGACCACGGCTTCACCAAGTCCGACAGCGCCTTCATCAACACCTATTTCGCCATGCTGATGGTGCTTGCGATCGTGCTCGCTCTTGCCAGCGCCGGCCGGTACTTCTTCGTCATCACGCTCGGCGAGCGGGTTGTGGCCGACATGCGCCGCGAGGTGTTCGACCATATCACGCGGCTGTCGCCCGCCTTCTTCGACGTCAACCAGTCCGGCGAGATCGTCTCGCGGCTGACGGCGGATACGACGCAGATCAAGTCTGCCGTCGGTGCCACGGCCTCCGTCGCGCTGCGCAACATGATCCTCTGTCTCGGCGCCATCGCCATGATGGTCTATACCAGTCCCAAGCTTTCCAGCCTCGTGCTGATGGCGATCCCCGTCATCGTCTTTCCGCTCGTCGCCTTCGGCCGCAATGTCCGCCGCCGCTCGCGCGACGCGCAGGACCGGCTGGCCGGGGCGTCCGCCTATGCCAGCGAGGCGATCGGCGCGATCCGCACCGTCCAGGCCTTCAACGGCGAGGCCACGGCCATGGCGCGTTACGGCCGCACGGTGGAGGACGCCTACCTGGCCGCACGCGGCGCGATTACCGCGCGCTCGGCGCTGACGGCCTTTGCCATCACCATGATCTTCGGCAGCGTCGTTGCCGTGCTCTGGTTCGGCGCGCAGGACGTCCTGGCCGGCACCATCTCGCCCGGCACGCTCGGCCAGTTCCTGCTCTATTCCGTCTTTGCCGCCGGCAGCCTCGGCGCTCTTTCCGAAGTTTGGGGCGAGCTGTCTCAGGCGGCGGGTGCCGCAGAGCGCCTGAACGAACTCCTGCAGGAGCAGCCCGCGATCACCGAGCCCGCGCAGGCCAAGGCGCTGCCGCAGCCGGCTGCGGGACGCGTGACCTTCGACGCGATCCACTTCGCCTACCCAACGCGCCCGCTGGAAAAGAGCCTCAAAGGCCTGACCTTCGAAGTAGAGCCCGGCCAGACCGTGGCGATCGTCGGACCGTCGGGCGCCGGCAAAAGTACGCTGTTTTCGCTCCTGCTGCGGTTTTACGATCCCGACAGCGGCGCCATTCGCGTCGATGGGGTCGATATCCGCGATCTCGCACCGCACGACCTGCGCGCGCGGCTGGCGATCGTCCCCCAGGATGTCACCATCTTCGCCGCCACCATCCATGAAAACATCGCCTTCGGCACGCCGGGCGCCACCCGGGCGGCGGTGGAAGCCGCGGCCGTCGCGGCGCAGGCCGACATGTTCATCCGCGCGATGCCGGATGCCTACGACACGCCGGTCGGCGAGCGCGGCATCACCCTGTCGGGCGGCCAGCGCCAGCGGATCGCCCTCGCCCGCGCCATCCTGAAGGATGCTCCGGTGCTGCTGCTCGACGAAGCGACCTCGGCGCTGGACGCCGAAAGTGAGACGCTTGTCCAGACCGCGCTCGACGGGCTGATGCGCAGCCGCACGACGCTCGTCATCGCCCACCGGCTGGCGACGGTGCTGAAAGCCGATCGTATCCTCGTGATGGACCAGGGACGCATCGTCGAAGACGGCACCCATGCCTCGCTGGTGCGGCAGGGCGGTCTCTATGCGCGGCTTGCAAGACTGCAGTTCGACCACGGATCGCAGGCGCTGAACGTCGCCAGCCTCTAAGGTCTTGGGCAGTTTTCCACCCATATCCCCTGCGGACGGGTGGAAGATCACCCAACGCCGAGCGATGACACCGTAAAAGCCACGTCCACGATCGCGCCTGCGATTGTCTGTCGCGCGTCCCGAATGTCACTCTCCCGTTTCGGCCGGCGCTGCGGAGGTTGCGCGGGTCGCATCTCAGACAGTAACGGGAGGAACGCGATGTCTGTCTTCAAATCCTTTTTGGCCGGAACGCTGCCGGCCTTGGCGCTGGCACTGACGGTCGGCGCCCATGCCGCGCGGGCGCAGACATTTCCCGAGCGCGTCGTCACCATGGTCGTGCCCTTCGCAGCCGGCGGTTCGACGGACGTGGTGGCCCGCATCGTCGCGCAGAAGATGTCGGACGATCTCGGCCAGCAGGTCCTCGTCCAGAACGTCGCGGGCGCCGGCGGCAATCTCGGTGCGACCAATGTCGCCCGCGCCGAAGCCGACGGCTACACGATCCTGATGGGCACGGTTGCGACGCACGCACTGAACCCGCTGATCCTCAAGACGAAGCCCTACGACCCGGAAACGGATTTTGCGCCTGTTTCGCTTCTCGTGCTGGTGCCGAACGTGCTCGTCGTCAATCCGGAGCTGCCGGCCAAGACGGTGGCGGAACTGATCGCGCTTCTGAAGGCCGATCCGGACAAATACGCCTATGCCTCGTCCGGCAACGGCACGCCGCTGCATCTCTCGGGCGAGCTCTTCAAGAAGATGGCCGGCGTCAGCATGCAGCACATCCCCTACAAGGGATCCGGGCCGGCGCTGAACGACGTCATCGGCAATCAGGTGCCGATCATGTTCGACAACCTTCCCTCGTCCTCCGGCCACATCAAGGCCGGCACACTGCGGGCACTGGGCGTGACGACCGCCGAACGCGCGGCCTCCTTCCCGGACTTGCCGACGATCGCCGAAACCGTGCCGGGATACGAAACCTACACCTGGAATGCGCTGTTTGCACCCGCCGGCACGCCGGCGCCCGTGATCGACCGCCTGAACGCAGCCGCAAAGAAGGCCATGGCCGACCCCGCCGTCGTCGCCCGCATGAAGGACTTCAGTGCCACCATCGTCGCCTCGACGCCGGACGAGCTGAAGGCCCACGTGAAAGCCGAGATCGAGAAATGGACGCCGGTCGTGAAGGACGCGAATGTGACGCTGGACTGAGACATCCTCAAGCCGGGCGGGAGCCCCTCGCCCGGTCGTCACCACCGGATGCCCCCTCTTTGAGGAAATGCGCCGGAGGCACGACCCCGGTCTCATGGGAACCGGCCGAGCAGCCCTGTCCCCCTCTCCCCGCATGCCAAGAGAGCGGCAACGCCAACAAGAGAAGAGAAACGTCGCGCAGCGCCCTCTCATGCCTGTCGCCCCAAAGGGTGTAGCGGTTTCGGGAACGACACGCATCAAAAGAAGACGCTTTAACGCAGAGATTGGCGTGAACCCATGGCGTGAGCTCGGGGCGTGACCCGGGGACTGGAAGCCCGGGCCGGAACGCACGTCGCCGGCCCTATTTCTCGGTGAGCTTCAGCTCGATGCGACGGTTCTGGTCGCGGGCTTCCTTGGTGTCGCCCTCGGCGATCGGCTGGAACTCGCCGAAGCCGGCAGCCACCAGCCGCCCGGGCGGCACGCCCTTGGAGATGAGGAACTTGACGACCGAGGTGGCGCGGGCGGAAGAAAGCTCCCAGTTGTCGACATAGCGGCCCGAACCCGACAGCGGCACATTGTCCGTATGGCCGTCGACCCGCAGCACCCAGTCGATCTCGGCAGGAATTTCCTTGGCGAGGTCGAGCAGCGCCATGGCCAGTTTGGCCATTTCCTCCTGCCCCGCGGGATTGAGCTCGTTGCCGCCGGAGGGGAACAGCACTTCCGACTGGAAGACGAAGCGGTCGCCGACGATGCGGATGTTTTCGCGGTCCGACAGAATTTCGCGAAGCCGCCCGAAGAAATCGGACCGGTACCGGTTGAGCTCCTGGACGCGCTGTGCGAGCGCCACGTTGAGACGCCGGCCGAGATCCGCGATTTTGGTCTGGGAGGTCGCATCGCGGGCCTCGGAGGCCTGCAGCGCGCTCTCGATCGCCGCGATCTGGTTGCGCAAGGCGGCGATCTGCTGGTTGAGGAGATCGATCTGGCTCATGGCCCGACCGCTCGCCTGCTGTTCGGCCTCCAGCCGTCCGGTCAGATCGCCAATGCGCTGGTCGGCATCCGCGGAACTGCCGCTCCCCTGATCGAGCAGGGACTGCAGCCGCGAACGTTCGCCTTCCGATGTTGCGAGGGAGGCCTGCAGGTTGGCGAGCGAATCCTCCAGATCCTGCTTTCCGCTCTTTTCCAGGGCTAGAAGCTGGGTCAATTCGTTGATCTGGCTGTTCAGCCGCGTCAGCACCTCGTCCTTGCCGCTGATTTCGCGGCTGAGCAGGAACTGGGCGAGAACGAAGACCGAGAGCAGGAACATGATGGCCAGCAGCAGCGTCGACAAAGCATCGACGAAGCCCGGCCAGTAATCCACGGTGCGCTGGTGGCGACCCCTGCGTCCGAGCGCCATCTCAATCCTGTCCTGTCTCTTCGCTGGCCCGGCGCGGCGTCGGCAGGGTCTTCCTGTCGTTCTCAGAGAGGCGCGCGGCCAGCTTGTCGAGCGTGCGGCGCATGGAGCGCGCTTCTTCCTGCTGGGCCTCGATCCAGTCCCGCAGCATCTGCTGCTCGCCGCGCATGTTTTTCACCAGACCCTGGATGCCCTCCGCAAGGCTCGCCATGGCGGCGGTCGTGCGCTGCCCGGTGCCGCCTTCCTGCGCCATGCGGCTCAATTCCTCGGCCAGATGGCGCAGGTCTTCGGAGCGGCTGCCGGCGCCATCCGAACGCACGTTCACGTCGGAGCTGACGTCGGTGACGGACGAGAGCCAGTTTTCGAGCTCGGTATAGAAACGGCTTTGCGCCCGCCCGGCCTGCAGATCGAGAAAGCCGAGCACCAGCGAACTCGAAAGGCCGAACAGCGAGGTGGAGAAGGCGGTGCCCATGCCGGTCAAGGGTGCGGAAAGACCTGTTTTCAGGGCCGAAAGGACATCGTTCGTGCTGCCGCTGCCCGCGTCCAGCGACTGGATGACGGTGTTGATCGAGCCGATGGTGCCGAGCAGGCCCCAGAAGGTGCCGAGCAGGCCGAGGAAAACGAGAAGCCCGATGAGATAGCGCGACGTGTCGCGTGATTCGTCCAGCCGGGTCGCGATGCTGTCGAGGATCGACCGGAGCGCGGCGGTGGAAATCGCCATCGAGTGGCGCTTGCCGATCAGCGCCCGCATCGGCGCGAGCAGCACCGGATCGCGGCCGACCTTGTCGGCGCTGCCCGCGGCGCGGAAGCTGTTGAACCAGCGAACCTCCGGGCGCAGCGCAAGGACATGGGTGAAGACGAGGAGAATGCCGATCAGCAGAACGCTGAGGATGAGCCCGTTGAGCCCCGGATTGCTGAGAAAGGCCGTCTGGGCCTGCCGGAACAGGATGGCGCCGACGAAGCCGACGATGATCAGGAAGATCACCATGGTCCAGAAGAACACCATGGGGCTCGTCAGCTTGTTCGGATTGTAGTCCTCGCCCTGCTCCGCATCCCAGCCAGACAATGTCAGTTTCGCCATGCCGCTTCTCTCGATTCCCAGCCGCCCGCCCGGTCATCTATCGGCCGGGTCCGGCCATATGGCGCAGACCCTACTGCATAAAGCGGAAAACCGGAACGGTTCACCCCGCATATTCCTGCGCGTCCTCGACCCTGCGTGCGGGCCGCCCAAAAGGGCAATCAAGGCGGGACCGGAGCGTCCGCATCCGCCGCCTTGCCGCCTCTGTTGACACGGCATCGGGCGATTTCGACCTGCCCGGCAAGGGGCGATTGCTACTTGCCTGGCATCGGGCGATGCAGAACCTCGTGCAGCGCCTTGCGGATATATTCGTTGCCCGCGACGATCGAGCCGTCTTCCATCGGCTTGTTGCCGCCGTCGATATCGGCGATCCAGCCGCCGGCCTCCCGCACCATCAGCATGCCGGCCGCCGTATCCCATGGCATCAGCCCGCGCTCCCAGTAGCCGTCGAACCGGCCCGCCGCCACATAGGCGAGCGCCAAAGACGGCGCGCCGAGGCTGCGGACGCCGGCGACCTCGCCCATCACATGGCGCAGCTCGATGAGATAGTTGCCGTGATGCCCGCGACCGAGAAAGGGTGTGCCGGTGGAGATGACCGCATCCGCAAGGCTGCGACGCGCCGCCACGCGCAGGCGGCGGTCATTGAGAAACGCCCCGCCACCACGCTCGGCGGTGTAGAGCTCGTCGGTCGCCGGATTGAGGATCACGGCCGTGACAATTTCGCCCTGACGTTCGAGCGCAATGGTGATGGAGAAATGGGGAATGCCGTGCAGGAAGTTGGCGGCGCCGTCGAGCGTATCGACGATCCAGCGATGCGCGCCGTCGGTCCCCTCGACCTCGTCGCCGTCCTCGCCGAGATAGCCATAGGTCGGGCGGGCCTTCATCAGCTCTTCGCGGACGATCTTTTCGGCCTTGCGATCGGCCTGCGAGACGTAGTCGCCCGGCCCCTTCATGGAAACCTGCAGGTTCTGCACCTCGCCGAAATCGCGAGACAACGACTTGCCGGCCTTGAAGGCGGCCTGGACCATGACGTTGAGAAGGGCGGAACGGGCCATTTCGGGCTTCCTCTGAAAAAGGCGCCGGAACGAGGACCGGCAGATCGCGGGGCTGTCACAGAACGGTCGGCGACGACGGCGCTGGTAAGAGCAGACCGGGATCAAGCCGACAAAGCGGCGGATCGTCCTGACGATCCACCGGGCGGCGTCTCAAGACCATAGATCCCCGTGGATTTCAAGTCCCCGCGCAGGAACGGGCCATCGCGATGACCGATGCCGGGCGAAAGACACGCCCGAAATGCGCGCGGATCAGCCGCGCGCGGCGCGGAACCGGTTCGCAGCCTCGCGCGCCGCCTTTTGCTGGTCTTCGCCGATCCCGAGGTAGAAATCCTCGAGGTCGTCATCCTTCAGGCCGGCGCGGCGCGACAGGACGTACCATTTGGCGGCCTCCACCGGATTGGGCCGGGTGCCGATGGCATTGATATAGAGATGGGCGAGCTTGTTCTGCGCGACGACGTTGCCGGCATTGGCCGCGCGCAACATCCAGCCAAACCCCTTTTCGAGATCCCGACCGCCGCCGATGCCGTCCACCAGCCAGATGCCGGCATCGAGCTGGGCCGTATCGACCCCGGCCGCAGCCGCGCGCAGCAGCCATTCGCGTGCCCGCTCCCGCTTGTCGTCGGGAATGCCGTCGACGTTCAGATAGATCTGGGACAGCGCATATTGCGCGTCCGCGATCCCCTGCTGGGCGGATTTCTCATAGAACGGCAAGGCGGCCTTCAATCCGGCCTGCCCCGGCTGATCGGCCACGAGCAGCTGGGCGTGGTTGAACTGGGCGGACGGGTTGCCCCGCTCGGCCGCCTTCTTCATCAGCTCCTCGGAGCGCGCCTTGTCGCGCGGCACGTCCCGCCCCTCCATCAGAAGGATGGCGTATTTGAACATGGCCGTGGGATCGCCGGAGGCGGCGGCCTGCCCGTACCAAAAGGCGGCATCCTTGGGTTTGCGGGGAACGCCGAGCCCCTGCGAAAAGATTTCCGCCACCAGCGTCTGCGCCGCAGCGTCGCCCAGCTGCGCCCGCGGCAAGGCGAGCTCCATGGCCGTGAGATAATAGCCGCGCTGGAACGCGCCATAGGCATCGTCGGCCTTGCCCTCGAACGGCTTTTCGGCCGGCAGGGCGGGAAGCGCCGCGCCCATGCGTTCCAGCACGTTGACCCCGCCCGACGGCGCGATCTTTCCGTCGGCAGGCTTGACGTCCCCGCCCGGCGGCCGCAGCGCCGGTATCTCGTTGTCCGGAAGAACCGCACCGTTGAACGGCGTGATGCGGCCACGCTTGGCGGTCCTGCCCGGTTCGTTCGCTGTGCCCATCGGGTTTGCCGAATCCGGGTCCACCCCACCGGGCTCCGTCGGGGCTTCCGCCGGCGCAATGGTGACCCTATCGGGATCGACGCCGGGAAGAGCGTCCTGCGCACGCGCGGGCAGACCGGCGAGACCTGCCGAGAGCAGGGCGACGGACAAGAGGCAGAGACGGGGCGAACGATCGAGCATGACGGGTCTTAAGCGCCAAACCGTGGCGCTTTTTCGTCCAGCAGCGCATTCACCTCGGCAATGACGGCGGCGGCGCGCTCGGGCACCTCGAAAACGGCGCGATGCAGGGCCACGAATTCGGCACCGCTTTCCGCCACCACCAGCGCGGAGGCCGGATCGGCGCCGCCCATGACGATGCAGGGGATCTCGATCATCGAAGACCACCATTCCCCGAGCGCAATGTTCTTGCTGTGCGCCTCGGGCTTGATGTCGCCGTTCAGCTTGCCGAAGAAGATATAGTCCGGCTTCGCCTCGCCGATCTCCAGCGCATGATGCCGGTCGGCTGCATTGCCGCCGCCCACGATGAGCTTCGGCGAAAACTTTTCCATCGCCTCGCGCATGGCCTCGGCGTTGCCCTCGACATGCAACCCGTCGGCACGGGCACGGCCGGCCACCCGGGTATCGCCCGAAACGAGCGCCGCGGCGCCGGCCTCCTGGATGATCGGCACCAGGACTTCGGCATGCTTCTGGAAGGTCTGATCGTCCAGATCATATTGCGGCAGGATGACGGAGGCGACGTCGCCGCCCTTCAGGGCGTCGCCGACGATGCGGGCGCGCTCCGCGGGATCTGCGATCTCCGGGACGATGAGGACGAGGCGGCAGCGGTTGTCGGTCAGGCTCATGAAGGGTGCTCCGGCAGGTCGCAAGGGACGTGCATCTGTGCGGGGTCTGCGTGTTGTCTGTGCGTTGAGCGATACCCGCTCGCGCCCTGGGGATCAACCGTGCCGGATGCGATGGGGCCGAAGACTCTACCTTTAAGAGAGGGCCCGCCATCACGCTCGCGTCACGCGAATATTAGAAATGTACGAAAAATACGTTACGGCAATGCACAAATCACTTGAAGGCAATGTGCATTTCTAATAACCTTCTAATATGTCAAACCTGTCGCCCTTCAGTGCCATCGCAGATCCGAATCGTCGCTACCTGTTGGAGGAGCTTCGGCGTGCGCCGAAGACCGTCAACGAACTTGCCGAGGGCTTACCAATTAGTCGCCCGGCGGTTTCGCAGCACCTTAAGGCTCTGCTTGATTCCAACCTCGTTTCGGTCTCGCCCAACGGGACGAAACGCATCTACCAGATCAACAAGCCGGGATTCGACGCCGTCAATCTCTGGCTGGACCAGTTCTGGGCCTAGATGCCGCTGTCGAACGCGGTTATCAGCGCATAAGCCGGCCAGGGGGTTCGGCTTGCGCCTGGAGATAACCGAGCAGAAGGCAAAAGCCCTCACGCCGGTCCCGTTCAGCGCGCACGGCAGTCGGCCGGGCCCCATGTCCTGCCGGAACATCATGTCCTGCCGGAACATGACGCCTTCGTGAGCGAAGGCTGACCTTCGGCAGCGGCCGGCACAGGCGCGGTGGCCATGCCACGCGACCAATCGACGATGCTGCGCGCAGTCTCCTCCGGCGAGCGGGCAACAATGGCGACCGGCGGTCGATGCTGGCGCCGCAGTGCCCTGTCGCGATGCGCGGACCAGCAAGCCGAGAGCGCGTGATTCGACCGCGCGTGATTCGGGACCGACGCCAGCGCCCTTTTGAAAGCCGATGACGTGAAGACGCGCGGGTCTTGCGGCCGGCGCTAAGCGCGTCGCGTGAAACAGGATTCACCCAGCGCGCTTTAAGGTTTTGTTTTGGTACATGCCGTTTCCCGAAACCGCCGCACACTTCTAGGCGACATGCATGAACCGTACGCTTTGAGGGATGGATCGCGGCGGCCACGGGCGGCCACGTCAGGGGCACGGCAGTCGACGTTGCCCCAGACGGATTGACGCGCCGCGCGGAAAGAAAAGCCGCAGACCGACCCGGTGCGGCCAAACGTATCCTGAAAAAACCGACGCCCCGCAGAGGGCGTCGGCCGGTCTGCGGGGCGTCTGGCTTTTAAAGCAGGGAACCTGTGCCGTCAGTCTCGGCGCGGCTCCGTTGTGATGCAGATGTCCCTTTGGACATGTCCCTGGAAGGTCTCCCGGACAGATGTCCCTGGAGGGGATGCTTTACCTCATCAATGAGTTGTCGAACGGATCTTGGCGATTTCGTCCTTCAAACGCAACTTCCGACGCTTGAGCGTGGCAATATACTCGTCCTCGACCGACGGTCTTGTCAGAGCAGAATGCAGTTCTTCTTCGAGAACACCGTGTTTTTTCTCAAGCGTTGCAAGATGAGCCTCAATGTTCATGTGGCAGTCCCTTCCTTGTGCTTGCATCCGGTCGCCAGGCGCCGGATGTTCAGGTTCTAACCCGGGAAGTGTGCCATGCGTTGCCCGATTTGTCGAAGGCGAATTCGCAGAAACGGATAACTTCCCGTGAACGATCGATCTATGCTAGAGGATCGCGCCTTGGATGAATCGCGCACCGGGCCGGAAGGTTCCGGCCTTGTCGCGAGGGTCCGAACCGGCGCGCTCCGACCGTGCGGCCACGCACCACTTTTCTTACCCGACGACAGTTCTGCCGCCGGATGCCGACAGGGAAATCTTCATGCCCGATCAGGACCAGGCCGAACTCAGACTGAGCGTTGCGCGTCTGCGGCAGGAGCACGAGGATTATGATGTCGCCATCAACGCCATGATCCAGACCGGCTGCGATGCGCTGCGCATTCAGCGCATGAAGAAGAAAAAGCTGGCCATCAAGGACAAGATCACGAAAATCGAGGATGTGATCATCCCCGACATCATCGCCTGACGCGGCCTGATGCCGGGGCAGGCCACGACCGACGGAACCCATTCTCGAGCGCAGACGTCGAAAGAGGCCGGTGCAAACCTCTTCTTCGAACCTTAACCCCGAACCTCTTCCCGATCCTCATCAAGGAGTGCGAGACGTGACGAACCCCGGCCCGCCCCCCGTCGCCATCATCATGGGCAGCCAGTCCGACTGGGAGACCATGAAGAATGCGGCCGACATGCTTGAGTCGCTCGATATTCCCTATGAAGCCCGCATCATCTCGGCCCATCGCACGCCGGACCGGCTGGTGACCTTCGCCACCACCGCGCGCGAGGAAGGCTTCAAGGTCATCATCGCCGGCGCCGGCGGTGCCGCGCATCTTCCCGGCATGACCGCCGCCATGACGGCCCTGCCCGTCTTCGGCGTGCCGGTGCAGTCGAAAACCATGTCCGGGCAGGACAGCCTGCTCTCGATCGTGCAGATGCCGGCCGGCATTCCCGTGGGCACGCTGGCCATCGGCCGGGCCGGCGCCATCAACGCCGCGCTGCTTGCGGCCGCCGTGCTCGCTTTGTCCGATCCGGATCTCGCCGACAGGCTGGACATCTGGCGCGCGGAGCAGAGCGCCGCCGTCGCCGAATTTCCGGTCGATCCCGCATGATCACGCTTGGCATCATCGGAGGCGGGCAGCTCGGCCGGATGCTCGCCATGGCGGCCGCGCGTCTCAATGTGCGCACCGTCATTCTCGAGCCGCAGGTCGATTGTCCGGCGGCGCAGGTCGCCAACCGACAGATCGCAGCGCCTTACGACGATGAAGCGGCCCTCGACGCCCTGGCGGACGCGTGCGACGTCGTCACCTACGAATTCGAGAACGTGCCCGTGGGAAGCGCGGCGCGTCTTGCGCGCAGCCTCCCGGTCTATCCCCCGCCGAAAGCCCTTGAGGTGTCGCAGGATCGGGTCACCGAAAAGCGTTTTCTCAACGCCTGCGGCCTGGAGACGGCCCGCTTCCACGCCATCGACAGCGCCGCCGACCTGACGGCGGCCCTCGCCGATTTTGGCGGCAAAGGCGTCCTGAAAACCCGCCGCCTCGGCTATGACGGCAAGGGGCAGCATGTGTTTCGCGATGGCAGCGACGACATCGCGGCGGTCTATGACAGCCTCGGTGGCGTGCCGCTCATTCTCGAAAGCTTCATCGCCTTCGACCGCGAGATCTCCATCCTCGCCGCCCGTGGAACCGACGGCGCGTTTGCCGCCTTCGATCCGGCCGAAAACGTCCACCGCAACGGCATTCTTCACACCTCCACCGTTCCCGCGACGATCGACAAGGCTGCCACCGAGGCCGCCATCGCCGCGGCCCGGGCGATTCTGGAGACGCTCGACTATGTCGGCGTGATCGGGGTCGAGTTCTTCGTGCGGCCCGATGGCGGGCTGGTGGTCAACGAGATCGCCCCGCGTGTCCACAATTCCGGCCACTGGACAGAGGCCGCCTGCGTCGTCTCGCAGTTCGAGCAGCATATCCGCGCCGTTTGCGGCCTGCCGCTCGGCGACAGCGTCCGCCATTCGGATGCGGTCATGCAAAATCTCATCGGGGATGATGTCGACGACCTGGCGCGCTGGCTGCAGACGCCGCGCACGCTGGTGCATCTCTATGGCAAGGCGGAGGCGCGGCCGGGCCGGAAGATGGGGCACATCACGACGCTTACCTGAGGGTGTTGCCGGATGCCCCGAGCCGCCTACAAAACCTGCGTTCCCGGCCAAAATCCCCGCCCTTGATGTTGACAGCGGCCCGGGCTCGGGGTATTTGCCAGCCACCGTAAAGAGCGCGCTCAGCCCTGACAGGCTCGCAGGCGCGCTTTTTGATTGTTTAGACCCTGTGCGAATGTGCATTCGCCGCAACCTGCGGATCAGAAAGATGAAGATCAAAAATTCGCTTAAGTCGCTGAAGGCCCGTCATCGCGAAAACCGTCTGGTTCGCCGCAAGGGTCGCGTCTACATCATCAACAAGCTGAACCCGCGCTTCAAGGCCCGCCAGGGCTGAGGCCTTCGGCCACACGGGACGGCAATGGCTTCGCTTCGACCTTTGGTCGGAGTATGTCATAAAATTGATTTGATCTGAGGCCATGGCGGGATACCTTCCCACCATGGCCTTTTTCATGTCTTCTCCGCTGATTCCCGCGACATCCCGACATCTCTCGCTTGTGGTGGCCCTTCTCGCCATGTCGTCGATCGCGCCCGTGCAGGCGGCGGAGACGGCGCAGGCCGGCGAAGCTCTGCCGCCTGTCACCGCGCCGGCGCAGCCGCCGGCAGAGCCCGAAAAACTGCCGACGCGCGCGGAGAAGCTCGACACGCTCTTTGCCGCGCTGAAGCGCGAGCGCGACGTCGAGAAGGCGCGCGGCATTGCCGACCAGATCCGGGCCGAATGGCAGGATTCCGGCAGCGCCACCGTCAATCTCCTGATGCAGTGGGCGGCCAAGGCGGTGGCCGACAACAAGCAGCCGAGCGCCCTCGATCTCTACGACCAGGTCATCGCGCTGGCACCGGATTACGTCGAAGGCTGGAACCAGCGGGCAACGCTGCACTACCAGATGAGCAACTACCGCAAGTCAATGTCGGACATCAACCGCGTGCTGGCGCTGGAGCCACGGCATTTTGGTGCACTGGCCGGCATGGCCGCGATCCTCGAAGCGTCGGGCAAGGACGAGCTGGCGCTGCGCGCCTGGGAGCAGTTCCTTGCCGTCTATCCGGCCGAACGCAAGGCGCAGGAGCAGCTGGGCGAGCTGGAAGAGAAGCTGGCCGGCAACCGCACCTGACAGCGCAGCCCATCCGCCCTCTTTCCCCTCATGCATGTCGCCCGAACGTGTGCAGCGGTTTCGGGAAACGACATGCATCACAACAAGACCGTAAAGCGCGTTGCGTGATCCTTTTTCACGCGCCGCGCATTGAAGCCTCGCAGCGCGTGCAGGAAAAGCTTCGGCTGCGCCGGTGAACCGCCCCGCTTGCGCTTTCGTAAAGGCCCGACATGCAGACGCCGCCCGAAACCCGGCACCCGCTCTTGCCGCCGGCTGCGGCAGCGCAGACGGTGCAACGACGATAGATCCATGCCTCGCATCCCACGCCTCAGGACCATCATGCTTTCGACGCTTGCCACCTTCCTCATCCTGATTGCCGTGGGGGTCGGCGCCGGAACCTACCAGGCCTCGGCCTTCGAGCGCGACAACGGCAATCGCGGCGAGCTGATCGATGTCGGCGGCTTCCGGATGAACAGCGTGCACGTGCCCCGGCCGCCCGGCGCCGACCTGCCGCCCATCGTCTTCATCCACGGCGCCAGCGCGAACCTCAACGATCCCATGGCGGCCTTCCGCCAGACGCTCGAGGGTCGGGCGGAAATGCTGTTTCTCGATCGTCCGGGCTTTGGCTATTCGGAGCGGGGCGGGCCGCGCAATGCCTATCCCGATGGTCAGGCCGATGCTGTGGCGGCCCTCATGAAGAAGCGCGGCATCGGCAAGGCGATCATCGTCGCCCACTCGTTCGGCGGGGCGATTGCCGCAACCTTTGCGCTTCATCATCCGGATATGGTGGCGGGTCTCGTCTTCCTCTCGCCCGCGACGCACCCCTGGCCGGGCGGCATCGACTGGTACTACGACGTGGCCAAGAAACCCCTGCTCGGCGATCTCTTCGCGACCATCGTTGCGCCCACCGTCGGCCGGCTGCTCGTGGACAAGGCGACGCGCGGCGTCTTTGCGCCCAACCACCGCCCGGACAACTATGTTGCCGAGAGCAGGACCTACCTGGCGCTGCGTCCGGCCACCTTCCGCAACAATGCCATCGATATCGCCAACCTGCTCGCCTATGTCACCCGGGTTGCGCCGCGCTATCGGGAGATCAAGGCGCCGACCGTGATCATCACCGGCGACCGGGACAAGGTGGTCCTGCCGGACATCCACTCCCGTCAGCTGCATGAAGCCATCGCGGGGTCGCGGCTCGTCACCATCCACAATCTCGGCCACAAGCCGGACTACATCGTCACCGACGTCGCCATCGCCGCCATCGAAACCGTTGCCGGAAAGAAAGCGGACCTCGACGGCCTTGCCCGCGCCGCCGAGGAACGCATCGCCGGCGACAACGAGAACTGACCATCTACGTCTTGTCGTCTCGACTGAAGCCGACGACCATCATGCAAAACGCCGCACCCCAAAGGGCGCGGCGTTTTGCATGTCAGGCTCTTGCGCGTGGGATCAGACGCCGCCGGCGCCGTCTTCGCTGATATAGGCGATGCGCAGCATGTTGGTCGCGCCCGGCGTGCCGAGCGGAACACCGGCCGAAATGATGATGCGGTCGCCCGGTGCGGCAAGGCCTTCGGAGGCGACGATGCGGCAGGCGCGGTTCACCATGTCGTCAAGATCCGTCGCGTCGCTAGTGACGACGCAGTGCATGCCCCAGACGACCGAGAGCCGGCGCGCGGTCTGGATGACAGGCGAAAGCGCCAGGATCGGCACCTGCGGACGCTCGCGCGCCGTGCGCAGGCCGGTATTGCCCGACGACGTGTAGCAGACGATGGCCGAAAGCTTCAGCGTTTCGGCGATCTGGTGCGCGGCGAGCGAAATCGCATCCGCACCCGTTGCTTCCGGCGGCGTGCGCTGTGCGTAGATGATGCCGGAATAATGCGGGTCGGTCTCGACCTTCCCTGCGATCGACGACATGGTGGCGACAGCCTCGACCGGGTAATCGCCAGAGGCGGACTCGGCCGACAGCATGACCGCATCCGCGCCTTCGAAGACGGCGGTGGCGACGTCGGACACCTCGGCGCGGGTCGGAACGGGCGCCGAAATCATCGATTCCAGCATCTGCGTGGCGACGACGACGGGCTTGCCGGCACGGCGGCAGGCGCGAATGAGCTGCTTCTGAAGGCCGGGAACCGCTTCGAGCGGCATCTCGACACCGAGATCGCCACGGGCGACCATCAGCGCATCCGACAGCTCGATGATCTCGTCGATCCGCTCGATCGCCTGCGGCTTCTCGATCTTCGACATCAGTCCGACGCGACCGCCCGAGATCTTGCGGACCTCGATCAGGTCCTCGGGACGCTGGACGAAGGACAGCGCAACCCAGTCCACCTCGTTCGTGGCCAGGACGGCATCGAGGTCGGCCCGATCCTTGTCGGTGAGGACGCCGACGCCGAGCAGCGTGTCGGGCAGGCTCACGCCCTTGCGGTCGGAAATCTTGGTGCCGGACACCACGGTGCAGACGATGCTCTTGCCATTGGCGCTTTCGGCCCGCAAATGCAGCTTGCCGTCATCGATCAGCAACCGATCGCCGGCCTTGACCGATTCGAGAATTTCGGGATGCGGCAGGAAGACGCGGGTCTTGTCGCCGAGCGCCTCGTTGTCGTCGAGCGTGAAGGTCTGACCGGGCACGAGGTCGACCTTGCCGTCGGTGAACTTGCCGACGCGCAGCTTCGGCCCCTGAAGGTCGGCGAGGATGCCGATCGGGCGGCCGCAGCGCTCCTCGACGGTGCGGATGCGCTGGATCAGCGTGCGCATCATGTCGTGGCTGGCATGGCTCATGTTGATGCGGAAAAGATCCGCACCTGCCTCGTGCAGCTTCTGGATCATCGCCTCTTCGTTCGACGCCGGTCCCAGCGTCGCGAGGATCTTGGCTTTTCTATTCCGTCTCATCAATTCTGGCCTTCTTGAGTCCCGGGCGTATCGGAGAGCTGAACCATCCAGCTGCCTTGGCGTCCCGTGTCATATTCCTTGAAGCCCATGCGCTGGAAACCGCGCGCGAAACAGTCCTGCACGCCGACGATCTTGAACTCGTTCTCGGCGACACACATGTTGACATTGCCTGTCCAGCGTCCTCCACGTGCCGCATCCTCGGCATAGAGATAATAATAGCGGGACTGCAATTCGCCTTCGATGAGCGTCGCGCAGGTGGTGGCAGGTACCTGCCACCAGCCTTCGGTGATCCAGCCTTCCTTGGCGCGGTAGCCGATCGCGACCCCGACCAGGTTCTGCGTGCCGTTGCAGACGCGAAATTCGGCGCGGGCCTCCGTTGCCAGGAGGGGCGAGGCGAGCGCGAGCGCGAAGACAGTCAATCCACCGAGAGACAAGCGACGCATGTTCGACGAGGAGAGAAGATGTCGAGACACGGTTTCCAATGGTGCTCCATTGCATTTTGTCGAGGCACTTTCTTGCGACGGTGCGGGGCGAAAGTCAACGGACGTGTCGACGCTCATTTCCGGCTTTTTCCCGGCGGATGCGACCGCGGCCCGATGCCTGTGCCTTGCGATCGCCTTTTCGTCGTGTCATCCAAATTGTAAAGGCATGCAAAGAGGTTGAAGCCATGGCCGACGAGGCGCCGTTCGAGATCATCAGAGGCGATGGACGCAAGGGTCTCGTGCTCCTCGGCGATCACGCGACCAACAGGCTGCCGCTGCGCTACGGCACGCTCGGCCTGCCCGAAAGCGCGTTCGCGCGGCACATTGCCTATGATATCGGCGTGGAACCGCTGATGCGTGGACTGGCCGCGCGGCTCGACGTTCCCGCCGTGATGAGCCGTTTTTCCCGCCTCCTGATCGACCCCAACCGCGGCGAGGACGATCCGACGCTCATCATGAAAATTTCCGACGGCGCCATCATTTCCGGCAATCACCCCATGTCTCCGGAAGAAGCCCGAGCGCGCCTCGAACAGTTCCATCGCCCCTATCACCAAGCCGTTGCGGACACGATCGCCGAGGTCGCGGACGCGGGCGGGCGCACACCGCTCATCCTGTCGCTGCACTCGTTCACGCCGGCCTGGAAGGGCGTGCCCCGACCCTGGCACGTCACCGTGCTCTGGGATACGGACGACCGCGCCGTGCTGCCGCTTCTCGCGGCGCTCCGCGATGAGGGCGATGTGGTCGTCGGCGACAACGAGCCTTATGACGGGGCGCTTCGCGGCGACACGCTCTATCGGCACTGCATGGAAACCGGCATGCCGCATGCGCTGATCGAAGTGCGCCAAGACCAGATCGGGACGCCGGAAGGCGTTGCCGCCTGGGTCGACCGGCTGGCACCGATCTTTGCGCAGTTGAACGCGCGCGACGACCTGCACCACACCAAGCGATACCCGTCCCGCACGGGCCCCTACGCCACGTGACGCCGCGACATCCCGCGTTTCCGTCACACCCCTTCCTGCGGAGCGACCGCTCCTGCGCCGACCGAAAGGACATGCCATGCCGGACGATATCCACACCCCCGCCCCCGCCCCCGCCCGTGCCTCCGACCCTGCACCGACAACCGCTGGACCCGATCTCACGCCGGAACAGCGGACGGCCTTCGAGGCCGCCGCCTTTCGTCGCCTGCTGGCGCATCTCGACGCGCGCAGCGACGTCCAGAACATCGACCTGATGAACCTTGCGGGGTTCTGCCGGAACTGCCTCTCGAACTGGTACCGCGACGCGGCCGAAGCGGGCGGCCAGACGCTGACCAAGGAGCAGTCCCGCGAGATCGTCTACGGCATGCCCTATGAGGACTGGCGCCGGAAACACCAGCGGGACGCGAGCCCGGAGCAGCAATCGGCGTTCGAGAGCTCGCGCCCGAAGGCGTGACGGTCCCGCACCGGGCGGCATGCGGGTCATCGGAGCACCGACCCGTGCGCAAAACAGCTTGACCTCGACGCCGCTTCGCGGCAGGTGACGGCCCAGCCGGGCATGAGGCCCCAAGGCCCGAACGCCTCCGAAATTCCCGCATCCCGTCGCGGCTCTTCGCCGGACGGCAGGTGCATGGTCAACCAAACAGCCGGAACGAAAAGGACAACAGGAATGGACGAAAGATCAATCCCGGAAACGGGCGTGGAAAACGTCGCCGCTGCCGAGCTTCGCCAGTTCATCGAGCGAATCGAGCGCCTGGAAGAGGAAAAGGCTGCGATTGCCTCTGATTTGCACACATTCTGACGTTGCCTACCCGACTGATTTAGCCATGAAATTAATCGCTTAACGCCATCTGACGATGCGGTAGCCTATCGATAGCAAATGAGCTGCGCTTATTTTAGATAACAATCAATAAGACACGGCGTGGCTCTGGCTGTTGTGCAGTCAATCAACCTCAACATCGCGTAGTATGCCACCCTATGCTGCGTGCTGACCCAAGAATGAAAGGCCGAATGAATGACAGACGAAATTCAAACAGATTCCACTAACGTCGCGGCAGCAGAGCTTCGCCAGTTCATAGAGCGCATCGAGCGCCTAGAGGAAGAGAAACAGGCAATACAGGATGACATAAAAGACGTTTTTGGAGAATCAAAGGGCCGCGGCTACGATGTGAAGGCTATTAAGACGATCATCCGGCTTAGGAAAAAAGATGCGAATGAGCGCATTGAAGAAGAGACCATCCTACAAACTTACATGGCTGCCCTTGGAATGGAGTAATATCGCCGTTTATGAACAGCAGAGGCCCCAAATGGGGCCTTTTTAGTTATTTGGAAGCTTTAATGCCATGCTTAACTTGAGGACTAGGTCGAGAATTTCCTCTTGTGCATTTATCAGTAGCTGCTTTTGGATCCTATTTTCCTCTCTCAACCTTTGCAGTTCGGCTCCCTCCGAAGAGACCTGGACCTTACGAATACTCTTAGTCCTAGATTCTTGAGGTCTACTTTTGCCTTTCGCTGCCTGCCCTCTAAGCCGTTGTCCAGCCACCCGCTCAAGGACCAACAGCCTGTCTCGGACCTTCTCGAAAAGATCGCTATTCGTTACTCGAAACGTCCCGGTACCAACGCGGATACGCTTGGCGAAGCCTTCGTGTGAAAACTGCAAACCGCGAGTGAGCGCCGCATCAATCTCGGCTTTCGTATTTAGCTGGTAAAGTTCATCCAGTGCGAGTTGGATACGGCGCCGAGGATCATCGATATCTTCGAACGCCGCCAGGTTTTCGTTGTCGCTAGAGCCGTGTCCCTCAACCTTACGCTTCAACCTAAATTTCTGCATACCTAAAATACCTTACTCAAAGCACGGCCGGCCATTTCAACGAAACGGTTTGCCACAGCGCGCAGAGCGCGAGATGCGCGAGGGTTTGCGGCGATGCGTGCGTGGCGCTCTGCACCGGCTTCGTAGAAGGGATCAAAAACGTGATCCCGTAAGAGATTTTGGCATCCATCGCAGTTGATGCAGGATCTCTCCGCATCAATTCTATCTGTGCCAGCTTTGCGCAACTCGAATTCTAAGCATTTTGCATATAAGGCGGCAGAGTGATGCCACGCGCAGTAGCCCCAAGCCATTGGAAACAATTCCACTCCTTGGTCCTCCACAAAGTCTGCCAGCTCCCTTGACATCTCCTCCAACGGTAGCGCGCGCACCCGAAGCTTGTCGAGAAAAGGAAGGATGCTTCCAGGCAGATTAGAAAGCTCGCCCGCACCGTCCAGTAGTTTACGGTACAGAACCTTTGCCGACAGTTTTGCCTGAGCTTGCGACAGTCGCGGCACATCGTCTCTTCGGAGGCCATAACGGACAGTGGTCGTAATCCATGCATGGTTCAGGAACCGGCGCAACGACTCGTACTTACCAGCATATTCGTAGTAATTAACCCACATCGTGGCGAAGAATCTTCGCATCTCGTTGGGCACCACGGCTCGATGCCCTTCACCTTCTATGGAACTTGCCCCTGTGCGCCTGCCGAACAATTTAAGTCGCTGTCGAACGGTACTGTCTTCGAGATTCGACGCGCCGTGCCTGTGTTCCACGAAGAAAAGGTCTTTGGTATTATGCTTCTTTCGAGCCTCAGCACTTAGCTCCGTCAGCACTTGCACTGCGCGTACGACAATGTCAGGACATGGCCGCTCGACGAGTGAGCCCCCTTCCGTATTGGCAGCCTTGGAGGTGCGATACCTAATGTAAGGGCCGTCGATACGCTCGACAATGCAGTCGACCTTTATCGTCAAGCCTTCTTCTAGCCGAACTGCTATATATGCAAGGATGAGGAGGTAGCAGGACGTCCAAAGGTCGGTCACTGCCTCCTCAACGCTACTGCCAGAAACGCCACTCGACCCAAGCGCCGTTAGTGGCCACGGTGCAAACTCTCCATCTTCTCCAGAGAACGGTAGGCCGACGCACGCAGCGGTGTTCCGCTGTTTCGGGGTACGCGCGTCGAGCTTGTTAAATTGCTCGATCTCAGCAACAAGATAAGCTTGGGCTGAGGAGAATGCTGCGGCACTTGGAACATTTAGCCAACGTTCTACTGAGGATATCATGCCTGAATACCTCTCTTTATAGAGCGTTTGAACTTCGATGCCGCAAATGGACCCAAGCTTCCTTTTGTTTACGGTATTTCCAGAAAATATTTTTCTTCGATCCGATCTGAGTAAAGCATCCAGCAGTGTTCGAGCAACATATGCAATTATCTCACCTGGACGCGCTCGCTTGCTGTCCGGCACTTTTTGCTGTGCCTCCAGCCCTCGCCTCTTCAACTGCATTATGTCTTCCGAATAGAGCTGAACGTACTCCACTGCCGCAGCTACATGCGCGAAGACGACCTCCTCTGGGACATCGTCTGTCTGACCAGTGTCTTTCCCTTTTCGTGCCATAGCTCTCCGGTCGTCTGCAGAAAGAAGGCAAGCAAACCTGAAGCCGTCGTTCAACAAGAAGCGCCCATCTTCGAGGGGGCGAGCGAAAAGCGTATGAAGATCATCGAGAACGTTGAAGGTAGTCTGTAGCCGTCCCCGCGTTACGGTGTTTTGAGTAAAACCTGTCCTACCTTCGTTGAACTCGGCCAAAAGGCCTTCGTAGTGCCGGCTGTTAAATTCTTCTAAGGATGAAAGTCCCAACCTTATAGCGTAATCGCATATAGCCAGTACGGTGTATGTTTTTTGAAAAACAGTCGAGAGGGCAATCTTTCTGCCGTTCGGGTGCAGCTCGTTCCTAAGTACTGTTTGATATCTCCGGGCGAGCTCCCAATATTTCCGGTTGTCGTTGTGACGAATCGACTTGCCGTTCGCCATCACACGACGCCAGCGAAAGATCATCGGCCGCCCAGATCTCAACAAGCTGTATTTCCACTCGATATCATCCCATCCCCCCAAGAGACCTGCGGGTCGCTCCATAGGCACCAGCAGCCTTGCATTAGGGTCGCCCTCGATGCTGCCGATAACGGTGCGCGGAGCGGAAAGCCTTTCAGACAATTGGCGGCTCCAGATATTCAATTCCCATTTCCGCAGCCACTTTCCGGCCACGTTGGCGCACGTCTGGAAGCATGGCTTCGATAGCGGCATTCAGGAATACAAGAAGAGGAAGCCAACTGGTCTCATAGTCTGGATGTCCCTTCAAGGTCGGTAGCTCGGTCACGAGATGTTCCTTGAATACAATAAGTTCTGCAGCCACTTCCGGATCCTCGAGCACGATGATTTCACCGGTAAGAAAGAACCGCACGAGTTCCGACTGAACCTCCTCGCGAACATTTTCAGCTTCTTTGTTATGTTCCAGAAACCCGAGATTCGCGGCTTGACGCAGAACCCGCTTGGCGCTCTGCTCGTTGATCCGCAGGTCGCCCCTTAGTTCGGGGCGCTTCTCCAATATCTTTAAACTTATCGCGCCCTGTACGTTCCGCGCATCTTCGGCACTGAGCTGCTCGCTCACCTGCTCATTGAGATATCGCTGCGTCGTGCCTAGCAGCTTGTGCTGCGCCACTCTGTACGCTTCGAAGATGTCTCCCCCGGAAACGATATACGCTCGCAGGATTAAGGTAGGTCTGATCTTATCTAATGTGAAACGATAGCGGGTAAGTATCGGATCACCAGCCCTGAACCGGTCCCAGGCATCGAGCCAAGCCCTGGGAGAAACAGCTTTTACAGTTTTGCGCGTCCCACCGTTCCCGAGAACCAGGAAAAGCTTATCCGCATCCTGGGCCTCGGCGAATTTGATCAAAGGCTCTCGCATGCTCTGCACGCAGCGGAAAGCGGTTGCCGGATCGATGGATCGTCGGCTACTTGAAGCTAGGGAACGATCGTCTCCAGACGCCCAGATTGTTGTGATCATCCGGTGTCCTGCTCGCTTCTTGACGTAAGTAATCTTCATATTGTTGGGATTAGCCGTACTCCTCATCGCATCGACCGCAAATCCAGCCGCGTACGACACTTCGATCGGACGATCGATGAGCATGGTGACAAGAAAGGGGATCACGTTGTCTGGAGTTGAGTGAAGCAGATTCCGGATGTGACGAACCGAGTATTGATTATAGATCCAACGAACTAACGGGTTGCCAGGCTCATCGATTGGAATGATACCGTCGTAAAGATGCTGTAAGAGGGCGATCATGTCCGTGTCGTCCGTCAGCTCATACTTCCAACCTCGTCGCAATTTCAACGGCTCGCGGGAAACACAATGTCTCTCAAGGAAGCCTATGGGGTCGAAGATACCGCTTGAAACGATTTGACGAGCTTCCTGCCAATCGTACCAGAAATGTCGGATTCGGTTTTCGATCGCCTTCCTCGTCGCACCTAGAAGAAGGTCTATCCGCCGCAGAACCTGCGCGGAGTCGGTCAGATCGTTTAAGTTATCCAGTTCCGAAAGGGCATCGCGAGTGGCAACGTCGATGATATGAATGTCTTCGCCGTCTCGAAGCGCCTTTTTAACCAGTGCGATAGACAGCTTCTTCCCCCCCTCCGGTTTTTTGATGCCGTTTAAGATTCTGAAGGCAGGAAGCACGCCTGCTGTCTGCATCCGAGCAACAAAGGCATGCACATTCGAACGGTACTGGTTCTTGGTTCTATCTCCGAGGTCAGGATCTGACAGGATAGAAAGCAACCACTCACCGGTTTGCAAACCCCACTTTTGGGCCGTCCAATCGGTAGTATTTGATCCGTCAACCCTGGCTAAGTCGGAAAGATATCTCATCCATCCCCGGATGGGGACCAAAGCGGCTAAAGCAGAGCCTTTCTCTTTTGGTGCCGTCCAGATTGTGAACTCTGCCGCCAGCTTCGCCGCCAGGGGTCCCAGACCAGAGCACGTTCTAAAGTTGAAGTAGACCCGAGTTCGTTCTGAACTGTGAGCTGAAGAGTAGACGAACAACTCGCCGTAACTCGTTGGGTTGATTTTCCCGGCCACAAATTTGAGCTTGTTAAGGTCGACATACTGCGTTGCCAAGACACCTACCTCCTTCGCTGGCGAAAGTCGCCTCCTAAGACGTCAGATAGGCTCCATCGAAGCTTCGCGAGATTGTCAAAGGCAGTCGATGCCTTCATGAACTCTGGGCTCTCCACGTTCATTTCCTCCTGTGCGATGTGCAGATAATGACACATAACATCAAAGGTCACGTCCATTTCGGCCTGAACTAACAGACAAGCTTTGACAACATCCATGCCTGCAGCCAGGTATTCTTTGATTTTCGTCGTGGCAGACCTGTGTCTGTAGAAATGAGGTCGGATCTTCTTTAAATGCTCTCCATTTTTAAGAGCCGCAACCTTCGCGGCGGCCTTCACCAAATTGGTGATCGACTGCGGGAGGTAACCCACGCCGCTTTTGGAAGAGACGAAGAGCTCGGGCGGGTCCAAGCCTTCCTTAAGCAGCCGTGGACGGATTTCATCACGAAACTCTATCAATTGCCGGACAAGGCTTACAGACATATAGGCGCGCCTTCGCCGATCTCGTTGCTTTTTAGCGCGCCAGAATGTGATCTCCATCACAGGCGGCTTGCCTTCCTTCTGAAGCTTTTCCAAGAGGCACCTAAATTCCGCAGCAGAGGGTATGTCGGCTTTTCCAAAGGTCGTGAGCTCCGATCTGCGAAGCGGTCCTCCATGTAAGAGCGCTATCATCGCGTGTCGCTGTTTCCGGAGTACCCAAGACTTGGCAGAGGTCATCTCCGCTTCGACAAGCGCAAATTCGCCATCCGCCGGAAGATCCGGGACGTCTTTCTTTTCGCCGCGCTGCTTGAGCAGTTCGTGTTTAACGCCTTCTTCGGACATCAGGGAAATACGAAAATCTCTGGATCCTTCGCGGTTAGTCCCGATCATTCCGTGACATAACCCTTGCGATTCCGCGAAAACGAGCATCCTTAGAAAGACCGAAAGTACATTCTTCCAACTGCGAACCTTTGCTCCTCTTACAGTGAGCGCATGAGCTTGAAGCAACAGCAGGGTATCTTCGCTGACCTCAAACAAAGCAATGGACGAAACTTCAAGAACTCTGAGCACAGACACAATCTGGCCTCCGTATTGAAGCACCGTCTTCGGAGACCTTCCGTATGTAAGAAGGTGCAAGAGGAACATTGTGGCTGCCAGCACGATCCTTCCCTGCCTGTCATAAACGATGAGCCGCTCTCCACGGCGGACCAGCTTAGTACGAGGGAAAACTATCGTGGCCGGCCGCATTCTCATGCGCCACCAATATCGTCTTGATCGGTATCTGAGAGTCGCTGGGAACCCGAGTAGTCATCAGAGGCCTCCAAACCCAAGACACGGCAACTTCGAAACCCAGCCAGGAAATGGACGCTCCACTGTTCAGCTATTGCCAGCGGACTACTCGATAGCGAGGCTTCCAAGTTGCAACCCCTAATCATTTCCCCTCCACGAATCGGTGACGAATGGAGCATGTAGATAATAACTTATGATGTAAACGTCGATAATCATTATTTATATGAGGATATAATCGAATTTATAATTTACATACAAAGGAAATTGTAGTATGGAGAAACCATAATTGTTGACAATTTACACTATTTTCGGATAACCCGGCCAATCCTTTTCTTTTTAAACAAAAATCTCAATTTTATATAAATCGGTTAATCTTTACAGGATTCAAAAAAAGCTTTGAGTTCAGGAATCGCGTGGCAGTGTTTTGCAAATCTGTGAGAGATGCGCACTCGGCCATAGTGCTTCAAGGATTGCGGCCGTGTCCTGCCGGGATGTTGCTTCGTTCCCTCAAGGATTCGGTTAGTCTCCTGCTAATGGAAGTTCCGCGCCTTCACCTTCAGCGTATCGATATGCAGATCGGGTACGAAGATGTCCCGCGGCTGCGGCGCTTTCTTCGGCCGGTCCCGCGCATCGCCCCCGCCCACGGAGCCATGCGCGAACTCGTCGCCACGCCCTGACGTGACCTTGAATGCCGCATCCATGTCCGCCAATGCGGACAGGTCGCCCGAGAGATCGAAGAGCTGTTGCGCCACGAGGTGAACGACCTCCCCTTCCCGCTGGATGCGCCCGTTGATCGCCATCATGGACGACCCCAGCACCACGCGCCGGCGCTTCTCGAACAGGCTTGGCCAGACCACGATATTGGCCGCCCCCGTCTCGTCCTCGATGGTGATGAACATCACGCCCTTCGCCGATCCCGGCTTCTGGCGGACGAGCACGAGGCCGGCCGTGTAGACCCAGCGCCCGTCCCTGCCCGTCATGGCCTCCTCGCAAGTAACCATGCTGCGCTTGGTAAGCTCTTTCCGCAGAAACGCGACCGGATGCTCGCGCAGTGTCAGGCCGACATGGCCATAGTCCTCGACCACATTGTGCCCCTCCGTCATCTGGCGCAGCGCCACATCCGGCTCCTGCTGTTCGGCAATCGCCTTCATCTCGCGCTCGGCCGCGGCGGCAAACAGCGGCAGGGGCTCGTCGCGCAGCGCCTTGATGGCCCAGAGCGCGTCCCGGCGCTCAAGCTTCAGACTCGGCAGAAAGGCATCTGCCTCCGCCAGCTCGACGAGCGAGGCCGCCGGCACGCCGGAGCGCCGCCACATGTCGTTGACGCTTTCGAAGGGATCGTCCATGCGGGCGGCGACGATCCGGGCGGCATCGGCAGCGGCGAGCCCCCGCACTATCCGCATGCCCAGACGCACAGCCCGCATCTTGGTGCCCGCCACCTTCTCCAGCGTGCAGTCCCAGCGGGAGCGGTTGACGCAGACCGGGCGGATTTCGACACCATGCGCACGCGCGTCACCGACGATCTGTGCCGGTGCATAGAAGCCCATCGGCTGGGAATTGAGGAGGGCCGCGCAGAAGGCGTCGGGATGATGGCACTTCACGAAGCTGGAGGCGTAGGCGATCAGCGCGAAGGACGCGGCATGGCTTTCGGGAAAGCCGTAGGACCCGAAGCCTTCGAGCTGGCTGAAGGTTTTTTCCGCGAACTCCGGCGGGTAGCCGTTCCTGACCATGCCCGAGACCAGCTTGTCCTTGAAGCGCGAGACCCCGCCTGTGAACTTGAAGGTCGCCATGCTCTTGCGCAACTGGTCGGCCTCACCACCCGTAAAGCCTGCGCAGACCATGGCGACCCGCATGGCACTTTCCTGGAAGAGCGGCACGCCGAGCGTCTTGCCGAGCACGGACTCGAGCTCGGGCGTGGGGTACTCGACCTTCTCCTTGCCCTCGCGGCGCCGGAGATAGGGATGCACCATATCGCCCTGGATGGGGCCGGGCCGCACGATCGCCACCTGGACGACAAGATCATAGAAGGTCCGGGGCTTGAGCCGCGGCAGCATGGCCATCTGCGCCCGGCTTTCGATCTGGAAGGTGCCGAGCGTGTCGGCCTTGCGGATCATCGCATAGGTCGCGGCATCCTCCTGAGGGAGGCTGCCGAGATCGAGGTCTTCATGCTTGTGCTCGCGGATGAGGTCGAAGGCCTTGGACATGCAGGTGAGCATGCCAAGCGCGAGCACGTCGACCTTCATCATCTTGAGCGCCTCGACATCGTCCTTGTCCCACTCGATGATCTGCCGGTCGGCCATGCTCGCCGGCTCGATGGGCACGAGATCATCCAGGCGATCATGGGTCAGCACGAAGCCACCCGGATGCTGGCCGAGATGTCGCGGCGCACCCATGAGCTGTTGGGCGAGCGACAGCGTCAGCACCAGCCGCCGATCGTCAGGATTGAGGTTCAGCTCCTTGACGTTCCTCTCGCTAACCGCCTCCGACCACGACCACATGCCCGACGACAGCGCCTTGATCAGATCCTCCGGCAGGCCCAGCGCCTTGCCGACATCGCGGATCGCGCCCTTTGCCCTATAGCGCGTGACGGTGGAACAGAGCGCTGCCTTCTGATGCGTGTAGGTCTTGTAGATCCACTGGATAACCTCTTCGCGCCGCTCATGCTCGAAGTCGACATCGATATCCGGCGGCTCGTCCCGCTCCTGGCTGACGAAGCGCTCGAACAGGAGATCGTTAGTCTCCGGATCGATCGAGGTGATGCCGAGGATGTAGCAGACGGCGGAGTTCGCAGCCGATCCCCGTCCCTGGCAGAGGATGCCTTGCGAGCGGGCAAAACGCACGATCGAGAAGACGGTGAGGAAGTAGGGCGCATAGCGCATGGTGCGGATGAGATCGAGCTCATGGCGCACGGTTTTCAGGACACTTGGTGGCAGACCTTCCGGATAGCGGTCTGGGATACATTCCCAGACATAGTGCTCGAGGGACTCTTGCGGTGTCTTGCCCGGAATGATCGCCTCTTCCGGATATTGGTAGGTTAGCTCTTCCAGGCTGAAGGTGCAGCGGGACACGATCTCCATCGTACGAGCGAGCGCCTCGCGGTGGCGCGGAAACAGACGCTCCATCTCATGCGGCGGCTTCAGGTAGCGGTCGGCATGGCGCTCCCGCTCGAAGCCGACCTCATCGATGGTCGTGTTGTTGCGGATGCAGGTGACGATGTCCTGGAGTTGCCGACGGCCCGGCTCGTGGAAGAGCACGTCGTTGGTCACCACGGTGCGCACCCGGTAGCGGTGGGCAAGGATCTCCAGCTCATGCAGCCGCATCTGATCGTTTGGCCGGCGGCGCAGCGACAGCGCGAGATAGGCACGGTCGCTGAAGGCCCCCGACAGCTTGCGGAGCTGCACCGCGCAGGTCTCGTCAGGCAGATCGGGCACGAGCACGGCGATGAGGCCTTCGGCGTAGAGTTCGAGGTCCTCGAACGACAGGATGCAGTTGCCCTTGCCGCCCCTGCCCTTGCCGAGCGTCAGAAGACGGGTCAGGCGGGAATAAGCGGCGCGGTTGGTCGGATAGACAAGCACCGACATGCCGTCCGCAAGATCGAGGCGGCAGCCGACCACGAGACGGATGCCGGTCGTGCGCGAGGCCTCGAGCGCCCGCACGATGCCAGCAAGCGAGTTGCGATCGACAATCCCCAGCGCCTCGATGCCAAGCGCATGGGCGGTCGCAAACAGCTCTTCTGCCGAGGACGCACCACGCAGGAAGGAGAAGTGAGTGGTGACCTGGAGCTCGGCATATCTCATACGGCGTACCTCACGCGAAGATCCCGTGCAGGAACCAGCGGTGCGAGCCGGTGGCCAGGTTCTCGCCGTCGCCGCTGCGGAACACCCAGAAGCGTTCGCCGGCCTCGTCCTCCAGCGTGAAGTAATCGCGCACGGCGGCAGTCTCGCTGTCGCGCTTCCACCACTCGCCGAACACACGTTCCGGCCCGTCCGCCCGCCTGACGCGTCTCCGCTTGCCCCGCCAGGTAAAGGACACCGGCGGCTGGTCGGGCAGGAGCGCGATGACGTCGATGGGGTCGGGGTGCGCTAGAAGACGCGTCGGGCGCGGCCAGTGTAGCGTCCATGACTCCAGCACATCGGCGGCGGCCGCAGCAATCCGGCGCACGCTACGTTCCGGCACGTCGCTGGCAACAGCGGCGTAGCGATAGACCCTGTGGCCGCGATTGCCGAAGATGTCGATCAACGGCGTGATGTCGCGATCGGTGTCATCGACAAGCGTTGACACGCTCTGCGTCTCCTCCAGCGGCTCGGCAATGACAGCGGCCAGCGACAGCTTTTCGATACCGAAGCCCGGCTCGATCTTCTCGGTGCGGTCACGGAAGAGCTTTGTCAGCCAGGCGATGTCGCGCGCGGGCTTTGCCGTGCCGGCCCGGATCGCCTGCCTCGTGCCGTCCACCGTCTCGACAAGGAGATCGGCACGCCGGATGCCGAGACCCCTCTCCTGCAGCTTCTCCACGAGTTCCACGACCAGACGACCAACATATTTGTCGATGGTCTCGGCAGCGCCAATGGGCTCGGCAAAGGAGCGCGAGACGACGATGAGGTCGGGGTCACGGACCGGATCGATCGGTTCGGACACGCGGCCGAACATCTGGTCGAGCCGGCGGCCGATCTCGGGGCCGAAGCGCAGCGCCAGCGGCGCACGTGGTGTTGCAGAGAGTTCTCCGATCGTGCGGAAGCCGAGCGTGCGAAGATCGGACACGGTCTTCTCGGGCAGTCGCAGCCGCGAGATCGGCAGGCGCTCGACGGCCTTTATTGTCTGGCCCGCAGGCACGATCACCGTTTCGCGCGTGATGGTACGCGCACAGGCGTGGGCTGCCCCCCATGTATCGGCGATGGCGACGCGTGCGGTGAGGCCCTTTGGCCGGAAGCGGTTGGCGATGCCCGAGATCATCATCGCCTCGCCGCCTTGGAGATGATCGGCGCCTTCCGTGTCGAGCACGATGCCGTCGGTGCCATCCACGGCAACGACGGGCGAGTAGATCTTCAGCGCCCAGAGCGACAACCGCTCGAGCGCCCGTGCGTCGGCCGAGGGATCGGCATCCACCATCATCAGCCCGCAGAACAGAGCCTGTGCCTTGGCCGCCGCCATGCCGACGCGCACGCCCGCGGTCACGGCTGCCGCATCCGCCGACGACACCCAGCGCCTGGCGCCGCTGCGCGCGATCACCACCACCGGCTGCTCAGGCGGAATATCCGGATCGTCGCGACGAATGCGATCGGTCGGCAGCGTCGGCAGATAGATGGATACGACCCTGGGCATCACAGGCTCCGACAGTAAATTCCGCGCATTCTCCCGACTTGACCCGCATCAGCTCCAGGAACCATTGCGGCCGGCCGACACCGGGAACCGGCAGCGCCACCGACGGCAGCACGCTGACCCGCCACCGCGTGGTGGATGCCGTCGGCTGGCCGAAGTCGTTGGCCTCCGTCTGACGTCGCCATCGCCGCACCACCAGGCCGAGCGTGCCGGACTTCTCGGCGGCAAGCTGGAGCCGGCGCGAGGCCGTCATCGGCAGGCGCACGAGTTCGCCGACCACGGCACCGAGACCGCCATGCGACAGGCCCTCCTCCATGGACGCCAGTACATCCTCCTCGCGATCGACTTCCACGAAGACGACACGATTGGCATCGAGGCCGACCTGGGCGAGCGCCGGGAAGAACAGGTCCGGCCGGGTGAGACACCAGACGACCTTGCCTTTCGTGCGGGCCGCGATCCCCGCGGCAAACAGGGCTGCCGCCGCACCGTCGACCGTGCCCGATCCGCCGCCGGCGATTTCGTGCAGGGCGCCACGGGCAAGACCGCCGCCCGGCAGCACGGCATCGATGGCCACCACACCGAACGGCAGCCAGCCGGCCTGTCGCGGAACGCTGCGCTCCAGCGTTGCGATCCGGTCGCGAAGCTCGGTGAGAACCTGTGCGCGGGCAGCCGTCATCGATCACGCACTCCTCTCGGTTTTGCGGGTTACAAGCGCGGCATCATGCCGCTTACGAAGTTGATGTTCATGACTTGTTCTTTTCGGGATAGGAGTCAAGTCCGCCGTGAATAGGAAAATAGTCGGACGAGAAGCGAGCCCAAGGATTCCGCTTTTGATTCAGAATGGTAAGTCGCGAGCCACAGCCGGATCATCAACAGGAAATGCACCGGCCTGTGGAGGACGCATCGCCGCAACCTTCCACAGGGGTGGTTGCTCGCAAAATCGCGTCCGCATGCTAGGATCGTCCGACCCGGCCTCTCGACCAGCCGTTCCCAAGGGAAGCAACAGATGTGCAACCTCTACAACATCACGACGAACCAGGAAGCGATCCGCGCCTTTGCCAATGCTGCCCGTGACATCATCGGCAACATGGAGCCGTCGCTGGATGTCTACCCCGATCGGATGGCGCCGATCGTGCGCAATGCAGCCGACGGGGCGCGCGAGCTCGCGTCGGTGCGATGGGGCATGCCGAGCTCAAGCCAGGCGCTGTACGAGGCCGCGACCAAGCGGGCGGACAAGCTGCGGGCCAAGGGCAAGGACGTGGACTTCGACGCGCTCCTCAAACAGGAGCCGGACGGTGGCACGACCAATGTGCGCAACACCGCAAGTCGCCACTGGACGCGCTGGCTGGGCGTCGAGAACCGCTGCGTGGTGCCCCTCACCCGCTTTGCCGAGCCGAACCCGGCCGCCAAGGTAGAAGGCGATCGCACGCCGAATGCCTGGTTTGCGGGCGACGCGAGTGAGCCGCTGATGTTCTTCGCCGGCATCTGGGTCAAGGACTGGACGAGTGTGCGCAAGGTCAAGGAAGGGCTGATCACCGCCGACTACTATGCGTTCCTTACCTGTCCGCCCAACGCGGTCGTTGGCCCGATCCATCCGAAGGCGATGCCGGTGATCCTGACGACACCCGACGAGGTCGAGGCGTGGCTGACCTTGCCCTGGGCTGAGGCGAAGGCGCTGCAGCGTGCCCTGCCGGATGACCGGCTGGTTTGCCTCGTGACGGCCTAGCATTCAAGTTGCTGATCATTCGGTAGCGCGGGAGGAGCCACGAGCACGTGCCTTCGCCGATTAGAAAGCACAACGGAACCTGCGAGACCGGCTGCGATACCAATGGCTATTCTGCCGCTGATCCCCTATCTCGTGACCGACCTCAACACGCAGCGGTACCATTCATGACAGTCGTCGCCTCCTACCTCTACCGTGACGGCAAACGCGAGGTGGACGTGCCGCTTGTGGAGCAACTCCACCAACCCGAAGACGGGACATTCGTTTGGGTTGGGATCACCGATCCAACCCCTGGGGAGTTGTCATGTCTAAAGACCATGTTTGGTCTGCATGCTCTCGCAGTTGAGGATGCATTAAACGGCAAGCAGGTTCCGAAGGTCGATGTCTACGGTGAGCAGCTCTTCGTGGTCGTCAAAACTGCCCACCTGGATGGCGACAAGATCGCCTACGGCGAGACCTGCATCTTCGTTGGCAAACACCACCTCGTATCTGTCAGGCATGGGTCGGCGCGTTCGCATAAGGCACTTAGGGATCAGTTGGAGCAGTCACCCCGGCTTCTCGCCCACGGACCCGACTATGTCCTTCACGGCATCATAGATTTTGTCGTGGACGGCTATCTTCCAATGGTCGAGACGCTGGAAGACAAGGTCCTGGAACTTGAGAAACATATTCTGGTTTCGTTGCTGCAGCCCGAGCAGATCCGACGGATCTTCCGCATGCGACGGCAGGTCATCCGGTTCCAGCGCGTGCTCGGGCCCATGTCCGAAGTTGTAGGAAAGCTCGGTCATCTCGAACTTCCCTGTGTCGATGATAATGCACGCCCCTTCTTCAAGGATGTTCACGACCACCTCCGTCGGGTAGAGGGCATGGTTGGAGGCCTGCGCGAAATCATGACATCCGTCTTTGAGGCCTCAAACCTTCTGGAGCAACAGCGGCAAGGGACGATCACGCGGCAATTGGCAGCTTGGGCTGCTATCCTTGCGGTGCCGACCGCCATTGCCGGCATCTACGGCATGAACTTCCAGAATATGCCCGAACTCACCACACGCTATGGCTACTACGTCGTGCTGATCGTGATAGCGACGCTGTGCGGTATCCTTTACGCGCGCTTTAGGCGCGCTGGCTGGTTGTAGCCACTGCTATTGGCTCAGTCCCGCTGCGTTGACTTGGACGGATCGGGGACCCATCTCACTGTCATGCCGAAGCTCGAACAAGATGATGTCGAACTCCTGAAATCCTGGACGTTGCCGTCAGCGGCGACGCTCGGTTCATCCGTTCGCGCGCATGGCATTCTTCTGGAGATGCGGGCCCGACTGCCGGCATCGTCGAAGAAACTGATCACTCTGGAGGCCGGAGAGCTTGTCCTGGCTATGCCGGCCAGCGCGAAATCTGAGTTCAATGCAGCAGCGGGCATTATATCTGCAGCAATGATAGGCATTGAAGGCCTCCCGGTGATCCCGCGCGAGATCCAGGACATCCTGACGATCAAGCCGGGGGAAAGGCACCGCTGGCTTGGAGACGGTCGCCTTCCAAGTGCGGGAACGAGAACAGTCCGATTGGCAGGCCGTGCAAAGAAGATCACCTTTCATGTCTTCGATCCCAAAATCGTGGAAGACCTACTCAACAGTGGCGCTGTTGACGAATGGAGAGAGGACGACGTGGCAGCAGCCACCGAGAACCGTCGCCGCGCTGCTTACAAAGCGAAGCTAACCAGATCGTTGAAGAAAGGTCTCGGTGCCGTTTCGTCTCAGCCAACGGGTCAGGATGAGCCAGCATCCGAACTCGAAGGCTGGGATGCGTTTGGACACGACGGACTCCTGCGATAGAGGGCTTCTGAACAAGGGCGCTGGTCGGTTTCGTCACCCGCTACAAGCACTCCCGAGCCGAACCGTAGAGCTAATCCGTCGCCCTCTACACCAGGTTCCTGTTCGTCCATCTTCTGCCGCCGGAATTCCCCTACCTTACCTTCATCCCAGCCGTCATCGTGACCGCTTTTCTTGCAGGCATCCTGCCGGGAGTAGATCGTTCGTTAAACTAACGGGATGCTTCTTGCGACACATAGGATTCCTATGTATATAGGCTGTATGGAAACGCCGAAAAACCCAACCTCTGTCAATCACCGCATCCGCGAGGGCCTTTCGCGTATCGCAATGGCGCTGCGGATCGACGACTGGAACAGATCAAAGACCAGCGGCGTAAACCCGACCCAGCTCGCAATCCTTGACTTGCTTGACGGGCGGCAGAACGGCCTCGCCGTCAAGGAAATCGCAGCTAACCTCGGGGTTTCGCAGCCGACGGCGACGGACTCCATCGCCGCTCTCGAGCGCAAGGGGTTCGTGGCGAAGCGTAGCGTCGGAACAGACAGACGCGGTGTCAATGTCGGCCTTACGCCCGACGGGCATTCGTTGCTCGAGGTTGGCGAGCCGACCCAAAGCTTAGCCGAGCGGACGGTCGAAGCTCTCACTGAACATGAACAGGAAGACCTGCTCATCATGCTGGTGAAGATGATCAGACACTTGCAGGAAATGGACGCGATCCCGATCCAGCGCATGTGCGCCAGTTGTCGGTACTTCGCGCCGTTCGCTCATTCCGATGCGGCAAAACCGCATCACTGCAATTTCGTCGACGCGGCATTCGGACAGCGGGACCTCCGCATCGACTGCCGCGAACACGAAGCCGCCGATCCCGCGTCACGGGCAGCCACCTGGGACGTTTTCCAACAGGGATAGTACCGCAACCCCTCCAGGCTATGGAGAACAAGGAGAATATGGAAATGATCAGGAAACTTGCAGCCGGCGCGCTTATCGCCGGAACGGCCTCGCTATGGCTGACGACCGCCGGCGCCCATTCGATCAAGGCGGACCCGGCCGATGCCGTACAGGCGTCGTTCGACATCGTGGAGACGACGATCGTGACCAAGGGAGACTCTGCGGTCTTCTCGACCCGCGTCCGCGGAAAGGCAGGCGTGGAAAAGCCCGCTGCCACGGGCAAGTTCGAAGGCTCCGACGTCTACGCCTATGTCTGGCCGACGTCTCTGAACAGCGCGGAGATCGGCTTCGACAAGGATCAGGGCATCGTCGCGCTCGCCGTCACCTTCCATCCCGACTTCGACGACGCGGCCAAGGGCGGCAAGAACCGCGATGTCTGGCACCCGCATTGGGTGGTACTCGCCAAGGACAAGGCTTGCGGTGGCGGTCTCAAGGTCATCGACATTCCGAAAGGCACCAAACCCAAGGTTCCGGAGACTTGGCCCGGCGTTCCGCTTCTGATCGACAGCCCCGACTATCCGACCATCCTCAAGGGCGACGCTGTCGACGTCACGATCCCTCTGTCTCTGATCGGCGGCATCGCAGGCGCGTCCTATGACGGCGTGACTGCGGGCCTGAAGGTCAACGGCAACCTGCACGCCCCGCTCCTGTGCGTCAGCAACGTCTTCAAGGTCGCTTCCGGCAACCTCAGCCTTCCTGGCAAGGTCATGCCCTCGAAGTGACTTGAACAGCGCGGGTCCGCCGACAGCCATCGACGAACCCGCATATTCCCCCCTCCAGGCTAATAGAGAGAAAGAACATGTCCAGAATTACACTTATCGACCCGGCCAACGCAACAGGCCAGACATCGGAACAGCTTGCCCAGATCAAGGGCGCGTTTGGCATGGTGCCGAACATGTTCAAAGCCGCGGCCAATTCACCCGCTGCGCTGAGCAGCCTCTGGGGCGCGTTCGGTGCTTTGGGCGGTGGTCGCCTCGGTGCCAAGCTCGGCGAGCAGATCGCGGTCGCCATCGCCGACCGCAACAACTGCAGCTATTGCCTCGCCGCCCACACGGGCCTCGGTCGCAAGGCCGGAGCCACGGCGCAGGAAATGGCGGAGGCACAGGCTGGTCGCTCGGCCGATCCTCGAACGGCCGCTGCCCTTACCTTCGTTCACGCTGTCGTCGATAAACGGGCGGGGGTCGAAACCGCCGATGTCGACACGCTGCGCTCCGCAGGCTTCGATGACGGGGAGATCGTCGAGATCGTCGCCCACGTCGCGCTCAACCTGTTCACCAACTACCTGAACGTCGCCCTCGACGTGCCGGTCGACTTTCCAGGTGTGAAGCTCACCCGAGCCGTCGCGTAACAATTGGGGGCGGATCGACCTGTCTATTGTTCCGCCCCACGACATCAGGAAGAGAGACATGTCTACGACATCGACAAAGCTCGCGCCGGAACTAGCGGTGAGCGAATGGTTCAACACGCCTGCCCCTTTGACGCTGACCGCCTTACGCGGTCGTCCGGTATTCATTCACACCTTCCAGCTTCTCTGCCCCGGATGCGTCGCGAATTCCATTCCGTAGGTCCAGCGCATAGAGCGCCTTTTCGGTCATACCGATCTCCACGTCATAGGTATTCACACGGTCTTCGAGCACCATGCGGCAATGTCTGCCGTGACTTTGAAGGCTTTCCTGCGCGAATACCGCATCAAGCATCCCGTAGGTGTCGATCTAGCCGACGACCGCTCCGATATTCCAATCACGATGCGGCGCTTCGCCTTGCAAGGCACCCCCTCGTCCATCCTGATTGGACGCGACGGCTGCGTTATGCATCAGCAGTTTGGGGTTGAGGACGACCTTGCGGTGGGAGCGCGGATCGCTATGGCGCTATCCGTCCGGATACCCGGTCCTGCTTCTCGGTTGACTGTGCAGGAAGACGACGGATGTGCCGCCGGCCGTTGCGAAGTCCCTTTGGGAAGCGCTGTGGGAGCGACCCTCAAACCACCATCGTAGAAGTGGCTGGCGCTTGGGAGAGCAGGTCACCGAGGATAGCCAAGCTCCGCTTCAGTTCCTCGACGGTACCCGCAGCACCTAGACCGATCCTGACTGCCTCGGGAGCGCTCGATATCGCGAAGGCATCGCTGGCCACGACGCCAACCCCTACCGAACGCAGCCTCGACACCAGTTCCCCTCGTGTCCAAGGTTCCTGTACGCGAAGCCATGCGTGGAAACCTCCAGTGGAAGCCTCGGCATTGTCAGGCAGTGTCGCTCGCAATACCTGCAGCCTCGTTGCACTCTCTCTCACTATTTCGTCGCGCACCTCGTCAGCCAATCCTGTCTCGATCCACCGCGAAGCGATCGCGCTGGTGAGTGGCGAGACGAGGGATGCCGAGGCCCTGATAGCGTTGGCGACCCTGAGGGAGCGACCTTCCGGTACCACGATGTAGGCGACGCGCAGCGCTGGCGACAGGCATTTCGACAGACTGGCGACATGAAAGACAGTCTCCGGCGCTATCGCCGCAAGGGGTGTGGGCGCATCGGGAACCAGTGCGCTGTAAGCATCGTCCTCGATTACCGGAACATCATAGGCGCGCGCCAAGATCATTAGCTCACGGCGGCGGTCAAGCGGCATGGTCCTCGTTGTGGGGTTATGAAGCGTCGGCATGCAGTACAGCGCCTTCGGCCTTGAGGCCTTGCAGGCCTCTTCAAAGGCCGTCGGGAGCAGACCATGATCGTCCATCTCCAAGGGCACGAGCTTCAGCCTTAGATGCGACGCGACGGACCGGAAGCCTGGATAGGTCAGTTGCTCCACGCAAACCGTATCCCCAGGCTCGGTAAGCACGCTGAGTACCGCATGAAGCGCCCCTTGTGCGCCGGCGGCTACGAGGACGCGTTCCGTTGGGACATCCGGAAGCTTCCGAGACAGCCATCCCGCTGCAACCGCGCGATCGCTCATGATGCCTCCCGGCTCCTGATAGCGCATCAGCAGATCGAGGCCCTGATCCTCCAGGTCTCCCGCCGCCTCCCACATTCTGCGCGTGAGAGAGCTGTTCTGAAAACGCGGTGGCAGGTTCATGCTCATGTCGACCAAGCCAGAAGGCTGTACGCGCGAGAGCGTGCTTCGCCGTGCCTTCACATACGTCCCCTGACCGACCCGCCCTTCGATCAAGCCACGGCTCTGAGCTTCCGCATAAGCGCGGCTCACTGTGGTGAAGTCGATACTGAGGTCTTCTGCCAATCTTCGCTGCGTCGGAAGACGCATACCTTCGGCAAGCACTCCGCTGGCGATGTCGGCGGCCAGTGCGTCAGCAATCGCCAGATAGATCGGCCCGTCCTTTGTGCTCAGCTTAGGTGACCATGTTTTCGAAGTCATCAGCGCTCCGGCCCCTACATCCAATCAATACCAAACTATATGGACATTATAGGCTCGTAGCAACGGCGGTCATGAACGACGAATTCCCCTGAGGGAACTGGAATGTGTGTTAGCGGCCAGCCAACGCAAGGAACGAAGTGATCGTTTCAACGGCTACATGGCGTTCGTACGGGTTCACGGGATACGCGCAGTACCGAAGAGCGAGACCGCAAATCGAGTGCGACAATTTGCACATTTTTGTATTGATCGGATTATTGTATGTAGAATCAATACATATAATCGCCGACATTGAAAGGCTTGAGCGATGACAACGCAACCACAGCCGCTTTCTCCGATGAAGACGGGTGTCCGTGGACTTTGCCCCCGATGTGGCCAGGGACACATCTTCGACGGGTTTCTGAAGCTGAAGCCGAGATGTGAGGTCTGTGGTCTCGACAACGGGTTCGCCGATCCTGCCACTGGCACAGCGTTCTTCGTGAACGCCTTCACTTTCATTCTGGTTGCCGTTGTTATCTGCGCCTGGATCGAGATCGCGTTGAGCCCATCACTGTGGGTGCACGTCCTTGTTTCTCTGCCCATTATTCTGATGGCTTGCGTACTGCCGTTGCGTCCGTTGAAGGGGTGGCTCGTAAACAGCCAGTTCTCATACAAAACCAGGAGAGGCAAGATTCCGTCGGACTCTGGAGCGCAGGAGACGGCAACTCCGGGTGCGGACAAAGGTTGAATGGACATATTTTGCCGTATCCACTCGGTAGATCACAAAACGCATAGAGGATTGATCGATGACAAGCCAATTGCCCCCATTGCCTCCCGTAAAGACGGGTATCCAAGGGCTCTGCCCCCGGTGCGGGCGGGGACACCTCTTTGATGGGTTCCTGACGCTGAAGCCAATATGCGAAGTCTGCGGCCTCGACTACAGCTTCGCTGATCCGGCTGACGGACCCGCCTTCTTCGTGATCTGCTTTACCTGTGTGCCGGCTGTCGCAGTCGCCTGCTGGATCGAGGTCGCCTTCAATCCCTCGCCCTGGCTGCACCTGTTCACAACGCTGCCTCTGACCCTTCTGTCATGCGTCTTGCCGCTCCGGCCGTTGAAGGGATGGCTTGTCAACAGCCAGTTCTTCTACAAGGCCGAGGAAGGAAAGATTGATCGCGACTACGTCAGGCCGAAGACCGTGCCCACAGACGCTGATCGGGACTGAGGCGTCCTGACTTCCAACGTCGGAGAGATGTAGCGGTATGAGTGGACGGGACGACGCGCTGCGCCCTCCCAGCCGCCTTGGAAGAACGCTTCGGCATGATCGAAGTGCCCTGAGATCGTCAGATACCCTGGGCCTCATAACAGACACCTGCTAACGACCGCTTGGAACAAAAATGTGGGATTGGGTCCCGATAGTCTTCGTCACGTTCAAGGTCCTCGCACTAGGCTTGGCCATGTTCTTCGCCATCAAGTGGCACTACGACCAGAGCAAGAAAGAGGAGAGGCGCGCGGCTCTACGCACCGGCGCAATAATGGCCGCAGCCTTCCTGCTGGCGCTCGTAGCCGTGATGCTCTTGGCTTTCGTCCTTGGCCGGACGCTGGGTTTGGACCTCAGCCTTCCTTGACAAACTACACGCTACGCAGGTGACGTCCTAATCCTTCGACGCAGTGGTCGCTACCTCTGCGATCAACCAAGCTACCAGAGCGGCGATTGCAGGGCTTTTCCGATATCTCTGCCATATGAGGTAGAAATTCGCGGGCCCTTGCAACGATCCGTCGAGAACGCGGACTAATCGTCCCTCATCGAGATCCCTCTCGACGAATTCTCTGTTCGCTAAGGCTATCCCCTGACCCGCAATCGCAGCCTCGATCGCGTGCGAGGTCTGCGAAAAGCTGATCCCCTTGAACGTGGTGTCCGTCGGACTACCCAGACGTTCAATGATCTCGGGCCAGAAATTATGGGCGTCGTGGAGTAGCGTGTGTTCGGCGAGTTCTTCGGCGGACCGAGGCGGCTCCCGGTTTATCAGCAGCGCAGGGCTCCCCACCGCGATGATCTCCTGTTCGAACAGAAGCTCGGCGGCAAGTCCTGTCCCGAAGGGCGGCTTGCCGTATCGCACGGCGAGGTCCACGCCGTCCGCCAGGAAGCTGGACATCCGTTCCGTCGCCAGGATGTGAAGATCGTAGCCGGGATGACGGGCGGTGAAATCGGGAAGACGCGGGATGAGCCAGCGGGATGCGAACGTGGGCGTCGTGCTGATTGTCAGGCGAACAGCCTGAGGTTTCAGCTCGACCGTCGCCCGCCCGATGATTTCGAAGGCGCGGCGGATGTCGGCGATATAGCTCCGGCCTTCTCCCGTTAACGCCAGAGTTCGCGGCTTGCGCTCGAAGAGCTTCACCCCGAGTTCCGCTTCAAGCCCGCGGACATGCTGCGCCACCGCTCCCTGCGTCACGCCGAGTTCTTCGGCTGCCAGTCTAAAATTCAAGTGACGCGCTGACACCTCGAAGGCCTTCAGGGCATTGAGCGATGGCAGCTTTCCGTGAACGTTCGCCATTCGATAGTTTTTCTACTGCCAGACAAAAAGGAAACTGCGTCGTGTTCGGACCGGACGAATGATAACTCAGAGGCAGCCAACAGACAAACGGCCAAACCTCGGTTGAGATAGGGAATTGCGATGCCAGTAGAAAAGGTAGCGATTATCACGGCAGGCGGTAGTGGCATGGGTGCCGAAAGCGCGAAGCGTTTGGCTTCCGACGGCTACAAGGTCGCCATCCTGTCGTCCTCCGGCAGAGGCAAGGCATTGGCTGAGGAACTGGGCGGTCTTGGTGTCACTGGCTCAAACCAGTCCACCGACGACCTGAAGCGTCTGGTCGACGGCGCGACGGACCGTTGGGGACGCGTCGACGTGCTCGTCAACAGCGCCGGTCATGGGCCGAGAAAGCAAATCCTCGAAATCACGGACGAGGACTGGCATGCGGGGATCGACGTCTATTTCCTGAATGCGGTGCGACCCGCTCGTCTGGTCACGCCAATCATGCAAAGCCAGAAGTCGGGCTCGATCATCAACATCTCAACCGCTTGGGCTTTTGAACCGAGCGCGATGTTTCCGACATCGGCGGTAGCCCGTGCTGGGCTTGCCTCCTTCACCAAGGTATTCGCCGACACCTACGCGGGGGACGGCGTTCGCATGAACAACGTGCTGCCGGGCTGGATCGACAGCCTCCCTTCGACAGAAGAGCGGCGCGACAGCGTGCCGATGAAACGCTACGGCACAAGCGCCGAGATTGCCGCCACCGTGTCATTCCTCGCCTCCGATGGCGCTGCCTATATCACGGGGCAGAACATCCGCGTCGACGGCGGCGTGACGAGGTCGGTGTGATCCGATGAAAAGGTCTGCGCTTCTCGCGTTCTGCTTTCTCGGCCTCATCTGGGGATCGAACTTCATCTTCGTCAAATGGGCCGCCGTTCACATCAACCCCGTGCAGATTACCATGTTGCGAGTGATTTTTGGCTTCGTACCAGTCTTTCTCTCTGCGCTGTGGCGAGGAGACCTGAGCTGGAGCCAGCTTCGGCATATCCATCACTTCGTCGTCATGGCGCTTATGGCGACTGCGCTTTACTACTATGCCTTCGCCCGCGGTACGGTTCTCCTGCCCTCGGGTATCGCAGGCATGCTGAGCGGAGCCATTCCCCTTTTCACGCTCGTCTGCACGTTCCTGTTCTTGCGCGAGGAGCCCCTTGGTTCCGGCAAGGTCGCTGGGTTGGCTCTCGGCTTCCTTGGCGTGCTTTTGGTCGCTCGGCCTTGGTCGGCGAGCGGAGAGATCGACATCCATGGCATAGGCTGGATGATCGGCGGCTCGCTGAGTGTCGGGTGTTCTTTCGTCTATGCCCGCAAGTTCGTCAGTCCGCTCAAGCTTCCCGCCGCCGCTCTGACCACGTGGCAGATCGGGATCGGGATGGTCCTGCTCGCCCTTGTCACCCCCACGCAGGGAATAACCGAAGTCTTTGCCGACCACCGCGCCGCCGGTGGACTGATCTTCGGCTTGGGACTTTGCGGTACTGGCCTCGCCTATGTCGCCTACTACCACATTGTCGAAAACCTCGGCGCGCTCGCCGCATCCAGCGTCACCTATGTTCCGCCCGTCGTCGCCTTGCTGATTGGCGTGGCACTTGTGGGAGAAAACGTGCCACCCACAGGGTACATGGCCCTCGTGCTGATCCTCGCAGGTGTCGGCCTGATCCAGTGGTCGTCGCCGTCCCGAGCAAGACATGGCACGAAGTAAGGACGCGCATCGTCCCGTCTCACCAGTTATCTCGCGACATGCACCAAGCTTCAATTGTGGTAGTTGCTATCGATCCTTCGTTTGCCTCCACTGGACCAGATAACCGAAGCCTGGTCCGATAAGAACTCCACGGATCACACACTCGATCAAGGTGAGAGGGCTCTCCTACTCCGCGTTGTCCTCGACGGTTGATGAAGTTCTCTGGACGACGACGCGCCATCATCTCAGTGTTGTGCGCCGTCTGATAACGCAGCAGGCGAGCCGCTCGGGCTTGCGGCAAAAACGGTGCTGAGTAGCGTCGTCGTCATTATCCTGTCTTGCCGTGGCAGGACCAAATAGCCCCGCACAAGTGCTGTGCGCTCGACCGATCTTGCGGACTAACAGGCTTGCTCAGAAATAGCGTCTTCCTATGAGGTAGCCGACCGTAACTGGGAGCGGTTATCAGCCGCTCCCTTTACGTGTCAGACCTGAGCCTGGCCGCCGTCGGCGAAGAGCTCCGCGCCGTTCACGAAGCTTGCGTCATCTGATGCAAGGAACAGGCTGGCCTTGGCAATCTCGTCCGGGTTGCCCACGCGGCCGAGCGGGATCCGGGCAGCCAGGACATCGAGGAGCCCCTGCTGTTGCGCCTTGTCATCTCCGGCCAGTTCAACGAGGCCGGGCGTGTGGGTCGCTCCAGGTGAGACCACGTTGACCCTGATGCCGGTACCTTTCAGATCGAGCGCCCAGGAGCGGGCGAGATTGCGGACTGCGGCCTTGGACGCGGAATAGACGGAGAAGGCTGCCGTTCCCTCAGTGCCGGCCGTCGAACCTGTAAGGACGACGGAGGAGCCGTTGCCCATCAAAGGCAGCGCCTTCTGGACAGTGAAGATCACGGCCTTGACGTTGCGGCCGAAAGTGTCGTCGACCTGTTGTTCGGTAATCTCACCAAGTGGCAGCATGGTGCCGCCGCCAGCATTGACAACCAGTACGTCCAGGCGACCTGCATCTGACTTTACCTGAGCGAACAGGCGATCTAGATCTGCAAGCTTCTGAGAATCTGCTTGTATGCCAACCGACCCGTGGCCGATCTCGTGAGTGGCTTGATCGAGCGCGTCTTTGCGGCGTCCGGTAATGAAGACGCGCGCACCCTCAGAGGCGAAGAGCTTGGCGGTGGCAAGACCGATGCCGCTCGTGGCACCGGTGACGACTGCAATCTTGTCTTGAAGTCTTTTGGTCATTTCGATCTCCTTTTTCTGGCCACGCGAGAGCGTTCAGCCTGAGCGCGGCCGGCCTGTTACTGCTGTATTGTTCGGGAACGCGCTGACGTTCAGACTGTCGCCGTCGTCCAATGGTCAGAAGATAGGCTTGCGAGAACAGCACCGGAAGCTGCTTTTCCTGAAAACATTATTCAGCGTGATGGACAATCCGGTCGACTTCCAGGCGGACATCGAAGTGTCTGAAGACATCCGCTGCCCAGTTGGAAAAGACCTGCAGCCGTGTGTTTGGAAAGCGCTCTGCAGGATAAACGAGGTGCAGCAGGCGATGCGCCGGCTTCCAATCGGGCAGAAGTTCGATGAGAGATCCGTCTTCGAAATGCGGCCTCGCAAGAAAGCCAAAAGTCTGCCCAATCCCGAGCCCGGCAAGAATGCAATTCAGATGTGCGGTGCTTTCATTGACGGCGATCCCTGAATTGGCAGGTGTGAAGTCACGCTTCTCCTCCCCATTTTGAAGAAGCAAGGGAAACAGCTTTCCTGACGACGCCGAGAAATAGCTGGCAACACGATGCTCCGAGAGGTCGGTGGGGTGCATTGGCATAGGCCGGCTGGCAAAGTAGGAGGGTGCCGCGCAAACTACGAAGTCGAATTCACAAAGCTTCCTGGCCTTTAGCGTTGAGTCAGTGAGCGGCCCACCGCGAATGACGCAGTCTATACCCTCACCGACGAGATCGGCGGCGCGATCGTTCACGCCGAACATCAGGTCTATGTCTGGATAGAGATCTTGGAATTCCGCGAGACGCGGAATGAGGATCTGATTGGCCATGACGGATCCGATGTCCACACGCAGCCGCCCTTTCGGCACGCTTCGGGAGCCCGCGACAGTTCCATCCATTTCATCGAGATCCGCGAGAAGGCGAAGAGCGCGCTCGTGATAGGCATCACCTTCCGCTGTTATCTTGACGGAACGCGTCGTGCGCTCGACCAGCTTGGTGCCAAGATGCGCTTCCAGATCCTGCACAAGCTTGCTGACGGAGGAACGCGGAAGGTTCAACGTGTCTGCTGCCTTGGCAAAAGAGCCAACTTCGGCGACGCGAACAAAAGTGCGTATAGCGAGGAGTTGGTCCAAGGGATGCCTCGAGCTGGAGGGGGCACGCTGTGGTTTCGGTGTATACACCTACGTTCTTGAAAATAGTCGAAGTTGCCCATGAAGAACGGCACCTACCACAGCGCTCTTAGCACGAGCTTCGGCACGCGAAAGCAGCGATAATGGTGCTGCAGTCGCTTCTATCGGCATCAGGCTCAGCGTCACGCCCCTCAAATTTGTTAGAACGAAGTCACCTACGCAGAAGGCCAAGACGCAAGGGTCAGATCATCCTCATCGTCGTCGGGACACCATGATTAAGAGACCTGGCCACCGTGCAGACTGCCCAGGCTTGACGATGATGGATTGAGGATCCGAGCCGTACAATGTCTGGCACTTGACCGAGAGCACCGCATTGGTGACGAGGAGAGGCTCACCCTCCAGCTCGAGCATGACTGTCACGGCGATCTTGCAGATATTGATGCTGCGCTGATAGGCGACATAGCGAAGGTCATTGCAATAGCAGCCACCAATTGCCAACGCGAGCAACTGGCCGCCGTTGAAACCAAGCCCTGAGCCGCCAGCCTTGCCTTCAGGTCGGTCAACAATAACCGTATGGCTGCCTACCCACCCCATCGCGGCCTCCGTGCCCACGACATTCCGCAACTCGACGACCGACTATGCCATAGCAAGACTCCGTCTATGCCAGCGCTCAGCAGGTTCGCTATAAACGTTCAACCCGTCAACCACTTTGACAGGCACTGTCCTTGGCTGGACGCCTGCCGATGACGGCTCCGCAAGCACGTGTTTATTGGGAATGCACCTCCATTGTGGTCATAGAGATCTTCGCCGTAGCTGCTCAGATGCGGCCATCGCTCCGTCGGCGGTATCATGTCCGCTTTGCGCCCCCATCTCCGACATTGGAGCGGTGATGGCGCCTACCTGAAAGCAGTCATCCGGCCGGCGGGGGATCACGTCGCCTCTGCGCCGCCAACAGCGGCCATGTCGCCCTAAGAAGACATCGGATATCAGGGAAGGATGCTGGCAACTACGGCTGACAGCACAGCAGTGGCGCCAACGGCCTTAGAATCGCGGGACATTCACTGGAAGCACAAGCGCACTGATGATGAGGTCACATCGCTAACCGGACCGCGACGATTGACAAGATCCATGCATCCAATAATCTAGATACATGGAATCAGACAATGCTATCGCGGCACTTGCCGCACTTGCCCAATCCACCCGCCTCGACACCTTCCGGCTGCTGGTCCGCCATGAACCGGAGGGCGTGCCCGCCGGTGAACTTGCCCGCCTGCTCGGCGTGCCGCAGAACACCATGTCGGCCCACCTCGCGATCCTGTCGCGCGCTGGGCTGATCAAAGGCGAGCGCCATAGCCGCTCGATAATCTACCGCGCCGAGATCGACGCCCTTCGCGACCTGACCCTTTACCTGGTCAAGGACTGCTGCGGCGGCAGCGCTGAACTATGCGCGCCTATCATCACCGCTCTCACCCCCTGCTGCGACCCGTCCGCTCCGGAGAACCTGCAATGACCACCGACCGCGTCTACAACGTGCTGTTCCTGTGCACCGGCAATTCCGCCCGCTCGATCCTTGCCGAGTCCATCCTCAACGGCGAAGGGAAAGGGCGCTTCAAGGCCTATTCGGCTGGAAGCCAGCCCAAAGGCCAGGTGCACCCGCTGGCCCTCGATACGCTGCGCGCCCTCGGCTACGAGTCCACCGGCTTCCGCTCAAAGACCTGGGACGAGTTCGCCGAACCCGGCGCACCGCAGATGGATTTCATATTCACCGTCTGCGACAACGCCGCTGGCGAAGCCTGCCCGGTGTGGCTCGGCCACCCGATGACCGCTCACTGGGGCGTCGAGGACCCGGCCGCCGTGGAAGGCACCGAGATCGAGAAGGGCCAGGCATTCTCCAAGGCCGCGCGCTTCCTCAAGAACCGGATCTCGGCGTTCCTGAGCCTGCCGCTGACGTCGATCGACAAGCTGGCGCTGGAAACCCGCCTGCGCGAGATCGGCGCACTCGAAGGCAGCACCCGTCCGCAAGGGCAGGTCGCCTGATGTCTACGTTCGAACGCTACCTGACCCTGTGGGTCGCCCTCTGCATCATCGTTGGCATCGGCCTCGGGCACCTCATGCCCGGCGTGTTCCAAGCCATCGGTGCGGCCGAAGTCGCCAAGGTCAACCTGCCCGTGGCGGTGCTGATCTGGCTGATGATCATTCCCATGTTGCTGAAGATCGATTTTGCCTCCCTGGCGCAGGTCGGTCGCCACTGGCGGGGCATCGGTGTGACCCTGTTCATCAACTGGGCGGTCAAGCCGTTCTCCATGGCGCTGCTCGGCTGGCTGTTCATCGGCTGGCTGTTCCGGCCGTACCTGCCGGAAACCCAGATCGACAGCTACATCGCGGGCTTGATTATCCTTGCGGCGGCGCCCTGCACGGCCATGGTGTTCGTTTGGTCGAACCTCACTAAGGGCGAGCCGCACTTCACGCTGAGCCAGGTGGCGCTCAACGATGCGATCATGGTGGTCGCGTTTGCCCCGATCGTTGCATTGCTGCTGGGACTTTCCGCCATCACCGTGCCGTGGAATACGCTGATCCTCTCGGTGGTGCTTTATATCGTTCTGCCCGTGATCGTGGCGCAGGTTCTACGCCGCAGCTCGGACGTTGAACGCATGGCCGGTCGCCTGCAGCCGGTCTCGCTGGTGGCCCTGCTGACCACGCTCGTGCTGCTGTTCGGCTTTCAGGGCGAGCAGATTATCGCGCAGCCCACCGTCATCGCGCTCCTCGCCGTGCCGATCCTGATCCAGGTCTACTTCAATTCGGGCCTCGCCTACCTGCTGAACCGCGTCAGCGGCGAAGAGCACTGCGTGGCCGGTCCGTCGGCCTTGATCGGGGCCTCGAACTTCTTCGAGCTCGCAGTGGCGGCGGCCATCAGCCTGTTCGGCTTCACCTCCGGCGCAGCGCTGGCCACCGTGGTCGGCGTCCTTGTCGAGGTGCCGGTGATGCTGTCGGTGGTCTGGATCGTTAACCGCAGCAAGAACTGGTACGAGCGCGGCGCCGCCGTCCGGACCAACGCCATCAAAAAGGCCTGAGACCATGGACGTCACCATCTACCACAACCCCGCCTGCGGCACGTCGCGCAACACCTTGGAGATGATCCGCAACGCCGGCATCGAACCCACCGTCGTCGAGTATGTAAAGCATCCGCCGTCGAAAGCGACGCTGGCCACCATGATCGCAGACGCGGGCCTGACCGTGCGGGACGCCATCCGCGAGAAGGGTACGCCCTATGCCGAGCTTGGTCTCGACAACCTGGATCTTTCCGACGACCAGCTCCTCGACGCCATGCTGAAGGACACGATCCTGATCAACCGGCCGTTCGTGGTCACCCCTCTCGGCACGCGGCTATCGCGTCCGTCCGAAGTCGTGCTCGACATCCTGCCGGAGACGCACAAGGGTGCGTTCACGAAAGAAGATGGCGAGCAGGTTCTGGATGCGGAGGGCAAGCGCATTGGCTGATCTGCCTGCCATCGACCGTCACCACCTGCGCCAACCGGACCTCGACGCGCTGCGACCGCCATTTTCGACCCACAAGCCGCGTATCCTGATTCTCTACGGCTCGCTACGCACGGTATCGTACAGCCGCCTGCTTGCGTTCGAGGCTGGCAGGTTGCTGGAAGAGCTTGGCTGTGAGGTGCGGGTCTTCGATCCCACAGACCTGCCGCTGCCTGATGCCGCACCGATCACCCACCCCAAGGTCCAGGAACTGCGCGACCTGACGCAATGGTCGGAAGGCCATGTCTGGATATCGCCGGAGCGCCACGGTGCGATGACCGGCATTATGAAGGCGCAGATTGACTGGATTCCGCTGGCGGTCGGCTCGATCCGACCGACGCAGGGCAAGACCCTTGCCGTCATGCAGGTGTCGGGCGGCTCCCAATCGTTCAACACGGTCAATCACCTGCGCATGCTCGGCCGCTGGATGCGGATGATCACCATCCCTAACCAGTCCTCGGTTGCCAAGGCCTTCCAGAAGTTCGACGCCGACGGCCGCATGAAGCCCTCTTCCTATTACGACCGGGTCGTCGACGTCTGCGAGGAACTGGTCAAGTTCACATGGCTGACCCGCGACGCATCCGGCTATGTCACCGATCGCTACAGCGAGCGAAAGGAAGACGCCAAAAAGCTGGAGCAGCGCGTGAGCCTCAAGTCCATATGACCGCACGGCTACCGGTTGCAGCCATCCTGGCACTCGGTGTCACCCAGATCATCGGGTACGGCACCCTCTATTACAGCTTCAGTATCCTGGCGCCGGACATGGGTGCCAGCCTCGGCTGGTCGCAGGAATGGATCTTCGGCGCGCTTTCGGTTGCCCTGCTGATCGGCGGGTTCACCGCGCCATGGCTCGGCAGCCTGATCGACCGCGCTGGCGCGGGTGTGGTGATGACCATCGGCTCGGCCGTAGCCGCCGCCGCCTTGGTTGCCTGCGCATATGCGCCCGGCAGAACCACCTATGTCGCCGCCCTGATCGGCATCGAGGTTGCCGCCAACCTCGTCCAGTACGGGGCCGCCTTTGCGCTCCTGGTTCAGCTTCAGCCGACCGTGGCCCAGCGCAGCATCACCTACCTGACCCTAATCGCGGGTTTCGCCTCGACACTCTTCTGGCCGCTCACCTCGAGCCTGCACACGCACCTCTCGTGGCAGAACGTCTATCTGGCTTTTGCAGGCCTCAACCTGTTGATCTGCCTGCCGCTACATACGTGGCTGGCAACGAGGTCGACCCACAGCCGCAAGCAGGCCGCATCATCCCCGACCAAGCCGGTGCTCGGCACACTACCGCCGGAGCACCGGCGCTCGGGGTTCCTACTCATGACCACGGCCTTCGCCCTGCAATACCTCGCGGGCGCAGCCGTGCTGGTGCACATGGTGCCGCTGCTGGCTGGACTAGGACTCGGTGCAAGCGCCGCCATCGTCGGCACACTCTTCGGTCCGTCGCAGGTGGCGAGCCGCCTGATCAATATGGTGTTCGGCAAGCGCCTCAACGCCCTGCATCTTGCCATGATCTCGTCGGCTTTGATTCCGGTCAGCGCGGTGATCCTGATCCTGACTGCTCCCTCGATACCCGGTGCCATGGTTTTTGCCGTCATCTTCGGCATGGGCAACGGCTTGCTGAGCATCGTGTCCGGCACCCTGCCGCTGGCGCTGTTCGGCAGTGAAGGCTACGGCAAGCTTCAGGGTAGGATGATGGCGGCCCGCCTGGTGGCTTCGGCACTTGCGCCCTTCGTGCTGGCCCTCACGATGGAGTGGTTCGGGATCCGTTTCTCGATCGGCGGGATTATTGTCGTGGCACTGCTGGCAGTCGCCGCCTTTACAACTCTGTTCCGCTTCCAACCACAAGCCTGATAGAACCGAAGCTGAATCCATCGTTGATGACGACCCCAAGGTTCCGGTTTGCCCGAAGGCGGCGTCGGCTTCGCGCCTTCAACTCGGCCATTGCTCACATTCTAGCAGCTTCCTAGGACCAGACATCGGCAGGAATCGTTCACAGCCGAAGCCATCCGTTGCTGTGCCTGTAGGATTGTTAAATGTGACGTCGTTGCTTGCGGACAACCCAGCCTAGAATCGGGTATCGTTTCTGAATATCATCTCGCGGGACAGCCGATGTACCTTTCAAGAATTACGGCAGATAACTTCAGGAACTTCCGGTGCCTCGACGTCTCGCTGGCTGGCAACGTCGTCATCGTCGGTGAGAACCGGGTTGGCAAGTCGAACTTGCTCTATGGCCTCCGTCTGATATTCGACCCGTCGCTGCCAGACAGCGCTCGAGAGCTGTCTCTCGGTGATTTCTGGGACGGGCTTGAAGAACTTGACGAAGGAAGTCGAATCTTGGTGTCCGTTGAGATAAAGGACTTCGATGATGACCCCGATGTCCTTGCGGTGCTGACGGACTACCGTGTCCCCGGAAGCCCGGATACGGTGGCGCTGACGTACGAATACAGGACGCGCCCCGGACTTGGGCGGGCTCCGACGAGCGAGAGGGACTTCCAGTTCTCGTGCTACGGCGGCAGGGATCCTACACGAAAATTCGGCCATGACGTGCGAAGCAGGGTTTCCATGGATGTGCTTCCCGCTCTTAGGGATGCGGAAGGGGACCTAGCTGTCTGGAGACGCTCTCCTCTTAGACCGCTGATCGAGACGGCTTTTGGTGCGATCGACCGTGACGAGTTGCAGGAAGTCGCCGACCAGATTGGCACAGCAACCTCGAGCCTGATGGAGTTCGAGTCCGTCTCCGAACTTGAGGAGGCCATAGCGACATCGTTCCGGGCCATGAGCGGGGAGCGGCAGGACGTCGAGCCGACGCTCGGCTTCTCCGCCACCGATGCCTCGAAGCTTCATCGGCAAATCAGGCTGCTGATCGACTCCGGACAGAGGGCCGTTTCCGACGCCAGCCTTGGCTCTGCGAATCTCATCTTCCTGACGCTGAAGACCATGGAGTTGCGCAACCTCATTGCAGGGGACAAGCGCGATCATTCCCTTCTCGCGATAGAGGAACCCGAAGCGCATCTGCACCCGCATCTGCAAAGACTCGTCTACCGAAGCCTGTTCCAAGATGCGAGCAGCCCGGATGAGGACGGCGAGGATCCTCCGCTGTCAGTGATCATGACAACGCACTCGCCGCACATCGCGAGCGTTGCTCCGGTGACATCGATCGTACTGCTCCGAGAATACGGCGACGAGACTGTCGGCTGTTCCACGGCCTCCCTGGATCTGTCGACCGACGAGGCGGATGACCTACAGCGCTACCTGGATTTCACGCGCGCAGAAATGTTGTTCGCTCGCGGAGTCATCCTCGTCGAGGGCGATGCGGAACGCTTTCTGGTTCCAAGCTTTGCCGAGGAACTCGCCGCCGATTTGGACGGCCTTGGGATCACGATCTGCTCGGTCGCCGGCGCGAACTTCACGCCCTACGCAAAGTTTCTTGAAGCGTTGAAAATCCCCTTTTCCGTAATCACCGATTTCGACCCTGATGGTGATCGGGGCCAGAAACGGACAGTTGCGTTGTCCCGGCTCCTGGATGGGATGCGCACCGAGAAGTACGACGAGGAATATTTCGACGAGCTCCTCGAGACCGATGACTGGCCTCGCTTCGATGAAAGCATCGAGGAGTTCGGGGTATTCACCAACGGCGACACGCTCGAGATGGATCTCTTCAAGGGCGCCTTCACGGCGTCTATCATCGAGGGCCTCAGGGAGGGCAACTTCGGCAAGGAACGAATGACACGGATCGACGCCTGGGAAAAGGATCCTACGACGGTCAACCGGAAACAGCTACTCGCCATGATGGAGGACATCGGCAAGGGCCGCTTCGCACAGCGTATGGCAGCCCGTATTAGCGGTCTTGAGGTACCCGGCTACATCGCGCGCGCAATCAGCTACGTGGTCGACCGTGTCTAGCAGCGCACTTTATCTCGACGCTGCGGAAGAACTAAGGCCGAACAACGCCCAGTGGCAGGCCTATGAGTCTACCGGGCACTGCGTCGTTCTCGCAGGTCCCGGAAGCGGCAAGACCAAGACACTAACGATTAAACTTGCCCGGATCCTTGCCGAGGATGTGAAGGCTCCGCGTGGCGTCGCCTGCATCACCTACAACAACGAATGTGCGCGGGAATTGGAGGAACGGCTTGGCGCCCTCGGGGTCGAACCGGGAAAGCGAGTATTCGTCGGCACGGTCCACTCCTTTTCCCTGACACAAATCCTGATCCCATATGCCGATTCCCTAGATGTCGGACTTCCTTCCCGGTTCCAGATAGCAAACGCCCAGCAAAAGGGACTGGCGATGGCCAGGGCTCACCGGGACGTGGTCGGCGGTCCCGGCAATCCAGAGGATTTTCGGTTCGGCATGGACCTCCACCGTCGCACCTACTTGGACAGAACCAAGCCGATATGGATGGAAGCTAACCCGCAACGAGCTGCGCTCGCAACGTCATACGAGCAGTATCTGCGCGAAGCTGGCTTGATAGACTTCGAGGACATGCCTCTTCTTGCGCTGCGTGCCCTTGTCAGGAATCCATGGCTGCGCGATGCGTTGCTTGCCAAATTCCCTGTTCTCGCCGTCGACGAATATCAGGATCTCGGTACCGCACTTCACCTGATGGTGCTAGGACTTTGCTTTCGCACCGGAATACGCCTGCTCGCGGTCGGCGATGCCGATCAATCGATCTACGGCTTCATTGGAGCGAGACCGGAGCTGCTGCAGCAGCTTTCGCAGCGTGAAGACGTGGAGACGGTGAGACTGGCGCTGAACTACCGAAGCGGCACACGGATCGTTGCCGTTTCGGAATATGCCCTCGGAGAGGTGCGCGGCTACCAGGCGGCTGAAGGCGCCGCTGAAGGCACGGTCTACTTCCACCCGCTGGCTGGAAGCTACGAATACCACGCCGCTTGGATGTTCTCAACGTTGCTTCCTGAAGTGGAGGTGAGAAATCCCGGCCTTCAGCGCGGTAACATCGCTGTCCTCTATGCGGCGGCGTTCATGGGCGACGCCGTTGCCGAGGCGGCTGCTGATCATGGCTGGGCATTCGTGCGGGCTGACGCGAATGCCCTTTATTCCAGGTCGAACAAATTGATGCGATGGATCGAGCGCTGCGCTGCGTGGTGTTGTGGCGGATGGGAGGTCGGCGAGCCACGCTGGTCAAGGATTGTCTCCGAAGGTAGGCGCCTGTTCTCCGAGACGATCTTGTCCGATCAAGATTGGCGGGAGTTCAAACGGGCCCTGCTCGCCTTCACTTGGTCGTCGCGGGACAGCACCCTTCACCTTTCCGCCTGGCTTCGGGCGCTAGACGCCGCGATCGTCCAACGGTTTGCGATCGGTTGCAGAGGCTTGTCCGACGATGTGTCCGCGATGAGATCCCTCATACAGCGGCTTGAACAGGATCAGGGATTGTCAGGCATGACACTTGGCCAGTTCTCGGGAGCTGGCGAAGGAAACGATCGCGTCAATCTCAGCACTCTCCACAGCTCGAAGGGCCGGGAATTCGATGTCGTGGTGATGTTCGGCATCGACGAAGGCAGAATCCCTCGATCCAATCCGGCACCAAGGGACATCATCGAACAGCGTCGCCTTTTCTACGTAGGGTTCACCCGCGCACGCTCGGAAGTTCACCTAGCATTCTCGTCCACCCGTCCATCGAGGTTCGTCCTCGAAGTCGACGAGCGCATCCAGGCGGAAGATGATTGAACTGCCAGCGATCGATCGATTGCAACCATCCAATCCTGCCGCGTGGTGAACAGCCGACGGCAGTATCAATCCACTTTGCGGGGACGTCCTGCCAGAGGAGGGACTCGATTCGCCCGAGGGGGCAGTCTTAGAAGGGTAGAGGGACGTAGTAAGGGAATCAATGCAGAAGTATTTCATAGCCTTTAGGAGGAATTTCGACCAGTTCATAGGTGTCGAAACGGGTCAGAAAAGCCATTCTGGACTGTTTTACCTTTTCATCACCGCTATAACTGTATCGTTGTTCATTTTACTGACGGCAATTGTAGCCAGAGCGTTTGGAAAGGACCTTGGAACGTTCGGCGATTTCATCGGGGGCACGTTGAACCCCGTCCTGACGTTCTTAACGTTTATGGGCCTGCTTATTACCATCGTTTTGCAGCAAACGGAATTGCGCGAATCTCGTGTGGAGCTTGGCCGGTCAGCAACGGCTCTCGAAAGCCAGCTCGCCGCCACCGATCGACAGAATTTCGAGTCAACCTTTTTTCAGATGCTCACGCTGCACAACACAATCGTAAACTCGATTGATCTCTATTACAGCGGGCGCGAGCGTGCCATGGGCCTCGACATCAACAAGGCGGCACGAGAAACCAAGGGCCGTGATTGCTTCGAGCAGTTCTTCCGCAATTTCGAGGCTGCTTATGCTCAAGCGGCGGGTCTCCCCGATCGCGATCGCCTCCAGCAGGCCTATGATAGCTTCTGGAGCGACCGGCAGCAGGACCTCGCTCACTATTATCGATATCTGTACAACGTCCTCAGGTTTGTCCATGAGGCTAAGGGCATTAAGGACAGGGGGCCTTACGTAAAACTTTTGAGAGCACAGCTTTCCGATTATGAGCTCGTGATGCTATTCTACACAGCCCTGAACAAACATGGCATCAACTACTGGCTATACATTCATGAGTACCAGTTGTTTGACAATCTGCCGGAAGGGATGCTCATCGAGGATAGTCACCGTGCATTCTATTCTGACAGGTCATTTGGTGAGCCCAAACGAGAGCATCCTGCTCAGTGGCCTCCAAGAATCCTCGCTTTTCACTTTGATGCGGATCGAGACAAAAGGAGGGAACGAGCAGCGGCAGGTTTTCCCGAGGTCGAAGTATTGACTTCTGATGAAATTCTCCAAACGGAATTAAAGCGCGACCTCTAGGGCTTGTGTAATCCTGCTGCAGAAGGTCAATGCCTTCATACACGATCGCACTCCGAAAAGCGCGCGGCGTTGTCCCGCGACACCTGACCACGTGCGGCTCGGTTATTCTTTGAATAAATCTAATGCAAGTTCTGGTCTCCCGCTCGACCGTGCACGACTGCTTCTCCAAATCCGCTATCTAAACCGGACAGACCGTTCTCGGCCCCTTTGCGGAAATGATTTCCGCTATGCGCCCTCATTTCAGCCATCCACCGGGCCTCGGCCGAATACCGAAAGCAGATCTTCTTTTTTGGTCGGTGCTACTGCCGAAATGGGGTGGTTTTCCGCCTGTCCGCTTACTGCTGCTACTCGTCGATAGCTGACATTCAGTTGCTCCCGACGGGTTCGGCGACACCCAAATTTGAGTCCAATCATCGGCCCCAGAGACAGCGCCATACGCAGCGAACATGCCACCAAGCCAATTCGGCGCGGACTGTTGCTCGCGGCGAAAATGGCGATTTTGGACCCAGCCGTCTCTAGCGGCTGGCGAGGACCGGGGTAGCCTTGCCCTTCAGACCCTCGACCACAACCAGCCGCGGCTCCTTGCCCGCCGTCGGCTCCCTGGGGGCACCGATCGTGCGCACCGGGCCGATGCTGGAGGCCATGCCGGCGCCCTTGTCGTTGGTCTTCAGCACCACGACGGGCTCGTCCTCACCTTCGAAGAACATGCCGTATTCGGTCATCGGCTTCAGCTTGGCGACGCTGACGTCGATCGCATCGACGAGCCCGAGATTGCGCGAGACGACCATGCCGGAACCGTCCGCGCCCTCAGGCGCCTTAAGCGATAGCGTCAGGTTCTCTGGACCCGCCTTCAACGGCATGAGGTTCTCGGTGCCCGCGCCCTCAGGCACCGCGCCCGGCACGAAGACAAGGGCCTGCGGGGCCTGACCGATCGGGATCTCGGCCACAACCTTCTGCTCGGCCGTGTCGATCACGTCGGCCTTGTCGCCGTTCTCCAGCCCGACGAAGATGCGGCTGCCGTCTTCCGATCCCCAGATGCCGTGCGGTAATGCGCCGACGGGGATGGTCGCGACGAGCTGCGTTGTCTCGCCGGGCTTGTAGACCTTCACGACGTTCTCGCCGCCGATCGTCACGTAAACCAGCGTCTCGCCGTCCACCGTGCCGAAGCCGAGATGGTTGGAGATCGGTCCGCTGTCGATGACCTCCTTCACCTCGAGCGTCCTGGCATCGACGCGCGTGACCTTGCCGACGTCCTTGTGCGTCAGCCAGACGTCGCTGCCGTCAGGGCTCACCTGTACGAAGGGCACGAAGGGCGAGACGACCGGGATCCGCTTCACCAGCGCATGGCTCGCGACGTCGAAGACCTCGAGCACCGGGTTGAACGAGTTGGCGACGAAGGCGAGCTTGCCGTCTCGCGAGAACTTGGTCATGCCGGGGCCGCTTGTCGTCGGGATACGGCCCATCTCCTTGAAGGTCGTGGCATCGATCACCGAGAGGTAGTCCTCGCCGCGCACCGTCGCCCAGACTTCCCTCCCGTCCGGCGTGAAGAAGGCCTCGTGCGGGTTGCGCCCGACATAGGTCGTGCCCTTCACGGCATTGGTCGCCGTGTCGATGAAGGTGACGGAGTTCGTCACCGTCGAGACGACGACGAGCGTCTTGTGGTCCGGCGAAAATCCTAGGCCGTGGACGTTGACCTCGCCCTTGTAGAGGGGGCTCAGAACGTCCGGCCGCGGATTGCCGAGCCGGATCTGGCCCAGAAGCTTGTTTGAGACGGGGTCGATGACCGAGACCGTGTTGGAGTTCTGGTCGGCGGTGTAGACGCGGTCTGAGGCGGCGGGCAGCGCGAAGGCCGATGTCGAGACGAGGAGCGCGGCGGCGAGAATGGCGGTGCGGGTCATGGGGTTGTCTCCGGAACGGGCTTTGGTTTGTTGGCAGATGCGGCGAGCATCGAGCGCATCAGCGTAATCTCGTAGGTCTGTTCGGTGATGATGGACTGCGCGAGGTTGCGGATCGCCGGGTCCCGTGTCGAGCCGAGGACGGCCTTGGCCATGTCGATCGCGCCCTGGTGATGCGGGATCATCTGGGACAGGAAGTCGTGCTCGGGATCCCCGGTCACCGGGGCCGACATCATGCCGGCGTGCATCCTCTCCATCGCCTCCGCGGTCGCTTCGGCATAGTGTGGACCGTCGGGCGTGGCCGGCACCATCGGCGAGTGCTGATGGGCGTGCGCGTCCTGCGCCTCTGCCGAGGAGAGTGACACCCCGGCGAAGGCCAGGGTCAGGAAAAGCGTCTTCAGCATGGAATCACAAGATCCTCGAAGTACGGGTTCGACAAAAAGACGCTTGCGGAAGCCTTTTATTCCCGTGGCGGCAAAATTTATTCGGGGCGAAGCGCCTGAAGGATTAATCGCCTCCATCGATCGAAATGACCAAAACAACGCGTTGGATCGAACGATTCCCGTTGTGTATGGTCCCCAGCAGGATAAGGACCCCGCCAATGACCTTCGAACAGATGCGTGCCGTCACCCTCGGCCTCCAACCGCTGTCGCGCCTCGACAGCCCGCGCGAGGTCGTGCGCCAGTTCACCCCGAACTGGTTCGCCGCCACGATGGGCACCGGGATCCTGGCAATCGCGCTCTCGCAGTTCCAGGCAGACATGCCGATGCTGCATCCGGTGGCCGAGGGCCTCTGGATGTTCAACATCGCGTTGTTCACACTCTTCGCCGGCCTCTACGCCGCCCGCTGGATCTTCTTCTTCGACGGGGCCAAGCGCATCTTTGGCCATTCCGTCGTGTCGATGTTCTTCGGCTGCATCCCGATGGGCCTCGCCACCATCGTCAACGGCTTCCTGATCTTCGGCCTGCCGCGCTATGGTGAGGTCGCAGTCAGGATCGCAGGGACGCTCTGGTGGATCGACATTGCGATGGCAGCAGCCTGCGGGGTTGCCATCCCCTTCATGATGTTCACCCGGCAGAGCCACTCGATCGACCAGATGACGGCGGTCTGGCTCCTGCCGGTGGTCGCGGCCGAAGTCGCCGCCGTCTCCGGCGGCTTGCTCGCGCCGCATCTCGTCGACCCGCATTCACAGCTCGTGGTGTTGACGCTCTGCTATGCGCTCTGGGCGCTGTCGGTGCCGATCGCGCTCAGCATCCTTGTCGTGCTCCTCCTGCGCATGGCCATCCACAAGCTGCCGCACGCCAACATGGCGGCGTCGAGCTGGCTGGCGCTCGGACCGATCGGCACTGGCGCGCTCGGGCTGATGACGCTGGGCGGCGCGGCACCCGCGATCCTTTCCGCCAACGGGCTGGAGCGTTTCGGCGCGTTTGCGGAAGGGCTCGGCTTCTTCGGCGGTCTGCTCCTTTGGGGTTACGGGCTTTGGTGGCTGGCGATGGCTGTGCTCGTGACGCTGCGCTACCTGCGCGATGGCCTTCCCTTCAACATCGGCTGGTGGGGCTACACGTTCCCGCTTGGTGTCTATGCCGTGACTACGCTGAAGCTCGGCACCCTTTTGCCGATCGCTGCCATCCACGTCTTCGGCACGTTGCTCGTCGCGGTGCTGGCGCTGCTTTGGCTGATCGTCGGCACGAGGACGGTGCGCGGCGCCTGGAGGGGAGATCTCTTTGTCTCGCCCTGCCTCAAGGCCGACTGAGAGAAGGAGGGGCATCCGCCGGCGGTCGGTCGTTGAGGAACGCGGCGACGCCAGCCCGGAACCGGACGGCGCCGCCCTGGGCGGGGTGGCGCACGTAGGTGGCGGGGATACCGAGCCCGTCCGCCGCACGCTGCGCCACCCGGCCGATGCAGAGGATTCGGCGCGGCGCGAAGATCGCGACGATTATCTCCAGCACCTTCCGATGTTCGGCGATCTCGGTCCAGGTGGGCGTCCGGTTGCGCAAGGGCAGAACGCCGCGATGGGGATGGAAGAGCACCGCGTTCCAGAACAGCGGCAGCGGGTCGGGTATCGCGTTCCAGATCTCCAGGGAGGTTCCAGACTCCGGTGTCGGCAGGGTCTCGCGGGTCGCCCGCGCCAGCGGCGGATCGAGGCCGAGCCGCTCCGACAGGTCGGCGAGCCGCCGGTCACCGGTGAACGGCACGCCCGTCCGACGCGCTCCGAAGCGCGAGGGCGCTTCGCCGAGCCAAAGGTCACGGACGCCGCGATCCGCCAACGCGGCGAGATAGCGTTGAAGATTGCGACGGCGAGTCACCGGCGCGTCAGCGTCCTCAATCTCCGCGTCGAACCCGGCATAGGGGTTGAACAGGTTGGCCTTGCCGGGCAGCGCCGCGAGACGCTCGACGATCGCGTCGACTGAATGTCGTCCGGACGTGGTCGATCCATCGATCACGCCGGCGGCACCTTGATCGTCGGCAGCTCGGCGAGAAAGGCGGCGACGGCGCGGCTCGAGTGACGGTCCCTCGCCAACACCGAATAGAACCCGCGCGACGGCAGGTCGAAGGGTAGCGCCACCAGTGTCCCCGTGCGAAGGGCGGCATCCGCGACCACGGCGGGGAGGATCCCGACGCCGGCGCCCGCCTCGATCGCCGCGCGCACGGCCTCGTTCGAGGGCAGTTCGAGTTCGACCGACAGCGCGGTGAGATCGACACCGAAGGCTTCGAGCGCACCTTCGAGGATCGCGCGGGTGCCCGAGCCTCGTTCGCGAAGCACCCAGCGCGCCGATGCAAGATCCCCGGCCGCGACGGGAGACCCAGAGCCTCTGTGCCCTGATGCCGCGACCAGCATCAGCCGATCATCGGCGACGCGTTGCGTGCCGAGCCGGACATCGCCGAGCTCGTCCTCCACGAAGCCGAGATCGGCCGTGCCATCCAGCACCGCCTCGGCCGTGCGCGCCGTGTTGGCGATGCTCAGCCGAAGTTCGATGCCGGGATGGCGGGCCTTGAAGCCCGCGAGCACCGGCGGCAACCAGTGGTTCGCCACCGTCTGGCTGGCGACGATGCAGAGACGACCCCGCTTCAGTCCGGCAAGTTCGGAAAGCATGAGGCCGGCATCCTCGGCCCGCGCAAGCACCGCGCGGGCCTCGGGCAAGAACAGGCGCCCCGCTTCGGTCAGTTCGATCCGTCGTCCGACGCGGTCGAACAGCCGGACATCGTGGCGCTCCTCCAGCGCAGCGATAGCGGCGCTCGTCGCCGACTGCGTGAGGTTCAGCGCCTTCGCCGCCTCCGTTACATGCTCGCGCTCGGCCACGGCGACGAATACGCGAAGCTGGTCGAGCGTCACAGCGTATCGCCGGAAAGGCTCGGCGCCGAGCGGTTCAGGCTGTCGTAGACGGCGGTCGCCACCTGCATCAGCCGCTCGCGCGGTGCCTCGGCCGAGACAACGTAGCCAAGGCCGGCGTCGCGCCAGAAGAAGGCGGAGATGCCGTCCTCCTCGACGAACTGGAACGACGTCTCGGCCTTCTCGTCGGTCTTCACGAAGAGCGTCAGACGCGTGCCCTGGTCGTCATCGTACATCAGCATCGCGGCAGGACCTGCGCCCGCAGGCAGCAGGCGCCCACCCATCAGCCGATATCCGAGCCCTGTCAGGTCCGGAGCCGACAGCCGCGTTCCAAGCCGCTTCGACAGCCATTGCAGGAGATGCGCCTCCTCGTCCGCGCGCACTTCGACGGGATGGACCACCTCGACCACGAAGGTGCGATGCGCCGCGATTGCCTCGTCGGCCATGACCGCCACGCGAGGCATCTGCGGCGGCACGCGCAGGACGTCGTTCGCCAGCCACCCGCCGGAGCTGCCGAGGATCAGCCAGCCCATGACAGCCGCGAGGCGCAGACGCGTGACAGCAAACCGACCGCGCCGGGCCTCGCGGATGTTGGCGATGCGTAACCGCGCCGGGATCGGCTCCCCGGCCTTGAAGGCAAGGCGTTCGCGCAGTGTCCGGGCGATCTCGCGGTCGCGATCGAGGGCCGCGGCGATCTCCGGTCGCTCCGTGAGATAGGCCTCGACTGCGGACAGCCGCTCGGCCTCGAGCCGTCCGTCCACATAGGCTTGCAGGTCGTCCTCGCCGACTGGCGTGTCCCTGCGGCTCATTTGACTCTCCTCAAGGGCGCGCGGATCCCGGTCTCCAGGATGGCGCGCAGCTTCTCACGCGCCCGCGACAGGCGCGACATGACCGTGCCGACCGGAAGCCCGATCACCCGTGCCGCCTCGTCGTAGCTCATGTCTTCGACGCTGACGAGAAGGAGGACGGTGCGGTGCTCTTCGCTGAGCGCATCGAGCCCAGCCAGGACGTCGCGGAGCCCGGCGCGACCGTCCTGGTCGCCGTCCACCGCCGGCGGCGAGGCCATCTCGTCGAGCGCCACGTGGGGCCCACGCCGCTTGTGCTGGCGCAGGCCTGAGATGTGGAGGTTGCGCAGGATGGCGAACAGCCAGGCGCGCAGGTCGCCGTCGGGCCGGCGCAGGTGCCAGCGCCCGACGGCGCGCTCCAGGCAGTCCTGGACGAGATCGTCGGCGGCGTCGCTGTCGCGCATCAGCGCATAGGCATAGCGCCTCAGGCCCGGAATGAGCGGTTCGATCCGCGCCGCGATCTCGTCGGTGGACATGCCTTACTTCTCCAGCGCGGGGTCGATCTGCCAGATCTCATCGGTGAGCGTGCCGTCCCGGAACATCATGACGTAGCGCACCGGGATCTTGTTGTCGTTGGCGAAGACGACATCGGCGACGACGGTGGCGCCCTTCGAGTTCACGCTCTCGCGCATCTCGACGATGGTGGCCTTGAGGCCCGTCTGCGCCTTGGCGAACTTTGCCCAAGTCGCGGCGATCTCGGGGCCCGTGTAGGTGCCATCGAGCGGCCCCCCGACCCAGTGAAGCGTTGCGGACGGGGCATAGGCGGCGGTGACCGCGGCGCTATCGCCCTTGGCGATCGCTTCGATATGCGCCTTCGCCATGTCGCCGGCGGGACCCGCAAGCGCGGTCGAAGCCGCGGCGGAAAGAATGGTGATGGCTGCGAAAAGGGTCTTCATGGCTCGGTGTCCTTCGGTTCGGCCGCGATTGGCCAACGGAAGACGTTCAGCAACGGCGCTTATTCCCAAAGGACTAAAAATTAGAGACGAGCAGGTTCAGTTCGGCGTTCAGACGCAACGTCCGCTAACGGCGGCAAGCTGAAAGGGCGCCAAACGACTCCAAGGCGTCGGAATCGGTCATGAAGGTCTCTCACGCTCTATGGCAGCTAATTCTTCCTTGAGCTCCAGAACCAGTCGGTCTGCTCACGGCCCCTTTGCGGAAATGATTTCCGCTATGCGCCTTCACTCTGGTCGTTCAGGCATTTCCGGCCTGTCTCCGAAACCAGACATTTCTGCAGCCAGCCAAGGCACCATTTGGGATCGTCTCGTGGTCTATCCAAGTCTTCATTTTTCCATGGAAAACCCAGATGTCCCTACCGGGGACGAGCGATTCCACTAAGATAAGGACGATGGCAGAATTGCACTCAACCATTTGTACAATCGCTTTGAGACAATCGAGCGCCGTTAGCCACGCTCGAACCCCTACCTTCGAGCTCGACGGGACAGGAACGCCTTATCCGGCCGTAACTTGCTTCCAGTTATGCCGCAGCGCATAACACAAACCCGGTGCACGGGAGGGGCGTAATGACACAACCAGATTTCTCCGAATTCAGCTTTGGGTACGGCGTCACGCGTTATATTGAGGACCGGTTTGGTGGGCGGCGGGTTCTGCCGAATTTCCCTACCCAGAACGAGGAGGCCGACGGCGGGTATGACGTCGATCTACTGGCTCACGGGGTGCCCCTCTTCATCCAGTTCAAGCGTTCGGAAATCATGACGCGGCGCTCGGCCACGGAATACAAGTTGCATCCCGCGGATTGGGAGTTTCCGATTTTCCGGATGCATCTCCACGGGCATAACGAATTTCGCCAGCATTATCTCCTGCAGGGACTGGAGGACGAGGGCAACATTGCCGTCTACATAACCAGCCAAGTTCCCAGCAAGGCCCTGCTAAACCAGTATTATCAGGGTAACCGCATCCTCGAGGCGTCCCGGATGTTCTTTCCCAACGAGATCGTCCTGCCCAATGTTCACCAGCGGCACCATGTTTCGTTCAATTCCGGCGCACCGTTCCACCGTGTGTATTCCGAGACAGGGGAGAGAATGGAAAGCCGCATGCGCCAGCCCGCCGATCTAATCGAGGTGCTGCGCCAACGCAGTAAGGGAAAGGACGCACGCACCAGCCTTGAGGCGTTCATCACGGAAATAGAGCGCCTGACGCCGGAAGGTTTAGCTTCCCGGCAGCGGCGACGCCGGCCTGTTTGGTCCTCGGGCAAAGTAGATCGGCGCGATGATGAGCTTAACGGCCGCTTGGTCGAGGCAAGCGTCGAGTCCCCTTCACAAATGTCCATCAGCAGCCGGATCTTTTTCGAGCGGCTCAGTGGCGTTCAAAGCGTGGCGAGACGGGCGGCAATCCTGGCTCACCGCGAGGCGGACGCTCACTTGGTCATTGTCCCCCAGTCGGTGCTCGGCTGAGCGGCTATGCGCCCTCATTCCGGTCGTTCGATGGTCCTCCGCGAAACCCAGAAGCGGACATCGATGAACACGTCCTCCACTTTCTTTCTGAGGGCTTCATATTGGTTCGGGAAGTCATTCTTTTCCCAGGCAACGTGCGTTAGCGTGACCCACGCGTTTTGATCTATAAATGCCACCTGCGCGTCATTGGTCCGACCTTGCGCTCACAGCCCCGTCAATTCACTATATCCAATTGTCGCCTCCTGGTCGGCATCTCTTTCGGCCGGGTGGAATCGCTTTTTGGGCGGGTCGAGTTAGGAAGAATGGGCGAATGTCAGGGAACAAGTACAACACAAATTCTGCCCCAGCTGCATCCACCGAATTAGCGGGCGGCGCAGGCTTTACCTTTGAGGATTTGGTTGTTTCTTATTACCTCTGTGCCCTGCTTCGGGACGAGGGAGCCTTCGGCCTCAATGGTCGAGTGGTCAGCGTCGCTGTACAGCGCGCGGGCCACGATCAACCGATGGATGATCTGGTCGTCGAATTTGACGATGGAGGGACAGTCAGGACGCTCGGTTTGCAGGTGAAGCGGCGTCTCTCCGTAGGCTCAGGTAATGCTGACTTCCGTGCGGTCCTGACGGCTGCACTGGCCGTGATACAGAAGGCGGATTTCAACCCGGATAATGACTGGTACGGGTTCGTGGCGGAGTTTGTGGCTGTCGAGCCGCTACGCTCCCTTCAACGCCTGATTGAATGGGCGAAGGCCAGCCCCTCGGAGGCAGATTTTACCCGCCGTTTTGAACCCGGAGGGGCGGCAGCCGCTGCTGAAAGAAATATGCGTGCCGATCTCGCCACCATCATCGACGACAACGACCATGCCGCGTTCTTGCGACAGCTTGTTGCCCAGAAGATGGAAGGTCTTGGGGACGGCGGCCCGGCGCGGGCGGACCTAATCAATCGCCTGCGCGAAAGTTCGGCTTCTGCTGAGTTGAACGATGGCCTGCTCCTGTTTGACAGGCTGTGTCGATTAGTCAGGGAAGGCGAAGCAAGCGCAAAAAAATGGACTCGGGCGACACTTCTCAACGACCTAGGCGGTGCTATTCCCCTGAAAGTCAGCCCGAGTTATACCCGTGATATCGAGCAACTTTCGTCCTTCTCGCTTTCGGGCCTCACGGCAATACCCGGTGATATCGAGGGATTCCATGTTCCTCGCATTGCGGTCGAGCAACAGATATCCGAACGTCTAAAAGCTCATCGTCTCGTGAATATCACCGGCTTGCCCGGCTGCGGCAAATCCGTGATGCTCAAGAACATCGCAAGCGTTGCGTCGGCCACAGGTCCCATCCTGTTTCTAAAGTCGGACCAATTGGTGGGGACCAATTGGCCCACCTTCGCGGGACAGCTCGGTCTTTCGCATCCCCTTGGCGAACTGCTGACGGAAATAGGGACCAAGGGAACACCGATACTCTTCATTGACGGCATCGACCGCCTTCGGACTGACCAAAAAGCAATTGTCACAGATATACTTCATGCCGTCGAAAAACAGGAGGATGCCACCAAGTGGCGTGTCCTCGCAAGTTCCCGCGATCAGGGACTTGAGCCCTTTCGGGCGTGGTTTCCCCCCAGTTTCTACCGCGAGGGAGGCATGGGCGATGTCACGGTAGGGGCATTCTCCAATGAAGAAGTTGAGACCCTTGCAGAGCAGAAGCCAATACTTCGCCGCTTGCTGAACGGAGACACGCATGTAAGGCAGATCGCTCGCCGTCCCTTCTTCGCCGCGGTGATGGCACGGTCAATTCCCGAAGACGCGCCGGCGCCTCGCACTGAGGTGGACCTCATAGCGGCATGGTGGGCACGTGGCGGGCACGATGCCGCTCCGGGCGACGTCCTGCTGCGCCAGCGCGCGATGCTGGACGTGGCGGAATGTGGTGTGCAATCGCTGGGCAAGAATATCGCCACCCGGTCGATACCCACCGCTACGCTTCCGCAACTTGCTGCCCTTGAGTCCGACAGGATTATCCGGGGCATAAACGAGAATCTGTCCTACTCATTCGCCCACGACATATTCTTCGAGTGGGCCTTTTTCCGGCTGCTCCTTGATCTTGGTCAGGATTGGCTATCGGCGATTACGCGCGCTGGCGAGCCGCCGCTTTTGGGCCGTGTTGTGGGCCTACTAGCGCAATACTCACTGGGGACGGCCGGTGAGTGGACCAAGGGCCTGCGACTGCTCGAGGGTACATCGCTGAGGCCTCAGTGGCGCAGGGAATGGCTTACCGCACCACCATTCACCGCAACGTTTGATGAAAGTTCCGCAGAGTTCGATCAGTTTCTATTTGCGGATGAGCAGGCTCTGCTGGAAAAGGTGCTGGTGTGGTTTCAAGCCCAGCACACCACTCCCAGCCCGGTAATCTTGGCGCAGGCCTCGCCGATCGATGAATCGATGGACAAGCTGCGTATCGCGGACCTGTTAGGTTGGCCTTCGGACTTTATCAGCTGGGAGCGTTTCATCCTATGGCTGCTATCTCGTGAGGAACTGCTACCCGTCAGATTGCTCCCCTCCGTACTAGAGATTCTTGACGTCTGGCAGAACGCCTGCGCGGACTTCAAGCATCCCGTATCTAAGCTGATTATCGGCAGGGCTGAGCGCTGGCTTATGGACGTTGAGCAGGTTCGCTATGTCGATGGTCGGCGAAGGTTCGATGCAGGGAAATGGGACCCGCTGGGCGGGGAATCCCTCGACCGATTTGAAAGTTCTCTTCGGCAAATGCTGCTGCGGGCAGCGCGCGCATTTCCGGAGGCCGCCATTGCCCTGCTTGATCGCGCTGTGGCGAACAAGGCCATGCGAGAAAAGGCATACGGCGACCTGATGGGCTACTCGCTGATTATGTCGGAGGTGGCGCCGGACCGACTTGTAGCTGTTGCCAAGGCCAAAATTCTGGAAGAGTTGCCTCGCGATCGGCTCGAGCGGGAGAGACGCGAACGACGAGCGCGAATAGAGAGGCTAGACCGTATTCGCGCCATTCCGGAGAACGAACGGACGCCCGACCAGCAAAAGATATTGGATCACGCGCCAATGTCCGTGATGTTCCAGAGCTCGCCAGGCCACGACGAAATTGGCATCGACCGGCTACCAACGCACTATTTCCCCGCATCTGCATTGGAGCAGCCGTTTGCGGCTCTGTTCCATCAGAAACCAGAATTCGGATTGCAACTGGTCAAAGAACTGGCCGACCACGCCACAAAGGGGTGGGTCCAACTTCGGGAACTGGGTGGTGCAACACCTGTGCCAGTAGATCTCGACTTCCCATGGGGTAGACAGCGTTTTTGGGGTGGATGGGAGGTATATTCCTGGGCGCAAGGGCAGTTGGCCCCAGGTCCCCTTGAATGCGCTTTTCTGGCATTGGCACACTGGGCTCACAAGCAACTCGATGCTGGCAAGCCTACCGATGAGGTTATCCGATCGATTGTGGAAGGGTGCGAGTGCTATGCGATGGCCGGTCTGGCGCTCACGCTTGCCCATGAAACCCGTACAGTCTCCGACACAACACTCCCGCTTATGATGTGCCAAAGATTATGGGAGCACGACATCGCGCGGATGACACAGGCGCCAATGCGCGATATCGAAATTCCTGCATTCGGACTCATAGACCGTCTCAAGGGTGCCAAAGCAGAAGCGAAGAAGTATCTGGCACATCGACCCAGTAATCAGCGCGAGGTGAGGGAACTCGCGATGCTCTTCGCGCTCGGCCATGACGAGGGCCTACGAGAGCAATTTAGTAATGCGCTCGCACAGTTTCCTGAGAACTTGCCTTTTGAGTTCGAAGAGGAACGCGGCGATGCCGAGGTAACGGCGAACCTGCGGGAAAAAGCGGAGCGCTGGGCAGGTTTGGGAGATCGTACCAATTATCGGCAGTCACAGGTGCAGGAAAACGTCTACATCCACTACGACCCACCCGAAGGCATGTCGCCGGTACAACAGCGACGGATGGACTCAGCGACAACCTACCTGCATGAGCAGGGTGTCCTCGCGTGGGCGACACGCTACCTTGAGACAGGTACGCCTCGGGACGGCATGTCACTGGCAGAGGCCGTAGCGTTCGCGCGCGGCAAGGACAAACCGACGTTGTTCAAGCAGCGAGAGGATGTCGGAGGGCATACGGCTCAAAGCGTGGTCTCTGCCGTTGCCGCTTGCGTGATCCGTTACGGCTTCGATGACCATGTGAACTTCGATTGGGCATTCGATGTGCTGCGGCGGATAGAAAAAATGAAGGAGCTGCCCGATCAATTCATGGGTTCTCGCATTCCGTGGCACCCCGCTAATCACTTGGTCGTCAGCTTTGCAGAGCTGCGTAAGCGAAGTACTTCCGACAAGAAGCTTGTGAAGCGCCTTCTGCTGCTCACCACATACCCGTTCGAGGACGTCGCAAAGTTGGCTTTGCTTGCTCTGCTGCGTGACCCGGACGACTCTGTGTCATGGGTTGCAGCACAGTTGGCCTTTGACCTGGCTCTTTCATACAGACCTATCGTCCGCCGCGATGGCCGCCGCGACAATGCGACTGAAAGAGACGCCCATGCAAAGGCCTTAGAAAAAGCCAAGCGGCGGTTGAAAAGGGACGTCATTGGGGGCCTAGACCCACTTCCACCACCGTGGGCAAAATCATCGATCCAGAGGCGGGGCCGAGCCTGGGAAGACGAAGACAACTGGATCGATCCCGACCCGTTCTTCTACTCAAAGGGGGTGGCGGACATTGCCAAAGAGTTTCCCATTGAGGCTTGGTTGGCCTCTCCGAGGATCCGTCCACTGCTAGAAAATGCCCTTGAACAATGGGTGCAGTGGACCGCCGAAAAGCTCATGCCATCGGGCAAAGGACACAATGGCCGCGACCGGGCAGCGGCGGACACTTTCGAATGGGCTAGAGCGCTGGGTGATATCCTATCGCGTGTCGCTCCCCTGATAAACGAAACGTTGATGGCACGCCTAATTGGACCATTTCTGGTCGAAGGCGATGCCGCATTGGCGGTTCTCGCCCGTTTCACTGACCGCTTAGTCTGTCGGCACGTTCTTGATGCGGCGACGGTAGCGCCTGGAACGTTGAAACTGCTGGACGCCTGCCTAGATCGAGTTCTTGCTGATCGTGCCTTCCAGGGTGGGTGGCGAGCAGGCGAGATGTACGGTCACGATCTGCCTCGGATGGTAGATGCTCTATTGTTCGTGAATGTCGAACTGGCACCCGGTGCGGCTCAATTTGCCAACGGTGACTGGTCGCAGATCGACCTTATCATGCCGTTGGTGACAAAACTCGTTGGAGAAATCGGATGGGCGACGGCGGTGGCAAGCCGTTTCTTGACCCTATGCGAACGCGCAGGCATTTCCTATCCCGTCGCCATCTTCGCCGATCAAGCCAATGTAGTTCTTTGTTCCCTAGCTTCGCGGCAGGAGCTTTGGAGTGGCACACGGCTACCGGCTCGCATGGCGTCCGTCGTACAACGTCTCGCAGAGGCCAATTATCCTCTCACACCCGACATCGCGCAGCGGCTTCTTACAGTGCTTGATGGGTTAGTCGATCTCGGGGACCGACGTAGCGCAGCACTCGAACAAAGTGATGCCTTTCGGCGTGTGCAGAGCGCCGGCAGTCGGGATGCAACTCGAGCGCAAAGTCTCTGATTGCCGGACCGCCGCGTTTCCGACGTGAAGCTGTCGTCAGGCTGCGTCGCAGAGCGTTCAGTCTGAGACCAGCCGCCCTTGCGGTAGTGAAGTCGGAATCTCATGTCTACTTTTGAAAGACCCCCAGCAAAAGCTGACAGTCCGCCTGCGGCCCCTAACCAGCCTTTTCTTTTAATCTCAACTCCTACGAAAAGCTCTTCCTAGGGCTCCGCGCACGACGACGCGGCTCACGCAGAGTGCTCGGCGATTGCTCGTCAAGAGTTTTTAGTGCCCGGCTTCAGCCCGCCTTCGCCCTTGGCGGCGGCCAGCGTTTTGGGGATGCGCGCCGACACATCGTCGTTGCTGGCATCGACCGTTGCCAAAAAGAGTAGGCAGCCTTCGAAGAGTCTCAATGTTGCTGCCTTGCGCGTTCGCGCGCCTCCCGCAATCCCTCCACAAGACGTTCCAGCCTTCGAAGCGAACCACCTGTCCAAACGTCCGCTAACGCATCCAGCTCAAATTGTTCAAGCGGTGTTGCCCAGCGGGGATCGTGACCCGCTTCGATGTACAGCCGCTCGAGAATACGCGCAGAGAAGACGGCTAACTGGTCAGCTTCCGGATCTGGGAAACGCAGGATCCGGCACCTGTCCCGCAGAGCGCTCGGGATTGGCTCGATCGAGTTTGCAGTCATCAACCAGGATACGTGGGACAAATCACAGTTGGCCTGAAGATAGGGGTCGTGCCAGCGCTCAGACGTCTCTAGCTCCAAAAGTCCGATCAGTACATCGTGAACGTTGCCATTATGTCGACTGGTTCCGATCTTCTCGATCTCATCGAGAATGACAATCGGGTTGGCGCATCCATGTTGGCACACCGCCATGATCGGCAGGCTAGGTTCGCCCGACGACCATCGCCGAGCTGTTCCGCCAATGGCACTGTCACTCAATCCCCCGCAGGAAACGAGGTTGTAGCGCGTACCCAGCTCCTCAGACAATCGCCGGGCGTAGCGAGTCTTTCCACTTCCGGGTGATCCAAGAAAAATGACCGGCCGCATGTGGACGGTCGACCGACCGCTCAGGTCTTGTAGCAATTTGTCAGTAACCGCTGCGGCATGCGGGAACTCCGCAACCAGTCGCGATCGGATTCCGGTCAGCTCTGGTGTGGCTGACAGCGGCAACGGACGTTGGCTCAACTTCGCGAACTCCCTTGCCACTCGCTTACCGTCAGCCGTCCCCTCATTTCCAACGCCGCCGAAAACGACCACACCGTCGCAAGGGCGCTCGAGACCTTCCAACGACTTCTTTTCACAGTTGGCTACCCCAAGGACATCCAATGCTGACTCAAGGGCTTCAGACTCGTTGCCCGCAGCTTTTGTGATCGCTTTACTGAAGTGGACTTCGTACGTCCTAATCTCTGGCAAGAACCAATCAGGATATCCTTGAACGGAAATGCCAAGCCGCTGTCGCCGATCGAGAGCACGGGATTGCAGCGCCCAGCCTAGAGACCTTGAAAGTAGTTCATTCCCCCTTCCCGACCCAAGATCCTCAGACGCAAGATGCGCGATTTCGCCAGCTACCAGAGCTGTCGCTTGGCCGTTCCCAAATACCGCCCGATAGAAACGGCACCGCATGCGGCATTGATCGATGGGCAATCGCTCGGCTTTATCGCTGTGATCAAGAGCAACCTCAACCGCAAGCACACCATCTTCACTCGGATCGAGATTGAGCATGTCCAAGCTGGCAGAAAGAAGCTTGAGTCCAGCCCCGTTACGCTTCTTGACGCTCGCGGACAGTCGTCCGGAATATTCGCGGATGTCTTCAACCATGTCATCGCGGAAGAACGCCATCCCTCGTAGCAATTCTTCGATCGTCGGCAAGTGCAGTCCGGCGATTGCAGCCTTCTGGCGACGTTGGAAATGGCGGTTCAATGATGGCGATCCGTTCATCACAGGATGATCCCTTGAGAGCATTTATTGGGCAATGCGGCGAAGAAGCCGCAGCGATGCTTGGACATGTGGTGCGGTGGCACGTCCACGCATCGGGATGGCGCCATCAACCAGCAACGCGGGACAGGTAGCTTTGAGGATCGAAGGAGTTGTTGGGTTCATTCGTTTCAGCTCTCGGCCGGACGTCCAAGATGACAAGAACGCTTACCTGTTCGAGCGATACCCACTTCCGTGCCCATGTAGATATGCTGACTGGTAATGATTTCACAATCGTCGTCCAGAGTTGGATGGGTCAAATACGTACCCTGACCGGCAGGCTGTCCTGCATGAAAACAACCGGAAGACGCCTAGGATTGAAGCTGCAACAACTGTCAGCGACGGGCGAACTCCAGCCTCAATCCAGCGCATAACGCAGGCGAGTCTACGCGCATTGTCCGCTTTCAGGTACGGAAACATCATCAATCTCTTTCATTCTGATTCGCAGAAATCGATATTAAGTCGAATGGCGAATCAGTCGCAATATTTTGCTGCTGATATGCTTTTTTTTGCGATCCCATCGCAATTGTCAACATTTGTTTGCGGAAAGAAGCGTTTGATGACACCAAAGCTCTATGAGGCCGCCGTCACGAATGCTTGCTGTCGCTCGACTAGTCCTTGGTCAGACCCAGGCCGAGGTCGCCGAAGATTCCGGCATCAGCCCGCGCACTGTCTATATGATCGAAAAGGGCGTGGCCGGCATCGCGAGTGTGGAAAAACTCGTCCGGTACTACGCTAAGCGTGGCGTAGGTTTTCTTCCGCCAAGTGCAGCAGATGGCTGGGGCATCCGCACGAATTTTGTGACTGGGTCTTATGATGACGAGCGAACTGATTGACTGATGGGCCGTAGCCCTGACTGTGATACCCAAATCGCTTGTCCGCTTGATCGCAGATCGCTTCACCAGCTTTGCCAGTTGTCCGCCGTGGGCGCGTGATGAATGATAGCAGACGTCTGTAAGGAAGCATGGAGCAATGCACTCATACTTCTCTCCATAACACGGAAGCAGAGCTCCTCGGTCAAAGCACGTTGCCCAGTCGTGAAGGATCGCAACTACCATACGGGCGTACTAAACTTCAAATAACATCGATTCGCGCCGGAGAGGGGTACCATTTTCGGCGCTCTTAACGAAACCATGCGTTTCAAATCGCGGCTGTTACCGCTACTCTCGCCTCACTGCGTTAGTCAGCGCCTGCGCCACCACCCATGAGTCGGCGTAGCCAGCAACTCACCTTCTTCTTGATGCCAATCGAGTAGGCCCCTGCCTTCCGGCAGGGGTCCAACGGCTGCGCCGAACTGACGGGCTACGCCCGACACTACTTTGGTTTAGATAAGCCTGATGACACCGTAGTAGTAGTCATGGCCTCATCAGGCTTATCTAAAGACATATGGAATCCGCCTAGTCGGCGGATACTTGGTAGGCTTAATTTCAGAATGGTTGAAAACGACGATATCAAGGACGTGATGGGCGAGGCCAAGGGCCGCGGCTACGACACCAAGGCCATCCGCACGATCATCCGCCTGCGCAAGAAGGATGCAAACGAGCGGATCGAGGAAGAAACGATCCTCCAGACCTACATGGCCGCTCTCGGCATGGAATGACCCGGAACGGGACCGCGTGCCGCCGTGAGGAATGGCAGCACGCGGTCATCCGAGAAATGCGGGTCTTCTCTGACGTTAAGGAGACCCCCGCGCAGATCGAGACGCGAATGACGGGATCCCCGGTTCGCGTGCCTGCATCCCGCCACATGCGCCGGGGTCTCGCTGCACCCTTTCCTCAGCTGCGCAGGAATGCCAAGGGCGCATCAAAAGTCCTCCCAGGCTTCGCTGACGGCGGCGTTTCCGGAAAAAGCCGTTGCGACCTTCGCCGCCAGCTTTCTGACGGGTGACGCGACCGGGCGATGCGCCGCACCCGCCGCCATGACGGCAGCGGTCTGACGCAATGCGCCTCCCAGCTGGAACTGGGAAATCAGCTCGCGCAGGCGTCCGCTTTCCGTGGCGAGACTTGCGCCCGCCGCACTGGTCTCTTCGACCATGGCCGCGTTCTGCTGGGTCACCTGGTCCATCTGGTTGACGGCGGTGTTGACCTCGCTGAGCCCGACGGACTGTTCCCTTGCGGATGTTGCAATCGAGTCCATGTGCTGGTTGACGGTGACGATATAGGACTCGATCGTCTTCAGTTCTTCGCCGGTCGCGCTCACCAGCCTGACACCATTCTGCACTTCCAACGATGAATTCCGGATCAGGTCCTTGATCTCCTTGGCGGCCTTCGCCGAGCGCTGTGCCAGTTCCCGGACCTCCTGCGCGACGACGGCAAAGCCTTTTCCTGCCTCGCCTGCCCGTGCAGCCTCGACACCGGCATTCAGCGCCAGAAGATTGGTCTGGAAAGCGATCTCGTCGATCACGCCGATGATGTTGGAAATCTCGTTGGAGGACTGCTCGATCTTATGCATGGCATCGACAGCATCGGCGACGACCTTGCCCGACTGGGCCGCACTTTCATTGGCCAGAACGGCGATCTTTCGGGCCTCGTCGGCGCGTTTGGAGGAATTCGCGACGTTGACAGTAATCTCGTCCAGGGCTGCGGCCGTTTCTTCGAGAGAGGCCGCCTGCTGCTCGGTCCGCTTGGAAAGATCATCGGCACTGGCGCTGACCTCGCGGCTGCCATTGTCGATGGCGCCCGTCGCATCGGCCACGGCGCGCAGGGTCTTGGACAACTGACCAACGGCGGCGTTGAAGTCGGCCCGCAGCGATTCGAAATCGGCCGCGAAGCTCTCGGAGATCTGCACCGTCAGATCGCCTGCCGAAAGCGATCTGAGGCCCGAGGCCAGGCCCGTGGTCGCCTGGGCCATCGCTTCCGCACGCGCACGGTCTGCGGCTTCCTGCGCCATGCGGTCTTTCTCCGACTGCGAGCGATTGGCCTCGATCAGGCGATCGGATTCCATCTTGGCGAGCGCTGTCTGGCGGAAGACCTCGACAGCCGCTGCCATCGAGCCGATCTCGTCAGCGCGGCCGTTGAACGGAATTTCCTTCGCTGTATCGCCGGAAGCAAGCGTCGTCATCGACTGGGTGATCACCATGATCGGCTTGGATATGCCCATCATGGCAAAGGCCGTGGCGCCGCCCAGAAGCATCAGGATGCTTACCGACATGGCAAGCGATATCAACCGGGACAACTCGAAGTTTGCCTGCCCCGCCTCAGTCGCGGCCTGGCCACCCTGATTGTTGAACTCCAGAAGGTCGCGCGTGGTGTCGACGATCCTGTCCGTCACAGGGGTTAACTCCTGCAGATAGGCGCGAACAGCGGCGTTCTGTCCGGCCGCGGACAATTGCAGCGCCTTCGGCAGAGCGGAAATATAGTCACCCACCGCGGTCTTCACCTTGGTGTAGAGGCCACGCTCCTTTTCCGACGCGATGACCGCTTCGTAGGACGTTATGTCTCTCCGGGTGACCTCGATCTGCGCATCCAGCGCTTTCGCAATATCGGCCATGACGGCGGGGTCTTCCGCAATGACGTGATCCCTGATGATGAGCCGCAGTCCAGCGGCATCCAACGCGATCTGGGACGAAATCTGGGCACTCGGCATCCAGTTGGTCGTGATCTCGCGCGTGCCGTCATTCAATGACGACATGCGATTCATGGCGAATCCTGCAAATCCCAGGAAGATCAGGGCGACGACGGCGAAGATCGCCACCAGAGAACCCTTGATTGACGGTCTTTTCATCTCAAATTCCTTAATCGGTTGTCAGCATGTCGAGGCGCCTGCGGGACATCGATCTGCCAAGGGCTTTTTTAGGACAGGTATTTCAGGGTTTATAATATTCAGACCGCAATTCAAGGTTGCGTTAACAGTTGAGACGGGGGGCCCGTGCCGGACGGGTCGCGTTTGTCAGGGTCAGGATTGTCGGGATCAAAGAGACCGAGGGAACCGTGGGTCTTCATCCGCAGTCGGAACCGTCATCATCTCGGCTTCCGCAAGGTGGCGCAAATTTAGCCATCCCTGTTTTAGCGGAATTCCTTTACTTGACGGTTAACGCCGCGTTGCACCCCGACCGCAATCGGCAGTGTGGCGTCGGCCATGGCCTGACGTTCGGGTGTGGGAAGCGTCGGAGACCTGAAGCGCGTTGTGGAAAAAAGGATGCACGCAACGCGCTTGAAGTTCTTTCTTGGATGCATGCCGCTTCCCGAAACCGCTGCACATTTTCGGGAAACGACATGCATCATCGCTGCGCGACAGGTTCACGCCGGTGGGGCCATCGCGAAAGACGCGAGCCCTTGGACCGAGAAGGCCGCGCTGGCATGGCGTACCAAGCCAGGCGGCGAAGCGGGAAAGCAGACCAACGCCGCGCGTCGCAACCGACACGCCGCGTTGCGTGTGCGGCCTGGAGGCAAGGCTCCGGCAGGGGCCAAGGGCCGAACCTCAGTGAATGAGGCTCCGGCGGATCGCATCGGCGATGGCATGGGTGCGGTTGGCTGCGCCGAGCTTCTTGATCGCAGATTTGATGTAGCTGTTGACGGTGTCGTTCTGATAGCCCGTCACCCGTGCGATGCCTTCGCTTGTCAGCCCGTGACTGGCCTGCATCAGACAGGCGACCTCGCCGCGCGACAGCCGCAGATGCGCGGCAGCAAAGCGCTCCATCAGCGGCCGCGACACGGCTGCGTGGACGCACGGTGCGATCAGCGCCAGGAAGGCGATCTCCTCGCTGTCGAACGGCGTCTGGCGGGTGAACATGACCGCGCCGTAGACAAGGGAGGATCGCATGACCGGAACGAGCGTCCGGTTGTGGATGTTGAAGGCAGACGTCACCTGCTCGAGGCGTTCAGGCTTTGGCTGGGTCGCAAACATCTCGGCGTCGGTGACGAGCTCGCCCGCCATCAGCTTCTCGATGAGAGGGTCGATCTCGTAGAGACGCTCGCGATCATAGGCTTCGATATAGGCCGGCGGCAGGTCCGTATCCACGGATGCCCCGCGACCGATGTGGTATCCTTCGAGGTCAAGACCGCTGATCGCGATATGATCGAAAGGCACCGCCCGCCGCAGGCGGTCAACCACAGGATTGGACGTGAAATAGCGATGGCGAGGAACGGTGCGAAGATCGCGCCATTCCGAACGCAACGGCGAGAGTGGCGAAAGCGGCGTGCTGGCCATAACGGACTCCGAATGCCGACTTGCTGTAAGTCTGCAGGGACATTGTCAAATTCGGCACGGCGCCACAACCAAAAGATCTATTTCTAGGGGTTTTTACCGTATAAAGACACAAATGCCCCGGTTTCCCGGGGCATCGATGTGACAATGACGATATTTGCATGTCGGAGACGGGCGTCTGTCCGCAGCGTCAATTGAACCGTTTGACTTCCATGAAGTTGACGGCGGTCCCACTGAATCTTGCCGTGTCCGGGGCCGAGGGGCCCGTCGTGAACCCGGCGGAATAGACGGTGGTCGGCGATGCGCGCAGCGAACTGGAGACGAAACGCGGCGCCTTGACCGGCTTCGACAGCGTCGCCATGCGGCTGGTCGACAGTGCCCATTCCGCAATGATCTTTTGCGTCAGCTTCGGCTCGGTTCGCACCGAAGAGCGATGCGCTGCATCCGCCTGGACCTTTTTCGGACGCGCAGCCTTGACCGGCGCCTCGGCAGGAACGTCGAAGGCATTGCCGAAAGGATCGCGCGGCGCGGCCGATGGGGACGGCGCATAGGAGGCGAGTTCCACCGGCGGCGACGGGCGAACCGGTGCCGCAGCCATGCGGGTTGCGTCCTGCGCCGGCGGCGTTGGACGGGCCGGAACCGATGCGACCGCATCCGGTCGGGCTGCCGGGACTACACCAGAATTGAGGGCGCCAGGATTGCCGGCGCCAGGATTGCCGGCCGTCGGGGCGGCAAGGGCGACCCGGGTCTGGGCAGCCGCTGCATTGTCACGAGGCGCCTGGGCGGTCGCGACCACGGCGGGTGCCGTTGTTGCCGGAAGCTGGGCCGGAACCTGGGTCGGAAGCGGCTCGGCCGCCATGCTCGTCGGCGCACCGGCAACGTCGGCCTGGGCGACGGCCATCAGGGCGGCTTCTCCGGCCGGGCGAAGAGCGGGCACGGGAACGAAGCCGAGCGCCTCGGAATCTTCCGTCATCGCATTGGGATCGGCGCTGGCAAGAAGGGCCTCGCTACCCTGCGGATCGGTCTGGCGCGCCAGAGGCACGGGAACCTTGTAGCTCCGAAGATCGGCAAATTCCTCGCCCGCCGGCGGTGTCGCGGGGAGCGCTGCGGCAAGAGCATCCTGCGCGGCGTTTCTCGGCGGCGCGACAAGCGCCGTCTGGACGGACGTATCGGCTTCCTGGAACGCAGGACGGTTGAGCGGAACCGGCGCCTTGAGCGTCTGCTCGGCAACGAGGGGAGCGTCTTCGGCGCCCTCGACACCGGCCAGAACCGGCTGCTGGACCGGAGCGGCGGCAGGCTTGGTCGTCCGGGCCGGAGCCTGGGAAGGTGCTTCGGAATCGTCGCTGTCGGCACCGCTTGCAATCGCGGTTGCATCCTCGTCCTCGTCGCCGCTGCCAAACAGCATGGCAAAGAGGTTCTTGCCACCCCGCTTCGTGTCGCGATCGCCCGCGCCCTTGGCGCCGCCGCCCGCCACTTCGATGGCGCTGGATCCGACGCGGCGCTTGTAGTCCGCCACAGCCTGCTCATAGCCGGGAAGCGGCGAGCCGTCGGAGGGAAGGTGCATGGTCTTTCCGTCCGGGAACAGGCGAACGAGTTCGCCGCGGCTCATGCGCGGCCAGGCGCGCACGCCACCGACGTCCATGTGGACGAACGGCGAACCGGAGGTCGGGTAGTAGCCGACGCCGCCGACCTGGAACTTCATGCCGATTTCGCGCAGCGTCTTCAACTTCACGTCGGGGAGATAGAAGTCCATCGCCTTGCCGAGCATGTGCTGGCTCTTCTTGGCGACACCCTTGGTGCGCGAGCGCAGCATGCCGTTGGTGGCCGGCGAACGATAGGCGGAAACGACGTGGATGTAGTCGCGCGACCCGCTCTTCTGGTAGACTTCCCAGATGAGGTCGAGAAGACGCGGGTCCATTTTCGTCGGTTCGTTGCGACGCCAGTCGCGCAGCATGTTGTTGACCTGCTGGAGACCCTTGGGATCATAGCGGCCGTTGCGCTTGAAGGTGATTTCGGCCTTCTCGCGGGTATGAATGAAGTAGATCTTGAGCGTGCGGGTCTGGCCGGCAGCTTCGACGGCGGGCACGATGCCAGGGGTCACCATGGAAGCGGCGATCACCAGCGATCCGAGGAGGCGCGGCATGCGACGGGCCCAACGGCTGCAAAGGTCGCGCACTTTGGCGCCGAAAGGCGTTATCATTCCCGACAAATCCTGCAAACCTTCTTCCCCGTCGACGAACGCGCCGCTCCCTGCGGCCATCCAGTTGACTGTCAAATACGGTGACAGCATGGCATTTATGCCACAGTCGTCACTTATCCTTATAATATAGTGAACGGATCACTAACAAGGTCTAAACGACACCGAATGAATTTGACGAAGGCTTGGGGCAAGAATGTCCCGGCAGGCGGCTTTTTCGCACAGCTTCGGGGCGGCTTCAGGGCGGATTTCACGCGGCTTCGGAGAACGGATCGTCGGGGTCGATGCCGTAATCCTTGAGCTTGCGGTAGAGTGTCGAGCGCCCGATGCCCAGCTTGCGCGCCACCTGGCTCATCTGCCCGCGATAGAACTTCAGCGCAAAGCGGATCAGCTCTTCCTCGACCTCTGCCAGCTTGCGGACGTTGCCCCCGGCATCGACGCTCGGAATGGCCTGCTCGACAATGACCGTCTCGGCGGATCGCAACGCCCGCCGTTCGGATGGGGCGATGAACGACCCACCCTGCACCGACCCACCCTGCACCGACCCGCCCTGTGCCGGCCGACCCTCAGCCAGCGTGCCCTGCGGCGCGATGCCGTGATGGGCAACCGCGGCGATCGATGCCCCGGAACGGAACGGTTCGGGTGAGAGATGCGGGACGACACCCCGCGCATGACCCTCGGGAAGGGTGACGGCAAGCTGTGGAAAATCGGCAATGTCGAGTTCGGGGCGTTCCGCCATGACGACGGCGCGATAGATGGCGCTTTCCAGCTCCCTGATATTGCCCGGCCAGTCATAGGCCGTCAGCAGGGCCATGGCCCCATGGCTGACGGTGAGCGTCTTCGGCAGCCGCTGTTCGCTGGAAAAGATCTCCACGAAATTGCGCACCAGCAGCGGAATGTCTTCCTTGCGGCGGCGCAGCGCGGGAATGGCGATGGGAAACACGTTGAGGCGGTAGTAGAGATCCTCCCGGAACCGGCCCTCGCGCACTTCGGTGATGAGATCCTTGTTGGTCGCCGAGATCAGCCGCACATCGACCTTCTGCGGCATGCGCGCGCCCACCGTCTCGATTTCGCCCTGCTGAACGGCCCGCAGCAGCTTGACCTGAACCGCGAGCGGCAGGTCGCCGATCTCGTCGAGGAACAGCGTGCCGCCATCCGCTTCGACGAACTTGCCGGCATGCTTTTCGGTCGCGCCGGTGAAGGCGCCCTTCTCATGGCCGAACAGGATGCTTTCTACCAGATTGGCCGGGATCGCCCCGCAATTGACGGTCACGAAGGACTTGCCGGCCCGGTCGCTGCCGGACTGGATGGCGCGGGCGACCATTTCCTTGCCCACACCCGATTCGCCTTCGAGCACCACGGGAATGCTCGACTGCGCAGCGCGCTTGGCGAGCTCGAGCACGCGGATCATCGCCTCGCTGGCGGACACGACATCCTCGAACCGCACGACGTCCCCGCGGCTGCGTCGACCGGCTGCGCGGGTCGGACGGCCGGACTGCTTCAGCGCATTGCCGAGCGCGACGGCCAGGCGTTCCGGCGACACCGGCTTGACGACGAAATCGAAGGCACCGGCCTGCATGGCGAGAACCACCGTCTCGATGCCGCCCTGCCCGGTCTGCACGATCGCAGGCGTCGAGATATGGCGCTCCGCCAGGGCCGCCAGAACCGCATGGCCATCCATTTCCGGCATCATCAGATCGAGAAGGATGACATCGATGCGCGCCCCGCGGCGCAGCAAGAGCTCGAGCCCCGCGCGCCCGTTTTCCGCCACATGGGCGATATGGCCGAGGCGCTCGATCATCCCTGTCAGGATCCGACGCTGGACCGGATCGTCCTCGATCACGAGTATCTGCGCTGCCATGGAACCTCCCGCTTGACGTCGTCGGCGCGCCATCATGCACGCCACCTTGAGCGTCCATTCCTGGCACAAAGGATTGAACACGGTGTTTGGCGAAACACTTGCATTTTAACCATCGACGACGTTACGGTTCGCCCCCGCGACGGGCCTTGCCAGTGCCCTGCAGCGCGTTCTCCCGGCCTCTGGCCGACCTCTCGAAATGTCCGGCCGCCCCGGTGCGCCGAAGCCAATGAGTGACCGCAATGACCTTCTGCCCCCGGACATCGATCGCCCCCCAGCCCGTCATGAGCCAGCCCGTCATGAGCCCGCCCGACGCCGCGCCCGCCGCCAGTGCGGCCGTCTCCGCAGCGACGGACGCGGCTCTTGGCGATTTGCCGACCTGGAGGCTCGAGGATCTCTATCCCGCACCCGGGTCTCAGCTCTTCCGGAACGATCTGGAACAGGCGGGCGCGGAATGCCTGGCATTCGAGGCGAAGTGGAAGGGGCGCCTGGCGGAGGCCGCCACCAAAACCGGCGACGAGGGCCTGGGAAAAGCCGTGGAGGAATTCGAGGCGCTGGAAGAGCGCATGGGACGGATCGGATCCTATGCCGGGCTGACCTACTACACGGACACGTCCGATCCCGAGGTCGGAAAATTCTTTGGCGATGTCCAGGCCAAGCTGACCGACTATGCGAGCAGCCTTCTGTTTTTCGCGCTGGAGATGAACCGGATCGATGACGCCGTGCTCGAAGCCGCGCTTTCGGCCGATGCCCGCGCCGCGCATTACCGCCCCTGGATTGCCGACCTCCGGATGGACAAGCCCTACCAGCTGGACGACCGCCTGGAGCAGCTGTTTCTCGAAAAGTCCATGACCGGAGCCGGTGCGTTCAACCGCCTGTTCGACGAGACCATGGCCGCACTCACCTTCACCGTGGAGGGCGCGGAACTGCCACTCGAGCGCACGCTCAGCCTCCTCCAGGAGAGCGACCCGGAAACGCGCCGCAAGGCCGCGCAGGCGCTGGCCACCACGTTCAAGGCGCATATCCGGACCTTTGCGCTCATCACCAACACGCTGGCCAAGGACAAGGAGATCTCCGACCGCTGGCGCGGTTTTGCCGATATCGCGGACAGCCGGCATTTGGCCAACCGGGTGGAGCGCGCGGTCGTCGATGCCCTGGCCGAAGCTGTGCGCGCGGCCTATCCGCGCCTGTCCCACCGCTACTACGCGATGAAGGCGAACTGGCTCGGCATGGAGCGGATGAACTTCTGGGACCGCAACGCGCCGCTGCCGGAAGCGCCGAACCACGTCATTCCCTGGAGCGAGGCGCGCGAGACGGTGCTGTCGGCCTATGCTGCCTTCGATCCGGAGATGGCGGCCATCGCGCAGCGCTTCTTCGACGGCGGCTGGATCGATGCGCCGGTGCGGCCGGGCAAGGCGCCGGGTGCCTTCGCGCATCCGACCGTGCCGTCGGCGCACCCCTATGTGCTCGTCAACTACATGGGCAAGCCGCGCGACGTGATGACGCTGGCCCACGAACTCGGCCACGGCGTGCACCAGGTCCTGGCCGGCGGACAGGGCGCCCTGATGGCCTCGACGCCGCTGACGCTCGCGGAAACCGCCTCCGTTTTCGGCGAGATGCTGACCTTCCGCGCGCTCCTGGAGCGCACGACGGACCGGCGCGAACGCAAGGCGATGCTCGCCCAGAAGGTCGAGGACATGATCAACACGGTCGTGCGCCAGATCGCCTTCTACGAATTCGAGCGCAAGCTGCACACGGCGCGCAAGAACGGCGAACTGACGCCGGAGGCCATCGGTCAGCTCTGGCTGTCCGTGCAGGCCGACAGCCTCGGACCGGCGATCGCGATCTCGGAGGGCTACGAGACCTACTGGGCCTATATCCCTCACTTCATCCATTCGCCCTTCTACGTCTACGCCTATGCCTTCGGCGATTGCCTGGTGAACTCGCTCTACGCCGTCTACGAAAAAGCCGAGGGCGGATTTCAGCAAAAATACTTCGAGATGCTCAAGGCCGGCGGCAGCAAGCATCACAGCGAACTCCTCGCACCCTTCGGCCTCGATGCCACGGACCCCGCTTTCTGGGAAAAAGGCCTCTCGATGATCGAAGGCCTGATCGACGAGCTGGAAGCGCTGGACGCCGCGTGATCGCCATGACGCCGCAAACGTCCGTGCTGACCGACCCCTTTGTTCTCTTCCGGGACGACACGACGCACACGGTGACGCTCTTTGCCGAGCCGCTGGAGGTCATCACCGCCCGCACCGCCGCCGAGGTCCTCCCGGCGCTGGCCCGCATGGAGGCAGCAAAGGCGCAAGGCCGCTGGCTGGCGGGGTTCATGGCCTACGAGACCGGCTATCTGTTCGAGGAACGGCTGGCGGCGCTCGCGCAGGAGGGTGGGGAAACCCCGTTCCTCTCTTTCGGCGTCTTCTCCGGACCGGCCGACGCCGCCCATCCCCTGGCCGCGCCACGCCGGCGGCGCGACAACACGCCGTTTCTGGCCGCGCCCCGCGCCGCCTGGGATTTTGCCACCTACCGCGACCGTTTCGACAGGCTGCACCGGCACCTGCGCCAAGGCGACTGCTACCAGGCGAACCTGACGATGCCGATTTCCGCCCGCTGGAACGGAGATCCGCTCGACGCCTTCTGGTCGCTGATCGAACGCCAGCCGGTGCGCTACGGCGCACTCGTCAGGCTCGACGGCCCGACACTTCTGTCGCGCTCGCCGGAATTGTTCTTTGAGGTTCTGAACGGCGCGATCGAGACGCATCCGATGAAGGGAACCGCCCCGCGCGGCGCGTCCGCGCTCGAGGACGCGGCGATCGTCGCGGCGATGCTGGCCGACGACAAGACCCAGGCCGAAAACCGCATGATCGTCGATCTCCTGCGCAACGACATTTCGCGGATCACCGAGGTCGGAACGCTCGACGTGTCCCGTCTCTTCGACATCGAGACCTACCCGACCGTGCACCAGATGGTCAGCCATATCCGCGCGAAACTCGTGCCCGGCGTCGCCATCGCCGATATTTTCAGGGCCCTCTTTCCCTGCGGCTCGGTGACAGGCGCCCCCAAGATCCGGGCGATGGAGATCCTGCACGGGCTGGAAACCGGGCCGCGCGACGCCTATTGCGGCGCCATCGGCTTTATCGCGCCGAACGGCGACATGCGGTTCAGCGTCGCCATCCGCACCTTGTCGCTCTTCGAGACAGGCGAGGCCGTCTTCAATGTCGGGGGCGGCATCGTCTATGATTCCACCGCCGAGGCGGAATATGCCGAGTGCCTGCTGAAGGCGCGCTTCGCGCTCGGCGACGAAGCCCCTGCGCTCGGCCTTGCGTCGTGACCGAGCTTTCGCTGATCGAGACATGGCGCATCGAGCCATCCCCTGGTGGCAACCAGCCGCTCGAGACGCGCATTCCGCGTCTGCGGCTGCACGTCGCCCGCCTGTCCCGGTCTGCCCGACGCCTCGGCTTTCCCCTGCCGCCGGATCTCCTGCCGCGTCTGGAAGACGCCGCTGCGCCGGCGATCGCCCCCGCCCGCGGCCGGCTGGAACTGTTTCGCGACGGCCGGCTGGAGATCGCGGTCGTCCCCTTCACGCCGCAGCCGGCCGGAACCGTCTGGCGCCTGCGCGTGGCCGAAACCCGGCTGGCCTCGTCCGACCCGCTACTGCGCTACAAGACCAGCCGCCGTGCCGTCTACGATGCCGCGCGCGCGGAATGGCCGGCCGGAGACGCCGACGAGATCCTGCTGCTCAACGAACGCGGCGAGCCCTGCGAGGGAACCATCACTTCGCTGTTTCTCGATGACGGCTCGGGCCTTCTCAAGACGCCGCCGATCGCCTGCGGTCTGCTTGCGGGTGTGTTGCGAACGGAGCTGATCTGCGCGCGCCGCGCGCGCACCCAGCGCCTGACGCTCGACGACCTCCGCAAGGGCACCCTGTTCATGGGCAATTCGCTGCGTGGTCTCATTCCCGCCCGGCTGGTCGAATCCTGAATGGTCCGGCCGGCACGGTCGGCTGGCACGGTCGGCTGTCTCTCGGCCCGTGCGACAGGCTCTTGGCACCGGCAAAGCCTTCATTTAAGGGGTGTTGGAAAGACGCTGCCCTTTATTGTGACATCGAATTATGATCTAGGGCGCGCAGATTGCCTGGAGCCGACCGAACCCGGATCGGCTTGCCTCGAAAGAAAACGTTCAGGAGAAGACCCCATGGCGGAAGCCTCTCATCCGGTTTACGGCGAAATCACCGGCCCGATCGTCATGATCGGTTTCGGCTCCATCGGCCGCGGCACCTTGCCGCTGATCGAACGGCATTTCACCTATGACAAGAGCCGGATGGTCGTGATCGACCCGCGTGAAGACGCGGCCGACATGGAGATCCTGAAGAAGCATGGCGTCAAGCACATCAAGGCCGCCGTCACCAAGGACAACTACAAGGAGCTGCTGAAGCCGCTCCTGACGGCGGGATCCGGCCAGGGCTTCTGCGTCAACCTGTCGGTCGATACCGGCTCGGTCGACCTCGTCAAGCTCTGCCGCAAGCTCGACGTTCTCTATATCGACACGGTCGTCGAGCCTTGGCTCGGCTTCTATTTCGACAAGAACATGAAGAACTCCGAGCGCACCAACTACGCGCTGCGCGAAACCATGCGCCACGAGAAGAAGAAGAACCCGGGCGGCACGACGGCCGTTTCCACCTGCGGCGCCAACCCGGGCATGGTCTCCTGGTTCGTCAAGCAGGCCCTGGTGAACCTCGCCCATGACCTCGACATCAAGTTCGACGAGCCCGACCAGCACGACCGCGAAGGCTGGGCGAAGCTGATGAAGAAGGTCGGCGTCAAGGGCGTCCACATTGCCGAGCGCGACACGCAGCGCGCCAAGAACCCGAAGCCGCTCAACGTCTTCTGGAACACCTGGTCCGTCGAAGGCTTCATCTCGGAAGGCCTGCAGCCGGCCGAACTTGGCTGGGGCACCCATGAAAACTGGATGCCGAAGAATGCCAAGAAGCACAAGAAGGGCTGCCAGGCCGCCATCTACCTCGAACAGCCCGGCGCCAACACCCGCGTGCGCACCTGGTGCCCGACCCCGGGCGCACAGTACGGCTTTCTCGTGACGCATAACGAGTCGATCTCGATTGCCGACTACTTCACGGTGCGCGACAAGGACGACGAGGTCACCTTCCGTCCCACCTGCCACTACGCCTATCACCCGGCCAACGACGCCGTGCTGTCGCTGCACGAGATGTTCGGCAATGGCGGCACGCCCCAGCCGGTCCTCCACGTTCTCGACGAGAACGAACTGGTGGACGGCGTCGACGAACTCGGCGTCTTGCTCTATGGCCACGACAAGAATGCCTACTGGTACGGTTCGCGCCTGTCGCTCGAGGAAACCCGCCGCATCGCGCCCTACCAGAACGCGACCGGCCTGCAGGTGACCTCGGCCGTTCTCGCCGGCATGGTCTGGGCCCTCGAAAACCCGAAGGCCGGCATCGTGGAAGCCGACGAGATCGACTACAAGCGCTGCCTCGAAGTGCAGACGCCGTATCTCGGCCCGGTCGAAGGTCATTACACCGACTGGACTCCGCTCGACGGCCGCCCGGGCCTCTTCCCGGAAGAGATCGACGAGAGCGATCCCTGGCAGTTCAAGAACATTCTGGTTCGGTAAACCGCAACCAAAGACAATCCAAAGCCCGGAGCGGTCTCGTTCCGGGCTTTTTCGTGCGCCTCTCCGTCCGACTGTCTCCCGAAAGCCGCGCCTGCGCGCTTGTGTAACGGAAGGCTGCCGATAGGGCCTTGCGCCGCTTGCAAACAGGGTTCGATCACGTCATGGTTTTTCCACTTCCGATCGTTCCGAGCATCACGGAGACCTTGCCATGAACGCCAAAGCCATCATGACCGCCCTCGCCGTCGCTGCATCTCTTGCCTCGTGCCAGTCGGCCCCGCGCGAGGTCAGCCAGATGCCGAGAAGTCAGGCCATGCCGGTGGGCGTCGAGGGAACCTGGGCCGATCCGAACGGCATCGTGTCGACGTTTGCAAGCGGAACATTCTCCACCCGCACGACCGACACCAACCAGCTGCTCGCCTCCGGAAGCTATGTCAGCATCACGCCGAAGCTGGTCGAGATCAACATGACGTCGATGGTCCGCAAGACGCAGCAGAAGGTCAATTGCGCGATGGTCACGACCTCGCAGCTCAACTGCACGACGGATACGGGCGCCCAGTTCTCGCTGTCGCGTCGCGCCTGATGTGACCACGTCCGGCGGCAAAATTCGCCGGGCCTTGCTCTTTCTCCTTGATGTCGCGTCGGCGGGATGAAACGATCCCGCTGTCCGGTGCCGGATCCCCGGCAGCGGGCCTGCGTTCGACAAAGAGGAGATCGTGATGATCCGCACCCTGCAGACCGGCCTGATGGCTGCGTCCCTGCTGGCCCTGTCCACAGGCGCCGCTTTTGCCGATTACGAACTGAACATCCTTCACATCAACGACTTCCATTCCCGCATCGAGGCGATCAACAAGTCCGATGCGACCTGCTCTGCAGAGGAGGAAGCCAAGAGCGCCTGTTTCGGCGGCGCCGCCCGCCTGCTCACCGCCATCAACACGACGCGCGGCGCGCTCGAAGCTGCCGGCAAGAACACGCTCTTGCTGAATGCCGGTGACAATTTCCAGGGCTCCCTCTTCTACACGACCTACAAGGGGGCGACGGAAGCCGAGGTGCTGAATGCCATGAAGTTCGACGCGATGACCGTCGGCAATCATGAATTCGACGACAGCGACGACGTGCTCGCGACCTTTCTCGACAAGGTGCAGTTTCCCGTCGTGACGGCCAATGTCGTGCCGAGTGCGGCGGCCAAGATCGGCGACCGCATCAAGCCGTCGATCGTCATCGACAAGGGCGGCCAGAAGATCGGCATCGTCGGCGCCGTCACCAACGACACGCCCGAGATCGCCAATCCCGGGCCGAACATCACGATTGCCGACGATGTCGCAAAGATCACCGAAGCCGTCGCAGCGCTGAAGGCGCAGGGCGTCAACAAGATCATCGCGCTGACCCATGTCGGCTACCCGCGCGACCTCTCGGCCATCGCCAAGATCCCCGATGTCGATGTGGTGGTCGGCGGGCACTCCCACACCTTGCTGTCGAACACGGTCGAAGGCGCAGAAGGCCCCTATCCGACCTGGGTCGACAACCCTGACGGCCACAAGGTGCCGGTGGTCCAGGCCTTCCAGTATTCGCGCTATCTCGGCGATCTCAGGATCGTCTTCGACGATGCCGGCGTGGTCAAGGAAGCCACCGGCGAGCCGATCCTGATCGACAGCGCGTTCCAGCCCGATCCCGCCTTGACGGCCCGCATCAACGACCTGAAGGCGCCGATCGAAACGCTGAAGCAGAAGGTTGTCGGCGAGACCTCCGGACCCATCGAGGGCGACCGGAAGATCTGCCGCGCGCGCGAATGCAGCATGGGCAACCTGCTCGCCGATGCGCAGCTCGACCGCGTCAAGGATCAGGGCATCACGATCGCGCTGCAGAACGGTGGCGGGCTGCGCGCACCGATCGATGCAGGCCCGGTGACCATGGGTGAAGTGCTGACCGTGCTTCCGTTCCAGAACACAATCGCCACCTTCCAGCTGACCGGCGCGGACCTTCTGACGGCGCTCGAGAATGCGGTGAGCCAGGTGGACGACGGCGGTGGCCGCTTCCTGCAGGTTGCGGGCATGAAATACGCCTTCGACCGGTCGAAGCCGGTCGGCAGCCGCATCAGCACCGTCGAAGTGAAGGAGGGCAACGCCTTCGTTCCGATCGATCCCGCCAAGACCTACGGTGTCGTCACCAACAATTACGTGCGCGGCGGCGGCGACGGCTTCAAGATCTTTGCGACCAATGCAAAGAATGCCTATGACTTCGGCCCCAATCTCGAAGAGGCTGTCGCAGCCTATCTCGGTGCGCACAATCCCTACACGCCCTATACCGAGGGCCGCATCACCGACCTGACGCCCGCTGATTACGTCCCCCCCGCAAAACAGGCTCCCGCGGCTCCGCCGGCGGCGAGCACCCCGGCGACGACGGCCCCCGCAGCGACGGCCCCGGCAGCGACGGCCCCGTCTCCGGCAACCCCATCTCCGGCAAACCCGTCTCCGGCGACCTCGCCGGCGACCGTGCCTGCGGCGCCCCCTGCCACACCGCCGGCACCCGTACCCGCCGAACCCGCAGCGCCGGCAGCGCCCCAACCTTCAGCGCCCCAACCTGCGGCACCCGAGGCTGCGGCGCCCCAGCCCTCAACATCCGAGCCTTCAACACCCGAGCCCGCACCCTCGACCACCGCCGAAACGCGCCATGTCGTCGTCAAGGGTGACACGCTGTGGGACATCGCGAAGTCGGCCTATGGCTATGGCGAGCGGTGGAAGGCGATTGCAGCGGCCAACGGCAACCCGGTTCCCGAGAGACTGCATGTCGGCACGGAACTGACCTTGCCGCCCCGCTGAGCGCGCGCCCGGCGACATCGAGACGAAACGGGATCCGGTCGTGCGCGAGCGGATCCCGTCAAGGGCCTTCGGAGGGCCCTTGGCGGAGAATGTTCGCCTGCGCGAACCTCACCGTGATGTGTTGTCCGGTCCGACCTTGAAGAAAGGGGCCAATGAGACAATCGGCCTCATCCGCTTCCACCCGGCCGGGCTTCCCCGGCCCCGATTTTGTTTTACATAGAGACAGATGAACCGATGAGGGCCATATCCGTATAGGATGGCACCCGTCGTCCTTGCCTCAGGAAACCGCCATGAACATGACCGTCACGCCTCTCCCCGCCGATCACCCCAAGGTGGCTTTTGGAAAAGTTGGCGTTCTCCTGGTCAATCTCGGCACGCCCGACGGCACGGACAAGGTGTCCATGCGGCGCTATCTCAAGCAGTTCCTCAGTGACAAACGCGTCATCGAATGGTCGCGCGTGTTCTGGTACCCGATCCTCTACGGCATCGTGCTCAACACGCGTCCGGCAAAAGTGGGCAAGGCCTACGAGACGATCTGGAACAAGGATCTCGATGAAAGCTACCTGCGCACCTACACCCGCAGCCAAGCCGAGAAAATGGCGGCAAGCCTTGCCGGCCACGACAATGTCGTGGTCGACTGGGCCATGCGCTACGGCCAGCCGTCGATCCCCGATCGCATGGAGGCCTTGAAGCAGGCGGGCTGTGAAAAGATCCTGCTGTTTCCGCTCTATCCGCAATATGCCGCCGCAACCACGGCCACCGTCAACGACGAGGCTTTCCGGCTGCTGCTGAAATCCCGCTGGCAGCCGGCGCTGCGCACCGTGCCGCCCTATCACGACGATCCGGTCTACATCGAAAGCCTCGCCAACTCGATCCACGCGCATCTGGCGACGCTCGACTGGGAGCCGGAGGTGCTGCTGACCTCCTTCCATGGCATTCCCCAGTCCTATTTCCGGAAGGGCGATCCCTACCATTGCCAGTGCTACAAGACCGCGCGCCTCCTGCGCGAGAAACTCGGCTGGTCGAAGGAGAAACTGCAGGTCACCTTCCAGTCCCGCTTCGGCCCGGAAGAGTGGCTGCAGCCCTATACCGACAAGACCGTGGAGGCCCTCGGCCAGAAGGGCATCAAGCGGATCGCCGTGATGAATCCCGGCTTTGTCTCCGACTGCCTGGAAACGCTCGAGGAAATTGCCGTGGAAGCCGAAGAAACCTTCCACCATGCGGGCGGCGAGAAGTTCACGCATATTCCCTGCCTCAACGACAGCGATGACGGCATGCGCGTGCTGGAGCACGTGGTGCGCCGGGAACTCGGCGGCTGGGTGGACGCGACGGCACCGCAGCCCGTGTCCCTCGAGCGCGTGCTGGGCGGGCCCAGCATCTGATGTCCGTCAACGCCACATCGCGTCGACGGCACGGTTCCGCAATCTGCCCGGGCATGCTAAGCCGGAGCCTGGCCTGACACGGAGGAGATGACCTTGGGCGGACTGGATATCGTGGTAGTGGCCTTCGCGGTCCTCGTCATCCTCGTGCTCATCGCCGGGATCAAGACCGTTCCGCAGGGATATCGTCACACGATCGAGCGTTTCGGTCGCTACACGCGGACCCTGGAGCCCGGGCTCAACCTCATCATTCCCTTCATCGATCGCGTCGGCGCCCGCATGAACGTGATGGAGCAGGTGCTCGATGTGCCGACCCAGGAGGTCATCACCAAGGACAATGCCAGCGTCTCGGCCGATGCCGTCGCCTTTTATCAGGTGTTGAACGCGGCAGAGGCTGCCTATCAGGTCGCCAATCTCCAGAGCGCCATCCTGAACCTGACGATGACGAATATTCGCTCCGTCATGGGCTCCATGGATCTCGACGAACTGCTGTCGAACCGCGACACCATCAATGACCGCCTGCTGCGGGTCGTCGACGAGGCCGTCGGTCCCTGGGGCATCAAGGTGACCCGCGTCGAGATCAAGGATATCCAGCCGCCCAAGGACCTCGTAGACGCCATGGCGCGCCAGATGAAGGCCGAGCGCGAGAAGCGCGCGCAGGTGCTGGAAGCCGAGGGATCGCGCAACGCGCAGATCCTGCGGGCCGAAGGCGCCAAGCAATCGGCGATCCTGCAGGCAGAGGGACAGCGCGAGGCTGCCTTCCGTGATGCCGAGGCACGCGAGCGGCTGGCCGAAGCCGAGGCGAAGGCGACCCGCATGGTCTCCGAAGCGATCGCCGCGGGCGACGTGCAGGCGATCAACTACTTCGTTGCCCAGAAATACACCGAAGCTGTCGCCGCGATCGGCACCGCGCCAAATTCCAAGATCGTGCTCATGCCGATGGAAGCCTCGGCGCTCATCGGATCGCTCGGCGGCATCGGCGCCATCGCCCGAGACGTCTTCGGCGGTGCGCCGACCCCGCCGGAGCGTCCTCGTGGCCCGGCGCGCGCCGTCCCAGCGACTGCCCCGGCCGCCCCTTCCCCCTTTGCGACGCCGCGGACCGGCGCCTGATGGTCGCGCGCGTCATCGAGGAACTCGGCCCCTGGGCCTGGTGGGTTCTCGGACTGGCTCTTCTGGCCGCGGAAATCCTTGTTCCCGGCGTCTTTCTCGTCTGGATCGGCATGGCGGCGATCCTGACCGGCGCCCTCGCGCTGATGTTCTGGAACGCGGACATGTTCGGCTGGCATGTGCAGCTGCCGCTCTTTGCCGTTCTCTCCGTCGTCTCCGTGCTGGTCGGGCGCCGTCTGCTCGCCCGTTTCGACGCCACATCCGACGCCCCCTTGCTGAACCAGCGCGGCCGCAGCCTGATCGGGCGGACCGCGATCCTCGAGGAGCCGATCGCCGAAGGGCGTGGCCGCGTGCGCCTCGGCGACACCACATGGCCCGTCAGCGGACCCGACCTTCCGGTCGGTGCCCGCGTTCGCGTGATTTCGGCCGATGGGCAATGGCTTCGCGTCGAAGCGGCCGCCGCCACCGCCTGAGCCACCGCTAAGCCACTGCCTGAACCGGATGCGCCACCGGACGCCTCGCGGCTAAGGATTGGTTAACCACAAGCGTTTACGATTGCGAAACAATTGCTTCGAGCTTGCGGACCCGGCACATGGCGCCTTCTGATTTTCTGGACATGGATGCGTGTGCCGTTCGGCCCGCTCGTGCCGCCATGGCCGTCCTGCTTCTGTCGTCCGTCTGCCTGACGGCACTTAGCCCACCATCGCACGCCTGGGCTCAGGCCGTGGAGGACGAGGCAGCCGATACGGCGCTTGCCGGGCCGCAGGACCCCGATGCCCCCCCGACATCCGGCACGCTCAGCGCGCAGGCGGCCGGCGCGGCCGCGGCAGCCGTTCCCGCGACCGGCACGACGAGCGCCGTCTCCCCCACGGGCGACACCGAGATCACGGGTGCGATCGGTGACGACGCCGTGGTCGGCGGCGGCTTGCTACGCGACCAAGACCTGATCCGCTCGAACCTGCGCGAAACCAGCGTCGACGGCTTGAAGTCGGCCCTCGCGGACGACGACGACGTGCCCGGCATTCCGCTCGGCACCTTCACGCTGAAACCGTCGATCGGCCAGACCATCAACTCCGAAACAACCCGCAGCGGCGAGACGCGCGAGCGGCGGACCTATACCGAAACGGGCCTCAAGGGCACCCTGACGTCCGACTGGTCCCGCCATCAGCTGAGCGTCACCGGCGAAGGTTACTGGCAACGCAACCTCTCCGGCACCGGCGAGACCAAGCCCCGCGCCGATATCGACGCCGCCCTGCGGTTCGATATCAGTCGCGACACGATCGCAACCCTGCGCGCCGGCTACAGCTTCGACCGCGAGGATGCAACGGACCCCAATGCCGTGAACGGTGCGGAGACGCAGGCCGGCGTCAACCAGTACACGCTCGGCGCCGGCATCGAGCATGACTTCGGCATCCTGCGTGGCTCGGCAAAGGTCGATGTCAACCGCCTGACCTATTCGGACGTTGATCTCTCCGCCGGCACGACCCTGTCGCAAAAGGACCGGAACCGGGATGTCGGTACGTTGACGACCCGGATCGGCTACGCGCTGTCACCGGCCCTGATCCCGTTTCTCGAGGCCTCGATCGGCCGGGGCATCTACGAGCTCCGTTCGGACAGCCTCGGCTACAGCCGCTCCTACAAGAGCTATTCCGGCCGCGCCGGCGTGGAGGCCGACCTTGGCGAAAAGCTGAAGGGCGAACTGGCCTTCGGCTACAACACCTATCGTTTCGACGACGCGCGGCTGAAAGACCTGAACGGCGCCACGATCGATGGCCTCATCAACTGGTCGCCACAGCGCGGGACGGACGTGTCGACAGGTTTGTCCACGACGCTGGAGCCGTCGACCACGTCAGGCGAGAGCGGCGCCCTTGCCTACACGCTGTCCAGCCGGGTCACGCACGAATTGCGCTCGGCCCTCGTCGCGCGGCTCTCCAACAGCCTGACATTCCGCAACTACCCCTCCGGCAGCATCTCGTCCGACACCAGGGTGTGGCTGGCGGGTGCCGGGCTGACCTACGACATCAACCGCTATCTCGCGCTGACGGGCGACGTCAGCTACGAGCGGACCACGCCGGACCGAGGCCAGGCGACGTCCGTCGCCCGGATCGGTGTCGGCCTGACGCTGCGACGCTGACCGTCCCGAACGAAAAAAGCCGCGCTGCCCCGGGGGCAACGCGGCTTCGTCTTAAGAGGTCAACGCCTCAAGAGGCCATGGATCAGCGGGCGAGAAGCGCCTTGAGCGGACCTTCGACCGAGTCGCGGATATCGTCGCGCGACAGGGCGAACGCGACATTGGCGAGGATGAAACCATCCTTGGCGCCGCAGTCATAGGTTTCGCCGCGGAAGACATAGCCCGCAAAACCCTGGCTCTTCAGCAGCTTCAGCATGCCGTCCGTGAGCTGGATCTCGTTGCCGGCGCCGCGCTCCTGCGTTTCCAGGATCTTGAAGATTTCCGGCTGCAGGATGTAGCGGCCATTGATGAAGAAGTTGGACGGCGCGGTTCCCGCCGCCGGCTTCTCGACCATGGCATTGATAGCGAAGCCTTCGCCGATGGTTTCGCCCACCCCGACGATGCCGTACTTGTGGGCGACTTCCGGCGCGCATTCCTCGACGGCAAGCACGTTGCCGCCGCTCTGCTCGTAGAGTTCGACCATGCCCTTGAGGCAGCCCTTTTCGCCGCGCATGATCATGTCGGGCAGAAGAACCGCGAAGGGCTCGTCGCCGACGATATCGCGCGCGCACCAGACGGCATGGCCAAGGCCGAGCGGCGCCTGCTGGCGGGTGAAGCTCGTCATGCCGGCAGCCGGCAGGATATCGGCCAGAAGCGTCAGTTCGGCCTTCTTGTTGCGCTCGCGCAAGGTCTGCTCGAGCTCGGTCTGGATGTCGAAATAGTCTTCGATCACGCCCTTGCCGCGGCCCGTCACGAAGATCAGGTGCTCGATGCCGGCTTCGATCGCCTCATCGACGACATACTGGATGACAGGCTTGTCGACGACCGTCAGCATTTCCTTCGGGACAGCCTTGGTGGCGGGCAGAAAACGTGTGCCGAGGCCGGCAACAGGAAAGACGGCCTTTCGGACCTTACGCTTCTCACTCATCAATATCTCCAGTTCTCAGTCATTCTACAAAGGGACGGATGGGATCCAACCGCCGCGGCGTGATATCGTCTTACCGGAAACCGGCCTGAAAGGACCGTCGATCCCGATGGGTCCGTGGCAGCGCCGTTTCCACCGGATGACGTCGCTGCTCCCGAAAGCCCGGCGTCTGACGGACAGTGATATGTCGTACCCGCCCGCAGTCTCCAGACCGGTGCGATCCGTTTCTGGAAATACGCGGCCGGGCGGGCCTGCATGCCCGTTCCATGAACGATCCGGGGTGAATGTCCGGTGAACATGACACGGGTCCGTCACATGAACGTGAACATCTATAGCCTCGTCACGCTATTTTTTCGCTGCTCAAGACGCAAGACCCCCGACATGGTAAAGAACTTGTTGACCACATTTCGATAGTCTCGATGGAACCGGCGCGAAACCAATGCCGGCACGCGTCAGATCCGTCCCCGCGAGCGCAAGAGGGACGGTTCTGGAATGGTACAGTGATGGTTTGCGCGTCGCGTCCGGCGCCCATGACCAAGATTACGGAAACGACAGACCGATGAACAGCAACAGTCTGCCCCTTCGCCGCCACCTCCGCGCCGCCCTGGTCGCCGCCGCCACGTTCCTTGCCACCACGCCCGCCTTTGCCGATGCCGGCTTCCAGAAGTGGATCAACGGCTTCTATGCGACGGCCGCCAAGGCCGGCATCACCGAGAGCACATACCGCAAGGCTTTCGCCGGCGTGAAGAGCCCCGATGAGACCGTGATCGAGAAGGCCAACTACCAGCCGGAATTCAAGCACAAGATCTGGGAATATATCGATAGCCGCGTGAACCCCTACACGCAGAAGGTCGGCCAGGAAATGGCGGTCAAGCACCGGCGCACGCTGGACGCGATCGAGAAGCATTTCGGGGTCGACCGCACCGTGCTGCTGGCCATCTGGTCGATGGAATCCAACTACGGCGCCGTTCTGGAAAAGGACGACCGCCTGCATTACGTGCCGCGGGCGCTGGCGACCCTTGCCTATGCCGATCCGAAGCGCGCCAAGTTTGCCAAGACCCAGCTGATTGCCGCGCTGAAGATCCTGCAGTCGGGAGACGTCGGGCCGCGCGAACTCAACGGTTCCTGGGCCGGGGCGATGGGCCACACGCAGTTCATCCCCACGAGCTACCTGCTGTATGCGGTCGACGCCGACGGCAACGGCCATCGCGATATCTGGAACTCCGTGCCCGACGCCCTGGCGACCGCGGCAAACCTTCTGAAGAAGAACGGCTGGCAGCCCGGCATGACCTGGGGCTACGAGACGGCCGTCCCGGCCGGCGGATCCGATCTGCAGGGGCAGACGAAGACGCTCAAGCAGTGGGCCGCCCTCGGCTTCACCCGGCCGAACGGCAAGGGCTTTCGTGACGGCAGCATTCGTGCCACGCTGAAAATGCCGGGCGGCAGCAACGGCCCGGGCTTCCTGATGACCAAGAACTTTTCCGTGATCAAGCGCTACAACGCCTCCGACAGCTACGCGCTCGGCGTCGGCCTCCTTGCCGACGAAATCGCCGGCTATGGCGGCATGCAGCAAGCCTGGAGCCGGCCGGACGGCACGCTGGACGTCAAGCAGAAGTTCGAGCTCCAGTCGCGGCTGAAGGAACTCGGCTACTACGATGGCGAGGTCGACGGCAATTTCGGCTCCGGCTCGAAGGCCGCGATCCAGGCCTTCCAGAGCCGGAACGGCATGGCCCCGGACGGCCAGCCGACGCAGAACCTCCTGCGCGCCCTGCGGGATTGAACGCGGAACCGGCGGGCCTTCGTGAGAGGGCTTGCCGGATCAGAAGAGAACCGGGCAGGATGCCCGGGCGGGAATGCCGATGTCGATGCCGAGAACAGCCAGCCGTCCCCGTCGCCAGAGCAGCGTGCTGCTGAGACCGGCGTGGAGAACCTGTCTGCACCGGATCGCCGTCTTCGTCCTGGCCTTCGTTCTGGCCTTCGCCCTCGCCGTACCCGTCGTGACGGGACTGCCGCCTGTCGGCAGCGCACACGCGCAGGAACGCCGGACGATCCTCGACATGTTCTTCGGCCGGCCGCGCCAGCAGCAGCGCGTCTACGAGACCTACGGCGACGAGGGGACCGTCTACCGGGAGGCCCCCCCAAGGGTACGTCGTCCGCCCAAGCCCCAGCGCACCAAGCCGCGTGCCGCCCCGGTCGTACCCGAAGCGCCGGCAGCCGTGGAGAAACAGCCGGACGCAAAGACGGTGCTCGTGGTGGGCGATTTCATCGCGGGCAGCCTCAGCGACGGCCTGAAAGCGGCATTCGTCGACAGCCCGGGAATCGTCGTCGAGGATCGCAGCGAAGGCTCCTCGGGCATGGTCCGCGACGATTATTTCGATTGGCCCGACATGCTCCCCGTCTACGCGGACGACGTGAAGCCGGCCTTGATCATCGTCAGCTTCGGGGCGAACGACCGCCAGCAGATGCGGATCGGCGCCGTGCGCGAAAAGTATCGCACGGATGCCTGGACCGCCGAATATACCCGCCGCGTCGCCGCCTTCGCAGCTCTTGCCCGCGGCCGCAACGTTCCGCTGCTCTGGGTCGGCATGCCCTCGTTCCAGTCACCGGCGATGACCACCGACATGGTGACCTTCAACGGCATCTTCCGTGCCGAGGCAGAGAAGGTCGGAGGGCAGTTCATCGATATCTGGGACGGCTTCGTCGACGAGCAGGGCAGGTTCGTGACGACTGGCTCCGACATCAACGGACAGCAGGTGCGCCTGCGCGGTGCGGACGGCATCAATCTGACGCCGGCCGGCAAGCGCAAGCTCGCCTTCTATGTGGAGAAGGACATCCGGCGTCTCCTCGGCGAAACCGTGGCGCCGGGCGAAGACATTCCGGATCCCAGCGGCATGAAGGACCTTGTCGTCACCGCGCCGACCAGCGAGACGATCGTCAAGACCCAGCCGATCAGCCTTGTCGACCCGGAACTCGACGGTGCATCCGCATTGCTCGACGGCGCCAGCCTGCCGGCCAGCACAGGGCGCAGCGCGCGAGACCTCCTCGTTGAGAAAGGGGAGCCCTCCCCTGCGCCCCTCGGGCGGATCGACGATTTCCGGCTGGTGAAGACGGCGCTGGTGCCGGAAACACCAAAACCCGCCGAACCGGCAACGCCCGTTGCAGGTCCCGTTCCATCGGCGCCAGCACCGCCGCCTTGGCAGGCGGTCCCGCTCAGATAGTCCAAGCGGGCGCAGCCGTTCCTCAGGCAGCCTTCAGCGCGGCGATCGTTGCGAGTGCCGCCTCTGTCGCGGCTTCCCGCTTGTCTGCGCCGAGCGCCAGACCCTCGGCCACAAAGACCTCCGGTGCGGTGACGCCGATGAAGGCGAGAACGGACCGCATATAGGTCTCGGCATGCTCGAAGGACTGCGACGGCGTTCCCGGTCCATAGAGCCCGCCTCGCGCGATCGCCAGGATGACGCGCTTGTCGCCAGCCAGACCCTGCGGACCGGCATCGGTGTAGCGAAAGGTCTTGCCGGCGACGCAGATGCGGTCCACCCAGCTTTTCAGCTGGCTTGCGATGCCGAAATTGTAGAGTGCCACGCCGATAACGACGATGTCGGCCTCCAGAAACGCCTCGAGAACCTTGCCGCCCAGCGCCAAGTCCTCCTGCAGCGCCTGATCGTGCTGCACATCGTCGCTTTGTCCGGCCAGATACCGGCCGGACAGATGGGCGACCGGCTCGGCGGCGAGATCGTGATAGGTGACCTCGATGTCGGGATGGACGGACGTCAGGCGTTCGACGGCCGCCCTGGACAGGGCCCGGCTGACCGAGTGATCGCCGAGAATGCTGGAATCGAGGTGAAGAAGCTTCATGGTGTCTATCCTTTGCTGCACGATGTGCAAGGTCTTCGATGAGGATGGCGCATGGAAACGCAACGCCGCGCTGTGTTCTGCGAGACGCTGGAAAATCCAGTTACTTTTCCATACCGAGGCACTATGAATGATCTGTCGAAGCGTGCGCAAGGAGGCACATTGATGACACCTGCAGATAAGGACATGACGCTGGAGATGCTGCACGAGAGCCATGACTGCCGCGCGGCGAGCGCCCTTCTGTCCCGGATCGGCGACAAATGGTCGGTGCTGGTGGTGATGTTGCTGACGCCCGGACCGAAGCGCTTCAACGCGCTCAAGCGGGCCCTGGGCAGCATCTCGCAGCGTATGTTGACGCTGACGCTGCGCAATCTCGAGCGAGACGGTCTGGTGACGCGGACGATCTACCCGACCATTCCGCCAAAGGTGGAATATGCGCTGACCGATCTCGGCCAATCGCTGCGCGAGCCCGTCCAGGCGCTCGGCTCATGGGCCTTCGAGAATCAGGACCAGATCGACAAGGCGCGCCTGGCCTACGACCAGCGGCAGGCCTGATCGGCCGAGAGGCCGTCGCCAGATCTCCGCGCCTGCACCCCACAGGCGTCGCAATCTACTGCGTGCGGGCGCCGCTCCCGCACCGCGGATGTCCGGCGAACCGGACACCGATCGATGGTAAGCCGCGGGGTCAGCGCGGCAGGACGCTCGAGCCCATCAGGGCCTCGTCGATCGCACGGGCCGCCTGTCGACCCTCGCGGATGGCCCAGACGACGAGCGACTGGCCCCGACGGACGTCGCCGGCGGCCCAGACCTTGTCGACCGAGGTCCGATAGTCCTTGTCGTCGGCGATCACGTTGCTGGAGCCGCGACGGTCGGTGTGGATGGCCAGCGCATCGCCGAGTTCCGCGAGGACACCGGTCTTCAAGGGGCCGCTGAAGCCGATGGCGATGAAGGCGAGGTCGGCCTTGATGACGAACTCCGTGCCGGGAACCGGCTTGCGGCGATCGTCGACCTGACAGCACTTCACGCCGGTCAGAACGCCGTCCTCTCCGACGAATTCGAGCGTTGCGACCTGGAATTCGCGGACGGCGCCTTCGGCCTGCGACGAGGACGTGCGCATCTTGGTGGCCCAGAATGGCCAGACGGCGAGCTTGTCTTCCTTTTCCGGCGGCTGTGGCCGGATGTCGAGCTGGGTCACCTTGACGGCGCCCTGGCGAAACGCGGTGCCGACGCAGTCGGACGCGGTGTCGCCACCGCCGACGACGACGATGTGCTTGCCGCCGGCCAAGATCGGATCCGACGGCCAGCCGACGCTGTCGATGTTCTCGCGGCCCACGCGGCGGTTCTGCTGCACGAGATAGGGCATGGCATCATGGACGCCGGCAAAATCGACGCCCGGGATGCCCGCGTCGCGCGGTGTCTCGGACCCCCCGCAGTAAAGCACGGCATCGTGCTCGTCGCGCAGGCTCTCCACCGTGCGATCTACGCCGATATTCACGCCATAATGGAAGGTGACGCCTTCGCCGGTCATCTGCTCGACGCGCCGGTCGATGAAGTTCTTCTCCATCTTGAAGTCCGGGATGCCGTAACGCAGCAGGCCGCCGGCCTTGGTTTCGCGCTCGTAGACGTGCACCGCATGGCCGGCGCGCGCCAGCTGCTGGGCCGCCGCCATGCCCGCCGGACCGGAACCGATGATGCCGATCGACTTGCCGGTCTTCGTCACGGCCGGCTTCGGCACGATGTAGCCCATCTCGTACGCCTTGTCGGCGATCGCCTGCTCGATGGTCTTGATGGTGACCGGCGCATCCTCGAGGTTCAGCGTGCAGGCTTCCTCGCACGGCGCGGGGCAGATGCGGCCCGTGAACTCCGGGAAGTTGTTGGTCGAGTGCAGGTTGCGGATCGCCTCTTCCCAGTTGCCGCTGTAGACGAGGTCGTTCCAGTCGGGGATCTGGTTGTGCACCGGGCAGCCGGTCGGGCCGTGACAGAAGGGGATGCCGCAATCCATGCAGCGCGCCGCCTGCTTCTGGACTTCAGGCTCCGACATCGGGATCGTGAATTCCCGGAAATGACGGATGCGATCAGAGGCCGGCTGATACTTTGCCAGCTGCCGGTCGATCTCCATGAAACCTGTAACCTTGCCCATGACTCTACCCTCAATCGTCGCCGTGAAAGCGCTGATGCCACCCGCTCAGCCTTCCACCCGTTTCTGTTGCTGACTGCCGGGCGCCCGGCAGCTTTTCATCATAGTCTCGCCCGATCCGACGAACGCGCCCGAGGACATCTTGCCGAGAGAGATCTCCCCGCAAGGCCCTGTCGTCCCGGCGCGGCCTTGCCTTGTGGCCGGCACGCCGATGCCGAAGCAACGGGCGGGACAACGAACCAGGCGCGGTGCGGCACGCATTGCCGCGCCGCCTCCGCCTTCCAGGCACCTCTGCCCTATGCGGCGACTTCCGCCATCTTCATCCGCTCCATATCCTCGAGCGCGCGACGATACTCGACCGGCATGACCTTGCGGAATTTCGGCCGGAACTCCGCCCAGTTGTCGAGGATCTCCTTGGCGCGGGGCGAGCCGGTGTAGTGAAGATGGTTGGAGATAAGCTGCACCAGCCGCTCCTCGTCATGGCGCGTCATGTCGCCGGAAACGTCCACCATGCCCTTGTGCATGAGGTCGCCGCCATGATGATGTAGTTTTTCCAGCATGTCGTCTTCCTCGGGCACCGGCTGCAGCTCGACCATGGCCATGTTGCAGCGCTGCGGGAAATCGGCGCTCTCGTCGAGCACATAGGCTACCCCGCCGGACATGCCCGCCGCGAAGTTGCGGCCGGTCTCGCCGAGCACGACCACCACGCCGCCCGTCATGTATTCGCAGCCATGGTCGCCCACGCCTTCGACCACCGCGATGGCGCCCGAATTGCGCACCGCGAAGCGTTCGCCGGCAACGCCATTGAAGTAGCACTCGCCCGAGATCGCGCCGTAGAGCACGGTGTTGCCGACGATGATCGACTCCGCCGCCTTGATCTTCGACTCCTCGGAGGGACGCACCACGATGCGCCCGCCGGACAGACCCTTGCCGACATAGTCGTTGCCGTCACCGATCAGATCGAAGGTGATGCCGCGAGCGAGAAACGCGCCGAACGACTGGCCGGCCGTGCCACGGAGCGTCACGACGATCGTGTCGTCCTTCAGCCCCTTGTGCCGCCAGCGCTTGGCCAGTTCGCCCGAAAGCATGGCGCCGGCCGAGCGGTCGACGTTCTTGATCGTGGCCTCGATCTTCACGGGCGTCTTGGATTCCAGGGCCGGCATCGCTTCCGCGATCAGCCTGCGGTCGAGAATGTCGTGGATCGGATGGTTCTGCTTCTCGGTCCAGTAGGTCGCTTCCTTCGGCGCATCCACCTTGTAGAAGATGTTGGAGAAATCGAGACCGTTCGCCTTCCAGTGCGAGATCAGCGTGTCCTTCTCCAGGAGTTCGGACGCACCGATGATGTCGTCGAACTTCGACACGCCGAGCGAGGCGAGGATTTCCCGTACCTCTTCCGCGACGAAGAAGAAGTAGTTGACCACATGCTCGGGCGCACCTTTGAAGCGCTTGCGCAGGACCGGGTCCTGCGTCGCCACGCCTACCGGACAGGTGTTCAGATGGCACTTCCGCATCATGATGCAGCCGGCGGCGATCAGCGGTGCGGTGGAGAAGCCGAACTCGTCGGCACCGAGCAACGCTCCGATGATCACATCGCGACCGGTCTTCAACCCGCCATCGACCTGCAGGGCGATGCGCGAGCGCAGGCCGTTCAGCACCAGCGTCTGGTGCGTCTCTGCAAGGCCGATTTCCCAAGGGCTGCCGGCATGCTTCAGCGAGGTCAGCGGCGAGGCGCCCGTGCCGCCGTCATAGCCCGAGACGGTGATATGGTCGGCGCGCGCCTTGGCCACACCGGCCGCAACCGTGCCGACGCCGACTTCCGAGACGAGCTTCACCGAGACATTGGCGTCGGGGTTCACATTCTTCAGATCGTAGATCAGCTGCGCCAGATCCTCGATCGAATAGATGTCGTGGTGCGGCGGCGGCGAGATGAGGCCGACGCCCGGCGTGGAGTGCCGGGTCTTGGCAACGGTCGCATCCACCTTGTGGCCGGGCAACTGACCGCCCTCGCCGGGCTTTGCACCCTGCGCCACCTTGATCTGCAACATGTCGGCATTGACGAGATATTCCGTCGTCACGCCAAACCGGCCGGAGGCCACCTGCTTGATCGCAGACCGCTCCGGATTGGCCGAACCGTCATGAAGCGGGAAATAGCGGTCGCTCTCCTCGCCGCCTTCGCCGGTGTTCGACTTGCCGCCGATCCGGTTCATGGCGATGGCGAGCGTCGTGTGCGCCTCGCGCGAAATCGAGCCGAACGACATGGCCCCGGTCGAGAAGCGCTTGACGATCTCGGCGGCCGGCTCGACCTCCTCGATCGGAATCGGCGTGCGGCCGAGACCTTCCGCACCCTTTATGGTGAACAGCCCGCGAATGGTGTTCATCCGCAGGGCATCGCCGTTCACCATGTCAGCGAACGCCCGATAATGGTCCTGTGCATTGCCACGCACGGCATGCTGGAGCGACGCGATCGAATCCGGCGACCAGGCATGGCCTTCGCCGCGCATGCGGTAGGCGTATTCGCCGCCCACATCCAGCGTGTTCGTGAGAACCGGATCGGGACCGAAGGCCGCCTGGTGACGGTTGAAGGTCTCTTCGGCGATTTCCTTGAGGCCGATCCCCTCGATCTGCGTGGCCGTGCCGAAGAAATAGCGCTCGATCAGCTCGCTCGAAAGACCGACGGCATCGAAGATCTGCCCGCCGCAATAGGACTGGTAGGTCGAAATCCCCATCTTGGACATGACCTTGAGAATGCCCTTCCCCACGGCCTTGATGTAGCGATAGACGATCTCGCTGCTGTCGACTTCCTTGGGGAATTCGCCGCGCTTGTGCATGTCGGTCAGCGTGTCGAAGGCGAGATAGGGATTGATCGCCTCGGCGCCGTAGCCGGCGAGAAGTGCAAAGTGATGGATCTCGCGCGGCTCGCCCGATTCCACGACGAGGCCGACCGAGGTGCGAAGGCCCTTGCGGATCAGGTGATGGTGCACGGCCGCCGTGGCGAGCAGCGCCGGAATGGCGACGCGATCCGGACCGACCTGGCGATCGGACAGCACAATGATGTTGTAGCCGCCCTTGACGGCGGCTTCCGCACGCTCGCAGAGCCGGTCGAGAATTTCGGGCATGCCTTCAGCGCCGCGCGCGACATCATAGGTGAAGTCGAGCGTCTTCGTGTCGAACCGGTCTTCGGTGTGGCCAATGGAGCGGATCTTTTCCAGATCGCCATTGGTGAGGATCGGCTGGCGCACCTCGAGCCGCTTGGCATGCGAGGCCCCGACATGGTCGAGAATGTTCGGCCGCGGTCCGATGAAGGACACGAGGCTCATCACCAGCTCCTCGCGGATCGGATCGATCGGCGGGTTGGTGACCTGCGCGAAGTTCTGCTTGAAATAGGTGTAGAGCAGCTTGGATTTGGACGACATGGCCGAGATCGGCGTATCCGTTCCCATCGAGCCGATCGCTTCCTGCCCGGTCGTCGCCATCGGCGACATCAGGATCTTCGTGTCTTCGAGCGTGTAGCCGAACGCCTGCTGGCGATCGAGCAACGAGACATCGCGACGCAACGCCCGCGGCTCCACCGGCTTCAGCTCTTCAAGGATCAGCTGCGTGTTGTCGAGCCACTTGCGATAGGGATGCTGGCCGGCGAGCGAAGACTTCACCTCCTCGTCCGAGATGATGCGGCCCTGCTCCATGTCGATCAGCAGCATCTTGCCCGGCTGGAGACGCCACTTCTTCACGATGCTCTCTTCCGGAACCGGCAGCGTGCCGGCTTCCGACGCGAGGATCACGCGGTCGTCATCGGTGACCAGGTAGCGGGCTGGACGCAGGCCGTTGCGGTCGAGCGTTGCGCCGATCTGCCGGCCGTCGGTGAAACAGACCGCTGCCGGACCGTCCCACGGCTCCATCAGGGCGGCATGGTATTCGTAGAAAGCCTTGCGCTCCGGCCCCATCAACTGGTTGCCGGCCCAGGCCTCGGGGATCAGCATCATCACCGCATGCGCGAGCGAGTAGCCGCCCTGCACGAGGAATTCGAGCGCATTGTCGAAGCAGGCGGTGTCCGACTGCCCCTCATAGGAGATCGGCCAGAGCTTCGAGATGTCGTCGCCGAAGAGCGGCGAGGACACCGACGCCTGGCGGGCCGCCATCCAGTTGACGTTGGAGCGCAGCGTGTTGATCTCGCCGTTATGGGCGACCATGCGATAAGGATGCGCCAGCTTCCAGGACGGGAAGGTGTTGGTGGAGAAGCGCTGGTGCACGAGCGCGACCGCACTCTCGAAGCGCGGGTCTTCCAGATCCTTGAAATAGGCCGCGACCTGATAGGCGAGGAACATGCCCTTGTAGATGATCGTCTTCGACGACAGCGACACGGGATAAAAGCCGGTTTCCGCACCCTTGTAGGCGTCGTAGATCCGGTTGGAGATGACCTTGCGCAGCGTGAACAGACGACGCTCGAATTCGGCATTCGTCGCGGCATCGCGGCCGGCGCCGATGAACACCTGGATATGGCGGGGCTCGGTGGCCGCAATATGCGGCGCCTTCGACAGCGAAGCATTGTCGACCGGCACGTCGCGGAAGCCGAGCAGCGACTGGCCCTCTTCAGCCACCACGTCGGCGATGACCTGCTTGAAGTGCGCGATCTGCGCCTCGTCCTGCGGCATGAACAGATAGCCGACGGCATAATCGCCGGCGCGCGGCAGCGTCACGCCCTGGGCCGCCATCTCCTCGCGGAAGAAGCGATCCGGGATCTGCACCAGAATGCCGGCGCCGTCCCCCATCAGCGGATCGGCACCGACGGCACCGCGATGCGTCAGGTTTTCCAGAATGAACAGGCCGTCCCGCACGATCTTGTGCGACTTGACGCCTTTCATGTGCGCGACGAAGCCGACGCCGCAGGCATCGTGCTCGTTGCGCGGATCATAGAGGCCCTGCTTGGCCGGCAGGCCACCCTTGTATGTGTTTTCGGGAAACGCTTTCGGGAACACGGCCGTCGTCGTCGCAGTGGCCTCGACCTCTGCGCGATGGGATCCGGCGTCATGTGATGGCGTGATACGCGTCATCGTCTTCCCTCCAGTTGCGGCCCATGTCTATTGGGCCTGCCGTCGTCGGGGCGCACGCGCGGCTTCAAACACGCGGTGACGCCCGGTCTATCGTTGCATGATCCTGTTCCGCTCGCAAACAAAGCTTGGCGGTGTCGGGTCAGGTGATCCGCGACCATTTGACAGGGGACTCCGGCATCGGCCGACGGCGCAAAGGAGCCCTTCGGGCCCGCCGCGAGAGAGTGTTTCCCTGTACCAGCCCCGCGCCACGTGATGGGCGCTTCGGGCCTTTCGGTCTCCAGACCGAAATAGGACAGCAAGCCTGTCCTATTTCACAGGCTCTATGCCAGAAACCTCCGGTGACCGCAAGGGATTGCGCTTAAATAAACAGCACCACCAATGCAAAAATGTCGGTTATCCCGCAATTGGCGAAAGAAAGTTGCGCGGCTGATGAAGAGTGTTTCCATTGGTTTCAAACTGGTCTGCAAGTGTCGTTCGCGACACGAGCGGGATTGATTGCCGGGACCGGGCGATTATGGTCACGCTCGGTTCGACACCCTCCTGCCTTCGAACCTGCCCCTTCCTTGACCCTTTCTCTCGACCATCGGAAGCCCCATGATCTTTTCCTCCGACAACTGGGCCGGTGCCCACCCTCTGATTGCGGAAAGTCTGGTCAAGGCCGCGCCCGGCTTCGCCCCGGCCTACGGCACAAGCCCCCTGGACCGACGGGTCGAGGCCATGCTGGCCGAGGTGTTTGAACGCGAGGTCGCCGTCTTCTTCGTCGGGACGGGCACGGCGGCGAATTCGCTTGCCTTTGCCAGCGTCACGCGCCCCGGCGGACACGTGTTCTGCCACCGCGAGGCCCATGTAAATTCGGACGAATGCGGGGCGCCCGAATTCTTCTCTCTCGGTGCGCGCATGGCGCCGGTCGATGGCGCCCTGGGCAAGATGGATCCGGAACGCCTGGAGGCTGAAATCAAGCGGTTTCCCCCAGGCTCCGTTCATGCGGGGCAACCCATGGCCGTGACGTTGACGCAAGCGACCGAAGCCGGCACCGTCTATACGCTCGACGAGATTTCCGCGGTTTCGGAGATCGCGGGCCGCTATGCCTTGCCGTTGCATATGGACGGTGCGCGCTTTGCCAATGCACTGGTTGCCCTGGATGCGACGCCGGCCGAAATGACCTGGAAACGGGGCGTCGACATCCTCTCCTTCGGCGGCACCAAAAACGGCTGCTGGTGCGCGGAAGCGCTGATCCTGTTCGATCCTGCAAAAACCGGCGACATGCCCTACCTGCGCAAGCGCTCGGCCCAGCTCTTCTCCAAGACCCGGTTCGTGTCCGCACAGCTCGAAGCCTATCTCGACAAGGACCTCTGGCTTGACCTTGCGCGACATGCCAACACGATGGCCAAGCGCCTCGCGGACGGTCTCACAGACAGCAACAGCGCCCGCCTTGCCTGGCCGTCCAATGCCAACGAACTGTTCGTGATCCTGAAAACAGCGAACGCCGAGGCGCTGAAGGAAAAGGGCGCGCTGTTCTATCCCTGGCCGGTCCCCCACGCCCTGGCGGGGTCACTCGCCGCCGACGAGGGGCTCTATCGCCTCGTCACCAGCTTTGCGACCGAGCCCGGCGATGTCGATGCGTTCCTCGAGGGCTGCCGCAGCGCCTGATCCCCAAACGAAAAACGGCGCCCCTTTCGGGACGCCGTCCTACGTTCAACGACGAGCGGTCGATCAGTTGACGCTCGCGTCCACGTGGTTGGCTTCGATCTGCTTCGGTGCGCTTTGGGCGGCCGAGATCTCGATGCGGCGCGGCTTGGCAGCTTCCGGGATCTCGCGCAGGAGATCGATGTGCAGCAGGCCGTTCTTCAGGGAAGCAGAGCGGATTTCCACATATTCGGCCAGCTGGAAGCGGCGCTCGAAAGCGCGCTTGGCGATGCCGCGATACAGGAACTGGTTTTCAGCCGTCTGCTCTTCACTTTTTTCACCCTTGACCGTCAGCGTGTGTTCCCGCGCCTCGATCGAAAGCTCGCTTTCGTCGAAACCGGCAACCGCCATGGTGATCCGGTAGGTGTTGTCGCCGGTCCGCTCGATATTATAGGGCGGATAGCTCTGCGACTGGTCGGGCTGGCCGAGGCTGTCGAGCATGGTGAACAGCCGGTCAAAGCCGACGGTGGAGCGATAAAGGGGAGAAAAATCAACGTGACGCATGGTGTCCTCACTGGTCGAGCAACGTGTTGCGATGTCTGGTCCGTCATCCCGAAAGCGGCGATGGCGAGCCGGTGGCCGGGCCCTCTTCGGCGCCCGTGACCTTGAGATGGGAATGGCGATTTCGACCGTCAAGAGGCGTCCGAACGACAAAATCACCGACATAAACCGGAGATGAACAGCCAATTCCATTTCGGTTCACCCGTGCTCGGCTAGAACGGCTTCATCGGAACAGGAGCAAGACACGCAGCCGGATCGTCCCTGAAAGGCTGCAGTCCCCGTTGCGCTCCTGTTTCGCCCTTCCGGGCCGGACGCGGTTCCCCGCCGCTCCGGCCCTTTTTTCGTCCCGGACCCACCTTGCCTGCGAACGCTGGCAAGACGTCCAGGCGGGCGCGTGTTCTTTGACGGCATGCCGCCTTTAAAATAGGTCTGCTGGTCGAGGATCACGGGTTCGATGGCCTCGTCTGTCGTTCACCCGCCTTAAACACCGAAGCGCTAGGGTGTCGGCGACGGCACCGCACCCGAATGCCGAGACCGCCGATCGGAACATTGATGCAGACACCCTCCGCTCCGCAAAGCCAGAACCTCACCCAGGAGCCCGACGCCGGCGCCATGACCGCACCGCGCGCGGCGGACGGCCCGCGGGCCGCGGATGCGACGCAGTTGACGCCACGACTGTTTCCGACACCGGACAATCCGATCCCCGCCGCCGCTGCCGATCCACGACGCCATACCGTCGGCCTTTTTACCGGGACCGGCGGGCGACGCCTGCGCTACGCCGTCTTCCGCAGCGGCGACACCGCCGCCAAGGGCACGGTCGTCCTGCTGCATGGACGCAATGAATCGATCGAGAAATATTTCGAGATGATCGGCGATCTCCTCGCCCGCGGTCTCTGGGTCGCAACCTTCGACTGGCGCGGACAGGCTGGCTCCGAGCGCCTTTTGAAACAGCTGCGACGCGGCCATGTGCGCCGCTTTTCCGACTATGAGCAGGACCTGTCGATCTTCCTCGAAAAGATCGTGCTACCGGATACGCGCCTTCCGTTCTTCCTGGTCGCGCATTCCATGGGTGCGCTCGTGGCGCTCGCCCAGGCACCGCGACTGGCAACGCGCATCGACCGCATGGTGCTGAATGCGCCCTTTGTCGCACTGGGCAACCAGCGAATGAGCCACGGCAAGATCGGCCTGCTCTCGGGCGCGGTCAGCCTGCTCGGCCTCGGCGCGCTCGCCTTGTCGAAGGAGCAGCCCATGCTCTTTCCACAGAACCTCGTCTCGTCGGATCCGCTGCGCTACGCCCGCAACGCCGCCATCGCGCAGGCGCATCCCGAATTGGCGCTGGGGGCGCCGAGCGCGCGCTGGCTGCACGAAACCTTCCGCGCCATCCGGCGCGTCACGCGCCGTGAGCATCTGACGCGCATCACCGTGCCGACGCTCCTTTTGGCACCGACCCGCGACCGGCTTGTGCCCTATGCTGCCGTCGAAGCCCTGGCGCGCAATTTCCGCGCAGCCACCCTGATCCCGATCGACGGCGCCCGACACGAGGTCTTCCAGGAGGACGATCGCTACCGCGCGCAGGCATTGGCCGCCATCGACGCCTTCATTCCCGGAAGCGCAGGCCCGGACGTGACGGAAAGCCTGAGCGGCGACGACATGCTCGTGCTCTGATTACCCCTTGAGCATTGCCAGAGCTTCGGCATGAACGGCTGCGCTGCCCGCCGCGAGCACCTCTCCGCCCATCTCCGCGCGGCCGCCGTTCCAGTCGGTGACGATTCCGCCCGCCTGCTCGATCAGCGGAATGAGGCCGCCGACGTCGTACGGCTTCAGGCCGGCTTCGATGACCAGATCGATATGCCCGGCTGCCAGCAGTGCGAAGGCGTAGCAATCGCAGCCGTAGCGGGCGAGCTGGACCTTGTCCTGCACGGCCTCGAATTTTGTCCTGACGTCGCCATGGAACAGCGAAGGCGATGTCGTGAACATGGTTGCTGCCGACAGCGCGCCGCAGTCGCGGGTCTGGAGCGTCCCTACGCCCTCGGGGCCTTGATAGTGCGTGACGCCGTCGGCGGCAAAAAAGCGCTCGCCGGTGAAGGGCTGGTCCATCAGCCCCATCACGGCGCGCCCCTTGTGATAAAGGCCGATCAGCGTCCCCCAGACCGGCAGGCCCGAGATGAAGGCGCGCGTGCCGTCGATCGGATCGATGACCCAGACATAATCGCGATCGGCACCCACGGTGCCGTATTCCTCGCCCAGGATACCGTGATCGGGAAAGGTCGCCTCGATCAGCGCCCGGATGGCGCGTTCCGCTGCCTGATCTCCCTCCGTCACGGGATCGAAACCGGTTTCGAGCTTGTTGGAGACCCCGATCCCCATGCGGAACCGCGGCAGGGTCTCGGCCTTGGCTGCGTCGGCCAGGCGATCGAAGAAAAGACGGTCCGGCAGCATGGCACTCTCCTGAAACGACCCGTTCGAGCCTCGAGATGACGATGGAGGATGCTTAGACGAAATTATTTTGAAAAGAAATTGCAGAACAAGTTTTCAGCAATCGTGACCGACAACGCACATGTCATATGCAGACGGTGGCATTCCATCCGATTTCGCGCACAAATATTCGGCAATTTCAAAAATTATCAAACAAATTTCGTCTCTTAGCATGTCACCGATTCGTCACTCAAGCCCCAACGGTCTTGACAATGGTGCGCCGCAATATCACACTCGCCCTACAGTCACTCGTGGCTGTAGATACCCTCCTTGGGTGTTTCCTCCCTAGACTTAACCGCGCGACAAGCGCGGTTTTTTTTGGCCAGTGCCCGTGGCCAATGGTCAGGGCCACCCCGGTCAGGGCATGAAAGCCCCGCGTATCCTTGCGAAGATCTATTCTGCTGCGAGCGGCAGGCTCTCTGTCGAGCCCGCGACATGGGCTGCAAAATCGGCCACGAACGTGCCGAGGAGATGGGCCAGCCATTCGAATTCCGGCTTTTTCACCAGCGTCGTCTCGTCCACGTAGAGCCCACGATTGATCTCGATCTGCAAGGCGTGCAGACCGCGCGTCGGACGGCCGTAATGCTCCGTGATGAATCCACCGGCATAGGGCTTGTTGCGCGTCACGGTGAAGCCGAGATTTTCAAGCAGGGTTACGGCCATGCGGGACAGGTCCGCCGAGGCGCTGGTGCCGTATCGGTCGCCGATGATGATGTCGGGCCGCAGGCCACTCCCGGCCACCCGGACATTGCCGGGCATGGAGTGGCAGTCGATGAGGATTGCCCGCCCGAACAGCACATGCGTGCGTGCGATCAAGCGGCGAAGCGTTGCATGATAAGGCTTGTAGATCGTCTCGATTCGTTCGAGCGCATGCTCGACGGGCATGCGGGTGCGATAGATCTCCATGTTCTCGGCCACCAGTCGCGGTATGGTGCCGAGCCCGCCGGCGACGCGCATCGAGCTGATATTGGCATGCGGCGGCAGGGCACCGTCGAACATGCGCGGATCCAGCTCGTAGGGTTCGCGATTGACGTCGAGGAAAGCCCGCGGGAAATGCGCGACCAGCATCGGCGCGCCGAGCCCGACCGCGCGGCCGAAAAGCTCGTCCACATAATGATCCTCGGAGCGACGAATGGCGCGCGCATCGAGTCGCGACTGCGCCAGAAACGCCTCGCTATAGAGCCTTCCACTGTGCGGAGAGTTGAAAACAAAAGGGATTTTCTGATCGTCCGGCTCGCGAACGCAAAACAGGTCGTGTTCCCGAACCGTCTCCTCCATCGCGATCCTTTTTACCATGTCGTCATCTTGCCGCTTCGTTCATGTTGCCAGTTGCCCGCATCTGTGTCCATAGTCGCCCCTCACGAGGGTTGCGGGCTCGCGTGTCGCCCGGTCTTGACGTCCGGTCTTCACGGGATATTTACCCCATGGCGGTTTCATGAGGCGACCGCACCTTCCCGTCTATAGAGAAGACCTAGACAGCAACGGCTGGAAATCCATGAGTCCCAAAATTCTCCTCGCAGAAGACGACAACGACATGCGCCGTTTCCTGGTGAAGGCGTTGGAAAAAGCCGGTTACAAGGTCCTTTCCTTCGACAACGGAGCGAGTGCCTATGACCGCCTGCGGGAAGAGCCCTTTTCGCTCCTCCTGACCGACATCGTCATGCCGGAAATGGACGGTATCGAACTGGCGCGCCGCGCGACCGAGCTTGATCCCGATCTGAAGGTGATGTTCATCACCGGCTTTGCGGCCGTGGCGCTGAACCCCGACAGCAAGGCTCCGAAGGACGCCAAGGTCCTGTCCAAGCCCTTCCACCTTCGCGACCTGGTCGACGAAGTCAACAAGATGCTGGCGGCCTGACAGGTCACCAGCCCGGCCCCGCGCACCGGCGCTCTCCTTTTGTCAAAAAAGCATCACGATGCCTGTTGACGCTCAAAAAGGTTTGTGGTCTATGCGCGGCACGGATGGGCGTGTAGCTCAGCGGGAGAGCACTACGTTGACATCGTAGGGGTCACAGGTTCAATCCCTGTCACGCCCACCATCCTCTTCAAAAGCCCTGTTTCGACAGGGCTTTTTGCATTTCAGGGATTGGCCGCCACGACGCTTTCCGTTCGGTCGACGCGCCTTGGCGCGCGATACCCAGCTATCTTCACGACAGTCTGTCGACGGCCGACGCTGCCTTGGCGACGCCGCGCTTCACGTCAGCCTGTTCGGGTGCATCGATGCTGCGATAGCGCGCCTCGATGAAGCTGTAGAGGCCGAACGCGATCAGACCGGCTGCCGCCAGGGCGTAGAGATATGTGCCCGTCGGCAGGTTGCGGACCCAGTCGAGTGCTTCCGGTACGCTGCCGGCCTGGCCCGAATCCACCACGACCGCGGCGAAAAGGACGAACCCGCCGGTGATCGACAGAACGAGCCCACGCGCCGCAAGGCCGAAGACGGAGACGCCCCCGAGCAGGTTGCGCTTGTCGGACGGCAGCGAGAGACGCTTGCGGTACGCGCCGGAGATCCCCCGCCAGGCCTGGACGGCACCGGCGGCGATGATGACGGCGCCTGCGGCACCCACGAGAAAGCGGCCGAACGGCTGCTGCATCAGCCACGCCACAGGGCTCTTGCCTTCGCCCGATCGGTCTCCGGATGCCAGCACGAGGCGGGCGGCGGCCAGAGCGAGCGTGCCGTTGATGACGGCGCTTGCGAGATTGCCGGCGCGCGCCAGATAGCCCTTGGCGTTGTTCTCCTGGCGGTCGGCGTTGAGAAGCGCCTGCGCCAGCCGCCAGAGGACATGGCCGACCAGTCCGATGGCGACGGTTGCCAGAAGAAACCGGCCGAACGGCTGGCCAAGCAGGTTGGACAGGGCGCCATGCGTGCTGGCCTCTTCACCGGACGAAGAACCGATGAGGGCGATCAGGCCGAGCGTGATGTAGACGACGCCGCGCGCCGCATAACCCCATCTGGCAAGAAATTCGAATGTGTTGGTCATCGTCCCCCCGATCATGATGCTTCCGCATGTGCGCCGGCTGGATGCCGGATCGCCTGCGTCTGTTGGTCTGCTCTGTGTCAGGAAGATTGACCGGCCGCGCCGGATGTCAATGTGCGGTGGGCATTCCCCTCCCCTTGACGCTCGTATCGTCTGGACGGGTGATCGACAGGCTCTCTGAACCAAGCTCCAGCCTCGCAGTCGGAATGCGGACGCTCGTTCCCATACGACGCGAGTTTCAGATAAAGGATGATCCTATGACCTCTTTTTCCCGCTCGGCGCTTTCTCTCGTTGCAGCCGCTGGATTTGCTCTTCTCAGCACAACGGCCTTTGCCGCCAACACGATCAAGGTGGTGGAAAGCGGCGAAGGCGGCGGTGAAATGGGCCTCAGCCTGGAGCCTGCAACGGTCAAGGCGGGTGCAACGGTGTTCACCGTTCACAATGCAGCTGTCGGCGAAGAGCATGAGATGATCGTCGTGCGGCTGAAGTCGCCCGACCAGAAAATTCCGCTGAACACGGCCAAGCACCGCGTCGAGGAAGGCAAGCTGAAGAGCCTCGGCGAAGTCGAAGACCTGAAGCCGGGCGCCGACGGCCAGCTGAAGACGACCCTGAAGGCCGGCACCTACCTGGTGTTCTGCAACATCAAGGGTCACTACGAAGCGGGCATGCAGGCAAAGCTGACGGTCACGCCGTAACACCTGTTTCTCCAGGAGCGGTGGCCGGGGCACGGTCACCGCGTCCGGCGCCCTGGCTTCGCTCCGGCATAATACGCGGAAAGGCTGTCTTTGATGTCCAGCAAGCCTTGCCGAAGCATCTCTCGGTCGTGGCTTGCGGGAACGTTTGGGCCAAGGGCACGTTGTTGGCCATCGGCACCGGACAGCGAGGCTTCGGCATGACAAACTTTCCCGACGATCTCGAAGCGGCCTTGACGACGCACGCGCGGCAGCAGAACATTTCACGCGACGAGGCAATCCAGCGCATTGTCCGGGAATGGATGCGCACGCACGGATTTCTCGACAATATGGACGAGGCAGCGCCGCCCGTACCCGGCAAGCCGGATCCGGAATTCGTCCAATATCCGGGCTATTTCAAAGGCGACGGCAGTCTCTGACATATCTTCTGAAACGCAAAGGACCGCAGCAGAGATGCCGCGGTCCTTTTGTCATCGTCGTCGAGATAAACGATGCCAGCGAATTAGCTCCGGTCAGGCAATCCCGGCAGGATCACCGATCGGCAGCAACGCCGGATCGTTCGGGTTTTTCGTGTCGCCCGGTGTGATCACGGGCGGCACCGGTGAACTGTCCTGACCGCGGTCGGGGATCCCCGGCGTGGAAATCGGCCCCCGCGGCGTATCGGTTTCGGGCGTCGGAAGCGGGTCACGATTTGGCATGATCTCATCCTTTCCTGTTACATTCCTGCAGTTAACGGGTCGGGTTGGCGATGGTTCCGATCTTTCCCGACCCACCGATCCGCAGGCTTGCTTGCAGTGGCAGGTGGTCGGAGGCAATGCGGGAGAGCGGCGTGCGGACGGGCCCGGCGTAGACCGTCTCGATGTCTTCCGAGACGAAGATGTGATCGAGCCGCAGAAGCGGAAAGCGCGACGGAAATGTCGGCCCGATCCGCCTGCGTCTCCCACCCGCTTTCCCCGGATCGTCGCCGACCCGGACAGGCGGAAGCCTGCGCTTCAGAAGCCCGTAGGCGACCGAGGACGGGATGGCGTTGAAGTCTCCGGCAAGAATGACCGGCGCGTCACGGCAGGCGTCGTTGCCGATCCACGCGTCCCCGAGGAGCGCCTCGGCCTGGCGTCGCCGTTCGGTGCGGCCGAGGCCGAAATGCGTGTTGAAGATCTGGACGGTGCGACCGTCCACCTCGACCTCGACCCAGAGCGCGCCCCGGGTCTCGCCCATGGACGGGATGGGACCAGCCTTCACCAGCCGCGATGGCAGTGCCGTCAGGATGGCGTCGCCATATTGCTCTTCGCGGAAATGCAGCGCGGGATGGAAGTGTGCCGTCACCTTCAGGGCATCGGCGATCCGAGCTGCCTGATCGATACCACCGGTGCGCGCGCGGCCGACATCGACCTCCTGCAGCGCGATCACGTCCGGCTGCGCCGCCGCAATGACCTCGGCAATGCGCTCCGGATCCATGCGCCGGTCCGTGCCGATACAGCTGTGGACATTGTATGTGAGGATCGACAGGACGCTCGGCTGCGGCATGGAGGAGAATGGTGCGGCATGCGAGGGGATGAATGACGGGGCAGGATGTTCAGGCATGGCGAGGGAACCCGATGGGGGGCCAATTCGTTCCGTGCGACAAAGCGGTCGCGATCGTCGCGCCTGTGCCCTGATATGCGATGCGCAGGACAAGAGAAACGCCTGCCAACGCGGTTTCGGCCTCACGTCTTGAGAGAGCGACCATCGAATGAGCCTTCGGATTATCTTTCGCGTTGTCGCTGTCGCGGCCGTTCTCTTCGCCCTTTATCTGCTTTTCCAGACGCTGCGTCAGTATACGCTGGACGAAATCCTGACGGCCTTGCGGGCGATTCCGGTTTCGCACCTGCTTCTCGGTCTCGCATTCGCGGCGGCATCCTATGCATGCCTTTCTTGCTTCGATGCGCTGGGCGTCCGCTACACCGGCAAGCGCCTGCCCTTCTACAAGACAGCCCTCGCGTCCTTCGTCAGCCTGTCGATCGGCCACAATGTCGGCGTTGCCGCGCTCAGCAGCGGTGCGGTGCGATACCGCTATTACGCCCGCTGGGGCCTGACGGCCGAGGATGTGGCGAAGATCGTGCTCTTCTGCGGCGTAACGGTTGCGCTTGGCCTGATGACGCTCGGAGGCGCCAGCCTGCTGCTCCGCCCGCAGGACGCGGCCGATATGACCGGTCTCAGCCGCAGCGCGGTCTTTGCCATCGGCATCATTTCGCTGATCGCGCCTGTCGTCTACCTCGTGCTCTCCGCTTTCGTCCGCAAGCCGCTGACCATCAAAAGCTGGAGCTTCGACCTGCCGAAGCTGCCGATCGCCGCAGCGCAGATCGTCGTCGGTACGCTCAATTTCGCCTTTGTCGCAGCCAGCCTCCATCAGATGCTTTCGGCTTTCGCGGAGGCCGGCTATCTCAAGGTCGCCTCGGTCTCGATCATCGCCAATGTTGCAGCCATCATCAGCCACGTCCCGGGCGGCATCGGCGTTCTAGAAGCGACGGTCGCGCATATCCTTCCGGGTGCAGAATCGGTGGCCGCCGTCATCGCCTTCCGGGTGATCTACTATTTCATCCCGCTTGCCATCGGTCTGCCAACCCTGCTGATCAGCGAAATCCTCGTGAAAAGGAAGTCTGCGCTGTCCGCAGATGAAAGCGACGAGATGGACGGCCGACATGCAGGCTCGCCTGCCTGACGGCCCATCGCCGTTCGCAGATCGTTTCGATCAGTGTTTGAGAGGCGCACGGTGTGGAAGCGCGGCAAGCCGGCCGTCAGGTGGCACTGCCGAAAATGCGGCTGGCAATGGCGCTGGCGCCGCGACGCAGCGTATCGATCGGGTGGATCGGTCCGGCAGGATCAACGAGATCGGTGCCCGGCAGCGGATCTTCTTCGCCGTCCGTTAGGTCGATATCGAAATGCCGAAGCCCGCGCCGCCCCATGTTCAGCGCCTCCACCCCGTCATGCAGCGAGTTCAGACGTGCAATCGTGTCGCGGACCGCATCCGGCGTGCTGTCGAGATGCTCGGCGAGCAGCCGGTAGCGGATATCGGCGATGGCTGCGCGCTGTTCCTCGCTGACGGCCTCGATCGCCATGTCGGCTTCGGTGTCCATGCCTTCGGAGCGGTTGTTGAGATTCGACGAGCCCAATCGGAGAAACCGGTCGTCGATGATGACCAGCTTGGAATGGACCAGCACCTCCTGCTGCCCGTCTTCGTCGTCGCTCGGCACGACGGCATACATCACGCGCAGCCGGTCATAGGGGTCGTTGCGCTTCAGCCGGCGGATCAGCCGGTCGCGATTGGTGCCCATGATGACCTTCTCGATGAACCCGTGCGAGATCCGGGTCACGACGATCAGGACTTCGGGGCCGTCCGGCCGTGCCAACCGCTCGATGAGGATATCGGCGATGCCGAAGGCAGCAAGATATTGCGCTTCGATATAGACGACATGCTGGGCCGAGGTCAGCGCATCGGTCAGCATGTGAATGGATTCGTGGATACCCTCGTTGCCGATCGTTGCCGGTGTGGTCCGGGCGATCGCGACAGGGCATCCGGTCAGCGCCGGCGCCAGCGTTTCAGGCCAGGCGGTTTCCGCCCCGTCGACGGGCACGATTGTCTCGTCCATGGCATAGAACCAGCGTTCACGGCAGACATCGCCCAGCATGCGCGCGGCAGGTCCGGAAACGGCGGCCTGCATGTCGTGCACCGGCTCGTAGGCCTCGCCATCCGGCGTCACGCGCAGCGGATGGTCCGGCCTGTGGTCACTGTCGTCCCAGCGCCGCGCGGTCAGGTCGATTCCGCCGATGAAACCCGTGGTATCGTCGATGCAGACGATCTTCTGGTGGTGCGAGCCGCGCAGCGGATGATGCGTGTCGAAATTCAGATGAATGCGGGGATGGCTCGCCCAGCCCTTCTTGCGGAAAAGCTTCAGCGACTTGCCCGAATAGATGGGCCCCATCGCCCAGACGAGAATATGGATCTCGAGCCCAGGCTTGGCCTCGACAAGGGACAGCAGGAGGTTTCCCAGCGTCGGGCTCTCCGGATCTTCCGGCGTCAGGCGGATGTCGGGGCTGAAATCCCAGCCGATGATCCAGATCCGCCGCGAGGCAAGCCGCAAGGCCCGATTCAACGTCTCGAAATAGGCCTTGCCGTCGATCATGAAGGCGATCTTGTCTGCCGTCTCGCGACGCCAGGCATTCTCGCCAATTCGGATGATGCTTGTCTCGCTGTCGCCAGAAGACCCCTCTTGGAGAGGGCCACCGTCATTCTCCTGGCCGACATGATACACGTGCAAATCCCCCGACCGGTTCTTCAGGCCATACTCCGTGGCGTTTCCAAACGCCACGAATGCCGAAAAGTTCCGGGAGATTTCGACGGGTGGGGCAACTATTCCGTGATCAGGAGAAGATAGGGTGAGCCGTCGACGTCTCGCAGATCCAGCGTTTGCCCGACCTCGACCGTTCCGCCATGGAGGACATTGCGGTAGGACCGGCCGGCCAGACCGTCCGGCAGGGAGACCCGGATCGCATCGAAGGCTCTGCTGAGATCGCCCTTGCCGAGCAATCCGAGCACCTTGCAGGGAGCAACGATAATGGCGGCGGCATTGCCCGACCGGCGCGCATAGGCGACCACGCTGCCGCTCGCCATCCCGGAGACATCGAGCGGCTGATAGTCGCCATCCTCAAAAAGACTGGGCGACGCACGTCGCGCCGAGATCAGGCGTGCAGTCAGAGCGATTTTTGCCTGTCCGGATGCACGCGCCTCGGCATCGAAAGAAAACCCGTCGGCCGCTTCCAGACGTTCTGCCATGGCCGCATAGTCCGGCATGCGCCGATTGTCGGGATCGACCAGGCTGAAATCCGAACGTTCCGACCCCTGATAAACGTCCGGCACGCCGGGTGCCGTCATCTTCACCAGTGTTTGGGTGAGCCCGTTGACGAGCCCTGCCTGTGCGAAAGGCTGCAGCGTCCTCACGAAATCATCGCGAAACGCCTTGTTATCCGGCGAAAGAAGCCCGGCGGCAAACGCCTGCACGGCGCCTTCATACGCCTCGTTCACCTCGGACCAGTTGCTGCGCTGCTTTGCTTCCCGCAGCATCTTTTCCACATAGGCGGAAAAGCGCTCCGCCAAGGCCTCGAGCGCTGCGGCGTCCGGCGCCGACGACGTTTCTTCCCAGGCACCGGCGAGCGCCTGATAGAGCGCCCACTCGACCGCAGGCTCCGGCGCCGGGCCGTCATCGAGCGTCGTGATCAGGCGGATGTTCATGGCGTGCCAGCGGGACACGGCCTCTGCCCATTCGGCAGGCGCCTCGCTGATGGCATACAGCCTGGCACGCGCATCCTCGCCGCGCTTGGTGTCGTGGGTCGACGTGGTGGTGATTGCATGCGGCTGCTCGGCGGCACGGCGCCGCATCGCGGCATGGAAATGCGCAATCGACATCTCTTCCTCGGCCGGATCGCCGCCCACTTCGTTCAAGGCGAGAAGCCGGTGGTAGCGGTAGAACGCCGTATCCTCCATGGCCTTCGCCATGACCGGGCCCGTGACCTGCTGGAACCGGCTGCGGAACTCGAACGCGTCCCCCTGCGTCGCGCCGGACAGCACGGCAACGATGGCATCGAGCGCTTTGCGCCCGTCGGTCGACAGCGTTTCGGAAGCCTCGCCGGCGGCACGATCGAGAACCTTTCGATCGTCCGCGTTCATCGCATCCCGCATGCCGTAGGTCCGGTAGATCGGAAAAGCCGTGATCAAGGCCTTGAGTGCCGCATCCAGCGCTGCGGCGTGATGCTCTCCCCCGACCGAGGAACCTGCCAAAGCCACGAGCCGCTTGATCTCGCCCGCAAAGTTGACATCGAGCATGAGCGCCTTGGCGTCCTTCAGGATCGACGCATAGTCCTCACCACCGGCAAACTCCGTATACGCCGCATCAAGCGCTTTTGCCTGCGCGGAATCGACGAAAAGATGCGCCAGGGCCGCGATGAATTCGTAGCCCGTCGTTCCCGCAATCGGCCAGCTCGCAGGCACGCGCTCGTCCCCCTCGATGATCTTCTCGACGACGAGATAGACATCGGGACCGACCGCATCGCGCAAGGTCTGCAGATAGGCTTCCGGATCGGCGAGACCGTCGACATGGTCGATGCGCAGCCCATCGACCGTGCCGTCGCGGACCAGTTCGAGAATGAGGCGATGCGCTGCTTCGAAGACATCCGGCGCTTCGACCCGCAGACCGGCAAGGCCCGCCACCTCGAAAAAGCGGCGATAGCTGAGATCGCTCGCCGCCGTCTTCCAGTGCACGAGCCGGAACGCCTGTGCCGCGTGCGCAGCCCTGACCCTTTCGGTTGGCAAGCCGGAGAGAAACGTCGAAAGCGCCGTTCGATCAGCCTGCGAACCGCCCGCGATGAGGGTGTGCATCGTATGGTGGAAGGCCTCGTCTTCCTGTGCGGAGGCGGATGCGGCGAGCGCTGCGATCTTCGCCCCGAGCGTGCCTGGCGCACCCTCCAGCACCATCCCGTAGCTCGAAGGGTGAAGCGGGATGTTGCTCTCGTAGTAGCCGAGTGCGAGGTTTCCGGCGGTTTCGTCGAGCCGGATCTCGATCTCGGCATCGTCCAGGGCCTCGTCGAAGCTCTTGCCGAGTTCTGCGATCGTCAGGGGGCGGGACCAGTCGATATCGTAGTAGTGCGCATAGGGGCTTTGCTCGCCCCATTCGACGACACTCCGCCACCAGCGGTTCTCCAGCGATGCGGCCATATGGTTCGGCACGATATCGAGGATGAGCCCGATATCGGCGGCCTTCAGGGCTGCCGAGAGGCGATCGAAGCCCTCTCGCCCGCCGAGCGTCGCGTCGAACGCGTTGGGGTCGGTCACGTCGTAGCCATGCGTCGAACCTTCCGTCGCGGCAAAGATCGGCGAGGCGTAGAGATGGCTGATGCCGAGCGCCTTCCAGTGGTCGATCAGCGTGATGGCCTTGTCGAAGGTCATGCCGTTGCGGAACTGGAGCCGATAGGTGGCGATCGGAACTGTCATCGTGGAGGACTGCCTTTTGGAGAGGTCGGAACATGCGCAGGAGCCCGGCGCGCAAGGCGACGGACCTTGCTCGGGCGCAGCATGAACAGGCATCCCTGCCTGTTGGTTCCCGCCTCGGGCGGTGCGGGCGCAAACTCTTTGCCTGCGCGGAGGCAGAAACGCGCGAAAACTTGATCGCGGCGAACCGGATTGGCGTGAGAAGACCGTGACGCGACGGCAGTTTTACGCTAGGACGCCCCGAAACTGTCGTCGGACGTCGCGCCCAAGCGAATATCAGGCCCCGCCCGATCCTCACCAACGCCTCGAGGAAACGCCATGCCAGCCTATCGCTCCAGAACCACCACCCACGGCCGCAACATGGCCGGCGCCCGCGGCCTGTGGCGCGCCACCGGCATGAAGGACAGCGACTTCGGCAAGCCGATCATCGCCGTGGTCAACTCCTTCACCCAGTTCGTGCCGGGCCACGTGCACCTGAAGGACCTCGGCCAGCTGGTCGCCCGCGAGATCGAAGCGTCCGGCGGCGTCGCCAAGGAATTCAACACGATCGCGGTCGATGACGGCATCGCCATGGGCCATGACGGCATGCTCTACTCGCTGCCGTCGCGCGAGATCATCGCCGACTCGGTCGAATACATGGTGAATGCCCATTGCGCCGACGCGATGGTCTGCATTTCCAACTGCGACAAGATCACGCCCGGCATGCTGATGGCTTCGCTGCGCCTTAACATCCCGACCATCTTCGTCTCCGGTGGTCCGATGGAAGCCGGCAAGGTGCTTTTGTCCGATGGCAAGATCCACGCGCTCGACCTCGTGGACGCCATGGTGGCTGCGGCCGACGACAATATGTCGGATGCCGACGTCCAGACCATCGAGCGGTCCGCATGCCCGACCTGCGGCTCCTGCTCCGGCATGTTCACCGCAAATTCGATGAACTGTCTGACGGAAGCGCTCGGCCTGTCCCTGCCCGGCAACGGTTCGACGCTCGCCACGCATTCGGATCGCGAGAAGCTGTTCCTGGAGGCCGGCCGCAGCATCGTCGGCCTGACCAAGCGCTATTACGAACAGGACGACGAAACCGCGCTGCCGCGCACGATCGCCTCCAAGGGCGCGTTCGAGAATGCCATGGCGCTCGACATCGCCATGGGCGGCTCGACCAACACCGTCCTGCACATTCTGGCCGCCGCCCACGAAGGCGAAATCGATTTCAACCTCGACGACATCGACCGGCTGTCGCGCAAGGTGCCCTGCCTGTCGAAGGTGGCGCCGGCCAAGGCCGACGTCCACATGGAAGACGTGCATCGCGCAGGCGGCATCATGGCGATCCTGGGCGAACTGAACCGGGCCGGCCTCATCAATGCGGATCTGCCGACCGTGCACGCAAAAACGCTCGGCGATGCGCTGTCGCAATGGGACATTGCCGTTACCGACAATCCCGCCGCACTCGAACTCTTTTCCGCCGCACCCGGCGGCGTGCCGACGCAGGTGGCCTTCAGCCAGAGCGCCCGCTGGAAGGAGCTCGATTTCGACCGCGAAAAGGGCGTCATCCGCGACGCGCAGCACCCCTTCTCCAAGGATGGGGGCCTTGCCGTGCTCAAGGGCAACATCGCGCTCGACGGCTGCATCGTGAAGACCGCCGGCGTGGACGAGTCCATCCTCAAATTCTCGGGCCCCGCCCGCGTCTTTGAAAGCCAGGATGCGTCCGTCAAGGCGATCCTCTCCAACCAGGTGGTCGCGGGCGACGTCGTCGTCATCCGCTACGAAGGCCCGAAGGGCGGCCCCGGCATGCAGGAAATGCTCTATCCCACGAGCTACCTGAAATCGAAGGGCCTGGGGAAAGCCTGCGCGCTCATCACCGACGGGCGCTTCTCGGGCGGCACGTCCGGTCTCTCGATCGGTCACGTTTCCCCGGAAGCGGCCAATGGCGGCACGATCGGCCTCGTGCGCGAAGGCGACATGATCGATATCGACATCCCCAATCGCACGATCTCGCTGCGCGTTTCCGAAGACGAGCTGGCGCAGCGCCGAAGGGAGCAGGATGCCTATGGCTGGAAGCCGACGGAAGAGCGCAAGCGCAAGGTTACGACGGCGCTGAAGGCCTATGCCGCCTTCGCAACCTCGGCCGACCGCGGTGCCGTCCGCATCCTGCCCGAGTAGGAAAACATCCGGGCCTGCCGCTGACGGCAGGCCCGGATCCCGGCGGCTCAAAGCGGGCCGGCGCGGGTGACGAAGGCTGACAAAACCGGTCGATCACGGTCGGACCGCAGCCTGCCTTGGCAGCGAGACGGCGCGTCATCCGGTCCCGTCGCAGCAGACGACCTGCCGATTTTTCAGCCTTGCTTTATTTCGTTGCATTGCACACAGTCCCGGCATGATGGCCATCATCCGTCATCGAGGGGACCGCATGTCGATCAAAGCCAGCATCTATCATCTGACCCATTACACCTATGACCGGCCGGTCCGCCTCGGCCCGCAGGTGATCCGGCTGAAGCCGGCCCCGCATTCCAAGACGAAGGTGCTGAGCCATTCCCTCAAGGTAACCCCTGCCAACCATTTCGTGACCCTGCAGCAGGATCCCTACGGCAGCTACCTCGCGCGGTACGTCTTCCCCGACCCGGTGACCGAGTTCAAGATCGAAGTCGATCTCGTGGCCGACATGACCGTCTACAATCCGTTCGATTTCTTCGTGGAAGAAAGCGCCGAGACCTGGCCCTTCGACTATCCCGCCGATATCCGGCAAGACCTGGAGATCTACAGCCGGCCGGAGCCGGCCGGCCCTGCCCTCCAGGCCTATCTCGATGGCCTCGACCGCACGCCGATGAACACGGTCGACTTCGTGGTCGGCATCAACATGCGTCTGCAGCAGGCGGTCAACTACGTCATCCGCATGGAGCCCGGCGTGCAGACGCCCGAGGAGACCCTGACGAAGGCGCTCGGCTCCTGCCGCGACAGCAGCTGGCTTCTCGTCCAGATCCTGCGCCATCTCGGCCTCGCCGCACGCTTCGTATCCGGCTATCTCATCCAGCTGGCGCCGGATTTGAAGGCCCTTGACGGGCCCTCCGGCACCGAGGTGGATTTCACCGACCTGCACGCCTGGTGCGAGGTCTATCTTCCCGGCGCCGGCTGGGTCGGGCTCGATCCGACCTCGGGCCTCCTCACGGGCGAAAGCCATATTCCGCTGTCAGCCACGCCGCACTACAGCAACGCCGCGCCGATCGCCGGCGGCTTTTCCGGCGATCCAGACACGCAGACCGCCTTCGCTTTCGAGATGCGGGTCGACCGTGTCGCCGAGCATCCGCGGATCACCAAGCCGTTTTCCGACCAGAGCTGGGACGCCCTGAACGCGCTCGGCCACGAGGTGGACGCCGCGCTTACAGCCAACGACGTCCGCCTGACCATGGGGGGAGAGCCGACCTTCGTGTCGATCGACGACTTCGAATCCGGCGAATGGAACACGGACGCGGTCGGACCGACGAAGCGCGCCAAGGCCGACGACCTGATCCGGCGCCTGCGCGAGCGTTTCGCCCCCGGCGGCTTCCTCCATTACGGTCAGGGAAAGTGGTATCCTGGCGAAAGTCTGCCGCGCTGGACCTTCTCGCTCTATTGGCGCCGCGATGGCGTGCCGATCTGGCGCAATCCGGATCTCGTCGCGCGCGAGCACGTGGACACCAAGGCGGGACCGGAAGAAGCCGAAAAGCTGCTGACCGGCATTGCCGTGGCGCTCGGGATCGAGCCGGACATGGTCCTGCCGGCCTATGAAGATCCGGCAGAATGGATCATCAAGGAAGGCAGCCTGCCGGAAAATGTCGATCCGTCCAATTCCAAGCTGAAGGATGCCGAGGAACGCAGCCGCATCGCCCGCGTCTTCGAGCGCGGACTGACGGTCCCCACCGGCTTCGTGCTGCCCGTACAGGCCTGGAATGCGCACGCCTCGGGCGAGCAGGCGGCCGGTCGCCGGTGGATGAGCGAACGCTGGCGTACGCGCCGGGGCAAGATCTTTCTCGTGCCGGGCGACAGCCCGGTCGGCTACCGCATCCCGCTCGGCGCCCTGCCCTATATCCCGCCGCCCCAGTTTCCCTATATCCACGAGGCCGACCCTTCGATCCCCCGCGCCTCCCTGCCGGACTTTCCCGTCGGCCCGGACCGCTCCGCTACGGCTCAGAAACCCGATCGTGCGATGGCGGAGGCCTCCTTCCAGGCTGCGGAAGCGCAGCAGGACCGCAACGAACAGGTGCTGGCCGAGATTGGCGGTGCCGTGCGCACGGCGATGACCGTGGAGCCCCAGAACGGCCGCCTCTGCGTCTTCATGCCGCCCGTGGAGCGGATCGAGGACTATCTCGACCTGATCGCCGCCGCCGAAACAGCCGCGAGCGACCTGGGACTGGCCGTCCATATCGAAGGATACGCGCCGCCGCATGACGAGCGCGTCAACGTCATGCGCGTCGCCCCGGATCCCGGCGTCATCGAAGTCAACGTGCATCCGGCCGCAAGCTGGCAGGAATGCGTCGACATCACCTCGGTCATCTACGAGGAGGCGCGCCAGTCGCGGCTGGGGGCGGACAAGTTCATGATCGACGGTCGCCACACCGGCACCGGCGGCGGAAATCACGTGGTGGTCGGCGGACGAAACCCGAACGACAGCCCGTTCCTTCGTCGTCCGGACCTGTTGAAAAGTCTCGTGATCCACTGGCAGCGCCACCCGTCGCTCTCCTACCTGTTTTCAGGCATGTTCATCGGCCCGACCAGCCAGGCGCCGCGCATCGACGAGGCGCGTCACGACAGTCTTTACGAGCTCGAGACCGCCATGGCGCAGGTGCCGCTGCCCGGCGAGGGCGTGCCGCCGCTGCCCTGGCTGACCGACCGCCTGTTCCGCAACCTGCTGACGGACGTGACCGGCAACACGCATCGCTCGGAAATCTGCATCGACAAGCTGTTCTCGCCCGATGGCCCGACCGGTCGTCTCGGCCTCGTCGAGTTCCGCGGCTTTGAAATGCCGCCGAACGCGCGCATGTCGCTCGCCCAGCAGCTTCTGGTGCGCGCCCTCATCGCCCGTTTCTGGCAAAATCCGATCGATGGCCGTCTCGTGCGCTGGGGTACGACCCTGCACGACCGCTTCATGCTGCCGCACCATGTCTGGGCCGACTTCCTCGACGTCCTCGCCGACCTCCGCGCCAACGGCTTCGATTTCCGTCCGGAATGGTTCGAGGCGCAGCTGGAGTTCCGCTTCCCGTTCTGCGGCGAGGTGATCTACGAGGGGGCGAAACTCGAGCTGCGACAGGCGCTGGAGCCCTGGAACGTCATGGGCGAGCAGGGTGCGATCGGCGGGACCGTGCGCTACGTCGACAGCTCGGTCGAACGCTTGCAGGTGCGCTTCGAGACCGCCAATCCCGGCCGCTATACCGTGGCCTGCAACGGCCGCCCGGTGCCGCTCAACGCGACGGGCGTGAACGGCGTCTCCGTCGCCGGCGTGCGCTACAAGGCCTGGCAGCCGGCTGCCGGGCTGCACCCGGTGCTGCCGGTCAACACGCCCCTGACCTTCGATATTTACGACACCTGGTCGCAACGTTCGATCGGCGGCTGCATCTACCATGTAGCCCATCCCGGCGGCCGCAACTACGACACGTTCCCGGTCAACGGCAACGAGGCGGAAGCGCGGCGGCTGGCGCGGTTCGAGCCCTGGGGTCATACGGCCGGCGGCTATGTGCTGGCGCCGGAACCGCCCTCGCCGGAGTTTCCCTTCACCCTGGACCTGCGCCGGCCTGCGGGACTGTAAAGCGACATGACACAAAAGCCGACGGCAGAGGCCATCAAGGGGAGACACGGTAGCACGAGCGCCGGGAGCGCCAAGGGCGACAACCCGGTCGCCGACTATCGCGCGCTTCCCGGCATCGCGGACGAGATGGTGGATGCACACGGCAAGGTGCGGCCGGTCTGGCAGAATCTTGTTTCCGCCATCGGCCGCATGGATGCAGCGGAGCTTGCCAACCGCTTCGCCCGCGCCGATCGGTATCTCCGGGATGCCGGCGTTTTCTATCGCGCCTACGGGACGAAGGAAAACTCCGAACGCAACTGGCCGCTGTCGCATATCCCCGTGCTGATCGCCGAGCGCGAATGGGAGAACCTGTCGCGCGGTCTCATCCAGCGCGCCGACCTGCTGGAGCGGATCGCGGCCGACATTTACGGGCCCAACACGCTCGTCAACGAAGGCTTTCTGCCGCCGTCTCTCGTCGGCGGGAACGCGGAATTCCTCCGCCCCATGGTCGGCGTAAAGCCGGCCGACGGCAATTTCCTGCACTTCGTGTCGTTCGAGATCGGGCGTGGCCCGGACGGAAACTGGTGGGTGCTCGCTGACCGCACGGAAGCCCCATCCGGCGCCGGCTTCGCACTCGAAAACCGGGTCGCGACGACACGCGCCTTCTCCGACATCTACGCCGAGACCCATGTCCATCGTCTCGCCCGCTTTTTCGTCGCCTTCCGCGATGCCCTGCAGATGCGCAAGCGTTCGCCGGATGACCGCATCGCCGTGCTGACGCCGGGCCTTGCCAACGAGACCTATTTCGAACACGCCTATATCGCCCGCTATCTCGGCTTCATGCTGCTGGAAGGCGAGGACCTCACCGTGGTGGACGGGCGCGTGATGGTGCGCACCGTCGCCGGCCTGAAGCCGGTCGGCATTCTCTGGCGACGGCTGGACTCCTCCTTCGCCGATCCCCTCGAGCTCAATCAGCGCTCCCATATCGGCACGCCCGGTCTTCTGGCGGCGTTGCGTGCCGGCACCGTGTCGATCGTCAACGCGCTCGGCTCCGGCATTCTGGAAACACGCGCGCTGCTCGCCTTCATGCCGACCATCTGCCATCATCTGCTCGGGGAAGATCTGCTGCTGCCGAGCATCGCCACCTGGTGGTGCGGGCAGAAGCCGGAACGGGAGCAGGTGGCGCGCAACATCGAGAAGATGGTTATCGGGCCTGCCTATTCGACCCGCCCCTTTTTCGACGACAACGGCCAGTCGGTGCTGGGATCAGCGATGCGCGAAACCGCCAAGCTGTCGATCCGCGACTGGCTGGAGAATGAGGGGCAGAAACTGGTCGGCCAGGAGGTCGTCACCCTGTCGACGACGCCGGCCTGGGTCGATGGCAAGCTTACACCGCGCCCGATGAGTCTGCGCGTCTACCTCGCCCGGACGCGGAACGGCTGGCAGGTCATGCCCGGCGGCTTTGCGCGGATTTCCAGCGGCGCGGATGCCGCGGCCATCGCCATGCAGGCGGGCGGCTCCGCAGCCGACGTCTGGATCGTCAGCGATCGCCCCGTCGAGCGCACCACCCTCCTCACCTCCGACGAAACCTTCATCCGCACCATGCCCGGCAGCCTGCCGAGCCGCGCGGCCGACAACCTTTTCTGGCTCGGCCGCTATATCGAACGTTCGGAAGGCGCGCTGCGAATCCTGCGCGCCTGGCACGGGCGCTTCGCCGAAAATGCCAACAGCGAAATGCCGCTGCTGAAGAACGTTTCCGACTATCTGAAAGTGCTCGACATCGACAGCGCGCAGCCCGTGCCCGATAGCCTCGTCGCCAATATCGACAGCGCTCTCTACTCTGCGAGCAATATCCGCGACCGCTTTTCCGCCGATGGCTGGCTCGCGCTGAACGATCTGTCGAAAACGGTACGGAAATTTCGGGCGACGGTCGAAGCCGGCGATGACGCGACGCATGCCATGACCATCCTGCTGCGCAAGCTTGCCGGCTTTGCCGGTCTCGTGCACGAAAACATGTACCGCTTCACCGGCTGGCGGTTTCTGTCGATCGGACGATATCTCGAGCGCGGCATGCATATGACCCGGCTGCTCGGCCACATGTCCGGCCGGGATGCGCCGGACGGATCGCTCGACATGTTGCTGGAAATCGGCGACAGCGTGATGACCCACCGGCGCCGCTACAACGTGAACACGGCCCCCTTGACGGTGACCGACCTCCTGGCGCTCGACCCGCTCAACCCACGGTCCATCCTCTACCAGCTGAACGAGATCCGCGCCGAAGTCGAGCAACTGCCAAACGCCTATGCCAACGGCCAGATGTCGCCCTTCTATCGCGAGGCGGTACGCTTGCATTCGGGTCTTGCGGTGATGACGCCCGAGGGGATGACCAGCGAGGTCTATGATCATCTCGAGAAGGACATGGAGCGTTTCTCCGACATTCTCGCCCAGACCTATCTGAGCTGACCGGCGTCACGACGGCACGTGTCACAAGCTTCTTCCGGTCGCTGCTTTTCTGATGCGCCGCTGCGTCAAACAGGGCATAGAGTGGGACGGACGGCTCTGCCACGCGACAGGGCGGGGCGACAGGCGCGGCGGATCCATGCTCTACGACATCAGCCTCAAGATCACCTACAGCTACGAGATCCCGGTGTCCGGCGGGCGCCATATCGTGCGCGTCCTGCCCCTGTCCCTGCCCGCGCGCCAGCGGCTGGTGGCCGGCACCGTCACCTGCTCCCCCGTGCCCGAGGAGCGGACCGACATGTTCGACTTCTTCCAGAACCCGGCGACGTCCATCCTTTTTCGCAAGTTGCATGACGAACTGGTGATCCATATGAAGGCGCGGGTGCAGCTGGATGCGGCCATGCCGACGGCCGACTTCTCGCCGGATCTTGCCGCCTTCCCTGCGGAGATCGGTGCCGTCTGGTCGCTCGATGCCGGTTCGCCACACCATTTCCTCGCACCGAGCCCCCGCCTTGCCGAGGATCCGACGATCGCGGCCTATGCCCGCGGGCTCGCTAAGCCCGGCATGACGGTTCGCGAGATCGCAGGTCTCCTGTGCGAGCGGATCTACAGGGATTTCAAATACGACCCCAAGGCGACGTCCGTCGACAGCACCCCGATCGAGGCCTTCCGCCTGAAAAAAGGCGTGTGCCAGGATTTCGCGCATATCATGATCGTCGCGCTGCGTGCGCTCGGCATTCCCGCCGGCTATGTCAGCGGGTTTCTGCGCACGCTGCCGCCGCCGGGCAAGGAGCGCCTGGAAGGGGCCGACGCGATGCACGCCTGGGTGCGCGTCTGGTGCGGCAAGACGCTGGGCTGGGTGGAACTCGACCCGACCAACAACGTCCCGGCCGGCACCGACCACATCGTCGTCGGTCACGGACGCGACTATTCCGATGTCGCCCCTGTGATCGGCGTTCTCAAAAGCTATGGCAGCCACAAAACGGATCAGGCGGTCGACGTCGTGCCCGTTTCCTGACGCTGCCCCGCCCTCATCTGTGCCGTTCCGCACCACCTGTCCCGCCCGCGGGACAGGCCGGCGATGAAAATCCGCGATGCCCGTAAAAGTTTAACGTCTCTCGTAAGCGAGCGCCAACGAAGCCCTGCTATTCGGGGGCGACGGCTGGCGACAGAACCATCGTCGAGCGGAACGTGAACGCGGGAGACGGATATGACAGGCATGATCGGCTTGGTCGGACGCAGCCTGAAGGACAGGAGCGGCAACATCGCGCTGATGGCGGCCATGGTCCTTCCCGTCGTTCTCTTCGGTGCCGGCGTCGCGGTCGACACGACCAACATCGTCCTGCAAAAGAACCGGTTGCAGGCAGCCGTCGACAGCGGTGCGCTGGCCGCAGCGTCAGGGCTTGCAAACAAGCATATGAGTGTGGACGAGGCCAAGAAGACGGCGCGCGACTATCTCGTCACGGCGATGCGAACCACCGCGTCGAGCCTCGTGCCGGATGGCGCCGGCGCAGCCGGAGCCGAAGCCGGCGCCAAACAGGCGAAGGCAGACCAGGAGCTGATCGACAATACGGTGATCTCGATCGAGCCCAAAACCCTTCAGACGGGCGCCAAGGCTTACGACATCAGTGTCCAGACCACGCTGACCGTCGAACTCAATGCCATGACCCGCCTCCTCAGCAGCGGCGTCGTCAACCTCGCCGCAACCGGCAAGTCGGAGGGCGTATCGGAAACGAAGAATGCCCTGTCCATGGTGCTCGTGCTCGATCGCTCCGGATCGATGGCCTGGAAGACGGACACGACGGACCCTTCGACCAGCGGCTGCTATATCTACGAGGAAGCCTATTGGCCGAAATCCAAGTGGAACGTGCCCTGCTACGTCTCCAAGATCGATACGCTGAAGAAGGCGGTCAAAAGCCTCCTCACCCAGTTGAAGACCGCCGACCCGAACGCGGACTATGTGAGAACGTCGGCCGTTTCCTACAACAATGCACAGGATCCGGCCGGCACCCTGTCCTGGGGCACCGCCAGCACGGAGACCTATGTCAACGCTCTGATCGCCTCGGGGGGAACCGACTCCAGCGACGCCTTCACATCGGCCTATCGCGATCTGTCGAAGGCCATCGAGCTGCAGGCCCACGCCCAGAAAAGTGGCGCCGTGCCGACCAAATACATCGTCTTCATGACGGATGGCGAGAACAACTATTTCCAAAACAAGACCGGCGCCGCGCAGGCGACCCGATCCGACGATGCCACGAAGTTCTATTGCGACAAGGCCCGGGAAGACGGCATCAAGGTCTTTACCGTCGCCTTCAAGGCACCCAAGCGCGGCCAGACGCTGCTTCAGGGCTGCGCAACGGATGCCAGTTACTACTTCCAGGCGGAAAAGAGCGAGGATCTCGTCGCCGCATTCAAGGCGATCGGCGACAAGGCCAGCAGCCTCGTGGTCCGGCTGACGCAGTAATCACCGTTTGATCCCTGAAGGACTGAGAAACCGCGCGATCCGTTCGCGCGGTTTTTGCGCGCGCAGGCCTCCAGCTCGACCGCTGTCCTGGGCTGTCGGGAAGTCTTCGGCGTCAGCGTCGGCCTACCCCTTGCACGCGCGACCGAGCCGGCTAAAGACGGTCGGCATGCGGACGCCACGCCCCGGGTTCATTTTACATCCTCTTGAAAACACTTATTGCAAGCGCTTCGTATCGGTGCATACATTGCGGAAAATCTCTGTCGGCATGCGCCATCGGTGGTGTCGGAACAACGTTCAAGAGGGTAGCCCGGATCCATGGTCAGCCATATCTCCAATGAGAAAATTCCGCACGCCGCACGCCGTGAGTCGAGCGCCGAAATTCTGGCGCAGGAGATCATCGAGCGCCTGACCTACCGCATCGGCAAGGACCCGAAAGTGGCCAAGCCGCACGACTGGCTGACGGCCGCCATCCTGGTCGTGCGCGACCGCATCACCGACAACTGGATGGAGTCCACCCGCAAGGCGTATTCCGAGAGCTCCAAGCGCGTCTATTACCTCTCGCTCGAGTTCCTCATCGGCCGCCTGATGCGCGATGCCGTGACCAATATCGGCCTGATGGACGAGTTGAAGGAAGCCTTGGCCTCCTTCGGCGTCGATATCGACGTGATCGCCGAACTGGAGCCGGACGCCGCCCTCGGCAATGGCGGTCTCGGCCGGCTCGCTGCCTGTTTCATGGAGAGCATGGCAAGCGTCGACATCCCGGCCTACGGCTACGGCATCCGTTATGTCCACGGCCTTTTCCGCCAGCAGATGGCGGACGGCTGGCAGGTCGAGCTGCCGGAAACCTGGCTGGCGCACGGCAACCCCTGGGAGTTCGAGCGGCGCGAAAGCTCCTACGAGATCGGTTTCGGCGGCTCGGTCGAAACGGTCAATATCGACGAGGAACTGACCCGCTATGTCTGGAAGCCGGCAGAGCGCGTGATCGCCACGGCCTGCGACACGCCGGTCGTCGGCTGGCGCGGCAAGCGCACCAATACGCTGCGCCTCTGGAGTGCCCACCCGATCGATCCCATCCTGCTCGACGCCTTCAATGCCGGCGACCACATCGGTGCGCTGCGCGAAAGCAACAAGGCCGAGGCGCTTGCCCGCGTGCTCTATCCGGCAGACGCGACGCCGGCCGGCCAGGAATTGCGCCTGCGCCAGGAGTTCTTCTTCTCCTCGGCCTCGCTGCAGGACATCCTGCGCCGCCATCTCCAGCAGTATCCGGACTTCACATCGCTGCCGGACAAGGTCGCCATCCAGCTGAACGATACGCATCCCGCCGTCTCGGTCGCAGAACTGGTCCGCCTGCTGACGGACGTCCACGGCATCGACTTCGACACGGCCTGGGACCTTGCCCGCCGCACGTTCTCCTACACCAATCACACGCTGCTGCCGGAGGCTCTGGAAACCTGGCCCGTCCCGCTCTTCGAGCGCCTCCTGCCGCGGCACATGCAGATCATCTACGCGATCAACGCGAAGATCCTGATCGAGGCGCGGAAGCTTCCGGATTATAGCGACCAGCAGGTGCGCAACATCTCCCTGATCGACGAAAGCGGCGACCGCCGCGTCCGCATGGGCAATCTCGCCTTTGTCGGCTCGCACTCGATCAACGGCGTTTCCGCACTCCACACGGATCTCATGAAGATCACGGTGTTTGCCGACCTGCACAAGCTGTACCCCAAGCGCATCAACAACAAGACCAACGGCATCACGCCGCGCCGCTGGCTGATGCAGTGCAATCCCGAGCTCTTTTCGCTGATCCGCGAGACGATCGGCGACGATTTCATGGACGATGCCGAGGCCCTGAAGGCGCTGGATGCCCATGCCGACAACCCGGTCTTCCAGGAACGTTTCGCCGCCATCAAGCGCGACAACAAGGTGCGTCTGGCGCAACTCGTCCAGAGCCGGATGGGCATCCGCATCAACCCGTCAGCCATGTTCGACATCCAGATCAAGCGGATCCACGAATACAAGCGCCAGCTCCTGAACATCATCGAGGCGATCTCGCTCTACGACCAGATTCGCTCGCATCCCGAGCTGGACTGGGTTCCGCGCGTCAAGCTTTTTGCCGGCAAGGCGGCGCCGAGCTATCACAATGCCAAGCTCATCATCAAGCTGGCGAACGACGTGGCCCGGGTCATCAACAACGACCCTGCCGTCCGCGGCCTGCTGAAGATCGTCTTCATTCCGAACTACAACGTCTCGCTCGCGGAGATCATGGTGCCGGCGGCCGACCTGTCGGAACAGATTTCGACGGCCGGGATGGAAGCGTCCGGAACCGGCAACATGAAGTTCGCGTTGAATGGTGCGCTGACGATCGGCACGCTCGATGGCGCCAATGTCGAGATGCGCGATTGCGTGGGTGAGGAGAACATCAAGATTTTCGGAATGACGGCGGAAGAGGTTTCCAACCTGCGTCGAGATGGCCACGAACCCCGGGCCGTCATCGAGGCGTCGCGCGAACTTTCGCAGGCGCTCCAGGCGGTGGCCTCCGGCGTGTTCTCGCCCGACGACCGCAGCCGCTTTGCCGGGCTGATCGACGGCATCTACGCCCACGACTGGTTCATGGTTGCAGCCGACTTCGACGCCTATGCGAAAGCACAGCGCGAGGTCGACGCGATCTGGACCGATACCAAGCAATGGTATGGCAAGACCATTCGCAACACGGCGCGGATGGGCTGGTTCTCGTCGGACAGGACGATTCGGCAGTATGCCGATGAGATTTGGAGAGCCGGATGACCTCCGAGCTGAAAGAGGTCTCGTCGACGGCCTATCTGTCGGATGACGAGGTAGCAGCCTTCATCGAGGGCACGCATACCAATCCGTTTGCGAGTCTCGGGCCGCACATGGTTGGCAAGGATGTCGTGGTCCGCTGCTTCCTGCCAGGCGCCACCCATGTGTCGGTCGAGACGCTGTCCGGCAAGGATCTCGGGGCGCTCGCGCTTCGCCACGATGCCGGCTTCTTCGAGGGCATGGTCGGCCTGCGCAAGGCACAACCCCTGCGTTACCGGGCCGAGAATGCCGGCGGCAGCTGGACCGTCACCGATCCCTACAGCTTCGGGCCCGTCCTCGGACCGATGGACGATTACTATATTCGGGAGGGTTCGCATCTTCGCCTGTTCGACAAGCTGGGCGCCCACCCCGTGCGTCACGAGGGCGCCGATGGTTTCCACTTCGCCGTCTGGGCGCCGAACGCGCGCCGGGTGTCGGTGGTCGGCGCCTTCAACGCATGGGACGGGCGTCGACATGTCATGCGCCTGCGTCTCGACACGGGCATCTGGGAAATCTTCATTCCCGATGTCCATGCCGGAACGCCCTACAAGTTCGAAATCATGGGGCCGGACGGGCAACTGCAGCCGTTGAAGGCCGATCCGTTCGCACGCCGCTCCGAGCTCCGCCCGGAAACGGCGTCGATCACCACCCCGGAGATCGCACAGGTTTGGGAAGACGAGGCGCACCGTGCGCATTGGGCGTCCGCCGACGCACGCCGTCAGCCGATCTCGATCTACGAGGTGCATGCGGGTTCCTGGCAGCGCGGCGACAACGGCGCGTTCCTGAGCTGGGATGAGATGGCCAGCCGGCTGATCCCCTACTGCGTCGACATGGGCTTCACCCATATCGAATTCCTTCCGGTCAGCGAATTTCCCTACGATCCGTCCTGGGGTTACCAGACGACGGGGCTCTATGCGCCCACGGCCCGCTTCGGAGAGCCTGAGGGCTTTGCGCGCTTCGTCAACGGCGCCCACAAGGTCGGCCTCGGCGTGATCCTCGACTGGGTTCCGGCCCACTTTCCGACGGATGCCCATGGGCTGCGCCAGTTCGACGGAACCGCGCTCTACGAACATGAAGATCCCCGGCAGGGTTTCCACCCGGACTGGAACACGGCGATCTACAATTTCGGCCGCGCCGAAGTGTTTGCCTATCTCGTCAACAACGCGCTCTACTGGGCCGAGAAATTCCATCTCGATGGGCTGCGCGTCGATGCGGTGGCATCCATGCTCTACCTCGACTATTCGCGAAAGCACGGCGAATGGGTCCCGAACGAATATGGCGGCAACGAGAATCTCGATGCCGTCCGCTTCCTGCAGACGATGAACAAGGAGGTCTACGGCAGCCACCCCGGCATCCTGACCATCGCGGAGGAAAGCACCTCCTGGCCCGGCGTCTCCGCGCCGGTCCATGTCGGCGGCCTCGGCTTCGGCTTCAAGTGGAACATGGGGTTCATGCACGACACGCTGCAATATCTTGCGCGTGACGCCATCCATCGCAAGCACCACCACAACGACCTGACCTTCGGTCTCGTCTACGCCTTCAGCGAGAACTTCGTTCTGCCCCTGTCCCACGACGAAGTGGTGCACGGCAAGGGCTCGCTGGTCGCCAAGATGCCGGGCGACGACTGGCAGAAATTTGCCAATCTGCGGGCCTATTACGGCTTCATGTGGGGTTACCCCGGCAAGAAGCTGCTGTTCATGGGACAGGAGTTCGCCCAATGGTCGGAATGGTCGGAGGAGCGCGGTCTTGACTGGAGCCTGCTCGAGTATCCGTTACACCAGGGCATGCGACGGCTGGTCCGTGATCTCAACGGCACCTATCGCAACAAGCAGGCGCTGCATGCACGCGACTGCGAAGGCGAAGGCTTCGAATGGCTGATCGCCGACGACAGCGACAATTCGGTCTTTGCATGGTTGCGCAAGGCGCCGGGTCAGAAGGCCGTCGCCGTCATCTCGAACTTTACGCCCGTCTACCGCGAGGTCTACTCCATTCCCTTGCCGACCGAGGGGCGCTGGCGGGAGATCCTCAACACCGATGCCGAGATCTACGGCGGCAGCGGCAAGGGAAATGGGGGCGTGGTTCACGCGGTGCGCACCGCGTCGGGAGAGATCCGCGCGGACCTGACATTGCCGCCCCTTGCCACGCTGATGCTGGAGCAGGACTGACATCGACCGAGCCGGATTTTCGTCCGGCACAAGAGCACATGCAGGGCTACCCGTTTGAGAGGGCGGGCAGACCGGCCAAGAGACCGCAAAATCGGGAGGATAGAATGGAAAAACGCATACAGCCCCTGGCACGTGACGCCATGGCCTACGTTCTGGCCGGCGGCCGCGGGAGCCGTCTGAAGGAACTGACGGACCGTCGCGCCAAGCCTGCCGTCTATTTCGGCGGCAAGGCGCGCATCATCGACTTTGCCCTGTCGAATGCGCTGAATTCCGGCATCCGCCGCATTGGCGTCGCGACGCAATACAAGGCCCACTCGCTGATCCGCCACCTGCAGAACGGCTGGAACTTCTTCAGACCCGAACGAAACGAGAGCTTCGACATCCTGCCGGCCTCCCAGCGTGTGTCGGAAACACAGTGGTACGAAGGCACCGCGGACGCGGTCTACCAGAACATCGACATCATCGAGGATCACGGTGTCGAGTACATGGTGATCCTGGCCGGCGACCATATCTACAAGATGGACTACGAGCTGATGCTCCAGCAGCACGTGGACAGCGGTGCCGACGTCACCATCGGCTGCCTCGAAGTGCCGCGCATGGAAGCGACCGGATTCGGCGTCATGCATGTCGATGAACAGGACCGCATCATCGCCTTCGTCGAAAAACCCGCAGATCCGCCGGGCATTCCCGGCAACCCGGAAATGGCCTTGGCGTCCATGGGCATCTACGTGTTCCACACGAAGTTCCTGATGGACATCCTGCGGCGCGATGCGGCCGACCCGACCTCCAGCCGCGACTTCGGCAAGGACATCATTCCCTACATCGTGAGCCACGGGAAGGCGATCGCCCACCGCTTCAACGAATCCTGCGTGCGCTCGGACTTCGAGCGCGAGGCCTATTGGCGCGATGTCGGCACGATCGATGCCTACTGGCAGGCCAATATCGACCTGACCCATGTCACCCCCGAGCTCGACATCTACGACAGCACCTGGCCGATCTGGACCTTTGCCGAGATCAAGCCCCCGGCAAAGTTCGTCCATGACGACGAGAACCGGCGCGGGTCGGCAACCTCCTCGCTGGTCTCGGGCGACTGCATCATCTCCGGTGCATCGCTCAATCGCAGCATGCTGTTTACCGGCGTCCGGGTGAATTCCTTCTCCCGCCTCGACGGCGCCGTGATCCTGCCGAGCGTAAAGATCGGCCGTCACGCGCAGTTGAAGAACGTCGTCATCGACAGCCGGGTCGTCATCCCCGAAGGCCTCGTGGTGGGTGAAGATCCCGACCTCGATGCGAAGCGGTTCCGGCGCTCGGAGAACGGCATCTGCCTGATCACCCAGCCGATGATCGACAAGCTGGGACTGTGAGGCGATGAACGTCCTTTCGGTCGCCTCGGAAGTCTTTCCGCTGATCAAGACGGGCGGCCTTGCCGACGTCGCGGGCGCCCTGCCCGCGGCGTTGAAGCCACATGGCATCCGCATGCGCACCCTGCTGCCCGGCTATCCCGCGGTGATGGAAAAGATCGGGGTGACCACGCAGGTCGGCGGTTTCGACACGCTGTTCGGCCATCCCGCAGCCGTTCTGGCCGTGGATCATGACGGCCTCGATCTTCTGGTGCTGGACGCACCTGCGCTCTTCGACCGACCGGGCGGACCGTATCTCGATCCGCAAGGCCTCGACCATCCGGACAACTTTCGTCGCTTCGCGGCACTGTCGCTGGCCGCGGCCGAAATCGCACGGGGCATCCTTCCCGACTGGACGCCGGATCTCGTCCATTGCCATGACTGGCAGGCAGCACTGGCGCCCGTCTACATGAACCGCGGCGGTGCAACGCATGTGCCGACCGTGCTGACGATCCACAACATCGCCTTTCGTGGCCAGTTTCCGGCCAGCAGCTTCCCCGAACTGGCGCTCCCCTGGGATGCGTTCTCGGTTCATGGCGTCGAATATTACGGAGACGTGTCCTTCCTCAAGGGGGGACTGATGGCCGCAACAGCCATCACCACGGTCAGCCCGTCCTACGCGCAGGAGATCCTGACCCCGGAATTCGGCATGGGCCTGCAGGGTGTCCTCGCCGCCCGCATCGCCGATCTCCACGGCATCGTCAACGGCATCGACACGGATGTCTGGAACCCGGAGACCGATCCGCACATCGCCTCCCCTTATGCCGCCGGGGGCTTGAAAAAGCGCCAGGCAAACCGCGATGCGCTGCGTGCCCGCTTCGGCCTTACGGCCACGGACGGCCCCCTCTTCTGCGTCGTCAGCCGCCTGACGGGCCAGAAGGGCATGGACGTGCTGGCGGGCGTGATCGACATGATCGTCGAGAATGGCGCGACGCTTGCGGTCTTGGGTTCCGGCGATCCGGCGCTGGAAGCGGCGTTCCGGACAGCCGCTGCCGTGCATCCCGGCCGGGTGGGTCTTGTCACCGGCTATGACGAACCTTTGTCACATCTGATGCAGGCCGGCGCGGATGCCATTCTCGTGCCCTCACGCTTCGAGCCCTGCGGCCTGACGCAGCTGTACGGTCTGCGCTATGGCTGCGTGCCGGTCGTTGCGCGCACGGGTGGTCTTGCCGATACGATCATCGACGCCAACGAGGCCGCTGTGGCCGCCAATGTCGCGACCGGCTTCCTGTTTTCCCCTGTCTCCGAGGAAAGCCTCAGGCGCGCGTTGCGTCGCGTTTTCTCGCTGTGGCACCAGCCGAAAATCTGGGCGCGTCTGCAGATGCGCGGCATGAAATCCGATGTCTCCTGGGATATGAGTGCCACGCGCTATGCTGCGCTCTACGCCGGTCTTCTTTCGAAAGGTTGAACCATGACGAAAACCGTGACTACGACGCCCTATACCGACCAGAAACCCGGAACCTCGGGGCTTCGCAAGAAGGTTCCGGTGTTCCAGCAGCAGAATTACGCCGAGAACTTCATCCAGTCGATCTTCGACAGCCTCGAAGGCTTTGCCGGCAAGACGCTGGTCATCGGCGGCGACGGCCGGTTCTACAACCGCGAGGTCATCCAGATCGCCATCAAGATGGCGGCGGCAAACGGCTTCGGTCGTGTTCTCGTCGGCCGCGGCGGCATTCTCTCGACGCCAGCGGCCTCCCACGTCATCCGCAAGTACGAAGCCTTCGGCGGCATCGTGCTCTCGGCAAGCCACAATCCCGGTGGCCCGACAGAAGACTTCGGCATCAAGTACAATATCGGCAATGGCGGGCCTGCGCCCGAGAAGGTGACCGACGCGATCTACGCGCGCACCAAGACCATCGAGACCTACAAGATCGCGGATGTCGCGGATGTCAATCTCGACGCGGAAGGCGAGCAGGACGTCGCGGGCATGACCGTTCAGGTCATCAATCCGGTCTCCGACTATGCCGAACTGATGGAAAGCCTGTTCGATTTTCCGGCCATTCGCGCCCATCTCGCCAGCGGCTTCCGCATCGTCTTCGATGCGATGAGCGCCGTGACCGGCCCCTATGCCAAGGAGATCCTCGAAAACCGGCTGGGCGCCGCCAAGGGGTCCGTGCTCAATTTCGTGCCCCTGCCCGACTTTGGCGGCCACCACCCCGATCCCAACCTCGTCCACGCCCGCGCGCTCTACGAGGAAATGATGGGGGACGACGCGCCCGACTTCGGCGCGGCCTCGGACGGGGACGGCGATCGCAATCTCATCATCGGCAAGGGCATCTTCGTAACGCCGTCCGACAGCCTCGCCATGCTCGCGGCGAACGCCACGCTCGCGCCTGGCTATGCCAAGGGGCTTGCCGGCATCGCCCGCTCGATGCCCACCTCGGGTGCTGCCGACCGCGTGGCGGAGAAACTCGGCATCGGCATCTACGAGACGCCGACCGGCTGGAAATTCTTCGGCAACCTGCTGGATGCAGGCCTTGCAACGATCTGCGGCGAAGAGAGCGCCGGAACCGGCTCGAGCCACGTCCGTGAGAAGGACGGTCTCTGGGCCGTTCTCCTGTGGCTGAACATCCTTGCCGTCCGCAAGGAAAGCGTGGTCGACATTGCCCGCGAACACTGGACCACCTATGGCCGGAACTACTATTCGCGCCACGACTATGAAGAGGTGGACTCCGCGGCCGCAAACGGCCTGATGGAAACGCTTCGCGGGCAACTCGCGACGCTCCCCGGCCGCAAGCTTGGGGATCTCGTGATCGAGACGGCGGACGATTTCTCCTACCACGATCCGGTCGACCAGTCGGTCAGCAACCATCAGGGCATTCGCATCCTGTTTGAGGGCGGCTCGCGCGTGGTCTTCCGCCTGTCGGGCACCGGAACCTCCGGCGCGACCCTCCGCGTCTATATCGAGCGCTTCGAGCCCGATGCCGCCAAGCACGACATCGATACGCAGGTCGCCCTCGCCGACCTGATCGAAGCCGCAAATACGCTGGCCGGCATCAAGGAGCGGACAGGCCGCGCCGAGCCGACCGTCATCACCTGATCGCAGGCCGGGCTTCCCCTGATGGTGAGCGGAAGCCCGGCAACGCTTTCATATTGGTCCAAAAACAAAAAACGCCGCTTCGAAGCGGCGTTTTTTGTTGATGTTGGACTTGGAAAAGCCTCAGGAGGCAGCCTTGACGCGGGCAAGGCCGGCGCGGGCGGGCTCGTATTTCGGATCGAGCTGCAGGGCATGGCCGTAAGAGCGCTGCGCCTTGGCCTTTTCGCCACGGCGCTCGTAGACCAGCGCCTGGTTCGCCCAGGATTCGGCGATCTTGCCGTTCAGATTGATGGCCGTGTTGAAATCGGCAAAGGCGTTGTCGTCGTCGTTCTGCGCGACGTAGGAGATCCCGCGACCGTTATACGGCTCTGGCGAACTCGGCGACAGCGAGATGGCCGTCGAGAAATCCTCGATCGCCTGTCCATGCTGGTTGCGGGCCTGATAGATCAGGCCCCGATTGTGATAGGCGCGCGGATCGGTCGTGTCGTTCTCGATCGCCTTGTTGAAATCGGCAAAGGCCTGGTCCAGCCGGCCGCTCTGACGGTAGAGATTGCCGCGGCCGATATAGGCAACGTCGTAGCGCGGATTGAGCTGCAGGGCCGTGTTGTAGTCGGCCAGCGCTTCGGCGAGGTCACCCATGTTCCGCTCGACAAGCGCACGGTTCGCAAAGGCCTGATAGAAGCGGGGATTGAGCTCGATCGCCTTGTTGAAATCGGCGACCGCCCGGCGGAACTCGCCGGCACGACCATAGGCGGAGCCGCGAACGTTGTATCCTTCGGGATTGCTCGGATCGCTGTTGATGACGCCGGAGAGCGAAGCGATGTTCTGCTCGGAGCCCTGTGCCCGCTCGACCTGCAGCGTGCTGTCGTTGGACGGATCCGTCTGGCAAGCCGACAGAAGCAGTGTGGCGCCGAGCGCTGCGAGAATGCCCAGTCGGCCGGAGCGCCGTGCGCCACGGGACACGTCCCGGCCGGCGAAATCCTCTGTCGTCACAGTCGATGTCAAGATTGATCCCTCAAATCAAGAATGCCTCAGGCACGTCATACTCCGCGGTCTTGAACCGCGGCTGCCACTGTAACGCCGCAACGAGCGGTTCGTTCAGGCAAGAGCCGCATCCGTCGCGAATCCACCATCGGCGAACGGATATCGACCTTGATGACATGTCGCGAACAGGCCGTCTACCTTTGCCGGGCGGAAACACGTCGTCATCAGGCGAACGTGAGGCCGGCTGCCGGCATAAGGAAACGGCGGCGGCGCCTGAACGCCTCCGCCGCCACAATTTCCGAACGATCGGCCGTTCAGCGTGCCTTGGCCGCAAACTTGGCCGCGGCCTTCGGCATCGGCAACAGGCCTTCGCGCTGGGCCTGCTTGCGGGCGAGCTTGCGGACGCGGCTGATGCCTTCGGCCTTTTCGCGCGCACGGCGCTGCGACGGCTTCTCATAGGCTTCGCGGGCGCGCATTTCGCGGAAGACGCCTTCGCGCTGCAGCTTCTTCTTCAGCGCACGAAGCGCCTGGTCAACATTGTTGTCGCGAACGAGTACCTGCACGTGCTTACCATTCCTTGATATCGAGCCGAGATCGCTCAGGCTGTGTCTGTTGGCCGATCCCGGGCTGTGCTTGTCGCAGAGCCGAACGGCACGGTTCTTTGTTCGCCAGGGTCACGACCCTGCGAGAATGGGCGGCAGATAGCAGATGACAGCGCCAAAGTCCACCCGCGCCCGAAATTGCAGCAATCGGCATCTGTCCGGCGCGCGTCATCGACATCGCGGGCCGAAGGCTGCGCCGTCCTGCCGCGCCGAACGCCGGGTCTTTTCCAGACCGCGCTCGCACAGTCCTGGGCAGCGCGGGCCGCGTCGGAGATTGGCGTTCCGCATTTTCCGCAACGGGGTCTCACATTGTCGCGGTGTCGAAAGTGAAGGCGTGCCTTGTCGCAAAATGGACGTTGCGACGCGCCTTGATTTGCGATGTGTTGAAACGACGGTCGGGCGTGCCGCACAGGAGATGAGGCGAATGCGCAAATATTCGGTTTTTGCCGTGGCACGCGAAGCCATGCGGGCGCACAAGGGCTGGGAAGCGCAATGGGTCTCCCCCGAGCCGCGGGCTTCCTATGATGCCATCATCATCGGCGGGGGCGGGCACGGCCTGGGCGCTGCCTATTACCTTGCGAAGGAACACGGGATCACCAATGTCGCCGTGCTCGAAAAAGGCTGGCTCGGCGGCGGCAATACCGGCCGCAACACCACCATCATCCGGTCCAACTATCTCTATGACGAGAGCATGGACATCTACGAGCACTCGCTAAAGCTCTGGGAAAACCTGTCGCAGGACCTGAACTACAACGTCATGTATTCGCCGCGCGGCGTGATGATGCTGTCGCACGGCATCCACGACCAGCAGGTATTCAAGCGTCACATTCACGCGAACCGGCTTTACGGCATCGACAACGAATGGCTTTCGCCTGAACAGGCCAAAGACTTCTGTCCGCCGCTCGACATTTCCGCGTCTGCCCGCTTCCCCATCAACGGCGCCGCCTTGCAGCGCCGCGGCGGCACCGCTCGCCACGACGCCGTCGCCTGGGGCTATGCGCGCGCCGCCTCGGACCGCGGCGTCCACATCATCCAGAACTGTGAGGTCACCGGCATTCGCCGTGGTCCCGACGGCGCTGTCACCGGCGTCGATACCAATCGCGGCTTCATTGGCGCAAAGAGGATCGGGGTCTCCGCCTCAGGCCACAATTCCGTGATCATGGCAATGGCCGGCGTGCGGGTGCCCTTGCATTCGGTGCCCTTGCAGGCGCTCGTATCCGAACCGCTGAAGCCGATCTTCCCCTGCGTCGTCATGTCGAACACGGTGCACGCCTATATCTCGCAGTCCGACAAGGGCGAGCTCGTCATCGGCGCCGGCACCGACCAGTACAACTCCTACTCCCAGACCGGCGGACTGCAGATCATCACCCACACGCTCGACGCCATCTGCGAGCTGTTCCCGATCTTCCGACGCGTCAAGATGATGCGCCAGTGGGGCGGCATCACCGACAACACGCCGGATCGCTCCGCCATTCAGGGCGTGACGCCCGTGCCGAACCTGTATGTCAATTGCGGCTGGGGAACGGGCGGCTTCAAGGCGACGCCGGGATCGGCCCATCTGTTCGCCCATCTGATCGCCAAGGGGGAGCCGCATCGGCTGGCGGCGGGCCTGACGCTCGACCGCTTCCGCTCCGGACGCCTGATCGACGAGGCGGCAGCCGCAGCCGTGGCGCACTGACCATGGCCACGCCAGCCCGCTCTCGCCGCAGACCGTCCGTCCCCGCACCAGGAGTACGTCCATGCTTTTGATCCACTGCCCCTATTGTGAGGAAGAGCGCTCCGAACTCGAGTTCCGGGCAGCCGGTGATGCCCATATCGCCCGGCCCGAAAACATAGCCGCCATCTCGGACGAGGACTTCGAGGCGTACTTCTTCCTGCGGGATAACCCGAAGGGCCTGATCTTCGAGCGCTGGCGCCATGTGGCCGGCTGCGGCCGGTTCTTCAACGCGGCGCGCGATACGGTCAGCGACCGATTCCTGAAGACGTACAAGGCGGGCGAACCGAAACCACAGCTGCCGATCGCTGCCATGACCGACGAAACCGTTGTCGAAACCTATGAAGCCACGGAAGGACGTGCGGAATGAGCGGCGCCCATCGGACTGCGAACGCCGCCAGCATGGGGGGAGCGAACCGCCTTCCCGGCAAGGGCCGCCTGACACCCGCGAGAACCGCGCGCTTCACCTTTGATGGCCGCACCTATCAGGGCCTTCAGGGCGACACCGTCGCTTCGGCGCTGATCGCCAATGGGGTCCATCTGGTCGGCCGTTCGTTCAAGTATCACCGCCCGCGCGGCATCGTGTCCGCCGGCCCGGAAGAGCCGAACGCGCTGATCGATGTGATGCGCGACAATGCCCGCCGCCAGCCGAACGTGCGCGCGACCGTTCAGGAAGTGTTCGACGGCATGACCGTCGCCTCCCAGAACCGGTACCCCTCGCTCACCTTCGACGTCGGGGGCATCAACAACATCCTGGCGCCCTTCTTCGCCGCCGGCTTCTACTACAAGACCTTCATGTGGCCGAAGCAGGCCTGGAAGAGCATCTACGAGCCTCGCATTCGTGCCGCGGCCGGCCTTGGCGTCTCTCCGACGGAAGACGATACCGATGCCTATGCCAGCCGGTACGCCCATTGCGACGTGCTGGTGATGGGTGCGGGCGTCGCCGGCCTGACGGCCGCACTGGCCGCGGCCGGGACGGGTGCGCGCGTGATCCTCTGCGACGAACAGCCCGAGGTCGGCGGCGCGCTGCACCATGATACCGGCGTCATGATCGATGGCCAGAACGGCTATGACTGGGCGCAGGCGGCCGCGCGCCGGCTGGCTGCCCTGGACAACGTCACCCTCCTGACGCGCACGACGGCCTTTGGCTACTACGCCCAGAATTTCGTCGCACTCGCCGAACGCGTCACGGATCATGTCTCGCGCCCCGACCGCACGGCGCCGCGCGAGCGGCTCTGGCAGGTGCGCGCCAAGCGCGTCGTCATCGCGACCGGCGCCATCGAACGTCACATGGTGTTTGCCAATAACGACCGTCCCGGAATCATGCTGGCTTCGGCCGCGCGCACCTATCTCAACCATTTCGGCGTCGCCGTCGGTCGCAAGGTCGGCGTCTACACCGCGCATGACAGCGCCTACGAGGCCGCCTTCGACCTCCACCGCGCGGGCATCGCCATCCCGGCCATCGTTGATTGCCGGGAGCAGCCGGGGAGTGCCGTGCTGGCGGAAGCGCGGGCCCTCGGCATCGAGGTTCTCACCGGCCATGCCGTAACCGACACCAAAGGCAAGCTCCGTGTCTCCGCCATGTCCGTCCGTCGCGTCAGCGGCGGCAGCAGCGCCCGCTCGATTGCGGTCGATGCGTTGATCACCTCCTCCGGCTGGACGCCGTCGGTGCACATGTTCTCGCAATCGCGCGGCAAGGTGGCCTTCGACGCGGAGACGCAGCGCTTCCTGCCCGGCATCTACGCGCAGGACTGCATCTCGATCGGCGCCTGCAACGGCACGACCGACATCGCTGCAACCCTTGGCGAAGCCGTCGACGCCGGCGAACTGGCCGCGCAGGCTGCCGGGTTTGCGGGCGGCGCGCGCCTCGACCTTGCCGGTACGCAAGCCTTCGCCTGGACAGGCGGCATGGCGGGCGCTGCCTACGGCGCCGGACCCGAGGACGACGTGAAGGCCTTCATCGACTTCCAGAACGACGTCTGCGCCAAGGATATCCGGCTGGCCGTGCGCGAAGGCATGCACTCGATCGAGCATATCAAGCGCTTCACCACCAATGGCATGGCGACCGATCAGGGCAAGCTCTCCAACATCCATGGTCTGGCGATCGCGGCGGAAACGCTTGGCCGCGGGATCCCGGAAGTCGGCCTCACCACCTTTCGCGCGCCCTATACGCCGGTGACCTTCGGGACCCTGATCGGGCATTCACGCGGCGATCTCTTCGACCCCACCCGCAAGACGGCGATGCACGAGGCCGAAGAGGCCATGGGCGCCGCCTTCGAGGATGTGGGGCAGTGGAAGCGCGCGTGGTATTATCCGCGGCCCGGCGAGGACATGCATGCGGCGGTCAATCGCGAGTGCCGCACGGTGCGCCAGACGGTCGGCATGTTCGACGCGTCCACGCTCGGCAAGATCGAGGTCGTCGGGCCCGACGCGGCCGCCTTCCTCAACCTGATCTATACCAACAGCTGGGACACGTTGAAGCCTGGTCGCTGCCGCTATGGCATCATGTTGCGGGAAGACGGGTTCATCTATGACGACGGCGTTGTCGGCCGGATGGCCGAGGACCGTTTCCACGTGACCACCACGACGGGCGGCGCCGCGCGTGTCATGCATCATATGGAGGACTATCTCCAGACCGAGTTCCCGCACCTGAACGTGTGGCTGACCTCTGCCACCGAACAGTGGGCCGTGATCGCGCTGCAAGGCCCGAAGGCCCGCGAGATCATCGCGCCGCTCGTCGAAGGCATCGACATTTCCAACGAGGCCTTTCCGCATATGAGCGTGGCCGAAGGCCGGATCTGCGGCGTCCCGACACGGCTCTTCCGCATGTCGTTTACCGGCGAACTCGGCTTCGAGGTCAACGTCCCCGCCGATTTCGGCCCGGACGTCTGGAACGCGATCCGGGCCCGCGTCGAGGCGGTGGATGGCTGCGCCTACGGGACGGAAACCATGCACATTCTGCGCGCCGAGAAAGGCTATATCATCGTCGGGCAGGATACCGACGGCACGCTGACGCCGGATGATGCCAGCCTTTCCTGGGCCGTCGGCAAGAAGAAGGCTGATTTCGTCGGCATTCGCGGCATGAAGCGCCCCGACCTCGTGCGGGACGGCCGCAAGCAGCTCGTCGGCCTGCTGACCAAGGATCCGAACGTCGTGCTGGAGGAAGGGGCCCAGATCGTCGCCGATCCCAACCAGCCGAAACCCATGACCATGCTCGGCCATGTCACCTCGGCCTACTGGTCGGAAAACTGCGGACGCTCCATCGCCCTGGCGGTGGTGGCTGGCGGCAAGGCGCGGCTCGGTCAGACCCTTTACGTCCCGATGGCCGATAGAACGATCGCCGTCGAGGTCAGCGACATGGTGTTCTTTGACAAGGAAGGTGGCCGCATTCATGGCTGATCTCGCAACCCGAACCCTGCCGCTTCGCGGTTTCCACGGGAGCTCCGCCACCGTCCGTCTAACGCCGGCACCGCCGGCAAGCCGCCTGTCGCTACGCGCCAGGCCGGAGGCGGTCGAAGCGCTCTCGACGGCGCTCGGACTGTCGTTGCCGACCCGTCCGAAGACCTCGGCCACCAACGCCGCGCGTCACGCGCTCTGGCTCGGCCCCGACGAGTGGCTCGTGATCGACGCGCTGGATACGGACCTCGCGGGCATGGCCGCCGCGGCGGGCGTCCTGCATTCCGCCACCGACATCTCGCATCGGAATACGGCCATACTCGTCGATGGCCCCGGCGCGGCCGCGGCCATCAATGTCGGTTGCCCGCAGGATCTGTCGCTGAAGGCCTTTCCCGTTGGTGGCTGCTCGCGCACCGTCTTCGGCAAGGCGGAGATCGTGCTCCTGCGCACCGGCGAAACGGCCTTCCGCGTCGAATGCTGGCGCTCCTTCGCGCCTTATGTCTCCGGATTGCTGGCGGCAGGCGCTGTGGACGCGAGCCACTGACCGCCGCACTGTGTGTGCAAGCCCGCTTTCGGCGTCAGGATAGGCCGGGCCAGCCGCTCCAGTCGACCCAGCGGCCGTGGAAATCTGCACGGCCCACCTCGTGACGCTCGCCGCTGGGCCACATCTGCAGCGTCAGAGCGGCACCCGGCTGCGTTCCATCGTTCTCGAGCGACAGACGCGCGAAGGGTGCCGCCTCCGTCGCCGCGCGGCCGGCTTTCCCGATCAGTGCTTCGCCGCGTTCGCGGTCCGTCGCCGACAGGTATTGCCAGGCAATCGTGTGATAGACGACATGCACTGAGCCCGGGCGGGCAAGGGCCAGGCGGCGCTCCAGCCACGAGACGGCATCCACGGCCTCGACCTTATGTTCCGACGAAGCCACGAGAGCGATCGCAGCGCGTGTCCGCGCAATCCGATCCGCCTGATCTGCCCACAGGTAGGACAGAAGACGTTGGGCATCATCCGGACTTGCGGGATCGAGAGGCCGGAGATCACAGCCCGCCCGATCCTCGACGACGAGGGACGTTGCCGGCGGCGCACGGCCCTTCCAGTCGGGTGTCAGCGTCACCGGCGATTGCGGATCGCCCCAGGAGACATCTCCGAGACGATAAGCAAAACGGTCCCAATGGAGATTAAGCCCTGCACTCGCACCGACCTCCGAGAGGCAAAGCGGCTTGCCGAACCGCTTGGCGATGGTGAGAAACCCCGGCAGAAGCGCTGAGGAGCGTCGCACCTCATTCGTCTGGGGCGGAGACTCGAGCCGCGCGAGAACGAGCTCGGCATGGTCGTGACAGGCACGCTCGACGGCCGCCCATAACGCCGTGGGATCCGGTGTGTGCGGGGGGAAAACAGCCGCGAGGTCTTCAGCAACGCCGCCCAGAACCAGAGAATGCAGCGCGCCGGCAAATCGCAGGGGAACCGAATCGGCAGAGGAAGCCGGATCTCCGGTCCAGCCAAGGACACGGCGTCCGACCGAATGCGTTTCCGTCAGGCGGTCGGCAGCAAGGTCGCAGAGACGGGCGACGAAGGGTGAGCCCAGCGCACGGCAGGCGTCCGCTTGCGACCGAAAGGCCGCCCAGACAGCTGCGGCGCGGGCGTCGGCGTCAGGCATCGTCCGGCCGGTCCTTCGGGTCGAACTGGACGATCGTCAACCAGGTCGCCGTCAATGCCGGCTTGCTTTCCTGTTCCACCTCCACGGAGACCTCGTAGGTGACGACGAGCATGCCCGCGCCGCGAAAACGGGCGTCGGTGAGCGTGAAATGACCGCGAACCCGTGCACCGGACCGCACGGGCGCAAGAAAGCGAACCTTGTCGAAGCCGTAATTGATCGCCATCGTCTGCTCGCGCACCGCCGGCAGGCAATTGTAGTTCATGGCCGAAAGCAGCGAGAGCGATAGGAAGCCGTGCGCGATGGTGCCGCCATAGGGCGTCTCGGCGGCCGCCCGCGCCGGATCGGTATGGATGAACTGATGATCCTCCGTCGCATCGGCAAAGCGGTCGATCATGTCTTGGGAGACGGTGATCCAGTCGGAGATTCCGAGCTCCTGCCCGACGAGATCCTTGACCTCCCCGAGCGCGACCTCTCTGACACGCGTCGTCTTCGTACCGTTCGTATCCATCTCGGTCACTCCTGTCAGACCCTCGGCGGCCCTTACGCGACGTCCGGCGTCACGTACCAGCCGACCGCACGGGCCGGGATCTCCGTCGTGCTTGTCTCCGGCAGCAGCGACTGCCAGCCTGTCCCGGGAAGCGTCAGCGTCGCCGCGGCATGCGCCCGGTTCAGAACCACCGCCAGCCGACAGGGCTTGTCCGTCGTCGCATCGCGGGTCGAAAGGATCATGACGAGCCCGTCGGTGCGCTCACCCTCCCAATCCGAAACCTCCATCGGCTCGCCGTCGAAACGAACCCAGGCCACGTCGCCCTGCCCTGTGAAGAAACCGTCGCCCTTAAACACATCGAAACGACGGCGCAGGGCGCCGAGCGCGGCGCAATGGGCGATCAGGTCCTCGTCGGCCGTGCCCCAGTCGAGCCAGGTGATCGGGTTGTCCTGGCAGTAGGCATTGTTGTTGCCCCCCTGCGTTCGCCCGAACTCGTCGCCGGCGGTGATCATGATCGCGCCGCGCGTGGCAAGGAGCGTCGCCAGCAATGCCTTCACGTCACGCAAGCGCGCCGCAACGATCGCGCCGTCGTCCGTTTCCCCTTCGACACCATTGTTCCAGGAATGGTTTTCATTGTGGCCGTCGCGATTGTCTTCGCCGTTCGCCGCATTGTGCTTGTGGTCGTTGGACACGAGGTCCCGCAGCGTAAACCCGTCATGTGCGGCGATGAAGGTGACGCTGCGGCTCTGCGTGCCGCCGTGCTGCGCGAAGATATCGGACGAGCCGGCCAGGGCACCGGCAAGCGCGCCGATCATGCGCCCCTCTCCTTTCCAGAACCCGCGGAGATCGTCGCGTGCGCGATCATTCCATTCAAGAAAGGGCGGTGGGAAGTGGCCGAGCTGATAGCCGCCCGGTCCGATGTCCCAAGGTTCGGCGATCAGCACGCGATTCTTCAGAAGCGGATCGGCGAGCATCTCGGTCAAGAGCGTCGCGTCCCGGCGAAACCCTGCCGCGTCACGGCCGAGGATGGATCCGAGATCGAACCGGAAACCGTCGATCCCGGCTGCCGTGACGAAGTGACGAAGCGTGTCGAGGATCAGGGAGCGGACCGTCGGATGGTCGCAGGCGATGGTGTTGCCGCAGCCCGTATCGTTCACGAGCCGTCCCGGCGCGGCATGCCGATAGTAGACGGCATTGTCGAGGCCGCGCATGGAGAGGGTCGCCCCCTCGGAATCGCTCTCGCCGGAGTGGTTGAAGACGAGATCGAGGATGACGCCAATGCCTTCGCGGTGCAGCGCGGCGACCGTATCCCGGAGTTCGGTCAACCCTCCGGGCACCAGCCGCGGATCGAGCGCCATGAAGGCCACGGGATTGTAGCCCCAGCCATTGGTAAGCCCGAGCGGCGGAAGATGCCGCTCGTCGATCCAGGCGGTGATCGGCATCAGTTCCACGGCGGAAACGCCGATGCGCTTCAGGTGGGCGATGACGGCTGGATGCGCCAAGGCAGCCACGGTCCCCCGCTGCTCCTCCGGCACATCCGGATGCTGCATGGTGAACGGCCGAACCGCGACCTCGTAGATCAGGCCGTCATTGGAAAAACGCGGCGCGGAACCCCGCGCCTTCGGCACTTTTGTCACCAGCGCCTTCGGCACGAGATCTGCCGTCTCCGCGCCGAACTGCGTCAGGCGCACGTCATGCTGAAACGGCCGATCGAGCTCCAGCGCATAGGGGTCGACCAGAAGCTTTGCCGGATCGAACCACAGACCGCGCTCGGGATCGTAAGTGCCGTGGGCGCGCAGGCCGTAGCGCGTTCCGATCGGCGCGTCGGGCAAGGTCAGCGCAAAGACATCACCTTCCTCGCGGCCCATTTGCAGCCGGCGAAGCTCTGTCTCGCCATCGCCATGGAAAAGGCAGAGATCGATGCGGTCGGCCGTCCGCGAGCGCACGGCAAAGCGCGTCCACCGACCGGTGATCGTGGCACCGAGCGGCCGGGTCGTTTCCGTCATGGTGATCCCTCTCGCTGCATGGCCACACGGTCAGCTAAGAGCAAATCGCGTGCGGATACAACGAATTTCGTGGCATGAGCCCGAAAGTCCAGGCGTACCGACCTCAGCGCAGAAGCACGACGCCGGCAATGTTGAGGAGCACGAACAGCACGAATCCCGTAAACCAGCCGGCGCTCGTGAAGAAGGCCGCAGCCATGGCAATCAGCAGCGCCACGCAGAAGATGGTGAGGAACTTTGCAGCGCTCAGGAAGTGAAGATAGGTCTTCTCGTGTTCGGGATAATCCATCGGCGCACCGGTTTCGGAAGGTCCCGTCTGATGTTCGGCCATGTCTGTCTCCCCGCAAGTTTTCACGCCGCAAGATGCGGCACCTCTTGGCGTCAAGACATGCCCGCACTGCTCCGCGACGTCAAGGCCCGCAGAGCATGGGAAGGCTCAGCTTTTACGGCGACGAAAGCCAGGACACATCCGAGGGCCGCTACCGACTATCCTGGGAAACAGAAGCATTGACGCGGCGACGGCTTCCCGGCAAGTCGGAGGAAGAGACGCCACCGGAGAGCCCCATGTCGAAGCCGATCATCGCCATACCCGCCGATTTCCGTGAGATCGAGGGCAATGTCTGGCATGCCGCCCCGCATCAATATGTGCGCGCCGCCCTGACCGGCTCGGGCGTCATGTCGCTTCTCGTGCCGGCCCTCGAGGCCGGCAACGAGCCCGACGCCATTCTCGATCGCGTGGACGGACTGCTGGTCAGTGGCTCCCGCTCCAACGTCCACCCGACACTTTATGGCCGGGAAGCTGTGGAAACCGACGGGCCGTTCGATCCTGGTCGCGACGCAACCAGCCTGCCGCTGATCCGCCGCGCGCTCGCCCGCGGCATTCCGGTCCTCGCCATCTGCCGCGGCATCCAGGAACTGAACGTCGCGCTCGGCGGCACTCTCGCGTCGGAGATCCAGGATCTGCCGGGCCGGCAGGACCACCGCAAGCCCGACGTCAAGGATCTCGACATCGCCTATGGCATTCGCCAGACCGTCATGGTGGAGCCGGGCAGCTGCCTGGCCGGCGTGGTCGGCGCCGGTGCGATCCAGGTGAACTCACTGCACCGCCAGGCCATCTCCGATCTCGCACCCAACCTTGCGGTAGAAGCGGTGGCCGACGACGGCACGGTGGAGGCCGTCTCCGTCATCGGTGCAAAGGCCTTTGCCGTCGGCGTGCAGTGGCATCCCGAATACTGGGTCGGCCGCGACAAGACCTCGAACGACCTTTTTGCAGCCTTCGGCGAAGCTGTCCGCGCCTATAGCGAGGCAAGATAGACGAGAGGCGACAGACGGGAGCCGAAACAGACGGGTGTTATCGCGCGCGTCGCGTAAACGGCGTCTCGGCGACCGGCGTCAGCGCCTTGCCGTTCTGAAACCAGGACGCCAGATTGTCGACCACGAGGTCGGCCATCTTGTTGCGGGTCCCGACCGAAGCCGATGCGACATGGGGCAGCAGCGAGACCTGCGGCAGGGCCATCAGGGCTTCGGGCACCTGCGGCTCGCGCTCGAAGACATCGAGTCCGGCCCCGGCGATCACCCCCTGTTGCAGGGCGGCAATCAGCGCGGTTTCATCCACGGTGATACCACGGCCGACATTGATGACGACACCGTCCGGCCCCAGCGCCTGCAGGATGTCTGCATTGACCGTATGCTTCGTTTCCGCGCTGCCCGGCACGATGACGATCAGCGTGTCCACGGCCTGCGCGAGCTCGAGCAGGGTCGCGTGATAGGCATAGGGCACGTCGTCGCGGCGGGAGCGGGTGTGATAGGCGATATCGAGATCGAATCCCTGGAGACGCCGGGCGATCGCCTGCCCGATGCGGCCAAGCCCATAGAGGCCGACCTTGCGGCCGCCGAGCGACAGCGGGCTGAGCGGAAAGGGTCCGTCCTTGACCCAGCGTCCGTCGCGCAACCATTGTTCCGCAGCGGGAAGGCGGCGCAGCGTGTTGATCAGGAGGCCGATGGCCGTATCGGCGACCTCGTCATTGAGAACATCCGGCGTATGCGTGACGACAATGCCCGAGCGGGCGGCATGGCCCGCATCGACCCCATCATAGCCGACGCCGAAGTTCGATACGATTTCCAGCTTTTTCAGGGCGTCCATCAGCGACGACGGGACATTGTTGACCGTTGCAATGCCCGTGACACCCGCGGCAAGCTCGGGCGTGATCAGGCTTGCGTCCGGACCGTCGACCTGCCGGACATCGAAGAGGGTCGTCATGCGCTCCAGTACACGCGGGTGCATCTTTCCGGGAACGAGAATGATCGGGCGATCTTGCGACATGGCGTGTCCTTTCAGACGTCGGCGAAAGAAAAATGGCGCCGCGACGGGATCGTTGCGGCATGCGAATGCGCAGCGGAAACTACCGCACGGATCGGCTGCGTCAATTGAGGCTGGGTTGGTGAGCCAAGGCGGGGAGTTTGCCGCAAGGGCGCGCGGTGACGAGAAACACCCGGCGGGCGATCGCTCAATCGGCCTGCTGCAGCCGCAGGGGGCCTGTCGACTGACGGATGCGCATTTCCGGTTTGATCAGGTGGATACCATCCGGCTCATGGCTGCCGTTCAGGCGGTCGAGCAGGGCCCGTGCGGCGCTTCGCCCGACATCCGACTGCCCGTTCCAGACCGTTGTCAGGGCGGGCGTGGCGATAGCGGCTTCCTCCAGATCGTCGTACCCGGTAACGGACACATCCCGGCCGGGCACGAGGCCGGCGCGTGCGATGCCGTTCATCATGCCGATGGCGACGAGATCATTCCAGCAGACAACGGCCGTCGGCTTCTGCGGCAGCGACAGGAGATGCACGGCCGCCTCGAAACCGCCCTGCATGGAACGCGGTCCGGGAATGCGCAGATCGGGATCGACGTCGATGTTCGCCTTGCGCAGGGCCTGGACGTAGCCGAGATAGCGGTCGCGACCCGTCGAGGTCAGGTCGGTTCCGCCGACCATGGCGATGCAGCGATGGCCGAGGCTGATCAGATGATTGGTTGCGAGCGAGATGCCATAGGCGTCGTCTCCCCGAAAGATCGGCACGTCCACGCCTTCGATCGAGCGTGCAACAAGGATCGCCGGCATGCCGTTGTCTTCCGCCAGCTTGATATCCTCCGGCGGCGTGCCGATGGCCGGAGACATGATGACGCCGTCACCTCCGAGCTGCAGCAGCGTTTCGATGAACACGCGCTGTTTTTCGACGGAGTCGTAGTGATTGGAGAGAATGAAGGTCTGGCGGTCGCGGTCGAGTTCCGCCTCGATGGCTTTCAGAATCTCGCCATAGAACGGGTTCATGATGTCGTGCACGACGACACCGATGATGCCGGAGCGAGAGGTACGAAGGCTGGCGGCACGACGATTGTAGATATAGCCGAGTGCCCGCGCCTGATCCTTGATCTTGTCCCGCGTCACCGATGCAACGAGGGGACTGTCACGCAGGGCGAGAGAAACGGTCGCGGTCGAGACGCCCAGTGTCTCCGCGATCGTCGACAGCTTGATCTTCTGCGCCACGTGTCCTCCGTCTGCCCGGCTATCCCCTCCACGCCTCCGGCCATGCCTGAAAGCGCCCTTAAATCCTCTTAAACTGTTTAAAAGGAGACTGCAATCCCTGCGCGAGGCGGCAGAAAATGCCTACTCGCTGCCCTGCAGATTGGCATCGACCAGCTTCAAAAGCTTGGCCAATGTTCGGATCTGCTTGTCCGTCATGCCCTTGAGAGCCGTCGTCTCCGACAGGTCGGCGGCCGCTTCGATCGCCTGCAGTCGCTCGCGCCCGTTCTCAGTCAGGTAGACCTTGGTCAGCCGGGCATCCGTTGCATCTGGCTTACGCTTAAGAAAACCCTGTGCCTCCATGCGGCCGATGGTGCGCGTCATCGTCGGAGCCTTGACGCCGAGATGGCCTGCCAGCGCGCCGGCCGTCAGGCCGTCGGTTTCGGCCAGCGCGAGCATCACGCCGTCCTGCCCGGCATACAGCCCGCTTTCCAGAAGGTTGCGCGACAGCACGGTCCGCATGGAACGGGCCGCCTGTGCCAGCAAGGGCGCCAGAACCGGCGCTGTCGCCGCCTCCGGCTGCCCCTCTCCGTCGACCGCGGCATGATCGAGGATCTTGTCGATCTTGATCTTTTTCTGCTTGGCTTTCTTCTCGGATTTGTCTTTCTTGCCCATGCTCGCTCCCCTGCCTGGCGAAGGCTTGCACCGCCCTGTCGAGCTTGTATGACTCATATGACAATAGGGCCGCAAGAGCCTGCGCAAGGCTTGATGTCGGGATGCAGACCAGGAAGACACGCCATGACGAGACCCGCTGCCCGGTATGCGGATAACAATCCCGCCCTTGCTGCATCCGAACGGGCCGACTGGATCGCCGTGCTGCCGCTCGGCGCGCATGAGCAGCATGGTCCCCACCTGCCGTTCGAAACCGATACGCTGATCGCGGACGGCTTGGTGGACCGCTTGATCGCGGCACGCGGCGACCTGCCTGTGACCTTCCTTCCGACCGAAGCCGTGGGATATTCGATCGAGCACATGGACGTCGCGGGAACGCGGACGCTTCGCTATGACGAGGCGGTCGAACGCTGGCTCGGCATCGCCGCCCGTCTTCACGCGGACGGCATCCGCAGGTTCGTGATGCTCAATGCCCATGGCGGCAATTCTCCCCTCATGACCATTGTCGCCACCGAAGCGCGGGTGCGCTACGACATGCTGGCGGTGGCCACCAGCTGGACCCGTTTCGGGCAACCCGACGGCTGGATCGCTCCGGTGGCCAAATCCGTCGACATTCATGCCGGCGACATCGAAACCTCGGTCATGCTCGCCCTCCATCCGGACAAGGTCGATCGCAGCAGGGCCGAGACATTCTCGTCGCGACAGAGCGAGTGGCAGGCGCGCTTTACACATCTGCGCGCTTACGGCCCTCATGCCTTCGGGTGGCGCATGCGGGACCTCAACCCGAAAGGCGCAGCCGGCGACGCGGCGGCCGCGACCGCAGAGCGCGGCGAGCAACTGCTGGACCATGCCGTTTCCGGGCTGCTTGCCCTCTTCTCGGACGTCGCGGCTTTCGACCTCGCGCAGTTTGACGCGGATACCGGAAATCCCGCGCTGTAATGTTATAAAGAATGGATATTCCGTCGGAGCATTTGCACTGCCGTGTGCCATCTCCTATATCACCCCGACGATCCCGCGCATCGGCCGCCTTACGGCAGGTCGGTGGGCACCCCTCCTGCGCTCTCGAGGTTTCCATGTCCGAAGTCCCCGCTTCCGAAACGCCTGTCCAGAAGCCCATTCCCGTGACCGTCCTCACCGGCTATCTCGGCGCCGGCAAGACGACACTGCTGAACCGTATTCTCTCGGAAAATCATGGTCGCAGATATGCCGTCATCGTCAATGAATTCGGCGAGATCGGGATCGACAACGACCTGATCGTCGAATCCGACGAAGAAATCTACGAGATGAACAATGGCTGCGTCTGCTGCACGGTGCGCGGCGACCTTATCCGCGTCGTCGAGGGCCTGATGAAGCGTCCGGGTCGCTTCGATGCGATCATCGTGGAGACCACGGGTCTTGCCGATCCCGTTCCCGTGGCGCAGACCTTTTTCATGGACGATGACGTTCGCGCCAAGACGGAGCTAGATGCCGTCATCGCGCTTGTCGACGCCAAGCATCTTCCGTTGCGCCTGAAGGACAGCCGCGAAGCTGAAGACCAGATCGCTTTCGCGGACGTCGTGCTGCTGAACAAGACCGACCTCGTGACGCCGGAAGAGTTGGCCAAGGTCGAGGCGACGATCCGCGTCATCAATCCCTCGGCCCGGATCCATCGCACCCAGCGCTCCGAAATCGACCTCGCCAAGGTTCTCGACCAGGGCGCGTTCAACCTGGAACGGGCGCTGGAAAACGAACCCGACTTTCTGAAGGCGGACGATCATCATCACGACCATGATCATGCCTGTGGACCCGACTGCGGCCACGACCATCATCATCATGGCCACGACCATCACCACGATCACGCACATGATCATGGGCATGACCATGCACACGCACCGTCCGACATTCACGACGTGACGGTTCAGTCGGTTTCGCTGCGCGGTGGCGAGATGAATCCCGACAGGTTCTTCCCCTGGATCCAGAAGATCACCCAGACCGACGGACCAAACATTCTGCGCCTGAAGGGCATCATCGCGTTTGCAGGAGATGCCGATCGTTACGTGGTACAGGGCGTGCACATGATCATTGAAGGCGATCACCAGCGCCCGTGGAAGGAAGGCGAAGCGCGCGAAAGCCGTCTCGTCTTCATCGGCCGCGATCTCGATCGCGAAAAGCTCGAACGGACCTTCCAGGCCTGCGCGGCAAAGCCCAACTGATGCCCACCGTCGCTCCGCTTGATCTTGATGCCCATGTCGTCGGCGTCGCCTATCTCGGCGACGTCCCTGTCTTTGCCGATGCCGCCGGTCTCGTGCATCGCCTGGATGGCGGCCACGCCGTGACGCCGGCGCATGAGGGGCTGCTTGTTGCCCTCCGCGACGACGCGACCGACACATTGCTGACCGGGGGCGAGGACGGACGGGTCCTGCGCATCACGCGCGATGGCAGCGTCAGCGAACTTGCCCGCCAGCCGCGCAAGTGGATCTCCCAGATCGCGGCCGGCCCGCAAAGCGCTGTCGCCTTTGCCACCGGCAAGACCGCCACCGTCCGGCTCGCCGACGGCACGACGCGGGACTTTACGGAAGAGCGGACCGTGGAAGGCATCGCCTTTGCGCCAAAGGGGCTGCGCATCGCGCTCGCGCGGTACAACGGCGTCTCCCTTCACTGGGCCGCAACATCGAGCCCGGCTATCGATCTCGACTGGAAAGGCGCCCATACCGGGGTGACCTTCAGTCCAGACGGCCGCTTCGTCGTGACCATGATGCAGGAAAATGCCCTGCATGGGTGGAAGCTCGACACGAAGCCCGGCGCGGAAACACGCCATATGCGCATGAGTGGTTATCCGGCTAAGGTAAAATCCTGGTCGTGGTCGGCGCGCGGAAAGTGGCTTGCCTCGTCGGGTGCGCCGGCGGCCATCGTCTGGCCTTTCCAGGCGAAGGACGGCCCCATGGGCAAGGCGCCGCTTGAACTCGGCACGCGTGCCGATGTCATGGTTTCCCAGGTTGCCTGCCATCCGGCCGAAGAGGTCGCAGCCATTGGCTACTCCGACGGAATGGTTCTCGCCGTTCGCTTTGCCGACAGCAAGGAAGTCCTGCTTCGCCGCCCCGGCAAAGGCGCCATCACGGCCTTCGCCTGGTCGCGATCCGGCCAACAATTGGCATTTGGCAGCGAAGCGGGAGAAGCCGGCGTCATCGACCTGACGTCCTGAGAAGCACCGGTGTCGCGGTGGTTCTTGCACGAACCCCGTCAGGCGCCGACCGTCGAAATGACCCTCGCGAGAAGGTCATGCAGGTCGTCCCGATAGCCGGTGCGGGCGGACGGAGCGCCTTCGGCGGAGGTCATGACAACGGTCAAGCTCAGTTCGGGCACGATGTAGAGCATCTGCCCGCCAAAGCCCCAGGCGAAATGAACCTGATGCCCGCCGATCTCCCGGGTGAACCAGCCATACCCATAATCGTCGCCGGAGAAACGGGATTGCGTGCGCGCGGCCCACGACTGGGAAACCCAATCCTCCGGCACCACCTGCCGCCCGGCGGGGGTCCGTCCGCCATTCCGGTAGAGTTCGCCGAACGCCAGCAGAGAGCGGGCACTCATCGCCATCTGGTTGCCACCGAGATAGATGCCTTGCGGATCGCGCTCCCAAGCCGCGATGCGGAAGCCCTCGACTGGTCCCAACCAGTCGCGTGCCAGTGCCAGGGTCGATTTTCCCCCGACCTTCGTCAGGATGGCGGACAGAAGATGCGTCGATCCCGTGGAATAGAGCATCTGCCCGCCGGGTTCGTCCACAAAATCTGCGGCCAGCGCAAACCGGACCCAGTTGCCGCTGGAGACCCATCGTCCGTAATTCGGCCCGGACATCCGGTCCAGCCCAGCCTGCATGGAAAGAAGGTTGCCGATGGTAATCTTCGCCAGACGCGGGTCGGGGTTGGCCGGCAGATCGCGGGCGAGGATCGGCGCGATCGGCTGGTCGACGCCGGTTAAGAGGCCCTTCTCGATCGCGATCCCGACCAGTGCGGAGACGATCGTCTTGGAGGCCGACTTGATGTTGGTGCTCCCAGTGGTCGTGTTGGACCGGTAGCCGCGCTCGGCAACGGTCCGGCCGTTCTGCGCCACGACAACCGTCTCCAATGGCGGCAATCGCGCTGCATCGTTCAGGACGTTCGACAGCCGCGTGACGTCGAGGACCGGTGCGTGTGCGGGCGCCGGAGACGCAGCCGGATCGTCGGCACCGGTCGAGCGCCGGATCTCTGCAGCAAGCGGAGACCCGGCGAGGAAAGTGCCGGCGATGAGTGCGAGGGCGGAGACGGATCGGCGGGATAACAGTGTCATCGAGCCGAGGTAGGCATTCGCGCCGGGCTCGCAAGGGAGCGGCACGCCGCGCGTGCCGTCTTCACGTCAACGTGACGCTTTACCAGAGCAGTTCGACATGCGGTCGTCCATCCGACGTCTTCGCGGTCGTTCGCCCGGATCCTTCGATCGTGCAGTGGACGCGCTTGCGAAAGGCGGAAAAGCTCTCGAAGGTGACGACATCGACGGGCTCGTCGAGATCGAGCGTCAGACGAAACTGGCCTTCCCGCGCCGTCAGTGCCTGCACGCCGAGCACCTTCGCCTCGAATGGTTGGCCAAGATAGTATCCGCGAACGCGCGAGCCCAACTGATAGGGGTCGAGCGGCGGCCGGTTACCGACGGCGGCATGAAGCGTATTCCAGTCCCGGAAGCCGTATTGCGCGGCAACCGCTTCCAGAGCATGGGAATGGGACATCTCCGTGCCGCGATCGGCAAGCGACGACCGCAGCCGCTTCGCCTGTGCCTTGAGCGCATCGAGACAGGGCAACGGGGATGATGGTGGTGATGGACTCATCGGGATCTCTCCAGCAGGGGCATGCCGTGATATCCGTGGGGTTCGCATTGCCATCGGGAACATGCCGGGAGGGATGACCGAACGTGTTGAAAAGAGACTTCACCAGAGCCCGAAGGCTTGCGAACGGCCGGGGCTCTCACCCGTGAGGCGCAGAGTAAGCCAGCCCAACTATCGTGTCAAATGCCGGTTCGATCCGGCGACCGACCCGCAAAGGTCGATCGCCGAAAGACGTGTTCAGGCAACCCTGCGCATCGGCATGGCCTGAGAGAGTTTACGGCCGCTGGCGGTCAGCATGCCCGCGGCGCCCTTCAGCCAGCCCTCGCGAAGCTCGAGACCCAGAAACCGATGCCGCTCGAACGGCCCCGGCATCACGAGATGCTGGGCGTGCTGCGCTTCAAAGCCGAAGCGTTCGTAATAGGGCGCATCGCCGACAAGCAGGATCGCACCATGACCCCGCAGCGTGGCCTCGCCGATCGCCGCGCGCATCAGGGCAGCGCCGACCCCCTTGCCTTCCTGTGCGGAGTCGACGGCAAGCGGACCGAGGAGAAGCGCCGGGATGGCACGACCGGCAGGGTCGACGCCGGCGTCAACGTTCCAGAGGCGCACCGTACCGATGACGTGGCCGTCGCCATCACGGGCGACGAGCGCCAGGCCATCTGCCGGCACACGGCCGCGGCGCAGCTTCTCCGACGACTTGCGCCGGCGGTTCGGGCCCATGGCGCGGTCGAGCAGCCGCTCGCGCGCAACGACGTCGCCGGGATTTTCGGCGTCGATGATGAAGGTATTCTGCGCAAAGAAGGCGCGGACAGAATCAAGAACAGCGGCCATGACAAGGCCTCCCGTACTCAAAACCGTTTCAAACGGTATCGAAGGATCATTGTGAAGGTGCGGTGCCCGTCGCCGGGAACCGCAGGCTCCCTGTGCGGGAGCCGGAACGTCAGATGACGTAGGACTTCAGCGGATCGAAACCGTTGAAGGCGACGGCCGAATAGGTCGTCGTATAGGCACCGGTGCCTTCGATCAGAACTTCATCGCCGATCGTGAGGGACACGGGCAGCGGGTACATGTTCTTTTCATAGAGCACGTCGGCCGAATCGCAGGTCGGGCCGGCGAGCACGCAGGGCTCCATCTCGTCCGCATCATGCGCCGTGCGGATCGGATAGCGGATCGCCTCGTCCATCGTCTCGGCGAGACCGCCGAACTTGCCGATGTCGAGGAAGACCCAGCGGTGATTGTCATTGTCCGACTTCTTCGAAATCAGGATGACTTCCGCCTTGATCACACCCGCATTGCCCACCATGCCGCGCCCCGGCTCGATGATCGTCTCCGGCAGCTGGTTGCCGAAGTGCTTGCGCAGCGCACCGTAGATGGCCTTGCCGTAGGCTTCGGCCGAGGGCACGTCGCGCAGGTACTTGGTCGGGAAACCGCCGCCCATGTTGACCATCTTCAGTTCGATGCCCTGCTTGGCCAGCTGCACGAACACGCGCTTGGCATCGGCAAGAGCCACGTCCCAGGCATCGACCTTCGTCATCTGCGAACCGACATGGAACGAGACGCCGTGGGAAACGAGACCAAGCTGGTGCGCGTAGACGAGAACGTCGACGGCCATCTGCGGCACGCAGCCGAACTTGCGCGACAACGGCCATTCGGCGCCTTCGCCATCCGTCAGGACGCGGCAGAACACGCGGGCGCCCGGAGCAGCGCGCGAGACCTTCTCGACTTCCTCGTGGCTGTCGACGGCGAAGAGGGAGACGCCGAGCGCATGCGCGCGGGCGACGTCGCGTTCCTTCTTGATCGTGTTGCCGTAGGAGATACGCGAAGGGGTCGCACCGGCTTCCAGCGCCATCTCGATTTCCGCCACACCGGCGCAGTCGAAGTTGGAGCCGAGACCGGCGAGAAGGCGCAGGATTTCCGGCGACGGGTTTGCCTTGACCGCATAGTAGATCGAGCTGTCCGGCATCGCGTGACGGAAAGCCTTGAAATTGTCCCGCACGACATCGAGATCCACGACAAGGCACGGGCCTTCCGGGCGACGGGTGTTCAGGAAGTCGATGATGCGAGCTGTCGTCATGGTTTCAATCCCAATACGTTAGGCTTCCCGATCCGCGAGGAAACCTCGCCGAGCGATGAAGGACAAAGGGCGTACGGGTGCGCGTTCGGATACCAGCCGGTGGAGACCCCGGAATCCTCACATGCGCTCGTACAGCGCGAATTGTGGATGAAGCCCGCCGAGGCGTTCATCCGGCTTTGTCTGCCATGGATTGGAGGTTGGAACCTACCGCACGTCTGGCAATGAAGGTGTGCCTCTTCAGTAACCCCGGCTGATGGAAAGCCGGCAGAGAACAAAAAGGCCCGCACCGTCGTTGCTTCAAGATGTCCTCGCAATTCCGGTTGGCCGGAAAAACGACTGGAGCGGTTAGATCCAGGTACCTTACCGATTTCCTCACCAAACGAGGGATCGGCGGACACCCACAGGCACGTGCGACTTTGGGCAGAGCGGAGATAAGAAATATCCCTGTCGTAATCAAGTGTTTTTTGAGCTGCGCCGGTTTTTTTCGACCCGTGCCGCAAGCCTCGCACCAGCTTGCGGCGAGGCACGAGCAGACCTCCAGCAGGCGCGGGCGCATCAAGAGGGTTGCAGACCTTGCCAACCCTATGTTTTGAATGGCGGCGCGCGACAATGGTTCCCGGAGACCGCTCCGGCCCAGACGCTTGAAGCTCCAGAGAGGAGCCGCGCATGGGAGCCGAAATGGACACATTGACCCGCATTCGCGCCTTCATCGACGTCGTCGATGCCGAGGGTTTTTCGGCGGCCGGCCGCCGCGTCGGACGCTCCAAGGCGTTGCTCTCGAAATATGTGCGCGAGCTGGAAGACGAACTTGGCGCCCTCCTTCTCAACCGCACGACCCGGCAATTCTCGCTGACGGAAGCCGGCCACATCTACTATCGGACCGCGGCCGAGATCCTGAAGGAGATCGACAATCTGGCCGATCTCGTGCGCGCGGGGAACAGCGACCTCAAGGGACGCCTGCGCATTTCTGCGCCGCGAACCTTCATCGATGCCGATATTGGCCAGTCGCTCATCGACTTCGGCCTCGCGCATCCCGAGCTTTCCCTGGAAATCGTCTCGGACGATCGCTTTGTCGATCTGGTGGAGGAAGGCTTCGACGTCGCCATCCGCATCACCCGGCTCGAGGACTCCACGCTGATCGCCCGCAAGCTGGACGATTTTCACATCAAGATGTGCGCATCGCCCGCCTTTCTCGAAAAGCACGGGGCCATCACGCACCCCTCGGATCTCGCCCACAGGCCGTGCGTGATCGACACGAACGGTCGTTCCTACAGCAATTGGCGGTTTGTGGACCGCGACGGCACGAATTTTTCGGTTCCGGTCAGCGGGCCGATGGAGGTCAACAGCCCGCTGGCCAGTCTTCGCGCCGCCGAGTCCGGCCTTGGAGTCGCCGGCGTACCGGACTTCATTGCCCGGCAGAAGCTGGAGAACGGCAGCCTTGTGGCCGTACTCGACGAGTTCCTGCCGCATGATCGCGGCATCTACGCGATCTATCCGCACCGGCGCTATCTGCCGACGAAGGTCCGCACCCTCGTCGACTTCCTGCACACCTGGTTTCGCAAGAGAGCGGATATATGAGGGACACAGGAAAGACGCGGAGCGCCCTGTCCCAATTCCGTCTACTTTCGGCTGGATGACAAGCCACCACTTGTCCGCGTCTGCGCCGGACGCGAGACCGTTGCGCCGCATGGCCAGAAGGCAAGGATCCTTTTTGATGACACGTCACCGATTGTCGAAAGGCCTGCTTGCTGGGTTTGCCGCAGCCGCCGTGCTCCCGGCGCAGGCCCTTGCCCATCCGCACATCTTCGCGGAGGCCCGCCTCGAAGTCGTCTCGGACAACACAGGCCATATCGCCGAACTGCGGAACGTCTGGCGCTTCGACGAGCTCTTCTCGGCCAGCGTTCTCCTCGATTTCGACAAGAACTCCAATGCGACGCTGGATCCGGACGAATTGGCGGAGGTCGGCCAGACCGTCCTGGATTCGCTGAGCGAGTACAATTACTACACGACGATCTACAACAACGGGAAACTGGTGAAGGTCTCCAAGCCGGATGCGATCCATGCCGACTTCAAGGACAATCAGCTTCTGCTGATCTTCGCCGTCAAGCCGGCCGAAACGATCGCACTGAAGGGCACGCTGTCCTTCGGCATCTATGACCCGACCCTTTACACCGCCATCGACTTCCCCAGCGATGGAGACCTCGCCGTCGTCGGCGACAAGCTTTCCGCCTGCCAGCACAAGGTCGTGCGACCGGATCCGGACGAGGTGATCTCCCAGAACCAGTCGACGCTGACGGATGCCTTCTTCACGGATCCGACCGGCACCGACATGTCGAAGCTCTTTGCGACGAGGATTGAATTCACATGCTGATCCGCACGCTTCGCCTGCCGCTCATCGTCGGCACATTCCTCATCCTCGCAACGGTCGCGGCACAGGCGCAATCGCCGCTCGGCATCGGAACCGCCGAGCCGGCGTTCAACACATCCGGTTTTCTTGGCGGCTTTCTCTCCTGGGTGAACATGGAGCAGCAGGGGTTCTACCGAACCCTGACCGACGCCCTGAAAGGGATGCGCGACAATCCGTGGCATCTCTGGTCGCTCGTCGGCCTGTCGTTTGCCTATGGTGTCTTTCATGCCGCCGGCCCGGGCCATGGCAAGGCGGTCATCTCCTCCTACATGATCGCCAATGAAACCGAACTGAAGCGCGGCGTCACCCTGTCGTTCATGTCGTCCTTCCTGCAGGGCGGCGTGGCGATCCTGCTCGTCGGCGCGGCCTATCTCGTGCTGCGCGGCAGCTCGATCTCGATGACGCAGGCGACGACGTTCCTCGAGCGTGTCAGCTACGCCCTCGTGGCAGCGTTCGGCGCCTGGCTCCTCTTCCGCAAGATGCGCGCGCTCGCGCGCTCGACGCCGTCTTCCGCAGCCGGACTGGCGCTCGCCGGTGCGCCGGATTTCGCGCCCGTCCATGCGCACGACCATCAGCATGCCCACGACCGTCACGCACATGCGCACGCTCACCACGACCACGGCAGGGTGGCGCACGGTACGCTAGCGCATGGCGCAGAGGCCCGCGCGCATAACGCCGGGTCGGCCCATGGCCACGCGCTGGGGGGCCATGCCCATGGCCCGGACGAGGTTTGCTCGAGCTGCGGTCACGCCCACGCGCCGGACCCGTCCATGCTTCAAGGCGATCGCTTCCAGCTTCGCGAGGCGTGGTCGGCCGTGCTGGCCGTCGGCCTGCGGCCCTGCTCGGGCGCACTGATCGTGCTGTCCTTCGCGCTCTTGAACGGGCTCTACCTCGGCGGCGTTCTCTCCGTCCTCGCGATGTCGATGGGCACGGCGATCACGGTCTCCGTGCTCGCGACCCTTGCCGTCACCGCCAAGGATCTGGCCGTCCGCTATGCGTCGAGCGCCGGCACGGCCATGCGGCTGACGAACGGCATCGAGATTTTCGGTGCCGTCCTGGTGCTCGGCCTCGGCCTTGCCTTGCTTGGCGCCTCGCTGCAGGGCTGACCGCCGTCAGCGACGTCGCTGATAGCGGGCGCGGAGCCAGAAGACGAAGAAGAAGGCCAGCACGAACACGGTGCCGACGGCCGCCGCGAGATACGGGGAAATTGTGCCGAGATAGAGCATGACCTTCGGCAGCAACAGGAAACCGGCGCCGAAGACCATGAGGAAGATCGCCGCAGCGATGGCGGCCGATCGGTCCCGCGGATCGAGCGGCTTCACGCGTCACCCATGACGGCGGCGATTTCCGCCCTGAGGTCTTCGAGGCGCCGGCGCTGGCGACCGTCGGTATCGAAATTCTCCGGTGCCAGCCATGCCTTGAACGCGGCATTGATGACCGGCCATTCCCCATCGATCATCGAGAACCACGCCGTATCCCGGTTGGCGCCCTTGGCCACCATGTGCTGGCGGAAGATGCCTTCGTAGGAAAAGCCCAGCCGAACCGCGGCGACCTTGCTCGGTGTGTTGTCGTTGTGGCATTTCCATTCATAGCGCCGATATCCGAGATCCTCGAAGACATGGCGGGCCATGAGATAATGTGCCTCGGTGGCGAGCGGCGACCGCGCCATCGCGTCCCCATGCGCGACGGACCCGACCTCTACGACGCCGTTTGCCGGATCGGGCCGCATGTAGCTTGCCATGCCCACGACCGCGTGGCTTGCCTTGTCGCGGAACACCAACGTTACCCAATTGGCCTGGGCCAGGTCGAGCCACGTTCCGAAAGCATCGGCGTCGACAAAGGCGGCTTGCGGGAAATAGCGCAGGCGCTCATTGATCGCGAGACCACCAAATCCGTCCCAAAGCGCCTGGAGATGCCATGTCCGGTCATAGGGTTCGAGCACGACGTACGCGCCCTCGAGCGTGACAGGTTTGGGCGCCGGGCAGCCTGCCCAGCTGGAAAGATCGCGGTTCGTCATGTCGTCCTCGCCACATCGAGACATGGCCTTGCCCGATATCGACGAGCCGGCCTTGCCGTCCGGCATAGGCGAAGGTGCGCGGCGGTGCAAATGCAATCGGGTGATTGACGCATCACCGCCGCGCATGGAGAGGATACAATCCTTAGATGATCGAGGGATCGACCACCGTCGGGCTGCTGCCAGCGGGAATTTTGGCGGAGGCAACCGTTGCCTCGATATGATCGATCAGCGCGTCCGGCAGGCCCAGCCGTCCGGCCAGCATGTCGAGATAGCCGCGTTCGGTGCGGCTGTCGGGTTCGATCGTCAGCCGCGAGGCCGTGTAGAGTTCGACCTTCTCCTCTTCCGTGCGGGCGGCCGCCACCAGGCCGTCGATGTCCACGGGGCTCGCGAGTTCGTCGCGCAGGAAAGCCTCGGCCTCGCTGTCGAGCCCGCTTGCGCCGACGCGTTCCATGATGCGGGCACGTTCGCTGTCATCGATATGGCCGTCGGCACGCGCCGCCGCGATCATGGCCCGCACGAGCACGAGCACGAAATCGTTCCGGACGGCGGCGGGCGAAACAGAAAAGCCGGAATTGTCAGGCGGCGGAAGAATCTCCGGCGCGGTCTGCGGATTGACCGGCTGTGGCGCCTGCCCGGCCTGATAATTCTTGTAGGCCGTATAGCCAAGGCCGGCGATGGCGGCGAGACCCCCAAGCTTCAACGCGGTGCCCGCAATATCGCGGCCGGCACCGGTTCCCAGAAGAACGGCAGCGAGGCCACCCGTCTTCAGCGGATTGTTGCGGGCCATCTGAACGATCTGCTCGGCCTTGTCCTTCATCGACCCGCCGCCCAGCAGACCGCCGATCGCGCCGCCGACGGAGTTTCCGCCCGCATTGCCGAGGAAGCCGCCCTGCGACCCCGACTGTGGGCCGGAGCGATCCTGCGTGCCTTGCGGCCGTTGGCCGCCAAGCCCCTGAGCCCCGAGAAACTGATCCAGCAGCTTTTTTGCGTCGAACATCCTGTCGTCAACCTCCTGAGTGTTTCACTGTCGCAGGAGAGATAGGAAGCCGCACTCGGAAGACAAATGCGGCCTCAGACGGAACGCGATGAGGCACACAGGATCCCGGGATGGCAATCCCGTGACAACCCATTGAGAAGGATAGACTTTTCTGGAGATCGGCCCGACGAAAACCGCTTAGGCGGTCAACGCACAGGCTTCCGATGCCAGCTTTGTGATCCCTGCCCAATCGCCGGCAGCGACCAGCTCCTTCGGCGCGACCCAGGAACCACCGACACAGATGACGTTCGGTAAGGACAGGTAATCCATCGCGTTTTTGAGCGAAATGCCGCCCGTCGGACAAAACAGCGTCCCCGCGAGCGGTGAGGACAGCGATTTGAGAAATGCCGCTCCGCCGGCCTGTTCGGCAGGGAAGAACTTCATGACGTCGTAGCCTTCGGCGCGCAGGATCATCGCCTCGCTGGCGGTGGACGCACCCGGCAGGAAGGATGCCTCGTGATCGTCGGCGGCATCCAGCAGATCGGGTGTCGTGCCGGGGCTGACGATGAACTGGGCGCCGGCCTTGACCGCAGCGGCATAGTGTTCGGGATTGAGGATGGTTCCCGCCCCCGTCACGGCGCCCTCGACCTCCTTTGCAACGGCCTCGATCGCGCCGAGCGCCGCCGGCGTGCGCAGCGTGATCTCGATCGCCTTCAAGCCGCCTGCCACCAGGGCACGAGCCAGCGGTACGGCCGTCGCCAGATCGTCGATGATGAGAACCGGCACGACCGGCTGCAACTTGAGGACGGACAGAAGGCGTTCGGTTTTCTCGATCATGCGGCTTCACTCCTCAAACGATTGAATCTTTCTTCGCAATACCGTCCACATCCGCCAATGTCGAGATCCCTCCTGTCCCATCGCCTGGTATACCCGAGTGGGGGCAAGGCCGAGGCGTGGTGGACTTTCGCGGTTTCTGATTTACGTTGTGCCCGACAACGACGACGCTGAGAGACACGACCACGCTGAGCGACTGGGCGGGAGCAGGATGGCCAAGGAAATCGAGCGGAAGTTCCTCGTGAAGCATGCGGGCTGGCAGACGGCCGCAGGGCCGGGCGCAACCATGCGGCAGGGGTATCTGGCCGCCATGGACGACCGCACCATTCGCATCCGCCTGATCAATGGTGAAAGTGCACGTCTGACCATCAAGATCGGCACCGGCATGCTGACCCGCGACGAATTCGAGTACGAGGTGCCACTCGCCGACGGCGAGGAGCTGATCGCATCCGCCATCGGCACCGTGATCGCCAAGACGCGGTACCGGGTGCAAGGCGGAACACATGTCTGGGAGGTCGATGTTTTCGAGGAACCCTATGCCGGACTGATCGTTGCCGAGGTCGAAATGCAAACGGAAACCGACTCCCTTGCCATGCCCGACTGGATTGGCGAGGAGGTGACGGATGACCGGCGATACTCCAATTTTGCTCTGGCAACGCAGCGCGACAAGCTACGTCCCGATCTTACCCTTGCGCCGCCTGCGGGTTCGAGTGCCCAGAAAATCACATAGGAACGACCATGGCCTACAGACTGAAGCCGGCAAGACGCTTCACCGATGAGTTCCAGCGCATTGCAGGCCGAGAGCTCGGCAAGGCGATTGCCGCCCTTGAACTGCGGCCCGACGGTACCTCCAAAGCGATCCATGTCGCGCGCCGTTGCCTGAAACGGACACGTGCGCTCTACCGGCTCGCCGCCCCGGAAGCCGGCAAGTTCTACAAGCGCGAAAATGCACGTTTGCGGTCTACCGCGCGCAGCGTGGCCGACCTGCGCGATGCGACGGCGCTGATCGACACCGCAACGGCCCTGACGGAGCGCCTGTCGGGCGAGGAGCGGGCCGCGGCCGAGCGCGCGGTCGAAGCATTGCGTGTCCGCAAGGGCTGGGTGGTGACGGCGGAAAACGATCTCGACGAAACCATCGACGCCATGATCGCCGACCTGCGCGATGCCAAGCTCGCAGCGGAAAAACGCGCCTTTCCCAATGGCGTGCGTCCGACGGCCTACATGCTGGCAGCGTCCTGGCGGAAGGCGGTCGAGCGGGCCCAGATCGCCTTGGCGTCCAGCCACGAGCATCCCACGCCCGATCACTTCCACACGCTGCGCAAGCGGACGCAGGACTATCGCTTCTACCATCTTCTGCTGCAGGCGGCATGGCCCGGCGTGATCCTGGCGCGCGAGCGAAACGTCAAGGCGCTGATCGACCGGCTGGGCTTCATTCACGATCTCGCCGTCCTCGCCGACACGCTCGCCCGCGAGCCCGAGCTGCTGCCGCCTCAGGACATCGCCATCTTGCGCCACGCGATCGGCCTGGAACTGCGCGCCGAGGAACGGCACGCGCTCGTCGAGGCCGATACCCTTTTCGGTGATGTGGCCGGCAAGGAAGCAGAACGCATCGCGATCCTCTGGCTCGCGGCCGCCTGAAGCACGATCACCTAAGAGCGGAGACAGTCCTGTCCCGGCTGCGCGCAGTTGAGATGCTCGCGTCTGGCCGCTATTGCTTCGGAATGTCCCGTTCCGCCCGTCTTCTCGATCTCCTGCAGACCCTGCGCACGCATCGCCGGCCGGTCAGTGGCGCCGCCCTGGCGGAGGCCACCGGCGTGAGCCTGCGTACGCTCTACCGCGATATCGCGACGCTGCAGGCCCAAGGCGCCCACATCACCGGCGAACCGGGTCTTGGCTATGTTCTCCATCCGGGTTTCCTCCTGCCGCCGATCATGCTGTCGAGCGAGGAGATCGAGGCACTGGTGCTGGGCGCGCGCTGGGTTCGCGCCAACACCGACGAACGTCTCAGGCAATCCGCAGCCCATGCTCTCGCAAAGATCGCTGCGGTTCTCCCGGACGACCTTCGGCGAGATCTCGAAACATCCGCTCTTCTTGTCCCGAACACCCGCCGTGGCCAGGAGCCCGACAGGGATCTCGGCGCACTTCGCGACGCCATCAAGGCCGGCATCAAGCTCGACATCGCTTATCGCGACGAGCGGGCGCAGGAGACGACACGTCGTATCTGGCCGGTGGCGCTTGGCTATTTCGAAGGCCTGCGCATTCTCGTCGCCTGGTGTGAACTGCGGCAAGGGTTCCGGCACTTTCGCATCGACCGCATGATGACGGTGACCACGACGCAGGAGCTATATCCGCGCCGCAACGAGGTGCTCCTGGCGGAATGGCGCCGTGAAAACGGCATCGTGCATGACCTGTGATGTCTATCTTACCATAGACGCCGCGCCGGAAGTGCCATGCTGACGGAAACTGACAGGGGTCCGTCCTAGACCCTGATGGCCAGACAGGCTGGCGCTCAGGAGACCTCCATGCAACCGACCTACATTCTTCTTGCCGTCGATAAACCGCTGACAAGCGCCATCTTCTACGAAACCCTGCTCGGCACGGCCCCTCTGGAAGCGCAGGAAACCTTCGCGCTCTTCCGCATGGATCCCGCGACCATGCTCGGTCTCTGGTCGAAACACACCATCGAGCCGCCCGTGCATGTACCCGCCGGAAGTGCCGAACTCTGCTTCGTCCTGGAGAGCTGCGAGGCCGTGGATGCTTGCCATGAAAGATGGAAGGCGCAGGGCTTGCCCATCCTCCAGGCGCCGGTCGAGGCGGATTTCGGCTACACGTTTACGGCCACTGATCCGGACGGTCACCGCCTGCGCGCCTTTCGTCCATCCGAGCAGGGTTGACGTCCGTCTGGATTCGGCCCGGTGATTGCGCGCGCACGCCGAACGCGGTATTTCACCGCCCATGACGAACAGCGCAACGACACTGCCCCCGGAAGCCCAAGGCTCGTTTCTGGTCGCGGCCCTCTATCATTTCGCCCGGCTGCACCGGTTCGCGGACCTGCGCGACCCGGTGCAGACGGTCTGCGACGAGCACGGCGTGAAAGGTACGCTTCTCCTCGCGCAGGAGGGCATCAACGGGACGATCGCCGGCACGGATGCCGGCATCGCAGCCGTCCTCGCCTTTCTGCGCGGCCAGCCGGAATTCCGGGACCTGGAACACAAGGAAAGCCGGGCCGCGGCCATGCCCTTCCTCCGCATGAAAGTGCGGATCAAGAAGGAGATCGTCACCATGGGCGTCGAGGACATCGACCCCCTGACGATCGTCGGCACCTATGTGGAACCGAAGGACTGGAATGCGCTGATCTCGGATCCGGACACGCTGGTGATCGACACGCGCAACGATTATGAAACGGCGATCGGCACCTTCCGTGGCGCGCTCGATCCGCAGACCAAGACCTTCCGGGAGTTTCCGGACTGGGTGAAGAACCACACCGGCCTCCACAACAAACCCAAGATCGCGATGTATTGCACCGGCGGCATCCGCTGTGAGAAGGCGACGGCCTTCATGAAAAGCCAGGGATTCGATGACGTCTACCACCTCAAGGGCGGCATTCTGAAGTATCTGGAGGAAACGCCGCCGCAGGACAGCCTGTGGGAAGGCGCCTGCTTCGTGTTTGACGATCGGGTGTCTGTCACGCACGGACTGGGCGAAGGCGAGCACACGCTGTGCCATGCCTGCCGCCAGCCTCTGACGCTGGAAGAGCGCGCGTCACCCGTGCATGAGGAAGGCGTCGCCTGCGTCCATTGCCACGACACGCGGACGGACGAGGATCGCGAACGCTACCGGCAGCGGCAGCGGCAGATCGAGCTTGCAAAGAAGCGCGGCTCGAAGCATCTGGGAAGCTGAACCGGTGCCCGGCGACATCATCATATCCGACCTGCGGGACGTGCCGCACTTCCGCGCGATCATGACCGACCGCCTCTGGACCGCCTGGTGGCGCGACGAGGGGCTGATCACGCGCGATCAACTGGCACGGAAGATCGACGAAAACCTCGGCTCGACGGGCATACCGATCGGCCTGATCGCCCATCGCGGCGATGTTTTCTGCGGCACCGTCTCCGTCATCGAGGACGACATGCCGGCACGCCCGCAATACCGGCCCTGGCTTGCAGCCCTCTGGGTCGAGGACGGCGCACGCCGCCAGGGTGTCGGCGAACGCCTGATCGACACAGCTCTGGACAAGGTTTCCGGGCTGGCGCCCGAAATCCATCTCTATTGCACACCCGAGAACACGCCGTTCTACGAGCGGCGGGGCTGGAACAGGCTCGAAACGGATGTCGGCGGCGTGAATATCCTTCATCGCCGCCTGGCCGCGTAAGCTGGCAGAGTAAGTTGGCCGGGTAAGACGGCCGTGTGAGACGGGACGTCAGGAAACCTTGTCCGAGACGGTCTCCGCATGGTTGCCTTTCGGAAACGCTTGCGCGAGATCCCTGTACCAGAGGCCGCTTTTCTTGATGGTACGAACCTGTGTCTCGTAATCGACATGGACGATGCCGAACCGCATCCGGTAACCTTCCGCCCACTCGAAATTGTCCATGAGGCTCCAGGCGAAGTAGCCCTTCATCGGATAGCCCTCGGAAATCAGGTCGGCCGTGACAGCGAGATGCTCCGCGATATAGTCAAGGCGTGGCTGGTCGTTCACTTCGCCGTTCTCGATGCCCATGTTGTAGCAGGCGCCGTTTTCGGTGATGTAGCAATCGGGCAGGTCGTAGCGCTCGTTGACGGTCCGGATGAGGTCGCCGAGCGCCTGCGGGAAGATCTCCCAACCGATATCGGTCTTTGCCTCGTTGACGAAGGGGGCCGGCTTGGTTGCGGGAAACGCGACACCCTCGGTCGGATCGTCGCTGACACGCATCGGCGTATAGTAGTTCACCCCCCACCAGTCGAGCTTCTGGCTGATGACCGCCATGTCGCCGGCCTCGACCTCCGGCATGCGGGACCCCAGGGCTTTAAGCACGCTGTCGGGATAGGCACCCTTGAAGATCGGACCAAAGAAGACGCCGTTGTGAAAATCGAACGCCCGCTCGGCGGCGGCCTTGTCGGATTCGCTCTCGGTGCCGGGATAGATATGCATGGGATTGATGACGATGCCGACCGGCAGGTTTGCCCGCTCCTCCCGGACGGCGGCAACGCCAAGGCCGTGGGCAAGGTTGGTCACGTGCATGGCATGCAGCGCCGCCTCCATGTTCTTTTCGCCCGGCGCGTGAATGCCATAGAGATGGCTGAGCCAGACCGAGCACCACGGCTCATTGAAGGTGGCGACGGCATCCAGCCGGTCACCGAGACGGGCGATGATGGTGCGGGCGTAGCGCTGGAACGCAAACGCCGTCGAGCGCGCCGTCCAGCCGCCGTCGCCGGCGAGCGTCAAGGGCAGGTCCCAATGATACAGCGTCGCGAATGCCTTGATATTGCGCGCCTTCAACCCATCCACGAGCCGGTCGTAGAAATCGAGGCCTGCCTCGTTTACCGGTCCCGTGCCATCGGGAATGATGCGCGGCCAGGCGATGGAGAAGCGATAGGCCTGCACGCCGAGGTTTGCGATAAGGTCGAGATCTTCCTCCAGCCGATTGTAGTGATCGCAGGCGATATCGCCATTATGCCGGCCAAAGACGCGGCCCGGCATGTTGGAGAAGGCGTCCCAGATGGACGGCTTGCGCCCGTCCGCTTTCGACGCCCCCTCGATCTGGAAGGCAGCCGTGGCCACCCCGAACAGGAAATCGCCCGGAAAGCGCGCAGCAAGCGTCTTCGGATCGGTCATCACTCGTGTCCTCTTCAATCATGGTCCCGTACGGTCCGGGCGACGCCCATAACGCCATCGCGCGGGGAAACCAGAGCCGAACCTTGGCAAGCGCGGGAGACTATCCATGCGAACATGAACGCCGGATGACCGATGCGACCGGGACCACGAAAAAGCCACCGGATGCCAAGCATCCGGTGGCGATCGTTCCCGGCCGCGCAAAAGGGTCAGACGGAGACCCAGGCGCCGTTCCGCTTGGAGGAGCGCACGCAGGCATCCACGAACAGCATGCCCTTCATCCCGTCGTCGATCGTGGGATAGGTAACCGCCGGATCGACCGTGCTGCCGGAGCGCTTGGCCTGGATGGCACGCGCCGCCTCGGCATAGATCGTCGCGAAACCTTCGAGATAGCCCTCGGGGTGACCGGAGGGAATACGCGACACGCGGTTGGCCTCATCCAGCGCACCCGCACCCATGCGCGTCAGAAGCTGCTTTGGCTGACCGAAGGGCGTGTACCAGAGATAGTTCGGATCCTTCTGCGTCCATTCAAGACCGCCCTTCGTGCCGTAGACGCGGACCTGAAGCCCGTTCTCATGGCCCGGCGCCACCTGGCTGCACCAGAGCAGGCCCTTGGCGCGCACGCCGTCCTTCTCCTTGTAGCGCAGCATGACATGCGCATTGTCATCGAGTGCGCGCCCCTCGACGAAACTGTCGAGATCGGCGGCCAGTTCGTCCAGTTCCAGCCCGGAGACGAATGCGCCGAGATTGTACGCGTGCGTGCCGATATCGCCGGTCGAGCCGCCGGCGCCGGAGCGTGCCGGATCTGTGCGCCATTCGGCCTGCTTGGAGCCAGATTTCTCCACCGCATCCGTCAGCCAGTCCTGTGGATACTCCACCTGCACCAGCCGCACGGTGCCGATATCGCCGCGCGCGACCATGGCGCGGGCCTGCCGCACCATGGGATAGCCGGTGTAATTGTGCGTGAGGATGAACAGCGCCTCGCTTTCGTCGGCGAGCGCCTTCAGCTTGCGGGCGTCGCCGAGCGTCGAGGTCAGCGGCTTGTCGCAGATGACGTGGATGCCGCGCTTCAGGAATTCGCGCGCCGCTTCATAGTGCACATGGTTCGGCGTCACGATCGCCACGGCCTCGATGCCGTCCTTCAGCTTGGCCTCGCGGATCGCCATCTGCCTGTAGTCGGCATAGGTCCGGGCCGGGTCGAGACCAAGCTCCGCACCCGAGGCCTGCGCCTTTTCCGGCGTCGAGGACAATGCGCCCGCGACCAGCGTGAACTGATCGTCGAGACGCGCCCCCATGCGATGCACCGCGCCGATAAAGGCGCCTTGTCCCCCGCCCACCATTCCGAGCCGGATGCGCGGCTGGCGCGCCTCCGCTGCCTTACCTTCGATGGCCATGTTCGTTCTCCATTTTCCTTCGCGTCGTCGCGCTCCGGTCGCGTGACCGCACTGTCGTCTCAGATGCCGAGCATGCGCCGGTTGGCGGCGTCATCCGTGCCGCCGGTCGCAAAATCGTCGAACGCCTTTTCCGTCACGCGGATGATGTGATGCTTGACGAAATCGGCCCCTTCCCGGGCGCCGTCCTCCGGATGCTTTAAGGCGCATTCCCACTCGACGACGGCCCAACCGTCGAAGTCGTTCGCGGTCATCTTGGAGAACACCGCGCCGAAATCCACCTGCCCGTCGCCAAGCGAGCGGAAGCGGCCGGCCCGGTTCACCCAGCTCTGGAAGCCGCCATAGACACCCTGGCGACCGGTCGGGTTGAACTCCGCATCCTTGACGTGGAACATCCGGATCCGATCCTTGTAGATGTCGATGTTCTCCAGGTAGTCGAGGCACTGCAGGATGTAGTGCGAGGGATCGTAGAGCATGCAGGCGCGCGCATGGTTGCCGGTACGCTCCAGGAACATCTCGTAGGTGATGCCGTCATGCAGGTCTTCGCCCGGATGGATCTCGTAGCAAATGTCGACGCCGCAGTCCTCGGCATGGTCGAGGATCGGCTTCCAGCGCTTGGCCAGTTCGTCGAATGCGGTCTCCACCAGCCCTGCAGGGCGCTGCGGCCACGGGTAGAGATAGGGCCAGGCGAGCGCGCCGGAAAAGCTCGCCATGGCGTTGAGGCCGAGATGCTTCGACGCGGTCAGCGCAAGTTTCACCTGATCGACGGCCCATTCCTGCCGGGCCTTCGGGTTGCCACGCACCTCCGGTGCGGCAAACCCGTCGAAACCTTCGTCATAGGCCGGATGTACGGCCACGAGTTGTCCCTGGAGGTGCGTCGACAGCTCCGTGATGACGACGCCGTTGTCGCGCGCCTGTCCGGCCAGGTCGTCGCAATAGCCCTTGGATTCCGCTGCTTTCTTGAGGTCGAACAGGCGCGCGTCCCACGTGGGCACCTGCACGCCCTTGTAGCCGATGTCGGCTGCCCATTTCGTGATGGCATCGAAGGAATTGAACGGAGCTTCGTCGCCCGCAAACTGTGCCAGGAACAGACCCGGCCCCTTGATCGTCTTCATTGTGCAATTCCTCCATCGTGGCGATCAGCCGCAGAGCGGCGATCATGTTCAGCGGACCGACCGGTCCACCACGTCCATATCTCTGCGCCGCCTTGCTTCGCTGTAACGTTGCAGCACGTCTCCACGGTACCATCCTGACATGAGGGCGCAACCCGTTCCGCCAGCGGCAGGTCTTCGCACCTGTCCGGTCCGCGCATAGAAAAGCCGCCTGCGGGTCTCGCAGGCGGCTCGATGTCGGTGATCAGAACGGGGAGTCCGGGAAGTAGAACTTCTCGGCATTTTCCTTGGTCACGAGCGTTGCATCCAGCGTATAGGTGCCGCTGACCGGAACCTGGTCGTAGAGCGCGGACGCCGTCAGTTCCATGGCCGTCCCGACCATTGCCGGCGGGTAGAGAACGTCGACCGGGATCATCGTGTCGCCGTCCATCACCTTCTTGATCATGTCCTTGGAGCCGGCACCGGCGACGACATACTGGATGTCCTTGCGGCCGGACTGTTCGATAGCCTGCAGCACGCCGACAGCCATGTCGTCGTCCTGGCACCAGACCACGTCGATCTTCTGGTACTTGGTCAGGAAGTCCTGCATGACCTTGAACGCATCGTCGCGGTTCCAGTTGCCGAACTGGCGGTCGAGCACCTTGACGTTGGAGCCGGCAATGCCCTTGTCGAAGCCGTCCTGGCGCTGCTGGTCGATCGGGATGGGCAGACCCCGGATAACGACGACCTGGGCGTCGGGCGTCTTGCCCGCGATGTACTTGCCGGCGACTTCGCCGAGAGCCGGGTTGTTGCCCGCCACGTAGAGATCACGGATCGTGTCGTCGTTGACGCTCGGTGCGCGGTCAACGATGGTGACGAACTTGCCCTTGTCCTTGACCTCCTTGATGGCGTTGACCAGCGGATCCGGATCGGACGGCAGGATGACGAGCGCGTCGATCCCCTGCGTGTTCAGGTCCTGCACCGCGTTGGCCTGGTTGGCAGCGTCCGGCGAGGTCTTGACGATGACGTTGAGGCCGGGATGCTCGGCCATCAGCAGCTTGGCGACCCGCTCGGCATGGAAGACCACGCCGGAGGTCCAGCCGTGGTCGGCGGCCGGAATCGAAACGCCGATCGTCTTCGTTTCCTGTGCGAACGCTCCTCCGGACAGGGCCGTGCCTGCCAGCGCCATTACGAAAGCCAGTCCCAGTATACGTTTCTTCATGGTGTTCTCCTCCCTATGATGCGGGCTTCTGGGCATTGGCCCGGGCGCCCGCGAACCCTTATCTTTATGGCCGGCGGATCAGGAACCTCTGGACCAGCATGGCGATGATGATGATGGCGCCCTGGATCGCGCTCAGCAGGTATTCGCTGACGACGTTCGACAGAAGCATGATGTTGCCGACGATCTCCAGGATGAACGCGCCGCAGATCGTTCCCCAGATCCGCCCGACGCCGCCCCGCAACGCCGTGCCGCCGACGACCACGGCCGTGATTGCCTGCAGCTCCCAGAGAATGCCGGTGGTGGCCGACGTCGAGCCGAGCCGGGGCACGTAGATGAGAACCGCGATCGCGACGCAGAGGCCCTGAATGATGTAGGCGATGGTGCGGACGCGGTTGACCTTAATGCCGGAATAGCGCGCGACGTCCTCGTTGGAGCCGACGGCCACCACGTGCCGGCCGTAGCGCGTGCGATAAAGCACGAACGCGCCGATGGCCGCCGTGACGAAGATCACGACGATCGGAACGGGCACGCCGAGGATGGTGCCGAAATAGGCCGGACGATAGAGCGACTGTACGGCGGGATCACGTAGCGTGATGGCGCCCCCCTGGGAAAGCCAGGTCGTGAGCCCGCGATAGATGCCCATCGCTCCGAGCGTTGCGATGAAGGGCTCGATGCGCCCGACCGTGGTCACCAGTCCGTTGGCAAGCCCGCAGGCCGCACCCACGAGCACCGCGATCCCCAGGCCTGCAAGCAGGGTCATCGTCGGATCGCCTGCCGCGCCGCTGTTGAGAAACAGGATCATAACGCTCGCAACGAAGGCGACCATGGCGCCGACGGACAGATCCAGCCCGCCCGAGGAAATGACGAACGTCGCCCCGACCGCGATGACCGCGATGAAGGCGCTGCGCGCAAGCACGTTGGTAAGGTTGTCGATACTGAGGAAATTCGGATGCGCAAAGGCACCGAGCACCAGAAGAAGCGCCAGGGCGATGAAGGGCGCGACAGCCCCGAGATCGATGTTGCGAATGGATCGCGCCGGCTTTGCGCCGTCTGCCGTGATATTGGTCATTGTCCCCCGCGTCACGCGGCCTCCCCAGAAACGCCCCCGGATACACCCGTGGCCAGCACGACGATATCGTCTTCCGTCATCGTCTCGCCTGCGACTTCGCCGACGATGCGCCCCGATCGCATCACGACGATCCTGTCGCAGATGCCGATCAGCTCCGGCATCTCCGAGGAAACCACGATGATCGACCGGCCCTCTTCGGCCAGACGCGCGATGAAGGCGTAAATCTGTTCCTTCGTCCCGATATCGATACCGCGTGTCGGCTCGTCGATGATGACAATCTGCGGATCCAGCATCATCATCTTGGCAATCAGCAGCTTCTGCTGGTTGCCGCCGGAAAGCTGGCCGGCGAGCAGATCCTTGCGCCCGGTGCGAATGTCGAAATCCCGGATCGCCGTATCGAGCGCGGCATCTTCCTTCCTGCGATCGACCTGCAGGCCGCGCACGACGCGACCGAGCGAGGCGAGCGTCAGGTTGACCCGCAGATCCTTGGCGAGCAGCAGGCCCTTGCCCTTGCGATCTTCCGAGAGATAGACAATGCCGGCCTTGAGGCTCGCATGCACGTCGCGAAAATGAACCGGGCGGCCGTGCAGCATGATCGTGCCATGCGCAGGACGAAGACCGACCATCCCCTCCATCAGCTCCGTGCGCCCTGCCCCGACGAGACCGGCAAAACCCAGGATCTCGCCCTTGCCCAGCTTGAACGTCGCGTCCGCGGCATAGCCGGGCACGGACAAACCGGACACCTCGAGCACCGTTTCCCGGGATGCCACCGACACACGGTCGGGATAGAGCTTGGCGACATCGCGGCCGACCATGAGCCGCGCCATGTCGGCAGGCTGAAGCGTGGAAGCCGCGTGCGTCGCGATCGTCCGGCCGTCGCGCAGCACGGTGACCGTGTCGGCGATGTCCTTCACCTCCGGCAAGCGGTGCGAGATATAGAGAACCGCCACGCCACGGGCACGGATATGCCGGATCACCTGCAGCAGCGCCGCTGTTTCGTGCGGCGTGAGGGACGCGGTCGGTTCATCGAAGATGACGACGCGATGCGGAACCAGCAGCACACGAGCAATCTGCACAAGTTGCCGCTGCGCGATCGACAACCGGGAAACGATCGTGCGCGGATCGATATTGGCGCCCAGTGCGCGAACCGCCTCGCGCGCGCCCTCGTTCATGGCCTTGTCGTCCAGCGTCAGTCCCCGGACAACCTCACGGCCGAGATAGATGTTCTGGGCGACGGTCAGATCGGGCGCGAGCAGGATTTCCTGGTGCACCAGCACGATGCCGCGGCTTTCCGCATCGACGGGCCCGGCCAGTGCGACCGGTTGACCGTCGATCAGGATCTGCCCGCGTGTCGGTGGAAGATTGCCGGCAATCAGCTTCATCAGCGTCGACTTGCCGGCGCCGTTCTCGCCGATGATCGCATGGACCTTGCCCCCCTCGATCGAAAGATCGATGCCTTTCAGGACTTCGACGATCCCGAACGTCTTGGACAGTCCGCTCGTCTGCAGGACGGGTGACGCCGACGGGGCAACAGTGCTCATGCAGCGCTCCGCATCAACAAGGCGCGCGCCGCCGTGCAACGACAGCAGCTGCGCAAGCGCAAATAGGCATTTGAGCGTACAGACGGATCTCCCCCGCAGACGCCGAAAGGTGCTGTCGAAATCACGCTGAAATCTCCTCCGAAATCGAAGCTAGCGTAAATTTTGAGGTACGTAAAGCAGCTTTGTCGACACAATCACGAAGAGGTGTTCGATGTTCCTAAGATCTTGTTAAAGTACAATTTACCTGCGTACGCGATGCGCATCCGCAAAAAAGGCATCGGCGCGCCCGCTTTCGCGAACGCGCCGATGCCGGACAGCACGCGTCGTGCCGGATACGCCTCAGACGTAGCGGTTGACGACGTTCTCCAGATATTCCTGCCGACCCGAGCGCGGCTGCGGATTGAGATCGGTCGCTTCCACGTGGGCTGCGAGATCTTCGAGCGACATGGATGTCAGACGCTTGCGCCCCTCTTCCGTGCTCCACCCGGCATAGCGCTCGTCGAGCGGACCGGACAGCGCCTTGTCCTCGATCATCTTGGCCGCGGCCTTCAGACCACGCGCACAGCAATCCATCCCGCCGATATGACCGATGAGCAGGTCTTCCGCATCGAGCGACTGACGACGCAGCTTGGCGTCGAAGTTGGTGCCGCCCGTGGTGAAGCCGCCGCCTGCCAGAACCTGATAGTAGGCCAGCGCCATTTCCGGCACGTTGTTGGGGAACTGATCGGTATCCCATCCGGACTGGTAGTCGTTGCGGTTCATGTCGATCGAGCCGAACAGGCCGAGCGCGTTGGCCAGCGCAAGCTCGTGCTCGAAGGAGTGGCCAGCGAGAATGGCGTGGCCCTGCTCGATGTTCAGCTTGACCTCGTTCTCCAGGCCGTAGGATTTCAGGAAGCCGTAGACGGTCGCGACATCGTAGTCGTACTGGTGCTTGGTCGGCTCCTGCGGCTTCGGCTCGATCAGGATCGCCCCCTTGAAGCCGATCTTGTGCTTGTACTCCACCACCATGTTGACGAAACGTCCCAGCTGGTCGAGTTCCTGCTTCAGGTTGGTATTGAGAAGCGTCTCATAGCCTTCGCGACCGCCCCAGAGGACATAGTTCTCTCCGCCGAGCTTGACGGTGGCGTCCATGCACGTCTTTACCGTCGCGGCGGCAAAGGCAAACACGTCCGGATCCGGATTGGTGGCCGCACCCGACATGTAGCGGCGATGCGAGAAGAGGTTGGCCGTGCCCCAGAGAAGCTTGACGCCGGTTTCCTGCTGTTTGCCGGCAAAGTAATCAACGATCTCGTTCAGGTTCCTGGTGTTTTCCGCGAAGGTCTTGCCCTCCGGACGAACGTCGGCATCGTGGAAGCAATAATAGGGAACACCCAGCAGATCGAAGAATTCGAACGCGACGTCGGCCTTGAGCTTGGCGGCCTTCATGCTGTCCTCGAACCAGGGACGTTCGAAGGTCTGCCCGCCGAAGGGATCACCACCCGGCCAGACGAAGGTATGCCAGTAGGCAACGGCGAAACGCAGGTGGTCCTCCATCCGCTTGCCCATGACCATTTCGTTCGGATCATAGTGGCGGAAGGCCAGCGGGTTGGCGCTGTCAGGCCCTTCGAAGCGGATCTTCTGAATATCCTTGAAATAACCTGTGCTCATGATGTCTTCTCCATGTGTCGATGTCAGGGGGATCAGTAGGCGGCGCGGATGGCGGGATAGAGCCGGCCGTAGCGCTGATAGGCATCTTCGTAAGCTTCGCGGAGCGCGGCGACGGGCTCGATCGTCCGGGCGGTCTTCGGCGGCGTGAAGACGGAAAGAGGATCGGCACCTGTGGCTGCGACCAGACCGAGACGGGCTGCCCCGAAGGCTGCGCCGAAATCGCCATCGGCAGGCACATCGACCGGCAGGCCGAGAGCCGTCGCGATCGAGGAAAGCCAGATGGCCGACCGTGAGCCGCCGCCGATCGCCGTCACCCGATGCAGCTGCGTGCCTGCGCTTTTCAGAGCCTCAAGGCTGTCGCGGATGGCAAAGGATACGCCCTCCAGCACCGCCTGGGTCAAGACGGCCCGACTGCTTTCGTGGCCAAGACCGATGAAGGCGCCGCGGATGGTCGCGTCGTTGTGGGGCGTACGCTCGCCCGAGAGATAGGGAAGGAAGGTGACGCCCGTCGGAGCCTGCAGCGTGTCACCCAGTTCCCCCGTCAGGTCCGAGGCGCTGCGGCCGGTAACGCCCGCATGCCAGTTGAGCGCGTCGGTGGCCGACAGGATGACGCCCATCTGGTGCCACGTATCCGGCAGCGCATGGCAGAAGGCGTGGACCGCGCTCTCCGGATTGGGCAGATAGCGCCCATTGGCCGCAAACAGCACGCCCGACGTGCCAAGCGAGACGAAGGCCTGACCTTCGCCGATCGTGCCCATGCCGCAGGCGGACGCCGCGTTGTCGCCGGCACCGCCGGCCACCACGACCCCGGCACCCATGCCCCAGCTGGACGCGAGTTCGGACTTGAGCGTGCCGGCAGGCGCCGTGCCCTCGACCAGCGACGGCATCTGCCGCTCGCTGAGACCCGTCGCCGCCAGCAGACTTTCCGACCACGCGCGCTTGCCCGTATCGAGCCAGGACGTACCGGCGGAGTCCGACATTTCGGACATATGCTCGCCGGTCAACCACAGGCGCAGATAGTCTTTGGGCAGCAGCACCCAGCGCACCTTGGCAAAGACTTCCGGTTCATGCTTGGCAACCCAGGCAAGCTTCGGCGCGGTGAAACCGGGAAAGACGATGTTGCCGGTGATGGCGCGGAACTGCGGATCGGCATCGAGCGCCGCCGCTTCCGCATGGGACCGCGTATCGTTCCACAGGATGCAGGGTCGCAACACGCTGTCGCGATCGTCGAGCAGCGTTGCGCCGTGCATATGACCGGAGAGGCCGATTCCGCGCACGGCCGCAAGCTCTGCAGGATGCGACGCCTTCAGCCCGGAAATCGCCTCCTGCGTGGCCCGGATCCAGTCGGCCGGATCCTGCTCGGACCAGCCGGGATGGGGGCGCAGCACATCGCAGGCACCTGTCGCCGAACCGACGATGCGCTGATCGCCGTCGATGAGCAGCGCCTTGACGCCGGATGTGCCGAGATCGATGCCGAGATACATGAAATGCTCCTAGTTTTCGCCGCTTCCCGACCCCGAGGGGCGAAGCACCTTGCCGTCCGCCTCGTCCGGGAAAGGGAGGTTGTCCTTGAGAAAGATATCGATGCGGATGCGTTCCTGCGCTTCGACGGCAGGAATGCCATCCGCCTTGGCCTTGAGAACGCGGATCGCGCTGCGCACCTCATGGCCGGCATCCTGGTTGAGCACGGCATCGATGAGATCGGCTTCGAGGGCGGCGCGCGTGTGCGGCGTCAGTTCGTGGGCGATGACAGCGCGAGGTCGCGGTCCCGAATGCCGCTGAAGCGCCGCGATGAGACCCCGATTTCCCGCGCCGAGACTGTAGATCCCGGCGACATCGGGATGTCGGGCCAAGAGATCTGCGATCAGGCGTTCGGTCGCCGCGGGATCGTCCTGACCCTCGAGCACAGGCAGCAGTGTGCAGGTTTCCGACAATGCGGACCTGAAGCCCTCGAGCCTGTCCCGATGGTCGCGGACCAGCATGGAGCCGGCCAGCACTGCGATCGTCTCTGTCGCAGAGGGCACGCGGCCGACGAAGCGTCGCATCAGGCTGCCGGCGGTGCGCCCTGCAGCATGGTTGTCGATTCCGGCGAAATGATCGCGACAGGACGCTCCGAGATCGGACACCAGCGTCACCAGCGGAATGCCGGAGGCCTGCACGCGCAACGCGGCGTCCATGACTTCGGGCGCATCCACAGCCACGACGGCGATACCCGCAGGGTCCTGCACCTTGGCTGCGTCGAGCGCACGGGCAACGGCGGCACCGTCGAACGGCGGGACGACGACGAGAGAGATCGCGACGCGATCGGCTGCGGGCCGCGCCATGGCCTCGCGCACATGCCGCTCGAGACCGCGCATGAACGAGTTGTCGCCCGCCGGAAGAATGAAGGTGAAGGGATAGACCCGGCTCTTGGCGAGGTTTGCAGCGGCCATGTCGCGAACGAACCCGATCGCCGCGATGGCCGCCTCGACCCGCAGCCGCGTCGCATCCTTGACGCCCGGCCGGCGGTTGAGAACCCGATCAACCGTCGCAAGGCTGACGCCCGCTTCTGCAGCGATATCATGAACGGTCGGTCGCATGTTTCCTCCGGATACGAGATCTAGAGGAAATCTTGATGTACGTAAATCAGAAATTCCGGTGTCAGCTCTCGAAAGCGAAAAACGCCGCCTTGCGGCGGCGTCGATCAGGGCGAAGACGGAGTGTTCAGTGGCCACCGCCAGCACTTGGCGCCACCGGCTTCGGCTTCTGGATCACGAGGACGCAGAAGATGAGCGCGCCGAAAAGGCAGGTCAGCAAGACGAAGATATCCGCAAAGGACAGGATGGATGCCTGCCGCTGGACGATGCCGGCCAGCTGCTTCATGGCGATGGTCGTGCCGTCCATTCCATGGGCATTGTAGTTGCCGGCGATCTGGTTCAGCTGAGACATCGCCTCCGGGTTGCTCCACGTCACATGCTCGGAAAGCTGGGCGTAGTGCACGTCCTGCCGTCGCGTGAGAATCGTGTTGATCGCGGCCAGACCCACGGCGCCACCGAGATTTCGCGTCAGGTTGAAGACGCCGGACGCACCGCGGATCCTGTCGGGCGCCAGCGTGCCGAGCGCCACATTGTTGATCGGCACCATGCACATCATCATGCCGAAGCCGCGCAGGATCTGCGGCACCAGGAGTTCGTAGAAATCCCAGTCCGTCGTGATGTTCGTCATGATGTAGGTGCCGCTCGAAAACGACGCAAAGCCGATCACCATCAGCACGCGCGGATCGAACTTGCCTGAAAGAATGCCGGCGACAGGCGCCGTGCAGAACATGGCAACGCCGGAAACGAACATGGTCTCGCCGATCATCAGCGAATCATAATGGCGGATCTGCCCGAGATAGAGCGGGTAGAGGTAGGTCAGCCCGTAGAGCCCGATCCCCATGATGAACGAGAAGAGCGAACCGAAGGCGAAGTTCCGGTTCGTGAAGGCGCGCAGATCCACGACCGGAAAATCGACCGTGAACACACGGTAGAAAAACACGACGGCCGCGACGACGCAGGCAACGGCTCCCAGCACGATGTGGCCATCGCTGAACCAGTCATTCGTGTTGCCCTCCTCCAGCACGTATTCCAGGCAGCCAAGAAAGACGCCCATGGAGAGAAGCCCCCACCAGTCGAACTTCTTGACGAGGCTGAGCTCAGGCTTGTCGAAATCGATGTAGTTCCAGGTGACGATGGCCACCACGATCCCGGGCGGAATGTTGACGAGAAACAGCCAGTGCCAGGAAAACGCATGGCTGAGATAGCCGCCGACCGTCGGGCCGATGGTGGGCGCCAGCGTTGCGATAAGACCGATGATGGGCGAGACGATGTTGCGCTTGGACGGCGGGAAGATGGTGAAGGCCGCCGCAAAGACGGATGGAATCATGCCGCCGCCGATGAACCCCTGCAGCGCGCGGTAGATGATCATCTGGTCGATGTTGGTTGCGGTCGCCGCCAAGGCGCTGGCCATCGTGAAGCCGGCAGCCGAGCAGGCAAACAGCACGCGCGTGGAAACGATGCGCGCCAGTGTTCCTGAAAGCGGAATCATGATCACTTCGGCGATGAGATAGGCCGTCTGGACCCAGCCGATCTCGTCGGAACCGGCGGAAATGCCGGCCTGAATTTCGGCAAGCGACGCGGAAACGATCTGGATGTCGAGGATCGACATGAACATGCCGACGACCATCGCGAAGAAAGCGATGAGCCGCCGTGGATCCATCTTCTCTTCCGCGCCCGTCCTGGCACCGGACCCCGCCCCACCGGGACGGGCTGGCGACCCGCCCGTCATCGCACCCGGCCGTCCGCCGGCGGTGGCAGTTGCACTCGCAGCCATGGGCTTGCTCCCGTGCGGGCGCGGAAATCACCAACGGATTTCAGAGCGCCCGATATCGTCAGAAAGACAGCATTCCGGGCGGCGCAGCTGTCGCCCGGAGGTGGAAAGCCTCAGCGTGTCACCGCGGGCACAGACAGGTCAGCGCGGGCTGCCCGTATCCGTCGTCTGCGGAGCCGTGCGCGTGTCGACCTCGACGACGACACTGAGGCCAGCCTGGAGGCGCCCGCTGTCGAGCACGTCCTGCGGCAGAGCGATGCGCACCGGCACGCGCTGGATGACCTTCGTGAAATTGCCGGTCGCGTTCTCCGGCGGCAGCAGAGAAAAGACCGATCCGGAGGCCGGCGCGATGGACTGGACGGTCGCCTCGATCGGCTTGTCGTCATAGGCATCCACATGCACCTTGACCTTCGAGCCCGGCACCAGACCGGCGATCTGCGTCTCCTTGAAGTTCGCGTCGATATAGAGCTTGTTGACCGGCACGAGCGCGGCAAGACGCTGTCCGGCGGAAACGAGGTCGCCATCCTGAACCGCGAGATTGCCAACGACCCCGTCATAGGGGGCCTTGAGCACCGTAAATCCGAGGTCGCGCTGGGCCTTGTCGCGCGACAGTTCCAGAGAGCGGATCGTGCTCTCGGCTTCGGCGCGCTGAGCCTGAAGCACCGAGACGTTCGCGGCGGCGGCGGCGATGGTCGCATCCGCGGCCAGCACGTTCGCGCGGGCCTGGTCGAGCGCCACATTGGCACTGTCGAGGGAAGCGACCGAACCCACGGCCTTCGACTGGAGGTCACTGGCACGCTTCTGCGTGATCTCGGCCCCGCGAACGGTCGCTTCCAAGGCGGTCTTTTGCGCTCGGGCCTGCATCAGACTCGCCTGGGCACCGGCGATCTGCGCATCGAACCGCGCAAGAGACAGTTTTTCCGTATCGATCTGCGCCTGAGCCTGATCGGCGGCGATCCGGTAGTCGCCGTTGTCGAGCGTAACGAGGGGATCGCCCGCCTTGACCCGCTGGTTGGCGACGACGTTCACCGTTTCCACATAACCGGAAACCTTCGGCGCGATCGATGTCAGGTCGCCTTCGATATAGGCGTCGTCTGTCGAGATCATGAAGCGGCCGTTGGTCCAATATTCATAGCCGAACCAGCCGGCAGCTCCGAGCACGGCGAGGCCGATAATCGGCACGACGAACCGACGCCGCTTCGGCTGCTTTTCCGGCGCATCCGGCGCAGGTGCGGCAATCGGGGCGACGGCGGCTGGAGCTTCATCGCTCCGCGCCTTCGGTGCATCCTTTGCCGTGTCGTAATCCTGATCGACCGGTCGCACATGCGCTGCCGATATCTTGCTGGTGCCTGCCATGGTCGACGTCCCTGAAAACCAAATAATTGAACTGAACCGTTCGGTTCGATTTGACATAGGCAAGTCCATCGCGCATATCAAGTGAAATCGAACCGCTCGGTTCGAAAAGTTAATGAAGGGAGAATGCGATGCCTGCGCTGCAGCGAGCCGACGCTTCGATGGCGCCCGTGGAGGGCGACACGCCCGCCGTGACGACGTTGCAGGCGAGAGCCGACCTTGCTTCCGCGGATGCAGGCACCAACGGACGGCGCGCGGCAGGCGAGGACCCGGTCAAGCGCGAGCAGATCATTGATGGAGCAAAGCGCATTTTCATGGCCGTCGGTTTCGATGCTGCAAGCATGAACGACATCACCCGGGAAGCCGGTGTGTCCAAGGGCACCATCTATGTCTACTTCGACGGAAAGGAAGATCTTTTCGCGGCCATGATCGAGCGCGAGCGTGCCAAGGTCGTGGCCAGCATGAAGCATGTCATGCAGACCAACCATGGACCCGTCGATGCGGTTCTCCGGGACTTCGGCGTAACGTTCGTCACCCACCTGTGCTCGGACACGACCGTTCGCGGCATGAAGATGGTGCTCAACGTCAGCGAGCGCATGCCCGATCTCAGCCATCGCTTCTTTTCGGCTTCGCCGGAAAACGGCTATTCGATCCTGCGCGCCTATCTGGAAAGCAAGATCGCAGAGGGACTGCTCGAGATTGAGGATACGGATCTCGCAGCGCGCCAGTTTATCGAGCTCTGCATGCCGGGCCTTTTCAAGCGCCGGCTGTTCGGCTGGCTGCCTGTCCCTCCCGATGCCGACGAGATCGACCGGACCGTCCGGTCCGCAATTGCAATGTTCCTCAAATTTTATATCGCGAAAAAGTGATGTAACGTGATGGCGAGACCGCGTTCGCGTGCCGCGGGCGACTTGCCGCATGCCGAAATCTCGTTACATGGGTGGCCCTGACACCTGCCTTGGGCAGGCCCCTACGCGCCTCTCGCTGAGGCCACCCTATCGAGGAAGGACCCGCCCTGATGCAGGATCTGCTGTTGCTCATGCAAGACCCGGCCGCCTGGATCGCGCTGATCACGCTTGTTGTCATGGAAGTCGTTCTCGGCATCGACAACCTGATCTTCATCTCCATTCTGACGAACAAGCTGCCGCCTGAAAATCGCGACAAAGCCCGCAAGATCGGCATCGGCCTTGCGCTCATCATGCGCCTCGGCCTGCTCTTCGCCATCGCCTGGATCGTCAAGCTCGACTCCGACCTCTTCACGGTCGCAGGCATGGGCTTCTCCGGCAAGGACCTGATCCTGATCGCCGGCGGCATCTTCCTCGTCTGGAAGGCCACGAAGGAGATCCACCATTCGGTCGATACGGAAGACCACAAGGAAGATCTTGTCGGCGCCGGGAAAAACGTCGTCAAGATCACCTTCGGGGCGGCGATCGGCCAGATCCTCGTGCTCGACCTCGTCTTCTCGATCGACAGCATCATCACCGCCGTCGGCATGACGCCGCACGTGCCGATCATGTTCATTGCCGTCATCACCGCCGTGACGGTCATGCTGCTCGCTGCCACCCCGCTCGCCAATTTCATCGAGAAGAACCCGACGATCGTCATGCTGGCGCTCGCCTTCCTGCTGATGATCGGCGGCACGCTGATCGTCGAGGGCTTCGGCGTCCACGTCCCCAAAGGCTACATCTATGCCGCCATGGCGTTCTCGGCCGGCGTCGAGGCGCTCAACATGTTCTCGCGTCGCAAGCGGGAGCGGGAACGCGCGGCCAAGGCCGGCGTGGTGCCGACGCACCATTGATCGCCCGGATGCTGTGGATGATCTAAAGGCAAGGGCCCGGCAGACTCTGTTGGGCCCTTGCCTCGTTGAAAGCCCGCCGGACATGGCCGCCGCCTTGACGCGCGGCGGGGAATATGGTCTCACGCCCGCGATTGAAGACCCGGCCGCGCCGCACGAGGCGCTTGGTCGCGTGTCTCCGCCCTCGAATGACTGGGCCAGTGCGGCGGCGCTTGCCTGGAAACGCCCGCAGTACGTGAACAGGCCGAGATCATGACAGACACACCAGTCCGGGTGCGCATCGCCCCCTCCCCCACCGGCGAACCGCATGTCGGCACGGCCTATATCGCGCTGTTCAACTACCTCTTCGCCAAGAAGAACAACGGCACCTTCATCCTGCGGATCGAGGACACCGACGCCACGCGCTCGACTCCGGAATTTGAAGCCAAGGTGCTCGACGCCCTGAAGTGGTGCGGCCTCGAATGGGCGGAGGGTCCCGATATCGGCGGACCCTATGGCCCCTATCGCCAGTCGGACCGCAAAGACATCTACAAGCCCTACGTCGAGAAGATCGTCGACGCCGGTCACGGCTTCCGCTGCTTCTGCACATCCGAACGTCTTGCCGAAATGCGCGAGGCGCAGCGCGCTGCCGGCAAACCGCCGAAATATGACGGACTTTGCCTGCACCTCAGCGCCGAGGAAGTAACGCGGCGCGTGGACGGCGGCGAGCCCCATGTGGTGCGCATGAAGATCCCGACCGAAGGTGTCTGCGCCTTCGTCGACGGCGTCTACGGACCCGTGGAGATTCCGTGGGATGCCGTCGATATGCAGGTTCTGCTGAAGGCAGACGGCATGCCGACCTACCACATGGCGAACGTGGTGGACGACCATCTCATGCGCATCACCCATGTGGCGCGCGGCGAGGAATGGCTGTCTTCGGTTCCCAAGCATATTCTGCTCTACCGCTATCTCGGCCTCGAGCCGCCGGTGTTCATGCATCTTTCGCTGATGCGCAATGCCGACAAGTCGAAGCTCTCCAAGCGCAAGAACCCGACATCCATTTCCTACTACTCCGCGCTCGGCTACCTGCCGGAAGCGCTGATGAACTTCCTCGGCCTGTTCTTCATCCAGATCGCCGAAGGCGAGGAGATGCTGACCATGGCGCAGCTGACCGAGCATTTCGATCCGGAGAATCTGTCGAAGGCCGGCGCGATCTTCGACGTCCAGAAGCTCGACTGGCTGAACGGCCGCTGGCTGCGCGAAGGAATTTCGGAAGAGGAATTCATTGGCCGCGTGCTGTCCTGGGCCTTGGAGAACGACCGGATCAAGGAGGGCCTGCGCCTTTCTCAGTCGCGCATCTCCAAGCTCGGCGACCTGCCCGACCTCGCGGGCTTCTTGCTGAAGGCCGATCTCGGGCTCGACGCGTCGTCCTTCGCCAAGGTGAAGACGCCGCCGGAGGAGTTGGTCGACATCTTCAAGACCGTGCAGCCGGACCTCGAGACCATCGTGGAATGGAACGCGGAGTCGGTGGAAGCCGAACTGCGCGCCAGCGCCGACCGCATGGGCAAGAAGCTGAAGGTGGTGCTGGCGCCGCTCTTCATCGCCATCTCCGGCTCGTCGCGCTCGCTGCCGCTGTTCGACAGCATGGCCATTCTCGGCCGCTCCGTCGTGCGGCAGCGCTTGAAAGTTGCAGGACAGGTGGTTGCGGCGATGGCGGCCAACGCCGGGAAGTAAGGCCTGAAGCGTGGCCGTCCCTCATCCGCCTGACGGCACCTTCTCCCCGCGCGCGGGGCTAAGGACCTCTGGGTTGCCGTGGGGCATGCTCCTCGCCGCGCAAGCGGAAGGAGGAGCAGGGTAAGGGGCGCGCTCCAGCAGAACCACTGCAGATCAAATCATTGCGCGGCTGCGCCGCCACAGGACAGGCAACCATGACCGAAAAGCTCGAAACCGCCCTTTCCTCCGATGTCACCGAGGTCCGCGCCCAGAAGCTGAAGCTTCTGCGCGAGCAGATCGGCGACGTCTACCCCGCGCATTTCCACCGGACGATCACGAACGGCGCCCTGGCGGACGCGTATGAAGCGCTGGAGCCGGACGTCGTGACCGAGGATGTGGTCACGGTCGCCGGTCGCGTCTTCTCGTCGCGCAATTCCGGCATGTTCATGGACATCCGCGATGCCTCCGGCAAGATCCAGATCTTCTCGCACAAGGACACGACCCCCGAGGACGCGCGCGCGCTTCTGCCGATGGTCGATATTGGCGACATCATCGGCGTTACCGGCGTCGTGCGCCGCACGAAGCGCGGCGAGCTGACGATCAACGCGCAGGAGATCACCATGCTCACCAAGGCGCTCCTGCCCATGCCGGAGAAGTGGCACGGCCTCTCCGACATCGAGCTGCGCTATCGCAAGCGGCATCTCGACATTCTCACGAACGAGGACAGCAAGCTCCGCTTCCAGCAGCGCGCCCGTATCATATCCGGCATTCGCCGCTTCATGGAGGAAGACGGCTTCATGGAGGTCGAGACCCCCATGCTGCATTCCGTCTATGGCGGGGCCACCGCCGAACCCTTCAAGACGCATCACAACACGCTGAAGCTCGACATGTACCTGCGCATTGCGCCGGAACTGTTCCTGAAGCGCACGCTGGTGTCCGGCCTGTCGGACAAGGTTTTCGAAATCAACCGCAACTTTCGCAACGAAGGCGTCTCCACCCGGCACAATCCGGAATTCACCATGATGGAGTGCTACTGGGCCTACGCCGACTACGAGGACATCATGGACCTCGTGGAGCGCCTGTTCTCCTCGCTGGCCATGGCGATCCACGGCTCGACTGACGTGACCTTCGGCGACAAGACGCTGTCATTTGCAGGTCCGTTCAAGCGCGTTCCCATGCCGGACGCGGTGAAGGACGTGACCGGCATCGACTTCCTGGCCATCAAGACGGACGAGGAAGCGCGCGCCGCCGCCAAGGCAGCCGGCTTCGAGGTCGAAAAGGATTGGACCTGGGGTGAATGCCTCGCCTTCATCTTTGAAGAGAAGGTCGAAGGCACGCTTGTGCAGCCGAGCCATGTCACGCATTTCCCGAAGGACATCTCGCCCTTTGCCAAGGAAGTGCCCGGCGAGCCGCGCCTGGTCGAACGTTTCGAGACCTATTGCAACGCCTGGGAAGTCGGCAACGCGTTTTCCGAGCTCAACGATCCCGAAGAGCAGCGCCGCCGCATGGTGGAGCAGCTGGAGCAGGCCCATGCCCGCGGCGAGAAGGAAAAGCAGCTGGACGACGACTTCCTGGACGCGATCGACCAGGGCATGCCGCCCGCAGGCGGTCTCGGCATCGGCGTCGATCGTCTCGTCATGCTGCTGACCAACGCGCCGTCGATCCGCGACGTCATCCTCTTTCCGGCGCGCCGCAAGGCGGACTGAGACACACCGTCTCGGCGATCGTCGCCATCAATGCGTGGCGCCGGTTTCCTCCGGCGTCACGGCATGCGGTCCAGCCGCTTCCTGCGTGTCAGGCCCTCGGGGTGTCGGGCTCGACATATCCTGTGAAGCTGCCGGCGTCCCGTGCGCTGCATCCTCTCCACCGGGGCTGCCTGCCGCCGCTTCCGTATGCGCTGCCTCGTGCCCCGTCTCCGGGACGGTCACAGCCTGCTCGGGCGTTTCATGGTCAGCTGTTCCATGGTCGGATGTTGCGGCCGTGTCTGCCGTCGCGGCGGGACCCATGCCCGGGATGAGTTGCAGGACGGTGGACAGCATGCCCGGTTGAGCCTGGCCCGGTGCTTCCTGGGGCGCGCCGTGCACCGCTTCGGCCTTGCCACCCATGCCCGGGATCCAGGCCGTGATGGTGGAGACCCATCCACCCTGTGTCTGAGGTTCCGGCTGCCCGGCGAGCTCTCCATCGGCGGGCTCCCCATCGGCGGGCTTCCCATCGGCGTGCTCGCCATCCGGCGCATCATGTCCGGACGCAGCTGGCGCTTCGTGACCTTCCGCCGCCTCTCCATGGGCGTCAGCTGCCGCGCCGTGCCCCTCGACCGGTTCGCCGTGACCCTCGCCCGCACCTTGGCCCGCACTCTCGCCCGCACTTTGGCCATGCGCGGCAGGCTTGCCATGCGCTCCGACCGTATCGCCTTCGACGGGCGCTGCCGAATCGGCCACCAGCGTTTCGCAATCGGTGCGGTCGGTCATTTCGGTCAGGGCTGCCCGAATGTCGTCGGGGGAGAGCGTTTTGCGCTCGCCATAGAACAGTCCGACAGGGTTGGCCCTGCCATCGACGTAGCGGGCGATAAACGGCTGCGCCATGTCCGGAAGCTTCGTCGGGTCCGGCGCAAACAGCACCTCGGCCCCGATGGCCGCGCCGCGAAGATTGGCCCGACCCTCGGGACCCGCACGATCGAGCACGACGACCTGATAGAGATCCGCCTTTTCCGCCTTTGCCAGCACGCCGGCGACGCGAAGCGCGGTGCGCACGCGCTCGATGCCGTCAACGCTGTCCGTCCGGACATATTTGCGCAGCCAGCGCTGGCCGCCGCGATTGAGCTTGATGAAATCGGTCGTGGTGCAGGCGACACCGGAGGGCTGGGACGACGTCGCCTCGTCCACGGCATCCGACAGGAGGCCACTCTTCAAGACATATGCCGCGCCGCCGCCGATGACCACGAGACAGGCCGCGGCGCCAAGAAGGCGCTTCTTGGAAAGCCGGACTTTCAGGGAAATGCCTTTCACCTCAGCCGCTCCATACCCAATCCCGCGCTCCAAACGGTCTGCCAGCGGCAGACATCCTGCCCGGACCGTAAACGAACGGGGTTGAGGAAGCTTTAATCGGCCCCGCGCGGCGGCCCGGCGATGCCGCACGAAAAACCATGCCCGCCCTGTCTTCCCCCTTGATTGACACGGGCCGGATGGCGCATGACCGTGGCTAAGGACAAGGACGTCTGCCGGACCGGCAGTGCGACCCGTCCGGGGTCTCGAACGAAATCCAAGAGCATCGGACAGCACGGCATGGCACGGATCGGCATTGTGGGCGGCGGTATCATCGGTTGTGCAACGGCACTCCACCTGATCGCGCGGGGCCACGACGTGACGGTCTTCGAGCAGGATGCCGCCGGACTTCCCGCTTCGGTCGGCAATGCCGGCATCATGGCCATTCCCGAGATCGATCCGATCGCGCGGCCGGACATGCTTTTGTCCGCTCCACGCTGGCTTGCCGATCCGCTGGGTCCGCTGACCCTGCGGTGGAGCGACCTTCCGGCTCTCACGCCATGGCTGATCGCCTTCCTGCGTTCGGCCCGCCCGGCACATGCCGCCCGCACCCGCACGGCCTTGCTCGGCCTGATGCGGACGGTGCTCGACGATCACCGTGATCTGGCGGGCATGGCCGCCCTCGTGGATCCCGTGCAGCACACCGGCGCCATGACGATCTTCGACGCCCAGACGTCGCTCGACACAGCGTTCCGGCATGAGAGCGAAACGGCAAGGCTTCTCGGCTTTTCCATCGAGCGCCTGAGCCCTGCCGAGGTGCGCGCGCGCATACCCGCGCTCGAAGGCGCGCTTGCCGGCGGCATCTTCTCGGCCGGCTACCACACCTTCCGCCACCCGGAGACCTTTCTGCGCGACCTTCAGGCGCAACTGCGCGCCCGGGCGACCTTTGTCGAGGCGGGCATCGCCACGCTGCGTCCGGGCTCGGATGGCATCACGCTCACCACGTCGTCCGGCGCACGGCACCTCTTCGACAAGGCTGTGATCGCCGCAGGGGTCTGGTCGCGCGATCTCGTGCGCGGCCTCGGGTTGCGCGTGTCTCTCGAAACGGAACGCGGCTACAACACGACCTTCGCCGATCCGAAGGTGACGCTGCCCATGCCGATCTTCTTCTCCGAGCACGGTTTCTGCGCCACCCCGTTCGACAACGCGCTGCGGGTCGGCGGCGCCGTGGAACTGGCAAGGCCGGATGCGCCTGCAAACTTCGCCCGCGCCAAAGCCATGCGCACGAAGATGCGCCGCTACGTACCGTCTCTGCCGGAGACCGGCGGCACGGAGTGGATGGGCCGCCGCCCCTCCACGCCCGACAGTCTGCCCGTGATCGGCCTCAGCCCTGATGATCCGCGCATCGCACTGGCCTTCGGCCACGGCCATCTCGGCCTGACGCTGTCGGCCACCACCGGCCGGCTCGTCGCGGACCTCTTCGACAAGGGCGAGCAGCCGACGCTCGCGCCATTCAGCATCCGCCGCTTCCAGCGCGGCAAGACGACCTGAGGAAGCACCATGCACAAAGTCATCTTCGATACCGATCCGGGCGTGGACGACGCCATGGCGCTGCTTTTCCTGCACCAGCACCCTGACATCGATCTCGTGGGCATCACCACGATCTTCGGCAATGCCTCCATCGAGACGACGACCCGCAACGCTCTGTTCCTGAAGAAGGCCTGGCAGATTCCAGCACCGGTCGCCAAGGGCGTGGGAGAGACGATCGACCCCGCGCGCGCCCATGTCGGCTGGCCCGTGATGATCCACGGCCATGACGGTCTCGGCAATATCGGTGTGCCGGATACGGTCGAGGGGGAGCCGGATGCGCGCCCTGCACACCGCTTCATCATCGACACGGTGCGCGCTCATCCCGGCGAGGTCACGCTCGTCGCTGTCGGGCGCATGACCAATCTTGCCCGGGCGCTGGCGGAAGATCCCGGGATCGTGTCCCTGGTCAAGGCGGTCGTCATCATGGGCGGCGCCTTTGATGTCGCTGGCAACATCACGCCGGCGGCCGAAGCCAACATCCATGGCGACCCTGAAGCCGCCGACATCGTGATGGGCGCTGCCTGGCCCGTCATCGCGATCGGCCTCGACGTGACGATGAAGACGGTCATGACCCGCTCAGCCCTGGCCACCATCGCGACAGCCAGTCCACGGGCAAAGCTGCTGGCCGACATTTCCGACTTCTACATCGATTTCTACGCCCACATCGTGGACGACGGCATGGTCGTGCATGACAGCTGCGCCTGCGTCTACGTCGTGGCGCCAGAGCTTTTCACCACGCGCACCGGTGCGATCCGCGTTGTCTGCGGCGGCATTGCGGATGGACAGACCATTCAGAAGGCCGACGGCCGCTCCTTCCCGCCAAGCCCCTGGGACGGGTTGCCGAGCCAGACCGTGTGCACGGATATCGATGCCGACGCCGTCATGGCGCTGATCACCGAGACGCTGTCGCGCGTCTAGTCCGAGATCGCCGCACCACAAAGAATCCTGGTCGCCTCTCTGGCGGCCGGCTCCGGTGCGGCTATCTACAGAATCATGAAACCGGAAACCCTGCTCTACCCCACGCCCAAGGGCCTGTTCTGCGAAGCGGGCGGCTTTTACATCGATCCGGTGCATCCGGTCGACAAGGCCCTGATCACCCATGGTCACGCAGACCACGCCCGATCCGGCCACGGCGAGGTGCTGGCGACGCGGGAGACCCTGGAGATCATGGCGATCCGCTACGGCGCCGATTTCTGCCGCCAGCCGCAGGAAGCGGCGCTGCGGGAAACGATGACGATCGGCGATGTGACCGTGAGCTTCCATCCGGCAGGTCATGTTCTCGGCTCCGCGCAAATCGCCGTCAGCCGCGGCGGGACGAAGATCGTCGTTTCCGGCGACTACAAGCGTCGCCGCGACCCGACATGTCTTCCCTTCGAGCCGGTGCCCTGCGATGTCTTCATCACGGAAGCGACGTTCGGCCTGCCCGTCTTCCACCATCCACCGGATGCCGACGAGGTCGGAAAATTGCTGACCTCGCTGCGCCAGTTTCCGGAACGCGCCCATCTGGTCGGCGCCTACGCACTCGGCAAGGCCCAGCGCGTCATCATGCTGCTGCGCGAAGCGGGCTACCATGAGCCGATCTATATCCATGGCGCGCTCGTCAAGCTCTGTGACTACTATCTCTCCAAGGGTATCCCGCTCGGCGAACTCCGTCCGGCAACCGTGACCGCAAAGGAAAAGCCGGCATTTGCCGGTGCCGTGGTCATCGGGCCCCCTTCGGCTTTTGCCGACAAATGGGCGCGCCGCTTTCCGGATCCGATTCCGATCTTTGCTTCGGGCTGGATGCTCGTGCGCCAGCGGGCCAAGCAGCGCGGGGTCGAGCTGCCGATCATCATCTCCGACCACTGCGATTGGGCGGAACTCACCGATACCATTCGTGAAATCCGCCCCGGGCAGGTGTGGGTGACCCACGGGCGTGAAGAAGCGCTGGTCCGCTGGTGCGAGCTGGAGGGCATCAAGGCCCGGCCGCTGCACCTGGTCGGCTATGACGACGAGGGCGAATGATGCGAGATTTCGCCGAACTCTTGGACCGTCTCGTCCTCACCCCCTCCCGCAACGCGAAGATCCGGCTCCTGACCGACTACTTCCGCACGGCACCCGATCCGGATCGCGGTTACGCGCTCGCGGCGCTTGCGGGAACACTGACGCTATCGGTCGTGAAGCCCAACGTACTCCGGCAGCTGATGCTGGAGCGGATGGACCCGGTGCTCTTCCAGTATTCCTATGACTATGTGGGCGATCTTGCTGAGACCATCTCGCTCGTCTGGGAAGGCTGCGAGCCGGATGAGGCCGAAATCGGCGATCTCTCGCTCGGATCGATCGTCGAAAAGCTGCAGTCCGTGGGGCGCGCGGACGTGCGCAGTCTCGTGCGCTCGTTGCTCGACCGCCTCGATGGCTCGAGCCGCTTCGCGTTTCTGAAGCTCATCACCGGCTCCATGCGCATCGGCGTCTCGTCGCGCCTCGTCAAGCAGGCGCTGGGCGAGATGGGCGCGGTCGATGTCACCGAGATCGAAACCCTCTGGCACGGCCTGCTGCCGCCTTATGTCGAGCTGTTCGCCTGGCTTGACGGTCATTCCGGTCGCCCGGAACTGACCATGCCGGCGGTCTTTCACTCCGTCATGCTGGCGACCCCTGTTGGCGACAAGGATCTCGACAACCTCGACCCCGCCGATTTCGTGGCAGAATGGAAATGGGATGGCATTCGTGTCCAGCTTGCAAATCTCTCCGGCACGCGTCGGCTCTATTCCCGCAGCGGCGACGATATCTCCGGCGCTTTCCCGGATATCCTCGAAGCGGTCGATTTCGAGGGGGTCATCGACGGCGAGCTCTTGGTCGGGGGTACGCTCCGCTCCAACCAGGCGACACGCAGCTTTTCCGACTTGCAGCAGCGCCTCAACCGCAAGGCGGTCACGCGCAAGACGATCGAAGAGTACCCCGCCTTCCTGCGCGGTTACGACCTGCTGTTCGACGGACCGCGCGACATGCGCCCGGAGCCCTTCGACGTCAGACGAGAGGCGCTTACGAAACTGATCGCCACCACACCGCCGCTCCATTTTGACCTGTCTCCGCTCGTCCCGTTCTCGTCCTGGGAGGAGCTCGACCGGTTGCGGACCGCGCCGCCGGATCCCGTGATCGAGGGGATCATGCTGAAGCGTCGCGATTCGCCTTACACGCCGGGACGAATGAAGGGCCCCTGGTTCAAGTGGAAGCGCGAGCCCTACAACATCGACGCCGTCCTGATGTACGCCCAGCGGGGTCACGGCAAGCGGTCGAGCTATTATTCGGACTTCACCTTCGGCGTCTGGACACACGGCGACAAGGGCGACCTCCTCGTCCCCGTGGGCAAGGCCTATTTCGGCTTTACCGATGCCGAACTCGAAGTGCTCGACCGCTACGTTCGCAACAACACGATCGAGCGGTTCGGCCCGGTGCGCTCCGTGCGGGCGGAACCCGATCAGGGATTTGTGGTCGAGGTGGCGTTCGAAGGCATTGCTTTCTCCTCCCGCCACAAATCGGGCGTTGCCATGCGGTTTCCGCGGATCTCCCGCCTGCGCACCGATAAGTTGCCGCGTGATGCCGACCGTCTGGAGACCCTCGTCTCGATGATCGACACAAGCGCGCCGACGACCGACGATCTCTGATCGGCGCCCAATCCTCGTCCAGGATGCCCGGGCAGGGATGCTGCCGCTCTCCTCGAAGGTCCGCGAGCAAAGCCCAGTCCGACACGCCGCTGACAGGCCAGAACCGGCTGAAGGGCCGCCACCGCCCTTCGGACAACGGCCGAACGGGGAATTGGGATAACGATGTCTCCGCGTGTGTCGCGGAATGAGACAGGCGCTCTTTCGTCTTTGAAATCAGAGATTTGGCCAAAAGGCCCGCACGATATGCCGTTGATGCGCGTGCGCAGAAAGACGGCCGAGCGTGGCATGCGGGGAACACTGGCGCACAATAATGCGGAAGGCCCTCAGCTTTGGGATTGTTTCCTCGCTTCGGGTGGTGAACATGCTAAAGACCAGATGTGAATCATTCGTTACCGGCGCATCACCTGCCGGATGGGGACCTTTATGAAGATTGCTCAAGCGCTCCTTCCCATGAGCATGCTCCTGCTGTCCGGCTGCGTGGTGGGTCCGGATTACCAGACGCCCGCTGACAACCTGCCCGCCAAGTTTTCCAAGGCCGATACCCCTGCTGCGAACGTCACCCTGAACCCCTGGTGGCAGAGTTTTCGCGACAAGAAGCTCGACAGCCTCGTCGCACAGGGCATGAACCAGAACCTGGACGTTCAGCAGTCGATCGAGCGCATCGTGCAGGCGCGTGCAAACGTCGTGATCGCCAGCGCCGACGCCCTCCCCGCGCTGAACGGCAGCGCTTCCGGCAACGTGCAAGGCTCCGACGGCTCCTATCTTCGCAAGACCTCCGGCATCAACCACACCGAAACCAAGTCGCTCGACAGCGGTCTTGGCGCCTCCTGGCTGCTTGATCTCTTCGGCCAGTATCGACGTGCTCGCGAAAGCGCCAACGCTTCGCTCGACGCCGCGTACAACAACATCAATGTGGCCCGTCTCGCCTATCTCTCCGATCTCGTGACGTCCTACATCGACGCCCGCTACAATCAGGAAGCCCTGGCGCTCGCCCGGCTGAGCCTGTCCTCGCGGCGCGAGACATTGAAACTGACCAACGATATCCGCAGCGCCGGCGCCGCATCGAGCCTCGACGTCGTGCAGGCCGAAGGTCTCGTGAATTCGACGCTTGCCGAACTTCCGGCTTACGAGACCGGCTTCCATCAGGCTGCCAACCACATCGCCACACTTCTCGGTCTTCCCGCGACCTCGGTGACCGCCGATCTGATGCGCGGCCGGGCTCAACCATGGCCGAAGTTCAACACCAAGGTCGGCGTTCCCGCCGATCTCGTGCGCAATCGTCCCGACATCCGCGTCGCCGAGCGCCAGCTGGCCGCTGCGACCGCAGATATCGGCGTTGCCGAAGCGCAGCTCTATCCGAGCCTCTCGCTCAGCGGCTCGATCAATGCCGGCCGCACGTTCGGCAACACCGTGACCGGCAACCTGACGAGCTGGTCCTTCGGCCCGACGCTCGACGTTCCGATCTTTAACGGTGGCCGCCTGCGCGCCAACGTCGAAGCGCAGCGCTCCGCTGCGCAGGAACAGTACCTCGCGTGGAAGCAGACCGTGCTCAACGGCATCGAGGAAGTCGAGAACGCGATGATCGCGTTGCGCAAGAACTATGAGACCGTCTCGGCCCTTCGCCGCGTGGTCGCATCCTCGGAACAGGCGCTCGGCCTTGCACGTGAAAGCTACCGCGGCGGCGCAACCTCGCTGCTCGACGTCCTCGACGCCGAACGTACGCTGTCTGATAGCCGCATCCAGCTCGCGTCTGCCATTCGCAGTCTCGCGGCCAATTACGTCGCCCTCAACGTTGCCCTCGGCGGCGGCTCGGGCATCGAAATCGCCACGAAGTAAGTCATCCCTGATTGATCGATGCGAAACGCACCGGAGACCCCGTCTCCGGTGCGTTTCGCATTTCAGGACAGTGCCCTGCAATCGCCGCGGCGAGAACCATCGCGTGTGCAGAACGACGTCTCCTGTCATCGGCACGCGCGCAGACGCCGAGATCACGGAGAGATAACAGGATGTTTTCTTGGTCTTCCCGGCGATGAGACGGTACGCGAGGTTGGGCATCCGTCAAAAACACCGGCGAGGTTCATAAGACAAACTGGAAAAACGACAGATGGGGGCTATTTGCCACTTTCGCGGGTTGGCTTCGCGGCAGAATACCGGCATAAAATTCGGCATGTCGCGCTGTCTTCGTTCACGCAGACCCTTCGGGCCCCTCGGCCTCGAAGCGTCCGTCAAGCTCGTGCTCGGGTGAGCGCGTAGAACCGACATCGTAACGATCAAACTGGGGAAATGACCATAGAGATCGCGCAAAACCTGCTGCTCTTGCTCGTGCTCACGCCGTTCGTGGGAAGCCTCATCGCCATCAGTCTGCCGAGCGATCGCAGCACGCTGGCAGCCTGGCTCTCGGGCTCCATTGCCTTCCTCTGCCTGGCGATCACGACATCGCTTTACGTCTTTGTCATCGAGGGCCGCGTCCTGCGTTATGATATCGCCTGGATTCCGCAATACGGGCTGAACTTTACGCTGCGGATGGACGGTTTCTCCTGGCTGTTCTCGGCCCTGATCAGCGCGATCGCGCTCCTGGTCGTGGTCTATGCACGGTACTACATGTCGGCGGAAGATCCTGTTCCGCGTTTCTTCTCGCTGTTTCTCGCCTTCATGGGCGCGATGCTGGGCCTCGTCCTGTCGGGCAATCTCATTCTTCTGTCGATCTTCTGGGAACTGACGAGCATCATCTCGTTCCTCCTGATCGGCTACTGGTATCACAATGCCAATGCGCGCGACGGCGCCCGCATGGCGCTCACCGTCACCGGCACGGGCGGTCTCTGCCTCTTCGTCGGGCTGCTGCTGATCGGCCATGTCGTCGGCAGCTACGATCTCGACGTGGTGCTCGCCTCGGGCGATGCGATCCGCAACCACCCTCTCTATCTGGTGATCCTCGTCTTGGTGCTCATGGGTGCCCTGACCAAGAGCGCGCAATTTCCATTCCATTTCTGGTTGCCGCACGCCATGGCGGCCCCCACGCCCGTGTCGGCCTTTCTGCATTCGGCCACGCTGGTCAAGGCCGGCGTTTTTCTCCTCACGCGCTTCTGGCCGGTGATGGCCGGCACGGAAGCCTGGTTCTGGCTGGTTGGCCTCGCCGGGCTCTCGACACTGCTCCTCAGCGCCTATTTTGCGATCTTCCAGCAGGATCTCAAAGGGCTTCTTGCCTATTCCACCATTAGTCACCTCGGCCTCATCACCGTCCTTTTGAGCCTCGGCAGTCCGCTGGCCGCCGTCGCCGCGATCTTCCACACGATGAATCATGCGACCTTCAAGGCGTCGCTCTTCATGGCCGCCGGCATCATCGACCACGAGACGGGCACCCGCGACATGCGGCGCCTGAGCGGGCTCTTCAAATACATGCCGATAACCGCCACGCTGGCCATGGTCGCAAGCGCGTCCATGGCCGGAGTACCCTTGCTCAACGGGTTCATTTCCAAGGAAATGTTCTTTGCCGAAGCCATCGAAACGCACCGGATCAACCTGCTCGACACGCTGACGCCCTATATCGCGACGCTGGCGAGCCTCTTTGCGGTTACCTATTCCCTGCGCTTCATCTACGCCGTCTTCTTCGGCCCCAAGCCGCACGATCTGCCGAGCGAGCCACACGAGCCGCCGCACTGGATGATCGCGCCGATCGGCTTTCTGGTGCTTGCCTGCCTCGTGGTCGGCGTCGTGCCGAGCCTGACCATCGGACCGCTGCTGCACACGGCCGTGATCTCCGTCCTGCGCGACGCGACGCCGGTCTACAGCCTTGCCGTCTGGCATGGCTGGAACCTGCCGTTCTTCATGAGCCTGTTTGCGCTCGTTGCCGGCATCCTGCTCTATGTCGTCATGCGCCCCTACCTGGCGACCAGCGTTGAGGGGCCACCTTATTTCCGCAAGCTCCAGGGTCAGCGCATCTTCGAGCGCATCCTCCTCACCCTGTCCTGGAAATGGGCCCGCATGGTGGAAATGAAGGCCGGCACGAGGCGCCTTCAGCCCCAGATGCGCATTCTCGTCTTCGCAGCCGTCATCGCTGCAGCGACGCCGCTGCTCTGGGGTCGCTTCCAGCCAGCCGATCTTGCCTTTCGCAACATCGATCCGGTCTTCGCCATCCTCTGGCTGATCGGCATGGCCTGCGCAATCAGTGCCGCGTACCAGGCGAAATTCCACCGCCTCGCGGCGCTCGTTCTTCTCGGTGGGGCCGGCCTCGTCACCTGCATCACGTTCGTCTGGCTGTCCGCACCCGATCTTGCCCTCACGCAGCTCCTCGTCGAGATCGTCACCACCGTTCTCATTCTCCTCGGCTTGCGCTGGTTGCCCAAGCGCTTCGAAGCGCCCGATGCCGAAGCCATGTCCATCGGTGTGCGCATCCGCCGTCTTCGGGACCTCGTCATCGCGGTCACCGCCGGCGTTGGCTTGATGCTGATCTCCTACACCGTGATGACCCGGCCGATGCCGGAGACGATCTCCAGCTATTTCCTGGAGCGTGCCTATTCCGAGGGCGGCGGTACCAATGTCGTCAATGTGATCCTGGTGGATTTCCGCGGGTTCGATACCTTCGGCGAAATCGCCGTTCTCGCCATTGTCGCGCTGACCGTATTCTCCCTGCTGCTGCGCTTCCGCCCGGCTGCCGAAAGCCTGGAGCGCCCGGAACAACAGCGTGTGCAGAACGCCTTCGATGCGCGGCATCCCGAGCGCCAGTCCGGCGAGAGCGTCGCCGAATATCTCCATATTCCCTCGGTGATCATGCGGTGGCTCTTTCCTGCCATCGGCATGTTCGCGGCCTTCCTGTTCTTCCGCGGCCACGACCTGCCGGGCGGTGGCTTTGCGGCAGGTATCGCGCTTTCGATCGCGTTTATCCTGCAATACATGAGCAGCGGAACGCGCTGGGTCGAGGAACGTCTGCGCATCCATCCTCTGCGCTGGATGAGCGTCGGGATCCTTGTCGCGACCGCCACCGGTCTAGGCTCCTGGGTGTTCGGTTATCCCTTCCTGACAACACATTCCCGCTATGCGGACCTGCCGCTGATCGGCGAGATACCGCTGGCGAGCGCCATTCTGTTCGATCTTGGCGTCTTCTCTCTGGTAACCGGCGCCACGGTGCTGATCCTGATTGCGCTCGCCCACCAGTCCGTCCGCTCGCCGCGCGCCCACATGCGCAGCGTCCGGCTGTCGACGAAGGAGAAGAGCTGATGGAACTCGTTCTGTCCGCCGGCATCGGCGTGTTTGCAGGGTCCGGCATCTGGCTGCTCTTCCGGCCGCGGACCTATCAGGTGGTCGTTGGCCTCGCGCTCCTGTCCTACGCGGTCAATCTGTTCATCTTCGGCATGGGCCGTCTGCGCCTCAATGCGCCGCCTGTGCTCGAAAAGGGCGTTGCGGGTGGCTTTCTCACCCACACCGATCCGCTGCCGCAAGCCCTGGTTCTGACGGCCATCGTCATCGGATTTGCCATGACGGCGCTGTTTCTCGTGGTGCTTCTCGCCTCGCGGGGCTTTACGGGCAACGACCATGTCGACGGGAGAGAGGGCCGATGAACTGGGTCGGTCATCTGATCATCCTGCCGATCCTCCTGCCGTTCGTCACCGCGGCAGCGCTGATCCCGCTCGACGAGCGTCGCCGTACCCTCAAGGGGGCGGTGAGCTTCGGAGCAACGATCCTTCTGCTCCTGACGGGCGTTGCCCTGATGATCGCGTCCGCGCACGCGCAGGACAACGGCTCGCTCGTCTACCAGCTCGGCAACTGGGCCGCGCCCTATGGCATCGTCCTGGTGATCGATCGCCTGTCGGCCATGATGATCACGCTCGCCACGCTGATGGCCTTGTGCGCCCAGATGTTTTCCATGGCGCGCTGGCACACGGCCGGTCCGCACTTCCACACGCTGTTCCAGTTCATGCTGGTCGGGATCAACGGCGCCTTCCTGACCGGAGATCTGTTCAACCTGTTCGTCTTCTTCGAGATCATGCTGGCAGCTTCTTATGGTCTCATGCTGCACGGTTCGGGGCCGGTGCGTGTCAAGGCGGGTCTGCACTACATCGCCATCAACCTTGCAGCTTCGTCGCTGTTTCTCATCGGCGTCAGCCTGATCTATGGTGCCTCCGGCACCCTCAACATGGCCGATCTCGCTCTGCGCATTCCAGATCTGAGCGCCGAGAACCGCATGCTGCTGGAGGCCGGTGCCGCCGTGCTCGGGGTTGCCTTCCTCGTGAAGGCAGGCATGTGGCCGCTCGGCTTCTGGCTGCCCCAGGCCTATTCTGCCGCAACGCCGCCGGTAGCGGCGATGTTTGCGATCCTGACCAAGGTCGGCGTCTATATCCTGCTTCGGCTGTCGCTTCTCCTGTTCGGCAATGCCGCAGGCACGTCAGAAGGTTTCGGGCAGAGCGTTCTCCTCTATGGTGGTCTCCTGACCGTGGTCTTCGGCACGATCGGCGTCATGGCATCGCAGGCGTTGGGGCGGCTTGCCAGCTATTATGTGCTGATCTCGTCGGGATCGCTGATGGCGGCCATCGGCCTCGGCATCACGGGCGTCATTCCCGGCACGCTGTTCTATCTGATCTCCTCAACGCTCGGCATCTGCGCCTTCTTCCTGCTTATCGAACTCGTGGAGCGGGCCCGGGACGCGGGTGCCGACGTTCTCGCAGTGACCATGGAAGCCTATGGCGACGGCGATGACGATGATGTCCCGAAGGAGGTCGGCGTTGCCGTTCCGGGTACCATGGCGGTGCTCGGCGCGTGCTTCGTCGCCTGCACCATGCTGATGGCCGGCCTGCCGCCTCTGTCGGGCTTCGTCGCCAAGTTCGCAATCCTTCACGGGCTGTTCGAAGGCGTTGGCGAAAATGCGCCCGTGACCGGCGCGCAATGGACCTTCGTGGCGCTTCTGATCCTCTCCGGCCTCGCAGCGCTGATCGCACTCAACCGGGTCGGCATTCGTACGTTCTGGAGTTCGATCGAAGGCACCGTTCCCCGTGTCCGGCTGATCGAGATCACGCCGGTGCTCGCGCTTCTCGCGGCCTGCGGCTTCCTGACGCTTCAGTCCGGTCCGGCGCTCCGCTATCTCCAGGATACGGCGACCGCGCTGTCGCAGCCGCAGATCTACATCGGCAGCGTGCGCGATGCAGTGCCGGTCGTATCCCCAGGAGGCTCCTGATGCGGTACTGGTTCCCCTATCCGGTTCTGTCGCTTCTGCTCCTGGGGTTCTGGCTGCTCGTCAACCAGTCGGTGTCCCCGGGTCAGATCCTCCTCGGCACGGTGCTGTCCGTTTCACTGTCCTGGGCCATGGTCAATCTGGAGCCCAGCAAGCCCCGCCTGCGCCGGCCCGGTGCTGCGTTGCGCCTCGCCGGTTTCGTCGTCAGGGACATCGCACAATCCAACATCGCCGTTCTCGGCGCCGTCCTGTCGCGGCGGAAGCGGCCTGTGCAGTCCGCCTTCGTCATGGTGGAACTGCAACTGCAGGACGACAACGCCATTGCGCTGCTCGCCTGCATCCTAACCACCACGCCCGGCACCGCCTGGCTTGAATATGATCGCCAGACCCGCATGCTCCTCATCCATGTGCTCGATACGGCCGACGGCAAGGACTGGCAGTCCATCGTGACCCATCGGTATGAACGGCTTCTCAGGGAGATCTTCGAATGACCGAGCTTCTCATCATCTGGTCCGTGCTGATTTCGCAGATCATGATCGGCCTTGCCATGGTCTGCGCGCTTTACCGCGTCGCGAGGGGCCCGCGGGCGCAAGACCGCATTCTGGGTCTCGACACGGTGTATATCACGGGCATGCTGCTGCTGCTGACCTTCGGGATCCGCACGGCCAATGTGCTCTATTTCGAGGCTGCACTGACGATTGCCTTGCTCGGCTTCGTCTCGACCATCGCATTTGCCAAGTTCCTGATGCGCGGCGAGGTGATCGAATGACGTTTCTCGTCGATCTGCCGGTCTGGGCGGCCATTCCCGTCTGCCTGCTCCTGCTGTCGGGCTCCGCGATCACGCTGGCCGGCGCGATCGGCATCGTCCGTTTCCAGAGCTTCTACGAGCGCCTTCACGCGCCGACGCTCTGCACCAGCGGCGGCGTCCTTCTCATCGCCACGTCATCGATGATCGCGTTCGGCGTGCTTCAGAACCGCTGGATCGTTCACGAGGTGCTCATCGTGATCTTCATGATCGTCACGACGCCGGTCACTTTGATGCTGCTTGGCCAGTCCGCGCTCTACCGCGATCGCGCCGAAAAGAACCCTGAGGTTCCCCGGAAAACGGAAACCGCCAAGACCGACCCCAAGATCGACATCGGCGTCTAGACCGCTCCGAAAGACGCTCGGACGGAAGGTCCTACAGTTCGTCGCGGCCGCGGAACCGGCGCTGATAGCCTGCATCGTAGAGCGCGCTGTCGCGAAAACCATCCGCTGTCAGCGTGCGACCAACGAAGATCAGCGCGGTCCGCTCGATGGGGTTTTCGGCGACCCGTGCCTCGATATCGCCCAGCGTGCCGCGCACCACGCGCTCGTCCGGCCAGGATGCCTTGACGACGATGGCGACCGGGCAATCGGCGCCGTAGAGCGGCGTGAGCTCCGCGACGATCGCCGGCAGGGCGTGGATGGCGAGATGGATCGCAAGCGTCGCACCGGTCGCACCGAAATTGGCCAGCGTCTCCGCATTCGGCATCGGCGACGCGCGACCGGAAACACGGGTCAGCACGAGGCTCTGCGCCAGTGCCGGCAGCGTCAGTTCGCGACCGAGCGCTGCTGCCGCCGCCGCGAAAGACGGTACGCCCGGCGTCATCGTGTAGGCAATCCCGCGCGACTCCAGCCGCCGCACCTGTTCGGCGACCGCACTCCAGACCGAGAGATCACCGGAGTGCAGACGCGCAACGTCCTGGCCGTGCGCCTCTGCCCGGACATATTCCGCCTCGATCTCGTCCAGCGACAAGGGAGCCGTGTCGACGATGCGGGCGCCCGGCGGGCAGTAGGACAGCAGATCGCGCGAAACGATCGAGCCGGCAAACAGGCACACGGGCGATGCCGCGATCAGATCCCGTCCGCGTACCGTGATCAGGTCCGCTGCCCCGGGACCGGCACCGATGAAATGTACCGTCACGCCGGTTCTCCCTTACGCTTTCCAAGGGCGTCACCGGCGAGGTGAGGCCTGTCTTCTGTTAAAGGTTTCGTCAGAGCCCATTGCGTCACCGGCATGCCCGGGCGCCAGCCCGTCATCGTGCCGACAGGCGATGCACGCGCAATGTCGATCCGTGTCAGGCTTCCGCCCTGCTCGGCATGGCAGGCAAGCAGAACCGCTTCCATCTCCGTCGTCACGGCATTTGCGACCAGCCGCCCGCCAGGCCGCAAGGCGGCCCATGCCGCCTCCATCACGCCCGGCTCGCTCCCTCCGCCACCGACGAAGATCGCATCCGGCGCTCGCCCGGCGTCAAGGCTCGCCAGCACGTCCGGCGCCTTGCCCTCGACCACACCCAGGGCGGGAACGCCGAAAGCCTGCGCATTGCGTCTGATCCGCGCGGCCCGCTCCGGCGACATCTCGATGGCGACCGCTTCTAGGGAGGGATCGGCCAGCATCCACTCGATCGCGATCGAACCTGCGCCAGCCCCGATATCCCAGAGTCTTTCGCCGCGTCGAGGCGCCAGCGCGGAAAGCGTCAACGCCCGGACCTCGCGCTTGGTGATCTGTCCGTCATGCTCGAAAAGGTCGTCGGCAAGTCCGGGCGACAGCGCGAGAACGCGTGCCGCCTCTCCGGCCACGACCTCAATGGCGCAGACATTGAGGGCGTGGCATTCGGCACGATCGAACGTCTTCGCCGTCTGCCGGGTCACCCGCTCCTGCCCTCCGCCCATCGCTTCCAGCACGGTAAAACCGGACGCGCCGAAGCCGCTGTCGCGGAGAAGGGCTGCGATCGCGCTCGGCCCTCTACCGTCGGACGTCAGCGCGAGCAGGCGTGTCCCCGGGTGTAAATGGGGGCGAAGGAGGTCGAGCGGCCGGCCGTGCAGCGAAAGGCAGACCACGTCCTGCAACGCCCAGCCAAGCCGTGCCGCCGCAAGACTGAACGCCGAGGGTGCCGGCAGAACCCGCATTTGCGCCGGATCGATGCGCCGCGACAGCGTGACACCGACGCCGTAGAAGAAGGGATCACCCGAGGCGAGCACGACCACAGGCATGCCGGCCATCGCCACCACGACGTCGATGGCCGTTTCGAACGGGCTCGACCAGGGGCAGCTTTCCCCGGTGATCAGCGGCGCCGCGAGCGCCAGATGCCGCGCGCCGCCGAAGACGAGACGCGCGGCTGCGAGCGCCTGCTTGGCGTCATCGCCGAGACCCGCTAGACCGTCTTCTCCGAGGCCGATGATCGTCAGCCAGGGTTCCGCCGTCAGGGAAGCGTTTTCGCCGTCACGCATGGGTCTTCATATCCTTATTCTCGGTGGCACCACGGAAGCCCGCACGCTGGCCGGTGCCCTTGCCGAGGGCCGGCATGCCGTGGTGCTTTCGCTGGCCGGTCGCACGCGGGCGCCGATGGCGCAGCCCGTCCCGACCCGGATCGGTGGGTTCGGCGGCGCGGAAGGCCTTGCCCGCACACTGCGGGATGAAGGCTTCGATCTTCTGATCGATGCGACGCACCCCTTCGCTGCAAGAATTTCGGAGAACGCCGCAATAGCCTCTCGGGCGACGGGCATACCGGCTTTCGCCCTTCGGCGCCCGCCCTGGGAGCGCCGGCCGGGCGACCTCTGGACCTGCGTCGACAGTGTAAAGACGGCCGTTGCTGCGCTGGGTACGGCCCCCCGGCGCGTCCTCCTGGCGATCGGTCGGCAGGAGGCAGCCGTGTTTGAAGCCGCTCCGCAGCACACGTATCTTGTTCGCAGCGTCGACCCGGTCGATCCGCCTCTGATGCTGCCCGACGTCCGCTACATCCTTGCGACCGGACCTTTCGGCGAGGCTGACGAGCAGGCCTTGCTCATCGAACACCGTATCGACAGCATCGTCGCCAAGAACAGCGGTGGCAGCGCCACCTACGGCAAGATCGCCGCAGCCCGGGCACTGGGGATTGCGGTGATTCTCGTCGAACGGGCCGCCGGGCATGCTCTTCCAGCGGTCGGCACTGTGGAGGAGGCGCTCGCCCGCATCGATCACGTGTCGGCTCCGGAGAGGAAGCGCGGCGTGTAGACCAGGTCGCCGCGGCCGGGTCGAGAGATGACGGTCGTTTCGGGCGAGCCGATGATGACGCAGGTCGCCATGTCGGCTACCGTCGCATCGGCATCGGCAAGCGGCATGACGCGCATGCGCTCGTCCGGCCGGCCGGCAGCGCGGCCAAAGATGACGGGCGTTCGGGCCGGCAGGATCGGCCGCAAGATCTCGAAGGCGGCGCCGAGCTGCCAGGGCCGTGCCTTGCTGATCGGATTGTACAGCGCGATGACGAGCCCGGCTTGCGCGACCAAGGTCAGCCGGCGGGTGATGATCTCCCACGGCTTCAAATTGTCCGACAGCGAGATGGCGCAGAAGTCGTGCCCGAGTGGTGCGCCGATCCGGGCCGCAACGGCCAGCATGGCGGTTACGCCCGGCGTCACGCGGAAATCGATATCGCGCCAGAGGGCGGGCCCATGATCGATCGCCTCGCAGACGGCGGCCGCCATCGCAAAGACGCCGGGATCGCCGCCGGAGACCACGCAGACATCGGCACCCCGCGCCGCATGCTCGAGTGCGGCCTTGGCGCGGTCCAGCTCCTCGCGATTGTCGGAAGCCACTCGCGTCTGGTCGGGGCGCAGCACAAGGCGGTCGAGGTAAGGTCCATACCCAAAGAAATGGCTGGCCGCGGCAATGGCCTCGAGAGCTTCCGGCGTTGTCTGCCGCGGATCGCCCGGGCCGGTCCCCACGATCGTCAGGCGGCCGCTCATGCGCAGGTGTCCCTGACACGGCCGGTCCAGCCGGGCACGAGAACCAGCGAGAAGTAGGGCGCCTCGTCGGTCAGTTTGTCGGCAAGGGGCGTCATCGCGGCATTCGCCATTGTCCCACGCTCGACATAGACGGCTTCGCCCAGCTTACCGGACGCGGCAAGCGCACGGCGGATCTTTGCCAGATTGCGCCCCACCTTCATGATCACGGCCGCTTGCGTATCACCCAACCGGCGGCAAAGCTCCGTCTCGTCCATGGTTCCGGGCAGGACCGACAGCACGTCGTCGCCCTGAACGATCGGCAGGCCGGCAAGCGACCAGCAGCCCGACATCGCCGTAACCCCAGGCACGACCTCGGCCGCATAGCGCCCTGCCAGACGCACGTGCAGATGCATGTAGGAACCGTAGAACATCGGATCGCCTTCGCTCAGGATGGCGACGGTCCGTCCGGCATTGAGATGTGAGGCAACGCTCTCTGCCGAAGCATCATAGAAGCAGGTGATCTGGTCCCTGTAGTCCTCGTGCTCCTTGTCGATCTCGACGGTGACCGGATAATAGAGCGGCAATTCGATGCGGCCGGGCTTCAGGATGCCCTCCATCTGCCCGGGTGCAAACAGGCTGGCAAGACCATCGGCCTTGCCGAGCCCATCGAGAATGGTGCGTCCATTGCCGCGCCGACCGGCCTTTGCGAAATAGGCGAGAACATCTGCCTCGGCGAGCGCCCGCACGGCTTTCAGCGTCAGAAGCTCAGGGTCGCCGGGCCCCGTTCCGACCCCGATCAGGCGCCCGGCCTTGCGGTCCGCCAGCGGCGCGTCGGCACTGTCGGCTGTTTGGTTCTCTCCCGTCCCCAATGCTTTCACAGGCCCGGCCTCGCAAGGGCATTGATGGCGGCTGCCGTGATGGCGCTACCGCCGAGGCGGCCGCGGACAATGGCGAAAGGCACGCCGTAGGAATGCTCGGCCAGGGCATCCTTGGATTCCGCCGCACCGACGAAACCGACCGGCATGCCGAGGATCGCAGCCGGCTTCGGCGCCCCGTCACGCAGCATTTCGAGAAGATAGAAGAGCGCCGTCGGCGCATTGCCGATGGCGACCACCGCACCGCCCATCCGCTCTCCCCAGAGCCGCAGCGCTGCCGCGGATCGCGTGTTGCCGATCTCCCGGGCGAGCGCAGGCGTTTCGGGCTCGCGCAGCGTGCAGACCACCTCGTTTCCAGCGGTCAAGCGCGCGCGGGTCACACCGTTTACCACCATGAAGGCATCACAGAGAATGGGAGCGCCACGCCCGAGGGCGGTCCGTGCAGCCGTGACGAAGTCGGGCGAAAAAACGAAATCCCGCGCAGCTTCGACCAGCCCGCAGGCGTGCACCATGCGCACGGCGACATCCGCCTCTTCCGGCGAAAACCGCGAAAGATCGGTTTCTGCCCGGATGATGGCGAAGGAGCGCTCGTAGATGGCGTCGCCATCATGGATGTAGTCATATGCCGGCATCATCAATCCCGTTGAAGCACGCCCCTGAAAGCGCAGCGGCGATCCGCGCCGGCCCCAACCGTTCCAAGCAGGCGGCCGCCGATTCGCCCTTCTCTATCGTTTCCGCAACCCATTGGCCAAGCGCCGTCAGGGCGCAAGGCACGTCTTCCAGACGCTTTGTCGCGACAGGCGGGTCTCCAGCCCGTCCGCCAAGGACGATCCCCGCCCCCGGCTGGCCTTCGCAGGACGCCGCCACCAGTGTGAGCCCCGCCGTGCGCGGCCTCGCGCAGCCCTTGGCGCAGCCGGAGACGTGCAGGCTGAGCGACCCATCCATGAGCGCGGGCGCATGCGCGATCAGGCGCGCCGCCATGGCGTGGGTGTCGATGCGTCCCGAGGCACAGCCGGCCTGCCCGGCGCAGGCATCGATCTGCAGGACCGGGTCGGTCGCCTCCACGGCCAGGCCGAGCGACCGGGCAGTCCGGACGAGTGCCGGGTGGTCATAGCCGGCAGGACCGATCAGGAGAAGCGCGCGACCCGGAGCCAGCCGCACCTGCGAACATCCCTGCGACCGGGCGGCAACGACCAGACGGCGAAGCACATGCGCCTCCGCCTGTCCGAAGGACGGTGCAACGCCGAGCGCGACCTGGGCGCCGAGATCGAACGTACCCACCGGCGAATGTGCATGCAGCTGTTTTGGAGCGGGCGAATGCAGGACCGCTCCACGGCCTGGAGGAAGGTCGCGCGCGCGCGCTGCAGGCCCGCAGGCAGCGATCTCGGAAATCACCGCCATCGCCGCATCGATCATCTCGTTTGCCGCGCCGGAAAGGCCCGACGGCCGCCCTGCGACGAACAGATGCCAGAGAGGAACATCGCCATCAACGGCTTTCAGCCGGACATCCGCCGCAACGCCGTCGAGATGCAGCCTCCCGCCGCCGTCCACGATGACAGCCAGCTTCGGTGCAAGCACATGACGGCTCTCACGGATGCGTGCAGAGAGCTCGCCGGCAAGCGGACGCGGGTCGACGATTTCCTCCGGATCGAGCCCGGCCAGCGGTGGCGTTTCCACCGCGATCCCCTCGATCGGCGTGATGCCCGCGCGTGCGATAGCCGCCGACAGCCGTGCGACACTGTCCGATCGCAAACCGCGAATCTGGAGGTTTCCCCGTGCCGTGATATCAAGCCGTCCCGTGCCGAATGCTTCCGCCGCATCGAGGAGAGCCAGAAAAGCCTCTGTCGTGAAGAAGCCCGAGACTGGCCGCAGGCGCGCAAGCAGGCCGTCGCCGGTCTGCATCGGACGCGCCAATGTCGGGCAGGCGCCACGCCGCAGCGTCGGGGACGAGCCATCCCCGAACGTCGTCGTCTCACCATCTCTGCGCATTTGCGTTCCGGCCATCGTCCTGTCAGCGCCCTTCGATCAGCCGTCATACAGCATGCGGCAAGGCGCGTGCAAATCGGCGCACCCATCGCTCGCCGCGGCAGGCGCGAGCCTGTCTCAGCGCTGTCCCGCGGGTCCTTGTGAAGGCGTGCGCAGCAGGTAGATATCCATGATCCAGCCGTGGCGCGCCCGCGCGGCCGCGCGTGCCTCGACGATCGCGCTTCGGACAGCGCCAAGCCGTCCGGCGATCGTGATCTCCTGCGGCAGACCGAGATAGGCGCCCCAGAAGATCTCGGTATCCAGCTCGTCCACCGCCAGAAAAGCCTCCTCGCCATCCAGCATCACGACCACGGCCTCGGCCGCGCGCGGAAAGATGCCGGACAGGCGCCGTGCGGGCGTAATGGTGACGGGAAGCCCGATGTCGTTGATCGGGATGCGGTGGCGGGCCGCCAGCAGCTGCATGCTGGTGATCCCCGGCAACACGGAAACGTCGAACGCAACATGCCCGGCGTCCCGCACGCGCTCGAGAATGCGCAACGTGCTGTCGTAGAGCATCGGATCGCCCCACACGAGGAACGCGCCGGTTTCACCGTCTGCCAGATGATCGAGGAACAGCTGCTCGTGGATGCCCGCGATCGCGGCGTGCCAGAGATCGACGCCTTGGCGATAGCCGATGCCATCCGTCTGTCGCCGCGGCACGGCAAACTCCACGAGCCGCACGCTGGCTGAGCCATTGCGCGCAATGATGCCGCGGCGAACGTCGGCAAGCTCGACCTTGTCGTCGCCCTTTGTCGGGACGAAGATCACCTGGGCCTCGCCGATCGCCCTGACAGCCTCGAGCGTCAGGTGATCGGGATTTCCGGTTCCGATGCCGATCACCAGGATCCGGCGCATGGCTTGTCCTCCAAAACACGTTCGTGCTGCCGCGCCTGCGGCCAATGCCGGTCCTATAGCGGGTGGCGCCTTGAAACGCATAATGCTAAAATAAATTCAGAATCTGCCTTTGGTGATAAAAAATTGACATGATCGTCTCTAATGTGACCGCGTCTGCGCAGCGCAAGGGCCGATTGGCATCGCGCTCGGGATCGCAGGCAGGCGTTGGGGAACGCCGGTTCAGGCCACACGACAGCCCTTCCGGCGGGCATTTGGGGTGACGATGACAAAGACCAGACATTCAGGCACGGAGCCGGCGCAGGCTTTGCGGGACTGCAAGGGCGCGTTTATCGGCGTCGGCATCGCCAGTGCGCTGGTCAACGTGCTTTACCTCACGGGCTCGTTCTTCATGCTCGAGGTCTATGACCGCGTCTTGCCGAGCCGCAGCATTCCGACGCTGATCGCGCTCTGCATCCTCGCGCTGCTGCTCTACGCGTTCCAAGGCGCATTCGAGTGGGTGCGCGGCCGCATGCTGGTGCGCATCGCCGGTGCCCTCGACGAGGCAATGACGGGGCGCATCTATCGCACGGTCGTTCGCCAGCCGCTGAAGATGCGGACGGCCGGTGACGGCCTGCAGCCCCTGCGCGATTTCGATCAGGTGCGCGCCTTTCTGTCGGGTGCCGGGCCGGCCGCCTTCTTCGACCTTCCCTGGCTGCCGTTCTACATCGGCATCTGTTTCCTGTTCCACCCGGTCATCGGCATCGTCTCCGTTGTCGGCTCCCTTATTCTCATCGCTCTCACGTTCCTCACCAATCGCGGGACCCAGGGTCCGTCCAAGAAAGCGTCCGAGACCGGCAATCTGCGCAACGCCTTTGCCCAGTCGTCACAGCGCAACGCCGAGGTCATGCAGTCCATGGGGATGCTCGGCCGCATGTCGACGCTCTGGGGCGAGCGCAACGACGCCTATCGGCACCATAACCTGGTGAATTCCGACGTATCGAACGGCTATGGCGCCCTGTCCAAGGTCTTCCGCATGATCCTCCAGTCGGCCGTGCTCGCCACGGGGGCGGTGCTGGTCATCGAGGGACTGGCCTCTCCCGGCATCATCATTGCAGGATCCATTCTCACGGCGCGCGCACTTGCGCCGGTGGAACTGGCCATCGGCAACTGGCGCTCCTTCGTCGCCGCGCGCCAGAGCTGGAAGCGTCTGGGCGACCTCCTGACCGCGCTGCCGGAGCGCGAGGCGCCGCTGGAGCTCCCGGTTCCGCGCGAGAAGCTGACCGCGGAAGCCATTGCCGGCGGACCGCCCGGCATCCAGCGCCTGACCTATGCCGACGTCACCTTTACCCTGAAGAGCGGCAGCGCGCTCGGCATCATCGGCCCCAGCGCTTCGGGCAAGTCTTCGCTCGCCCGCGCCCTTATCGGCATCTGGCCGACCCTGCGCGGAGCCGTCCGGCTGGACGGCGCAGCCCTTGATCAGTGGGACAGCGATCGTCTCGGCAAGCATATCGGCTACCTTCCGCAGGACGTAGAACTGTTCTCCGGCACCGTGGCGCAGAATATCGCGCGCTTCGAAGAGGATGCCGCGCCGGCCGCGATCGTCGAGGCCGCCAAGGCCGCCCGTGTCAACGACCTCATTCTCAAGCTGCCGAACGGCTATGAAACGGAGATCGGCGATGGCGGCTCGTCTCTGTCGGCCGGCCAGCGCCAGCGTGTCGCCCTCGCGCGCGCGCTCTACGGCGAGCCCTTCCTCGTCGTTCTCGACGAACCGAACTCGAATCTCGACGCTGAAGGCGAACAGGCGCTGAGCGAGGCCATCCTCGGCGTTCGCGCCCGTGGCGGGATCGTCATCGTCGTTGCCCACCGCCCGAGCGCACTTGCGAGTGTCGACCTCGTGCTGATGATGAATGAAGGCCGCATGCAGGCCTTCGGCCCGAAGGACGAGGTTCTGGCGCAGATCCTCCGCCGCGATCCGCCCCGCCCTGCGGCGACCCAGCCGTCTCCGTCGAACGCCCCGCCGCAGCTACAGACACAGCTGCCCATGCTCAAAGCCGTCGGCAACGGACAGGAAACCGCATCATGAGCCCGCGCGAGTCGTCGTCCCCGGTGCCCACGGTGCAGTCCCGCCGGTCTCTTTCGCGCCACATCACGGCCGTCGGAATCATGGCCCTCGTTCTCGTCGGCGGCATCGGCGGATGGGCCGGAACGACGGAGCTTTCGAGCGCCATCGTCGCCCCCGGAACGGTCGTCGTCGAAAACAACGTCAAGAAGATCCAGCACCTGACCGGCGGCATTGTCGGCGAACTGCGCGTGCGTGAAGGCGAAACTGTCGAGGCCGGACAGGTGCTCGTGCGGCTCGATGGCACCACCGTGCGCGCCAATCTGTCGATCGTCCAGAATACGCTGGCCCAGCTCTATGCCCGCCGCGCCCGGATCCTGGCCGAGCAGGCCGGCGAAGCCACATTCACGGTTCCGAAGATCGTCCAGGTCGTCCCGACGGACATGGCGTCCAAAGGCTTCGAGGACAGCGAGCGACGGCTGTTCGACAGCCGCCGGAGCGCGCTGGTCGGCATGAAGAACCAGCTTGCCTCGCGCAAGGCCCAGCTGAAGGACGAGATCGAAGGCCAGACGGTCCAGCTCAACGCCATTGCCGACAGCCTGAAGCTGATCAAGGAGGAGCTCGAAGGCGTCGACAAGCTCTATGCGCAAGGCCTCGTGTCCATGCAGCGCGTCACGGCTCTCAAGCGTGACCGCGCACAGCTCGAGGGCGATCGCGGCGCTCGTCTTGCCGCCCGCGCACAGGCTGCCGGAAAGTCGAGCGAGATCGACCTGCAGATCCTGCAGCTGGACGAGGACCGCCGTACGGAAAATGCCAAGGATCTCACAGATGTCGAGGCACGCATCGCGGAATACGAGGATCGCGGCGTCGCCGCGCTCGACCAGCTGAAGCGACTGGATATCCGCGCCCCGCTGGCCGGCCGGGTTTCGCAGCTCGCCATCCACACGGTCGATGGCGTGGTCAATCCCGGCGAAGTCTTGATGCTGGTGGTTCCCGCGACCGATACGTTGACGATCGAAGCCCGCATCGCGACCACCGACATCGACCAGATCACCCTCGGCCAGCCGGTGGAAATCCGCTTCAGCGCCTTCAACCAGCGAACCACGCCCGTGGTCGAGGGCGAGGTCGCCAATATCGCTCCGGACCAGGTGACAGACCCGCGGACGGGCGCAAGCTACTACCCGCTGCGCATTCGCCCGAAGGCGGCGAGCCTTGCCTCCCTGAAGGGCCTTTCGCTCTATCCGGGCATGCCGGCGGAAACCTACATCAAGATCGCCGACCGGACCGTCATCTCCTATCTTGCCAAGCCTCTGACCGAACAGATGCAGCGCACCTTCCGGGAAGATTGACGGCGGGAGACGGGCTTTCGACGCGGGGCAGAGGGTCCGCTCACGCCGCATTGGATCCGAAGTTCGTTTTCATCCCGAAATCGATACCCGTCCCGGGAAATATACAGTAGGAGACGAGGACGCCCGGCCACGGGCGTTTTCCCAGAAGACCTGAGCGCGTCCATACGGTCGTCAAGGCGAGCACGGCAAGACGACTCCGATGACATCCAAGCGCAAGGGCTATCTCTTCGTTTTCGTCGCAATCCTCATCTTCACGCTGCAGGACGCGACCTCCAAGCACATGGGCAGCCTCTATCCGCCTGTGTTCATCACGATGATCCGCTACTGGGCGTTCGCAGCCTTCGTCGTCCTCCTGGCAGCCCGTTCCAGCGGCGGCCTGAAAGCTGCGGTTTCCACGAAGCACCCGGTCTTGCAGATCCTGCGTGGTCTGCTGCTCGTCAGCCAGATCGTCCTGGTCATTGCCTCCTTTGCCAGCGTCGGGCTGGCGCATTCGCAGGCGATCTTCTCGGTCGGACCGATCTTCGTCGCGCTTCTGTCGATTGTCATCCTCGGCGAGCGCGTGGGCTGGCGCCGCTGGACGGCGATCTTCGTCGGGCTGATCGGCGTCATCGTGATCCTTGATCCGACCGGCAACGAAACGGCCTCGCTGCTGGTCGTTCCCGTCTCGTCCGCCCTGATGTTCGCGTTCTACGTCGTTACCACGCGCCTTGTCAGCCGCGAGGACAGCGCCATGACCAGCTTCTTCTACACGGGCGTCGCCGGAGCCGTGGCGATCACGCTTGTCGGGCCGTTCTACTGGACGTGGTTCGCCCCGGTCGACTGGTTCTGGATGGCGCTCCTCTGCGTCACCGGCACGTCGAGCCACTACTTCCTCATCAAGGCCTATGAATATCTCGATGCCTCGGAGGTGCAGCCCCTGACCTATCTGCAGCTCGTCTTCGCCAGCATCATCGGCGTTTCCGTCTTTGGCGAAGTGCTCAGCGTCAACATGATCGTCGGCGCCGTCATCGTCGTTGGCGCCGGCATCTTCACGGTCTGGCGCGAGAGCGTCGTCGCCCGCAGGGCGGGCGTCCTGCAAACCCACCCTCCGGCCTGAGGCTGGCCTGTGCGAACGGCTCAGATCGGCGGCAATGCCCAGTCGATCGGCGTGCGCCCATGCTCTTCAAGGAAGGCATTGGCTTTGGAAAACGGGCCCGTGCCGAAGAAACCGTTATGCGCAGACAAGGGTGAGGGATGCGCCGAGCGCAGCACGAGATGCCGGCTCTGATCGACAAAGGCCGCCTTCTTCTGGGCGTAGGATCCCCATAGGATAAACACGACCGGCCGCGGCTGATCGTTGACGGCGCGGACGATGGCGTCTGTAAAGGTTTCCCATCCCCGCTTCTGGTGCGACGCCGCCAGCGCCCGCTCCACCGTCAGCACGCTGTTGAGAAGCAGGACGCCCTGTTCCGCCCAATGCTCAAGAAACCCGTGTCGCGCCGGCGGTATGCTGAGGTCGGTCTCGAGTTCCTTGTAGATATTGACCAGAGACGGCGGAATACGCACGCCGGGGCGTACGCTGAAGGACAACCCGTGGGCCTGACCCTCGCCGTGATAAGGATCCTGCCCGAGAATGACGACGCTGACCCTGTCGAGCGGCGTCAGGTCCAACGCCCGGAAATACTCCGAGCCCCGCGGGAAGATCTGCTTTCCCGCCGCCTTCTCAGCCTGCAGGAAGCTCTTGAGCGTCCCCATATAGGCGCTGTCGAACTCCTTCGAAAGCGCGTGTCTCCAGCTCTCCTCCAGCCTGACCGTCCCGTCCATATCGCCCCGTCCTATGCCTGTTGTCTGCGTGTTCCTGTCGCAAACGATAGCTCACCGGGCCGCCGCCGCAAGGGCGGGACAGCAATATATCTTGACAAATATATCGCTGGCGAAAGCCGAGGGGTGCGTTATATTCTTCGGAATATCTCGAGTTGAGGGGACAACATGCTGCGCAAATTTCGCCGATTGAACGTGAATGCATGGGGCGCGCTGGCGATCTCCATCTTCGCGGCGATGGCACCGGCGACGCCGACTCTGGCCGCGGACAACGTCACGGTGTTTGCGGCTGCAAGCCTGAAAAACGCGCTTGATGCGGTCAATGCGGCTTGGGAGCGGAAAAGCGGAAACGCCGTCACCACCTCCTATGCGGCCAGCTCGGCGCTTGCCAAACAGATCGAAGCGGGCGCTCCGGCCGACATCTTCCTGTCTGCCGATCTTGCCTGGATGGATTACGTCGCAGGCAAGAAGCTCGTTCGCGAAGGCAGCCGCTCGACCCTCCTCGGCAACCGCCTTGTTCTCGTCGCACCGGCATCAGACGCGCAGGCCGTCACGATCGCTCCAGGTTTCGACCTCAAAGCACGTCTTGCCGGCGGAAAGCTTGCCATGGGTGCGGTCGACTCGGTACCGGCCGGCAAATACGGCAAGGCGGCACTTGAAGCGCTCGGCGTCTGGTCATCGGTCGCGGCGGACGTTGCGGGAGCCGAAAACGTGCGCGCCGCTCTCCTCCTCGTCTCCAAGGGCGAAGCTCCGCTCGGCATCGTCTACGAAACGGATGCCCGCGCCGATCCCTCCGTAAACATCGTCGGCACGTTCCCGGAAAGTTCCCACCTGCCCATCGTCTACCCGGTCGCGATCCTCGCGGAGAGCAGACATCCGGACGCCGCCGCCTATCTCGACTTCGTTCGCTCGCCTGCCGCAAAGCCGCTCTTCGAAGCGCAAGGCTTTACCGTTCTCGACAAATAGGAGAAGGCTAAGCCGGCGCAGACAAGGCCGACTGCGGCTGCCGGAGCGGCGAACCAACGTGGAGAACCAGGGACCGTGGAGTGGCTTGCCATCAGCGATGCAGAATGGACAGCCATCCGGCTGAGCCTGAAAGTATCGGCCGTCGCCATGCTGTCGAGCCTGCCTTTGGCCCTCCTCGCCGCCATGGCGCTTGCCCGGGGCCGGTTCTGGGGCCGCTCCCTCCTGAACGGCCTGGTGCACCTGCCGCTGATCCTGCCGCCGGTCGTTACCGGCTTCCTGCTGCTCATCGTGTTTGGACGGCGCGGGCCGGTCGGCGCATTTCTCGAAACCTACACGGGTCTCGTCCTCTCCTTCCGCTGGACGGGGGCTGCTCTTGCCTGCGCGGTCATGGGGTTCCCGTTGATGGTGCGCAGCATCCGCCTGTCGATCGAGGCGGTGGACAGGCACCTCGAACAGGCCGCAGCCACGCTTGGCGCCTCACCCGGCTGGGTCTTTGCCACGATCACCCTGCCGCTGATCCTGCCGGGCATCATTGCGGGCATGATCCTTTCCTTCGCCAAGGCCATGGGGGAATTCGGCGCGACGATCACCTTCGTGTCCAACATCCCCGGGGAGACGCAAACGCTGTCCGCGGCCATCTATACCTTTACACAAGTGCCGGGCGGCGACAGCGGCGCGTTGCGCCTGACCCTCGTCTCCATCGTCATCTCCATGGCCGCGCTGCTTCTCTCGGAATGGCTCGCCAACGCTGCCGCGCGCAAGGTTGCCGGCGCATGACGCTCGACGTGTCCGTGTCACACCAGCTCGACGCCTTTTCGCTCGACATCGCCTTTTCCGCTGACGCAGGCGTCACCGCCCTTTTCGGGCGCTCGGGCTCGGGCAAGACCTCGCTGATCCGCATCCTCGCAGGCCTCATCCGTCCGGACGAAGGGCAGGTGCGGCTCGACGGCGAAACGATCATCGATACAAAAAGCCGGACGATCATCCCGCCGCACCGCCGGCGCTTCGGAACGGTGTTTCAGGAAGGCCGGCTGTTTCCACACCTCAGCGTGCGGCAAAACCTGCTCTACGGTCGATGGTTTTCGAAGGAGCGGCCGGACAATGACGAGATCGCGCGCATCGTGGACCTTCTCGGGATCGCACCGTTGCTCTCGCGCTCCACCACCCGTCTCTCCGGCGGAGAGAAACAGCGGGTGGCGATCGGCAGGGCCCTGCTGGCCCGGCCACGCCTCTTGCTGATGGATGAACCGCTTGCCGCCCTCGATGAGGCACGCAAGGCCGAGATTCTGCCGTATCTCGAACGTCTGCGCGACGAGACCGACATTCCGATCCTCTATGTCAGCCATTCCATCGCGGAAGTGACGCAGCTTGCCGATCGCGTGTTGATGATCGAGAATGGCCGGCTGACGGGAAGCGGCACCGCAGCGGATATGCTCAGCCTGCCGGGTTCGAGCGAGGCCATCAGTCGCAGGGAGGCCGGCACCATGCTGGAGGCGGTCGTCGCCGCCGACCAGCCCGATCCGCGGCTCGTCAGCGTGGTCGCCGGCGGCCTGAACCTCCGGCTGGCCGCCAGCGGGCGGCAGCGGGGGCAACGCCTTCGGCTGCGGATTGCCGCTCGCGACATTCTCCTGGCAACCCGCCGCCCGGATGGCCTGAGCGCCCTGAACATCATCGAGGGCATCATCACGGGCATGGAACCCTCCGGCCACGATCAGGTCGATGTCGCGCTCGACTGTTCCGGGACACGGCTGACGGCACGCATCACCAGCGTCTCGGCCGACATTCTGGATCTTACGCCCGGAATGACGGTCCATGCGGTGATCAAGACGGTGGCGCTGGATCCTTGAGCCCGGCGCGCTGCGCCTCGAGCCAGGCGATATCCTCGGCCATGGCAGACAGCGCCTTTTCCTCCATCGCCCGGAAACGCGCGATCAGCGCCTCGCCGAACGGCGTCACCATCGCGCCGCCGCCCTGTTTGCCGCCGCGCTGGGAGGTCACGGCCTCCTCCCCGAACATCGCATTGACCGCGCTGACCAAGAGCCAGGCGCGACGGTAGCTCATGTCCATGGCGCGCCCTGCCGCCGAGATCGAACCGGTCTCGCGAATATGTTCGAGAAGCGTGATCTTGCCGCGCCCGAGCCGCTGCAGCCCGGAAGGACTTGGCAGATCGATCCGGATGACCGGCCGCGGCCGGGATATCTGGTCCATGGGGCATCCCGTCGAGGATTGAGAGGGAAACCAGGCGCAGCTTCCCTGTGCGCCGCAGGGGAGCGAAAGCGGACGCGGCTGTCAACCCGTCCTGCAGCGCGGTCTTCAGCCCATCCGTTCGGACGCGTAAGAGCCCGGACTTGCCGGGAAGACGATGGTTCGGTTTCCGTTCATGAAGACGCGGTGGTGGATATGGGCATGCACGGCGCGGGCGAGAACCTGGCTTTCCACGTCCCGGCCGATGGAAACATAGTCGTCCGGTGACTGTGCATGCGTGATGCGGGCAATGTCCTGCTCGATGATCGGACCTTCGTCCAGATCCTCGGTGACATAATGCGCCGTCGCGCCGATCAGCTTCACGCCGCGCTCATAGGCCTGCTTGTAGGGATTGGCCCCCTTGAAGCTTGGCAGAAAGGAGTGGTGGATGTTGATGATGCGACCCGACATCTTCTTGCAGACGGCATCCGACAGAACCTGCATGTAGCGGGCGAGCACGATCAGTTCCGCATTCGACTGCTCGACAATGTCCATCAGTCGCGCCTCGGCCTCGACCTTGTTGTCCTTGGTCACCTTGATGTGATGAAAGGGAATATCGTGATTGACGACCACCTTCTGGTACTCGAAGTGATTGGACACGACGCCGACGATCTCGACCGGCAGCGCACCGATCTTCCAGCGATAAAGAAGGTCGTTCAGACAATGTCCGAAACGCGACACCATCAACAACACTTTCATACGCTTGGCGGAGTCGTGGATCTGCCATGTCATGGCGAAGGTTTCCGCAATCGGTGCGAACCCTTCCTGTATGGTCGCCTCAGTGGCACCCTCTTCCGAAATGAAGCTGACCCGCATGAAGAACAGGCCGGTCTGCAGATCGTCGAACTGAGAACTGTCAACGATATTGCAGCCTTGCGTCGCCAGATAACCGGAGATCGCAGCAACGATGCCTCGAGTCGACGCGCAACTGACGGTCAGCACATAGCTCTTCATGAAATGGGTCTCTCGCTCTTGCCGATCACCACGGACGCTATCGCCCGGCTGACTGCAAGCTATCGCGCCAGCCGACCGTCCGTCCATCCGCTTCGCGACATCCGCTAGCAGGAACCGGCCATCCGATCACTCCCGGGCCAGCAACAGAGATTTAAAGCGTCGGAAATCGGCAGGACGTCGTACCAGAGATCCGCAGAATTCTCGTTAACGCACCGGTTACCCTCTCTCGCACATGCCGTGTGCTCTGCAGCATCCATTAGTCTTTGCCCTCTACATCTGCGTTCGGAACGACGAACCCCGCGCTCCAGCGAATGCGGATGCGGCTCGATCACGGCAACGACCCGGGAAGACTCAATGTCCACGGAAAAGCCCAAGCGGCAGCTATCGGTGAACTTCGCCATCAACGTCGCAGGAGCTATCGCGCCGATCGTGATCGCGCTGGTGACGGTGCCCATTCTCGTGCGCCATATCGGCGATGCCCGCTACGGCGTCATGTCGATCGTCTGGGTTCTGCTCGGCTATCTCGGCTTTCTCGACCTTGGCCTGTCGCGCGCCTCGACGAACGCCCTGTCGCGTCTTCCCTTCTCGGCAACCCAGGAACGCTCCGAGATCGTCGCAACGTCCTTCCTCCTCAACATGGCGCTGGCAAGCCTCGGCGCCGTGCTTCTCTATTTCGCCGGCAACTTCCTCCTGCTCACCGTCTTCACCGTGCCGCTGGAACTCGAGGCGGAGATTGCGATCGCGCTGCCGTTCATCGCCTGTCTCCTGCCGCTGGCGCTGATCTCGGGGTTTTCGATCGGCATTCTGGAATCGCGAGAGCGCTTTTTCCTGGCCAATGCGCTGCAGATCGGCGGCATGATCGTCGGGCAGGTCGTCCCGGTCCTCTGCGCCATCCTGATATCTCCCAATCTCTCGGTCATCATTCCCGCCGCTGCACTGTCCCGCGCTGCCTCCGTCATCGTGGCGACACTGATCGCGCTCTATACGGAACAGGGCTTCCGCTTCGACCGGTTCCGGTTTGCCAAGGTCCGCTCGCTGATGAACTATGGCGGCTGGATCACGCTTTCCTCGATCATCCTGCCGGTGCTCAACACGCTCGACCAGATCATCATCGGCAAGACGCTAGGCGTCAGCGCCGTCACCTATTATTCGGTTCCCATGAACCTCGTGATGCGCAGTCAGGTCTTTACCAGTTCGCTCGCGCGCACGCTGTTTCCCCGCCTGTCGAGCCTGCCGCGCGCGGAGGCCATCGCGATTTCGGAACGCGCGATGATGGTGAGCGGGATTCTCTATGGCGGCCTCTGCGCGGCAGGAATCTTTCTCATGCGGCCCTTCCTCGATCTCTGGATGGGCCCGTCCTTCACCGCGATCGCCGGGACCGTCGCGGTCGTCCTCCTGATGGGCAGCTGGCCAAATGCCCTGACCTTCGCGCCCTTCACGCTGCTGCAGGGGCAGGGACGCCCCGACATGACGGCGAAGATCCATGTGGCGCAGATGGTGCCCTATGTCCTTCTGCTGTTGCTGCTCACGCATCAGTTCGGCATTCTCGGCGCCGCCATCGCCTTCCTCTGCCGCGGCTATGCGGATTGCAGTCTGCTCATCCTCTTTTCCCAGATGCCCCGGCGCATCTTCCGCGCGCTTTTCCCGTCCGCCGTTCTGGTCATCGCGGCGGGCCTGCTCCAAATCCTGCTTGCAGGCTCCACGCTGGCCCTCTTTTTGGCCGCATGTGTCAGCATGATCGTTTCCATCGTTCTCCTGCGCACCCAGGAACGACAGGTGTTTGACGAAACGCTGGCGGTCGCGGCGGGCGCATGGAACCGGCGGCGCGCGCGGGAGGCCACGGCGCCCGTAACCAACCCGTCGACCGTCGGGCGAACCTTTCCGCCGGCTGTCGGGGCGCCGAAAACGGTCGAGAACCAGGGAGCGTGACGGTGGCGGCAGAGGAAAGGACCGAGATGATGCCGGATGCGCGAAAACCGCTGATCGTCCAGGTCGTCCGCCAGTTCCTACCCAATCGCGGCGGGCTGGAAGACGTCGTCGCCAATCTCTGTCATTCGCTGCCCGACCGCGGCTTTCGCGTGCGCGTCGTCACCTGCGACCGCCTGTTTTCCGAACCCGAGCGTGGCCGGCTCCCCGCAAGAGAAACGATCGACGGCATCGAGATCGTCCGCATTCCCTGGCGCGGCTCCAGCCGATATCCCGTCGCCCCCGCCGTTTTCCGACATCTGCACGAAGCCGATCTCGTACATGTCCACGCGATCGACTTCTTCTTCGATGCCCTCTCTTGGGGACGCGTCCTTCATCGGCGCCCCATGGTCGTAACCACCCATGGCGGCTTCTTTCACACCAAGGCCTTCTCCGCCCTGAAGCAGACCTGGTTCAACACCGTCACGCGTGTCTCGGCACAAGGCTATTCCGAGATCATCGGCTGCAGCGAGGCCGACGTGCGCACCTTCGCGCCGATTGCCGGAAACCGCGTGCGCCTCATCGAGAACGGCGTGGACATCCGCAAGTTCGAGGATGCTGCCAGCCGCGTGCCGACACGCCGGCTCGTCACCATCGGGCGCTTTTCCGCCAACAAGCGCCTGCCGTTGCTCATTGCTTTGACCGCGGCCCTCAAGGCGCGCCATCCCGACTGGGGCCTCGACATCATTGGCGTTCCCTCCGATCTCACCGTCGACAGGCTGCAGGCCGAGGCGCAGAGGCAGGGCGTCGAGACGGCGGTCGCCATCCACAAGGGCCTTTCCAATTCCGAGATCCGCGACCGACTGGCCAAGGCGTCCCTGTTCGTCTCGGCGTCCGACTATGAAGGATTCGGCCTGGTGGCCGTCGAGGCGATGAGCGCCGGCCTCCTGCCGGTCCTGAACGACAACACCGCCTTCATCGATCTCGCTGCGCGGCACCCGGCGCTGTTGCTCAGCGACTTTGCCGACCTCACCGCGACGGCCGATATCCTGGAGGCTGCGCATGCCCGCCTCGAAGCACGGGGCGACGCGCTTCGGGCCGAATTGATGGGTGCCGCGAGAACCTATGGCTGGAGCGCCGTGGCCGACCGCTATTGCGACGTCTATCGTTCGGTGCTCGGCCCTGCTGCGGCGCCCCGATCCAATCTCTCGTTCGACGAGACCGCCCCTGCCCGATGAGGACCGACATCATGCAACCGAAACGTTCCCTCGCCGGGCGCGCCGCCCGCCTGCTCGCGCTGGCAGCCTGCCTCTCGACCGGCGTCCAGCCGGCTCTTGCCGGATGCCTTAACGGCGTCAACCTCGCCGGTGCCGAGTTCGGCACCATGCCCGGCGTATTCGGCAAGGAATATACCTACCCTTCCAAGGAGACGATCGATTACTTTGCCGGCAAAGGTTTCAACACGGTCCGCCTCCCGTTCCGCTGGGAGCGCATTCAACGAAAGCTGAACGGCCCCCTCGACAGCGAGGAGTTGACGCGTCTGAAAGATGCCGTAGCGGCCATGCGGGCGCACGGACAGACGGTCATTCTCGACCTGCACAACTACGCGCGATACAACGAAAAGATCGTCGGAACGAAGGATGTGCCGCAAGCAGCGCTCGCCGATGTCTGGGCGCGCCTCGCCAAGGTTTTCGCCAATCAGAAAGGCGTGGTCTTCGGGCTGATGAACGAGCCGTTCGACATGGCTCCCACCGCCTGGCTGCCGCCGGCCAATGCGGCCATTGCGGCAATCCGCAAGACGGGCGCAAAAAATCTCGTGCTGGTGCCCGGCGTCTCCTGGACCGGTGCGCACAGCTGGAAGGCCGACATCGAGGGGTCTTCCAATGCCTCGACCATGATTAAGGTCAAGGACGCCGCCAACAACATGGCCTTTGAGGTGCACCAGTATCTCGACAGCGATTTCTCGGGGACTCAGGACGATTGCCCCCGCGGGGAAGACGCCGTCGCCGCGCTCCGCTCCATGACAGACTGGTTCCGCGCCAACAAGACGCGCGGCTTCCTTGGCGAGTTCGGCGGCTCTGCAACATCGGACTGCATGATCGGGCTGGCGCGCATGATCGACGTGATGGCGGACGCAAAGGACGTCTGGATCGGCTGGACCTACTGGGCTGCGGGCGATTGGTGGTCGCCCGACGAACCCCTGAACATCCAGCCGACCGAAACCGGCGACAGGCTGCAACTGAGGGCGCTCACGACGCGCAAGCTCGCGCGCGAAGAGGACAGCTGCCCTGCCCTCGATGCCGTCAAGCCACGCTGAGTGTAGGGCTGGCTGCCGGGGCCGACCGGGCATCCTTTGGCGCGCGCCCGAGCGCCGTCTCGTCGAGAACCGAGATGGTGCCGAACAGAAACCACAGCAGCCCTGCGGTCTTGATGGAATAGCCGCTGTCGCTGATGATCATGAGCAGCAGCAGGTAGACAATGACCATGCCGTGGAAAATGCGGGCCCTGCCGCTTTTCAGCGGCGCGAAGACGAGCAGGCCCCATAGCCCCAGGAAGCCGAACAATCCGAACTTCGTCAGCGTGTAGGCAAGCCCCGAATCGGCAGTGAACTGCGTCGTCGTCTGGGCGCCGAACACCACGCGAAGGTCGAGCGAGGTCAGAAGATGGGCCGTGACCTGGAACCGCCCGCCAATATCGTTCGGGCCGCCCTGCGTTCCTGACTGGATGCCGTAATAGGCCAGCACCGACAACATGATGAACGGCAGCACGTACCACGCAAGTCGCGGCATGACCCGATAGACCGGCAGGAGCAGGGTCATCAGGATGCAGGTATAGAGCCCGAACCGCGCATCTCCGAGGGCAATCACCGTCAGCGCGAGACAGAGTGTTACGAACCGAAGGCGCATGGTTGGCCTAAACAGGCACCAGCCATAGACGATTGCGCCGAAATTGCCGACCGACACGGGTTCGAGGAAGACCGAAGAGACGCGATGCATGCCGAGAAACGGCAGAATGGTGCGCGCACTCGGACGCATGCCGCTGATGAACAGACCGGTCGTCTGCCCGTAGAGCTGATCGACGGTCACGCTGCCCCGGGCGAGATAATAGCCGATGACGTTGAAGAACGAGATGTAAACATCAAGCGCCATGTACTCGAACAGGCCGACAGCCACCACAATGGCTGCCGAGACGAAAACCAGCCGATCGGCAAGCCGGAGATCGTGCAGCGTGCGGCCGGCGAAGTAGAAGCCGATCGGGATGAGGATGTCCCGCAACGCCTTGAGGTCGGGTTGGCCGCGCATCGTGAACAGGAAAAGCATATAGGAGATGTAGACCGCCAGAAGCATGTACGGAGCCGTGCGCCGCCCCAGCGCGACGATGAAGACGCAGCCGACCAGAACCATCTCCGACATCATCACATGTCCGTCCGACACCCGCGTCACACGCGTGTTGACGAGACAAAGGAGCGCGTTGAAGACGAGGCCGCCGATGACGCTGAAGGCCGCAAGGCGCGTATAGAGGCCCCGCCACGCGTCGTCGTCCGATGGTACAAGGTCGCGGACCGGCAAGGCATATCGCGCGGAAACGTCCTGCAGGACGCTCATCAGGCTGACGCCTCGACAAGAACGACCCCGACGAGCTTGGTGGCCCAAGGCCGGAGCGTCTGCGCAAGGTCCTTCAGATCGGCGCGGCCGACCCGCCCCGGCTTGATGACGATGGCGATCGCGTCGCTGTCCTTGACGAACGCCATCAGCCGCGCGGCATGTTCCTCCCCCGTTGCATCGACGATTAAAAAATCGGCCGGTGCAGGCCGGACGGCGGCCGACAGGAGGGAACCGGATGCACGACTGCGCTGACGCGGCATGGCATGGCGATCGAGGCGACGATAATTGACGCTCTCGAAGGCCGGCACCCCGCCCATCTGCATCCGTTGCAAGGTGCCGGCCAGCGGCGATGTCGCGGATACGGATGCGGTTGCGACATCGACCGCGGCACCGGTAGCGGCCAGCGCATGCGCGATATCACCGACCAGCGTCTCATCCGGCGTGTCCGCGCCGGGCGACAGAAACACGATGCGGGCGGGCATGGCGGAGACGGCATCGGCCAAGACATAAGCGGTGCGCGCAACACCGGCCTCGCGCTGTCGTTCGATGGCCTGTGAACGGGCCGTAGCCCGTCCGCCGCGCGGAAGGCGCCGCCGCAACCGTTGAAGGACACCGCCCCAACGGCCGGGGCGATGTCCATCCCAAGCGTCATTATCCAGAGCTCCATGTCTCGGCATCTGGCGCGGCGCGAGGCGCGCGATGACGGGGACGCCGAGCATGTCGACGATCTGCCGATCGGAGGTCACGCGGCCATCGAGCATGTCCAGCCCGACGGCAATGGCCGACCCGGCAGCGGCGCCGAACAGGAAGCCGGCGATGGCCACAAGCACGGCAGAGGCCCGCGTCGTCTTCGTCGGCGGCAGTGCGTCCGAGATGATGCGTGAATTTCCCGAGCCGATGTCATACTGGCGGCTCAACTCTTCCGAACGTGTGAGGAAGGATGTGTAGACGCCGCGGATCGCGTCCGCCTCGCTCTGAAGCTGTGCCAACGTCGTACGGGCGTCACCGCTGTCGCCGTTGGCATTACGGAGCGCAGCAAAGCGCGCTTCGAGGGCTGCAACATTCGCCTTGCTGCGCTCGTAGGTGTTGCGGACGGAGTCCTGCACCCGTTTAAGCTCCGACTCCAGCGCCCGGCGCATGCTTTCGGCCTGCGCTTGGGCGGTCAAAAGCTGGGGATGGCGGCTGCCGAGGCTGGTCTGCAGCTCGGCCAGCCGGTCGAGCGTCTGCGCATAACGGGTGCGCAGCGTCGTGACCGACGTCTGCTGAAGCGCTTCGGGAATTGCCCCCGAGGCAAGATCGCCGGTGGTGAGAGCCCGCACCTGATTGTAGTTGATCTGCTGCTGCTCCAGGGCGGCGCGTGCGCTTCCCAGTTGCTGCGTCACATCCTCAAGCTGCTGGTCCGTGACCAAACCCTTTTCGCCCGTGCTGATCAGGCCGTTCTGGGTCCGGAACTTGACGACCTTGTCCTCAGCTTCGAGCAGCCGCTTCCGCAGCGCCTCTGCCTCGACCTGCAGGCTCATACTGGCCTTCAGGCTCTTGTCGGAACCGACCTTGTTCGCTTTGTCCAGGTAGATCGTGGACACGGTATTGGCGATTGCTGCGGCGCGGGCGGCATTCGGATGCTGGGCCGTGATGGTAAACACCAGCGACTGGTCCGCACGGGTGATGATGAGGTTCTGCGCCAGTGCCGCGGCCGCACCGGCCGTCGCGGCGTCGAGCGAACCGGGTCCGGCATCGGCGCCCGCGTCGGGAGGCGATCGCCCGAGGATCCGCCCGATCAGGCCGGCCTTCGCCTGGAAGAAGGGATCCTTTTGCAGTTCGAGCTTGCGCGCCGCTTCGGAAAGGACGCTGAATGACTGCATGACGTAAATCTGGCTGTCGATGGCCTGCTGCGCTTGGGCCGGTGCGACCGTATCGCCGGCAGATTGGCCGACCGCGGCGAGGCGCTCGGGATCGAGCAGAATCTGCGTGGATGCGCGAAACACGGCCGGCTGGCTCAGCACGAAGGCGAAGCCGAGGCCACCGAAGATCAACGCCGTGCCGATGACGATGCCGATGCGGCGCATCACGATCGACGGAAGTTGAAAGACATCGATGTCCATGGGGCTTCCATTCCACGCCAGGTTGCTGCAAGAACGCTCGGTCGAGACGTGCCGATGTGAGGCGGCAGGCAGCGATCTGCACGAGATTCTCCGTCCGAAGAATTGACAGTTTATCGTTAACAACCCCTGAACGACGCCTCCGACGCTTTGCCCGAGCCCTGCAACTTCAGGGCTTTGCACGCACATCTCGCCGCCGCACCATATGAGGCGCTGCTTGAGGAAACTTTAGCTATATTCCTTAGCCCGTTTTTAGCCTGCAACCGGTAAGTCTGCCGCATGACAGCCAAGACCCCAGCCGTGCTGAGAAGGAGCGATGCCATGAAGACCCAAATCCGAGAGATGCTTGCCCAATATGCGTCGCTGCCGTCGGCAGCCGATCTGGATGACGACGCGGACCTCTATGCTGCCGGCATGTCGTCGCATGGCTCCGTCCAGCTCATGCTCGCGCTGGAAGACACGTTCGATGTCGAGTTTCCCGACAACCTCCTGAACCGCAAATCGTTTTCCACCATTGCGATCATCGAGCAGACGGTCAACCAGCTCGTTGCTGGGAAAGAAGCCGCCTGATGGACGTCTCCCTCAACGCTCATGGATCGACGCTGCTGGAGCGTGCACGCCGCGTGGCGGGCATCGCAGGCCAGCACGCCGACGACGTGGACCGCAATGCCCGCTTCCCGCGTGAAGCTGTCGATGCCCTGATCTCGGAGCGGCTCCTGTCGATCCAGATCCCCGTCACACTGGGCGGTGAGGGCGCGACGACCGCGCAGATCGCGGAAGCCTGCACGGTTCTCGGCCAGGCCTGCTCCGCCGCTGCCATGATCTTCGCCATGCACCACATCAAGCTGTCGAGTCTCGTGTCTCACGGGATCGACAGTTCCTGGCATCAGAGCTTCATGCGCCGCGTCGTCGACGAACAGCTTCTCATCGCCTCGGCGACGACCGAGGGCGGCATCGGCGGCAATATGCGCAATTCGATTTGCGCCATCGACGTGGACGGAGATATCTGCCGGTTGCAGAAGGATGCGACAGTCATCTCCTACGGTCGTCACGCCGACGCGATCCTCATCACCTCCCGCGCCCATTCGGAGGCTGCCAGCACCGACCAGGTACTGACGGTCTTCACGAAAGACCAGTACACGCTGGAACGGACCAACGAGTGGGACACGCTCGGCATGCGCGGCACCTGTTCGGAAGGCTACCTTTTCAACGGGACGGCGCCGAAGGAGCAGATCCTGCCGAAGCCCTTTGCCGAGATTGCTGCACAATCGATGCTGGCCAGTTCGCACCTGCTTTGGGGTGGCGTCTGGTATGGCATCGCCGTCAATGCGATGACCCGCGCGCAGGCCTTTGTTCGCGCCGCAGCGCGCAAGAGCCCCGGCCAGACACCGCCTGGCGCACTGCATCTCGCGGAAGCCTCGAGTCTTCTGCAGCAGGTCCGAGCCAACATCACGGCCGGAATTGCCCGCTACGAGGCGGCCCTTGTCGAGCCGGAGCAGCTTTCCTCCATGGGCTTCTCCGTCGCGATGAACAACGTCAAGCTCGCGGTCTCCCAGACCGTGCCGAAGATCATCGACCACGCCATGCAGATCACCGGCATCATGGGCTACAAAAACGGCACCCCGTTCTCGCTCGGGCGCCACCTGCGCGACGCGCAGTCCGCGCAGTTGATGATTTCCAATGACCGCATTCTCGCGAACACGTCGAACATGCTTCTCGTCAACAAGATCGAAACAAACCTTCTGGGGTAACCGACATGGATATGCAGCTTCCCTTGCTTGACCGGCTGTTTGCGGCCGGCCTCCTCATCGATACCGGTGTCGACGGACTTTACGGCCGCAGCGGCGTGTTCGAGGACGTCATCACCCGCTTCGAAGCGGTCATCGATGGCCTCGGCGGCGTGGACAAGCCAGAGACCATCCGCTTCCCGCCCGGCATGAATCGCGCCCACTTCGAAGGCTCGGGCTACATGAAGAGCTTTCCGCAACTGGCCGGCACCATCCATTCCTTCTGCGGTTGCGAGCTGGACCATGTCAGCTTGCTCACCTGCATGGAGGAAGGCAAGGACTGGACCGGTCAGCAGCAGGCAACCGATATCGTCCTGACGCCCGCTGCCTGCTACCCGCTCTATCCGACGATCGCCAAGCGTGGCGCCCTGCCGGCCGGCGGCGGCCTGTTCGACCTGCAGTCCTATTGCTTCCGCCACGAGCCCTCGAAGGAGCCGACCCGCATGCAGCTGTTCCGCATGCGAGAATATGTGCGCATGGGCAAGCCTGCGGACGTCGTTGCTTTTCGCCAGGACTGGATGGAACGCGGCACAAAGCTGATGGAATCGGTCGGCCTCCCGGTTGAGATCGACGTTGCCAACGATCCGTTTTTCGGTCGCGCCGGCAAGATGTACAAGAACAACCAGCGCAATCAGAACCTCAAGTTCGAGCTGCTGATCCCTGTGAATGCCAATGCCGGCCCGACCGCCTGCATGAGCTTCAACTACCACCAGGATCATTTCGGCAAGACCTGGGGTCTGACGACGGAAGACGGTGAGACTGCCCATACAGCCTGCGTCGGCTTTGGACTGGAACGCATCGCCCTGGCCCTGTTCAAGCATCATGGCCTCGACGTCGCGGCCTGGCCGGCGCACGTCCGCAAGACGCTCTGGGGCTGATACATCCATGCAAGCCGTGTTCCCCGGCCTCGCGCCCGAGACCTATCGCCCGCATGCGCTCCACGACCAGGAGCGCATGTGGCCGGAAACCAACTGTTACATCGATCTGTGGATCGAGGTCTTGAACACGATGAATTTGCCGCCGGAAGCCATGCTCGGCTTCACGCTGACGCAGGATTTCGAAGGCGACCAATTCACCTTTTTCAAGGTGCCGCTGGAAGACCTCGACACGCTTTACGGCATCACCTGCACGGAGCTTGCCATTTTCGACAAGGTCGAGAGGCATGTGGAGACCCAGATCGCGCGCGGCCGTCTCTGCCTCGTCGAGATGGACAGCTTCTTCATGCCCGACACCGCCGGCGTGGCCTACCGCCGCGAGCACGGCAAGACGACGATCGGGATCAACCGGCTGGATGCCGCCGGTCGCAGCCTCGATTATTTTCACAATGGCGGCTTCTTTCGCCTGGAAGGCGACGATTTCGATGGCCTGTTCCAGACGCTGAGCGCGCCGGACGCTTTGCCGCTCTTGCCCTACACCGAGTTCGCCAAGCTGCCGAACGGGCGCCCGGACGAGGCCCATCTCCGGAAAGCAGCAGACGCGCGGCTCGCCTTCCATTTCGCCCGCCGCCCGAGCGCGAACCCGTTTCACGCTTTTGCCGCCGTCTTGCCCGGGCAGGTCGAGGCGCTGGCCGGCCGCGACTTCGACTTCTTCCACAAATACGCCTTCAACACGCTTCGTCAATTCGGCGCGAACTACGAGCTTCTGGCCACGCATCTCGCCTGGCTTGCGACCGATGGGCGCTATGAGACCGAACGTCTCGCCGCGCTGAAGATCTCCGAAGTCGGCAAGACCGTCCAGTTCCAGGTCGCACGTGCCGTCAACCGAAAGAGGTTCGACGCCCTCGCCGGCACGCTCACGCCCGCTGCCGAGGCCTGGGACACGCTGATGCAAGGGCTGGCGACGAAGCTCGCCTGACCCGCCTCTGAAGGTCGAGACACAGGAAACGCAGGCCATCATGACATCGCTTCCCGCCTGCCTCCGTCTTGTGGATCCACGGCCCGTGACACAAGGCTGGCGCCTCGTCCTGACGGCTCCGGGTTTACACACGGAGCCTTCCGGTCTGACCGACGACGACGGCATCCCGGCCCTGGTCCCCGGCACCGTGGCTGAAGCGCTAGAAGCGGCAGGCCTTTTCGACCGTACCGCCCCGCATCCACTGAACGGGCAGGACGCCTGGTTCCTCACCGTTCTCGAGGACGAACGGCCGGGAGAGGCCCTTCTGCGCTTCGAAGGGCTTGCGACCATCGCGGACGTCTTTCTCAATGGCGAAAAGATCCTGTCGTCGCAGAGCATGTTCACGCGTCATGCCGTTTCCGTCCGCCTCACCGGGGACAAGGACCGCCTTGCGATCTGCTGCCGGGCTCTCCTGCCGCATCTGTCGCGAAAGTTGAAGCGCGCGCGCTGGCGCACCAAAATGATCGTGCCTGCAGGTCTGCGCGGTGTGCGGACCACGACACTCGGCTACATGCCGGGCTGGTGTCCGGAGATCCAGGCGGCCGGGCCCTATCGTCCGGTGACGCTCGAGCGTCCTCAAGAGACGGCCGTCGGTGCTGTCAACATCGCTGCTGCGCTCGACGCGGACGGCACAGGCCATCTCACCGTCCGTTTCGAGACCACGACGACCCTTCCGATCCGCCTTTGCTGCGCCGGTCACGTGACAGACATGTCGGTTGAAGACGGTCACGCAGAGGCGACACTCGTTCTCCCCGGTATCGCCCCCTGGTGGCCGCGCAGTCATGGGGAGCCGCGGCTTCACGACGTCGAGATCCTCGTCAACGGAGATCGCATCGCTCTCGGTCGCACCGGCTTCCGGCGAACCGAGATTGATCGGGGTGCCGATGGCACGCATTTCGCTCTGAAGGTCAACGGCGTCGATGTCTTCTGCCGCGGCGCCGTCTGGACCAATGCGGACATCGCGAGACTGCCGGGAGACCGTACGGCCTATGCGCCCTGGCTTCACTTGGCCGCCGAAGCCAACATGAACATGATCCGCATCGGCGGAACTATGACCTATGAAACCCAGGCATTTTTCGCGCTCTGCGACGAGCTCGGTCTGATGGTCTGGCAGGACGTCATGCTGGCCAATTTCGACTATCCGGCCGAAGACGAGGTTTTCGCCGAAGCGCTTCGGGAAGAGGTCGAGACGCTGCTGCAAATGACGCGTGCGTCTCCATCGCTCGTCATCGTTTGCGGCGGCAGCGAAATGTACCAGCAGGCCGCGATGATGGGCCTTGCAGAACGGGTCTGGGCCGGCCCCCTCACGGAGACGCTTCTCCCCGGCATCGTCGCCGACCTTCGTCCAGATCTTGTCTATGTCCCCAACTCTCCGTTCGGCGGCGCGCAGCCGTTTTCGCCGAACGCAGGCGTTGGGCATTACTACGGCGTCGGCGCCTATGAACGACCGCTGGAGGACGCCAGACGCGCCGATGTTCGTTTCGCCGCCGAATGCCTCGCCTTTTCCAACGTGCCGGAACAGGCGACGCTCGACACGCATCTGCCGGTCGCGCCCGTCCACGATCCCCGCTGGAAGGCGCGCGTCCCCCGCGATCGCGATGCTTCCTGGGACTTCGAGGATACGCGGGATCATTATCTTGGCCTTCTCTATGGCCTTGACCCTGCCCGGCTCAGACGGGAGGATCCCGCGCGCTATCTTGATCTTTCCCGCGCCGTCACGGGCGAAGTCGTCGAGGCGACATTCTCTGAGTGGCGACGGACGGGATCCGGATGCGGTGGCGCGCTCGTCTGGACACTCCAGGATCTGCTTGCGGGAGCCGGCTGGGGCCTTGTCGATGCCACGGGTCTGCCGAAGCCCGTCTGGCACGCCGCCCGTCGTGCCTTTCGCCCCGTTCAGGTCTTGCTCCTCGACGAAGGAACGAACGGCCTTGATGTCCATCTCGTCAACGATACGGCCGACGCCGTCCCCGTGCGGCTGGAGCTGACATGCCTGCGCGCCGGTCGCCAGCCCGTCGTCTCCGGCCGGCATGAAACCGTGCTTGCCCCGAGATCGAAGAGGCGTCTCGCGGCGACCGACCTGTTCGGGGCTTTCTACGATACGACCTATGCCTTTCGTTTCGCCGGTCCGCAGCATGACGTAACCGAGGCACGCCTCGTTTCGTCGGAGACGAACATGGTGATCGCCGATGCCTTCCACTTTCCGCTCGGTCGCCGCGCAGCCATCCACGATGCGACGCTGACCGCAGCGGTGGTGGATATCGCGGGCGGGTTCGCGGTCGACATCGCCACCGACCGCTTCGCGCAATCGATACACATTGTTTGTCCCGGCTTTCTGCCGTCCGACAACTGGTTCCACCTCGCCCCGGGCCCGGCACGCCGCATCGGATTGATGCCGTGGCCCGTCGCAAACGCGGAAGCGACGTCGACACGCCCTGGCTGCGAGATCACCGCGATCGGCAGTGCCTTTCCCGTGCACGTCTGATGTAAACGCCCCGAGCGCTTATCCGACCTTGCGCGTGGAGGATGTGAACGCGAGGATCGTATCGCGGATGTGGTGGCGCAACGCGCTGCGTGCAGCGGGTGGCGTCACATTGTGGTCCGCGTCGGCCAGCAGGAAGCGGGAGACATTTGGGTAGCGCGCCAAGAGCTGGCCGTCCCGGCCGAAATGCTGTCCGAGTCGGGCCAATCCGATGTCGCCTTCGCTGTAGACGAGCGAAACCGGGACATGGCGCTCGCGCAGCTGCCGGAACGCGCGGTGCACGCCGGTGCGAAGCTTCGCGTCGACGGACAGCGATCCCATCACCGGCGCTACCGCCTTCGAAACGCGGCGCGCCACGATCTTCAGAATATTGCCGGCCGCGCGCGGCATGTCGATCTTGCCGGAGATCAATCTGTAGGCGGTCTCCATGCGAAAGGCGCGTCGCTTGTAATCTTCCAGGGAACGCGGGTTGTAGCGAACCATCTGGTCGACATCATCGCGGGGATCCCAGGCGAAGGTCAGGATATTGACGGCGATCACGCCCCGGCAACGCGGATCGGCCAGTGCCGCGTTGAACGCGAGATAGGCGCCACTGCATCGGCCAACGAAAACCGGATCGGGCAGACCGATGGCCTCGATGCGATCGAGCGCCGCGCGCACATCGGCAATCTGACCCGGCGAATAGAGCACCTGCGCCTCTCCGTTCGGTACGGGAGGGCTGTCGGCGACGCCGGCGGCATCGAAGCGGAAGGACGCGATCCCGGAAGCCGCCAGAAAGCGCGCGGTCTCGACGGTCGATCGGGCCCAGCCGGACTGGCGATCGTAGCCCGTGCCCAGCAGCAAGGCGGTGCCCGCGGGAATGGCATTGGCAGGCGTGCAAAGGACACCGAACAGCCGGTCGCCGGCACCGAACCGCATGGGACATTCGATGAAGTCGCTGCCGTCGAGGACGCCGGAAGACGGCATGCCCGGACCCGGCCCTCCATTGGCGTTTGAGAGATCGAAACCGAGGATCCACGTCGTCAGTGCCTTTAAGACGGCAATGGGCGCCTCGGCAGTAATGGGGTTCGACACGAGATCGGAATACCCCTCGAAGTCCACGCGGGTAACATCCGCCCCCGCATTCTGCAGCTGGCGGGAAAAGCCTGCATCCATGTCGGATTGCGGGCGTTCCGCAATGAAAAAGCGGATCGAGGCCGGCGGTTCGAAAGCCCTGAGATCCGCACTGCGCACCGCGGCGGCAACGCTGTCCTCCATGACGAGCCCGGCTATCGACGTGTTCGGCCCACTGCTGCCCGGCGGCAGACCCAGGCCCTCATCGACGACCTTCGACCACAGCGACAACTCCCGCAGATAGCGCCGTCCATGGGTGACAGGGGCAAGAAAAGCGACACCTTCCGGCTGAAACGATGAATCCTGTGCCTGCAGGAGGGCGAGAATGGGTAAGGCCCCGAAACCCTGCGTCACCACCACCAGACGGTCGCAACCGGTGAGATCACGCAGTCTCCGTGCCGCCGCCAGTGCTGTCGCGGCAAAGGGTTCGAGACCGGCGGGCACGGAGATGTCCAGCGCATCGCCCGTACCGGGATGATCGTAGCGCAGGCTTGCAACACCGACTGACGCGAGACGATCGGCAAGCTCGCGCCAGGCCTTGTGCACACACAGTTCCTCCAGTCCCCAGGGGCTGACGAACAGCACGGCTGCCCGCGTCGCCAACCCTTGTGCCGGTGTGTAAAGGCCAATGGTGTTTTCGAACGTGACGGGCTGGCCTGCAGAACACGGCATCGCGATGGTATCCATGCTGACGGCAGACATTGCGCATTGGTTCCGTTGGTTGGAAGCACCTCCGAGCGGGGCTCGTCAGTCTAGAATCTGGTTATTGCTCGTGGCTGATCACACGGGTGGACGGCCGGTCTCGAGAACCGGCGGCCGGTTGGTCTGTCGGCGAGGCGCTGTACGCCAGCCTTGCAAACGGCCGAGGAAGAGATGGCGGGAGCGGCGCGCCATGGCCCAATCCCGCTGAACCCCGTAGAGGATCATACCAGCAAGCGGGCGCACCAATTCCGGCAGAAAGCGTCTCATCGGGAAATCATGCCGGCGAAGCACGTAACCAAGTCCGGCACCGTATCGATACATCTTCTGCGCATTGTCGAACGTGCGTCGATCGCCGTGATCTTCGGGATGATGGGCATTGAGCGTTGGGAAATAGCGCCCGGTCGCTCCCGTCTCCAAGCATTTCAGCACCATGTCCTGGATTTCATGCGCCCCCCAGATCGTGCCCGACCCCGGCCCGAGGGCCACATCGAAGCCTTCCACGGCTTCAAAGACACGACGCCGCACGACGACGATCCATTCCATCAGCGTGTCCCATACCGTGTCCCGCGTCAGGGTCACGGCCTCGCTGGCGAAACGCCCCATGATCGTCCGTCCCTCCATGTCCGTTGGGCGGCCGCTATAGATGTCTGCAGGCGTGGCGGCCATCAGGGCGTCCAGAGAGCGGAAAAAGTCCGCGGGATACCAGCAGTCATCGTCGGGAAACATCAGCCATGTGCCGCGGGCCTGCCTCGCGCCGCGGTTTCGGGCACGACACACACCCTTTTCTGGCGAGCGGATATGAACGATGTCGAGATCACCGGAAAAACGCGCCAGAAGGGACGTCAGTCGCTCATCGCCATTCTGGTCGACGAACAGCACTTCGATGTCCCGGCGCTGTTGGGCCGCAAGAGAGATCAGAAGGCGCTCGATCTCCTCGACGCGACCAAGGGTGGCCACCACGAGGGAGAAGCGGTGATGCAACGATCCTTCCACGTCGAGCGTCCCCCGATGCGCCGGAGCGCGGATATCATGACGTTGCCCTTTCGGGTTCTCCCTCGACATAGCGCGAATTCGCCAATGTCCCCTTAATGACCGCGGAAAAAGGCGCTCTAACCGTCGCGATGCGTCACGTGCGTCCGCAGGCTCCGAGGCTGCAGGCGCTTCAGCGTCTTGCCGCCCGGATCATTTTCCAGGTGCAGGACGCGCTTGAAGAACACATCGTTGGGCTGGATTCGACCAATATTGACGATTGCGGCCTTGGCCGTTTCGACCATGAAGAAGGTGACGACGCGCTGATAGGTGTCTGGATCGAGCGTGTCGAGCACCTCCTCGATAACGATCCAGCGCGGCTTGTGGAGGCCAAGCCGGGCAATGGCGAGCAGGCGCAACTCCGCTTCGGTCGGTTTCACCTGAGATTGGAGCGGTTGATCGAGAGCCGCAACAAAACGATCGAGCCCGACACGCGTCAACACGGATGCGAGTTGCTCGCGCGGGAAACGGTCCGGCGTTGCAGGATGGATCAAGGTTTCCGCGACGGTTCCCGGCGGAAAATAGGGTGCGCGGGGAATGAACGCCATGCTCTCTGGCGGCGGCAGCGCAAGCCGCCCGCGACCCCAGGGCCAGAGCCCGGTGATCGCACGGAAGAAGGAGCTCTTGTCGACGTCGGTCCTCGCGGTGATCAGCACCCTGTCTCCAGCCATGATCTCGACATGCGTGTCGGCAAGCTTGACGCTGCCAGCAGGCGAGGCCACTGCGAGATCGTCCATGACGATACTGCCGGAGCCTGGCGCGGCATAGACGATCCGCTTGTCGTTCTCGTAGCGCTCGTCGGTCATCAGCATGGCGGAGCGGAAGGCGGAAACCCGCAACAGGGTCGCGCGCCAGTCTGCCACGGCCTGGATGTTGTCAACGAACCATCGCAGCGAAGCATGGACCTGATTGAACGCGCCGACAGCCATCATCAGGCCCCCGAAAGACAGGTTTCCCGCAAAGAATACCGGCGCGGCAATGACGATCGGCGCAATGACCGTTACCCAGCCATAGCCCGCCGTCACCCAGGTAAGGCGCGTCATGGCGAACATCAGGCCACGGCTGATTTCCAGCACGGAGGCCAGATCGCGCTCGATCCGGCGCTTCTCGTTCGCTTCGCCGCCCGACAGGGAGACAGCTTCGATATGCTCGTTGACCCGCATGAGCGAAAAGCGGAGCGCTGCCTCGCGTTGATAGTGTTCGCCGTTCAGCTTGACGAGCGGCCGTCCGACCAGCCAGCTCAGCCAGGAAGCGATACCGGCATAAAGAATAGCGGCCCAGACCATGTAGCCGGGAATGGCGATCGAATAGCCTTGGAAGCGGAAGACGAACCCGGCCGAGAGGGACCAGAGCACCCCGATGAAGCTGACCAGAAGAATGCCGGACTGGACAAGCCCGATGCCGAGGCCCGCCGTCAGGTCCGTCAGATGCCGTGTATCCTCATGAATGCGCTGATCCGGATTGATGCCGAGCGAACCGGCATTGGCAAGGCGAAAGGCCCGCGTCGGCTTCATCCATTCCGTGATCAGGTCCCGCGTCAGGCCCTCCCGCAACTTGATCTTGATCCATTGTCCCAGCCAGGTCTGGATGACATTGAGAACAAGGATGACCCCCGCGATCTGACCGAAAACGACGAATTGCCCGAGGAATGCCGGAAGGTCGCGTCGTTCCAACGTATCGTAGAACGGCTTGTACCAACGATTGAGAAAGATTTGGCCGATGGCAATCGCAACGATGACGGTGAGAAGACCGGCCGCCAGAAGGAGGATGATGCGTCGCGACGGCGAGGCCATGAATGCCTGCTGCATCATCCGGAGTTGTTGGCCAAGCGACTGCTCTTCCTCGAGTTCCCCTGCAGCTGCACCCGTGGCGCCTTCTGCCACACGTGCTTTGGCGCCCTCTGTCGGCCTGTTGCGAGCGTCCCTGCGATGCGGCATGTCGGCAGCTTTCTTCCAATTACGTCACGCTAAACTATAGCGCAGACCGCAATCTCTCCCACGGGAAAACGACCATGAAGCGGCGACCTTGCCGCTTCCTGACCATTGTCGCTTAAATAAGAACTTGATGTCGTCAGAGATCGCTTTCCGAGCGGGCGCGTCAGGCATCCCGCATGTTGTCTGCCTCCGCAGGGGAACTCGCAGCGTGGGCCGTCCTGAGCTTCATCCCGATTGCGTTGTTATTAGGCGATCCGGTGGGAAGAAACGCAGTTTAGCGCGCAAAGACGGGGTAAAATGCTATGATTTCGACATGGCTCGTCTCTTGCATATGCCTCGTTCTGACAGGGTGTCTTGAAAGATGCACAGTTCAATTGGTACAAGTGCCGCCGACAGACAGACCTGCATTAGCAACGACAGATGGAAATTTGGATGAATTTTGAGCGCCTCTCGATCCCCGACGTGGTCCTGATCAAGCCGAATAAGATCGGCGACGACCGGGGTTACTTCATGGAAACGTTTCGCCAATCCCTGTTCGAGGAGCAGGCAGCCAAAGTCGAATTCCGTCAGGACAATCAGTCGCTCTCAGCAGACGCCGGGACGGTGCGCGGTCTGCATTTCCAGCTCGAACCACGTGCTCAGGGCAAGCTTGTGCGCTGCATTGCCGGCGCCATCTACGACGTTGCGGTCGATATCCGTGTCGGTTCGCCGACCTATGGCCAGTATGTCGGTGCCGAACTGACGGCGCAGAACGGCCACCAGCTGTGGGTCCCCGCCGGCTTTGCCCATGGGTTCTGCACACTGGTCCCGGCCACCGAGGTCAGCTACAAGGTGACCGACTACTACAGCCCAGAGCACGACCGCGGACTTCGCTGGGACGATCCGGCCATCGGCATCGTCTGGCCCGATGTTGCCAAGACGCCCGTTCTCTCGAAGAAGGACACCCTTCAGCCGATGCTTGCCGACCTGAAGGAAAGCTTCATCTACACCGGCGCCAACGCCAACTCGTAAACCAGTCAGGAACCGATCAATATGCGTGTTATTGTTACCGGAGGTGCCGGCTTCATCGGTTCGGCCGTCGTCCGTTATCTTGTCCTTGAAAAGGGCTACGACGTTCTGACGATCGACAAGCTCACCTACGCAGGGACGCTGACCTCTCTCGAGAGCATCAGCAACCAGGCCAACCACAGGTTCCTGCAGGCCGATATCTGCGATCGCAGTGCGATCCAGGAAGCCTTCGACACCTTCCGCCCGGATCGCGTGATGCATCTCGCAGCCGAGAGCCACGTGGACCGCTCGATCACCGGTGCTGCCGACTTCGTCCAGACGAACGTGATCGGCACCTTCACGATGCTCGAGTCCGCCCGGGCCTATTGGAACACGCTGGAAGCAGACGCCAAGGACGCTTTCCGTTTCCTTCACGTCTCCACCGATGAGGTCTACGGGTCGCTCGGCGACGAAGGTCTCTTCACGGAGACGACACCTTACGATCCGAGCTCGCCCTACTCGGCCTCCAAGGCCTCGTCCGACCACCTGGCGAAAGCTTGGCAGCGCACCTACGGCCTGCCGATCGTCGTGTCCAACTGCTCGAACAATTACGGCCCCTATCACTTCCCGGAAAAGCTGATCCCGCTGATCATCCTCAACGCCATGCACGGCAAGAAGCTGCCGGTCTATGGCAGCGGCGCCAATATTCGCGACTGGCTGTATGTGGAGGATCACGCCCGCGCGCTGGATCTGATCGCCGAACGCGGCCAGGTCGGCGAGACCTACAATGTCGGCGGCCGGAACGAGCGGCGCAACATCGACGTCGTGCATCGCGTTTGCGAACTCATGGACACGCTACGTCCGCAGGGCGCACCGCACGCCAAGCTGATCGAGCACGTCACCGACCGTCCGGGACACGACGCCCGCTATGCGATCGATGCGACGCGCCTGGAAACGGAGTTGGGCTGGAAGGCCCTCGAAAACTTCGACACCGGAATCGAGAAGACCGTGCGGTGGTATCTGGAGAACGAGTGGTGGTGGAAGCCGCTGCGCGATGGCTATGACGGCGGTCGCCTCGGTCTCATTCAGACGCAGACGAAGGCCTCCTGATGGCCCTGACCTATCTCGTTACCGGCAAGGAAGGACAGGTCGTCCGCTCGATCATCGAGCGGGCCGCCGATCGTCCCGATATCGCCATCGCCACGTTCGGACGGCCGGAGGTAGACTTCGGTGCCCCCGAGACCCTCGGCGCCGCGATTGCCGCCATCCGACCGGACATCATCATCTCCGCGGCCGCCTATACGGCCGTGGACCAGGCAGAGACCGAGGAAGACCTGGCGACAAAGGTCAACGGCGAGGCTCCAGGCGCGCTGGCACGGGCGGCCGCCGGCCTTGACATTCCGATCGTTCACATCTCGACCGATTATGTCTTCGATGGCACCAAGACAGGCGCCTATGTCGAGACGGATCCAGTCGCACCGATCGGCGCCTATGGCCGCTCGAAGCTCGCCGGCGAAAAGGCTGTCGCGTCTGCAACGCCGAACCACGCCATTCTGCGCACCGCGTGGGTTCACAGCCCCTACGGCAAAAACTTCGTGAAGACGATGCTGCGTCTGGCGGTCGACCGCGACGAACTGAACGTGGTTGCCGACCAGGTCGGTTGCCCGACATCTGCACTCGACATTGCAGACGCCGTGCTCAAGGTCGCCGACAACCTACTGAAGAGCAAGGACGCAGCCCTGCGCGGCACGTTCCACCTGACCAATGCCGGTCGGGCCAACTGGGCGGAGTTCGCAACCGAAATCTTCCGCCTATCGGCGGAACGCGATGGCCCATCCGCGACGGTCAATCCCATCCCGTCCAGCGCCTATCCGACGCCGGCGAAACGTCCTGCCAATTCACAGCTCGACGGCACCAAGCTGTCATCCATCCATGGCGTCGTCCTTCAGGATTGGCGCCCGGCAACCGAAATCGTCGTCGCCCGCATCCTTGAGGCATGATTTTATCAGGAGTAATTCGATGAAGGGTATCATTCTCGCCGGCGGCAGCGGCACGCGACTGCATCCGATGACACTCGTCACATCCAAGCAGCTGATGCCGGTCTACGACAAGCCGATGATCTACTATCCGCTGTCCACGCTGATGCTGGCCGGCGTCAGGGACATCCTGATCATCTCGACACCCGTCGACCTGCCGAACTTCCAGCGCCTTCTGGGCGACGGCAGCGCCTGGGGCATCAACCTGACCTATGCCGAACAACCGTCTCCCGACGGTCTCGCGCAGGCCTACATCATCGGCGCGGATTTCGTCGGTTCCGATCCATCCTGCCTCATCCTCGGCGACAACATCTTCTACGGTCACGGCATCACCGACCTTTTCGCCCGCGCCAGCGCGCGTACCAAGGGGGCCACCGTCTTCGCCTATCACGTCGCCGACCCGGAACGCTATGGCGTGGTCGAGTTCGACAAGGGCATGAAGGCGCTCTCGATCGAAGAGAAGCCCGAGGCGGCAAAGTCCAACTGGGCCGTCACCGGCCTCTATTTCTATGACAGCGACGTCATCGACATCGCCGCCAATCTCAAGCCTTCCCCGCGCGGCGAGCTTGAGATCACCGACGTCAACAAGGCGTATCTCGAACGCGGTGACCTGAACGTCGAACTCATGGGCCGCGGCTATGCATGGCTCGATACGGGAACGCCGGACAGCCTGCTGGATGCCGGTGACTTCGTCGCGACGCTGGAACGTCGCCAAGGGTTCAAGATCGCCTGCCCGGAAGAAATCGCCTATCTCAGCGGCTTCATCGATGCCAACCAGCTGGAAGTTCTTGGCAAGAAGCTCGGAAAGAGCACCTATGGCAAGTATCTCCTGTCGCGCCTGAAGGATGGCAACATTTGAAGGCTACGCCTCAGTCCTGCCGGCGATAACGCCGGGTCATACGAAAAAGGCGCAGGCTGACCGGCCTGCGCCTTTTCTAATTCTGGCTCAACGGCTTTTATCGCGCGTTGGTGCCCCGAAGGATCTCGAACAGAAACCAGACCCGCTTCTCCCCTTCATCGATCCAGTTTTCCAGCAGACTTGCCGTTGCAACATCACCATGTTCGTCACAGGTATCGTGCAGTTCCCGCATGCTCTGGACCAAGGCGCCATTGTCGTCGCGCAATTCGGCCAGCATCTCGTGCGGATGAACGAAATCGGCGTCGTTGTCCTTGATGCGCTGCTGGCGGGAGATATCGCCGATCGACTTCAGGGTCGAGCCACCCAATTTGCGGACGCGTTCAGCCAGAGGGTCGGTAATCGCCAGCAGTTCCGCACCGTGGTCGTCGAGCAGCAGATGATAGTCCCGGAAATTTGCGCCGGACATGTGCCAGTGAAAATTTTTCGTCTTGAGATAAAGCGCAAAGACATCGGCAAGCAGGGCCGAAGCACCGCCCGAGATATCTTTCACGCCCTCCTGCGAAAGGCCCGTTGGGGTTTTCAGGTCAGCCTTGCGGCGCGATTTTACGGACTGGTCCATGGGTCCTGTTCCTTGTCTGTGTATTGAGAAGATCTCGGCTTGGTCCATCGAGATGTCCTGTCGATCGACGGACGTCAGGGATCGGCAGATATGATGCTTTTCGACGGCACGGCGCAGGTACTCGGAGCATAACAGCCTTCACACTCTACCACGGCGCACTGGATGAGGTCGGTCAGATGCTCACGCGGTAACGGATTTCCGCTGCAAAAGTTCCCAGGCGCGAGAGGAATCTTTGTTCTGGTTTTTTGCGGTCTGGCACGCTGCCGCCGCAGCCGAAAGGTTCATGCTTCAACATCCGAACAGCAACACGGAGGAGGCGTCGAAAAAGATCAATTGACTTTCGCGTCAAAACAGAACATATAGAGAACAAATCAGGAGATGATCGAGATGGCAACAGCAGAGAAGTTCATCGTCATGCCCTTCAAGAAGGTTCGCGGCGGCGTCGCTCCCGGCGAAATGCGTCAGGCATCGAACGCTGTCAGTGCAGAGAAGATCGCCACCTCCATGTCCGCGCGCTTCCCCGGCGTAGCGGCCTATGCGGTCAAGGTGGACGAAGAATCGGGGGATATGAGCGAGCCCCGTTTGATCATCCAGTTCGGCGAGGTTGCCGATCTTGCAGCAGCATGAGGTATGCGATGGATAAGCAGATCGAATTGCGGGAAAGTGTGCGGATTCTGATTGCGCAGGGCGAAGCTGCCCGTCAGCGTGCAGAGGCCCACCGCGAACAAACCCGTATCAAGGTCGCCGCCATGGCCTCTCGTCCCGGCGAGAAATATCTGGCCGCAATGCGCCAGGCCAAGGCGGCAACCAGCCATTAAGCTCTCACTCTGACGTAGCGGACGGCTTTCCCGTGTCATCTGCGGGAACTTACCGTGTGTCCCACGGTTCGGCGGCTCTTTATTCGAGAAGGAGCACGGCATGGCCGACACCGATATCCGTACAATTTTCGTCACGGGCCTCAAGAATGCCCACGCGATGGAGAACCAGGCGCTCTCCATCATGAAACCCCAGGTCTCCCGGATCGAAAACTATCCTCAGGTCGCCGATCGGCTTCAACAGCACATCCGCGAAACGGAAGGTCAGATCACTCGGATCGAGACCCTTCTCGACGAGCTTGCCGAAAGCCATTCGGCTCTGAAAGACATGGCGCTTTCCTTCACAGGCGCAATGGCAGCTCTTGGCCATTCGGTTGCCGGCGACGAGATCCTGAAGAATTCCTTTGCCAACTTTGCCTTCGAGAATTTCGAGATTGCTGCCTACAAGTCACTCATTACGGTAGCGGAGCTTGGCGGCTTCCCCAATGCGGTCCCGGCATTGCGCAGCAATCTTGACGAAGAGATTGCGATGGCTGGCTGGCTCGATGCCAATCTGCGCGAGGTCACCGTCACCTTCGCCTCTCTGAAAGAGTCCGGGCAATCCGCAAAGATCTGATCGCGACCAACGGGAAAGGGCCTGCCGCCGCGTGAACACGCGGTTTGCGCAGGCTCTGCCCTTCCGACGGAAACACACCGGACACCTTGGCACGAAACAGCGGATCACCGTTTGCCATCCGGCGGGACCGCCTTAGGTCTCCCTCACACCCTACCAGGTCCACCGCGAGAGGCAGCGACATCCCATGAAGCCCGAGACCATCGACGAACTCGCACGCCAGTACGGTATCGGCGAGACGCGACCGAGCCCCGAAAAGAAGGACGTCGCCGTCTCTACCGAGACCAAGATCAAGATCCTCGCGGCACTGAACGTCGACATCGATGCTCTCGGGCAACCGGAGGTCCCCCCACCCACGCAAACGTCGACAACACCAAACAACCTCCCTGCGTCCTATCTACCCTCTTTCCTGGAGAGCACGCGCGTCTGGGGGATCACCCTGGAACCCTACAGCCTGCGTTCGTCGCGAAACTGGGGCATTGGCGACTTTCAGGACCTCTGTGATATCGCGGCCATCTTCGGACCGCTTGGCGCCGACTTTATCGGACTGACCCCGCTCCACGCGCCATTCCTCGCCGATCCCGAACGCTGCAGCCCCTATGAACCCTCCAGCCGTCAGCGGCTCAATCCTCTCTATATCGCCGTCGACCAGGTTCCGGGCTATAAAGCCGATCCCGACATCGAGCGCATGGCAGCAGGCCTTCGGAACAAGGCCCACGTCGACTATGCCGGCGTCTGCCGCCTGAAACTGGAGGCCTTGCGCACGATCTGGGCCGATTGGACGCCGGACAGGAACGGGCAGGCAGAGCCGGAGGATTTTGAGACGTTCGTCGAGCGGGAGGGCGCCCCGCTCCGCCTGCATGCCCTTTTCGAGGCCTTGTCGTTCACCATGGCGGATCGTGGCTTCGGTGCCGGATGGCATGCCTGGCCCGAAAGCTACAAGAACCCCGAAAACCCTGATGTTGTCGCCTTCGCAGACGCGCATGAGCACGAAATCCGCTTTCATATGTGGCTGCAATGGCTGGCACATTGCCAGCTTCATGTCGCGGCAAAAGCCGCCGAAGCCGCAGGCATGCGGGTCGGTCTGTATCTCGATCTCGCTGTTGGCGAAGCGCTTGATGGGTCGGCCACCTGGGGCGAGCGTGACCTCTACATCTCGACCGCCACCGTCGGAAGCCCACCGGATCCCTTCGCTGCGGATGGACAGGATTGGCACCTCGCCGCATTCCAGCCTGCCGCCATGACCCAAGGCGATCCGTCGCCCTACCAACGCATGGTCGTCGCGGCCATGCGTTATGCCGGCGCCATTCGCATCGACCACGCCGCAGCGCTCCGCCGTCTGTTTCTCGTTCCGGTTGATCTCAAGCCGGATGGCGGAGCCTATGTCACCTATCCGGAGCGGCATCTTCTCGACATTCTGGCGAAGCAATCCCGCCGTCACGCGTGTCTCGTCATCGGCGAGGATCTCGGCGTGCTTCCAGACGGGCTGCAGGATGATCTCGCCGAAGCACGCATTCTCTCCTACCGCATTCTCTCCTATGAGCGCACGGAAGATGGCTTCAAACCGGCGGAGGCGTATCCGGCGCTGTCACTTGCCTGCATCTCCACCCATGATCACCAGACAATGGCGGGCTGGTGGCGCGGCGCCGACATCGCCACCCGCGCCGATCATGGCATTCTGTCGGCAGATATCACCCAGGCGCATCATGAAGAGCGGAAAGAAGAGCGCAAAGACCTCGTTCGCGCGCTGGACGAAGCCGGCATCGAGCAGCCGGCGCGCTTGCCATCGGATGCGGCACCCGATCAGGCCCTGACAGGACTTGTGGTCGATGCCCACCGTTTCATTGCCAGGACCGCATCGGCACTGGCAGCGGTGCGCCTTGCCGACATGACCGGCGAGAAGAAACCGACGAATGTTCCGGGAACGAGCGACAGCTATCCGAACTGGAAGCCCAAACTGTCCGTCGCACTCGGAGCCCTGTCCCAGGCACCCCTTCTTGTTGCGATTTCGGCCGTCATGCAGGAGGAACGTCCGCGATCCTAGCGTCCGTTCGGCATAGGAAAGGCGCTGCGTTTCGCCATGTTCGGCAAGACGACGTGGAACAAGCTTAGGGCTTGCAAGGTTCTCGATGAAACAACGCGAGACAGCCCATGAATGTTCATTCGCTTGCCGAAGCACGCACATCTGTCGTCACCCCGCCGCGGATCTACTACGTCCACCCCCTGCATATGCGCGGGGCGGAGGCGTGGGACGCGGTCTTTGCCCATGCGGCAGACCTCGGTTTTGACACCGTTCTTTCGGCTCCTCTCTTCCAAAAGGGCGAAGCGACAAGCGTTTTCATGACCGCAAGCTACGAAGCTCTGAACCCGGAGCTCGGACTCGGCAACAGCGTCGCCGACGGTGTGTCCGCTTTGGTCAAATCGGCACGAAGACATGGTCTGTCTCTGATGTTGGATATCGTCGTCGGGCACGAGGCGGAACCGCATCCGGCGCCCGGCGCCCCGGTCGATCCGCGTATCTCGCCAACCGTCTTCGGCGGCCGTCCGACGGACCCACAGGATGAGCACGCGGAAGCGGCGCTGGTCGCGACATGGACGGATCGTCTTCTGGCGCTTGCCGAAGCCGGGATCGAGGGTTTCCGCTGCGTCGGAATAGCAGCCTTGTCGAAAGAAGCGTGGGCGCAGCTTATCGCGAATGTCCATCAGCGCCAGTCGCAGGTCCGCTTTCTTGCCTGGACGCCGGGGACGTCGTTCGGGGACCGCAAGGGCCTCTCCGAAGCAGGTTTCGAAGGCGTTTTCTCGTCGCTGGCCTGGTGGAACCTGCAGGATCACTGGCTTCTCGACGAATACGAGTTGCAGCGCGACTTCGCCTATCAGATCGCCTTTCCGGAAGCCCCGTTCGCCAAGCGCATCGCACACGGCACGGAAAGCAGCGAGATCCTGAAACGTCGGGCGATACGAACGCTTGCGCTCTCTGCCACCGTCGGCCGCGGCATCCTCATCCCTATGGGCTTTGAGTTCGGGGCAGCCACGCCCCTCGACCCGATGCATGGCCACGGGAGCGGCCTTCACGGCATGAAAGCCCAAGGCGCTTTCGACATGTCCTCCCATATTCGCGCCATCAACAAGGAGCTGGCGGCGTCGACGCTGTCGCGCACCACGCCGATGACGCTCATTTCCGGTAGTGCCACGCCTGTGAGCGCCCTCGTGCAAGGGGACCACGCAGACCTCCGCCAAGCGGAGAAGGTGCGCGTGATCGTCTGCAATCGCGATCTCCGTCGCAGCGCCACCGTTCCCTTCCATGCAATCCGGGAGGCGGCGTCCGCCTTTTTGCCACTTTGCGACGTGGCGCGACCCGAACGCGCGCTCGATGCCGACATGCGGCTCGCGCCCGGCGAGCTCCGCATCTTCGAAGGCTCCGTGTCAAACCCGATCCTGATGCCGGGCGCCGCAATGGACGCGCTGGCGGCGGCAGCGACGGCGCGGCTGGCGATCGAAAAGGTTGTCCCTGCGGTTGACGAAGGCCGCTTCCCGGTGAAGCGCGTCGTCGGCGATATCGTGAAAGTGGAAGCCGACATCTTTGGCGACGGCCACGATCCTTTGGCAGCCGTTCTTCTCTGGCGTCCAGTCGACACGCAGGAGTGGACCGAAGTCCCGATGCAGTTCGTGGTCAACGACCGCTGGAAGGCGGAATTTACGCTGAAGCGGATGGGTCGGCACGAATATGTCCTGGAAGCTTGGCGCAATCCCTATGCAATCTTCCGCTACGAGCTCGGCAAGAAGCACGAGGCCAACCTCGATCTGACGCTCGAGATCCAGGAAGGCATCAACCTGATCAAGGCGGCGGCCGAAAACGGGCCGCAGCGGGTCCAACCGGAATTGAAAACGCTTCTGGCGACGCTTGCCGGGAGCGATGCTGAACAGAAGACAAAGCTGCTGCTGTCGCCGGAGACCTTCGCGCTTCTAGCACGCGCCGATCGGCGACCCTTCAGCGTTCGTTCCGCCGTTATCCCGGTGGACGCCGAACGCAAGGCTGCAGGCTTTGCCAGCTGGTTCCAGGTGTTTCCACGCTCGCAGAGCGGTGATGCCAATCGTCACGGCACGTTCGACGACGTCATCGGCCGGCTTCCCGCCATCCGCGACATGGGTTTCGACGTTCTCTATTTTCCGCCCATCCACCCGATCGGCACGACAAACCGCAAGGGTCGCAACAACACGCTGACACCTGGCCCGAACGATCCCGGAAGCCCCTATGCCATCGGATCCCCGGAGGGTGGCCATGACGCCATTCATCCGGAACTTGGCACTTTCGAGGATTTTCGGCGGCTTGTTTCGGCTGCGGCCGATCATGGCCTCGAAATCGCGCTCGACCTGGCGATCCAGGCCTCGCCGGACCATCCTTGGCTGAAGGACCACCCGGGCTGGTTCGACTGGCGACCCGACGGCACCATCCGCTACGCTGAAAATCCTCCGAAGAAGTACGAGGATATCGTCAACGTCGATTTCTACGCGAAGGACGCGGTCCCTGCGCTATGGGAGACGTTGCGCGACGTGGTTCAGGTATGGGTCGACCAGGGCGTCAAGCTCTTCCGCGTCGACAACCCCCACACAAAGCCGTTTCCGTTCTGGGAGTGGATGATCGCCGACATTCGCGGACGCCATCCGGACGTCGTCTTCCTGTCGGAAGCCTTTACCAAGCCGAAGGTCATGTACCGGCTGGCCAAAGTCGGTTTCTCGCAATCCTACACCTACTTCACCTGGCGAAACGCGAAGTGGGAGCTGGAAGAATACATGCGGGAGATCACGACCGAGGCGCCGAAGGACTTCTTCCGTCCCCACTTCTTCGTCAACACGCACGATATCAACCCGGACTTCCTGCAGAACGCACCGCGTTCGGCCTATCTCATCCGCGCGGCGCTTGCCGCAACGCTGTCCGGTCTCTGGGGTGTCTATAACGGTTTCGAGCTCTGCGAGGGCCGGCCGGACGCCAAGCGCAAGGAATATGCCGACAGCGAGAAATACGAGATCCGCGCGTGGGATTATGACCGTCCGGGCCATATCAAGAACGAAATCGCCCTTCTGAACCGCATCCGCCGCGAAAACCCGGCCTTGCACTCGCATCTCGGTCTGACGCTCCTGCCGGCGTGGAACGACAACGTTCTGTTCTTCGAGAAAGCCAGCGCAGGCAGGGAAAACGTCCTTCTCGTCGCCATCAGCCTCGATCCCCACAATGTGCAGGAAGCCGATTGCGAGGTTCCGCTCTGGTCATGGAACCTTCCGGACAACGGATCGCTTCCCATGGAAGACGTCATCGCCAACCGGGCGTTCACCTGGACCGGCAAGATACAACGCATCCGTCTCGACCCCTCCATGCCGTTCGGCATTTGGCGCGTCCGATAGGGAGGAACGGCTATGGATATGCTGACAGATCAAATGCAAGACGAGGACGGCACCCGTCCGCAGACGCATGCCGAGAGCGGCTCCTCTGATCCGCTCTGGTATAAGGACGCGATCATCTACCAGCTGCATATCAAGTCGTTTCACGATGGAAACGGCGATGGTATCGGCGACTTCAAGGGCCTTCAGGAGAAGCTTGACCATATCGCCACGCTCGGCGTCACCGCGATCTGGCTGCTGCCGTTCTTCCCCTCCCCGCGTCGCGACGACGGCTATGACATCGCCGACTATGGCGACGTCAGTCCCGACTATGGGACAATGGAGGAATTCCGCGCCTTCGTGGACGCCGCCCACGAGCGGGGCATCCGCGTCATCATCGAACTGGTCATCAACCATACGTCCGACCAGCATCCGTGGTTTCAGCGCGCCCGCAACGCGCCGGTCGATTCGCCCGAGCGCGACTTCTATGTCTGGTCCGACACGGACCAGAAATTCCCGGAAACCCGCATCATCTTTCTCGACACCGAGAAGTCCAACTGGACCTGGGATCCGGTCGCCGGCGCCTATTACTGGCACCGCTTCTATTCTCACCAGCCGGATCTGAATTTCGACAATCCCAAGGTCATGGAAGAGCTGCTGTCCGTCATGCGGTTCTGGCTGGAGACCGGCATCGACGGCTTCCGCCTGGATGCCATTCCCTATCTGATCGAGCGGGAGGGAACGAACAACGAGAACCTGCCGGAAACGCACGACATCCTGAAGCGCATCCGGGCCGCGCTCGATGCCAGCCACCCCGGCCGCATGCTTCTGGCCGAGGCCAACCAGTGGCCCGAGGATACCAACGAATATTTCGGCAGCGGCGATGAATGCCATATGGCGTTCCATTTCCCGTTGATGCCACGCATGTACATGGCGATCGCCAAGGAAGATCGATTCCCGATCACCGACATCATGCGCCAGACGCCGGACATTCCGGAAAATTGCCAGTGGGCCATCTTCCTTCGCAACCATGACGAACTGACGCTCGAAATGGTGACGGATGCAGAGCGGGATTATCTCTGGAACACCTATGCCGCGGATCGGCGAGCCCGCATCAATCTCGGCATCCGTCGTCGTCTCGCACCGCTGATGGAGCGCGATCGTCGCCGTGTCGAACTGATGAACGCGCTTCTTCTCTCGATGCCCGGAACACCCGTCATCTATTACGGCGACGAGATCGGCATGGGGGACAACATCTATCTCGGCGATCGCGATGGCGTGAGAACGCCGATGCAGTGGTCGCCGGATCGCAATGGCGGCTTTTCGCGCGCCGACCCCGCCCGTCTCGTTCTGCCGCCGGTCATGGACCCGCTTTATGGCTACGAGGCCGTGAACGTCGAGGCGCAAGCGGCCGATGCCCATTCGCTGCTGAACTGGACCCGGCACATGCTGGCGCTCCGCCGGCGCCACATTGCGTTCGGTCGCGGCACGCAACGCTTCCTGAAGCCGGGCAACCGCAAGATTCTCGCCTATCTTCGCGAATATGAAGGCGACACGATCCTCTGCGTCTTCAATCTCTCGCGTCTGCCGCAGGCAGTGGAGCTTGATCTGTCCGAATTCGAGAACCGGGTACCGATCGAGCTGACCGGCATGTCGCCGTTTCCGCCGATCGGCCAGCTGACCTATCTCCTGACGCTGCCGCCGTACGGGTTCTTCTGGTTCCAGCTCGTGGCCGAAGTCGATGGGCCGATCTGGCGCAACGATCCGCCGGAGCAGTTGCCGGACTTTGCAACGATGGTTCTTCGTCGCGACCTCCTGGAGGTGGTGGACGAGCCGCGTTTGTCGAACATTCTGTCGCGCGATGTGCTGCCATCCTATCTCGCCAAACGCCGTTGGTTCGGCTCGAAGGGGGAAACGCTGCACGGCGCAACGATCGTCAGCGCGATTCCCATGGGATTCCCGCACGATATCCTGCTTGGCGAACTCGAGGCCGAGCTTGAAGGGCACACCGAAACCTACATGCTGCCGCTTGCGATTTCCTGGGATGACACGAATCCGTCGGCCCTGGCCCAGCAACTGGCGTTGACACGCATTCGCCAGGGACGCCGCGTCGGCTTCCTGACCGACGGCTTTGCGGTCGACGCCTTTGCCCGCGGGGTTCTCAAGGGGCTGAGCGAGCGCACACAGATCTCCGGGCGCAGCGGCACATTGGAGTTTATCGGGTCCGACGAGCTTGACGGCATCGACGTTCCCGACGACCTGCCGATCCACTGGCTGTCGGCCGAGCAATCGAACAGCTCCCTGATCGTCGGGGATGTCGCGATGATCAAGCTCATCCGCCATATCTTCCCGGGCATCCACCCCGAAGTGGAAATGACGCGGTACCTGACCAGCGTCGGCTATGCGAACACGGCGCCCCTGCTCGGCGAAATCGCCCGTATCGCGCCCGATGGCGAGCGTTCGACGCTCATCATTATTCAGGGTGCCATCCGCAACCAGGGCGACGCCTGGAACTGGATGCTCGACACCTTGCGCCGCACGCTCGATGACGCCTTGGCCTCGACACCGGACAGCGCTGGCACCGACGGTCAGGACGGCCTGTTCCTCCCGCTGATGGATTTCGTCAGCAATGTTGGCACGCGTCTTGGTGAACTTCACGTCGCCCTGGCGACGCCCACAGAGGATGAAGCCTTCTCGCCGCTTCATGCTGCAAAGACCGATGTCGAAGCTTTGCGGCACCAGGTGGTCGGCCAGATTTCCGAAGGTCTCGCCATCCTCGATCGTGCACGCGGCGACGTCGATCCCTCGCTCGGCGGGGACATCACGACGCTGGTCGATGGAAGGGAAACGCTGCTTGCCTCCATCGGGGCCCTTGCAGATGCCGCAGCGGACACGCTGATGATCCGCAATCATGGCGATTTCCACCTCGGTCAGATTCTGGTCGCAGAGGCAGATGCCTTTATCATCGACTTCGAAGGAGAGCCGGCCCGCGGTCTCGACGAGCGCCGTGCGAAGACCAATCCTCTTCGCGACGTTGCGGGCTTGTTGCGATCCTTGAGCTATCTCGCCGCAACGGCGGAACGCGACCACGACGCCGCCTCCGACCAGAATGGCGATCGGCGAACTTTGCTCATTCGGGCCTTCATCGAAAAGGCGGAGGCCGCCTTCCTGTCGAGCTACTTCGCTGTCACCAAGATGTCGGACGATCTGCGCATGCCCGACACCGTCAGCACGCGCGTCCTCGACCTTTTCCTCTTGGAAAAGGCCGCCTACGAAATCGCCTACGAAGCTCGTAACCGGCCGAAATGGCTGCCCATCCCGCTCGCTGGCTTCTCGGCCATCGTCCGCAGACTTTCGGAAAGTAATTCCTGATGCTGGAACGTCTCGATCTTCTTCAGGGCATCGATCATGATGCCGTTACCGCTCTCGTCGAAGGCCGCCATGGCGACCCTTTCGCCGTGCTCGGCGCTCACCCCCACGCGGACCGAACCATCGTGCGCGTCTTGATGCCGGGTGCCATCGGGATCGATCTCCTTGATCCGTCCAGCGGCGCGGTGACAGCCCACCTTGACCTGGCCCATCCCGGCGGACTTTTCGCTGTCTTGACCGACCAGCCCCGCTATCGCTTGCGGATCACCTGGCCAGACGCCGTGCAGGAAACCGAGGACCCATACGCCTTCGGTCCGCTGCTCGGGGACCTCGATCTGCATCTTTTCTCGCAGGGCACGCACTACAGCCTTGGCCGGACCTTTGGGGCACGGGTCACCGAGATCGACGGCATTCAGGGTGTGCGATTTGCCGTCTGGGCGCCGAACGCGCGACGCGTCTCGGTCGTCGGCGACTTCAACGCCTGGGACGGTCGCCGCAATCCGATGCGGCTTCGCCCATCCGCCGGTGTCTGGGAAATCTTCATTCCGCGCCTCGGCAAAGGCGAACGCTACAAGTTCGAGATCATCGATGCGTCCGGCCATCTTCTGCCGCAGAAGGCAGACCCGGTGGCACGAGCAAGCGAGGCAGCCCCTGCCACCGCCTCCATCGTCGCCTCCGCCTCGCCCTATCCCTGGACCGACGACGACTGGATGCGCCGCAAGACGGAAACACGCGATGGGGAAGCCGCCATATCGGTCTATGAGGTCCATCTGGAGTCCTGGCTCCGGATTGCCGAGGATGGAAACCGCTCGCTGGACTGGATCGAATTCAGCCAGCGCCTGATCCCCTATGCCGCACGCCTGGGCTTCACCCATATCGAACTTCTGCCCATCATGGAGTATCCCTTCGGGGGATCCTGGGGCTATCAGCCGCTTGGCCTTTTCGCTCCGACAGGGCGCTATGGCACGCCGGAGGATTTTGCGTATTTCGTCGATCGATGCCACGCATCGGGGATCGGCGTCATCCTCGACTGGGTGCCGGCGCATTTCCCGACAGACGTCTGGGGCCTCGCCCGTTTTGACGGTACGGCACTTTACGAGCACGAGGATCCGCGCGAAGGCTTCCACAAGGATTGGAACACGCTGATCTACAATTTCGGGCGCAATGAGGTGAAAGGTTTCCTGATCGCCAGCGCGCTCGAATGGCTGGAGGAGTATCACGTCGATGCCCTGCGCGTGGACGCCGTCGCCTCCATGCTCTACCGCGACTACAGCCGCGAGGCAGGCGAGTGGATCCCCAACCAGTATGGCGGGCGCGAGAACCTGGAAGCCGTCGAATTCTTCAAGCACCTCAACAGTATCGTCCATCAACGGTGCCCGAACGTGCTCATGATCGCCGAGGAATCGACCGCATGGCCGGGCGTGACGCAGCCTGTCGAACAGGGTGGCCTCGGATTCGATTTCAAATGGAACATGGGCTGGATGCACGACACGCTGCACTACGTGCAGGATGACCCCGTCTATCGTCGCTACAATCATGGGCAGATGACGTTCGGAATGGTCTACGCCTATTCCGAAAGGTTCATGCTGCCGCTCTCTCATGATGAAGTGGTTCACGGCAAGGGCTCGTTGCTCGGCAAGATGCCGGGCGACGCCTGGCAGAAACTCGCCAATCTTCGCGCCTACTTCGGCTTCATGTGGGCCCACCCGGGCAAGAAGCTTCTCTTCATGGGCGGGGAGATCGCGCAGGAGACCGAATGGAACCATGATGGTTCGATTGTCTGGGATTTACTGGACCGGCCGGAGCATGCCGGCATTCAGCGGCTTGTCGGCGACCTGAACCGTCTGTACGCGGCAGAGCCGGCCCTCCAATACGGGGACCTGCATCCGCAAGGCTTCGACTGGGCGGTGTCTGATGATGCCGAGCACTCGGTCTTCGGCATGCTGCGTCTCAACGAAGACCGGACGTCCATGATCCTCGCCGTTTCCAACATGACGCCGGTGCCGCGTCATGGCTACAGGGTCGGCGTCCCCGTCGACGGCGCTTGGGAAGAGGTCTTCAACAGCGATGCCGGGGTCTACGGAGGCTCCAACCTCGGGAATATTGAGGTCTGGACGGAGCCGCATCCCGCCCATGGCAAGCCGCAGTCCCTGTCGCTGACCCTTCCGCCGCTGTCGACAATCCTGCTGCGCTGGCAATCGAAGGCCTGAACCGAGACCGAATGCGATGCGCCAATCCGTCGCGACACCAAGAGACCACCTGCCATTGACGGCAGGTGGCAAGACCGGCAAGAAGAGCGGCATGCCCCATCAAGATCTCGATCACGACGCTCCGCCCTCCCGCCGGGCGAAAATCATCTTCGGCGTTCTCATCTGCATCGTCGTGCTTGCAACGGTGAGCAGCATGGCGACATCCGTCATCCTGTATCTGAAGAGCGTCTGACCTTCTGCACATGAACATCCGGCAGCGCATGCCGGCGCGACGACACTGGCAGATATGGCATACCACTAACATTTGATGTTTTCGGCACGCGAAAGCTGCGGAACTCTCCGCCACAACATGCGTTGACGGGCAGATTCCTTAACAGGACAGCACGTTTCTCGCATGTCAGGAGCATCATCATGAAAGCCACGGCTACGCTCGCTTTCTCCCTCACCGTCGCCATGACGCTCTTTATTGCCGGTTTTCTCAGCGCCTCAGCCCTGATGGCAAAGCCCGCAACCGAAGCGTTGGCCAATATCAATGCGCCTGATCTTTGGACCTCCGAGCCGAAGCGTGTCGAGGCAGCGGACCGCGGATTCGATCGTGCCCCTTCGGCGCCGCCTGTCGATCTCGCATCGTCGGAAACGCTCGCCGTTGCCGAACCGGTCGTGGCGGCAGACAACGCGTCCGCCGAAATCGACCAGACCCAGCCTGGCACACCCGTTGCCGATACGCAGAGCGCGATGGCCGAAAATCAAGCTGTGAGCAATCCCGAACACCAAAGCTGGTGCGCGAGCCGGTACCGCTCCTACAGGGCGGACGACAACAGCTACAGCGCCTATAGCGGCGAGCGGAAGGCCTGTGTATCGCCTTACATGGATGTCGCCTCCACCGATGACATCGGCCGGATGTCGCCGTCTTCCGATCTCCAGACCAGCGACCACGTCCGCAAGTGTCAGGAGCGGTACTCCTCCTATCGGATTTCGGACAACACCTACCAGCCCTATGGCGGACCGCGACGCGCCTGCGTCATGAACTGACGCGATACCGGACCGGAACAGAGGTTGGAAAGGTCGTCCTCGTTCATGACAGGCAGACGGATCGTCGTTATCAGCGACTTTCAAGATGGACAGCCCGACGACGGCCTTTTGCCAACGGTCGAGGACGCCTACCAAGACTGGATCTCGGGACGACGCGGGCAGGCCCCGGAGGTGGTTTCGGACCTCGAGACCGTCGCTGTCGATGGCGGCTACATCGAGCGTTTGCCGCTTGCCTGCTTGAGATCGGGCCTCGTCGACAGCGCCGAAATCTGGACGCACTGGCGCGGTAGCCACCCGCTGGAAATGCCTCCTAGAGGGAGCCCACACTTGAAACGCCGGGCGTTCCGCATGAACGGCCCGCACGCCCCCTTCGCCTCCAACGACATGCTCGGCTATATCGCAGCCTTCGGTGCGCCGGATATCCTCTGCGTCTGGGGTCTCGGCGTCAGCGAGGACATTCTTCTCGCCTGTCGCGACAGCTTCAAGATCTACAATTCCATCGATGCGCCAGCCCTGCGCATACCGCCCGAGGTCAGTCGGCATTTCGATCTCGTCCTGACCGGTGCAGAGTGGCAGTCGGACGTCGTGCGCGCGCGTCACCCGGATATGCCGACCGCCATTCTGCCGGTCGGCCCTGAGTTTGCGTCGGACACGACATTCTATCCGCTGGATCTGCCCAAAACCTACGACATCATCTATGTCGCCGCCGCCCAGGGCTACAAGCGCCACGACATCCTGTTTGACGCCATGGCCAGGCTACCGCGCTCTCTGCGCGCGCTCTGCGTCTGTGGCTACGGCGACATGGTCGACGAGTTCCGGCACCAGATCGCGCAAAGGGGCATTTCCGTCGACATCATCGACCCGCCCGGCGTCCCGTTCGAGGAGGTCAACCGTCTGATGAACACGGCGCGTCTCGGTGTCGTCTGCGGCGTCGATGACGGAGCGCCGGCTATCCTCACGGAATACATGCTGGCTGGGCTCCCGGTGCTGGCCAACAGTGCACTTTCCTGCGGTCGCCAGTACATCACGCCGGAAACCGGCCGGACGGCGACAGCGGAAAACTTCCATCTTGCCATCGCCGACATCCTGGAGAACCTGTCGGCGTTCACGCCGCGCCCGATCGTTCGCGCCAACTGGACCTGGCCACATTCGGTCCAGAAACTGAAATCCCTGATGTCGAAGCCTTTAAAAAAAAGCGCACCGCACGACGGAACCTAGAGAGGCTCGCACAGTTCCCTGCAAGCTTGAAGGAAGGGAGCTCTATGAATCTACTGGGTGCGTTTTCGAAGGTTTCGGAGGGCATGTATTGCACCGACGCACCGATCGTCTGTTTTTCCCACCTGCGCTGGGACTTCGTTCTTCAGCGTCCGCAGCATCTGATGCAGCGGTTCTCTGCCGATCGGCAGGTCTTTTTCTTCGAGGAATACATCCCGACCGACCACCATCTGGCCTATCTCGAGATACATCCGTTTGCCGGCACCACCGTCAAGGCCATTCGCCCACGCGTGCCGCACGGATGGAGCGAACCGCAGCGGGAAGAGGCGTTGGCCCATCTGCTGGATGATCTCCTGGCGCTGCACGGCGGCCGACAGCCGATCCTCTGGTTCTACACGCCCCTGATGTTCGCCTTTGCGCGCCATGTGGACGCGGCAGCCGTCGTCTACGACTGCATGGACGAGCTTGCGAATTTCAAGTTTGCGCCGCCGCAATTGAAGGCCATGGAACAAGCCCTTCTCGACAGGGCCGATGTCGTCTTTACCGGCGGCTACAGTCTCTACGAGGCCAAGCGGGGCCGCCACGACAATCTGCATGCCTTCCCTTCGAGCGTGGACGCCCACCATTTCCGCACCGCACGCAACGGGCATGCCTCACCCTCCGATCAGGCCGGCATCCCGGGTCCGCGACTCGGCTACTACGGCGTTATCGACGAGCGGCTGGATCTGGGCCTCATCCGCGATATCGCTGCAGCACGTCCGGATTGGTCGTTCATCTTCCTCGGTCCCGTGGTGAAGATCTCGCACGACGATCTGCCCCGTGCGCCGAACATCCATTATCTCGGACAAAAGAGCTACGCCGAGCTTCCGTCCTACCTGTCCGGCTGGGATGTCGCTCTGATGCCCTTTGCGCTGAACGAAGCGACGCGGTTCATCAGCCCCACCAAGACGCCGGAATATCTCGCCGCTGGCCGGCCGGTCGTCAGTACCCCCATCACCGACGTGGTTCGCAGCTATGGGGACGTTCCCGGTGTCTTCATTGGCGAAGATGCGGCACGCTTCGTCGACGCCTGCGCCGCGGCCCTTGCTTTGCAGCATGCCGCCGGCTCCTGGCTGGACACGGTGGATGCGCTTCTGGGCCGCTCCTCCTGGGACGACACGGCCCGGGAGATGCGCATGCTCATCGAGCATACCATGGGTGGGCCTGCGCCTTTTCCAGCCGAAGTTGCCGGGCAGCGAGCGGCACGGGCACAGGGTCAACCGACGCCTCATGCCTGAAAAACCCGCAAGACGCCCGCGCATCGTCCTCGCAACGGACAGCCGCGACCCATCGGGCCTGGGCGAACACATGCTGGCGCTTGCGCGCGGCCTGTCGGCCGATCATGAGGTCATCCTGCTTGCCGATCCGGCCAGCGCCGGCCCCTTTCTCGCCCGGGCCGCAAGACAGCGGCTCGCCGTCAAGGACATGCCGCTGGACGAAGATCTGGCAGCATGGCTCCAGCGAGCCGATATCGATCTGCTTCATGTCCACGCCGGCATTGGCTGGGAAGGACACGCGCTTGCAGCTGCGGGGATTGCCAGCGGCATTCCGGTGATCCGCACCGAACACCTGCCCTATCTCCTGACCGATGCGGCCCAGCAGACGCAGTACCGGACGGAAACCTCCCGTCTTTCTCATCACATCGTCGTCTCGGAGGCGTCTCGAAAGACTTACGCCTGCGGTCATGTCGACCCGGCGCGCTTGACCGTCGTTCGAAACGGCATTTTCCCCTTGGAACCCGCCGCAGCGCCCGATCAGACCCGAGCCGCCCTTGGTCTTTCCGGCCGGACGGTCCTCCTCTCCGTCGCCCGCTTTTCCGCCCAAAAGGATCACGCCTCCCTCATCCGCGCCATGCCGGCGATCCTGCGCCAACATCCGTCCGCCATGCTTCTTCTGGTCGGCTCGGGGGAGGAGCGGCAGCGGGTTGAGGCTCTCGCGGCTGACACAGGTGTTGCGGGCTCCGTGTGCTTTCTCGGCCAACGCGACGACGTGGCGGACCTCATGGCGATCGCCGATCTCTTCGTGCTCTCCTCCTTGTTCGAGGGCCTGCCGCTCGCTGTGCTGGAGGCCATGTCGGTCGGGGTGCCCGTGGTCGCCACGCGAATTGGTGGCACGGTGGAAGCGCTTGGCGAAGAACATCCTTATTTCGCCGAACCGGGGCAGCCTGCCTCGCTCGCCGAAGCCATCATCGGGGCACTCGACGATCCCGCCGGACGTGCAGCCATCGGAGAGGCGGGACGAGCCCAATTTCGTCGCCATTTCTCCGCCGCGCGGATGGCTTCGGAAACCGCCTCCGTTTACCGGCCCTTCATAGCGCCGAACTCATCCCTGACAAAGGACCGCTCCATGCAGAAGACACGCCTCGGCTTCATCGGCGTCGGTGGCATCGCCCACCGCCACCTCGACATTCTCGCAACCTTCGAGGACGTCGAACTGGTCGCCTTCGCGGATCCGGACGCGGCCCGTGCGGACGTGGCTGCCCGCCGCTTCGGCGCCACGTCCTTTACCAGTCATCGCGACATGCTGGAAAGCGCGACGGTCGACGCCGTCTATATCTGCGTCCCGCCCTTCGCGCACGGCGAGCCGGAGCGCGATCTGATCGCCAAGGAAATTCCTTTCTTCGTCGAAAAACCGGTCTCGCTGGACATCGCCCTGGCCGAGGAGATCGCGGCGGGCATCGCCGAAAAGAACCTCGTCACGGCTGTCGGCTATCACTGGCGCTATCTTGATACCGTCGAGGAAGCCCGCGCCCTGCTCGCCGATAACCCTGCACAGTTGCTTTCCGGGTATTGGCTGGACTCAACCCCGCCGCCGCAATGGTGGTGGAAGGAAGACAAGTCCGGCGGGCAGATGGTAGAGCAGACGACGCACCTGCTCGATCTCGCGCGCTTCCTGATCGGCGAGGTCACGGAGGTCTATGGTCGTGCGGGCCATGCGGAGCGGCAGGACTTTCCGGGCCTCGACGTGCCGACCGTCAGCACTGCAAGCCTCACTTTCCAGTCCGGAGTCGTCGCCAACATCGCCTCCACCTGCCTGCTCGGCTGGAGCCATCGCGTGGGCCTGCATATCTTTGCCGACAAGCTGGCGATCGAACTGACCGACCGCGACATCATGGTCGATGTCGGCCGTGGTCGGCCCGTCCGCCAAGCCGACGGCGATCCCGTCTGGCGTGAGGATCGCGACTTCATCGATGCCGTCCGCGGCGGTGAGAACCGAATTCGCTGCCCCTATGCCGATGCCGTCGCCACCCATCGACTGGCTCTGGCCGTGGTTGCGTCGTCCCGCAGCGGCGAAGCCGTGCATCTTGACCTCCCCGCCCTCACCCGTGCGCCGCTGGCACCGCTGCAGTTCCAGCCGCGACCGGAAGAAGCGCCTCGCGGCATGCCTCCGGGCCACCGGAAGATCCGCTCGCTCGGCATCGAGGGGCCAGGCCGCGCCTATGTGTTCGAATATGAGGAGGGGCCGCCCGCCGACGGACAGGTCCGGCTGGAGACCCTCTACACCGGTCTTTCCGCCGGCACCGAGCTGACCTTCCTGAAGAACACCAATCCGTATTTTCGTTCGCGGTTCGATGCGGGTCGGGGCGTCTTCATCGAAAACGAACCGGATCTGCACTATCCCGTGCCTTTCCTCGGCTACATGGAAGTCGCGCGGGTCTCGGAGTCCCGCACGGGCGGCTATGCTGAGGGCGACGTGATTGCCACCACCTATGCGCACAAGACCGGCCACACGGCGGATCCCTATCACGACGTGCTCGTGCCCATGCCGGCCGAGGTGGACCCGCTCCTTGGCGTCTTTGTCGCGCAGATGGGGCCGATCGCAGCGAACGGCATCCTCCACGCCGATGCAGAAGCGATGGGGACCCAGGTTTCGACGCTTGGGGCCGGTGTCGCCGGCAGACCTGTGCTTGTGATCGGCGCCGGCACGGTGGGTCTCATGACCGCGCTGTTCGCCCGCAAGCTCGGCGCATCCGATGTCGTCATCACCGACCCGTCCGACTTCCGTCGGGCCAAGGCCGAAGCCATGGGCTTGACCGCCATGACAGAGGACCAGGCCTGGCAGCATGCGAAAGCGCGTTGGCACGATGGCGGGCTCGGTCGGGGCGCCGATCTCGTCTTCCAGACGCGCGCACACTCCGGCAGCCTGCAGACCGCCCTCAAGGCCTTGCGTCCTCAGGGGACGGTGATCGACCTTGCCTTTTATCAAGGCGGGGCGGATGCACTTCGTCTCGGCGAGGAGTTTCATCATAACGGCCTCAACATTCGCTGCGCGCAGATCAACCGCGTGCCGCGCGGCCTTTCGGCGATCTGGAACCGGCAGCGCCTTGCACGGGAAACGGTCGATCTCCTGCGCCACGACGGCGCGACGATCCGCGAGCACATGGTGACCCATGTCGTGCCGTTCGAGGACGGCCCTGCCTTCCTTCAGGATCTCGTGAAGCATCGCCCCGACTTCCTGCAGGTCGTCTTCAAGGTCGGCGCATGATGCCGGCGGCGGACACGGTTGCATTGCGAGAGCCGCCCATGCGGATCCTCTTCGTCTTCGCCTGGCTGGTGGTCGGCGGAGAAGAGACGGAGGTCCGGCTGCTGGCGGAGGCGCTGGATACCGATCGCTACCAGATCGACGTGGTCGCCTGCTTCCGCAAGCCCGGGATGCCCGAGCAGACCCATGAACAACTGAGGGCGCTGGGCGTATCGGTGGATACCGCGCCCTACGCCATGTCGTTCGAGGATACGGTGTCCTACCTTGCAGGCAAGGTTCCCGGCTACGACGTTGTGGTCTCGTGTCAGAATGTTGCCGATATCTATCCGGCACTGGAGCGTCTGAGCCTTTGTCCGCCATTGATCGAACATGGCGGGCTTGTTTCCGAAGCCCTGGCGGGCCCGAAGCATCTCACCACCCGCTATGTCGGTGTCTGCCGATCCATCCGGGACGCAGCGGCATCCCGCATGCCGGGCCGTGAGGACGATGCGATCGAGATCCCCTCCATGGTGGATCTTTCCGCATTCGACCCGTCGCGGCGGGAAGACATGCGGGCCGAACTCGGATTGTCCGCTCGACACACCGTGATCGGATGGGTCGGGAGGCTCGATCCCAAGAAGAATGTCGAGCACGTCATCGTCGCCGCATCGCTTCTCCATGCCGAGAACCCCGACGTGCGCGTCGTCATCGTCGGCGGTCCCGATGCCTTCATGCCGGACTACGCCGCCGATCTTCGGGAACGTGTCGCTGCTCTCGGCCTCGCGGACGTTGTGCAGTTTCTGGGGGACCGCAAGGACATTCCGGATCTGCTTCAGGCCTTTGACGTCTTCGTCTGGGTGTCACGTGGCGAAGGCATGCCGCATGTCATCGCAGAAGCCGGCGCGGCCCGTCTTCCGGTCATTTCGACGCCGGACAACGGCGCGCTGCAGCAGATCGAGGACGGCACGACCGGGCTGATCGTGCCCTATGACGATCCGCCCGCGATCGCTGCGGCGGCCGGCCGACTGATTTCCGATCCGGCTCTTCGCAGACTGCTGGGAGACGCTCTGCGCCAGAAGGTCGAACGCCTCTACGCCGTCGAGGCCGTCGTGCCGCAGTGGGAGCAATTGTTGAACGCCGTTGTTTCGCGGCGGGTTGCCCGCGGCCCGACCGGTCTCTTCCGGTCGTTCATCCAAGGCGGGTTCGAGTGCTCGACACATCGGCTGCGCCCGACGCCGGAGGAGCCGCTCGGGCCCCGGCTCGACATGATCGACGATATCGCCCACGACATCCATGCAGAGCGCGATTACCGGCAGCTGCAACGGTTCGGCATCCAGACGGTGCGCGATGGTTTTCGCTGGCACCGCATCGAAACCGCAGGCCGTTTCGAGTGGTCCAGCGTGCGGCCCATGCTGCAGGCGGCTGCCCGTTCGGGAACACAGGTCATCTGGGATGTGCTGCACTATGGCTGGCCGGACGACATCGACATCTGGACACCGCATTTCGTGGAGCGCTTTGCGCGGTTTGCCGGCGAATGCGCCCGCGTCGTGCGGGAGGAAAGCGACGACATTCCTTTTTATTGCCCGGTGAACGAGATTTCGTTCTTCTCATGGGGCGCAGGCGATGCCGGCTATCTGAACCCCTTTGCGAACGGCCGGGGATTCGAGCTCAAGGTCCAACTGGCCCGTGCAGCGATCGCCGGCATGGATGCGATCATCGCCGTCGATCCCCGGGCACGCTTCGTGCATTGCGACCCGGTCATCAATGTCATCACCGATCCGTCCCGGCCGTGGGAAGCACCGGTTGCGGAAGGTCACCGGCAATCCCAGTTTCAGGGATGGGACTTGATTTCAGGCCGTATGTGGCCGCAGATCGGTGGCGCCGAACGCTATCTGGACGTCATCGGCGTCAACTACTACTTCAACAACCAGTGGATTCATGGCGGCCCGCCGATCGATATCGGCCACCCGCTCTACAAGCCGCTTCGCACGATTTTGATCGAAACCTATGCCCGCTATGGCAAGCCGATGATGATCGCCGAAACCGGCATCGAGGACGACCGTCGCGCGGCCTGGTTCACCTATGTGGCGCAGGAAGCCCTGGCCGCCATGAAGGCTGGTGTTCCGCTGGAAGGCCTATGTCTCTACCCGATCGTCAACCATGCCGGCTGGGACGACAAGCGCCCTTGCCAGAACGGCCTCCTGTCCGCCGCCATGACGGCCGAAGGTCGGCGGGTCTATGCCCCATTGGGCGAGGCGATCGCGACCTTTCTGCAGAAGAACGGCGAACGGGTGCAAGGCACGGGGGCGGAGAACAAAGACGGGAACCTGAAGCGCGCAAGAGGCCTCTGACCTTCCCTCGATCCTTAGCGACGGTCAGACCCTGGCGACATCGCGGAAACCTTGCATCTTTTTCCTCCGGCAGCGGCAAGCCTTGCCCTGCCGGAGGAATGTCCAGAATCAGAATTCGAGATCGACGACGATCACGCCATCGGGCCCACCCCTGGTATGGGCCACGATCCGCGCACCGGCCGCCTGATGGTGTGGATGGACAAGGTAGGCATCGCGGACGGCCGCGCTCTCGAAATCGAACCAGAACGCATCGTTGAAGCCGCGCATCATGTCCGTTTCGACGCTGACATTGGGGCCCGCATGAAAGCCACGGATGCCGCCGATCTGCCCCTTGAGCGCCTCGAGCTCGTGGTAGATCGACTGCTTGTCGGCCTCCGATACGCTATCCTTGAACTTCAAAAGCACGATATGCCGGATCATCGGTCATCTCCTGTCATTCCGTATCGCCCTGCACGGGGCGGAGGGACCGGGGCTGCGCGAACGAGCGCCAACCCCGGTTCCCAATTTTACGCAAGCAGCCGGCGCCCGGCCCGCCGTCAGCTCAGTTGGGGCAGCGCGCCAATCAGCTTGTCGAGCGTCACGGGATAGTTTCTCACGCGAATTCCCGTTGCATTGTAGACGGCGTTGTTGATCGCCGCTGCCACCCCGCACAATCCCAGTTCACCGACACCCTTCGCCTTCATCGGCGAGGACATCGGATCGGTCTCGTCCATGAAGATGACCTCCTGATGCGGAATGTCGGCGTGAACGGGCACTTCATATCCCGCCAGATCGTGGTTGACGAAGAAGCCGCGCTTCTTGTCCACGGCGAGCTCCTCCGAAAGCGCCCCGCCGACGCCCATCGTCATCGCGCCGATGACCTGGCTGCGGGCTGTCATCGGGTTGAGAATCCGGCCTGCGGCGCAGACGGCGAGCATCCGCCGTATCCGCGGTTCGCCGGTCGCGATGTTCACGCCGACCTCCACGAAGTGGGCGCCGAAGGTCGACTGCTGCTTTTCCTCGGAGATATCGCCGTACTCGATCGTATCCTCCACGACCAGGGGCTTATCCTTCACGGCCTCGGCGAGCGGCACGCGGCGATCGCCCGAGATCACCATGCCATCCGCAAAGTCGATGTTCTCCGCATTGAATCCGAGCGCCGCGGCGATGGCCTCGCGCATCTTGACGCAGGCGGCGTAGACCCCCGCCGTGGCGCTGTTGCCGCCCCACTGCCCGCCCGAGCCGGACGAGACCGGAAAGCGCGAGTCGCCAAGATTGACGGCAACGCGGTCGATCGGCAGGCCGAGCATCTCCGCCGCGGTCTGGGCGATGATGGTATAGCTGCCGGTGCCGATGTCGGTCATATCCGTCTCGACGGTCAGGACACCCTCACGATCGAGCCGAGCCCGGGCACCGGACGGCATGACCATGTTGTTGCGGAACGCCGCAGCGACGCCCATGCCCACCAACCAGTCGCCGTCCTGAACGGCGCCAGGCCGCGCATTGCGCTTGTCCCAGCCGAACCGTTCGGCCCCGAGCTTCATGCAGCCGACGAGATCACGATGGGAAAAAGCCTTTTCCGGCTTTTCCGGATCAACCTGCGTATCGTTGAGGATCCGGAAGGCCACCGGATCCTGACCGAGCTTTTCCGCCATTTCATCCATGGCGACTTCGAGCGCCATCAGGCCGGGAGCTTCGCCCGGCGCACGCATGGCATTGCCTTCGGGAAGGTCGAGCACGGCAAGCCGCGTTGCCGTCATCCGGTTGGCACCGGCATAAAGCAGCCGCGTCTGCTGGACCGCCACCTCCGGGCCGCCGCCTTCAAGGTCGCCAGACCAGCTCTCATGTGCGATGGCGGTGATCTTGCCATCCTGTCCGGCACCGATCCGGATCCGCTGGATGGTGGCCGGGCGGTGTGTCGTGTTGTTCATGAGAAACGGCCGGGGCAGCGCGACCTTTACCGGCCGGCCCGCCGCGCGGGACGCGAGTGCGGCGAGAACCGCATCGGAGCGCAGGAACAGCTTGGACCCGAACCCGCCGCCGATGAACGGCGACATGATGTGGATCTTCTCCTTGTCCATATCGAGCGCGGTGGCGAGATCCGACCGCCACCAGTCGACCATCTGGCTCGACGTCCACACCGTCAGCGCATCCCCATCCCAGGCGGCGATGGACGCGTGCGGCTCCATCATCGCATGGGACTGGTCGGGGGTGGTATAGGTCTGGTCTAGCTGGACCGTGGCTGTCTCGAAGGCCGGCGCAAAATCGCCCGCCGCGGAATCGGGTTCTCCGTCCTTCGGCTTGATGGCAGCGTCCATGGAGGCCTCGAGGTCGAACGCCCCTTTGGACTCCTCATAGTCCACCTTGATCAGGTGCGCCGCTGCCCGCGCCTGTTCGAAGGTTTCGGCAACGACGACGGCCACGGCCTGATGATAATGATGGATGTCGACACCGCCGAAGAGTTTGGCCGTGTTGCGCTTGGCCTTCTTCAGGTCCGGCATGCTGTTGCTGGTGACGATCTTGATGACGCCCGGAGCACGGCTGGCTGCCGTCACGTCCATTGCCCGGATACGGCCCTTGGCGATCGCGGCGCCGAGCGGGTAGCCGTAGGCATAGGGCACGGCATCATCGTGCCACTCGTAGGCATACTTGGCGCGACCCGTCGTTTTCATCTGCCCATCGATGCGCTCGATCGGCTTGCCGACGACCGTCATGCGGTCGATCGGGTTCTGTGTTGCAGGTGTGTCGAATTTCATGATCTCAACCCTTCGCTTCTGCGAGGACAGCGCCAAGCGTCCGCTCGACAAGCTTTACCTTGTAGGCATTGTGTTCCGTCGGCTGGGCATCGAGCAGGAGACGGCGCGTTACCCGGCCGGCACCGCTCGGCAACTCAGCGTCCGCCGTATCGAGACGCCAAGGCTTGTGGGCGACGCCGCCAACGGCGACACGACCGGTCCCGTCCGGAAGGATCACGGCACCAACCGAAATCAGCGCGAACGCGTAGGATGCGCGATCGCGAACCTTCCGGTAGATATGCTTGCCGCCGATCGGCTTCGGAAGCACGACGGCCGTGATGACCTCGCCTTTCTTCAGCTCGGTTTCGATATGCGGCGTGTCGCCCGGCAGCCGGTGGAAGTCGGCGATCGGGATGCTGCGCTTGGCGCCATCTGCCCCGACAGTCTCGACCACGGCATCGAGCGCGCGCATGGCAATCGCCATGTCGCTCGGGTGCGTCGCAATGCAGGAGTCGCTGACGCCGACAATGCCGAGCTGACGGCTGAAGCCGTCAATGGCGGAACAGCCGCTGCCGGGCTGGCGCTTGTTGCAGGGCTGGTTGGTGTCGTAGAAATAGGGACAGCGCGTGCGCTGCAGGAGATTGCCCGCCGTGGTCGCCTTGTTGCGAAGCTGCCCTGACGCCCCTGCCAGAAGCGCGCGGGAGAGGAGGCCGTAGTCGCGCCGAACCCGCTCGTCGGCAGCGAGCTCGGTGTTGCGCACCAGCGCTCCGATCCGCAAGCCGCCTTCGGGCGTTGCCTCGATCGTGTCGAGCCCCAGCGAATTGACATCGATCAGATGCGTCGGCGTCTCGATTTCAAGCTTCATCAGGTCGAGAAGATTGGTGCCGCCGGCGATGAACCGGGCTGCATCATGGCTGGCTGCCGCCTTGGCAGCGGCTTCCACGGAGGTCGCGCGTTCGTAGGTAAAGGATTTCATGCCGGCCTCCCTGCGACGTCCGCAATGGCGTCGACAATGTTGGAGTAGGCCCCGCATCGACAGATATTGCCGCTCATCCGCTCGCGAACCTCTTCCAGGCTGAACGCGGCCTTGGCCGTCAGATCGCCCGTCACGTGGCTTGGGATGCCCGCCTTGATCTCTACGAGCACGGCGATCGACGAACAGATCTGGCCGGGCGTGCAGTAGCCGCACTGGTAACCGTCATGCTTCACGAAGGCCGCCTGCATCGGATGCAGCTTGCCAGGCTCGCCGAGCCCCTCGATCGTCACCACCTCGTCGCCTTCATGCATGATGGCGAGCGACAGGCAGGAATTGATCCGTCGTCCATCCACCATCACCGTGCAGGCGCCGCACTGTCCGTGATCGCAGCCTTTCTTGGTGCCTGTCAGGTGCAGATGCTCCCGCAGCGCATCGAGAAGCGTCGTCCGGTTATCGACCGTCAGCGTCTGATCCTGACCGTTTACCTTGAACGACACGCTGGAGGTTTCACCGACCGGCATGCTGCCCGGTTTTTCCCCCGCCGGGGCCTGAGCCTGCGCCCGTGCTGTCGAGGCAACGCCGCTGACGGCAACGGTCGCAGCGGAAGCCATCAGAAGGTCCCTTCGAGAGAGATCGAGGTCGCCTTGGTTTAGCATGTCCTGCTCCATGTTCTGGTGAGAGTTCCGCGACATGGGATTGCGCGGATCCGTACGCTGGAGCTAGGGCGCGTTGTAAGGCAAACCAGACCCAGTGCCGATCACTGGCGCCGGACGGCGATCACAAAGCCGACAGTGGGAGAAACATCAGCTTCTGGCATATTCCGGTTCGGCTGTTGCCAGCGAAGCCTGAGCATCGGGTGAAACGACAGCGGACGGCAGCGGCGTCCCGCGCTTGCGCTCGCGCACGAGGGTGAGCAGTCCGGAAAAGATGATGAGCGCGATACCGCCCGCCATCGGCAGGTCGACCGTGTCATCGAAGATGAAATAACCGAACAGGATGGCCCAGATCATCTGGCTGTATTGCGGCGGCGCCACAAGATTTGCAGGCGCCAGCCGGGCCGCCGTCATCAGCAGCGCATTTCCGGCCGCCCCGAGAATGCCGTAGCTGGCGATGAAGGCCCATTCCATCGGCGTTGGCATGGCGATGTCCGAGAGCATGAGAAGCCCGCTGACGACCAGCGTGCCGAGAAGACCGGCGCCGTAGAGCGACATCCGCTTTTCCGTCGGCCCCATCCCTCTGAGGACGACGATGGCGATCGCGGCGCTCAGTCCGCCGATAGCCGCGGCAAGGTGCCCAACCGACAGCTCCCGGAACCCGGGCCTGAGCACGATGAGCACGCCGACGAACCCGACGACGACAGCCGTCCAGCGCTGCCAGCGCACATCCTCCTTGAGAAAGATGACGGAGAGGATCGTGACGAAGGACGGGAGAAGAAAGAGGAGACAGAAGGCTTCCGCCATCGGCAGTTTCGTAAACGTGATGATCGACGCGATGGAGCCGATCGCACCGCAGGCAAAGCGCAGCAGCCAGAGCGTGCGATTGGACGTTCGGAAGAGGTCGAGCCAGGCGTCGTCCCGCGCCTTGATGAGCGGCAGGATGACGAGGCCGAAGACGGCACCGGCAAAGGCGACCTGATAGGCAGGAACGGCGCCGTCGACGAGTTTGACCGACGCATCGCTGAAGGCAAAAACGGCATAGGCGATGAATGCGATGACGACACCGCGAAGGGGAGACTGTGAGACGGGCATGATGTCGAATCGCAAAGGAAGAGGATCCGGCTGGAATAGCCCGAAAGACGAACGGCGGACAGATGCCGATCGCAGGCGAACCGGCGCCTGATCAGCGTTTTTGCAACCCGTCGACGAACACGTCGACCATGCGAAGCGCCGTTGGTTGCCAGTCCGTCGGCCCCTGGGTGTAGAAGATCCCGAGAAGGGTTCGCAGGAGCTCGTCCGCGGAGACATCGTCCCGGATCCTGTCCGCGGCGATCGCTCGGTCGAGAAGAAGGCCGATGGCGCTGACCATGCGCTCGTAGGAATAGGCCTTGAGTTCGCTCGAGCCGACGACGGCGAGTTGGAGCCCCTCGATCATTCCCTTCTTGGTCGCGACGAGGCGCACATTGGCTTGCAGCCAGGCCTTCAGCGCCGCGACGGGATCGGTATCGGTCGCCAGCTTCTGGGCCAGATCGGCAAGGAGATCGACCTCGTGCCGGTAGACCGCATCGAACAGGGCTTCGCGCGTCGGGAAATGGCGATAGAGCGTTCCAATGCCGACGCCGGCCTCCTTGGCGACGGCCTCGAGGCTCGCCTGCGCGCCACCGAGCCGGAAGATGGCGGTCGCCGCCTCCAGAAGGCGCGCGCGATTGCGGGCCGCATCTGCCCGTGGCTTGCGCCTTGCTTTCGCGTGGTTCTGGTCCATGTGTCTATTCGCCGATCAGCATTTACAAACTCGCCCTTGCTAAACGGAGGAACCCTCCGTATATTGCGTCTCACATCGGGGCAGTGTCGACTGGAACACCCGACCCGCGATGCGCCGAGCCTCTTGAACGAGTTCAGCCCGTTTCCAGCGTCCTGTCAAAGCGTCTTCCGCGCCCGCGGTTCCCATTTCATACATCACAATCCTGACTGGAGCATCCTATGCCTTTCTCCATCAGCCTCACCGTCAATGGTCAGCCGAATAGCATCGCGCTCGACGATCCGCGCGTGACGCTTCTCGACCTTCTGCGCGAACGGCTCCACCTCACCGGCACGAAAAAGGGCTGCGATCGCGGCCAGTGCGGGGCCTGCACGGTTCTTCTCGACGGGCGGCGGATCAATGCCTGCCTGACCCTTGCCGCGAGTCTCGACGGGAGTTCCGTCACCACCATCGAAGGCCTTGCCAACGGCAGCGAACTTCATCCGGTTCAGGCCGCGTTCATTGCCTGCGACGGCCTTCAATGCGGTTACTGCACGCCGGGCCAGATCATGAGCGCGGTGGGACTACTGTCCGAAGGCCATGCGGGCGACGACCCGGAACGCGTTCGCGAACTGATGAGCGGCAATATCTGTCGATGCGGGGCCTATCAGGGCATCACCCAGGCAGTGCTGGAGGCAGGCCAGGCTATCTCTCAGCAAAACCGGCCGGTACCGGCCGAAGGGTCGGAAAACGGGAGGAGTGCGGCATGAACCGCTTCGATTTCATTCGTCCGACAAGCCTTGCTGATGCCGTCGCGGCCGGCACCTCGCCCGGATCGGTCTATCTCGCCGCCGGTACGAACCTTCTTGACCTGATGAAGATTGGCGTGACGCGTCCGGAACGCGTCATCGATATCAGCCGGCTTCCGGGACTGGACAGGATCGAATGGCTGCCGGACGGCAGCGTGCGTATCGGCGCCTTGGTGCGCAATTCCGACCTCGCCTATGACAAGCGCTTTGCTGCCGCCTATCCCGCCGTTGCCGAAGCCCTGCTGTCCGGTGCTTCCGCCCAGTTGCGCAACGCCGCAACGGTCGGCGGCAATTTGCTGCAAAGAACGCGCTGCGCCTACTTCCAAGATACGGCGAGCGCCTGCAACCGGCGAGAGCCCGGCTCCGGCTGCGATGCGCTGCGGGGCGAGAACCGCCTTCATGCCGTACTCGGCTGGACCGAGCAGTGTATTGCCACCCATCCCTCGGATTTCTGCGTTCCTCTGGCAGCCCTCGACGCTATGGTCGAGATCGAAGGTCAGGATGGACGTCGAGAGCTTCCGATCGGGGCGCTCCACCGCCTTCCCGATGCGCACGGCGCAACGGAGTCCGTTCTTGCACCCGGGGATCTCATCACCGGGCTCCGTCTTTCGGAGTCCACGGCGTTTGCTGCGCATGCCCGTTACGTAAAGCTCCGCGAACGCACATCCTATGCATTTGCGATCGTGTCCGCAGCCGCGCTTCTTTCCATGGATGGCGACAGAATCAAGGCATCACGCCTTGCGCTCGGCGGCGTTGCTGCCAAGCCTTGGCGCGCATCCGCTGCCGAGGCGGCCCTCGTCGGGCAGCGCGCGACCCGGGAAGCCTTCGAGAGAGCCGCGACGGCGGCGCTCGGCGATGCCCGTCCCTCGGGCGACAACGCCTTCAAGATCACGCTCGCACACCGCATCCTGGTCCGCGCGCTGACGCTGGCGCATCAGGGCACGCCGAAGGTCCTGCCTGCCCTTCCCGCATCGCCGTTCCCGGACCCGCATAGCCCCGCCCCGAAGGGAGATCTTCATGTCGCCTGAGATATCGTCGCATCAAGCAGCACCATCCGAAACGAAGGCGGCAGCCAACCGTTACGGCTCCAATGCCGGTCAGCCGCTGACCCGTCGTGACGGGCTCCTGAAAGTCACCGGCCGCGCCACCTACGCTGCCGACAATCATCCTGAAGACCTGGTCTTTGCCGTAACGGCCGTGAGCCGGATTGCGCGAGGGCGCGTGCGCGCCATGAACATCGATGCCGCCAAGGCACATCCCGGCGTGATCGACGTGCTGACGCCGGCCAACCGCCCGCCGCTGTCCCACGATCCCGACGAGAAGATGCCGCCCTTCGGCTTCCGCGTCGAAGTGCTGCAGGACGATGGCGTGCGCTACGCCAATCAGCCGATCGCTCTCGTCATTGCTGAAACCCTGGAGGCCGCAACGGAAGGGGCGGTCCTGCTCGATCCGCAATATGACGTCGAGCCAGCGCGCGTCGACCGCGCCACAGGCCTGCGCTTCGATCCGCCGGGCGTTGGGGTGGGTGGCGACCCGTCGACGGCTTATGGCGACCTCGATGCCGGTTTCTCGCAGGCCGCCGTCACCCTGGAGGGCGAGTACGAAACGCCCCCGCAGTATCACAATGCCATGGAGCCGCATGCCGTCGTGGCCGAATGGGACGGCGACCGTGTGACCCTGGACATGCCCAACCAGGCCCTGGCCATGAGTTGCGCCAGCTATGCCGCCTTCTTCGGCATTCCCGTTGAGAACGTGACGATCCGCTCGCCGTTCCTCGGCGGGGGCTTCGGCTCGAAGGCCATCATCAACGGGCCGCAAATTCTCGCGATCCTGGCCGCCCGGATGCTGAAGCGTCCGGTGAAGCTGGTGCTGACCCGCGCCCAGATGTATGGCCCGGTCGGCCATCGTGGCCAGACATGGCAGAAGTTGCGCCTTGGCATGGACAGCGATGGACAATTGACCGCCCTGCATCATCGATCGATGTCTGCCACATCGGCGTTCGAGGACTTTCTCGAACCGGCGGCCAACGCGTCCCTGCCGCTCTATGCGAGCCCCGCCATCTTGGTCGAGCATGAAGGCCTGCGGCTCGACACCGGCACGCCAGGCCCGATGCGGGCACCAGGCGAAGCATCAGGCTCAGCGGCTCTGGAGGTCGCGATCGACGAAGCGGCGGAAGCCTGCGGCATGGACCCGCTTGCGTTCCGGCTGAAGAATTACGCGGAAACGGAGCCCGGGACGGGCAAGCCGTTCTCGTCAAAGGCACTGCGGACCTGTTACGCGCAGGGCGCCGCCCGTTTCGGCTGGTCGCGCCGGCCGCTTTCACCCGGCCAGATGCGGGATGAGAACGGCCTCCTGGTCGGCTGGGGGATGGGCACGGCGGTTTTCCACTGTCCGCATTTTCCGGCTGAAGCACGGGCGACGCTGCGCGCCGACGGTACGGCATTGGTGGAGACAGGGGCAGCCGACATGGGCCAGGGGGCCTGGACCGCGCTTGCGCAGATCGCAGCCGAAGCGCTCGGCCTCGATGCCGATCAGGTCGAATTCCACGCGGGACTGTCGACGCTGCCGGATGCGGGCGTCGCCGGCGGATCGGCCCACACGGCGAGTGCCGGACTTGCCCTCCACCAAGCCGGGGGCGATGCCATCGCGCGGCTGACCGACCTTGCCGTCAACGATCCGCAGTCGCCGCTTTTCGGTGCCGGAAACATCGGGGTCATCGCACGCCGCGGACGGCTCTATCGTCGGGACGACGAAGCGCGGCACGAAAGCTATGCCCAGATCCTCGCCCGCTCCGGCCAGAGCGAGGTCGTCGGGAGCGCAAAATCTGCCCGCGACCCAGCCGTCGCCTCCGAGCATGCGCTCTATTCCCACGGAGCCGTCTTTGCAGAGGTGAAGATCGACCCGGACCTTGGTCAGATACGCACGACACGCCTTGTCGGCGCTTTTGCGGCCGGTCGTGTGATCAACCCCCGACTGGTTCAGAGCCAGTATTTCGGCGGCATGATCTGGGGTCTTTCGTTCGCCCTTCATGAGGAGGCTGTGACGGATAAGCGGACGGGACGCATCATGAATGCCGATCTGGCCGAATACCGCGTGCCGGTGAACGCGGACATTCCGCCATTGGAAGCCATCCTCGTTGACGAGGAGGACGCCATCGTCAACCCGATCGGGGTGAAGGGCGTCGGCGAAATCGGGATAACGGGCACTGTCGGCGCCATTGCCAATGCCGTCTGGCATGCGACCGGCAAACGCATCCGCAAGTTCCCGATTCGCATCGAGGACATGCTCTGACCCTGACGGCGTGATCGTGACGCTGAGAAGCAGGACGCCGCCCAGGCGTCCTGCCCATGCCCGCTCCGTCTCGCGGGAGATCGTCGAGCGTCTGGCACAACGGGCCTACCGACGCGCGGTGTCGAGCCAGTCGCATGACGCAAGCCCAACACTTTCAGACTGCAGTCTTCCGAAAAGACGCGTGTTATGATCAGCCCCGGACCATCCGTCGCAGGATGTCCGTCTTCCAGTAGAAGTGATGTGCGAGCGCGCCGAGCACGTGACCGCCGATCAAAACCCAGAGCACGACCTTCAATATGTCGGCATGGACATCGCCTGCCACATGCGAGCCGAAGTAATAGGCGGCGATGCCGCTCAGCGGCATGGCAAGCAAGAGCGCGTAGAGCAGGCCATGGGCGTATGCCGAGAGCCTTTGAAAAAGACGAGGCTCTTGCGCGGGTGAAGGCGGAACGCCGTGCGTCATCCGCAGAATCAAACGCGGAAGCACGATGGCGACGATGGCCAAGCCGACATAGGCGTGCAGGTTTGCGCTTGCCACTTGATCGGCCGTCGCCGATCCCGTCCGTTTCATGCTGCGGTTCCAGGCCTCAATTCCGTCCGGAAGCAGAAGGTTGAAGAAGACGAGCGCGGCGGTCGCCCAATGCAGCCATCTTTGCATCCGGGAAAACGATGCTGTCGGGGTGTGGGAGGGCATGGTCAGATCCTCTTCGTACAACGTAGGTGGCGGCGCGTCACGTCGGGCAGACCGCCTGGAGAAGGCCCTTTCGGACCCTCACCGTGACCCGTCGAAGCCGTCGATCCGTGTCACGCTGTTGAAGCTGCTTCGTAAGATGACCGGACTGTCCGCCCGCTGTCTGCGCCCACGCGCAATCGTCGGCGCCGCTGTCAGCGACCGGACCAGCCGTTACCGGACCTTTCGGGACCAAGGTCCGGGACCCCGACGTATTGGTCTGCGGGACGTTTCTCATCCACCGCAACCGACGCAATCTCGGTGTGTCGAATGTCGGGGATGTCCCCCGGCCAGGCTCCACGGAACGGGGCCAACGAGGAGAGAAACGATGACTTTGCGACAGATCATGATCGGCGGGACGGCAGCGCTCGGTGCGACGCTTTTCGCCATGTCGGCACAGGCCGCCCTCAACAGCGATATCGATGGCGTCGGCATCACAGCACCTGCCGGCCAGGCTTATGACCTTCTGGCGAAGAAAGGTGCAGACGACGGGAAGAAGGACGATCGGCACGGCAAGGGCCGAGGACGGGATGACGGTCGCAACCATGCCGGCATCGTGAAGCTGGATGACATCCAGATGGCACGTCGCGGCGCTGACGACGCACCGGGTCACATTCGCAAGGGACGCGGACGCGATGACGTCCCCGGCGATGACCGTGGCGGCGATGATCGTGGCAACCATGACGGTAGCGGCCATGACATGAACGATGACCATGGTGGACGCGGTGGACATAAGTCCGACGACCACGGCACCCATGGCCGGCATGGCGGCTCCAGAAGCCGGGCCTGACAGCTGGTTCGTCTCGATGCCGGAACGACGACACGGCAGGGAACGACGACGCGCTGCAGGGCGCGTCGTTTCTTCAAGGACACGCACATGAAAACACGCACCATCATCCGCCTTCTGGCCTGCAACGTTCTGCTCTCAGCGACCCTCTGCCACCCCTTGGTCGCCTGGGCTGACAAGGGCGGTGGTCACGGCGGCGGTGGTCACGGCAGCGGTGATCACGGTGGAGGTGGCGGCGGTCAGGGTCATGGCTCCGATGGTGATCATGGCGGCGGATCCGGCTCTGGCAGCGACGATCGTGGTGGATCGAGCGGCGATCGCAGCGGCGGATCCAACTCCGGGCAGGGACATGGTACCGAGACCGACGAAAACGACGGTCGTAAAGACGACAACGATAGCGGCAAGCCGGACAAGGGTGCCGGCCGAAGGGGCGATGAAAGCCGTTTCTACACGGGCGGCTGGCGCGAGCAGATCCGCAACGGTCGCTACGAGGTTTTCGACCCGGCCGGACGACTCGTTATCCGTCGAGAGGCTGTGCCCGCGGATTATCTCCGCTTCTGAGCGCGGTTGTCCTCGCGCGTGATCCGACGACGCCGTTAAGGACGAACGCCTTGACGTCCCGGCATGTCCCACCTTACCGTTTTTGCGCATCCTTGAGGACCATGGCCGCTTCGACCCGGTTGCGAACCTTGAGCTTGTGCAAGATCCGCGTCATGTGATGCTTGATGGTTTTCTCCTGCAGGTCGATCTGCCGCGCGACCTCCTTGTTGCTGTTGCCATCCGCCACCAGACGCAGGATTTCTTCTTCGCGGCGCGTCAGGGTGGACAGGGGATCTGCGGCCTCGGGCGTCGGCCCTTCCTGTCGTGCACGCGCTCCGGGGCGCAACTCCGCCAGAATGCGCGCGGCTAGCGACGGCGAAACGTAGCTCTCGCCGCTGACGACGCCTCGGACGATCTCCACGAGCATTGCAGCGCTGACACCTTTCAACACATATCCTCGCGCGCCGGCCCGCAGCGCGCTAAGAACGTCATCGTCCTCTTCAGAGGCTGTCAGAACGAGGACCCGTGCGTCGGGCGATTGCGCGAGAATGGCAGACAGCGCAGTGTGCCCGCCGCCCGGCATGGACAGGTCGAGCAGCATCACATCCGGTTTCAACACCCGGTCGAGCTCGACGGCGTTGTCGGCCGAGGCGCCTTCTCCGCAGACCTCGATACCCGGTTCTCCCGAAAGACTGCGCGCTACGCCGTCACGAAACATCGGATGATCGTCGACGATGACAATACGGATGGTTTTCTCGGTCATTCTGTCTTTCCCGGCAGGTTCATGGTCAGTCTCGTTCCCCGGTTCGGCGCGGACTCGACATGAAGCTTGCCCCCGAGGCTGGCGATCCGCTCCTCCAGTCCGACAAGCCCCAGCCCTTCGTGGGACGCGGCACGGTCAAAGCCGGGACCGTCGTCCGACACGGTCAGCGAGAAGCCATCCGGCCCGACCTTGACGACGACGCGCTGGCCCTTCGCGCCGGCATGACGGGCGGCATTATTGAGGGTTTCCTGCAGGAAGCGATAGACGCAGATCTTTTCGGCCTGGGACAAGGCAGGCAGGGTCGCGGCGCGTTCCAGCATGACCTCCGTCCCGGTGCGACTTTCGTGCGCCGACACCGCACGATTGATCACGTCGACGGGCGACAAGGTCTCGAGTTCGGGAAGGGTCAGCCCACGGCAGATATTGCGGATTTCCCGCATTGCCTCGTCGAGGGCGTCCTTCACCCGTCTCGCTTCGTCACCGTCCGTCGTTCCCTCTTTCACGGACGGAAACCGCAGGGACGCAAAGGCAAGGAGCTGTGCCGGACCGTCGTGAAGCTCTGCGGAGATCCGTCGCAGGTAACGCTCGTTGAGGTTGGCCGAGCGCCGCGCCGCCTGCTCGACGCGGCGATGCAGGACGGCATTCTGCGTCAGAAGACGCGACAGGGTCTCGACCTTCTCGTTCAACGCGGAGCGTTGTGAAACGATCAGTCGGCTGCCGCGGGCGACGATGCCGTAGAGCAGGCCGAGCATGCAGAGCGTGACGACCGCGACGACCAACCAGCTCTGCAACTGCGCAATGTTGAGCTCGTGCCGCAGGTCTTGTGCCGCCTCGTAGAATTCTGCGATCGCGATGATCTTGCCCGACCAGGGTTCGCGGATGGGACTGTAGATTTCGAGGAGCGGGATCCCGCTCGCGCTCTCCAGCGCGTTCTCCGCCTCGCCAAGATGCTCGAACTCCGCATGGATACGGCCGGCCCGGGCTTCCGACAATCCTTCGGTCATGCCGAAGCGCTTGCCGATCAGGCTGTCTTCATTGCTGAAGACGATCTTGCCGTCCGGAGTCCAGATCTTGAAGGAGAACATCTTCTGGCTGAGCACGCCCTGGCTCAGGGTTTCCTTGAGCGCCAGCTTCGCCCCTTCGGTCAAGGTTCCCGAATCCGCCATGTCCTGCGTCAGGGGTGCGATGATGCTGTCGACATAGAGAGCCGTGGCGGCCGCGGCATTATGCGTCACCGCCTCCTCGATCCGGCTGCTGACCCACAGCCCGATGGTCCCCATGCCGAAAATAAGCACGACGGCCGCCGCCAGCACGAATTGCCGCGAAAGGCTGGGCTCGGACTGGCCTCTCGGAATACTGCCCGAAAGAACCCCCGCGATCTGACGTGCTTCTGCCATATGTCGTCATAGCCGAACATAGGATTTCGAGGAAGATGGGCGATGGTCGGGCCAGGTCTGACAGACGGCTGATGGACAGCGGGAGACACGTGTTGGAGCACAAAGAGCCTCAGCGCGTATTCGACATAGTGATTGGGTGCGATTGTAAACTGGCGTGTCGCCGGTGCTGGTTCGAATTGCCGCTGTCCGCCGATCACGTCGGAGCGTCCGCTTACGAGTTCTGTTGCAGCGCCGTCGCCTCTATGCTTTCCTAACAGCGAGAACGCCCGCGAGAGCAGGGCTTGAAGCGGAGTGGAATGTGGGTTCGCAGTTCCCGCCTCAAGGACCTGTCTTGAAACTGAATTTCAAGGCAGACCATCGTCCGGATGTCCAGAAGATCGTGAGATGGAAGGGCATCTCGCTTGACTATGTCCGTGTGACGCCAAGCGCGGAATATGCCTACTCCTGGAGTGGCGGAAACCATTACCTCGCGACACACGACATCGTCATGACCGACGGAGAGATGTCGGTCGCCGGAGGCGCCAACATACAGGCGACGGACATCCGCAACAAGATGACCTTTCTGCCCGCCGAGTGCCCGGTCGCGGGATGGTCTAAAACGGTGCCCCGACAGAACACGTTTACGGTCCTTTGCTTTGACCGAACGTTTCTGACCGAGGAAACGGAGCGTTCGGCCATGCGCATCGGTGAACGCGAACTGATCTACTTCGAGAACGCCGCGCTGCAGTCCACGATGGCCAAGCTTGAGACGATCATGCAGGACGAGGCATCTGACGGAGGCCTCTACGCCGAAACCCTTGCCCTTCTTGCCGTTATCGAACTCGGTCGGACAAGCGTTGCGGACCTGGAGGAACGTCGGACAGGCAAGTTCTCGATGGCACAGGAGCGGTTGCTCGTCAGCTTCATCGAGGAAAATCTCGGGACCGCCTTTTCGCTCGAGGATTTGGCAAAGGTGGCAGGCCTGAGCCGATATCACTTCACCAGAACGTTCAAACACACGTTCGGAAGTCCGCCCCATCGCTACGTCATGGCGAAACGGATGGCGGCCGCGAAAACGTTGCTGACGCGGCCCGGGCTGACGATCGCCGAGATCGCTCCGCAGGTCGGGTTCGGGACCGCGGGCCATTTCGTCAGGGCTTTCAAGGACACCGAGGGCATGACGCCGCGCGACTTTCGTAAGCGTTGCTAATCGTCCGTCGTAAGGCTTGGCTTTCTCTGACACTGGACTCATTGCGCGGATTGTGCTTAGTTGCAGCGGATGTTGCGGGGGCAAGATCCGCCGATCCAACGAGCATCTTGCCGTCGACCTTTCGTGTCGGCGCCACCTCCCCGTCGCTGAGGCGAGCGTCGACCATATTGTCGTCGATCAGCATCTATACTTTATCCGCTGTTACATATTCGGGAGGGCTATCATGTACTTAATGTCAGAAGCCGATAAACGGGTGATCCCGCCACCCTCGTCCAAACTCGCTGAACTCCTTCGAACGATTGCAGATGATCTGGACGCAGGAACGATCTACAGTGACTCACTTCCCATGCTGCTGTCGCCGAAAGATACGAACGATACATTTGACGTCGCCGTTGTCCTGGTCCCGCCATCCCGAATAAAAGCGTCGGAACGCGCCAACCAACTCCTATCGACGCTCACTCCAAGACAACAAGACGTCCTGAAATTGTTACTCGGCGGCATGCAGGCCAAGCTTATCGCGCTTACTCTGGGCGTTTCACAAAGAACCGTAGAAAAACATGTCTCATCCATCTTTCGTAAGACGATGACGAATAAAATACACGGACTACTCGAAATCGCTCATACCAGATTATACTAAATATATATTTACAAATCCTTTCATTACTTTGTATCCTGCAAGAAGCCTCATGGTCAGGCGCCACCAGCAAAAGCAGTCGGTTTCCCGATGATGCGTGCTGGACGCGACAGAACGATTGCAACGAATAAAGGTGGATCTCTCGAAGCCTGACAGAGTGCCCTTACGGGGGATTTGGTCAGGACGGCGTGAGCGAGCGTGCGTCGATCATTCGCGACGGGTTGCCTGATTACGCCTGCACGCGCTGCACGCTTTACTGCGTCATCACGATGCTGTGGCGAGGTGATCGGACACGGGTTCCCGGTCACCGGAGGTGACGAACAAAACCATGTAAGCTTACCTCGGTTGACTGGCGCTATCGCGAACGGACATCCCGGCTGAACGCGGCGTTTGCGCGTCTCAGAGCGAATGTCTGCGCAGCAAGCGCCGTGATGTGATCGGCAATCGGAATGGCCGAGGTGGCGGCGGGAGACGGCGCGTTACAGACATGGATCGTTCGGGCTGTGGTGCGGATCAGAAAGTCGTGCACCATCCGCCCGTCGCGCATGACGGCCTGCGCCCTGATCCCGGCAGGATGCGGCTTCAGATCGTCCCGCTCGATCGTCGGCATGTATTTTCGGCAGGCATCGAGGTACACGCCGCGAAGGGCCGAATTGGCGATCTCCCGCAAGGCGGGGCGCAGGTGCCGGACGCAGGTTCGCCAGAACCCGGGAAATGTGAGCATGGCTTTGAGATCCTTCGGATCCAGGCCGAGCTTTGCATAGTTTTCCCGGGCCATGGAAAGAACGGCGTTCGGTCCGACAGTGACATATCCGCCGATTGCGCGGGTCAGATGAATACCGAGGAATGGCAAAGCCGGATCCGGAATAGGGTAGATCAGATGCCTCACGGCATCGTCGTGGCGCGCGGCCAGCCGGAAATACTCTCCCTTGAAGGGGATGATGGCAAAGTCTCCGCCGACACCGCACATGCTCGCCAGACGGTCGGCCTGCAGTCCGCCGCACACGATGAGGTTTCGCGCTTCCAGGCTGTGGCCGTTCGACAGGACCACCGTCACGCGCGCGCCGTCCTCCCTGAGATCGTGAACGTCGGTCGATGTGAGAACGGACCCGCCGTCGGCAATGAAGAGCTCCGCCATCTTCCGGACGATCGCGGCATAATCGACGATGCTCGTCGAGGTGCTGAGGATCGCGCCGCGTCCGACGATGTTCGGCTCGCGCTCCCGCAGGGATGCCGCATCGAGCTTGAGAAGATGAAGGCCGTTGTCAGCCGCGCGCCGGTGGAGCGCGTCCATCACCGTCACCTCATGCGGTGTCGTCGCGACCAGCAGCTTGCCGCATTGGTCGAAGGGCAGATGATGATCCTTGCAGAACGCAATCGTCTCGGTCAGCCCCCGACGTGAGAAGGTCGCTTTCAAGCTGCCGGGCGCATAGTAGATGCCTGCATGGACAACACCGCTGTTGCGCCCGGTCTGATGCGCGGAAAGCCTGTCTTCCTTATCGACGACCGCAATCCCGATGCCCGGATAAGCCGCCTGCAGGCGCCACGCCGTCGCGATCCCGACAATCCCGCCGCCGATGATGATGATGTCGAGCATCGCGTCCTCCCGCTCTCACCTCTCTCTGTTCTCACGGATCGAATGCGCCGTCGCCAAATCCTTTCGGCGAATGACCTATGCTTTCGTCGAAAACCGCAGAGCCGGGGCGAGCCTTAACCGGCAGGCGCCCCGAGGCGGGCCGAGCAATGTCCGGTGACGGTAAGCGGCCGCCTACGCCTAATGATGGAGCGTCGGCGACCGGCCATAACACTTTGGGCAAGCTGCCGCGCGACGCGGCCCCCCTATAATCGACGTGGGGCTCAGGAGCTGAGCCGATCATCCAGCGGCGAGAGCGGACACATGGCGGACAAGACAGCCTTGATCATCGGCGTGACGGGACAAGACGGCGCGTATCTCAGCGAGTTGCTGTTGTCCAAAGGCTACATCGTCCACGGACTGAAGCGGCGGTCCTCGTCGTTCAACACGGCTCGGATCGATCATCTCTACGGCGATCCCCACCGACCGGACACGCGCTTCCATCTTCATTTCGGCGATCTGACCGACGCGACCAATCTCTGCCGGGTCATCCAGGACGTTCGTCCGGACGAAATATACAATCTCGGGGCGCAAAGCCATGTGCAGGTCAGTTTCGAGACACCCGAGTATACGGCCAATTCCGACGCGCTCGGGACGCTACGTGTGCTCGAGGCCATGCGCATCCTCGGGCTGGGGAAAAGCTGCCGGTTCTACCAGGCTTCGACGTCGGAACTGTTCGGCGGCATGGGCGAGACGGCGCAGCACGAAAAGACCGCGTTCTATCCCCGCAGCCCCTACGCGGCCGCCAAGCTCTATGCCTACTGGATGACGGTCAATTATCGCGAAGCCTACGGTTTCCACGCCTCCAACGGCATTCTCTTCAACCATGAAAGTCCCTTGCGGGGCGAAACTTTCGTCACCCGAAAGATCACCCGGGGCGTTGCGTCGATCGAGCACGGCCTTGCCGAAAAACTGTATCTCGGCAATCTCGACGTGAAGCGGGACTGGGGACACGCGCGCGATTACGTCGATGGAATGTGGCGCATCGTCCAGCAGGACGAGCCTGAGGATTATGTGCTGGCAACGGGAGTGGCGCATACGGTTCGCGACTTTGCGGAGCGCGCGTTCGGCGCCGTCGACCGAAAAATCGAATGGGAAGGCAAGGGTGTGGACGAAGTCGGGATCGACGCGAAAAGCGGAAAGATTCTGATCGAGATCGATCCCACCTACTTCCGTCCGACCGAGGTCGATTTCCTGATGGGCGATCCCAGCAAGGCGCGTCGTCAACTCGACTGGCATCACACGACCTCGTTCGAGGATCTGGTTGCGGACATGGTGCAGTCCGACCTGCGCCTCATCAGCCGTCAGGAGGGGCGCAACGATGTCTTTGCCTGAAACGACCGAAGCAACGTTCCGCCTCGAAGAGAAGCGCGTCTGGGTTGCCGGCCATACCGGCATGGTCGGTTCGGCGCTGGTTCGCCGGCTGGCGCAGGAGAACTGCAAGGTGCTGACCGTTCGCCGCCGCGAGGTCGACCTGACGCGCCAGGCGGAGACCGAACAGTGGATCGACCACGCGCGCCCCCAGGTCATCCTGATGGCCGCCGCAAAGGTCGGAGGAATCGTTGCCAACGCAACGTACCCCGCCGAATTTCTCTACGACAACACGATGATTGCCATGAACGTGATGAAGGCGGCGGCCGCCGTCGGCGTCGAGCGGCTGCTCTGGATGGGATCGAGCTGCATCTATCCCAAGCATGCCGCCCAGCCGATGCGCGAGGAAGACCTCCTGACGGGACCCCTGGAGCCGACGAACGAAGCCTACGCGATCGCCAAGATCGCCTCGCTCAAACTGGCCGAGGCCTATGCCCGGCAGTACGGCATCCCCTCCATTTCTGTGATGCCGACAAACCTCTACGGACAGGACGATAATTTCGACCTGCAATCGTCCCATGTCATCCCCGGAATGATCCGCAGGCTGCATGAGGCCAAGATACGCCAGGCGCCAAGCGTGACGCTGTGGGGCAGCGGCATGCCGTTGCGCGAATTCCTGCATGCCGATGATCTTGCGGATGCCTGTGTCTTCCTCCTGAAGCGGGAAGTGCAGGCCTCGCTCATCAATATCGGATCCGGACTGGAGCTTTCCATCGCCGATCTGGCCCGTCTCATCGCGGGAATTGTCGGGTATGACGGCCGTATCGTCTTTGATCGCGACAAGCCGGACGGGGCACCGCGAAAGCTTCTCGACAGCTCCCGCCTCGCAGCCATGGGCTGGACGCCGAGCGTCGGCCTGAAAAGCGGTATCGAGGACCTTTATCGCCGCTGGCAGGGCGAAGCTCAGATCGCCGCCGAGTAACCCGTTTCGATGACGGATATCATGCACAGCCGCCTCCAACCGGACCCGCCGTAAGAGGCCGAAAGAACGCACGATGAAATTTCGGCTCGGACAAGGTCTGTTCATCGCCCTCTTCCTGCTTGCCTCACCTCTGTCGGGCGACGGGGGCGGGCCGTTTCCGCGACAGGACGACAGCGGAGATCTTGCGGTATCGGAGCCGGGGTGGTCGCCATTCGCCTTTCCGGTGCCTGTTCCAGAACCGGCCCTCCCCCCCGGCGTCGACCGCTTCGACCCTCCTCTTTCCCCGGCCGGCAGCACGGCTCCCGCCATCGCCGAGATATCGCGCACCGCGGATCATGGCGAAGTCGTTTCCATGACCGGGGTGGATCTCGACGGCGCGACGACATTCGACGTATTTTCGCAGGTGCCGACGGCAACGCGGGGCGCGATCACTGAGATCGGGCCTCTTTCGGCAGATACCACGGCCGCGACTTTGGCGTTGCCGGAGGGCATTCCGGCTGGAACCATGTTCATGCTCTGGCCGAAGCGCGGCAAGGATCGCGGCGCGCCGGTCGCGATCAATCGGACGGAGGCTTGGTGGGTGGGGCCCGACAATGGCGCGCCCGGCGAGCGCATTTCGATCTACGGTCGGAATCTGGCCACCTCGACCGGAACCCTGTCGAGCCTTGTCTACCTGAAGCCCACTGGCAGGGCCGGCTGGTATGTCACGCCGGTCGCAGTCAATCCGTTCAAGGTGGACATCGATATCCCCGAGCTCGCTGCGGGACGGTACGAGGTCTGGATGCACAACGGCCATGGGGGCAAGTACGGCTGGAGCGGCCCTCTATCGCTCGACGTCGTTCTGCGATCCCGCTGGGCACGTCAGGCCGACACGGTCGTCAACGTCCAAAATTACGGCGCGGTCGCGGACGGCACGGCGGATGATACGGAGGCGATCGCGCTCGCCCTCGAAGCGGCCCGGTCGGTGGCGCCTTCGACGCTTGTTTTCCCGGCCCGAACGTACCTTGTCTCGCAGACGCTGGTCGCGCCCGACAATGTGACATGGCGCGGCGCAGGTAGCGACAAGACCGAGATCCGGCTTCAGACGCCGCTGGCAGCCAGCATGGTCGCCGCCACCGGTCGCAACGTTCAGTTCCAGCATCTCACGCTGAACGCAGCGCGCAACACCGGCAAGAACCCGCTCCTGTTCCTAGGGTCGGCCCGCAACATCCGGCTCGACCACGTGAAGCTCGACGCGTGGGGCACTGCGGCTATCGAGGCTCAAGACGTGGAGGGCCTCGCGATCCTATCCTCCGAACTCATCGAAGACGGTTCCTTTTACGGAAACAGCCGGCAGGTCTTCCTGTCCGGGAACCGTTTCAGGATGACGGGCGACGGCGAATCCGTGGCAGCTCTCTGGGGTGGACGGGACTTTTCGATGACCGACAACACGCTGACCAACGCCGACGAGGCGCAGGAGGACGGAAACGGCATCGGCCGCTTCTTCGTCGCCCAGACCCACCGAGGCAGCATGCGGAATCTCTATTGGGGCGGCAATGTCTCGCACAATGCCGGACCCCGCGATTGCGCCAAAGTCGATTGCAACAAGGGCGAACAGATCTGTTTCGAGATCTATGGCAGCCAGTTGTTGCAGACGGACGTCGTCGCCGCATCCGCCGGAGAGGTTACCTTCCAGTCGCTGGATGCCATGCCGCAGGAGGTGCCCGGCGGCCGGGATCTGGTCATCGTCGGCGGGCGTGGGGCCGGGCAACATCGCCACATCCTGTCGCATTCGGGCGCGACGGTCGTTCTGGAGGCGCCGTGGGTCGTCGTTCCGGACAGGACGAGCCGGTTTGCCCTCGCGGCGGTCGCGGATCGCGCTGCCATTTACGACAACCGCTTCGAGGGTCGGTCGAGCTACAGCCTGCACGATTCCGACACGACCGGCGTGCTGCTTTACGGCAATGTCTACGACGTCGTGGTCGACAGCAATCGCATCTCCCGGATGCGGCACGGCATGATGACCGTCGCGCTCGGCTCCAACGCCGGCCTCAGCCCCTATTTCCTGCAATACTCCAATAACTGGGTCACCAACAGCAACAGCGGCCTCTATGTCGGGACAACATTTGCCGAAACGGGTGTGCCGGGCATCTGGGGCGGGCTTGGCAATGTCTATCGGAAGAACAGGTTTGAAAACATCGCGCATATCGGCGTCGAGTACGAAACATGGGATGCGGATGGTTCGGATTTCAACGGGACGGTTTTCGATAGAAACAGCTTTGCCGGTGTCCGCTACGGCTTCGTTGACGGCTACAAGTTGATGTGGACGCCTGACGGGTCCTTCAAGGCGGCCCCGGGACCCCATCCGCAGCGCATCGGGACAGTGCTCCATCACAACCGGTTCGACGGCACGGGCGTCGACGGGGACGGCAGCCGCGGCTTCGTGACGATGCATGCCGACAATAGCTGGGTGGATATCGGGTCGACCTGGACCGGTTTCGACATGGACAACGAGGGACCAGTCGTCGGCACCCGGACGAGATAACGATCGCAACGCCTCCGCAATGGCAGAGATGCCTCGCATGTCGGCGCCGAACGTCTGTCGACGCCATTCCGTTGTGCGTCCGGAACGGATCAGCGCAGCGCTTGTTGCGTCGGCGATGCGGCGGAACGCGCTCCGGGCCGATGTGCAACGAGGCGAACGCGAATGACATCGCCGGACTGAAGGGCCGTATGTTCGTCAATCGCGGTCTCCTGGTAGGCTCCGTTGACCAGCCGCACGAGGGTGAACGCGGTTTCGACAGTGTCCTCGATCGCATTGACGCGCTTGGCCGTCAGGCCGATTTCGGCCATGGTCTGGCCGCTGAAGGTCATTTTCTGCCGCAGGCGCAGTATCTCGAGCCGGATGTCCCGGAGCTCCGTGGCCGCGGTGTTGTGGCGGATGCTTGAAAGCTCCGCGATCCGCCTCTCCACCTCGTTCTTGTTCTGCTGGGCCCGCGCCAGATAGGATCCGAATTCCAGAAGCTGCTGGTTCATCGCCAGAAGGTCACGCTTTCTCTCGCGCAGGGCCGACTGCGTGGATGCGCCCTTGGTCACGAGTTCCTGCGCAGCATCCACATCCTGGCGGAGCAATTCGAACTGTTGATTGCGCAAGGCGCCCGTCTTCGTCAGCGTCTCGATCTCTTCCGCATAATTCCGGCTCTGGATCTCCAGATTGTCGCGTTCGTTTTTCAGCGCGGCGAGACGCAGGTTGAAGATACCGGCCTCCGCATGCGCCATCTGCTGCACGACAAGCGGATCGCGGCCGGACAGGCTGATCGCCTTCTCATCGAAAGGCGTATCGTTCAGTTCCGCTTCCAGCCGGGACTGCTTGACCTCCATCCCGAGCAGCTGGAGCGCCATGTCCTCGTAGTCCTGCTGCGCCGCGATGAGTTGCACGCCCGATACATCCGTCCGCGTGGCGACGTCCCGAAGTCCGCCGCCGAGCGCGAAGAGTTCCAGAGCGATCATTCCCGGGCGGAACTCGTATTTTCCGGGCTTCTGGATCTCTCCGACGATAAAGACGGGCGCGTACTCCTTCACGGTCACCGCTACGGACAGATTTGGTACATGCTCGGCAAGGGCTTTTCCAAGAGCATCCCCGATCTCGACTGTGGTCTTGTCGGCAACCGGGATGTTTCCGAGGATGGGATAGCCGATCGTGCCATCCTCGCCGACAGGAAAAGCGCCGGTGAGACCGGTATCGCCATAGACCCAGATCATCAGGACATCACCGGCCATCACGCGATGGACGCCCGCAGCCTGCGCCGGGGCAGCACCGGTAAGGACCACCGTCCAGAACACGACAGCTGCGTGCAGAAGCATCGGTTTCAGACGTGCCTTCGGCACTGGCAAGCGGGACTGCAAATCGACCTGCATCGCTATTCTCCTGCCAAGAGAGCGGACCGGGGTCCGGGCTTCATCTGCCGGCTGCCGGCCGGATCGAGGATCACGGGGCCCGCGCGGTTGCCTGATTGAGCTTTGCGCCGGCGGACACCGTTCAGCACCATCCCCAGCACCTGGTCTCCCTTGGCACGCAGACGATCGGCGGCCGCCTGGAGAACCAGGCTGTCGGCCCGTTCCGGATCGACCACGAACGCGACCGCATCCACCATGCAGGCGATCCTCGCGAGGTCGAGCTCGAAGGTGCAGGACGGGCAGTCAAGCAGCACGAGGTCGTATCGCGTCCGCATCTCTGCGATGAGAAGCTTGAAGTTCACGGCACCGAGAATGAAGTCGGGCGGCGTGGCCTGCCGTTCCGCCACGATGACATCGACCGGAGACAAGGGGTCGCGGTGGAGGACGTCGTCGAATGCGAGGTTTCCCTTGACCGCGCGCGCCAGATGGTAGGCGCTGAAGACGCCGAAGGCTTCACCGATCGAAGGATCCCGCAGATTGGCGTCGATCACGAGCACCTTCAGCCCGCTCGAAGCCAATGAGCGCGCAAGGTGGGTGACGATGAAGGTCTTGCCTTCGCCTTGGGCCGACGATGTGAGCGCGAAGACCTGACTCTTGCCCTGCTGCGTTGTTTGCGCAAGCTGAATGGACGTCCGGATCTCGGCAACCGCACAGTGGAAATCGTTGGCCTTTCCGCTGAACATCGCGGGGCCCACCTGGATCTCGCCCGGCCGCATCCGCGGGACGCGGCCGAAAACGGAGAGGCCCGTTTTCTGCTGGAGCGTTGCGACAGACCCGATGGATCGGCAGTTGAGACCTCTCAGCCAGACAGCCCCCAGACCGCATGCCGTGCCGGCAAGCAGTGCGCCCAGGGCCCACAGCACCTTGTCCGGGCTGGTCGGCTTGGCGCGCGGCATGGCCCGGGTGATGATCCGCGCCTCGGCGGTGGCAATGCCATCCTGCTCGATCATCTGCTTGTAGCGGGCAAGATAGGTTTCATAGATCGAGCGGTTGGCATTGGCCTCGCGTTCGAGCTGGGCGGCCTGGACCGTTGCCATGCTGGCGACCGACATGACATGCTGAACATCCTGAAGATTGCGATAGACCTCGCTCTGCTGCCTCTGATTGACTTCGATCTCGTTGCGCAGGCTCGACACGATCTCCAGAACCTCCTGGTGGATCTGGCTCTTGAGCGAGGCAAGCTGGGACTCGAGCTGAGGGCGTTGCGGGTTCATCCGAGCGCCGCTCTGGTCGATGTCGGCAATACCCCGGACCACCCGCGCCTGCTCCGCCCGCAACAGCTGGATCGCGGGCGACGACAGGACCTCGGTCAGGCCCACCCCCTCCCCCTTCTGCAGCACGTCGGTGGCCGTTGCCAGTCGGGCTCTGACTTCGGCAAGCCGAGCCTGGAGCGTCGTCAGCTCGGTGTTCAAGCCGGATAGCTGCTGTGCCTGGAGGTTGGTGCCCCCCACGCCGACGAGCCCCTCCTTCTGCCGGAAAGCGGCCGCGCTTTGCTCGGACACTTCGAGCTTCTTCTGCAAGCTGACCAGTCGTTCGCCGAGCCATTCGCTGACCCGCCGCGTCGCCGTCGTCTGGAGGTCGATCTGGTAGTCGATATAGGCCGTGGCGAACGCGTTCGCGACGGTCGCGGCGAAAACGGGGTCTCGCGCCGTGTAGGAGATATAGATCGTGTAGGACCGGCCATCGTTCATGACGCGGACATTGTCCAGAAGCTCGTCGACGGACTTCGCGCGGCCATCCGCGTTGACCGCCGTCGCAAACCGGCTGTTCTTGCCGTTGATGTCGGCGGCGGGCTGGCCCAGCCCGAGATTGGCATAGACACGCTCGGCCATCGACCGGGATCCGATGATGTCGATCTCCGTGCGAAGAACCGGGCTTTCCTGAGGAAGGGGAGCCATGACGGATTCACTGGGAAGGGCCTGGAGTTTGCGAACATCGAGCGCGACCACCGTTTCCGAATGATAGCGCTTGGGTGCGCGGACATAACCGATAGCAGCAACGAGCCCGCTGAGGAGAAGGCAAGCCGTGAAGAGGAAGCGATGCTGCCAGACGAGGCCGGCAAGACGCGGCAGACCTCCGCGCGCTTGGGAAGACGGTTCTGTGTTCCTGATCATGCGTTTTCCCGCCTTGAGCTTTGATGGTGACGTCTGCCCTATCTCTGGATCGCGATGGAGCCGATCTTGCAGGCAACTTCCGTTCGGTTGGTCGCACCCAGTTTCTTCATGATGTTCCGGATGTGAACCTTGATCGTGCTCTCGCATAGGTTGAGTTCGCTGGCGATGGCCTTGTTCGCCTTCCCGCACCGCAAGGCTTCGGCGACGGCCGACTGACGGTCCGTGAACGAGAGAGGTGGCGCCGATTGCTGCGTGGAGATGCCGAGCAGGTCGCGAACGCTGAGGAGACTGCTGGCGGGGATAAACCGACCGCCTGCAATGGCGAGGCTTATGGCCTGGATACAGACGTCGATGGACACGCTGCTCGGGATGCATCCCCGCACGCCAACTCCGATGAAGTTCAAAATGACGTTGATATCGTGATTGTCGGACAGGATGACCACGGCGGCAGGTGCCATCGCATCGACCAGTTCGGCAATCTCGGCGACAAGCTGCTGCGGGGCGACGGCCGAATTGCCGGCGTTGAACAGAACGGCGGACGGAGCGCCGATCGTGCGGCTTGCCGTTCTCCATTCGGCAAGGTCGGAGAATGTCAGGATCTTCCGGTCGATCCGGTGAAATTCCAGACTATGCGCGAGGCATTCTCGTTCCAGCATGCGCTTGTCGATCAGCGCGACATAGCCTTCATCGTCGTCGAGAGGGGCGTAGGGTCCGCCATTGCCGCTTCGGGCGACAAGGGGCGCATCGTCCTGATGCCGACCCAAGGGGGGTATAAAGTGAGAACGGGCGATATCGACACTCATTTGAATGCACTCCTAAAAGCGATCAGACTGAATGGATTTCGGCGATGGTCTGCCAGATCGGGCAAGTTATTAGGTAAGCGTCATCTTTCTAACCGTGAAAGCCTCGGCAAAACGTGCCGGGGCTCGGCATTCGACACCCCGCAGGCGCGCAAGTCCGCGGAACGTCTCGGCGTCGAACCAGTCCTTCGACCGCTGCGTCCCGAAATGATCGAGCAGGAGGGCGACCTTCCTGTCGAGGGCATAGTCGCTGAGGGGGACGTAGATATTCGGCCTCGAAAAATCCCCGTCCCATTTGGGTATCTCGTATTCCAGGATGAGGTGGTCTCGGAAAACGTTTCCCGTCAGCCGGCTGATTTCCCGATGATCCTGATGCGCATCTCCGCGGGCATGGGTGAAAATGAGATCCGGGCTGCATTCATCGCGCAGATCAGTCAGCCAGGCCTTGATCGCCCGGCTCTGGCTGGGGAAGAAACTGTCGTCGAAGCCGGCTACCCGCACGCTTGCGGACGCCGCGCCTTTCAGAAACGCCGTGGCGGACTCCTGGGCTTCCGCAACGCGCTGGTTCCCGGCGCTCAGAACACACCATGTTACGTCGAGGAGGACGCCCTTCGAGATCAGGTCCAGGATCGTTCCACCCGCGCCGATTTCGATGTCGTCGGAATGAGCGCCGAGGCAAAGGATCGACAGGCGCTCGCCCGGTGAAGCCATGAAGAGCGGCTTCATGGTTGAGCGACCGATGTGGTGACGCTCGAGCCGGTCGGGGCGACACGAGACAGCCAGGGCATGTCGCCGCGCTCCACCATCGCTTCCAGCGTCTGCCAGTCACGCAGCGTATCCATCGACCGCCAGAAGCCCTCATGTTTGTAGGCCATCAGCTTGTCGTCGGCGATCAGCCTTGCGAAGGGTTCGAGGACAAGTTCCTCGCCCTCGCGCATATAGTCGAAGATCGCGTTGCGCATGATGAAGAAGCCGGCATTGATCCACATGTCGGATGTCTCGGACGACCGGAATTCCAGCACGCGGCCGGAGGCGTCGATATCGGCCAGATGGTAGGTCAGCGGCGGCCGCACGGCGAGGAAGCAAGCCAGCTTGTCGCTGGCCCGGAACCGCTCGATCATGTCTTCGAGATCGACGTCGGTCAGGCCGTCGCTGTAGTTGGCCAGGAAAATCTCCTCGCCCCGGACCTGATCGCGCACGGCCCAGAGCCGCTCGCCGATATTGCGCCAGATGCCGGTATCGATCAGCGCCACCCGCCAATCCGGTGTCGGCGCCGCCATCATTTCCACCCGGCCGGAACCGGAGACGACGCAATCGGCATAGGTCTCGGGCTTGCTGTTGAGGAAGAAGTCCTTGATGACATTGGCCTTGTAGCCGAGGCACAGAATGAAGTCCTCATGACCGTAGCCGGCGTAATACTGCATGACGTGACGCAGGATCGGCTGGGATCCGAGGGGGATCAGGGGCTTCGGCACGCTCTCGGAATATTCCCGTATCCGGGTACCGCGGCCGCCGCAGAAGAGAACGACTTTCATGACACGAGCTCCTTCGGATCGATTTCCGCAACCTGCGGGATCGGGACGATGAATTTGCCGCCCCAGTCGCCGATCGATTTCATCTGCGCGACGATCTCCGCCTTGAGGTTCCAGGGCAGGATGAGGACGTAGTCGGGCCGCGCCTGGGCGAGCGCCTCGACCGGCCTGATCGGGATATGCATGCCGGGCGTAAAGCGACCGTGCTTGTAGGGGTTGCGGTCGACGGCGAAGTCGATGAAATCGGTGCCGATCGCGCAGTAGTTCAGCAGCGTGTTGCCCTTGCCGGGCGCGCCATAGGCGCAGATCGATTTGCCCGCGTTCTTGAGCGCGATGAGCAAGGAGAGCAGATCCTTCTTGCTCTTGCGGGCCGCCAGGCAGAAGGCCGTGTAGGTCTCGAGAACGCCGAGACCGGCGGCGCGTTCCTGATCGCGCAACTGATCGACGCTCGGCTCGCAGGCGACGGGATTGCCGACATGGGCAAGATAGACCCGCAGCGATCCCCCATGGGTCGGCAGCTGATCGACGTCGAAGACCTTCAGTCCGTGCCGCGCCGCCAGGATCTCGATCGTCAGCAGCGAGAAGTAGGAAAAGTGCTCGTGGTAGATGGTATCGTACTGGCCCTCCGCGATCAGCTTGGCGATGTGCGGAAATTCCAAGGTGATGACGCCGTATGGCTTGAGCAGCAGCGCCATACCGGCCACGAAGTCGTTGAGATCGGGCACCTGCGCAAGGACGTTGTTTCCGATGATCAGATCGGCCTGGTCCCCGTTCGAAACCATCTCCCGTGCCAAAGGCGACCCGAAGAACTGGGTGATCGTCGGAATGCCCTTGTCGATGGCGGTCTGCGCGACATTGAGCGCAGGCTCGACCCCGAGGATCGGAATGCCGTCCGCCAGGAGATGCTGCAGCAGATAGCCGTCATTGCTGGCCAGCTCGACGACAAGGCTTGCGGGTCCGAGCGAAAAGCGCGGAACGACGGTATCGCAATAGCGCTTGGCGTGTGCGACCCAGCTGTCCGAGTAGGACGAGAAATAGGCATATTCCTCAAAAATGGTCTGCGGCGACACATGCTCCGGCAGTTGCACGAGAAAGCAGTCCTCGCAGACAAAGGCATGCAGCGGATAGTAGCTTTCCATATTGTCGAGCGTGTCGGCTGCCAGGAAGCTCTCGCACGGCGGGGACATCCCCAGATCGACGAATGTATGGTGAAGAGGCGCGGTGCAGAGCCGGCATCGGCGTTCCAGCACCGTCCTTGCACCGAATTGTCCAGAATCCGATCGCGCATCCATCAAAATTCCCCCGGTTTTATTCCTGCAGGAACGCCCGTCTGCAGTGTAAAAACGAGAATATGACGAAGACAGATCGGGCACGATGGGCCTCGTAGGCTTAGGCGGTCATCCAATAGTCGTACCCCGAGCGGTTCTCTGCGCCACGTCTACCTATGGTTCTACCTCCTTCGGCAACGGGAGGGCCGGCACCCGGCCCGCCTCATGTTTTCGGTGGAGACGATCAACCAATGTCGGTCTTTGCAAAGTGCTGCCGATCCGGGAATTCTTGCCCGACGTGAGACACCAAAACGGCCCGCGGGGCCGGAAGCGAGACCTGCAGATGCACTTCACCGAGACGCCTATTCGCGATCTCTGGATCGTCGAGCCGGAACGGATCGAGGACCATCGCGGATCCTTTGCCCGCACGTTCTGCGTCGACGACTTCGCACGCCGCGGCTTGCCGCACCGTTTCGTCCAGCACAGCGTCTCGCTGTCGACGCGGAAGCACACGTTGCGCGGCCTTCACTTCCAGGCTCATCCCCATCAGGAAACCAAGATCGTTTCCTGCGTACGCGGCGCTATCTGGGACGTTGCGGTCGATCTGCGTCCGCTCTCCCCGACCTATCTCGCCTGGGTCTCGACAGTTCTTTCGCAGGAAAACGGAGCACAGTTTCTCATCCCGGAGGGTTTTGCGCACGGATTCCTGTCCCTGACCGACGATGTCGCGGTCACGTACATGATCTCCACGCCTTACGTCGCCGGCAGCGCCCGCGGCCTACGCTACGACGATCCCGCCATCGGCATCGACTGGCCGGCGCCCCCTGCGGTGCTCTCGTCACGGGACCTTGCCTGGCCGCTCCTCGAGAAGGCCGGGCTGTTACAGCCGGACGAATCCTAGATTGCTCACAAGCCCGACGGTCCGGAGCGTGTCTGCGGCAGCCGCGATCTCGGAGAAAGGCATGCCGGATCGTTCGGATATATCGAGCAAAGTGTGGTCGCCATCCGCCAGATTGAGCACCCAGAGATAGGCCATGACGCGCTCGCTGTTGGCCTTGTGGCCTCCCATCGGGGAAAACAGGCCATACCGCCCGAGCTGCGGCTCGCCTTTCGGCGCGAGGTTGAGCGGTGTCCAGTTGGCCTCCAGGATCTGCAGCATGTCCTGAACCATCCGGAACGAGGCGCCGAGATGCCTTGGTCGGATGAAGTCGAGGTTGTCGGCGGAGGTGTGATATTGCGGGAACGTCCCGAAGGCGCTTCTTTGCAGCAGGCCGACCGGCAGGTTGAAGCCGGGCGAGCAGAACTGACGCTCATCGTAGCCATAGGGGATGAAATCAGAGAGAGCCGGAGAAACCTCCTCCGCACCGCATCGAACGCAGGCGGCCGCCCGATCGATCGTCGCGCGGCCCTGCCGGCTGCGCTTGTAGGTCGGCCCGCCGCCGTCCCCGACGCACGACAGCACGAGACCATGCTTGACCCTGTTCAACCTCTGCTCGTTCCGCTGCAGCCAGGCGAGCGAGCCGATCGTCCCCGGCGCAAAAATGAACCGATAGCTGTAGTAGGTCGACCTCTCCCGCATGCGTTCGGCAAGACAGGTCAGGAGGGCCACCCCCGAACAATTGTCGTTCGCCAGGCTCGGATGACAGATGTGGGCATAGAGGATCACTTCGTCCTCGACCTGCCCTCGATGCAGATAATCGGCGAAGGTGAGATGTCCCGACACCTTTTCGGTGTCGATGCAGACCTCGTAGGTGCCCTCTTCCAGCGCCAGGAACCGGTCGTGCCGCATGCAAAAGCCCCAGGCGTCCGTGTAATAGGCTGTCTTGTAGGGGATGACGTCCGGCTGTTCCGGCAGCGTATGGAGGTGTGGCTTCAGCTCGTCGAGGGACAATCGCGCCCGTACGGGCGTGCTGTAGTTGACGAGGTGAAGCGTGTGATCGGCGAAATCGACAATCGTCCGGCCGCATGGCCCCTTGAGGCTTGCGCCGCGCACGATCCATTCGGGAGGAACGGTCCAGCCGAACACCGGCGTCCCCGTGGCGACGCGGTGCACGTTGAGGTCGATATGCTCTCGGAGAATGTCGAGCGTATCGAGAACGCCCTGCCCCGTGATGCTGCGGCATATCGGATAGAGCCGTGCGGCGAGCGCGTAGATGGCCGCGCCGTCCGGGTCGTCCTCGGCGTCAGGCGGACAAAACGCGCCGGTCGTCAGATCCATGGATCACACCGCCGCCTGCAGCTGCCGGGCCCCTTCCGCCCGGGGTACCCGCCGCAGCGACGGATCAATGTCGCCATTCGCAATAAGGTCTTGGAGTTGGCCGATCCGCTGGTATCGGGGTCCTTCGAACTCGGCCATCGTGAGGCTGGCGCTGGTGTAGGCGCGGTAGAGTTCCTTGGCACCGTCCCGGGCGCTGTGGACCGGTCGAAAGGCCGGCAGAGCTCTGGCGATCTTGGAAAAATCCACCCGATAAGACCGCGTGTCCGGGCTGGCATCCGCTGCATACGTCAGCTGGCAGTCGAGCACCGTCTCTGCGACGATCTGAGCGATATCGCGGATCTGGTAGTTGTGCGTTTCCTGGCCGACATTGAAGGCCTGATTGTGGACCACATCGACGGGGGCTTCCAAGGCCGCGAGAAAAGCACGGGAGATGTCCGCGATATGGACGATCGGCCTCCAGGGCGTACCGTCGGATTTCAGGCGGATCGCCCCTTCCGCCACCGCCCAGGCAGTGAGATTGTTGAGGACGATGTCGAAGCGGTGCATCGGCGACAGGCCGAACGCCGTCGCCGGACGCAGGTAGACGGGACAGAATTTGCCGTCGGCGAGGCGGCCAATGTCGTGCTCGGCGAGAACCTTGGAACGGCCATAGTCGGTTACCGGGTTGAGCGTGGCTGTTTCGTCGACAAGCCCCGATCCCGCCGCGCCGTAATTGCTGCAGGATGATGCAAAGAGGAAGCGCCGCACGCCCGCCTTCTTGGCCGCTGCCGCGACGCGGACGCTTGCGTGGTGGTTGATCGCATAGGTGTTTTCGGGATTGAGGTTGCTCAGAGGATCGTTGGAGAGAGCGGCCAGGTGAATGACGGCGTCGAAGCCCTTGAGATCGGTTTCGGTGATATCGCGCACGTCCTGGCAGAGACCGGGGACTTCCGGCAGTGGGCCTCCCGGCGCATAGGTGCAGCGACGGTAGAGTTCGCAATCGTAACCGTATACCTCGTGGCCGGCGTCCCTGATGATGGGCACCATGACCGAGCCGATATAGCCGCGATGACCGGTAATCATGACCTTCATTGCCGTCTCCTCTCGATTTACGGGACAGGCAAGCCTACCGCTGGGACGCGGGGGCCGGACATTGCCGCATACGGCGTCGCTCGGCATGCCATGGTCGCAGGTGCGTCGGGATCTACGTCTTTTGGCCCATCCGCCCCGCCAGACCGGTAACACCTGCAATGCTTGCGGCGACACCCGCTTCCACATCGGCTTGCATGTCGGCTCCCCACCCGGTTCTCGAGCCGGTTCCCAGACCTATTCCCAGGCCGGTTCCCAGCCCGGCCCCCAGGCCTAAACTTGCCTCGGCAACATCTGTACCCGGAGCGTCATGGTGTGGCGGCAGTCTCGCGTTGAAACTGCGGAACACATGTTCCGACGGTCGCCCCATGAGAAATGTCTCGACCTTGTGATCGAGCGCGCACTTGTAGACCACGAGCGCCTCGCTGATAGCGTCGATGGTCTTTTCGATGTCCTCATCCGAATGCGTGTAGCTGACCACCAACGAGGGCGCGAGGATGCCGCGCCGAATGATCTCCTGCAGGAAAAGGGTGCGGAACATCTGCGACGGCTCGCCCGCGGCATCGAACGTCGCATAGACCAAGCAGGCCGGATGTCCCGAGACATGGAAGTGGTTCTGCAGACCATGCGCGGTCGCGACCTGGTTCAGGGCATTCCTCAGCTTCGTGCCTTGTCGAACAAGATGCTCGATGACGGGTTCGTGCCTGTAGACCTCCATCGTGGCGATGGCGGCAGCCATGGCATGGGTTTCGGCGCCGTGCGTCGTGGACAGCAGGAACACGCGCGGCGCGCCCGTCTGCTCGATCCCGCCGAGATCCATGAACTCCCGTTTGCCGGCCAAGGCGGAAATGGCAAAGCCATTCCCGAGCGCCTTGCCGAAACACGAGAGATCCGGAACGATGTCGTAGACATGCTGGGCCCCGCCGCTGTGCCAACGGAAGCCGGTGATCATCTCGTCGAGAATAAGAAGCGCGCCATTCTCGTGACAGAGCGTTTGCAGCTTGTGCAGATAACGATCCTCCGGATCCTCCCCCCGCGAAGGCTCCAGAATGAGCGCTGCGATCCTGCCTGGATAGCGTTTGAACAGATTCCGCGCGCTCTCGAGATCGTTGTACCGGAAGCCGACCGTCAGATTTCGGACCGCGTCAGGGATGCCGGCATTCATGGGCGTCGTGCCGATGAACCAGTCATCGGTGGAAAAGAAGGGATGGTCGCGGCATATCGCGACGAGATCTCGGCCCGTCGCAGCGCGGGCCAGGCGGATCGCTGCCGATGTCGCATCGGACCCGTTCTTGCAAAACTTCACCATCTCGGCGGACGGCACCGTTTCCAGAAACGCCGAAGCGCATTCGACCTCTATTCTCGACGGACGTGTAAAATTGCAGCCGCGCTCGAGTTCGCTCGTGACGGCCTGGAGCACAGGCGCGTAAGCATGGCCGAGACCCACGGCCCGATTGCCCATGCCGTACTCGATGTACTCGTTGGCATCCACGTCCCACACATGGCTGCCATAGCCACTGACGATGAAGCCTGGGGACAGCAATGGATACTGGTCATCCCCCTTGGCATAGGTATGTGCGCCGCCGGGTATGATGCGATGCGCTTGCTGACGAAGACGGTTCGAGTTGTCGAAATTCTGTATGAGTTCTCTCATTGGCCCCTCCTCCGGCTGGCAATGCCATAGGCAGGATCTCAGCAAACGCGGCGGATGACAGTCTGACGGTTTGTCAGCGCCGCACGGCCGAAAGGCTTACGTCTCGCACCGGAATTTTCCCGAATTGGACGTTCCGCCTTTGGCGCCGGCGTCACGCGTCGAACATGGCGGAAATCTTGAAAATGATTTCCGTCCGGTTTCGGGCGTGCAGCTTTTTCATGATGTTGCGGACATGGACCTTGACGGTGCTTTCCCGCAAATTGAGCTCGTAGGCGATGATCTTGTTGGGCTTACCCTTGGTCAGAGCATCGATGACATCCATCTCGCGCTCGGTGAAGATCTCGGCCCGTCGTCGCTCCCTGCTTTCGGCAACGAGGAGGAGCTGGCGCAGATCTTCGAGGTTTTCTGCCGAGATGAACACGCCGCCGGCGACAGCCAGCGATATCGCGCCGACGCAGACCGTCAGGCCGATAGCCGACGAGATATAGCCGCGGACGCCGAGCTCGAATGCCTGCATGACCTGCCGAAGATCCCTGCTTTCCGCAAGGATGACCACCGGCAGGCCAGGATAGTCGGCGACCAGCCGCCGAACGTCCGCGACGAACGCGGCTTCGCTGAGATTGCCGCGGCCGATATTGATCAGCACGCCGGCATGCGCCGCGTTCGCCGCCTTTCGCCAAAGGGAAATCGTTGAAAACAGCTCGACATCCATCCGCAGCCCGTGCGCAATCAGGCTCTGCGCGAGGCACTCCCGATCCAGGGCGCGATCATCGATGATGGCGAGTTTGGATGCATAGTGCTCGAGCCCGAGCGCATCGATTTCACTGATGACATGAAACGGATTTGTCCGTGTGACGTGACTGTTCGTCGAAATTCCAGCTGACATCATGGCTTCCCCCATAGGTTTTTGAACGGCTGTCGACGCTCTTACAAACCGATTGGAATGGAATGGGTGCGCACGATCCATCGAGCGGAACCATTCATCCGCGGTGCGCAAACCCATGCAAGACGCCCACTACCCGAAACAATGAAATTGGGCCTACCCCACTTCATACTTCCTCCCCCGAAGGGTTGGTTCCCAATACTAAAACGGATTACGCCCAATTTTAAGGATCGGAATATACCTATTCCATTATCTGACAGCTGATCGACCAGACGTTCATCGGACTGTCTCAGCAATAGTTAATTTGGATTCAAATTCCACCTTTATGTTGTCTGATAATACAGACGTTTTCGCTCTTCCGGCAGCCGTTCTTCTTCCGGAATCGATAGCGTCTCTTCTGTGTCAACAGAGAACGGCACACGATTTCGTGAACGCACATTTTTCTCTTTTGGCAGGGCCGGTAATGCTTTGATCGTCGTCCGAAAGACTTACACGGTGTCGTTTCACCCCCCAAAGCCGCGATAGGAATTGGACGCCCGGCTTGTACAGTCCGGCGTACGTGAAAATAGGCGTACGTGAAGATGGGCGTACGTGAAGATGGATGTATGTGAAGATGACAAGGAGATCTGCGAATGTGCGGTCTGGTCGGTATAGTTAGCGGCGAGCCGGTTGCCGGCCGGTTGGTGGATGCTCTTCGGCGCCTGGATTACCGAGGGTACGACTCGGCCGGCATCGCTACGATCGCAGGCGGCAGGATGGAGCGACGCCGGGCGGCGGGAAAGCTGGCAAACCTCCAGCAACGGCTCGACGCCGATCCGATCGACGGCACGATCGGCTTGGGGCATACGCGCTGGGCCACACACGGCATCGCAAACGAAACGAATGCGCATCCGCATGTCGTCGGGGATGTCTGCATCGTCCACAACGGCATTATTGAGAACTTCTCCGAACTCCGGCAAGACCTTGCTGCGAACGGCGTCTTTTTCGAGAGCGAGACGGATACGGAGATCCTCGCGCATATGCTGGCGCGGTCTTTGGCGGACGGACACGACCCCGTTGCCGCCATGCTGGCGATGCTCCGCTGTCTGCGCGGCGCTTACGCCTTCGCCATCATGCTGCGGTCGCATCCTGGCATGATGATGGCTGCGCGCTGTGGGCCACCGCTCGCGATCGGACACGGCCATGGCGAAATGTTCTTCGGCTCGGATGCCGTCGCTTTGGCCCCCTTCACGAACGAGGTCACCTATCTTGCAAACGGCGATTGCGCCGTCATCACCCGGGATGAGGCGACGCTCCTCGATGCCTGCGGTCATCGGGTTCAGCGAGCGCGGCAGATCGCCCAGAGCTGCGCATATCTGACGGACAAGGGCCAACACAGGCATTTCATGGAGAAAGAGATCACGGAACAGCCGGAGGCGATCTCCCGCGTGCTGGCCAGCTACGTCGATTTTGCCACAAGACGCATCAAGGTCGGACACGCGGTGGATTTTTCTGCGATGGCTGGCGTGACGATATCGGCCTGCGGGACGGCCTACCTCGCCGGGTGCATCGGCAAATCCTACTTCGAACGTTATTCCGGCCTGCCCGCGATAACCGAGGTCGCGTCCGAGCTGCGCTACCGCGATCTGCGAAATCGCGTCGGTGATGCGGCTCTCTTCGTCTCGCAGTCGGGCGAAACCGCAGATACGCTTGCGGCGCTGCACGCTTGCCGGACAAGCGGAATGGCAACCGGCGCGGTCGTCAATGTCGAAGGCTCGACCATCGCCCGAGAGGCCGACGCCGTGTTCCCCATCGTGGCCGGTCCCGAGATTGGCGTCGCCTCGACCAAAGCCTTCACCTGTCAGCTGGCCGTCTTTGCCTGCCTTGCGATCGCGGCGGGACTTCGCCGCGGGATGATCGACGCACCGCAGGAACAGGCGCTCGTCGGGCATCTCATCGAAGTGCCCAGGGTCATGACCCATGTTCTGACTGATATGAAGCCGCAGATCGAAGAGCTGGCGTCACATCTCTGCCGTTTCCGGCATGTTCTCTATATCGGCCGCGGCACCAGCTACCCTCTGGCTCTGGAGGGCGCCCTCAAACTCAAGGAGATCGCCTACATCCATGCCGAAGGGTATGCCGCAGGCGAACTGAAGCATGGGCCCATCGCGCTTGTCGACGACAGCATGCCGGTCATCGTGATTGCGCCCTATGACCGCTTCTTTGAAAAGACGGTCTCCAACATGCAGGAAGTCGCTGCGCGTGGCGGCAAGATCATTTTCATCACCGACGAAGCCGGATCAGCCCGATCGCATCTTGCAACCTTCGCAACGATCGTTCTGCCGCAGGTGGACGATATCATCGCCCCGATGATCTTTGCCCTGCCGCTCCAGATGCTGGCCTATCATACGGCCGTGCTCATGGGCACGGATGTCGATCAACCCCGCAATCTCGCCAAGTCGGTAACGGTCGAATAGCGTCCGTCTTACTGGTTCATTCGCGCGCATGCACACGATCGTCGCCGGCTTATAACAGGCGCCGACCCGGCTTCTTTCCAAACGGGGGCAGCGACACAAACCGCCGCAATCGGTCGGGACGGCTGAGGAGATAGGCGATCGGCGGAAGAATGGCGACGATCGGCGAAAGCCGGAAGGCGAGCCGGAAATAATCCGACGCCTTGGTTCCCTCACGCAGGAACTGGATAACCCCGCACCAATAGGCGCGATGGGCGAGGCCCTGCAGGGCCTGTCGGCGCAGGCTCCGGCCGCGCTTCATGGCACCCCCCTCGTGATCGAAGAACGATTGGGCGGCTTGGATCGTGTGAAGGATGTGCTGCAGTTCGTCGCTCACCAGGAGCTTTGAGCGGTTGCAGTCGTGCGAGCGCAGACCGGCCTGAACGCAGTCAAGTTCCGCCACCGGTCCGTGCAAAGCCAGCCGCAGCCACATCTCGTAATCATCGGTATGCGGCAGGGTCTCGCGATAATGGCCGGCGCGTTTCTGCACGCAGGTTCGCACGACGACGGTGGGGCTCGAGATCTGAAAGACACCCATCCTGCAGAAGCGCGCGATGAACGCCCGGCTGCCGACGCGTCGGTAGGCAGGCATATCCCCTTGAAGCGGCATCGAAGGCATGGGCAGGTCGCCGCGGAGCGGCACGTCGCGGCCGTGACAGAACGAGAGAGACCGATCACTGTCCAAGACATGCAGGGCGCGGCTCAGCGCGCCTGGCGACAGCACGTCGTCCGCGCACAACAGAAGGAAGTAGTCCGCCTCCGCCCAGTCGATTCCCTGGTTGAAGGAGGCATGCGTCCCCAAGTTCCGCGACCGCAGGACGACGTGAACCCGTTCGTCTTCGGCGGCAAGCGCGGTCGCGATCGCGGCGCTGTCGTCGGTCGAAGCATTATCGACGATCAGGACGCGGACCGTGACGGACGGCTGATCCAGCACGCTCCGCACGCAAGCCCTCAGATATCGACCGTAATTGTAGTTCGGGACGACGACATCGATGCTGGACATGGCCTCAGGCTCCCAAAGCCGGGAAACGGCGTCGCAGCCAGGGCAGCGCAGAGACGAGCTTGGCAGCCAGGAGCCGGACCTCGACCAGAAAGGGATGTCGCGCGATGATCAGGCCCGGTAGCCACCCGGCCCCGGCAAGCAGACAGGTGAGAATGAGCGCGCCCGGCCCCATCTCGTCCTCCCAGCCGTTGACCATCAGCAGCACCAGCGGGCCCGTCATCGCACAGGTTGTGACGATGATGCTGGGGCGGATCGCGGACCAGAGGTCGAGGAGGGTGAAGTGCAGATGTCGCCGCGCAAAGGCGAGGGAGATGACCATCTGGATCGGAAGCGATGCGAACTGGCTGAGCGCCATGGCCGTCACGCCATGGACGCTGGCGGCGCAAAGCAGCACCGTGGCGACACTTCTGCACATCAGGCTGCTGCGGAACGCATCTCTGTTCTCTCCGAGAGCCAGGAGAAGCGGATTGGTGACGATGACGGCAAACCAGAAGACGGAGGCGAGGGAAAGGATTCGAACCAGATGGATCGTCTCGTACCATTGCGATCCGAGCACGAGGTGAACGATCGGTTCTGCGGTGACGGCGATGAGCAGCACGCCAGGCCAGTAGAGGCAGGAAATGTAGGCGAGCGTCTGGAGGTAGGCCTGCCGGATGTCCCGTCCCTCGCGCATGCTGGCGCTGAGAGCCGGAAAGGCCATCGCATAGAATGCCGACATGATAATCCGGTCCGGGATCCCGCAAACCGTGTTGGCGCGGTTGAAAAGACCAACGGAAGACAAGGAAATGATCTTGCCGAGCAAAAGCTGCGGCAAGGTTTCATACATTCGGTCCACGAGCTGCGAGGCGCCCTTGTAGCGACCGAATGCGATCGCTTCCGGACAGGCGGCAAGGCTCGGGCGACAGATCGATGAAAGCGGATAGGGAGACGCGGTGACGGCGAGAGCCGCAAGCGAGACAGCCCCTGCCAGCATGCCCCAGGCATAGCTCATGTATCCGGTGCCCAGATATCCAAGCAATATCGTCACCACAGCCGACACCAGGAGCGAGACGGTCCGGATATTGGCAAGACGCCCGAAGGACATGTTCCGGCGCAGGATGGCGATGATGGGAAGCGACACGATCTCCGCGACAGACGACAGCAGCACGAGAAACAGAAAGAAGGGAAGCTCCGGAAAGGCGTAGAAGCGTGCGATCCATGGTGCCGCAGCCATGACACAGGCAGCGACGCACAGTGTGATCGCGGCAAGGAGCGTAAAGGCCGTCCGGATATCCGTCAGCCTCAGCGTCCGGCTTTGGATCAGGAACTCCGGCGTGGCGAACTCGCGCAACGAGAGCGCCACGGCACCGATACCGATGCCGGTGACCATGTGCCCGATGCCGTCCGTCGTCAGCAGGCGGGCCATCGTTGCGACGACCACGACATTGATCACGATGGCAAGATACTGCTCGATCGAGGACAGGATGAAGGCTCTTCGCACGGTCATGACAGCCTCCTCGATGACAGAGGAACCGCTGACAGGCGGTCAGGCGAGCGCTGCGTAGGCTGCGTGTTCAGGCACATCTCTGTCGCTCCGGTGGGTATCGGCAAGAAGGTGGAAATTGTCATTCCGGTCGCCGGCCGGACGTTCAGTGAAGCAGCGACGTCTCTCCGCCGGGCGGGGCAGAGCCAGTCGGCCGCTCCGGCAGATCGGGCGCGGCGAGCGGCGCTGGCATGGACAAGAGCGTCCGGTACAGGAGGTTCTCCTGATCGGCGAGTTGCGCCCGGACACCCGCGTTGGTCTGCGCAATGGCTTCGGTCGCCCCCTGCCGGTCGGCGATCAGCCGCCGCACGAGCACCAGAAGCTCCTCGGTGTCGAAGCGTTCGATATGCCGCGAATAGGCTCGCTGCCCGAACCTCTGCATGAGGTCGTCGTTTTTCTGCGCATATCCAAGCGATATGCTGGGTCGCCCCAGTTTGAGCGAGCACACCAGATTGTGGTACCGTGACACCACGGTGATATCCACGTCGGCGACGAGCGCCATGACATCCTGAAGCGTTTTGCCGGAATGGGCCTCGATCCGGCTTCGCTGCTCGGCAGACAACGTGTCGGCCAGGCCGTTCAGGATGTCGTCGCGAGCGCGCTCATCGGTCACGTCGCCCATGAAAAGGCAGACACGATGGCCATCGGCGGCCAGCCTTCCGACAAAATCGGACATCTTCGCGATGTAGTCCGCATAGATGTCGTCAGCCTTGGGATCGTGGTGCCGCCATCCGCGATACTGCATGATCCCCACGCCGAAGGTCAGCGGTGCGTCGGAGCAGGCGGTGCTCTCGCTGGCCTCTCGCCAAGCGGCCCGACGCGGAACGATCGGCGGAGACGGCAGGCCGAACGCGATGTCCGGATAGCGATGATCGTTTGCGACATCGATCCCGACCGACGTCATGAAACGCAGGGAGGCTTCGTCGCGATACGAGCGATAGGTCGCCATTCTTGCCGCGGAAACCAGAAGCAAGCGGCTGAGCCGGCCGTGGACGGGCCCAGCCCCGATGCTGACGAACGCGATGCGGGTGTTGCGGAGCCTTGCCGCAAGGCACCAGCAAAAGAGCACAAGCGGCCAACCGAGCACCCTGTCCTGGAAGTCGTCCAGAATTCCTGTGCCGGGAACGATCATGAGATCGATGTCATTAAACTGCCCGAGCGCCGAAAAAAGCAGAATGACCCTCCGCGGCAGGTTGAACAGAACCTTATTGAGAGTCCTTGCGAAGAGGCTCGACGGAGCTGGCCCACCGACGCTCTTTGCAGGAATGCCGTATCGCGCCTGTACCACCCTTGGATTGGAGCAGATGCATTGGAGTTCGGCATCGGGACGCAGCTTGCGCAGGAAGAGGATCATGGATTCCAGAGAGCCGTCATTGCCGGTGTTGCCGGAACCGAACTGTCCGAACAGGCTGATTTTCATCGGACCTCCAAAAGTCGGCGCATAGCGCAGACGGACTGCGAAGCCGCTGGCGGAACCCTGTCTCGAAGAGACGGGGCACCGGATGGGCAGGGACTTAAAGGCGGCGTGTGCAAACCGCGATCGGCAACGTTGCAACGGTTAGCGCCCATCCAGGGATCTTCCCACGCCGCCGTTTGGCACGCGGCCTACCTCGAAAGGGGAAACAGGTTACGGCGACACAGTCGAAGAAGGGGAGCCTTGCGACCTCCGTTCCACTCCACGCCATCGGCAGCGTCTCTACTATCCGACCACGCGAAACGGCCGGAGCTGTCCTCCGGTCGGACGCTGGGATCAGGGCAGGTGCGTCTGGTCGCACGATGCATGAGGTGTCCGATGAAACTTGCCTATTTCGTTATTCCGCATATCGGCGGAACCTATACCGTTTTCACGGCGCTCCGGGCCGCCCTGGCGCCATATGGTGTCGATGTCAGCTGGTTCGGACTTTGCGAGGACAATCCCGACGTGCGACACGACGTTCAGCGTCACACCGATAGCGGCATGATGATGTATCTGCCGCCGCAGACCACCGAAAAGGAAAGGGCCAAGCTGGTTGTCGAAGAGATACGAAAGCAGGGATATGCCGGTATCTTCGTCAACATCCTCGGCGATCGCTTCCAGACCAATATTTCCCGGTACCTGCCGCCCGATATCCTGCGCATCGCCATCGTCCACAACATCACGCCGGGAACCTATGCGGCGGCCAAGGCGATCCGCGACTATAGCCATGTCACCATCGGCGTGTCCGAGCGCATTCGCCAGGACCTCGTCGAACACCACGGCTTCCCGCGCGACAGGACGTTCGCGGTCCCCAGCGCGATCGACACGGACGCATTCCGCATAGCGGCAGAACGCCGCAAGAGTGCGCCGGCCGAGCTTCGGACGCTGTTCGTCGGTCGGATAGAGGACGCCTCGAAGGGGGTTTTGTGGCTTCGCGAAATCCTCGACGCCCTGCCGGACACAATCCGCCTGACCGTTGTCGGCGATGGGCCGGACCTGGCCAAGCTGAAGCGACGGTTGGCGAACCATGCCTCGCGCGTTCATTTCTCGGGTGCCGTCGACCCTTCGCGGATCAGCACCTTCATCGCGGAGCACGACGTCCTCATCATGCCGTCGCGCTTCGAGGGGCTCGGCATGACGATGATCGAGGCGATGGCCGGAGGCTGCGTGCCGGTCGTTTCGCACATCCGGGGCGTCACGGACACCGTCGTGGACGATGGACGCAACGGCATCCTTTTCCCGGTCGGAAATTACACGGCCGCCGCCCAGGCCATCGCCAGGCTGGATGACAATCGGGACCTTCTCGCAAGAATGTCCGATGCAGCACGCGAGACCGTGCCTGGCCGGTTCGGCATCGAGACGATGGGCGCCCGCTACAACGCCATCATCACATCGGCCCTGATCGACGGCCCCCAACACCTGCCGACACTCGACGTCGACGCATGGTCGATCCCCAACGGTCTGCGGGCGGGGCTGCGCACCGTCATTCCGCTTCCCCTGAAGAACTATCTCCGGGTGGTTCGCGAACGGCTGAAGCGTCCCAACGTCCTCCCGCACGTCTTTTGATGGAGGCATCCTGCCTTTTGGCGGCTTACCGGAATTGCCGAGAGCTTCCTACAATCGCCGCAGCGTCGAAACCGAGTCGACCCCCGTTTGCCCTGCCCGTCACGATCGAGAGGACCTGCCATGTCGTCGATGCTTCTGACAACCAGTGCGACCTTCCTGCTCGGCATCGCCTTCATCGCGACAGCGCGCCGCCTCAGCATCGCCTTCGGGATCGTCGACCGCCCCGATGCCGTCCGCAAACGGCATTGCGGAACCGTTCCCTTGTGCGGCGGCGTCGCCATCTTCGCGACATTTGCCTGCGCAGCACAATTCGGGGCTGCCTCGGCCCTTTTGACTCCGCCCTTCTGGCTCGGCCTGGCGGTGATTGTCGGCATCGGCGTGTTGGATGACCGCCTGTCCCTGCCCGCGACCGGCCGTCTGGTTGCGCAGCTGCTCGTCTCGATCCTGCTTATCGGAAGCCTCAGGACCGGTGCGCTTTCAGCCGGTCTCCTGACCGTGTCCGATGCGCTTGTCCTGACGCCTCTTCTCGTCCTGATCTATGTGCTGTTCATGACAGGTATGATCAACGCCTGGAACATGCTGGACGGGATCGACGGTCTTGCCGGAGGAACGGCGGCGGTCAGTCTTGCTTGGCTGATCGTCATCGCGGCCTTCGCCAGCTTGCCGGATCTCATTCCGCCGCTCGAAACGCTTCTCGTCTGCATCTGCGCTTTCCTCGTCTTCAACATGCGCAACCCCTGGCGCCTTCGTGCCAGCGTCTTCCTGGGAGATGCTGGCAGCACGGCGCTCGGACTGGTCATCGCCTATGCCATCCTCCAGATCACCGCGACCGCTCCGCAGGTGTCCTTTCCCGCGCTTCTCTGGGTGGTCTTCGTTCCCGTGATGGATACGCTCAGCCTCATCCTCCGCCGGCTCCTTGCCAGGCGAAGCCCGATGTCCGCCGACCGCTGGCATCTGCACCATCTCCTGCTGGATCACGGCCTGACCACCTCCTCCGCGACCCGCACGCTGATGCTGATATCGGCGGCCTGCGGGGGCGTGGGCTATGCGGGCATCCGGCTGGCAATCCCCGCAGATATTATGGCGGCAGGGCTTCTCGTGCCGATCGGCTTGCACACGCTCTTCGTTCTTGTCTCGACAGGCACCCTGATGCGGATGCGGCTCGGACCTTTTCCTGCAAAGACGCGCAATGCGGCTTTGGGGCATGATGTTCTGGGTGGCCGGGAGCCGGTCGCCGCTCTCACGGGACGACGAGACGCCGAGCAGGACGCATAGGCCTTCACCGTCCGCGCCTGTGGCATTACGCCGTCGCGGCGGAGGCGTGGCGCGGACAGCGCGACATCTTATCGAGGGAAATGACGATGCGCTCCAGATATGACGACCCGACATTCGACGCGGCTCGGGCGACACTGCCCCGCTTCGGAGGCCCGACCTACGCGCTCCGGTTCCGGCTTTTCCGGTTCGTCTGGATGATCACCTGGCTGCTTCTGGCGGCCTGGACGCCACCCCCGTTTCGCCGCTGGCGCAATCTGCTCCTGCGCCTGTTCGGCGCGCGGATCCACGCGACCGCGACGGTCCATGCAAAGGCGAGGATCTGGTGGCCAGCCCATCTTGTCATGGACGCCTACGCGTCCATGGGACCGGGCGTGATCTGCTACAATGTCGCCTCGATCACCATTCAGACCTTCGCGTCCGTCTCCCAGCGCGCCCATCTCTGCACCGGGACGCACGATGTCCAGGACAGCGCGTTTCGGTTGATCGCCCGCCCGATCATCATCGGCGCCAATGCGTGGGTTGCGGCCGAAGCCTTCGTCGGACCCGGCGTGACGCTCGGAGAAGGCGCCGTGCTCGGCGCAAGGGGCGTGACGGCCCGGTCGCTCGACCCCTGGACGATCTATGTGGGCAATCCCGCAAAACCCGTCCGGGTCCGCCGGCGCGAGGCCGGTGCCGCGTATGCGCTCGCCTCGTAGTGCTGGAGCGTCAATTCGGCGATTGCGGGCCAGGTAAACGTCTCGAAAATCATCTGTCGCCCGTTCCGCCCCATCTGGTGGGCCGCGATGCGATCCTGCAGGAGGGTATCGAGGCCCTCTGCGACGTCGCCCGGATCGAGCGTGACGATCAGTCCTGCATCGGCTTTCGCCACCTCCGGAAAATGGCACTGATCCGAAATGACCACAGGCGTGGCGCAGGCGAGCGCCTCGAGGATGGCGATGCTGAAACCTTCCTGGCGACTGGGGAGGCAGAAACAGGCGGCCTCCGCCAGGGCGGCGGTTTTCACGTCCCCGTAGAGAGGTCCGGTCATATGCACCCTGTCCGCAAGACCGGATGCTGCGATCCGCGCCTTGAACTCGGCCTCTGCCCCATCATCGGGGCCCGCGACGACCAGATCGATATCGGGATGCTGCCCGGCCAGAAGCGCAAAAGCCTCTGCCAGAATATCGAGCCCCTTTTTCATGTGGAGGCGTGACAGAAAAAGGATGTAACGACGGTTTTCGGGGAAACCGATCCGGGTCCGAAAGAGAGCCTTCGGAGGCAAAGGCTCGTACTCCTCCGGGAAAACCCCATTGGGAATGATGACGTTCGGCGCGCGGAAACCCAGCGGCTCGACCGCACGCCGTTCGTCGACGTTGAGGACGTGAATGAACGCCGCCCTGTTCAGCATGCGGGCGTAGCAGAGATGCAAGGCAATGCGCTTCTTCCACCGCTTCTGCGCAAGGCTCCAGTGATCCAGCATCCCGGCTGGGCACACGCAGTAGGGAATCGGTCCTGCCAGTTTTGAGGCATGCAGCAGCAGCGGCTCCCAGACGCCGTGAATGTGGATGAACGCGGTGCCAGGCAGCAGGTCCTGCAGCCGACGTCGTCCCCGGAAGCAGAACAGGCTCTCGAACCGGCCGGGTGTGCCGAGAATATGGAGATGGACGCTGGAAAAGCCGGGAATGGCCTTTCCAAGCTCGATCACCTGTCGATGCACCTCGACGCTCCCATAGGCGACGAGGTGCACCTCCGATCCGGTCGCGGCCTGAGCGGCGGCGAGCCGCATCGCGACCGCTTGAAGCCCCCCGTTCTTCGGGTCGATGGAGGCGATGACATGAACGATTTTCATCGGCTGATCCAATGCTTGCTGTTTTCACGCAAGACGGTCTCACGCCTCGAGTTGCGAGAGTGCGGCCAGCAGGCGCTTTCCATAATGTTCGACGGTAAACTCTGCAGCCCGGCTCAAGGCGTTGCGGGACATGTCGGCGCGCAGCTCCGCGTCGCCGGCAAGGCGCTCGACAGCCAGCGCAATCTCGACCGCGTTGCCGGTGGGAACGATGAAGCCGTCGACGCCATCGCGAACGACACTGCCGGTATTTTCAGTCGTAATGACGGGAAGGCCGGCTGCAAGCGCCTCGTAGACGGCGGTGGCCGAGCCTTCGCAAATCGAGGGCAGGAGAAAGACGTCCGCCCAGCGAAGCTCCGCGCCGATGTCGGCACGAGGAACGATGCCCCGCAAGGTCACCCATCTCGAGATCTCCCGCTGGAGATCATCTGGCAAGAAGGTGCGGCCCGCCATGCGGAACACCGCCGATCGGCCCGCGAGGCGCGCCGCCTCGACAACATAAGGCGAGCCCTTGCGCAGACCCACCTCGCCGACCGTGAGCACCCGCAGCGGTCCCGGCATGCGATGGGTTCTTTCCACGGCGACGGGCGCATTCACCCCGTAGGGAACGACGATGCAGCGATCGGCGGGGCCCCCGCAGGCCACGACATGGTCGCGCACGAAGCGCGACGGGCAGACGATCGCGTCCGCGAGATCCCACTCGGCTTTCTCGCGCTCGGCAAAGACAGAGGCGAACACATTCGCCGTCTGGGGGCCGGCCCAGGCCGGGAAGCGCGCGATTTCCTGGTCGATCAGCCTTTCCACGACCTCCCGGGGCGCGATCATCTGCTCGACCGCTGTCCAGAGGCCTTGGCGCTTTGCGGCTTGCATCTGCTCCAGCGCGTCGCCGCTGAAGGCGTAGAGGCCGGCCGCTCCGTGAAAACCCCGACCCGCGACCAGTTGCGAGAACCGGGCGCCGGCCCACAAGGCATGTGACGTCTCACCGATGACATCCCTTGACGCCATTCGTCGCAGCGCCGAGCGGATGCCGAAGCTTGGAAACACGGTGATCAGGTCGGCCGGCACGCCGTTCGGTTGCCGCCCGGCAAGACGGCGGACAGAGGCCGGCAGCACGCCCTTCGGCAGCGCCGACAAAAGGCGTGGCCAACCTTTTGTCGCGCAGATGTCCGTGTAGAAATGCGCAAGCCGTCCCTGCGACCCGAAGATACGGGGAACGGCATAGTGCATGCGGGCGCCCAGCTGGCTGACGACGACCTTGTTGTTCATGGCGCCAATCCCTCCGTCGCGGGCGTCGACGGATACGGCGCCTGCGCGAGGTCCGCGATCCTTTTGCACCAGCCCTCGATGGCACCGTCGCGCGAGTAGTCGGATACCAAGAGCGCGCGTGCGCGGGCACCCATGGCCCGGCAGATCGCGGGGTTGTCGCGCAGGTATCGAATGGCGCGCACGAGCCCGTCCGCATCGCCGAGCTCCACATGCAGACCGCAGCCTGCGCGTTCGATGACGCGCGCCACTTCGCCGTCCTTGGCGCCGATGAAGATCGTCGGGCGCCCGGCGGCCAGGATGCCGTAGAACTTGCTGGGAATGATGCAGTGCTCGAGCTGTGGCAGGAGCGAGACCAGATGGACATCTGCGGCACCAAGGCTTTCGCTGAGCCTGTCGATCGGTTGCAACGGTTGGAAAAGCATCGTGCGGAGATCGGCTTGCCGAGCCTTGGCAGTGACCGCCGCATGATGGTGGCCGCCGCCGATCATCAGAAACCGGATCGTTTCGTCGGCACGCAGCCTTTCGGCCGCACCCAACGTCGTCTCGAAGTCATGGGCCCGCCCGAAATTGCCGGAGTAGCCGACCACGAAGGCGTCATCGAGACCCCAGGCGCTGCGCAACCCGTTCTCGGCGGGGTCGACGGGTCGGATTTCCGCGCCATCCGACCAGTGGTGCGAGACGATCACGCGACCCTCGGCAATGCCTTGGCGCGTCAGGTATTCCGCCATGGTGTCCGTCGAGCAGATGCAGAGACCGCGCATGCGGAGAGACGCGTTGCGCGCGGCCAGTGTCAGCCTCGCCAAAACATTCCCGCGGGTGAAATAGCCGAGCTCGATGGCCGCTTCCGGGAAGAGATCCATGATCCAGTTCACCATCACGGCGTTCTTCAACCGCAGCGCAACACCGCTGGTGACCGAGAGCAGCGGCGGATCCGTGCAGATGACGGCGATATCGTCGTGCGAAATATGGGCCATCATCCAGAAGAACGACAGAAGATGGAACATCAGATAGTCAAAGCCCCTGCCGAGAAGGGTCTGGCGTCCGAACCGCGTGGTCGACAATCGCCGGATCGTCACGCCGAAGACGGTCTCTTCCGCCGGAAGCACGATGTCGCGTCGATTATGGATATCACGGCTTGTCATCACGATGACGTCGAAGCCTCGCCTTGCCAAACCGAAGGCAACCGAGGACACGACCCGGCTCGTTGCCGACTGGTCCGGGTAAAAATAGCGGTTTGCGAAGACGACCCTCATCATACTCTCCTCGCCTCTAGATGTCGGAGGCATATCAGCACCCGGATCGCGGCGATCGCAATATGATCGAAAGCGGTAGGGCGGGCTGAAGACACGCGAGACGCCCGGGGCGGACGAGCCTATCGCCGGCGCGCCGGTCAAGACAGTCGGGGAACCTGGCGCGGGCGTTCGCCCCGGATCAGGCCGATGGCATTGACGAGCTTCCTCAGGAGAAGCTTGCGTTGCACGTGTCTGCGATACTGCAAAATGAACGGGTCGGGTTCGAAGGGACGTGCAACGGCTGCGGCGATGAACCGCTTGTCGGCAGGAAGGTGCAGCATCGAACTGCCGAGATGGTGGGACAGGGGCATCTGGCGAAACCGCGACCGTGTCGAAAACCACCGGCTGATCCAGCGATGCCGCCCGTCGCCGACATCGATGAGGTGGATCGCGTCCTCGTCGAGCAGGCTGTTGAGCGCCGCGGACACGATCATCTCGTCACCCACATGGTGCAACTCGCCGGTCAGCGCCTTATAGGTCGGCCACAGGCGCTCGATCCGCTCGGACAAAGATTTGAATGCCCCGCACGACCCGGCAATAAACTCCCCGCCATACCAATGTGTTGAGCGAAGCTCGGCTCTCGCGACGCGCCGCAGGTCCGATCGAACGCGGTCGGCACCATACTCCTCGAGGACCGTCCCCGAAATGTCGTAGACGAAAAGCCGATCATCGTCCCAGGTCGCGAGATCGGCTGCGGGAAGATTGAGCATGACGACATCATTGTCGATCAGGCCGACATGCGATCCGAAGGCGCCGCTTGCGAGCTGGCGAATGGCATCGAGCTTGAAATGCGCCGCGTAGAAGGGAATGCCTTTCGGCACGTCGCGCGAGAACGCGACGCCGATCGCGATTTCCGGCGCACCCAGGCGAACAAGATGCGCATTCACATAGGCTGGCTGGTTCGTCAGGATCTCGACCCGAACCCCGTGTCGACCGCAGCTGGCGAGCAGGTTCGACGCACATCCGATATAGACATCCCGGGTGGGCAACCTGCCTTTTCCGACGCTCGAATGCTGGATCTGCGTTTCATCAATGTAGAGGACGGTGAAAAGCCGGATATCCCGGAAGGGCGCGTTTGCCATGATGGCTCCTGAACGTCTGCGAACAGTCATGGCTGCGACGTCCATGGCCGCAGCCGCCGAGGGCGGATCTTCCTGATGCGGGCGGCGGGCCTAGGCCGGCAAGGGCGCCGCAAGGTCACGCGCCTCCCGGCCGGACGAGGGAATGCTGGCGAAGGCGAGGACGGGCACGGCGAACAACAGCATATGAATCCACACCATCAGGATCCAGTCCGTCTTGTGCGAAATCGCGTGCATCGCCGGCACGACGGAGAGCACGTAGACGAACTGTCCTGCGAACCATCCCGCGTCTGCCGCGGCGAGGATGCGCCGCAAAAAATAGGCCAGAAGGAAGAATTCCACGGCGCCGAAATACCAGAAGGATTGGAAGGCATCGGCAAGCCCCGTCTCCGTCGTGCCGCGGATCGGGCTATAGTCCCGCGCCAGTGCCGGTAGCGGCATCATCAGGTCGGCTTTCACCTTGCCGCCCAGGAGCTGCGCCGGGACGAACGAGAACACGAGCCGGTTCCAGTGCGACAGGCCGTAGTCGAACTCCATCGTCTCGCTCGTATGGCTGATCCTCTTGATCGCATTCCTGACCTCATCGCCGCCATTGGCGAGAATGGCCGATGTGTTGCCGACAAGATCGATCTCGGTCATGGCCTCGATGGTCAGCCCGTTGCCGCTCTTGCTGATCGCGCGGTAGTCGCCCACGCTGTTCATCAGCAAGGTTCCGAAGACCAGCCCGCAAAGGACCACCCATCTCGGGATGGCGCGACGGCGATAGAACCACCAGGCAAGCGCGAAGATCATGAACAGCTCGACGGTGTCGGCGCGGCTGCCGCTTCGAAGGATTCGATCGCCGATGAACACAAGGTCGAAGGCAATGATCCCCATCGCCGCAAAGGAAAAACGCCGGGCAAGACACAAGGCGGAAATCGCCAGCCCATAGACCAGCAGACGGGAGAAGAAGACGAAGATGACAGGAACGCCCGTCATCTGAACGGCGATCGTCATTTCGCTCGGCAGCCGACTGAGCGCATAGTAAAAATAGGCGCCCGCGACCGACAGAACCATGGCAGCCACCAGAAGCCGCGTTTCGCTGAAGGTCCATTCGAGAGCGGCCGGCGATCCTGCCTGCCGGGTCCATCCGAGCCAGCACATGAAAAGGCAGAGGATCATGAAGGCAACCGTCCGGACAAAGGCCGGCTGCGGCACGAAATAGTCATGTGCCAGTCCGGGAACCTGGACGAGGATGAAGGCGAAAGAGACGGCGCCCACCAGAAAAGGAAACTCGTAGATCCGCTCCTGCCTTGCCATGCCCCAGGCCAGCAACGCGAAGACCGCAGCGAACAGCAATCCTGTCATCACGTCATTCATCGCAAGGAACCTCGATGACCATCAACCAGATCAGACGGCATGCTCCTCAAGGCATCGGACGAGATTTCGCAAGCTGCCCGGGATCCACCTGACCTGAAAGACGATCATAGGGCCCGTCGGTCAAAACCCAACGGGACCTTAAGGGGTAGAAGGTCAAACGAAAGACGGACATCCGGTATTCGCTCAGACGTGTCGGCGCAACGAGTGATCTCGTCCTGATGGTCTTGACATAGCCGGGGCAGATGCCCCTTCCGTTGACGTCACAATGTGCAGGAGCAGCGTCTCGTGGCTCTGACAACCGCCTTACGGGAGTGCAAGGCGGCTGCACCATCCCTTGCCGCAGGCTCCTTCGGCGGACGGTGGCGGGTGGAGCACTTGCGATAACGGCCAGGACACGGCGAGCCCCTCCCCCGGATGTCAGATCGGTCTGGCGTGATGCCCTTTCTGTCGGGCGCGGCATCCTCTGTCTCTTGGTCTGTGGCTGCCATCAGCACGACGCGACGTGGTGACCATTTTCGTGGCATTGGAACGCAAAAACCCCCGGACCTTTTGGCCCGGGGGTTTTGGATTGTCTGTCTGGTTGCGGGGGCAGGATTTGAACCTGCGGCCTTCAGGTTAT
>NZ_LMPE01000006.1:0-1288 GCF_001424325.1 Rhizobium sp. Leaf341
CAGGGCACCGATCTGGGCGGAGGTGAGCGCACCGATCTGGGCGGTGGTCAGGCCGCCGATCTGATCAGTGGACAGCGCCTTGATCTGGGCGGTACCGAGCGCGCCGGCCTGGGCCGTCGTCAGACCGCCGAGCTGGGTGGAGGTCAGCACGGCGAAGTTGGCCGTGGAAAGACCGGCCAGAGCCTTGGCGCTGAGGACCGAGATCTCGGTCGACGAGATCGTCGCCATGTCTTCGGTGGCAAAGCCTGCCAGGGCCGCAGACGACAGGGCCGAAAGCTGCGCGGTGCTGAAGGCACCGAGCTGGGTGGAGGACAGGGCACCGATCTGGGCAGACGACAGGGCCGCGACGGCGGACGTGCTCAGCACGGCAACCTGGTCGGTGGAGAGCGAGGCCACGCCATCCGTGGTCAGCGCGCTTGCCTGGGCGGAGGTGAGGACCGCCACCTGGGTGGTCGACAGGCCGTCGATCTGGGCCGTGCTCAGGGTGCGAACCTGGGCTGCGGTCAGGGCTGCGGTCTGTGCGGTCGTCAGGGCGCCGAGCTGGGTGGAGGAGAGGACGGCGAAGTTGGCCGTGGACAGGCTGGCGAGCGTCTTGGCGTTGAGCGCGGAGATCTCGGTGGAGGAGATCGTTGCGATGTCACCCGTTTCGAGACCGGCAACCGCGGTGGAGGACAGGGCCGAAAGCTGCGCGGTGCTGAAGGCATCGAGCTGGGCGGAGGACAGGGCATTGACCTGGGCAGACGACAGGGCGCCGACGCTTGCAGCGTTGAGGGCGGCGATCTTGTCGGTGGACAGGGCTGCGATGACGCTGGAGGACAGGCCGACGATGGCCTTGGAGCTGAGCGCTGCAATCTCGTCCGTGGAGAAGGCTGCCAGATCGTCGGAGGACATGGCGGCCAGCTCTTCCGAGCCGAGGTTTGCAATCTGGGTCGCATTGAGCGCGCCGATCTGGGTCGAGCTCATGGCGCCGACCTGGGCGCTCGAAAGGGCCGTGATCGTCTTGGCGCTGAGGGCTGCGACCTGATCGGTCGAGAGCGAGGCGACACCGTCGGTGCTGAGCGCGCCGATCTGGCTCGATGTCAGAACGGAGATCTGTGCCGTGGTCAGGCCGTCGATCTGGGCGGTCGAGAGAGCCTTGATCTGGGCGGTCGACAGGGCTGCGGTCTGTGCAGTCGTCAGGCCACCGAGCTGGGTGGACGTGAGGGCGGCAAAGGTTGCGGTGGAAAGGCCGGCCAGCGTCTTGGCGTTGATGGCGGAGATCTCGGCGGACGAGATGGTGGCGACGTCG
>NZ_LMPE01000007.1:0-1947 GCF_001424325.1 Rhizobium sp. Leaf341
CGTAGACGTAGACCAGCGCCTCGACCTTGCCGAGGTCGACCGTCACATCGGTCGCGGGCGTGATCACGTCCTTGCCCGTCGTCTCGTTCCAGACGATCTTGTCCGTCCACACCACGAGATCGTAGACGCCGCCGGATTTCTGCATCGCCATTGCATGGGTTTCGGACGGCGCGTTGCTCAGGCTGTAGTTGATCGTGCTCCCGGCTGCGGCCGACCCGTCGTCGCCGGACTGCAGGATGGTCGTGAAGTTGTGGATCGCACTTGCGGCGAGCTTCGGGCTGCCATCGGCATGGAAGACGCCGAACTGGACTTCCATCGGGCCGCGGAAGGCGGCCGACGGCACGTCGAACAGCATGTAGATATAGGTCTGCTGCGAGCCGTTCTCGTAGGCGTTGAGCAGGTTGTTGAGGATCAGCTTGGCCTGTGCCGTCTCGCTTGCGCCGATGCCGGATGCGGATGCGTAGGTGGTGTAGCCCGTCTCGGTGATGACGATCGGATCGCCCTTGGAGGCCGCGGCGGCGAGATCCATCGACGTTTGCATGCTCTTGTCGTTGACGGCGCCCGTATGGGGATACGCATGGGCGTTGGCAAAGTCGGAATACTGTCCGAGGTCGCCCAGCGCCTTGTAGGCTTCCACGCTGTCATGGCTGATGCTGAGATTGAGCACGGCGACGTCGCTGAGGCCGGAGGCACCCTTGACCGCGGTGTACAAGGCCTTCTGGAAGGCGGCGGCCGCTTCCATGGTGAACGCACCGGTATAGGCGCCGTCGATATTGGCTTCGTTCAAGCCTTCGACGGAAAGGATGCTGCCGGGATGCGCCGCCTGAAAGGCCTTGAGGACATCGACATAGGCTGCCAGCCCGGCTGGACCGCGGGCGACGAGCTCGCTCGGCGTTGTGAAATCGAACTTGATGCCGGCGGCGGCCATGGCCTCCAGAACCGGCTTGGCTTCGCCGTAGGCGGCCAGCGAATCGCGCACCGTGTCGATGCCGAGATATTTGAGGCTCGAGATCGTCTGGCTCGAGTTCTTGTAGGCGTCCATATAATAGCCGCCACTGGTGTTGATGCCAATGGAACCGACAAAGCCGTTGGCGCTGACGGTTTTCGTGGTGATGACCGGGGTGGATGCCATAGTGGGACTGTCTCCATCGTCGTTTGAGGAGACGCTATCCGACCGCCAGAAAGAAACGTTTAGGCCATTAGCTCAACTTTTATCGATCCGCCGATTCGCCATCGGTCGGATCGACGCAGAGGGCGACGCACCGGATTCGGTCGCGTCGTCGGGGGTCGCCGGCTGATCCGAGGCCCGTCTGACGGAGCCGGGACGGCAAGCCGGTCGCGCATCGCCCGGGACGCTCCGCCCTTTCGGACGGTCAAACGAACAGGAAGTTGCCAGCGGTCACGCTGCCCACGGCAATGCCGGTCAGCGTAATGCTGTGGCCGTTGTCGAAGGAGATGACGGTGTCGCTGCCGATCTGGTGCATGTGCAGGTCGCCCATTCCTGTTGCCCAGTGACTGTCGAGAACGATCCGGTCCTGCGCGCCCGGCGTCACGTTGAAGCTCGACAGCGTGTCGTTGCCGCCCTCATAGTCGAAAGTGCCTCTGGCCGTGTTGCCGAACTGGATCGTGTCGTTGCCGATGCCACCATGGAAGGTCTGCTCGTTGGCATAGATCGTGATGGCGTGCGAGCCGTCCTGATGGCGGACATCGGCCAGCAACAGCTTGATGGCGCTGTCATAGGCGTCGGTCCGGACATTGCCGGTGCCATCCTTCAGGAAGGTCTCGACCGTACGCGATCCGTCTGCCGCCAGCGTGACATGGGTCGAGATCTGACCCGCGACGTCATAGGACGAAATCTCCTTGGTGCCGCCGGGATGGCGGACTTCCTTGTAGTCGTAGGATCCGTCGGCATGCAGGCGCTCGAGCAGCAGGATGTTGCCGGCCTTG
>NZ_LMPE01000008.1:0-19645 GCF_001424325.1 Rhizobium sp. Leaf341
GACGTGACCGATCGTTCCGATGTTCACGTGCGGCTTGTTGCGTTCAAACTTGCTCTTTGCCATTTTCGGCTCTCCATCTGTGGCCCCTTGCGGGGTTCAATTCTGTTTAACGGGCGTCAGTTGGCTCCGGTCACTTCTGACCGGAGTACTTCGCCTGGATTTCGGTTGCGACGTTCGACGGAACCGGTGCGTAGTGATCGAAGACCATCGAGTACTGCGCGCGGCCCTGGCTCATGGAGCGCAGGTTGTCGACGTACTTGAACATGTTGGCCAGCGGGACGTTCGCGCTGATCACGACCGCGATGCCGCGGCTTTCCTGGCCCTGGATCTGCCCGCGACGGGAGTTCAGGTCGCCGATGACGTCGCCGACATAATCTTCCGGCGTCACGACTTCGACCTTCATCATCGGCTCCAGCAGCTGAGCGCCGGCCTTGCGCGATGCTTCACGGAAGCAGGCACGCGAGGCGATTTCGAAGGCGAGGACCGAGGAGTCGACGTCGTGGAAGGCACCGTCGATGAGCGTCGCCTTGACGCCGAGCATCGGGAAGCCAGCCAGCGGGCCGGACGAGAGAACGCTCTCGATGCCCTTCTGAACGCCGGGGATGTATTCCTTCGGAATGGAACCACCAACGATCTTGGACTCGAACTTGAAGTCGTCGCCATCCGGATTGGGTTCGAAGATGATCTTGACGCGCGCGAACTGGCCGGTACCACCGGACTGCTTCTTGTGCGTGTAGTCTTCCTCGTGCTTCTTCGTGATCGTCTCGCGATAAGCAACCTGCGGCGCACCGACGTTGGCTTCGACCTTGAACTCGCGACGCATGCGGTCGACGAGAATGTCGAGGTGAAGTTCGCCCATGCCGGCGATGATCGTCTGGCCGGACTCTTCGTCCGTCTTGACGCGGAACGACGGATCTTCAGCTGCCAGGCGGTTGAGCGCGAGGCCCATCTTTTCCTGGTCGCCCTTGGACTTCGGCTCGATCGCGATCTGGATGACCGGCTCGGGGAATTCCATCCGCTCGAGGATGACCTGCTTCAGGGGATCGCAAAGCGTGTCGCCCGTCGTGGTTTCCTTGAGGCCTGCGAGAGCGACGATGTCGCCTGCAAACGCTTCTTCGATGTCTTCACGCGAGTTGGAGTGCATCTGCAACATACGCCCGACGCGCTCGCGCTTTTCCTTGACCGTGTTCATGACCGACGTGCCCTTTTCGAGCTTGCCGGAATAGATGCGGGCGAAGGTCAGCGAACCGACGAAGGGGTCGTTCATGATCTTGAACGCGAGCATGGACAGCGGCTCGTCGTCGGAAGCATGACGCTCGATCTCGCCTTCCGTCTTGACGTCGATGCCCTTGATGGCAGGGATGTCGGCCGGCGACGGCAGGTAATCGCAGACGGCGTCTAGCAGGGGCTGAACGCCCTTGTTCTTGAAGGCCGTGCCGCAGAACATGGGATGGAACTTGACGTCGATGGTGCCGCGGCGAACGAGCGCACGGATCTGATCGTTGTCGGGCATGACACCGTTCAGGTAGTTTTCCATCGCTTCTTCGTCGATGTCGACAACCGTCTCGATCAGGAGTTCGCGGTATTCCTGCGCCTGGTCCTTCATGTCATCGGGGATTTCGACGACGTCCCACTGAGCGCCGAGCGACTCGTCGCGCCAAACAAGCGCGTTCATCTCGATCAGATCGACGACGCCCTTGAATTCCGTTTCCGCACCGATCGGGAGCTGCATGACGACCGGGATCGCACCGAGGCGCGACTTGATCATGGACACCGAGCGATAGAAGTCAGCGCCGGTCTTGTCCATCTTGTTGCAGAAGATCATCCGCGGAACGTTGTACTTCTCGGCCTGGCGCCAGACGGTTTCCGTCTGCGGCTCCACGCCGGCGTTGGCGTCGAGCAGAGCGATCGCACCGTCGAGAACGCGCAGCGAACGCTCGACTTCGATCGTGAAGTCGACGTGGCCGGGGGTGTCGATGATGTTGAAGCGACGCATCTTGCCGTCGCGACCCTTCCAGTAGGTCGTGGTCGCAGCCGACGTGATGGTGATGCCGCGTTCCTGCTCCTGCTCCATCCAGTCCATGGTGGCAGCGCCGTCGTGCACTTCGCCGATCTTGTGCGACTTGCCGGTGTAGTAAAGAATCCGCTCGGTGGTCGTGGTTTTGCCGGCGTCGATATGCGCCATGATCCCGAAATTGCGGTAATCTTCGATTTTATATTCGCGAGCCATGATGGACTGCCTTTCGAGACGTTCGTCTATTACCAGCGATAATGCGAGAAAGCGCGGTTGGCATCGGCCATCTTGTGCGTGTCTTCGCGCTTCTTCACTGCGCTGCCGCGGTTGTTTGCGGCATCCATGAGTTCGCCGCAGAGGCGATCGATCATGGTGGTTTCGTTGCGCTTGCGAGCTGCGGCGATGAGCCAGCGGATAGCGAGAGCCTGACGGCGCTCCGGACGAACATCGACCGGAACCTGGTACGTTGCACCACCAACGCGGCGCGAACGGACTTCTACGTGCGGGGCGATGTTGTCGAGCGCCGAATGGAACACGGCGACCGGCTCCTGCTTCAGCTTGCCCTGGACGGCGTCGAAAGCACCGTAGACGATGTTTTCAGCAACCGACTTCTTCCCATGAAGCATGATGGCGTTCATGAACTTGGTGACAACGAGATCGCCGAACTTCGGGTCCGGGTTGATCTCACGCTTTTCTGCACTATGGCGACGGGACATATGTTTCGTCTCTCAACTTTATCTTTGTTTACCCAGCGAAATGGCGCTGGTGATCGATTACTTCGGACGCTTCGCACCGTACTTGGAACGGCGCTGCTTACGGTTCTTGACACCCTGGGTATCGAGAACACCACGGATGATGTGGTAGCGAACGCCCGGCAAGTCCTTCACGCGGCCGCCGCGGATCATCACGACGGAGTGTTCCTGGAGGTTGTGGCCTTCGCCCGGGATGTAGCCGATGACTTCGAAGCCATTCGTCAGGCGGATCTTGGCAACCTTACGGAGAGCCGAGTTCGGCTTCTTCGGGGTCGTCGTGTAGACGCGTGTGCACACGCCACGCTTCTGCGGATTTTCCTGAAGCGCCGGTACCTTGTTGCGCTTGACCTGTGCCTGACGCGGCTTGCGGATCAGCTGGTTTACGGTAGGCATATAACCATCCCTTGCAAAATCTTCGTTACCCTCTCGGGCGGATCAATGCCGTCTCCGGCTTTGCGTACGCTTGAAAATGCGCGAACAAGGGCCGATCCGCGTTTCAGCAGATGCCCCATGAAAAGCAGAGGACGCCATTTCGGGCGTCTTGCGTGCAGCATTCTTGGTCTTCAGCGTGCGTTTGAACCTTGTTTGAGGCGAACTCCAGAACGTGTCGTTCCGAACCAGCCAGCCTCACATGGGCTCCGATGAGGCGGGGTGTACTGTTTTACCCCCCTCCCGTCAAGGGCAAATCCCAAAGATTCTCCCGCGCTTGCGGCCCAAAAGCCCGCATTTGCGGGCTTTGTGACACCCTCTCCGCCGGCGCTCGCCCCCAGGCGCCAGTGGCGAGGAACAGGCATCGGGAGAATCGGCAACAGAAGATCTAAAGAATCGCATGCCTCAAGAGAAGCAGCGGGAACGAATTGTCGCGGCCGCAGCTTTTGCTATAGATCACCCGATCGGCGCTCCATGCCGCATTATCAAAGACCCGACAAGAGGAGTCTCCATGACGGTCCTGCCCGACAATGACAACAATTCCGACGATCCGATGGTGTTCATCATCATCGGCAAGGCCTTTGAGCAGGACGGAGACGGCGATGGCGTCGACATCCACGTCGTGCTGCGTGCCGCGGATGACGACTCCGCCGTGCGCGAGGCCCTGAATGCCTTGGCCGAGGAAGGCTTTCTGGAGGCAGACCTCGACCAGATCGGGATGCTGGAAGGCGTGCCGGACGACGAGCCGCATGCTTCGGCCTACAAGGGCGCTCTGGACGGCGAAGTTGCGATCATCCGATTCAACTGAGGTATACCGGGCCTCGCCCGCGTTCCTCTGCCAGATTGCTGGCTTATGAAGCGAAAGAGGGAAACGCTCCTGCGTGCCCCTCTTCCTTCTCGCCCTACTGTTCGAACTTCGCCTTTACGGCGTCCGCCTCCTTCGAGGCCTTGTCGCCCTTGATGAGCTTCTTGTCTTCGCCGGTATAGATATTACCCTCGTATTGGGCGTCGCTGTTTTCGACGTTCTTGGTCCAGATTTTCTTGCCGGCCTTGTAGAACTCGTTGCAGGCGTTCTCGTGGAAAGGCGCAGCCGTCTTCTTTGCGGTCCGCCAATCGATCTCGTAGCACATCTTGTTGCCGGTGACCGTCCATTTGCCTTCCCCGACGGCCTCGCTTCCCTTCTTCGGGTACAGGCCGATGACCTTTCCATCCGCCGCCCAGAAGGCGCGCGCGGGTTTCCAGTCGGTCGTGTTGCCGCTGAAAAGAGCCGTAACCTCCTCAGATGTCATCGCGGTCGCGGTCGCGGGCAGCTTCGCGTCGTTCTTCGCCGCCGCCGTCCCACTTGCAAGCAGCAGGCCCATCAGAGCCATCGCCACGGTTGTCGTCTTCATCTCCATCCCTCCGTTAGACCGTCATCCGGCAGCCACATGGCTGCCACGACGAGGCGGATCATAGAGCAGATGCCTCCATAAGCAATCTCGGATGCATGACTCCGCCTGCCCTCGGGTCAGCATTCAACGAAAAGGATGCCGCGGTGACCGCACGCAAAAGCCGCCCGGATCGCTCCGGGCGGCTTTGTCATATTTCGAACGCCTGCGCTTACTCGGCGGCTGCGTTTTCGGACGCCATGTCCGCGAGCATCGGGGTCGCGGTATCCGCACCCGTCGACTTGCGGCGTTCCTCGAGGATCATCTCGTCGCGTGCCGTGGCGATGCGACGGATCTGCGTCATGGTTCCGCCGGTACCGGCCGGAATGAGACGGCCGACGATGACGTTTTCCTTGAGGCCCTGGAGACCGTCGGTCTTGCCGGCGATCGCAGCTTCCGTCAGCACCTTGGTCGTTTCCTGGAAGGATGCGGCCGAGATGAAGGACGGCGTCTGCAGGGACGCCTTGGTGATGCCGAGCAGAACAGGATCGCCATAGGCCGGCTTCTTGCCCTGTTCGATCAGCTGGTCGTTGACGTCTTCCAGTTCGATCCGGTCCACGCTGTCGCCCACGATATAGGTGGAGTCGCCGGCGTCGGTGACTTCGACCTTCTGCAGCATCTGGCGAACGATCACCTCGATGTGCTTGTCGTTGATGACAACGCCCTGGAGACGGTAGACTTCCTGGATCTCGTTGACGAGGTAGGACGCCAGAGCTTCCACGCCCTTGATCGCCAGGATGTCGTGCGGCGCCGGGTTACCGTCGAGGATGTAGTCACCCTTTTCGATATAGTCGCCGTCCTGAAGGTGGAAGGGCTTGCCCTTCGGGATCAGGTACTCGACCGGTTCGACACCGTCTTCCGCCGGCTCGATCAGCACGCGACGCTTGTTCTTGTAGTCGCGACCGAAACGGATCGTGCCATCGATCTCCGCGATGATCGCGTGGTCCTTCGGACGACGCGCTTCGAAGAGTTCGGCAACACGCGGCAGACCACCGGTGATGTCCTTGGTCTTGGCGCTTTCCAGCGGCGAACGCGCAAGCACGTCACCCTGGGACACCTTCGTGCCGGGCTCGACCGACAGGATCGCATCGACCGAGAGCAGGAACCGGGCCTCGCCGCCACGCGACAGCTTGGCAACGGCGCCGTTCTTGTCCTTGATGACGATCGCCGGCTTCAGGTCGATACCGCGCGGCGTCGAACGCCAGTCGATAACCTGACGCTTGGTGATGCCGGTCGCTTCGTCCGTCGCTTCGAGAACCGAGATACCGTCGACGATATCTTCGAAGTGAACCGTTCCTTCGACTTCCGTCATCATCGGACGCGTGTAGGGGTCCCACTCCGCGAAACGCTGACCGCGACGAACCTTGTCGCCGTCGTCCACGAAGATCTTCGATCCGTAGGCGACACGCTGCGAGGACCGTTCCACGCCGCGCTCGTCCAGGATCTGGATCGCCATGTTGCGGCCCATGGCAATGAGGATGCCATCGGAGTTGCGCAGCATGTTGCGGTTCTTGATCTGGATCGTGCCTTCGTACGACGCTTCCAGGAACGACTGGTCGACCACGTTGGCCGTGCCACCCAGGTGGAACGTCCGCATGGTGAGCTGCGTGCCCGGTTCGCCGATCGACTGGGCCGCGATGACGCCGACCGCTTCACCCATGTTGACAGGGGTACCGCGGGCAAGGTCACGACCGTAGCAGACGCCGCAGACGCCGGTCTGGATTTCGCAGGTCAGGGCCGAGCGGATCCGGATCGACTGGATGCCGGCCTTCTCGATCTCGACAACGTCGGCTTCGAGGATCATGCGGCCTGCATCGACGATGCGCTCACCCGTGACCGGATGATCGATGTTGTCGAGAGCCGTACGACCCAGAACGCGGGCGCCGATGGAAGCAACGACCTGACCGGCATCGACGATGGCGGTCATGGTGAGGCCGTTTTCGGTGCCGCAATCCACCGAGTTGACGATGCAATCCTGCGCCACGTCCACGAGACGACGCGTCAGATAGCCGGAGTTCGCCGTCTTCAAGGCGGTATCTGCGAGACCCTTACGGGCACCGTGCGTCGAGTTGAAGTACTCGTTAACGGTCAGGCCTTCCTTGAAGTTCGAGATGATCGGGGTCTCGATGATTTCGCCCGAAGGCTTGGCCATCAGACCACGCATCCCGCCCAGCTGACGCATCTGGTTCGGAGAACCACGGGCGCCGGAGTGCGACATCATGTAGATCGCGTTCATCGGCTTCTGACGGCCGTTGTCATCGAACTCGACGGCCTTGATGCGGGCCATCATGTCTTCGGCGACCTTTTCGGTGGCCTTGCCCCAGGCGTCGACGACCTTGTTGTACTTTTCGCCCTGGGTGATCAGGCCGTCATTGTACTGCTGTTCGTATTCCTTCACCAGCGACTCGGTGTCGCCGACGATCTTCGCCTTGGTTTCCGGAATGACCATGTCGTCCTTGCCGAACGAAATGCCGGCGCGGCAGGCATGGGCAAAGCCGAGCTGCATGATCCGGTCGCAGAAGATGACCGTGTCCTTCTGTCCGCAGTGGCGATAGACCGTGTCGATCATCTTGGAGATGTTCTTCTTGGTCAGTTCCTGGTTGCAGACGTCGAACGGCACGTTGTGGTTCTTCGGCAGGAGTTCGCCGATGAGCATACGTCCCGGGGTCGTTTCGAAGATCTTGGAGACCGGCTTGCCGTTCTCGTCGACCGACTTGAAGCGACCACGGATCTTCGCATGCAGCGTGACCGACTTGTTGTCGAGCGCATGGTGCAGTTCCCCGATGTCGGAGAAGGCCATGCCTTCGCCCGGCTCGTTCTGGTTCATGATCGACAGGTAGTAGAGCCCGAGAACCATGTCCTGCGACGGAACGATGATCGGTGCGCCGTTGGCCGGGTGCAGGATGTTGTTGGTCGACATCATCAGCACGCGCGCTTCCAGCTGCGCTTCGAGCGACAGCGGGACGTGAACGGCCATCTGGTCACCGTCGAAGTCGGCGTTGAACGCCGTGCAGACGAGCGGGTGCAGCTGGATCGCCTTGCCTTCGACCAGCGTGGGCTCGAACGCCTGGATGCCGAGGCGGTGCAGCGTCGGCGCACGGTTCAGGAGAACCGGATGCTCGCGGATGACCTCGTCGAGGATATCCCAGACTTCCGGCTTTTCCTTCTCAACCAGCTTCTTGGCCTGCTTGACGGTGGACGAGAAGCCCTTGGCGTCGAGACGGGCGTAGATGAAGGGCTTGAAGAGCTCGAGCGCCATCTTCTTCGGCAGGCCGCACTGGTGCAGCTTCAGTTCCGGACCCGTCACGATGACGGAACGACCGGAATAGTCGACGCGCTTGCCGAGCAGGTTCTGGCGGAACCGGCCCTGCTTACCCTTCAGCATGTCCGACAGCGATTTCAGCGGGCGCTTGTTGGCACCCGTGATGACGCGACCGCGACGGCCGTTGTCGAACAGCGCATCGACGGATTCCTGCAGCATGCGCTTTTCGTTGCGGATGATGATGCCCGGCGCCCGCAGTTCGATCAGCCGCTTCAAACGGTTGTTACGATTGATGACGCGGCGATAGAGGTCGTTGAGGTCGGACGTCGCGAAACGGCCGCCGTCCAGGGGAACGAGCGGGCGCAGATCCGGCGGGATCACCGGAACGACCTTCATGATCATCCATTCCGGGCGGTTGCCCGACTCCATGAAGTTCTCGACGATCTTCAGACGCTTCATCAGCTTCTTCTGCTTCAGCTCGGACGTGGTGTCAGCCATGTCCTGGCGCAGATCGCCGGCGATCTTCTCGAGGTTCATCGACGCGAGCATCTCGTAGATGGCTTCCGCACCGATCATCGCCGTGAACTGATCTTCGCCGAACTCGTCGACGGCGATCATGTATTCCTCTTCCGAGAGAAGCTGGTTCTCCTTGAGGGAGGTCAGACCCGGCTCGGTGACGATGTAGTTTTCGAAGTAGAGGACGCGCTCGATATCCTTCAGCGTCATGTCGAGCAGCGTCGCGATGCGGCTCGGCAGGGACTTCAGGAACCAGATATGGGCAACCGGGGCTGCGAGCTCGATGTGGCCCATGCGCTCGCGGCGAACGCGCGACAGCGTGACTTCAACGCCGCACTTTTCGCAGATGATGCCCTTGTACTTCATGCGCTTGTACTTGCCGCACAGGCATTCGTAGTCCTTGATGGGTCCGAAGATGCGCGCGCAGAACAGGCCGTCACGTTCGGGCTTGAACGTCCGGTAGTTGATGGTTTCCGGCTTTTTGATCTCGCCGAACGACCAGGAGAGAATCTTCTCCGGCGACGCGATCGAGATACGGATCGAGTCGAACGTCTGTGCCGGCATCTGCGGATTGAAAAGGTTCATGACCTCTTGGTTCATGCCTATCTCCTTTGGGGCATAGCCCCTTATCTTGAGCGAGGATGGCCGACATTTCCCGGGGCGTCGGCCCCTCTGCTCGTCAAACGGATAAAACCGCATCGGGTGCGGCTCAGCGGCCTGCCCCGTCATCGCCTCTGAGGACGACGACCGGCGGGACCTGCGCGCGCCTTGTTCAGGCGCGCGCGTCAATCGCGTTTTATTCAGCGGCGTCCGGCAGCTGTGTCGGCTGGAGGTCTTCAAGCTTCGAGTTCTCGAGCTCGACGGACAGGCCGAGAGAGCGCATTTCCTTGACGAGAACGTTGAAGCTCTCGGGAATGCCTGCCTCGAACGTGTCGTCGCCACGCACGATCGCCTCGTAGACCTTGGTGCGTCCGGCCACGTCGTCCGACTTCACCGTCAGCATTTCCTGCAGGGTGTAGGCGGCGCCGTAGGCTTCCAGAGCCCAGACTTCCATTTCCCCGAAGCGCTGACCGCCGAACTGGGCCTTGCCGCCGAGCGGCTGCTGGGTGACCAGCGAGTAAGGACCGATCGAACGCGCGTGGATCTTGTCATCCACGAGGTGGTTCAGCTTCAGCATGTAGATGTAGCCCACCGTGACCTGACGGTCGAACTGATCACCCGTACGGCCATCATAGAGCGTCGACTGACCGGAGATCTTCAGGCCGGCCTGCTCCAGCATCTCGTTGACGTCGGCTTCCACCGCACCATCGAAGACCGGCGTTGCGATCGACACGCCGCGGCGCGTCTGTTCGGCCAGACGAACGATGCTGTCGTCGTCGTAGTCCTTGATCGGCTCGCCCTTCGGACCGGATCCGATGACGCTGTCGATGGTGTCGCGCAGCGGCTTGATGTCGGCGCCTGCCTTGTAGGCGTCGAGCATGTCACCGATCTTGCGACCCATGCCGGCACAAGCCCAGCCGAGGTGCGTTTCAAGGATCTGTCCGACGTTCATGCGCGAGGGCACGCCCAGCGGGTTGAGAACCACGTCCACATGCGTACCGTCTTCGAGGAACGGCATGTCCTCGATCGGAACGATGCGCGAAACGACACCCTTGTTGCCGTGACGGCCGGCCATCTTGTCGCCCGGCTGGATCTTGCGCTTCACAGCAACAAAGACCTTCACCATCTTCATGACGCCCGGAGGCATTTCGTCGCCGCGCTGGACCTTTTCGACCTTGTCCATGAAGCGATGCTCGAGCAGCGACTTCGACTCGTCGTACTGGCCCCGCAAAGCTTCGATTTCGCCCTGAGCCTTTTCGTCCTCGACGGCGAACATCCACCACTGCGAGCGGGGATATTCGGAGACGATCGCGTTGGTCAGCTCCGTGCCCTTCTTGAAGCCCTTCGGACCTGCCACAGCGGAATGGCCGCGCAGCATCTCGATCAGGCGGGCATAGACGTTGCGGTCGAGGATCGCCTGTTCGTCGTCGCGGTCCTTTGCGAGACGTTCGATTTCCTCGCGCTCGATCGCCATCGCACGCTCGTCCTTTTCAACGCCGTGGCGGTTGAAAACGCGAACTTCAACGATGGTCCCGAACGTGCCGGGCGGCATGCGCATGGACGTATCGCGGACGTCGGAGGCCTTCTCGCCGAAGATGGCACGCAGAAGCTTTTCTTCCGGCGTCATCGGGCTTTCGCCCTTCGGCGTGATCTTGCCGACGAGAATATCGCCCGGCTGCACTTCCGCACCTATGTAGACGATACCGGCTTCATCGAGGTTCTTCAGCGCTTCTTCCGAAACGTTCGGGATGTCGCGCGTGATTTCTTCCGGCCCGAGCTTCGTGTCGCGCGCCATCACTTCGAATTCCTCGATGTGGATGGAGGTGAACACGTCGTCGCGCACGATGCGCTCGGACAGAAGGATCGAGTCCTCGTAGTTGTAGCCGTTCCACGGCATGAACGCGACGAGCGCGTTGCGGCCGAGAGCGAGATCGCCGAGGTCGGTCGAAGGACCGTCCGCAATGATGTCGCCCTTGTTCAGGATGTCACCGACGGTGACCAGCGGACGCTGGTTGACACAGGTGTTCTGGTTGGAGCGCTGGAACTTCTGCAGGCGATAGATATCGACGCCGGACTTGCCGGCCTCGAGCTCTTCCGTCGCCCGGATGACGATACGCGTCGCGTCGACCTGGTCGACGACGCCGCCACGGCGTGCCGCGATGGCAGCGCCAGAGTCACGGGCAACAACCGGCTCCATGCCGGTGCCAACGAACGGTGCTTCGGCACGCAGCAGCGGCACGGCCTGACGCTGCATGTTGGAGCCCATGAGCGCGCGGTTCGCATCGTCGTTCTCGAGGAACGGGATGAGAGCGGCGGCGACGGACACCAGCTGCTTCGGCGAAACGTCCATCAGGTTGATCTGGTCGCGCGGCGTCAGCATGACTTCGCCCGAGTGACGGCAGACGACGAATTCTTCCTCGAATTCATTGTCGGCATTCAGCACGGAGTTCGCCTGGGCGACGTGGTACTTGGCCTCTTCCATCGCGGAGAGGTAGACAACTTCGCGGGTAACCTTGCCGTCGACGATCTTGCGGTACGGGCTCTCGATGAAGCCGTACTTGTTGACGCGGGCGAACGTGGCCAGAGAGTTGATCAGACCGATGTTCGGGCCTTCCGGCGTTTCGATCGGGCAGATACGGCCGTAATGGGTCGGGTGAACGTCGCGGACTTCGAAGCCTGCACGCTCGCGGGTCAGACCACCCGGTCCAAGAGCCGAAAGACGGCGCTTGTGCGTGATTTCCGAAAGCGGGTTCACCTGGTCCATGAACTGCGACAGCTGCGAGGAACCGAAGAACTCGCGCACGGCAGCCGCCGCCGGCTTGGCGTTGATCAGGTCCTGCGGCATCACGGTGTCGATCTCGATCGACGACATGCGCTCCTTGATGGCACGCTCCATGCGAAGCAGGCCGAGACGGTACTGATTTTCCATCAGTTCGCCGACGGAACGGACACGGCGGTTGCCGAGGTTGTCGATGTCGTCGATTTCGCCCTTGCCGTCACGCAGCTCGACCAGCATCTTGACGACCGCCAGGATGTCTTCCTTGCGCAGAACACGAACCGTGTCCGGGCAATCGAGATCGAGACGCATGTTCATCTTGACGCGACCGACGGCCGAAAGGTCGTAGCGCTCCGCATCGAAGAACAGCGTGTTGAACATGGCTTCGGCCGAATCCATGGTCGGCGGCTCGCCCGGGCGCATGACACGGTAGATGTCAAACAGCGCGTCCTGACGGTTCTCGTTCTTGTCGACGGCGATCGTGTTGCGGATGTAGGCGCCGACATTGATATGGTCGATGTCGAGAACCGGGATCTCTTCGAAGCCCGCGCCGAGGATGACGCCCAGCGTCTTCTCGTCGATCTCGTCGCCGGCTTCCAGGAAGATTTCGCCGGTTTCCATGTTGACGAGGTCTTCGGCAAGGTAGTTGCCATAGAGATCGTCGTCGGACGCCTTGATCGCCTTCAGGCCCTTCTCGGTCAGGGACCGGAGCAGGCGCGGCGTCAGCTTCTTGCCGCTTTCCACGACGACTTCGCCGGTATCGGCGTCGATCATCTCGGTGATGGCCTTCTGGCCCTTCAGGACCTCGGGCTGGAACGGAATCCGCCATCCCTTGCCATCACGCTTGTAGAAGGACTTGGTGTAGAACGTCTCGAGGATCTCCTCGCCGTCCATGCCGAGTGCCATCAGCAGGGACGAGACGGGGATCTTGCGGCGACGGTCGATACGCGCATGAACGATGTCCTTGGCGTCGAACTCGATGTCGAGCCAGGAACCGCGATAGGGGATGACGCGCGCAGCAAACAGAAGCTTGCCCGACGAGTGGCTCTTGCCCTTGTCGTGGTCGAAGAACACGCCCGGCGAACGGTGCATCTGCGAGACGATGACGCGCTCGGTGCCGTTGACGATGAACGTGCCGTTGTTCGTCATGAGCGGCATGTCGCCCATGTAGACGTTCTGTTCCTTGATGTCCTTGATGGACTTCGCACCCGTATCCTCGTCGATATCGAACACGATGAGGCGCAGCGTCACCTTGAGCGGCGCCGCATAGGTCAGATCGCGCTGACGGCATTCATCGACGTCGAACTTCGGCGGCTCGAATTCATAGGAAACGAATTCCAGCATGGACGCGCCGGAAAAGTCGCTGATGGGGAAGACGGACTTGAAAACCGACTGCAGCCCTTCGTCAGGACGGCCGCCAGCCGGCTCCTTGACCATCAGGAACTGATCATAGGACGCCTTCTGAACCTCGATGAGGTTCGGCATCTCTGCGACTTCGGGGATTTTGCCGAAAAACTTGCGTACGCGCCTGCGACCGTTAAACGTAAGGGTCTGAGCCATCGTCGCTCCTTCAATATGTGCATCCGGGCCTGCAACGGACGGGGATCGATGGCCAGTCGACCCCGTCTAAGATGGATTGTTCAATCTCGTCTCGCGGTCCGGGACACAAAGCGCGGAATGCCGTGTCGTCCAGGTACCGGGACCATCCTCTTGAAGAACCCATTACCGAAAAGCCGAATTTTTGGGGGCTTTTGGGTAATACGTTCGAAAAACGGTCAAAGAGAGGCAGCCCTTTCGGGCCGCCTCTCTCCGTCATAAAGCCAGATTACTTGACGTCAACCTTGGCGCCAGCATCTTCGAGCTTCTTCTTGAGGTCGGCAGCTTCAGCCTTGGAAACGCCTTCCTTGACGGCCTTCGGAGCAGCTTCGACCAGGTCCTTGGCTTCCTTGAGGCCGAGGCCGGTGATCGCGCGGACTTCCTTGATGACGTTGATCTTGTTAGCGCCGGCTTCAGCCAGGATAACGTCGAACTCAGTCTTTTCTTCTTCGACGGGAGCAGCAGCGCCAGCGCCGCCGGCAGCAGCAACGGCTACCGGTGCAGCAGCGGAAACGCCCCACTTTTCTTCGAGAAGCTTCGACAGTTCTGCAGCTTCCAGAACGGTCAGCGAGGAGAGGTCTTCAACGATCTTAGAGAGATCAGCCATTGTCATAGTTCCTTTTGTTCAATTCGAACCGATGTTGATATAAACAGCGAAAAACCGCCTTACGCGGCTTCTTCGTCCTTCTTGGCATAGGCCGCGAACACGCGGGCAAGCTGGCTTGCCGGTGCTGCAACAACGCCTGCGATACGGGTAGCCGGGGTCTGGATCATGCCCAGCAGCTTTCCACGCAGTTCATCCAGCGAAGGCAGGGTCGCAAGCGACTTGACGCCTTCCGCATTCAGCGTTGTGGTGCCCATGGAACCACCGAGAACAACGACCTTGTCGTTGGTCTTGGCGAAATCCACGACGACCTTGGGAGCCACGATCGGGTCATTGCTGTATGCAATGAGCGTCTGACCCTTGAAGAGATCGACGATCCCTTCGGACTCCGTACCCTGAAGGGCAATCTTGGCCAGGCGGTTCTTCGCGACTTTGACGGTGCCGCCAGCTGCGCGCATCTTCGAACGAAAATCGTTCATTTGCGCAACGGTGACGCCGGCATAGTGGGCCACGACAACCGAACCGGAAGCCTTGAAGACTTCGTTCAGCTCCGTGACGAATTCGCGTTTTTCCGCTCTTTCCACTGCCTATCTCCAGTTGGCAGACCGCAATCCTGCAGGCCTGCCGGGTTTGCCTTTGCCGCGCGGGATCTTTGACGATCCCGGGCGACGCTCGAGGATCCTGTCCCCTGCGAAGCGCCAGAGGCGCTCACAAGGCAAGCCGAGGTTCGAACCGATATTTCCCGCAGGCCGTGGCCTCGGGACAAATTCGGGTCTCACCCGTCTCATGCAGGCATCAGTGATTAAGGGATAACCACCTGCAATCTCGGACAGGAGTTCCAGGCCGAAGCCTGGATATCCGGCCCCGAAGGGCCGGAATTCGTAAGCGGCAGGGCTTGCGCCCTGCCGACACATCAGGCGACGCTGAGCGTCGACAGATCGATCTTGACGCCCGGACCCATGGTCGAGGAAATCGCGATGCGCTTGACGTAGTTGCCCTTGGCACCTGCCGGCTTCGCCTTCACGACCGCATCCGCAAAGGCGCGGATGTTTTCTTCCAGCGCACCCGGTGCGAACGAGGCCTTGCCGATACCGGCATGGATGATCCCCGCCTTTTCGACGCGGAACTCGACAGCACCGCCCTTGGATGCCTTGACGGCGCCGGTGACGTCCATGGTCACGGTGCCGACCTTCGGGTTCGGCATCATGCCGCGCGGGCCGAGAACCTTACCGAGACGGCCGACGAGCGGCATCATGTCCGGCGTGGCGATGCAGCGATCGAAATCGATCTTGCCACCCTGGACGATCTCGACGAGATCTTCGGCACCAACGACGTCTGCACCGGCAGCGCGGGCTTCGTCAGCCTTTGCGCCACGTGCGAAGACGGCAACGCGAACGTCGCGGCCTGTGCCGTTCGGCAGATTGACGACGCCGCGGACCATCTGGTCTGCGTGACGCGGGTCAACGCCGAGGTTCATAGCAACTTCGATGGTCTCGTCGAACTTGGCGATCGCCCGTTCCTTGACCATGCCGATGGCGTCCGACAGGCTGTAGATCTTCGTGGGATCGACGCCTTCGCGGGTCTTCTGTACGCGCTTTGCAAGCTTTGCCATCTTACGCCACCACTTCCAGACCCATGGCGCGGGCGGAGCCCTCGATCATGGTCATTGCGCCTTCGATATCGGCTGCATTGAGGTCCTTCATCTTGGCTTCGGCGATCGACTTGATCTGAGCCTTGGTGAGGGTGCCGGCAACGCCGCCCTTGCCCGGGGTCTTGGAACCCGAGGTGATCTTCGCTTCCTTCTTAAGGAAGTAGCTGACCGGCGGCTTCTTCATCGCGAAGGTAAAGGACTTGTCCTGGAAGTAGGTGATGACGACCGGGATCGGCATGCCCTTTTCCATTTCCTGCGTAGCGGCATTGAACGCCTTGCAGAATTCCATGATGTTGATGCCGCGCTGACCAAGTGCAGGACCGATCGGCGGGGACGGATTGGCCGACCCTGCCTTCACCTGCAGCTTGAGCTGGCCCATAACTTTCTTAGCCATTACTCTCTGCCTTTTCTCTGTCCCGGGCTCCGGATGGCCCCGAAGGGCGCACCGCAGACCGGGCGTTTGACCGGTTTCCCGATCACGGATGCCATATCGCGATGCGATGCGGCGGCTGCGGTTGCGTGGTTCGGTTGTCGGGTCCGGCTAAGAGCCCGTCCCCTTCCACGCGAATGGCGGCGCAAGCGCCGCCTGATAGCCCGCCTTGCAGCAGGCCGTCATGACGTCGGCTCAGACCTTTTCGACCTGAGCGAATTCGAGATCCACCGGCGTAGCGCGACCGAAGATCGACACCTCGACCTTGAGACGAGCCCGCTCCTCGTCGACATCCTGAACGATGCCGTTGAACGAGGCGAAGGGGCCGTCGGAGACCCGGACCTGCTCGCCGACCTCGAACGAGATCGACGGCTTGGGGCGGTCCACACCGTCCTGAACCTGGCCAAGAATGCGCTCGGCTTCATGGTCCGGGATCGGAACAGGCTTATTGTCGGAACCGAGGAACCCGGTGACCTTCGGCGTGTTCTTGATGAGGTGATAGGCCTCATCCGTCAGGTTGGCGCGAACAAGCACGTAACCCGGGAAAAACTTGCGCTCGGCATCGACCTTGCGGCCGCGGCGCACTTCCACAACTTTCTCGGTCGGAACGAGGATCTTTTCGAACAGATGGCTCAAGCCCTTCTGCTTGGCCTTCTCTTCAATCGACTCGGCGACCTTCTTCTCGAAATTCGAATAGGCGTGAACGATATACCAACGCGGAGCCATGTTCATTCCCACTCGATTAGATGCCAACATTGAGGACGAGGCCGATCAGCCAGCCCATCAATTGATCCGCAGCAAAAAAGAACGCCGCAGCAAGGATGACCATGATGAACACCATCAAGGTGGAAATCACGGTTTCCCGGCGCGAGGGCCATGTCACTTTTGCCGTCTCGGAGCGGACCTGCTTCAGAAACGTTACGGGATTAGTCTTCGCTGCCATTGAATGCTCACGCCTTGACGGCCCGTAAAGCTGAACGCTCAGCCCCACGCGCCGCGTGTCTGTTGGACCCTACATAAAGACCGATTCTGAAAATCACAAGGACTTTCCGATCTTTTAAACGAATTCTGCCATCAGCCCCGGGCTTTGCCGAACGTGCACGGAGCATGTCAGCGGGGCATGTTTCCAGAGGTCACGGCGGGTATCACGCTATATGGCAAACGCCATCAAAACATATGGCAGGGGCAGCCGGGCTTGAACCGACGACCTGCGGTTTTGGAGACCGCCGCTCTACCAACTGAGCTATACCCCTTCGCGTCACGCCGGAACAGCTCCTTGGAGCGTATCGTCGTCGTGGCGACCGTGCGCTCCTTTAAGACGCGCGCGCGGGATTGGCAAGGGCTCTTTTGATCTTTTCGCCCTCGCCTTCGCGCGGCACCCGACGGGGCGGTGTCGATATTTCCGCTACCAGGTGAAGGCATAGGAGAGGCCGATGCTGGCCTGCCGCTTCGTCTCGAAGGGCGCGGCGAGCACCGCCGTCATGTTCATCTTGCGCGTGATCTGCTGCTCGACGCGGACGAGATGGGTGATGCCACGGGTGTCAGACGCATATTGGCCCTCCGCCACAATGGCTGTCCCGGTGGCCAGCGACGTCAGGCGCGCAGCCTGATGGACGGTGACCGCGTCGCAGCGCTTCAGATGGTCGGAACAGAAGAGATTGACGCCGCGGATGCGTTCCAGATCGAAGGCTTCACTGAGAATCCGCGTCCGGGTCGTGCTGACATCGACATGCCCGCTTCCGCTGCGCGGATCGAACGACCCGTCGATGGACCGGCTGGTGACCACCGCGGTGCGGACCCCGCTCCGAGAGGCGGCCCGCACCCACACGTCGACAGGCGCATCCTCGACACGGCCCGAGCGTGTGGCGGCGACCGCCAGGTCCGCCCCGGCACTTGCCTCACCAATGGCAGGCAGCTTGACGCCCATCCGCAGATGCAGGCCATTGTCCCCCATCCGGGTGGGTTGCCAGATCAGCCGATCCGCCGCGGAGGCCGCCGGAATGTGCGCAACGCTTGCAAAGGCAAGCCACGCGACGGAAAGCGCCGCCCCGGACATCATCTTCATCGAAGGGTTCCACCGTTCCGGGCGCGCAATCGAGAAAATCGACGCAAGAGCCCTGCCATGATTCATTGCCTGGAACGCGGACCGCACAGGCAAGGTCGATACCGCTCATCCGGCCATCGCCAAAGCGGAGGTCCTGGACATGAGCGTTTCTTGTATCGGCGGTACATAGGCTGAACAGCCAAGGGGCGGAACCCCAAAATCTTGTCGGTCATTCTGAGGATGGGGCCGCCCGGTCAGGTGTGACCGGGCCCATGCCCGTAGAAGAGCGTCATCAAACGCCCCGCAGGTCAAGGAGAAACGTGGCGTCAGCCAGATTGCTTCACGTACTTGCGCCAGTCATGCTCCTCGCGAAAGCCGAGCACGTCCCGGATCTTGCGATTCGACAGCAGGCTTTCATAGGTCCCGAGCTCGCGGGAGACCGGCACATTGGGAAAGTGATCGCGGAGCAGGTCAGCCGTCGGCGTGTTCGCGGACGTGGTGTCGTTGGCCGCGTTGAAGACCTGGAAACCGAGGCCGTCCTTCTCGATGGCGAGCTTGCAGATCTGCCCGAGATCGCGCGCATCGATATAGCTCCAGGCGATGCGCTTGCGGATGGTCGGATCGGCAAACCAGGTCGGGAACATCGCATATTCGTGCGGTTCGATCACGTTACCGATGCGGATGGCGTAGATATCGATGCCGAACCGCGCTGCGAACGCCCGCGCCGTTTTTTCGTTCAGCACCTTCGACAAGCCGTAGCTGTCCATCGGGTTCACATCGTCGTCCTCTTCCAGCGGGAAGTGGACGACATCCCGGTGTCCCTCCGCAAAGCAGATGCCATAGGTGGTTTCGCTGGATGCGACGAGGATCTTGCGTACGCCGAATTTGGCAGCGGCCTCGATGACGTTGTAGGTGCCGATGGTGTTGATGCGGAAGGTCTCGTTGTCGGGCTTGATCAGGATGCGCGGGATGGCCGCGAAATGCACGACGGCATCGTAGGTGCGCATGCCCCTGCCCTTGCCGATCGGCGCGCGATCGAGATCCGGCATGTCGGCATGCATGGACAAGGCGTTGAACACCTGGCCGCTGTCGGTGATGTCGACAATGAGATTGGTCACGCCGGGATGGTCCAGTGGCACGAGGTCGAGATTGTGTACCTCGTAGCCCGCCTCCACCAGATAGGGCACGACGTGGCGGCCGGCCTTGCCCGCGCCGCCGGTGAACAGAATGCGTTTCGTCACGTGAAATCCTCCAGAATGCCAAGGCGCAACTAACGCATTGGCGGCAAAGGACAAGTGGTTTGCGAAAGCGCGTCTCTCCGTTCCCGACCTGCCGCAGATGCGCGTATCGGAAGCGGCAGCCCCGATGTGCGAATTTCTGATCCCCGAAAACGACAAAAGCGCCACCCGAAGGCAGCGCTTTCCAGACGTCGGATGTCACGACGTCATGGCGGATGCGCCATGCCGTCGCTCGTTTGAAGTTTACTCGACGATCGAAGCCACGATGCCGGCGCCGACGGTCCGGCCGCCTTCGCGGATAGCGAA
>NZ_LMPE01000009.1:0-3367 GCF_001424325.1 Rhizobium sp. Leaf341
TTTTGGATTGTCTGTCTGGTTGCGGGGGCAGGATTTGAACCTGCGGCCTTCAGGTTATGAGCCTGACGAGCTACCGGGCTGCTCCACCCCGCGAGAGAAGGGGACTGATGGTGACGAGAAGGGGGTGTTTGCGCTTAGCAGACCTGGCAGCGACCGACTCTCCCGCGTCTTAAGACGAAGTACCATAGGCGCTGGGGCGTTTCACGGCCGTGTTCGGAATGGGAACGGGTGCGGCCACCCCGCCAGAACCACCAGGTCGGCTAAGGGCAAACAACGAGAAGCTGGATTTGAACACGTCTTTGGGTTTTCCGAGGTCTTGAGGCCGAAGGCTTGGAGGCCTTGGGGCTCAAGGGTCGGCCGCGGTGCGCCTTGTGGGCGGTCACGCGGTGTCTCATGACGATCGGCCGGAGGCTTTCGCCTTGGCCGCTCGATGAGCATGGGCAATGGGAACGATCAAGTTCGATCGAACGATTAGTACCGGTAAGCTTCATGCATTGCTGCACGTCCACACCCGGCCTATCAACGTGGTCGTCTTCCACGGTTCTCAAGGGAATACTCGTTTTCAGGGGGGTTTCCCGCTTAGATGCCTTCAGCGGTTATCCCGTCCATATATAGCTACCCTGCTATGCCCTTGGCAGGACAACAGGTCCACCAGAGATATGTCCATCCCGGTCCTCTCGTACTAGGGACAGATCCTGTCAATATTCCAACACCCACGGCAGATAGGGACCGAACTGTCTCACGACGTTCTGAACCCAGCTCACGTACCGCTTTAATTGGCGAACAGCCAAACCCTTGGGACCTGCTCCAGCCCCAGGATGCGATGAGCCGACATCGAGGTGCCAAACAACCCCGTCGATATGGACTCTTGGGGGTCATCAGCCTGTTATCCCCGGCGTACCTTTTATCCGTTGAGCGATGGCCCTTCCACGCGGGACCACCGGATCACTATGACCGACTTTCGTCTCTGCTCGACTTGTCAGTCTCGCAGTCAGGCGGGCTTATGCCATTGCACTCGACGAACGATTTCCGACCGTTCTGAGCCCACCATCGCGCGCCTCCGTTACTCTTTCGGAGGCGACCGCCCCAGTCAAACTACCCACCATACACTGTCCCGGATCCGGATAACGGACCGCGGTTAGACATCCATGACGATAAGGGTGGTATTTCAAGGATGGCTCCACGAGAACTGGCGTCCCCGCTTCAAAGCCTACCACCTATCCTACACATGCCGACACGAATGCCAGTGTAAAGCTATAGTAAAGGTGCACGGGGTCTTTCCGTCTGACCGCAGGAACCCCGCATCTTCACGGGGAATTCAATTTCACTGAGTCTATGCTGGAGACAGCGGGGAAGTCGTTACGCCATTCGTGCAGGTCGGAACTTACCCGACAAGGAATTTCGCTACCTTAGGACCGTTATAGTTACGGCCGCCGTTTACTGGGGCTTCAGTTCAAAGCTTGCACCTCTCCCTTTAACCTTCCAGCACCGGGCAGGCGTCAGGCCCTATACGTCGTCTTAAAGACTTCGCAGAGCCCTGTGTTTTTGATAAACAGTCGCTACCCCCTGGTCTGTGCCACCCCATCCTACTTGCGTAGAAAAGGGTCACGCTTCTTCCGAAGTTACGCGTGCAATTTGCCGAGTTCCTTCAGCATAGTTCTCTCAAGCGCCTTGGTATGCTCTACCTGACCACCTGTGTCGGTTTCGGGTACGGTCTATACGGTGGGGCTATTTCCTGGAACCGCTTCCCCGCCCTGACAATCCAATAAGTCAGAACAAGTTACGCAATCCGTCACTTCCCACCAGGCCCACGAATATTAACGTGGTTCCCATCGACTACGCGTTTCCGCCTCGCCTTAGGGGCCGGCTAACCCTGCTCAGATTAACTTTAAGCAGGAACCCTTGGTCTTTCGGCGAGAGGGTCTCTCACCCTCTTTATCGTTACTCATGTCAACATTCGCACTTCCGATACCTCCAGGAGCCCTCACGGGTCTCCCTTCACAGGCTTACGGAACGCTCCGCTACCCCTAGATATTCGTTAGAATGTCTAAGCCTCAGCTTCGGTGCATGGCTTTAGCCCCGTTACATTTTCGGCGCAAAGACCCTTATTTAGACCAGTGAGCTGTTACGCTTTCTTTAAATGATGGCTGCTTCTAAGCCAACATCCTGGTTGTTTTGGGATCCTCACATCCTTTCCCACTTAGCCATGACTTGGGGACCTTAGCTGGAGGTCAGGGTTGTTGCCCTCTTCACGACGGACGTTAGCACCCGCCGTGTGTCTGCCGATTAGTACTCTCAGGTATTCGGAGTTTGATTAGGATCAGTAAGACGGTGAGTCCCCATAGCCCATTCAGTGCTCTACCCCCTGAGGTATTCGATCGACGCACTACCTAAATAGTTTTCGCGGAGAACCAGCTATCTCCGAGTTTGATTGGCCTTTCACCCCTAGCCACAAGTCATCCCAATCTATTGCAACAGATGCGGGTTCGGTCCTCCAGTTGGTGTTACCCAACCTTCAACCTGCTCATGGCTAGATCACTCGGTTTCGGGTCTAATGCAACATACTATGATCGCCCTATTCAGACTCGCTTTCGCTGCGCCTACACCTATCGGCTTAAGCTTGCATGTCACACTAAGTCGTTGACCCATTATACAAAAGGTACGCCGTCACCAATAATGGCTCCGACTGTTTGTAGGCAACCGGTTTCAGGTTCTCTTTCACTCCCCTTGTCGGGGTGCTTTTCACCTTTCCCTCACGGTACTTGTTCGCTATCGGTCATGCACGAGTACTTAGGCTTGGAGAGTGGTCTCCCCATGTTCAGACAGGATTTCACGTGTCCCGCCTTACTCTAGGACGATAAATGCATCACCGCATACGGGGCTGTCACCCACTCTGGCCGACCTTTCCAAGTCGTTCTGCTTTATCACTCATCGCCACTGGCCTGGTCCGCGTTCGCTCGCCACTACTTGCGGAGTCTCGGTTGATGTCCTTTCCTGCAGGTACTTAGATGTTTCAGTTCCCTGCGTTCGCCTCTTACACCCTATGGATTCAGGTGTAGATACCTTATGATAATGCTTGGAAACCTGAAGCGCCTTGCGACACAACAGATTTCCCAAGCATTTAAGGTGGGTTTCCCCATTCGGACATCTAAGGATCAAAGCTTATTCGCAGCTCCCCTTAGCTTATCGCAGCGTATCACGTCCTTCTTCGCCTGTGCATGCCAAGGCATCCACCAATTGCCCTTAATTCACTTGATCGTTCTCATTGCCAATGCTCATCCNTTCGTTGGGTTTTGCAAACCTGTCCTCCTCGCTTGCGCTTGAAGGGGTGCAAAACCTGGCCATCCCGGCACCTTTGCAGGTGCGG
>NZ_LMPE01000010.1:0-157957 GCF_001424325.1 Rhizobium sp. Leaf341
CGTAGACGTAGACCAGCGCCTCGACCTTGCCGAGGTCGACCGTCACATCGGTCGCGGGCGTGACGACGTCCTTGCCCGTCGTCTCGTTCCAGACGATCTTGTCGGTCCACACCACGAGATCGTAGACGCCGCCGGATTTCTGCATCGCCATTGCATGGGTTTCAGACGGTGCATTGCTCAGGCTGTAGTTGATGGTTGTGCCAGCGGCCGTCGTACCGCTGTTGCCGGATGTCAGGATGGTCGTTAAGTTGTGGATCGCACTTGCGGCGAGTTTCGGGCTGCCATCGGCGTTGAAAATGCCGAACTGAACTTCCATCGGGCCGCGGAAGGCGCTCGAAGGTGTATCGAACAGTGCGTAGATATAGGTCCTTTGCGAGCCGTTGTCATAGGCGTTGAGCAGGTTGTTGAGGATCAGCTTAGCCTGGGCCGTCTCGCTCGCGCCGACGCCCTTGGCCGGCGTGTAGGTGGTATATCCCGTCTCGGTGATGACGATCGGATCGCCCTTGGACGCCGCGGCGGCGAGATCCATCGAGTTTTGTATACTGTTGTCGATGACCATACCCGTGTTGGGGTAGGCATGGGCATTGGCATAGTCGGAATATTGTCCGACATCGCCCAGAGCCTTGTAGGCTTCCAGGCTGTCATGGCTGATGCTGAGATTGAGCACGGCGACGTCGCTGAGGCCGGAGGCGCCCTTGACCGCCGTGTACAAGGCCTTCTGGAAGGCGGCGGCCGCCTCCATGGTAAAGGCGCCGATATAGGCGCCCGGGGTGTTGGCCTCGTTGAGGCCCTCCACCGAGATAATGCTGCCGGGATGCGCCGCCTGGAACGCCTTCAGGGTGTCGATATAGGCCGCAAGGCCGCTCGCACCTTGGGCGACGAGGGCGCCATCCGTCATGAAGTCGAACTTGATGCCGGCGGCTGCCATGGCGTCCAGAACCGGCCTGGCTTCGCCGTACGCGACCAGAGAATCCCGCACCGTGTCGATACCTAGGTACTTCAGGCTCGACAACGTCTGGCTCGAATTCCTGTAGGCGTCCATGTAATGGCCGGTACCAGTGTTTATCGAAATTGACCTTACGAAAGAGCTCGAATCAACCGATTTTGTTGACGGCAATACAGTCAAAGTCATCATTAAATCCTCAAAAATTATCAGTAGACTTTTATAAAAGACTACGCTAATTTAATAAAAAGTAAACTCCAATTTCATTAGGCAAAGATGATACAAAAGGAGCCATCGGCGGTTAAGGAGCCTCGATCCTGCTCTTCCAGCATCACGCCGGCGCCAGGCTGTCTTGACGGTGACGGAAGAGCGATGAAGCCGTGCGCATTTTGACACAGCTTCAAGTGTGTATCGCTGGCGCAAAATCAGGTTTCTGACTGTCGCGAGCGGTTTTAACAGCAGCTAATTCATTTGTAGATTTGGACGGGCTTGGTAAAAAATGGCAATTCCAAGTAATGATAAGATATCGCAACTCAACTGGGTTCGAGCTGTCGCCGCGTTTCTGGTCGTTGGCTATCATTGCGAGATCACGATGGCGCTTCCGACATATTTCGGCTCCAGTGTGATTCCCGTATTCAAGTCAGGTCATGCCGGGGTCCAGCTATTCTTTGTCTTGAGTGGTTTTGTCGTTTTTCTGGCACACAGTCGCGACAGAGAACGGGATTGGAACGTTCTCTCCCTGTTTGCCTTCAAGCGTTTCCGCAGGATTTATCCGCCCTTGTGGCTTGTCATTCTGCCACTGACGGTAATGCTGATGGCCGGGATCGGGACAGGCATGCCAGCTGTCTACGACATTGTCGCCGCTTTCCTGATACTGCCTGTGCACAACGAGGTGATCCTCGGCACGGAATGGACGCTCCGCCATGAGATTCTTTTCTATCTTCTATTCGCGTTGTTCTTTTGGAATCGCCGCGTTGGTTTGATCATCTTGATTGCTTGGGCCGTCGTGGGATCTGCTGTTGCGGGTCTGTCGGAACAACATTGGTTGGTCGAGTTTTTGCTCAGTCCCAATCATCTCCTGTTCCTGTCTGGAATGGGCATTGCTTGGGTGTCTCTGCGGGGAGATTTGCCTGGCGGCGTGGCTGTTCTTGCCGGCGGACTTGCCGTGTTCGCAGCGAGCTATGCCCTCAGTCTCAAGATGCCTCTCGATGCGGATTTTTCCATCCTCATGTTCGGGACCGGCGCAAGCGGTGTCATCTATGGTTTGGTCGCACTCAAACGCCTGAACAGGCCCGTCGCGTTGCTGGATGCCGCCGGCGCGTCGTCGTATGCTCTCTACCTGATCCATTACCCCCTTATTTCGGTCCTGCTGAAGCTGAACAAGCGGCTGTCCGGGAGGATCGAGTTGAGTCCGTATCTGTGCTTTCTGTTCGTCATCTTGACGTGTTACGGTGCGTCATGGGCATTCCACCGCTGGCTCGAAAAACCGGCCATCGGGATGGTGTCATCGATCTGGAGAAGGCCGCCTCTCGCCGAAGCCGTGTGACTGCCGGCGTAGAGACTGGAGAGCCAGTCGGCGAAGAACCGGATCGCTGTTCATGCCTTGTGCCTTATGATATGCGCATTCTTGCGCCATGACGACGCGACCCAAAAGTTTCGGATGAGAGTTTGATGGTAAACGGCGAGCAGAAGCACGAGCGTCTTGAACGCTACATCTTCAACTATTGTCTGATCGCTTTTCTGCTGTTCTGCCTGCGTGACGGTTTCACGGGCTCGGCTCGCTACTATCTGCAGATGTTCAAGATCGACATTTTGTGGTTCGTGCCCGATCTCATGGCATTCGGCTGCGTCCTGATTTTCTCCTATCTACAGATCTTCAAAGAAAGAAACCCCGTCGGTATCTTCTTCATCATAGCATTTTGCTGGTCTGTCTACATCAGCTCTATCTTCATGAATGATACGCTGTTTACCCTGTTTTCGTCGATCAAGATGTTCATCCCGATGTTCGTCGGGTTTTGTTTCTACAAGAGAAGCGTCACCGACGTGCGCTGGCTCCAGATTGTTCTTATTCTCGTCTTCTTTACCTCTTCCATCGGCGTCATTCTCAATCCTTACGTGGAATATCCTTGGGTCGGCCAGGTCCTGGAGACGTTTGGCGGCGCGAGAGAGGCGTCCAAGCTCTGGTGGACGGACGGTGTGCCACGGTATGGCGGTTTTGCGGGCGACAGCACCATGGCCGGCTTCATGACGTTGTTCACGTACCTGCTGGTCTCGCCTTATCGCGGGATCATCTTCAATATCGTCTGCTGGCCCTTGATCGTCACGGCGCTCTACCTCACCAACAGCAAGACGGCGATCGGTCTCTTCGGCATCTATGCCGTTCTTTACCTCTACATGAATGTCATTCCCCGAGCCTATCGGGTTCGTATCATCCGTACCTTCACGCAGTTGTCATTCTTGTGTCTGCTTGTCCCGCCGATTCTCATGATCACGCTAGGGGGAGTCGATCTCGGCGCCATCGATCCGAAGCTGGAAAGTCTCGCAGACCGCATCAACAACACGTGGAACGGGCCGTTCATCTGGGTCTCCGAACTGTTTCCGACCGGCATGTTCACGGGATGCGGGATCGGCTGCTACAGCTACCCCATGTCCTACACCGACATGGCGAAGTACAACCTGCCACTCGATAACTTCTACATGACGACGTTCCTGATGATGGGATATCCGTTTCTTCTGTTCGTCGCTCTTCTGTTTGCCAAGGTTCCCGTGATGCGGGATCCGATCAAGCTGTCGATTCTCATGCTCTGGAACGTGTATTCGGTCACTGTGCAGCTTTACGGTCCGTCCTATGCGACGCTGCTCTATGGCTACGCCATCAGCGAGATCTTCGGGCGGATCTCGGTGCATCGTCCGTCACGCCTGTCTTTGCGGCCGACACCCGAGAGCAGTCCCGCCCTGCAGCCGGTCGGCCAGCCGGCTTGACGGCCGTCAGGCCACCAATCGGCCTTACATCCATGCCATTCGAACCGGTCTGTAAGATACCTGCGTTTTGAAGAGGAAGCATGATGAAATTTTGGGATGTGGTCAGAGCCGATCTGCGCGCGAATGCGGGGCATGCGAAAATGCTGAAGCTCCTCCCTACCTTCATTTTCAATCCGGGTTTTGCGGCCATCTTCCTGCATCGCGTCGCATGCCGGCTGCGGCAGGGCGGGGTGATCCGCCGTCGCCTGGGACTTCTTGTCTGGCGCTGGAATGTCGGCCGCTCAGCCTGCCACATCAATCTTGACAGTGATATCGCGCCGGGGCTTTTCCTCCCGCATCCCACGGGCATCGTGATCGGGTCCGGCGCCAGGATCGGTGCGGGAACCACGATCTATCAGTCGGTGACGATCGGGAAGACGGCGTCTCCGCAGTATCCTGTCATCGGCGCCGATTGCGTTCTCTATCCCAATGCGCTTGTCATCGGTCCGCTCACGATTGGCGACCGTGCCATCGTCGGCGCGGGAACGGTGGTGCTGAAGGATGTTCCCGCCGACAGTGTCGTGGCCGGCAATCCCGGCAGGCTCCTGCGCGTCGGCAAGGCGGAAGAGCCGGCCGCCCGTCCGGCCTGACACGCCGACGCCTGCTTATCGATCCGGCGTCGGCTCGGACCGGTCCGCGGGAAGCGGATCGGCCTGCCGCGAGAAGGTCAGGAGATAGGCGCCGCGGATCCCCGTCACGACGACGGCCGTGATCAGCGCTGCGACCCCGGTCCCATTGAAGCCCAGCCAGGAGATCATGGCGGCCGTCATCGTCACCGACAGGCAGACGCCGAACATGTTGATCGACGCATAATGGCTGTCCTTGTTCAGGCTCGTCAGGCCGACATTGAGCAGATCGGAGCAGGACCGCACGATGGCCGCCAGCAGCAGCAGGATGAACAGGCCGCGGTGCTCGCTGATCTCCGACATCGACAGGAAGCGGATCAGGAACTCGCTTCCGCCGAGAACGCCGGCGGCAAGCACGGTCGCGATGACGGCCGTCTTGATGATCTGCTTGCGGAAGACGCGCTTCCACTCCGCGATCGAGCCTTTGTGCCGGGCCTGGAACAGGATCGGCAGGGCGAGCTGGATCACGGCCGTCTGCATCAGCGTCTGCAGGGCATTGGTCAGCGACCAGAAGAACGTGTAGACGCCGGTCAGCGTCAGGGTCAGCATGTAGTTGACGATGTAGCGGTCGGCATACATCAATCCGACGATGCTGAGATCGCTGATATAGATGTGCCAGGAGTGCCGAAGCCGCTCCTGGATCCAGCGGAAATCGACGGGTGTCGCCGCCGTCTGGCGCAGCGGCCAGGTGCGCAGCAGATAGGCGAGCAGCGCTGCCGCAAGCACATAGCTGGCGATCCAGCCGATGAAGACCGCTTCCAGCGTTCGGAAGACGGGAAAGGCTAATCCAAGGCCGACGACGATCGGCACCCAGAGGGCGGAGCGCACGAACACCAGCAGGTTGGCCTCGGTCGCCATGCTTTGTCCGATCAGCGGAAGGTGGATGTCGAGACCATAGGTCTCAAGCCAGATGAGCGCGATGATCAGGCCGTAGAGGAACGTGATCTGGTATCCCATCGCATAGGCGACGATCAGGCCAAGGATGGTGGAGACGATCAGCGTGGCGGTCGTGACAAACAGCCGGTTCTTGACGATGGCGGCAGCGAAGGCGGGATCCTTGCCGATCACTTCGCGCGAGACCAGATAGTTCAGCCCCCATCCCAGCATGGCGGGCAGAATGCCGATCGCCCCGAGCGCCAGGCCGTAGATGCCGGTGGCTTCGAAGCCGAGATACTTGATGATGTAGAACGACAGCAGGAACCGGAAGACCAGCGTCGATCCCCGAAACGCCAGGTTCACCAAGCCGGACAATTTACGAAAATGACGCATCAGCGATGATCTTTCATTGGGACGCCGCGATGGTCGTCACGACACGCAGCAGTTCGGTGGCGCTGTTCTTCCACGAAAAATCCGCCGCTCGCAATCGTCCGGCGGCTCTCAATGCGGCGAGATCGGCGGTGTCGTCCAGCACAGCCAGCATGGCGCGGGATATCGAAGCGGTCTCCAGCGGATCGAAGTAGAGGGCGGCCTCGCCACAGACTTCTCTCAGCACCGGAATATCGGAGGCCAGAACGGGACAGTTCTCGCGCATCGCCTCCAGCGGAGGAATGCCGAACCCTTCGTAGAGACTCGGAAACACCAGCGCCCGCGCATGTCCGTAGAGGGCGATGATTTCGGCATCCGTCAGGCGGCCGGTCTCGAGAACATGGGCCGGGCGCTCCTGCAGCGCGTTTCTGGAAAACACATTCGCCGCCTTGCCGACCATGACGAAGGATATGTCGTCGCGCCGGAGCGCCCCGAACGCGTCAATGGCCCGGGCGAGGTTCTTGTTGGGGGCTGGGGAACCGATGAACAGAAGGAACGTGCGGTCCCGCAGTGCCAGCCGATCGAGCACCGACACATCGGCGGTCACGCCTGCCAGATGATCCACTGCGTTGGGAATGACCGAAATGGTGTCCTGCGGCACATGCAGCACGCTCGACAGTTCCCGCTGCGAAAAGGCGGAAACGGTTGCGAGGCGCGAACGGCGCGCGAGCAGGCGCCCCAAGGTCTGATGCAGCAGCCGATAGGAGCGGGAAAAGCCCTGCGGAAAGCGGTAGACCAGCGCGTCGTGGATCACGGTCAGTTGCCGGGCGTGGAAAACCGGCGCCGAGTTGCAGGGATTGATGAGAACACCGCCGCGGCTGGCGGCCAGAAGGTCGATCTGCTCCCAGGCATGACCCTGAAGCCTGCCGGCGGCGCGCACCCTAATCTTGCGGAAACCCTGCTCCAGCGGAACGCCCTTCGGCACCAGAATGGTCCAGGTCGCGGCCTGCGCATCGTCCAGCATGTCGTCGATCGCATGCAGGATGCCCCGCGCGAAACGCTCCACGCCCGTCATCGGTCGTCCGAGGAAGCGCCCGTTGACGTAGATGGGAACGTGTCGAAGAGAGAGAGGCCCTGACGCCATGACATGATCAATCACATTGGCCGCCGATGCGAAGGCGGGAACAGACAGACATTTTCCGCCTGTGTTGCCATGAAATGGTGCGGCGCACAAAACAAGTCTCGCAATGTGCCGCCGAGCGAACGGAGGTTGAACAGTCGCCGTGGCGAAAAGGACACCTTCCAGCTGCCTCGCGAGCATTCACCGTGTCGAGCACGTTCGTTCGCAGCCATGTCCCCAGCCGTGTCCCCAACCATGACGCGCACCATGTCTCCAGCCATGTCTGCTGCGATCGTATGTCCCGACAGGCTCGGTGCTTTCATTGCGCGGCTTTTCAAGCTAGGGGTGAACCAGACCATCGCCAACGACAAGGTTGATCGAACATCGTGCGGATCGCCATATGCAATGCCCTCTACCCCACACCCGGCGATCCCCTGATCTTCGGCGGCGCGGAGGTGTTCGTCCGCCAGTTCGCCGAAGCGCTGGTGGAGCGCGGCGACAGCGTGACGGTTCTGCGATCCTCGCTGACCGGGAGCCGCGCGACCGAGACGGTGAACGGCGTCCGGGTGGAGTTCATCCCGGTGCGCAATCTCTTTCCGCCTTTCGCGGAGCGGAAGAATCCGCTCCTTCGTCTGGCCTGGCACGCGATCGACGACCGGGTTCACGCCAGCGCGGAGATCGAGCGCATTCTCAAGGACATACGGCCGGACCTTCTTCATTCGCATACGCTGAACGGCCTGAGCACCGATGTCTGGCGGATGGCCAAGCGGCAGAACCTGCCCATTCTCCATACGATGCACGATTACTACCTCATCTGCCCACGCTGCTCGCGCTTCAGATCCGGGGCGGCGTGTCAGACGACCTGCGGGTCCTGTCAGGTTCTGTCGGCCAACCGGCGGCGGAGAACGGCGCTTGTGGATGCCGTTGCCAGTGTCAGCCAGCGCACGCTGGATATCCACCGAGAGAATGGCGTTTTTGATCACACGGTGCAGACGCATGTGGTGCGCAATGTTCCCAATCCCGCCATTGTCTTTTCGGATCTGACGCTGTCCGACGGACCGCTGACCATCGGCTATCTCGGGCGGTTCTCCGAAGAAAAGGGCGTGCGCCTGCTCCTGGAGGCCGTCGCCTGCCTTCCTCCGGGCAGCGTACGCCTGTTGTTGGCAGGGCGTGTGTCAGAGGCTGAGAAGGAAACGCTTACGGCCCTCGCGCCCCAGGCCGAGATAGAATTCGTCGGGTTCGTCTCGCCGTCCGACTTCTATCGGCAGGTTCAGGTGGTCGTCATGCCGTCGATCTGGCACGAGCCGGGATCTTTGGCGCTCGTCGATGCGCTGGCGGCCGGCAGGCCGGTCATCGGCACGCCGTTCGGCGGCATTCCCGAGATCATCGAGGACGGGGTGACCGGCTGGATCGCAGATGCGACGGTCAGAGATCTTTCCGCCGGCATGGCCCGGCTGGTCGAGCAACCCGGTCTGGTTCTGGCCGCGCATCGGGCGCTCGCCGACCGGCGTCAGGCGCGACGCGTGTTTTCCAACGTCGTCGACGACTACCAGGCGATCTACGCATCCCTGCTGCCGCGTTGAGGTGACATCACGGCAGCGGCACGGTCGTGCCGCTCAGCCGATCGAGGGCGACGTCTGGCGTCTTGCGGAAAAACCGGATGAGAGCCGGTTGAAGAATTGCCGTCCCGGCACCTCCACGAGGTGGTAGGTGATCGTCGCGAACACGATGATGGTCGCGAGATAGGCGAGGGCAAGAAGATCCATCAGACCCGCAGGGCCGAAATCCATCAGCTCGTGAATGCCGTCGAAACGGATGAGCTCGATCCCGAGCCGCCCCTGCGCGATTCGGACCATCGCGAAGAGGACCGTGAACACGATGAAATGGACGAGATAGATCGAGTAGGACAGCATGCCGAGAAACAGGAGAGGCCGCACGCGCAGCAGCCGGGAGACCTGTCCGCGCTCGAAGGAGAACAGCAGGATGACCACGCCGAAAGCGATGATGTCGGCCGCGACGTAACGGGGCTTGAACCAGAACAACAGCACCATCATGGCCGTTGCCACCAGTTCCGGCCCTGTCCCCTTGAGATAGGGCTTGTCCCGCAGTCGAAGATAGATGTCGTACGTCAGGTTGCCGGCGAAGAAGCCGAACACGCATTGCACCATGCCGAGACCGGATGCGAGGTTCAGCGTCGTTTCGATGTAATCCAGCCAGACCAGCAGCAGGCCCGACGCGACGAACATGACCACGGCGCCCCACTGCCGGTAGGCTCCACATCCCAGGAAGACGGCGACGAAGATCAGATACGTGTAGAATTCGGTGCTGATCGACCAGCTGGCGGCATTCCAGGTCAGCTCGGGAAAGGGAATGACGGCCTGAAGCAGGAAGATGTTCGCGACCAGCGACGGCAGATTGTTTGTCCCGGCGAACGGCGCTTCGGACCCCTGATATCCGCGCGACGACATGTAGAGCTTTGCGAGTTCCAGAAGCACGAGAATTGCGAGCGTCACGATGTGCAGCGGGTAGAGCCGGCCGAATCGGCGGATCATGAATCTTACGCCGTCCTGTGGGCCATCGAGGCTGGAACGATAGGCATGCGTGATGACGAAGCCGCTGAGAACGAAGAAGAAGGGAACAGCGAGATTGCCGTTTCGCACGAACGGAATGCTGTAGAAAAAGCCCGCGGCCTGGAAGTGAAACAACGCAACCAGCAAGGCGGCGATACCCCGCCAGGAATCCAGCGCGTCGAACCTGACTGGCGTTTCTTTCATGAGGGCACTCCACGTTCGCGTGAGCCCCTGTATTCGGCATGCGCTTGATCAGCGTCAAGCGGAATACCGGTCTGTCGCGCGAGATCGGCGTGAAAGAATGTTTGCCCGTTGCCGATCGGCAAGCCGACGACCCGCTTCGGCCTGGTGTCAGACGGCGGGGCGTGCCCGGCCCGTGTCCAGCCGGCGATTGAGCGCGGCACCGATCGGCTTCTCGACGAACAGGTGGACCAACAACGATACGAGGACGGCGGCGAGGAAGCCGATCCAGTACAGAACATGGAGAGGCAGGCCGAGTTTGGATCCGACGGCGGCCAATATCTTGATCGTGAAGGGATGGGTGAGATAGAGCGCGTAGGACGCATCTCCTCCAAGGGCCAGAAACCGGGACAAACGCCCGTCCGGAGCCGGACGGCCGAGCACCACGGCGGCCGTGATGAGCACCGCAGGAATGCCGCCCGTGACCAGACGGGGCGTCGTGAGATAGCTGCCTGTCTGGAAGAAGAGGACGGCAAGGGTCAGCCCGGACACGACGAGAAGGCTTGAGACCGGCAGGGAAAACCGCACTTTCCGCAGAAACAGAGCCGCGACCAGGATGCCGAGCAGGAACTCGCCGATGATCGAGTTGCCCCAGAAGCGCAGGGGCCATATCGCCGGCGGCACGACCAGCGCGACGATCATGAGCAGCGCAAAGGATGCGACCAGCAGCCCGAGGCCGAGGCGCTTCGGCAGCAGGAGCGCGAGCGCGAATACGAAATAGAAGAACATCTCGTAGTTCAGCGTCCAGCCCAGCGACAGGAGCGGGAACAGCTCGCCATCGGCCCGGGGCCACGGCAGGAAAGCGTAGGACGCGATGATGTGCGCGGGGTCGAGCCCGTTATTGTTGATCATGCTACCGGCCGCCACGATCGAGATCAGCATCAAGGTTGTGCAGATCCAGTAGAGCGGCACGATCCGGACGAGACGGCGCAGAAGAAACCGCTTGGCAGTTCCCGGCGCGGCAAACCGGTCATGCATGAGATAGTACATGATGAAGCCGCTGATGACGAAGAAGATGTCGACGCCGAGCCCCCAGTCGAGCGGATGCCACATCGCGAAAGCCTGACCGGTCGCGCGGGCCCTGTTCTCGATCTCCACCCCCACATGCGCAAACACGACGAGAACAGCCGCGCAGAATCGCAGGATCTGCACGTTCACGACATATCGGGCAGCCATGTCGAATCCTGTCACAGTTGAAAAGAGGCACATGCATGACACATGCGACCGGGGAAGACGGGCGCGCTGACTTTAACGCGCCCTCTGCCGGGAAACAATCCGCCCTCGACTTTAAATCCTTGTTTCCCCTCATGAACAGGCATGCTGACCCCGTGTCGGCGCGCGGCGTTTTCATGGGGAAATCCGTCATGATGACCCAGCCCTCTTCTCCGCTTGTCCACGCTCGGTTCGGCAGTGGGATAGTCGGCCCGTCACTTGAAACGAGGCTTCCATGATCTGGACAGGTATTGGCCTATCGCTCTCAGCGCTTCTGACCGCCCCGACGGTTACCGCTGCCGCATACCTCCCGCTGAAGGGAAGAACCGGTTCCGGTGACGACACGACCCTGTTCGGCCTGCTGCCGGACGGGTCGAGAATGGCTCTCATGGGAAAGAAGACATAATGGCTGGTGAAATCGAACTCTCCGACATCCGCACGCTCACCCACGTCCTCGGTCACGACGCGCAGGGGCTCTTCGGCCGGGCGCCGATCGGCAGAATCGCGGCACCGCGGTCCTTCAACATCATTGCCGCGCTCGGCGACAGCACGGTCCAGCAGATGCATCTGGATGCGGCTGCAACCCGGAACCGCGCGGTCTACAACCACTTCTTCGTCGGCAATGCGCTTTCGGGCAACCGCATCGCCCGCGCCTACAACTTCGGCATTTCCGGCGAGCGTACCGACCAGACGCTTGCCCGATTGTCGGCAGCGCTCGCAACCGACGCCGGCGTCCTCTACATCAGCGAGGGCATCAACTCGTTTGCCCAGGCGCCCTACACCCATGCCGTGACCGGGCAGACCGTTCCGGCTGCAACCGTCGGGGCCTCGGCCTTTGCCGATACGCTGGCGAAGGTCGACGCGGCGCTTGCGCTGGGCCTGCGCGTCATCGTCGTGCTTTGCCATGGTGCGGCCAATTTCACCGCGGCGATGATCAAGCAGCTCGTGATCTACAATGCGGCGCTGCGGCGGATGGCCGAGCTTCGGCCGAACGTCTGGCTGCTCGACAGCCCCGCGATCCTGCACGACCCCGCAACCTCTCCGACGAGCATCGTCTTCCGCACGGGCTACATGCGCTCCGGCGAGGCAACGGTCGTCCACGAAGCGACGACCGGCGCCTACTTCGTGGGCAAGGCCTTCGCCCGGATTCTCGGCGAGGTCATGCGGCTTCTTCCCCGCAACACCGTCGACGGCACCAACCAGCGGGCCAACGGCCAGCAACTGGCGAACAACCCGTTCTTCAATGCGGCGGCCGGCAATGCAGGCTTGCTGGGGGCCGGGGGGTCGCTGGCGGCAGGGACGGCGGCGGTTCCGCGCGAATGGCTGTTCAACCGGCTGAACGGCGACACCACGACGAGCTTCACCGTCGGGGTCGAGCCGAACGCGGACGGCAACGGCAACGACGTCGTCATCACCTACACCGTCACCACGGCCGGTGGCGGCGTCCGCATCGACCAGGACCTCGCGGGCACCAGCCCGAACGGCGACTACTGGATGCCGGGCACGGTGCTGCAGGGGTTCTCCAGGATCTCGGTCGCGGCGGGATCGACGGGGATCGCCTCGGTGCAGACGAGCCTCGACATGAACGGGACGCTTGGCGGCAACAGCACGACCCTGACGACCCATGCGCTGCTGGGTGATCTTGCGAGCGGATTGTTGCCTTCGACGGAAGGATACGTGTTCGAGCACGCCACCGAGCAGATCCAGGTGCCGGCCTATAGCGCGCGCGCCTATCTGAGCTTTCGCGCGCTGAACCTGCTCTGCGGCACCCCCGGCACGGGCACGGTGCGGATCAACATGCCGCAGTTGACGGTGATTTCGACCGTGGCTGGCTGAAGAGAGAACAGGCCCCGGTCTTCCGCCCGGGGCCTGTTCCGCATTGTCTTTCCGAGATATCCCTAAGCGACATCCGTTTCGGGCAGCGACCTGCCCGCGTAGACCGCATCGATCTGGCGGACCATGCGATCGGCCGTATAGGTCGAGGCAAAGCGCTGATACCCGATCGCACCCATTTCTTTCAGGCTCGCCTTGTCGAGCGTGCGGAGCCGCTCATGAAGCTGCGCGACGTTCTCCGCCTCGACAAGATAGCCGTACTTTCCATGGTCGACGATTTCCTGCAATCCGCCCACCGCGGAGACGATGACCGGCTTCGACAGGCGCATCGCCTCGATGGCGACGAGGCCGAAACCTTCCCAGCGCGAGGGGACGACAAGGACGTCGCAGCTTTTCATCTGTGCCGTCACCCCGTTCCTGTCGAGCCATCCGAGTTTGACGATGCAGTCGGGCAGGGGCTCGGGCAGGACGTTCCGGCTGACGGCGTTGTCGCCCACAAGACGGACGCTGAGCTTGTCGTCAAGGCCTCGCACGGCCTCGATCAGCACGTCGACGCCCTTCTGATAATCGAAGCGTCCCGCATAGAGGACCTTGATTCGATCATCGACCCACGCGGCCGGCTCGACCGCTGGGGCCGTAGCGTCGATGCCGTTGGGAACGAGACTGAGGCGGCTGAAGGGAATGCCCAGTTTCAGCGCCCGGCCCAGTTCATGGCTGGAGATGACGATGATCTGGTCCGGAAAGATCGCAAGGCCTCGCTCCACGAGTTCGGCGAGCTTTCGCGTTCTCGGGGTGCCGGTCATGTCCATGGACCAGCCATGCGCACAGAAGATGATCCGGGCCTTGGTAAAGCCGCGTGCAACCCGCACGACGGCACCCGCAATCGAGGAGTGCGCGTGGACGATATCCGGCTTGACGGACTTCAAGACCTGAAGATATCTCCGGGCAAGCATAAATGCGCCAGAAAGCCGTCTTGGTCGGCGAAACGTCGCGATTTGAATGCCCGACGAAAGTATTTTCGGGTCGATGTATTGGAGGTGCGAGTCCGGAACCAAAAGGGAAACGTTCTCGATGCCGTACTTAGTAACCTGATGCGGAACGAGTTCAGCAAGATAAGAACCCGTTCCGCCAATAATTGTTTCGCAAACGTGCAAGATCTTCATAAAATAACGTTTCTTTCGACTCCAAAAACAACCGGATATCTTCGTATTTTCTGTTATAACCTAGCTATCTTGTCGTCAATCGCTAACGTTTGTAGTGGCTAACCAACATGGTGACCGACGGGGGAGCTGACCTCTCTGCGGCCCTGCGCAAGAGACTCTGCCAGAGCCTGCGCGTTGGCGCGGGGGAGGCCTGGAACGCCGGTGCAGGATTTCACGATGCGGGCAATGCCGGGCGGCTTCAGCAGCGGAACGGTAAAGCGCTTGCGAAACAGCATCATGCTGCGCAAATGCGCGCGCCCTGCGAAGGTCATCGGCCCGCTGGCACTGGAGCGCTGGTGGTCGTGGACAAGCTCGGCGCCCGGAAAGCACTTGACCTTGTATCCGTAGCACCAGACCCGGGCGCACAGATCGACGTCTTCCATGTAGAGGAAGTACTGCGTGTCCATGCCGTTCAGCTTCTTGTAGAGGGCGCGGCTGATGAGGAAGCCGGTTCCCATGACCCATTCCGCATCGAAAGGCTCTTCGCGCGGCCATGCGTCCAGCATCAGGTGCTGGTCCAGCTGCTTTTGCAGAAGCGGCTTGAGCCGGGACACCCGGCGGGCAACGACGTCGAGGGCCGAATAGAACCGTCGGGCAGAATACTGCCGGCTGCCGTCCGGATTGATCAGGTCGAGCCCGACGAGACCCACGTCCTGATGGCTGGCCATATAGTCGAGCACCCGGGTCACGCTGTCGAATTCGAAATAGGTATCCGGGTTGAGCACGAGCAGATAATCGGCTGTGGCAGCGATGGCGCCGATGTTCACGCCGGAGCCGAAGCCTTCGTTCGTCGGAGACAGAACGAGCTTGATCGACGGCGGAAGCTCGCGCTTCAGGCGCTCCGCCGAATCGTCGGGAGAGAGATTGTCGACGACGATGATGTCTTCCGGTGCGCAGATGTTCCGATCGACGATGGACGCGACGCAGCGCAGTGTGAGTTCCACCGTCCGGTAGTTGACGATGATGACATTCAGACTGGGGCGGTGTGACATGAGAACCTCACAACGATGTTTCTTCTGTTTGGTCGGGTATGGAGAGTCCCAAACTTGCAAAGAACGTCCTGGCATCCGACCGGGATGTTTCATGCATGGCTTTGACGTGCTGAACACAGGCTTGGGAAATGCGGGTCCGTTGCGCGGCAACATCCGTGATCGCACGATCCAGAAGCTGCACGTCCTGTTCAAGCTCGAAGGAGATGAGCATGCTCGGAAGACGCATCCGCTCGGGAATGCATCCGGTTGAAGAAGCGAGGATCTCGCTTCCATAGCTGTAGGCCTCCAGTATCACCAGCGGATCGGCTTCGTCTACCAACCGTGTGGGGAGAATGAAGATATCGACGTCCTCGTAAAAGCGGGCCTTCGCGTCGCCCTGCACGGAGCCCAGATAGGTCGCGATCGCTGGATGACGCTGGCAGAACGCAACGATTTCCTGGTGGAGCGCGGCATCGGCCACAGGGCCGGCGAGGCAGAAGCGGAAATCGGTCCGCAGGGTCAACAGTCGCTCGACGAGCTGAAGCAGGTAATCGACGCCCTTTTCGCGGGTGATGACGCTGAGATGGCCGATCGTGACGGGGCCTTGGCGCTGCGCCAGCCGCCCTTTCTCATCGTAGAAGAAGAAGGCGTTGGGCAGGACGAAACTGCGGCTCTTCTGCAGGTCGGTCAGATAAAGCGCTGCGTATTTATCCCGCATCTTCGCGGACAGGAAGACATGGCGCTGGAAACGTCCGCCCAGCCGGCAGAGGATGCGACTTGCACGTGTCGGGCCGAGATTGATCGGCCGGAACGAATGGTGATGGACGATGTGATCGAGATTGCGCAGTCGCAATGCCGCGATTACCGGAAGGAACAGCCAGACACCGTTCTGGCCGGGAGGAGAGGTGTAGACGTGATCGTCCCGACGGACGCAGAACAGGATGATGAAGGGCAGAAGAAGGCCCGCCACGATCTTCTCGGCCCCGGTGCCGCCCGTCGGAAGAACCGTCGTCGGGGCCTGTGCTTCAAAGAACCGCGCGATGGTGGCGTTGTAGTTCGATTGCCCGTTGAGCGGCAGTGGCATCGGGCCGATCATCCAGATGCGCGGGCGCGCAGCCTTGCCGGCCTTTGCCGCACGCACCCTGTCCGTCAGCATCATCAAAAACTTCAGCATGGATACCTGCTTCACAACGCTAGTTTTGAGACGGAACGGCGGATGTCCCGTCAGTGACATCGATCGCGAACGGCCGGCTCGAATCTACATCATACACGAGTGGTGCCGGACCGAGAGCAACTTTTTGCAGTGCAGCATGACGTTCGCCGCACATCGTCTGTCCCGGTTGCGTGCCGAAGGGCAGGGCGACAGTGGCCGACCGTTCCTTGTAGGACGTCCAAAAGATGATCTTCTGGCTTTGGCCGGACGTCACGCGCGCGACAAAGACATCCTTGAACGGCTGCCGGACCTCGATGGCATCGGCCGACTTGACCAGGTCTGTTGCAGCGCGGACGAAGCAGACCGCCATCTTTGGCTTGTCGTCATAGGTGAAGAGGCCATAATTGCTTTCGCGATCCAGCGGATCCGGGCTGATATTCTTCAAGGCATGAATCCAGATGCCTTTGATCCAGGGGATCGTCGCGCTCTGTAGGATGAACTGTGCGAAGTTGTAGGCCGTGTCGTCATACGGCATCCCGCAATTGCCCTTCAACGTCGGCCAGCCATATTCGGTCACGTAGATCGGGGTCTCCACGCCGCCTCGAATATCCTTCAGCTTGGCCTGGAGATCTTCGACACGCTCGATCATTTCGGCAGCGGTGCGATGGGCCTTGTCCGCGCGGCACTGATTGTAGAGGTGGACCGACAGGCCGAGCGTATTGTCGAGCGCGCCATCCCGCACGACGGCCTGCGCCCATTTCCAGCCCTCATCGTCGCCGACCGCGCCGACCAGGATACGGGCATTCGGCATTTTCTGCCAGATTGTCTCAACGGCGAACTTGGCGACGCGGACATAATGCACCGCCGCGCGGGGATCCTCCGACGGCCCTTCGCCATCGAGGGTCTTTTCCCGCTCGCCATAGCCGATCGTCATGTTCCATTCGTTCCAGATCTCGTAGATCGGGTTGTAGGGCCCGGTGAGTTCGACGGCTTTGCGGAGATAGGCGCCGAAATACCGCAGGCCTTCATCCGTGATCGGGGGAATGCCGCCGGGAACGGTCAGGGAATTGGTGTGGCCGAGATTGATCAGCGGCAGGAGATCGGATTTCGGCAGGAAGCGCATCATGCGCTCTCCCCCGGCGCGTACGACGCTGCCGCCCGGCGGAAACTTGAAGGCCTGCCAGGGAAGGTAATCCCGCGTCGAAACGGCGCCGACCTCGTGCAATTGGCGCAATCCCGTATCGGAATTGTTGTAGCCGAGGACGCGCGAGGGGCCGTAATACACGTTGACGCCGATGATGGGCGGCTCGAACGCCCGGGCTTGCGGTGCCACCGGGTCGAAGGTCACGGTGCGGGTCTCGGCAGAGGCGCTGGTGGCGATCAGGGCGGCAATGATGGACGCTGCCCACCGCAGGCGATTCGAGGATCTTGAAGACAGGGCAATGACTCCTTTCGTCTTTTCAGACGGAATGATGGCCCCCCAGAGCGACAATTGTGCGACGATGAAGGCGCACGGACTTCCCAGACTCCCTGTCCGCCCGGCGACGTGACGCCGAACGTTTTCCTCCTACCTGTATGTATAGAGATTAAGCCTGCCGTGCGACAGGCCTGCCGTCCCGAATTTCTTCCATGAAGGCGAGATATCTCGAACCCAGATGGTCTTGATCGTATTCGCTGCTGCGCGCTGCGGCGTTGGCGCGAAAATGAGCCAGTTTCTCGGGCTGCAAGAGAACGGTCTCCAGAGCCTGTTGCCATGCCGGGAGATCGCCCGGCTGCACCAGCAACCCGTTGTACCCATCCTCCACAAGCTCGGGGATGCCGCCGATCTTGCTTGCGATCACCGGCACGCTGTTTTGCAGCGCCTGCACCACGACACCGCCGAGAACCTCGAACCACAGGGAAGGAATGCACAGGACGTCGCTGCCCGCGATGTGGTCGATGGCTTCCTGCATCGTGACATGGCCGGTGAACTGGATCCAGTCATGATGTCCGTAGCGCGCACGAAGCTCGGCTTCCGCAGAGCCTTTTCCAACGACCTTGAACGTGAAGTTACCGTTTTTCCGTGCGGCTTCCGCCGCCGTCAGCAGCACGTCGACCCCCTTGGTTTCTTCGAGGCGTCCGGCATAGATGAAGCGAACGACGTCGGACGGCTGACGGGCGATCGTGGGCGCGGGATATTTGTTCGCGTCCGGAATTGCCGCCGTCGGGTAATCGTGGAGTGGCTGGTAGCGAGCGTTCAGCTCGAGATTGGCGCGAGACGGCGAAGCGAAGCCGATGCGCCGCGCCGCTTTGATGCCCTTGCGCTTCGACCAGGCGGAAACCTTGCAGACGGTACACTGCGTCTCGCAGTTTTCTCCCTTGACGAACATCGTCATGCGCACGCAGGAAAGTCCCATGTCGTGCATGACGTACATCATCGGGATGTCCCGCTTGCCGATTTCGGCAAGGGCATTGTGCCCGATCCCCGTCATGTAATGGACGTTGCAGAAATCCGGCTTGAACGCGTCGAGGACCTCACCGAGAATGCCCGGATTGCGCGGATCGATATGATCCTGCAGGTGCCAGAGCGGCTTGAGGTAGGTCTGCTCGACATTCCCCTGCTTCTGGATCGGGTAGGGCCGCGGAATGTATCGTGCCCACACCCTCATGCCGTCGACCATGTCTCCGGATTTTTCCTCCTCCGGTGAACGGGCGACCATGAAGACACCGATCTCGTGGCCCTGCTTCATGAGCCAGGACGCCAGATTAAACGCCGAAATCTCTGCGCCACCAAGGATATGGGGCGGAAACATTGCCGAAACAACCAGAATGCGCATGGGATTCCACTCTCATGTTCAACCGCCCGCAATCCCCTGGCGTAAGCAAGGAGTGTCGGTTCTCTACATGAATTGAAGTACGAACAAGAAAAGACCAAAGTTTCGAGACAAGTGAAACTTCAGCGGCATCGTTAGTAAGCTTTTATTAACATTGAAATCACAATGTCTATCAAAGTATATTAAGGTAGACAACGCTTGTATATCAGAAAAATGGTGCGGCGCAATAAGTGCTGAGGAGCAGTGTCTCCCCAGATTTCGCGATGTCCCTTGGCCTCGGATTTCGTAAGCCAAGATCATGCGCGCAAGATCTTTCAGCCTATCGACGCGAGACCGATGTCTCGCTCATAGCGCCTCAATAAAACAGGGAGATGAAGGCAGGTCGAAAGGTCGGCAGCGATGGCCGGAAGGGTCGAGGATCGTTGCCGAAAACGCGGCGTGTCTGCGCCTGACGCCGGTGGAACGGGCGTCTCGCTGCAGCTTCATGCTGGACGCAGGCCGTCGGCCCGCGCCGCGAGTCGCCTCGACGACCTGAGATCGGGTTAGCGGCGCATAGCAGGCGTGAAGGTGCGAATCTCGTCCATGAACGCGAGATACTTTGCCCCGAGATGGTCCTGGTCGAATTCTCCGGCCCTGTCGGCCGCGTTTCGCTGGAAACGCGCCAGCCGTGGCCGGTCCGAGAGAATGGCGTGCAGGGCATCGCGCCAAGACTCCTGATCCCCCGGTTTCGCGAGAAGGCCGTTTTCGTCATGGCGCACGAGTTCGGGGATGCCGCCGACATCGCTGCCGATCACGGGCACGCTCATGCCGAGCGCCTGGATGACGACGCCGGGAGAGTTTTCCATCCAGATCGAGGGAATGCACAGCATGTCGCTGCCGGCAATGTTGTCGATGGCCTGCTGGAGCGGCACGTGACCCGTGAAGTCGATCCAGTCATGGTGGCCGAAGCGCGCTCGCAGTTCCGGTTCGGCTGCGCCGCTGCCGACCACCTTGAAGGTAAAGTCGAACTGCTGTTTCAGCGTCTCCGCTGCGGACAGGAGAACGTCCACGCCTTTGGCCGGCTCCAGGCGACCGGCATAGATAAACCGGACCGTGTCGGATGGGCTGCGGACGATCGTTGGGGCAGGGTACTTGTTGGCGTTGAGAATATGCGCCATCGGATAGTCGGCGAGCGGTTGGAAACGTGCATTGCGTTCCAGATTGGCGCGGGACGGTGCGCAGAAGCCGATCCGGCGTGTGGCCCGAATGCCCCTGCGCTTCGAGCGGGCTGAAATCTTGCAGGTCGTGCACTGGGTTTCGCAGGTCTTGCCGTCCACGAACATCGTCAGCTTGATGCAGGAGAGCGCCATGTCCGGCATGACATACATTACAGGAATGTCCCGCTTGCCAATCTCCTCCAGGATATTGTGTCCAAGCCCCGTGAGATAGTGGACATTGCAGAAATCGGGCTTGAAGTCATCGAGGATGGGCGCCACAAGCGCCGCGTTCCGGGGATCGAGATGATCCTGCAAATGCCAGAGCGGCTTTTGATAGGTCTTGTCGACACGCCCCTGTTTGAAGATCGGGTATGGTCGGGGCATGTACAGGCTCCAGATCTTCATCCCGTCGACGATTTCGCCGAACTTCTGTTCCTCCGGCGCCTTGGCGGCCATGACCACGCCGATCTCGTGCCCTTGCTTCAAGAGCCAGGATGCGAGGTTGAAGGCAGATATCTCCGCGCCTCCCAGGATATTGGGGGGGAACATTGCCGAGAAAACGAGGATGCGCATGTCGTAAACCAATTCAAGTTCGCCACGCCTTCCGTGCATTTGCGCAGGCAGGGATGGAATGTGGGAGGAGTGCCCGCTTCCAGACGGTATCGGGCCGCTAGTCCTTCTCGTCTCAAGTGTGAGGAGGTCGCTCTCCGGTTGTGAATTCACGTCACGAACGGCATAATCTGTTGCTCGTGAGACTAAAAACAAGTTATCAGACGGACCCAAAGCTCGCTTTGTCCCGCGTCCGTACGTAACGCAAAGATAGCAAATTATTGTGCAATGCAAAGCCCTTAAAGCTAGTCCTTTGTAATTCCTCAATATTGCATTGCAGTATGGGCGAAATTTGGGCAGTATCGGGCGACGACAGGTGAATCATGCAAAACGACGGTAGAATAGTCTAATCAAGTATATTCTACAGTAAGATTGCGTTAATGTAACCTTTAATTGTGGAAAGACGTCTATCATGCGATTTTTGATTACCGGCACTGCCGGCTTCATCGGCTTTCATCTTGCAAGACGACTTCTGGATGCCGGACATTTCGTTGTCGGCTTCGATGGGATGACGGCCTATTATGATATCGAGCTGAAAAAGAAGCGGCATGCGATTCTCGAACGGTCGAACGGGTTCAAGCCCGTCATCGGCATGCTGGAGGACAAGGACGCCATCGATCGCGCTGCCGATCTGGCGGAGCCGGACGTCATCATCCACCTCGCTGCACAGGCCGGCGTTCGCTACAGCCTCGAAAATCCGCGTTCCTATGTCGAGTCCAATGTGGTGGGCTCGTTCAACATTCTCGAAATCGCACGAAATCTGAAGCCGCAGCATCTGCTGATGGCGTCGACATCGTCGGTCTACGGGTCGAACGAGAAGGTGCCGTTCGCCGAAAGCGACAAGGCCGACGAACAGATGACCATCTACGCGGCCACGAAGAAGTCGATGGAACTGATGGCCCACAGCTATGCCCATCTGTTCCATGTTCCGACCACGGCATTCCGGTTCTTCACCGTGTATGGTCCCTGGGGTCGGCCGGACATGGCGCTCTTCAAGTTCGTCGAGGCCATCCGCAACGACCGTCCGATCGACATTTACGGCGAGGGTCGGATGAGCCGCGATTTCACCTATATCGACGATCTCGTCGAAGGCATCGTCCGTCTGGTCGATGTTGCACCGGATGAGTCCAACAGGGTCACGACGGAGGGTGTCAACGATACGCTGTCGAAGCATGCCCCCTTCCGCGTCGTCAATATTGGGGGCGGTCAGCCGGTCGAGCTTCTCCGCTTCGTCGAGACGATCGAGGCGGCGATGGGCAAGCCTGCCGTGCGCAACATGCTGCCCATGCAGCCGGGCGATGTGCCCAGAACCTACGCGTCCCCGGATCTCCTCGTCGCCCTGACCGGCTTCCGTCCGGAGATCGGCCTTGAGGTCGGCGTCGAAAGGTTTGCCGAATGGTATCGCGCCCATTATTCGTAAGGGAAACCTGAAGTCGTAACGGCAGAAGTCCGGTTGCCGATGCCGACTCGGTGTCAGCCATGCGCCCGTCTGTGGAGATGTGATATGAGAACCCTGCTTGTCGCCGCGCTGGCCCTGTCCGCCTGCGCGCTCGCCATGTCCGAGGCACAGTCCGAGGATGCGGAAAAGACGATCGTGTTCGATACCGGCTCGCTGGTCGCGCGCGCGGAACCGCTCGTCATCGGGGTCGGTGTCCATTTCGGCATCGGCGGCGACTTCAACTACGTGGCCGACAAGACCGCCGAGCGCCTGAAGGAGCTCGGCGTCGATTCCTATCGCGACGATCTGGCCTGGCCGGCCTTCGAGCAGCCGGGCAGCGTGAAAGGCGCCTATCAGCCGCGTCAGCTGTTTGATTTCATGGCGGTCGCGGGTCTTCGCCCGCTTCTCATTCTCGGCCATGGAAACGAGCGGGTGAAGGATGGCAACCCGCCCCTGACCGAAGAGGGGCGGCGGGCCTTTGCCGATTTCGCCGCGCGGGCCGCGTCCGCGACACGTCATTTCGATCCGATCTACGAGATCTGGAACGAATGGAACGTCCAGGCAGGCTTCAATCCCCCCTGGCTGATCGGCGCGGGCGTCCCCTCGGACAAGCGCGCCGCTGCCCATTATGCGGCGCTGGCAAACGTGGCGGTTCCCGCGGTTCGCAAGGTCGCGCCGGATCAGACCGTTCTGTCCGGTGCCGTCGGTGCCGATCAGGACTGGCAATGGACGAAGGCGATCGTCGATGACGGTGCGGTCCGCAAGGCGAGCGCTCTGTCCGTGCACCTCTACAATCACTGCGATCCCGACGAGACCAAGCGCACGGCGACGGAGATGATCGACAGGCTCTCCCGGCTGCAGGATCGCCTGTCGAAGGATGGCGGGCCAAAGCCCGTCTACGTGACGGAGTTTGGCTGGCCGACGGCACGCAAGCCCTGCGTGATCAGCCAGCAGGCAGCAGCGGACAACATTTCCCAGTTTCTGCTCTGGTCCGCAGCGACCCCCTGGATGAAGGGGGCCTGGGTGTACCAGCTGAAGGACCAGGGGCGCGATCCCGACGAGATGGAGTTCAATTTCGGCCTTTACGACTATGACTACGCGCCGAAACCGGCAGCCTGCGCGGTGCGCGAGGCGACGCGTCTCGTGAAAGGCGGAAAAGCCTTCCGGCTGGAGCGCCCCTTTCCCGACATGTTCGTGCTGCATATCGCGGGCGAAGGCGGGCAGCACCTCGTGGCCTGGACCACAGGAGCGGGAAAGCCGGGGACGCTCACCCTTGGGAAGACGGAAGGCGCGTCGGCGCGGCCGCTCTGCGGCTCCGAGGCCCCTAGGAACGCCGGCGCGCTCACCCTCGGTCCGGAGCCTGTCGTCATTGATCTCCCGGCGGCGGAGACGACGGATGTGACGGTCGGGATGGCCGGGCGCCCCTGATCTCCGCTTGTTGCCACCGCTAATTTATGCGACTGATCGCATCGCGTTAACAGGGCTCGGCATCACCCCTCCGGAAGGCGGGTTGCCGGCAAAGAGGTGGCTTTGAAGCTCTACAAGGCGGACAGTATCAACGTTCCGATCGGACCGCCCGGCAGCCGGGCCGAGTTCATCGACTTCGACAATGTCGTTGCCGTGATCCGCAGGCAGGTGAGGATCTTCCTGATCATCCTGCTGACGTCACTCTGCGTGGGCGGCCTCTATCTGTCCATGGCCAAGCCGTTCTACAGCTCGGACATCCTGGTCCTGCTCGATGAAGATGGCGACCTGCCCAGCGAACAGCGGTCTCAGTCCGCGCGCGATTGGGCCAAGATCGACCCGACGCGCAACAGTCCCTACATTCTCACGCAGATGCAGCTCTTCACCTCGAACGCGGTGCTCGATCGGGTCATCGACCGTCTGGGTCTGCTGAGCGACCCGGCGTTTCAGGAGTCCAATCGGTCGCTGCGCGACTCGCTGCTGAACGTGCGCACGAAGATCCTGGTCTTCCTGGACATCGCCTCCGACGGCCGTGTCGCAGCGGATGCGGACCAGGCGCGCGAAGCTGCGCGGGCCGGTCTGCTTTCGGCACTGCGCGTCACGCGCATCGGCGAATCCAGCATTGTGCGCGTGCGGTACGTCTCGACGAGCGGCGATCTGTCCGCCCGCATCGTGAATGCGATCGGCGACGCCTATGCGACCGATCTGCTGAGCGCGCGTTACGATGCCACGCGGCTCGCGGGCAGCTGGCTGCAAGCCAAGATCGGGGAGCTGCGTCAGCAGGCTCTCGATAGCGACATGGCGGTCCAGAGCTTCCGCGCCGAGCACGACCTGCTGTCCACGACCGACAAGGAAACGGAGGAGGATCTCCTCATTTCCGACCAGCAATTGCAGGAGCTCAACAAGAACCTCTCGGCTGCAACGGCGGACGCATCCTATCTGCGGGCCCAATACGAACAGATCAAGCGCATCGTCGACAGCGGACGGATCGATTCCGAAGTGTCGGCAACGATCCGCAGTTTCCTGTCGAACGATCTGCGGCAGCGATACCTCGACGCCGTGCGCATCGAGGCCGACCTCAGCCGCCGTTTCGGCCCGAACCATGTTCAGGCCGTGCGGGAGCGCGTGACGATCGAGGGCTATCGCAAACTGATGTTCGAGGAGCTCCAGCGCGTCGCAGAGACCTATTTCAGCGAGATGACGGTTGCGGAAACGCGATTGGCCAACATCACCGAGCGCGTGAAGAAGGCCACTGCAGTCACGACACTCGCGTCTCACGATCAGGTCGAGATGCGCGAACTCGAGCGGACCGCCGAAACATATCGTCGACTGTACGGCGCGTTTCTCGCCAGTTACCAGCAGGCCCTCCAGCAGCAGAATATCCCGGTCTCCCGATCGCGGGTCGTTACGGCGGGGCGCGCCGCTGATGCGCCGAACTATCCGAGTAAGTCTCTCATCATGGCGCTCTTCTTCATGATCGGCATCATCGGGGGTGGCAGTGTCGCCGCGATGCGGGAAAGCCGCGAAAAGTTCTTCCGGAACGGCGGCCAGATACAGGACGGTCTTTCGCTGACCTTTCTCGGCGTGGTGCCCCGGATCGATCCGCCCGCTGCGGCGCCCGATGTCGGGGCGGGATCGCTGCTCGGCTCTCAGGCGGCGCTTTCGAATTACGTTCTGGACAATCCCTTCTCCGATTTCGCCGAGACGTTGCGCAGCACGAAGATCGCGCTGGATATCGCCACGAGCAGATCCGGTGCCGCCGTGATCGGCATCGTCTCCACCGCGCCCGGCGAAGGAAAATCGACCATCGCCATCAATTTCGCAAAGCTTCTGGCGAGCCAGGGCAAACGCGTCGTTCTCATCGACGGCGATCTGCGCAATCCCGGCGCGACCCGCGCGCTGGCCCCGGCTGCGACGCGCGGCCTCCTGCAGACGCTGATGGAGGACGGATCTCTGGATGCGAACATCATCGTGGACCCGCGGAGCGGTTTGACGTTCCTGCCGGCGATCATCCAGCACAGGGTCTCGCATTCCGCCGATCTCCTGTCGTCCGACCGGATGCAGGCACTGTTGGCCGATCTGCGCCAATCGGCGGACTATGTCATCATCGACCTGCCGCCGCTGGAGCCGCTGGTCGATGCGCGCGCGATGGCGCATCTGATCGATCGTTTCGTCTATGTGGTGGAGTGGGGCGGCATCTCGGAAAAGGCCGTGCTCCAGGCCTTCGATCGCGCGCCGCTGGTGATCGACAAATGCGTCGGCGCGATCCTGACCAAGGTGGACATGCGCACGGCGAAACTCTATCGGCGTCCCGATCTCCTGAACTGACCAATGCCCAGCGCGCGGCACCGGGCCACGAAGGCATGTCGCCCGAAAGTGTGCAGCGGTTTCGGGAAACAACATGCATCAAAACAAGACCTAAAGCGCGGTGCGTGAATCCTTTTTCACGCAACGTGCTATAGTGGCGGGCTTTGCGTCCTCTAGAACGTCAGATGGCGCCGCTCATGTCTGAGGCGGCGCCATCGTTTCGAACAGGGAGAGGATCCGAGCGAAACGAACGTTCGCAAGAAGGACCGGGACAAGAAGGATCAGTGCGAGATCAGGGGCCGGATGTGGCGCATGTAGTACCAGCCGGGCGACTCCGCCGAGATCAGGTTCTCGTACATGATCCGCGGCGCCTTGATGCGCCGGACGCTGCCGTCGTTCAACTTGATGAGGAGAGAGCTGGCCGCCACGTCATAGGACGCTGACGAAATCATCTTCGATGTAAGATTGGTTGTTTCCATGAAGACCACCGCTGCGTGCAAAATCACTTGGAACCGGCACATTGCCACCGATTCATGGTTAAATTGTGCGCTGCAGCGAAGATTGTCAATCCGACGGATCGGCTAGAGAGCGAACCACAGGCGCGGGTTCTCTCCGGACTGGATCTTGATCCAGGACAGGCCGGCCTGGCGGAACGGCCGGATCCGGCTCGTGCGGTTGTCGAGAACGAGGTCGCCTTCGCTTGTCTTTGCAACGAGGACCGCATGGCCTTCGCCCTCGCGGGTGCGGGCAACGGCGATGCGGAGCGCGGTCGCCGGCCAGCCGAGCGAGATCAGATGACGTCGTTTCGTGAGCGCGAAATCCTCACAGTCTCCGGCCGCAACGTCGGCCTGCCAGACGTCGCCCATCGGGCCGCTCTGGTCGTTCACGGGAATGATCTTGCGGTTGATCGTGCGGTTGACGCGCTGGAGTTCGGCTTTCTTCTCGGCGGTCAGCGTGACCATCGCGGTACCGGAGCCGATCGCACAGTCGCTCGGATTCTGCACGCAGAAGCGGATCTGCGCGAAGGGTGCGAGGGTCGGCCCCTTCTGCTGGAGATAGAGAGCGGGGTTTGCAAAGCCGACCCCGCGGGAGAGTTCGCCCAGCGGCGCGGCGGTCGCCTGGAAAGGGACCATCAGGGAGGCCGTTACGGAGAAGGCCACGATGAGATGTCGGATCATTCTGTTCCCCTTTTCTGGCGCTGCGATGAGTGTGTTCACCTGGGCGTTTTGCATGCGGCGCCCCCTGGGGGGCCTGTTTGTTTCTGTGAGACCAGCATTAGCAGGGAGGTTTTACGGGCCGCTTTCCCGGATGCTTAAAATTTGAACGGTGCATCGTTTTCGGAATGTCGCGTCCGTTTTGCGATCCCGCCCGCCCGGCCGCTGCCGGAACGCGCGATTGAAAATTCCGGCAAACGCGGGTAAACCCGGGCATGCAATGGACCGATGAGGCCATAATCCTTGGCGTAAGACGTCACGGCGAGACGTCGGTCGTCGCCGAAGTGATGACGCGGGCGCGGGGTCGGCATCTCGGTCTCGTGCGGGGCGGGCGGTCCCGTAGCCTGCAGCCCGTTCTCCAGCCGGGCAACGCCGTGGAGATCACATGGCGCGCCCGATTGGACGAACATCTCGGCGAGTTCCGGATGGAGCCGCTCGAACTGCGGGCGGCGCGTCTCATGGAGACGGCAGCCGCCGTCTATGGGGTGCAGGCGATGGCGGCCCTGCTGCGCCTGCTGCCGGAGCGCGATCCGCATCCCCACCTCTTCACGTCTCTGTCCGTCATCCTCGACCATCTGCATGATCCCCGGGATGCCGGAGAGCTGTTCGTGCGCTTCGAGATCGCCGTGCTCGAGGATCTGGGCTTCGGGCTCGATCTCGCGCGTTGCGCGGCGACGGGTACGCTCGAGGATCTGGCCTTCGTCTCGCCGAAGTCGGGCCGCGCCGTCAGCCGCACCGCAGGACTGCCCTACGCCGACCGGATGTTCGCGCTGCCACCGTTCCTGTCCGTCGAGGGGCGGGCGGCCGATCGTGAGAGCCTGGAGGATGCGCTGCGCATGACCGGCTATTTCCTGCACCGGCATGTCTACGAGCCGCGCGGCATCGATGTTTCCGCCGCCAGGAACGGCTTTGTTCAGGCTGCGCTGAAGGCGCTCGGCCCGGGTCGATCCCCGGTCGACCCTCCGGCGACAGGCGATCAGCTGCGCGATCTCCCATCTCTTTGAAACGATTCGTATCCTCGCGAGAGATTCCCGCCGTGCCCGTCTTGGTTTCTGCGGGAAGGACGATAAGTTGCCGTCTTTCCGTATCGCCTCCGGCAGCGCTTGCTTCCGGGGTCTGTGTGACAGGTGCCCATGCCCGAACTCCTCGTCCTCGCCGCCTTCATCTTGTCGTTCCTCGCCTTCGCCCGGACCCGCCAGGCGAACGAACGGTTCACCCGAGACATCGCCTTCCTCCAGTCCGAGGTTGCGCGTCTTTCGGCCGAACGGCCGCCTGCGCCGCATGCGGACGCCGTTGCGGCAGATGGCGAATTGACGGACGCGCGGATCGACGCAGCCGATGACGTCCGGCCGAGCGAGCCCGTGAGCGAGCCCGCAAGCGAGCCGGAAACCGTGCAGGCCGCACAGATCTCCGCCGCGAGCGAGGACGCCGAACCCCAGACGCCGCGCGAATCCTTTGAAAGCTGGCTCGGCGCACGCTGGGCGGTCTGGGTGGGCGGCATCGCGCTGGCGCTTGGCGGCATCTTCCTCGTCAAGGTGTCGATCGATGCCGGGCTGCTGAGCCCGGCCGTGCGCCTGGTGCTCGCCGCCCTGTTCGGCGCGGCGCTGATGGCCGGCGGCGAGATGATCCTCAGACGGGGCTCCCTCGAGGGGGCCAAGCGGTTCGGCAATGCCATGATCCCCGGCATCCTGACGGCGGCCGGCGCGGTGACGCTGCTCGGTGCGATCTTCGCGGCCCACGCAGTCTACGGCTTCCTCGGACCAACGACCGCCTTCGTTCTCATGGGCCTCGTCTCGTTCCTCGTGTTGTTCCTGTCGCTGCGCCATGGACAGGCGCTGGCCGGGCTGGGTCTCGCCGCCTCGCTCGTCACGCCGCTCCTGATCGACGCCGACGATCCATCGCCCTGGAGCCTCTTTGCGTTTCTGGCGCTCGTATGGCTCGCGTCCATGGCCGCGGCGCGCATCGGCCGCTGGCGTATCGTGCCGGCCTTTGCCAATATCGGTCTCGCGCTCTGGGGCACGATCTATCTGATCGCAGACGATCCCGCCGTGACCCTTCCGGTCTCCCTCGCGCTGCTTGTCCTCATCGCGGGCCATGCCTTCGTCTGGCCGGGCGACGCGGATGACGCGGAGCCGGAAACCGTCGAAGAGGCTCGTTCCCTCTCGGCTTCGGACCAGCCCCGCACGGATGAAGCGGAACCTACGGGTGAAGCAGACCCCACGGGTGACGCTGGGGAGGCCGCAGCGCTACCGCCCATCCGCCACGCGGCGCCCTGGCGGCGCCTCCTGCTGCCACGCCATGCTCCCGTCATGATCACCGGTGCCTTTGCCGTGCTGATGACCGGCCTCTCGCTCATCGGCCCGCTGACGGAGACAGACGGCAATCCGACCTTCGAGTTCGTTTTGGTCACAGCCGCCCTCGGGCTGCTCGGCGCGTTCCGCGCGCGGGCCGGCGTGGCCGCCCTTGCGGCGGGGCTGATGGCCGTGCTCGGCGTCTCCACGCTTGCCACCCTGCCGCAGCTGCTGGAGCTCTCCAGCGTCGGGATCGTCGCCGACAGGCCGTTCTCGACCTCGCCTCTGGCGGCGTTCAGCCTTGCCGCCATCTTCATCGCGCTCTGCGCCTTCGCCCTCCACCGTCATGCGGGAAGGCCGCATGTTGCGGTCCTCTGGACAGGGCTGGCGGCGATCACGTCGGTCGCCTGCATCGGGCTGTCCTTCCTGATGCTCGGCACCTATGCCTTCGATCCGCTGCATGGCTTCGCCGCAACGGTCGCTGCCGTCGCCTTCCTCGCGCTTGCGGAGCGGGTATCCCGCCGGGACGCGAACCTGCCTCCGGTCGCGCTCGGGCTGTTGCTGGCCGGCGCACTCGGCCATCTCGTGATTGCCGCCCACGCCCTGTCCGACGGTTTGTGGACCGTTCTCGCCATGGCGGCGTTTGCGGGCGCTTTCGTCGCTGCGACGCAGGTTCGAAACTGGGCGGCGCTTCCCTGGGTGGGCGCGCTCGGCTTCGTGCTGGTGCTTGTACGGCTCGGCTGGGAACCGACCGTGGTCGGGCCGCTGGCGCTTGGCCGCACGCCGGTGTTCAACGCGCTGCTGCCGGGATACGGCATTCCTGCGCTTCTTGCGCTCTGGTCGGCCTACAGGCTGCGCGATTGGCCGTCCGATCGCCTGCGCAACACGCTGCAGGCCATTGCCAGCCTGTTCGCCCTGCTGACGCTCGCCATTCTCGTGCGGCACGCCATGAACGGCGGACAGCTTCAGGGCGGGGCGCCGTCGCTGGCCGAACAGTCGATCTATACGCTGCTGGTCATCGGGGGCTCCGCGATCCTGATGCGGCTCGATCTCAGCCGTCCCGGCTCGTTCCTGCGCTATGGCAGCATCGGCCTTGGCGTCCTCTCGCTGCTGATGACGCTATCGGCCCATCTCATTGCCCTCAATCCCTATCTAACCGGGGAAATGCTCGGTCCTTATCCGCTGTTCGATCTCTTGTTGATCGGCTACCTCCTGCCGGGTCTCGCCTATGCCGGACTTGCGCGCGTGGCAGTCGGCCGGCGTCCGCCCGCCTTCGTCGCGGCGCTAGCGACGGCGGCCGCCGTGCTCGCCTTCGCCTGGGCCACGCTGTCGGTCCGCCGCGCCTGGCAGGGACCGGGGATCGCCGACTGGAAAGGCTTTCTTGCCGGCGAAACCTATACCTACTCGGTTGTCTGGCTCGTGCTCGGCGTGGCGCTGCTCGTCGCAAGCCTCCGCTTCCACAGCCGCAGCATGCGCATCGTCTCCGGCGTGCTCGTCTTCGTGACGGTGCTCAAGGTCTTCCTGTTCGATATGGCCAATCTGGAAGGATTGCTCCGGGCGCTGTCCTTCATCGGCCTCGGCATCGTGCTCATCGGCATCGGCCTGTTCTACCAGAAGGTCCTGACATCGCGGCCCAAAAAGCCGGACGATGCGCCGTCGGTCACAACGGCCCCCTGACGAGTGGCATGACAAGGACGAGCGACATGACAAGCGCCCTGCCGGACCTTGCGGCTGCCTTCGCCCCGTTCGAACACCTGGCAGGGGCCTTGCTCGCCGAAGGTGCGGCGGGCGACGACGGGTCGCACGATGCGGCGCACCTGATCCGCGTCTGGCGCAATGTCTGCCGCCTGCAGGCGGAGGAGGGTGGCGACCTGCGTCTTCTGTGCGCCGCCGTTCTCCTGCATGACGGGGTGGCGGTCGAGAAAAACGCGCCGGACCGGGCAAATGCCTCCCGGCTGTCGGCGGAGAAAGCCAGCGGTCTCCTGGCCGGTCTTAGCTGGAGCGTGTCGGATATCGCAGCCGTTGCCCATGCCATTCTCACCCACAGCTTCTCGGCCGGCCTCCCGCCGGAGACGCTGGAGGCCCGGATCCTTCGGGACGCGGACAGGCTTGATGCGATCGGCATGATCGGTGCCGTCCGCTGCTTCTATATCGCGGGTCGCCTCGGCAGCGGTCTCTACGATCCGCTCGATCCCCTGGCGCTCGATCGTCCCCTCGACGACAAGGCGTTCGCGCTCGATCATTTCGCGGTCAAGCTGTTCAAGCTGGCGGCCGGTTTCCAGACCGAGAGCGGCCGACGGCTGGCTGCGGAGCGGGAAGCGCGACTGCGCGCCATCGTCGACATGCTGATGCAGGAGATCGGCTGATCCCAGACATCGGCGCTCCGGACAGGCGCTGTTTCGAGCGTCTCGACCTTTTCAAGCGTTAACCGCGACTTCTGAAAGGAGACGCGAATATTTGACTTGGCGGCATCGCGATGGTGTTGTGTCCTGGAGTTTCCCTCTTGAAGACGTGACCGGAAGGGGCTGCCAGCGGGATGTCCATGCGCGCCACCAGACACATTGCGAGCCTCGACGGCCTGAGAGGCATGGCCGCCTTTCTGGTGGTGATGTCGCACGTCGCTCTTCTCTATCCCCATCTGCCGACATGGTTTTCGCTCAATATCGGCGCGGAATCGGTCGAAATCTTTTTCGCGCTCAGCGGCTTCCTCATGGCCAGCCTCTATGCGGCGCGTCCGCTCGATCGGCAGGCGGCCGCGGATTATCTCGTCCACCGTTTCGCCCGCATCTATCCGGTCTATCTCGTTGCCGTTCTGTTGGTCGTGTTGCTGTCGTCGGTTCCCGGCCTCGACTACATCCACGCGATCCACGGTCACGTCGAGATCCTCCGGCATGTCGTCATGCTCGGCTCGTCCGGCGTCTTCTGGTCGGTGCCGCCGGAGATCCAGTTCTACTTCTTTTTCCTTCTCGTCTGGCTCTGCCTGTCCGACCCTCGGAAGTATCGGTTTCTCGCCGCGTTCCTGGTGGGCTGTCTCCTGGTCGATGCCGTTTTCGGATTTCCGGGACCCGGGATCCTGTTGCCGTCCAAGATCCATTTCTTTCTGTCAGGCGTTGCGGCCGGGCTTCTCTTTGCGTCCGGCCGCCTGACGCCCACCGGCCCGGTGGTCGGCCTCGCGACGCTGGGCCTGCTCGGCTTCGTCTTCCTGTCGAAGATCCTGATGTTGCGGGACCAGCATGATGGCTGGGGGCTGGCAATGGCCGCCACGGCGGGAATGATCGTCTTTCTGACGGCACAGGAGCACGCCCTGTCGAAAGCCGTGCTTGCAAGCCCGCCCTTGCGGTTTCTGGGCAAGATCAGCTTCTCGCTCTATCTCTTCCACGTGCCGGTCATGTTCCTGTCCATGAAGACGCTCGGCCTGTTCCTGCCCGGCGCCGTGTCGGTCGTGCTGGCCATCGGCGTTGCCGTCGTCTTCGCCACCTTCTCCTATCATCTGATCGAGGACCGGGCCCGCCGCAGGCTGGTCGAGTTCTGGAAACAGCACGCACGACGGAGCCGGGCCGCGGCCCGTCCTGGAGACCTGCCGGCGCGGGACGCGAAGGGACGGGATATGCAGGAAGGATTGGTATCGACGGCGTGATGCCCCAGCGGCTAGAAGAACGGCTGTGAAGCCCCAAAGGACCGCCGCGATGCCCCTCAAGCCGACAGTGACCCTCAACGCCCGTGTCGCCGCTCTCAATATCCACCCGCTGAAGAGCGGTCGGGCAATCGCGGTCGAGCAGGCCGATGTCAGGCTCGACGGCTTTGTCGGCGATCGCCGGTTCATGCTGGTCGATCCCGAGGGGAGCTTCATCACGCAGCGCGAGTTTCCGTCACTGGCACAGGTGACGGCGGTGCCGCAGGCCGACGGCGTTCACCTGACAATGGGCGATGCCACCTTGTCGGCTTCGTTTGTCGGTGAACGGCGTCTGACGGTTCGTGTCTGGACGAGCGTGGTCGATGCGGCCTGCGCCGACGATGCGGTCAACGCGACCCTGTCCTCCTGGCTCGCCCGCCCGGTCCGTCTGGTCTTCATGGATGACAGGGCCGAGCGAAGCCTCGGTGCGGAATGGGCCAGAGAGCCGGCAGCGGTCGGGTTTGCCGACGGGTTCCCGCTCCTGATCACCACGACCGGTTCGCTCGACGCCCTCAACCGGACGCTCGTCTCGATGAACCAGCCCGCCGTCGGCATGGATCGATTCCGCACGAACATCGTCATCGATCACGACGCGGCCTGGGACGAGGATCTCTGGGAAGCGGTCGAAATCGGCGGCATCCGCTTCGATCTCGTCAAACCATGCGCTCGCTGCGTGGTGACGACGCAGGACCAGGAGACGGGCGAGCGGACGGGTGGAAACCCCATCGAAGGCCTGCGCATGGAGCGCCTGTCGGCCGACCGACGGGTTCCCGGCGTGGTGTTCGGATGGAATGCCGTGCCGCGCGGCACGGGCCGCATCGCGCTCGGCAACGCCGTCCGCCTGCTGTCGACCCGGAACGAGCGGTGGCCTATGAAGCGTCGCGGCTGATCTCACGCGCGCCCGGGCGTGGAAGAGGGGTAGGGAGAGGCGCCTCGGCGCGCCAGCGCCGGCGGGCGACCAGTGCCAGCTTGCCGAGCGAAAGGCCCACGAGGCTGCCGATCGACTTCACAACAGCGTCGGAAATCTCCGCATGCCGGGTCGGCGAAAGCCACTGCATCATCTCGATGAACATGGCGGCCGCGACCAGGAACAAGGCGAGAGAAATCCATCGGCGCGGATAGGCGATCGCGAAGATCGCGCCTGCCAGCGCGAAGGCGCCAGCCCGGTCGAGACTGACATCCGTGACGGTATGCGGTCGCCACCCGATCGGCGAGACCGTGACGAAGACCAGGACGAGAAGAGCAGCCCAGGCGGCCGCTCGGAGCAGGGAACGGAATGTCATGAAAACGTCATAGACCTTGCGGGCGCATGTTGCAATGCAAACGGTTATTCGCGCCTGCAGCATGTCGAGTTGCGTGCCTCTTCGCGTCTGATCAATCCGATTGATCCGAGCGTCACGCAATTTCACTTTCGATCCCGCGTCCGCTCGCCTAATCTTGCGACTTCGCCTCGCCCTCCACGGCACATTCTCCGGAGCCCGACCATGTCCGCCGCCATCCCGTCCGCTGCCGCCGTCGCGCCCCGCCGTGGCTTGCCGTGGCTCATCATCCTTTCCGGCTCGCTGGTCGCGATGCTCACCTTCGGGCCGCGCTCGGCCATGGGGTTCTTCCAACTGCCCATGCTCGCCGATCTCGGCTGGGACCGCACGACCTTCGGTCTGGCCATGGCCCTGCAAAACCTGTGCTGGGGGTTGAGCCAGCCGTTCTTCGGCGCCGTCGCCGACAAGTACGGCACCTGGCGGGTGCTCGCCATGTCCGGGGTCCTCTATGCCACGGGCCTGATCGTCATGGCGTTCGCGACCGCCCCGGTCTTCCTGCATGTCGGGGGCGGCGTTCTCGTCGGCCTTGCCGTGGGGGCAGGGTCGTTCGGAACGGTTCTCTCGGCTTTCGCCCGCAATGTCACGCCGGAGCAGCGCTCCATGGCTTTCGGCATCGGGACGGCCGCCGGATCGGCCGGCATGTTCCTGTTCGCACCGCTGAGCCAGGGCCTCGTTTCGACATTCGGCTGGTCGGACAGCCTCGTCTACCTCGGGCTGATGATGCTGATCGTCCCGCTCGTCGCCATTCCCCTGCGCGGGAACGCCGCCTCCGGTTCGCAGAGCCCCTCGGCCTACAAGCAGTCGATCGGGGCAGCGCTGAAGGAGGCGCTCGGCCACAAGAGCTATCTCCTCCTCGTTTCCGGCTTCTTTGTCTGCGGCTATCAGGTCGCCTTCATCACCGCACACTTCCCCGCCTATATCGGCGATATCGGCATCGATGCCCGCTACGCCGTCATTGCGCTCGCGCTCATCGGCTTTTTCAACATCATCGGCTCGCTGTCGGCCGGCATCATCGGGCAGCGGTTTTCCAAGCCCTATTTCCTGTCTCTGATCTATATCGGCCGCTCCATTGTCGTATCCGCCTTTCTCCTGCTGCCGCAGTCGCCGCTGACCGTCATTCTCTTCGCCATCGCCATGGGCCTGCTCTGGCTGTCGACGGTGCCGCCGACGAATGCCTTGGTGGCCATCATGTTCGGGACACGCCATCTCGGATTGCTCGGCGGCATCGTCTTCCTGTCGCACCAGCTCGGCTCGTTCCTCGGCGTGTGGATGGGAGGGTATCTGTACGATCACTTCGGCTCCTACGATCCGGTCTGGTGGATCGGCGTCGCGCTCGGACTTTTCGCAGCGCTCGTGCACTGGCCCATTGAGGAAAAAGCTGTCGTGCGCCCGGCGATCGCGTGATGCCGTCAGTTATGCTCGAGATGATAAAAAGTCACCGCGGCTGGCTTGATCTCTGTCACAAAACTTTCTAATTGAGCAGGACCGGCACCGCCGGTTTTGTTTTGGCTTGTTTATGCTCATTTCGAGCATATGTGCTGCCCTGGTGGAGCGGCGGAAGGCGAGGCGGCATGACACAGACGGTTCATCGAGGACAAGGGCTTGCGGCTACCGCGCGTCCGACCGCTGCCGAGCGCTTCGGCGTCCGTCCCCTGCCGGATCTCACCTTTACCTCCGAGGTCGCCCGGGAAACGGAGCATCTCTATGCGAAGGTCCGCGATTTTATTCCTGCCTTCGAGTGGCCGGTTTATGCGCCCTATGTCGCGGCCATCAACCGCTTGAAGCGGGAGCGGAACGCCGTCATCCTGGCCCATAACTACCAGACGCCGGACATCTTCCACTGCGTCGCTGATATCGTCGGCGATTCGTTGCAGCTTGCGCGGGACGCGACGCGGGTCGACGCGGATATCATCGTCCAGTGCGGCGTGCACTTCATGGCCGAGACGTCGAAACTCCTCAATCCGCAGAAGACGGTTCTCATTCCCGATTCCCGTGCCGGCTGTTCGCTCTCGGACTCGATCACCGGGGCCGATGTCCGCCTTCTGAAGGCGCGCTATCCGGGCGTTCCGGTCGTCACCTACGTCAACACCTCTGCCGACGTTAAGGCCGAGACCGACATCTGTTGCACCTCGTCCAACGTCCTTGCCGTCGTGGAAAGCCTGGAGAGCGACACCGTGCTCTGCATCCCCGACGAATACCTGGCGATGAATGTCGCCCGGCAGACCCGCAAGACCATCCTGACCTGGAAGGGACATTGCGAGGTGCACGAGCGCTTCACGGCGGCCGAACTGCTCGCCTACAAGGCCGCCCATCCCGGCATCGAGATCATCGGGCATCCCGAATGCCATCCGGACGTCATCGCGGTCTGCGACTTCGCCGGGTCGACCGCCGGCATGATCGGCTATGTCAAGGACAAGCGGCCGCCGAAGGTGCTGCTGGTCACCGAGTGTTCCATGGCGTCCAACATAGAGGCGGAGGTCGAGGGCGTCGACTTCGTCAAGCCGTGCAATCTCTGTCCGCACATGAAGCGCATCACCCTGCCGAAGATCCTCGACAGCCTGCTGACCATGACGAACGAGGTGGTGATCGATCCGGATATCGCCGACCGTGCGCGGCTTGCCGTAGAGCGGATGATCAACCTCAAGCCGTAAGTCCGACGGCGCCGCATCGTTGCCGGGGACAACACGGCGGCGTCTGCGGAACTAAGGACGGCCCGATGACGACGGCGGAGGAGAACGCCATGCTGACCGATCATTTTCGTCCCCAGTCCTTCAACGGCATCGACGACGTCGTCATCGTCGGAGGCGGGCTCGCCGGCCTGTTTTGCGCGCTGAAGCTCAGTCCGCGTCCGGTCACCGTGCTCGCCGCCGCGCCGATCGGCCACGGCGCATCCTCGGCCTGGGCGCAAGGCGGGATCGCGGCGGCCATGAGCCCGGGCGATACGATCGACAGCCACGTCGCCGACACGCTGGCCGCCGGCGCCGGCATTGTCGATGAGAAGATGGCGCGTGGCATGGTGGCGGAAGGCCCGGCCCGCATCCATGATCTCCTCGCCTATGGCGTGCCCTTCGATCGCGATCTGGAAGGGCACTTGCTGCTCTCGCGCGAGGCGGCGCATTCCGAGCGTCGGATCGTCCGCGTCAAAGGGGACATGGCCGGGCGCGCCATCATGGAGGCGCTGATCGCCTCCGTCCGGGCGACGCCGTCCATCCGCGTGCTGGAGGGGTATGTCGTGGAGGACCTGATCCGCGAAGGGCGCTTCATTGCGGGCGTGATCGCACGGCCCGATGCCGGGCAGTCCCGAACGCGCATCGTGTTTCCGGCACGGGCCGTCGTCCTCTGCTCGGGCGGGGTCGGTCACCTCTTTTCGGTCACCACGAACCCGCGGGAGGCGAGCGGGCAGGGCGTGGGCATGGCGGCACGCGCCGGCGCCATCATCGCCGATCCCGAATTCGTCCAGTTTCACCCGACCGCGATCGACGTCGGCCGCGATCCGGCCCCGCTTGCCACCGAAGCCCTCCGCGGGGACGGCGCCCACCTCGTCGACCGGAACGGCCGCCGCTTCATGCTCGACATCCACCCGGATGGCGAACTGGCACCGCGCGATATCGTGTCGCGCGGTGTGTTCGCCGAGGTCGCCGCCGGCCGGGGCGCCTTCCTTGATTGCCGTACGGCCGTGGGGGCGCATTTCCCGCAGGCCTTCCCCACGGTCTATGCGTCCTGCAGGGCGGCTGGCATCGACCCGGTGACGCAGCCGATCCCGGTCGTGCCCGCGGTCCACTACCACATGGGCGGCATTCTCACGGACGCCGAGGGCCGCACCTCGATCGACGGTCTGTGGGCGGCGGGCGAGGTGACGTCCACCGGCGTCCATGGCGCAAACCGGCTCGCCTCCAATTCGCTCTTGGAGGCCGTCGTCTTCGCGGCCCGCATCGCGGAGAACATCCAGGGCATGCTTCCCGCCCCGCGCCAGGGAAACTGGGCCGGCAATGCCGGCGAGAGCGACGATCTGGTGACCATCGAGGATAGCCCGCAGCTGCGCGAGCTCCGCCGCATCATGTCGGCCCATGCCGGCGTCGTCCGGGATCGCGCGGGCCTGATGACCGCGGCGCGCGCCATTGCCGCGCTGGAACGCAACACGCCGCGATTGCGCTTCAGCAATATCGTCACGACCGCCAAACTGATCGTCGCCGGCGCTCTGGCGCGCGAGGAAAGTCGCGGTAGTCATTTCCGCCGCGACTTTCCCGAGCCGGACGCCCGGTGGAAGCGCCGAACCTTCATGACCCTTGCGGAAGCCGACCGGATCTTCGCCGATGTGACGGAAACTGCCTTCGCCTGAACGTCCGGGCTTCCAGCTCCTTCACGCCCCAGTTTACAAAGAGACCGCCGATGACCGCGCATCCACCGTATCTTCCTCCGCTGATGATCGACGAAATCGTTCGTGCCGCCCTGCTCGAAGATCTCGGTCGGGCCGGCGATATCACCACGGCGGCCACCGTCGCTTCGCATCTCACGGCAACGGCCACCATGAACGTCCGGGACGCGGGCATTGTGGTGGGGCTCGACCTTGCGCGTGCCGCCTTCCGGCTCGTGGACCCCGCTCTGACCTTTGCAGCGCTTGCGTCCGACGGCGATCGCGTGCCGGCCGGCACGTCCATCGCTCGGATCTCCGGTCCGGCACGCGGGCTCCTCTCGGCCGAGCGGGTGGCACTGAACTTCCTCATGCATCTGAGCGGGATAGCCACCACCACCGCCCGGTATGCCGATGCCATCTCCCACACCAGGGCACGGGTCTGCTGCACGCGTAAGACCTTGCCGGGGCTTCGTGCGGTCGAGAAATACGCCGTGCGGCTCGGTGGCGGGTCGAACCACCGCTTCGGCCTCGACGACGCGATCCTGATCAAGGACAATCACATCGCGGTCTGCGGTGGCGTGGCACCGGCGATCCGGGCGGCCCAAGCCTATGCCGGGCATCTGGTCAAGGTGGAGGTCGAGGTGGACGGGTTGGACCAGATGCGGGATGCGCTGCGGGAAGCGCCCGACGCGATCCTGCTCGACAACATGCCCCCGGACGTCCTGCTCGAGGCGGTCGCGCTCAATGCAGCGCATTGGAAGCTCTCCGCCGATCTCTATCCGACCGACAGGCGGCGCACGCGGCTTGAGGCGTCGGGAAACGTCGATCTCGGGACCATCGCCGCCATTGCCGAGACGGGGGTGGACTATATCTCCACGTCGAAGATCACTATGGCGGCGCCGACGCTCGATATCGGTCTCGACATCGGGATCGGCGCCGATTGACGGGACGGCCGCGGCGGTGCCTCGACGCGCGTGCTGCGTGTCCGGGTGTCCGAGCAGAACGAACCGCCGGGAACGGCTGCGCGATAGACGAAACGGAGACGGCATTTGAGCGACATCTGGATGTTCATCCTCATCGGCTTTTTCGCGCAACTGGTCGATGGCGCGCTCGGCATGGCATTCGGCGTTCTCTGCACCACAGCCCTTCTCGCCTTCGGCATGCCGCCGGCGGTCGCAAGCGCCATGACGCATATCACCGAGGTCTTCACCACGGCGGCGTCCGGCGCGTCGCATGCCTGGCATCGGAATGTCGACTGGAAGCTCGTCGTGCGGCTGGCGCCGGCCGGCATGATCGGCGGCGTTCTCGGTGCCTATGTGCTCTCCAACATCGACGGCAAGGTCATCGAGCCCTTCGTCTCCGTCTACCTCATCCTCATCGGCATCTATATTCTCATCAAGGCGTTCCGACCGACATTCACACGGGAGGTGCACGACCGGATGGTACCGCTGATCGGCTTTGCCGGCGGCGGCCTCGACGCGGCCGGCGGCGGGGGCTGGGGTCCGATCGTCACGACCTCGCTCATCGGCCGCGGGCACCATCCGAAAAAGGTGATCGGCTCCACCAGCCTCACCGAATTCGCCGTAACGCTGACGATCTCCGCAACCTTCATCGTCACGCTCGGCTGGTCGCAGCTCGATGCCGCGGTCGGCCTCATCATCGGCGGGGTTCTGGCCGCACCCGTCGGGGCGTATATCGTCAAGCACCTGCCGGTCCGGCCCTTGATGGTCGCCGTTTCCTTCGTCATCATCGTGACGTCCCTCATCCGTTTCTTCTGATCCTCTGCATCTCGTTGCTCGCGCATGCCTCACGCGGTTGTGTGGGGAACATCGCGCGGGCGGGCGGCGTTGCGTCCATGCAGGTCTGCGAATACGCGGCTTCGTTTCCCGGACATCGGGATCATCAGGGAAGGAACATCATGACGTCAGCGCTCATCACTTTCACGGCCGCCGCGCTTGCGGCCACCGTCGCCGCCGCGGTTCCCGCCGCCGCCCAAATGCAGTCCCAGACGGCCATGGCCAGCTTTGTCGGCAAGGACGACAAGGAAACCGGGCGTGCGGTCCTGACCGCCGGAAAGCACGGCGTTCTCATGGAGGTCGAGGTGACGGGCCTGCCGGCGGGAACCTGGGTCGCATTCCACGTTCACGAAACCGGAAAGTGCGATCCCGCCCACGCGCATGAATCCGCGGGTGGCCACTTCAATCCGGAAAAGACGGAGCACGGCTTTCTCGCCGCCAACGGCCCGCATGCCGGCGATATGCCCAATCAATATGTGGGTGCGGACGGCACGCTGCGCGCACAGGTGTTCAACACCATGGTCACGCTCGACGACAAGGCCAATGGCATTCGGGGACGCGCCCTGATGATCCACGCCAAGCCGGACGACAACCGCAGCCAGCCGTCCGGCGATGCAGGCGAGCGTCTCGCCTGCGCCGTCATCCGATAACGTCGTCGGTATCTAAACTACGAACCCAGCGGACCGGGGCTGTCGCCCCGGTCTTCGTCTGTCTGGGATTCCATCGGCAGGTTCGGTTCAGGCTTCACCGCAAACTCGTCCTTGACGCGCTTCAGCATGCTGCGGGTCGTCGCCCACCAGTTCGGCGTCGAGACCCAGTAGCGCAGCGTGACGCTGGCCCCGTCGCCGGAAAGCTCGGAGATGAAGACGGCCGGTGCCGGTGTCTTCAGCACGTTTTCGTTGCCCTTGGCGATGTCGAGAAGCCGCTGCATCGCGCCGTCGAGATCGCGGTCGGCGCCGACGGAGATGGTCAGGTCGTGCTTGCGTGTCGGCAGACGGCTGAAATTGCGCACCGGCGTATTCCACAGCGTCGAGTTGGGCGCGAGCCGATAGACACCGTCGGAATCCACAAGCTCCGTCGCGAACAGTCCGATCTCGCGGATGGTGCCGGTCACACTGGACGTCTCGATGGATTCGCCCACCCGAAAGGGACGAAGCACGAGAAGCATGATTCCTGCGGCGATGTTCTGCAACGTGCCCTGAAGCGCAAGGCCAACGGCCAGGCCGGCAGCGCCCAGGGCTGCGATGATCGAGGCCGTCTGCACCCCGAACTGGCCAAGCACGGTGACGAAGACCAGCACCAGCAGGGCATAGCGGATAATGTTGGAAAAGAACCGGGCCAGCGTCTCATCGATCCCGTGCACCCGCTTCAGGCCGGCATAGGCCCAGTTGTGCAAGAGACGCGCAATGAGCCAACCCGCACAGAGCAGCACCAGGGCGCCCACGATCGAGAACGAATACTGCACGGCCAGGGCGGATGCCTGGCTGAGCGCCGTGCGGGTCGCAAGGATGACGTCCGGCTGTTGTGCTTCCATGAAAGGCCCTCTTCGTTGGAAGGAGGGACATGGGGCGGAAGCTCCGGGGGTCAACCGCATGGCGCCGCTTGGTACGGTCAGCGCGTGCCGAGCTTGAGCCCCGGTGCCGGTCGCTCGTCGAGGATCTGCCGTCGAAAGCGGAAGAGCGCGGCCGGTCGCCCGCCGGTTCCCCCGGTGGTCATGCCGGTCGGTTCCACCAGCGAGGCGCCTTCGACGAGCCTGCGAAAATTCTGCTTGTGCAGATGCCGTCCGGAGATCGCCTCCACCGCTTCCTGCAGGCGCGTCAGCGTGAATTCCGGCGGCATGAGTTCGAAGATGACGGGTCGATACTTGATCTTTCCGCGCAGCCGGGCGACGGCCGTGGCAACGATGCGCCGGTGGTCATGGCGCATGGCCTGACCCAGGGGAAGGCCCGCGGAGGGAGACGGCGTCTCCGCGCCGTTTCCCGCCGTGCCGCTCCGGCTTTCCGCAACGAGGCCGGCTTCGTAGAGCAGCTCGTAGCGTTCGAGAACGCGCTCCTCGTCGAAGGGGAAGTCGTCAAGGCCGAAGGCGAGCCGCAGGCGGCTGCGGCGGCTGCCCGGGTCTTCCCGTTCCCACACGCTCAAGGCCGGCAGGATCACACGATCGAGCACGGCCGGGCGTCCCCGCCGCCAGTCTTCCCACGGCAGGTAGACATACCATTCGCGCCAGTGGACCCCGGCTTGCGCGAGGTGCGATGTCGTCTCCGGGTCGCTCCGCGTGAGTGCGAGATAGCCGACGGAGACCATATGCAGGCGATCCTCGTTGGCCAGCCGCTGCCGGCCACGATCGCCGAAGGTGTAGAGCTGCTCGATATAGCCGAGATCGAGGGCGGTCTGCTCCTCGACCCGGGCCCGCACGCTCGTCTCGAAGGTGCGGTGAACAGCCGGGTCGAAAGGGCCGAAGGGCAGGGCATCCCGCCCGCCATCGCCGCCATCGTTGACGACGAGAATGCGGGGCGACCGATCGACCATCGCGACGATCGCCGCATTAAGGCCGATCTCGACGGTCATGCCGCCCGGTACCGCCTCACGTGGCATCGGCAGGCACTCCGCGATCCGCAGGGGCGGGAGACAGGATGGCCGGCGGCGGCAGGGGATCGAACACGAACGGCGTGTTGCCATCCGCATCCTTGCCCCGACCGATGCGTTTCATGGCCCTGACCAGTCGGCCGCCGCGGTCGAGCATGCTGTCACCGATCGCGATCAGGCGGGCATTGGGTGTTGCAAAGGGCGACGCCGCACGCAGCCGGTCTGCCAGTGTCTCGTCGTCCTGATCGGGTGCAACCGTGAGCGCAACAATGGCCGCGGCGGCGGGCGAGCGGGATACGCCCATCCAGCAATGCACGAGGAGCGGCGTCCGGCGATCCCAGCCGTGGGCAAACCGCACGATCTCTTCCACGTGCTCCTCGGCCGGCGCAATCAGCTTGTCGTTGCCGGCAAAGGTGATGTCGTTCAGCCCGAGCGTCAGGTGCCGCGTCGCCGCAATCACCCCAGGCCTGTGAAATGTGTGCCCGACAGCCATCAGGCTCAGCATGTCCCGGCAGCCATGACGGACGGCCATCTCCCCGATGCGGGCGAGCGGCGAAACGACGATCACGCTCATGTGCGCGCCTCCTGCACGGTCTGCCCGGCCGTCCGCTCCGCCTCGATCGCCTCGAAGCGCGCGACGAAGAGCCGTTGCGCCTCGAGCGCGGGAAGGGGCTCCATCGCCAGCATGTCGCGCGTAATGCCGCGCGGCTGGCCGAAGATGCGGCGGCCTTCCTCGAGCGTGAAGCCGGCCAACACGGTGGCTTCGAAATAGGCTGCGATCTGGTCGGCCTTCTTGATCCGCTCCTTCACGGCCTCGGGCGTGATCGGCGGCAGGCCGAAGCGCAGATGGATCGCACCCTCGAGCCGTTTCTCCACCACCTTGTAGCCGCCGCCGACCACGGCCTTGAAGGGCGAGATCATGTCGCCGATGACGTATTCCGGCGCATCGTGGAGAAGCGCCATCTGGCATTCCGCGGCGCTGGCCTTGCCGTTGCGGCGAAAGATCTCCTCGACGATCAGCGAGTGCTGCGCGACCGAAAAGGCATGCGCGCCATCCGTCTGCCCGTTCCAGCGCGCGACGCGAGCAAGTCCGTGCGCGATGTCGGAGATCTCGACGTCGAGCGGGGACGGATCGAGCAGATCCAGTCGCCGACCGGAGAGCATGCGCTGCCAGGCTCGTGGCGACATCAGGCGCCCGCCTCGGAGGTCTCGGGAGCCGCGTCCGGTGACGGCACGGGGAAGGCGAGCCCGGTCCAGGCCGGCAGCGCCAGCGCCACCTTGACGTCGCCTGCCAGGATATCCGTCCGGTCCGCCAGGGCTTCGCCCGCCTTGTCGATCCGCACGATGGCAAGGCCTGCGCGTCCCGCGACGCTTCCCAGCGTGCCGATGACCTTGCCGTTCGCCGTGATCGGCGTGCCGGACCCGGGCAGGGCGCTGTTTGCCTCCACCGTCACCACGCGTCGCCGCGCCGTACCCCGATGCTGCATGCGGGACACCACCTCCTGGCCGACATAGCAACCCTTGCGGAAGGAAAGACCGCCATTTTTGTCGAGCAGAACATCGTGGGGAAACGCATCCTGCAACGCATAATCCGCGCCGGAAACCGCAATCCCGGCGGCGATGCGCGCAGCGTTGACACGCCCGCTGCTGTCGTCGACGCCGCTCGCGCCGTAGATCCGATAGGCGGTAACGCCCGACATCGCAAAGCGCACGTCGCGCAACGCGCCCTCGGCCGGCTCGAACGACACCGCGACAGCGGTTTCGGCATCCAGCGAGAGCGTGATGGGCGCACGCAGCTTGTAGAGCGTCAGCCGCTTCATGAGCGCGGGCGCCTGGTCGACATCGGTTTCGAGCCGGACGCCGTTGTCCGTCCGGCTGACGAGGAAGTCGAACAGGATCTTGCCCTGCGGGGTGAGGAGGGCGCCGGGACGAACCTCATCCGCCTCCAATTGCAGGAGATCAGTGGTGATCAGCGCCTGGAGAAACGCGATGGCCGGCTCTCCGGATACCAGGACGAGAGCGCGGTCGGGGACAGAGAGAAGAGACATGATCGATCCTGAAAGGGCCGGAACGCCCAGGCATTGAACGGGATGGCGCACCTGCACCGCGCAGGCCTTCGACGAAGGACGGCCGCACGCCTTGCACCGGTCGGCGCAGCTTCCGTTCGACCCAAGAGACCGGCAGAAGCACGCGACGAATGCTTGAGAGGTAGGCTTTCGACGGCTGCGCTGCAAGCACTCCGCCCCATGCGGCAGCGCATGACCGGCAAAGCGTTTCCAGACGGGCGCGAGCCTCAATCGCCGCCGATAAAGAACTTCCACTGACCGTCGGGCGTGATGCCGATGCGGTAGAAATTGTAGCTGCCGAACTCCTGCATGGACGCCACGTCGCCGGCGGTGACGAGACGCATCAGGTCGACTTTCTCCGGCGGGGTCAGGCTGTCGAGCGGCTTGGCCGCAAAATAGGGCCAGACATACATTTCGTCCGGGGTACCCTTGTCGATCACGGTGAAGCCCGTGGACAGGACGTCGAGCATGATCGCCAGGATTTCCAGACCATCCGCGTCGCCGGAAAGACTTTTCACGGCAGCGACAGGATCGGTTTCCTCTTCACTGTCGCCGATGGCCGTCGCCGTCTCGCCCTTGCCGAGCAGCGGGCGCAGGCGCTCGATGTCGCCGGAGGCGGCAGCCTCGACAATGAGTTCGCGCATGCGGGCGACCGGCTTCGGGATCTTGGACACATCCGTCAGGACCTCGACCGGGCCTTCGCGCGTCTCGCTGCCGGGGGGCTGGGCGGTGGGGCCGCCGGCGGCGGGTGACTTGCCGGGTTGCCCTTCGGCCTTGCCGGGCCGTGCCGGTGCCACCGGCTTGTTGACCAGCGGATCGGGCATGGGGATAGCGCCCGGTGCGGCGGGTTTGCTCGGGGCGCTGGCGTCGTCCTTTGACGGCGCGTCCGGCGCGCCCGTGGTCGCGCCGCTTGAACCCGCGTCATCGGGACCGGCATCGTCCGGGATCGTGCGCAACTGGCTGAGGGCAAGAGCCGGTGTCGTGGAAAGGAGGGACGTCGAGGCGATCAGGGAGGCGACGGCAAGCGCACCCACAAGAACGGATGGACTCCGGCTGTCCGACGAACGTGTCATGGCACTCTCGCTACTGCTGGGGCGCTACTGCTGGGGCGCTACTGCTAAGGGCGCTACGGCCGGCGCTTTACGTCTGGGGCGTCCGGAGACGGACGTGCCCGCATCGGGCAGCGGCTACTGAAGGGAGCGCTGCGGAGAAAACTCGCCGGCAAGCATGCGCTCGCGCAGCGAATTGAGCATGGCTTCAGCCCCGTCCTCGCCGTGAAGACGGATCGTCTCGCGCATGGCCAGCGCGATGGCGGCATCGGCGATGATCTCCGGCTCGATACCGTCCGCCATGCCGTCAGCCCACGCCTCGTTCTGATGTTCCAGGGCCGCCTGCATCTTCTCGTGGACGATCATGTCGTCTATCTCGTTGAGGCTCTGCTCCATCGATCGTTCCATGCTATTTACGCTTTCACATCACGCCGCATCGGAATCGCGGCGGCACTTGTTACCATGGTCTTAACAAGACTAGCAGTCTTTTACCGAAACGACACGGCCCGTTCGAAAAAAGGTTAACGCACCCCTAATTTCCGAAGCGCGAGACGATTTCGGCCGCCAGTGTTGCGCCTTCGTCACGGTAGCGCTTGTCGGCAAGCCGGGCGCTCGGCGTGCAGCCTGTATAGACCGCCGCAAAACTGCGATAGCCCCTGTTGAAGGCGGCGGTAAGGCGCGCTTTCCGATCCGCCTCCGCGCCGGCCTCCCGGTCGATCAGCGCCTGCATGTCCTCCCGCCATTCTCCGGCCGAGGCGTCGGCACAGAGCGTCCGCAAATAGGTGACGGAGCCGACGATTTCCGCCATGCGCAGCAGGCGGGCATCGTAGGGCGCCGGCTTCGGGGCGGCCGTATCGACGCTCGGCGCGGGCGCGCGTTCCGCGGCCGGTTGAGCCAGGGCGACCGGCAGGGGCAGAGCCAGAAGCAGCAGACAGACGGTGGCGCAACGCAGGCGACAGACGCGGCGCGAGAAGGGGGCAAAAGTCATGCCGGCGAAGATGCCGGATTTCGCCGATTTCGCAAGTCCCGCCCGCTTCATGATGCCCGCAGGGCTTCCAGCCTGGCGATGCAGTCCCGCACGCTCGGCGGCGCCGGCAGGTCAGCAATCTCGTCCGCCGTGTACCAGCCAAGGCTCGCGGCATCGTCTCCCGCCACGGCTTCGGCATCGACCTCCGCCTCGACGCGGAACACCGAGAGGAAGAAGTGTCGCCCGCCTGCACCGTCCGCCTTTGCTGCCGGCAGGTCGTAGGTGGCAAAGAGCTGCGGCGCGGATCCGACGATGCCGGTCTCCTCGAGCAGCTCCCGTATCGCTGTTTCCGCCGGCGTCTCCCCCGGCTCGGACCGGCCGCCCGGAAAGGCATACATGTCGGCAGACGGGGGTTTGGAGCGGCGCACGAGGAGGTATCGTCCAGCGCGCACGACGATCGCCGACGAGGCGAGGGCGGGAGAAGGAGGCGGGGCGGGGGAAAGAGAGGCCGTCATGTCGGTTCCGTTCTGGCGTTGCATGCGAATCGTTCCTACATCAAGGGACGGGGCGAACGCGATCCTATGCGTCGCCGCAGAGTGGCCAAGGCCCGGCGGAATGGTCCGGCGCCGGTCGGTCACAGGGAGAGCGACATCATGTGCGGACGTTTTGCCCTGACGGTCACGCCCGAGGAACTGGAAGAGGCACTTGCCGTCATCGACGCCGGGGATTTTCCGCCGCGGTACAATATCGCGCCGACGCAGCCGATCCTGGTGGTCGCCGCCGCCGACCGCTCGGACCCGCGCAGCAACACGCCGCCGCGCCGCGCTGGGCTCGTGCGCTGGGGCTTGGTACCCGGCTGGGTCAAGGATCCCAGCGACTTTCCCCTCCTGCTGAACGCGCGCGCCGAGACGGCGATCGAAAAGGCTTCGTTCCGGGCCGCCATGCGCCATCGCCGCGTGCTTGTGCCCGCCTCCGGCTTCTACGAATGGCGGCGTCATCCGAAGGAGAGCGGCCTGCCGTCGCAGGCCTACTGGATCCGGCCGAAGGCGGGAGGAGTCGTGGCTTTCGGCGGACTGATGGAAACCTGGGCTTCGGCCGACGGATCCGAGATGGATACCGGCGCGATCCTCACCACCCGCGCCAACGCGGCGATGGCGTTCATTCACGATCGCATGCCCGTGGTCATCCGTCCGGAAAATTTCGAGCGCTGGCTCGACTGCAAGACGCAGGAGCCGCGCGATGTCGCCGACCTGATGGTTCCGGCCGACGACGATCTCTTCGAGTTCGTGCCCGTATCCGACGCGGTCAACAAGGTCGCCAACACCACACCGGACATTCAGACGCCGGTCACCGTCGCCGCGGTGCCGCGGCAGGCCGTCAACGCCCAGAGCCCGTCCGACAGGAAGCCGGGAGGCGCCAAGGCCGGGCCTGAAGCATCGCTGCACAAGAGTGACGGGCCTCAGCTGTCGCTGTTCTGAGCGCCCGGTCGCAACGCTGCGGGACCTCGGCTGCCTTCCGCGATCAGTGCTCGCGCCAGTCGCGGGCGCGATCCGAAACCTTCGTCGTCTGGGTCGATGCCTTGGGCTTCTGATGCAAAGCCGCGGCAGCCACGGCCTTCAGGCCGAGCGGGCGATAGCGGTCGATCAATGTCTCGTTCTTGGCAGCGGTATCCGCCGTGTCCGTCTTGCGTTCCGTCATGTCACTCTCTCCTTAATTTCATTCCGTCCCGGATCGGGTGCTGCTTGGTCACTTATACAACCTGCTGCACCCCTTTCGTTCCGGGAGACCCAAGCTTCCTGCGTTGTCCCCGCAAGCTCGACTCTCCAAGAAATCTATGGTTTTGAAGCGGTTCAATCATGACAAATTCATGTCCGTCTTGCGAGCTTTTTGCGAGCAAAAGCATGCTGCAACGCGGCAAAGCTCATGCTGCAATGCAACCGTCGGTGCGGACGGCCTTTCGGTTCTGGTGGTCAGGTTCGGCCCTTGACCCAAAGGACGAGAACGGCGATAAAGCCGGCATGAAAACGGACACCTGCATTATCTGCGGCTCGATCATTCGCTAGCGCTCGTCGCTGGCCTTTTCCGTTTCGTCTCCTTACCCAAGACAAAGATGACAACGCGAAGGCCGGCAGGCCGGCGCGGTCGATCCCTCGCGGAGATCATCCGGACGGGGCGTTCGGGCAGGAAGCCGACGACGTGACGACAACGATACAAAGACAACGAACCTAGACAGGGAGACCATACGCATGACGGACGTGCCGGCACTGAGGCTCTACAACACGCTGACACGCGAGAAGGCCGTGTTCACGCCGATCGATGCCGAGGATGTCCGTCTGTACGTGTGCGGCCCCACCGTCTACGACTTCGCGCATATCGGCAATGCCCGCCCGGTCATCGTGTTCGACGTCCTGTTCCGCCTGCTGCGGCATCTCTATGGCGAGGCGAAGGTGACCTATGTCCGCAACATCACCGACGTCGATGACAAGATCAACGCCCGCGCGCTGCGCGATTTTCCGGATCTGCCCCTCAACGACGCCATCCGGGCCGTCACGGAAAAGACCGAGACGCAGTTCCTGGCGGACGCCCGTGCGCTCGGATCCCTGGAACCGACCGTGCAGCCGCGTGCGACGGACAACATCGCCGAAATGATCGCGATCATCGAGGCGCTCATCGCGCGGGGGCACGCCTATGTCGCCGCCGGCGAGGTGCTGTTCGACACGACCTCGATGGCCGATTACGGTGCGCTTTCCCATCGCAATCTCGACGAACAACAGGCGGGCGCCCGCGTTGCGGTCGATGCCCACAAGAAGAGCCCCGGCGATTTCGTGCTGTGGAAGATGTCGTCCGAAAACGAGCCCGGCTGGGACAGCCCCTGGGGCCGCGGCCGTCCGGGCTGGCATATCGAATGCTCGGCGATGAGCCACCGCTATCTTGGCGAAACCTTCGACATTCACGGCGGCGGGCTCGATCTGATCTTTCCGCACCACGAGAACGAGATTGCCCAGTCGCGCTGCGCGCATGGCACCAGCGCGATGGCGAACGTCTGGATGCACAATGGCTTCGTGCAGATCGAAGGCCGGAAAATGTCGAAATCGGACGGCAATTTCGTCACGATTCACGCGCTTCTCCACACGGAGGAGTTCGGCGGCCGGGCCTGGCCGGGCGAAGTTCTGCGGCTGGCCATGCTGATGACGCAGTATCGCCAGCCGATCGACTTCAGCCTCAAGCGGCTAGAAGAAGCCCAGGGCATCATGCGTCGCTGGGCCGATGCCAAGCCGCGGGTCGAAGCCGTCCTGGCCGGTCGGCCCGACGCGCGCGCCTGGACGCTGCCGGCCGAAAGCCCCGTTCTCGATGATCTCAACCTCTACCCGGTGATCACCGGCATGAACCAGCTCGCGGCCGACGCGGCAAAGGGCGATCTGGACGCTGCGGCCGCCTTTCTCGGGCTCCTCGACCTCATGGGCTTCGAGGCGATCGAGCACCTGAGCCAGCAGGCAAACGATCGCGCCTCCGGTCATGACGACGAGGAGACGCGGTCCGAGGTCAACCGGCGGATCGCGCAGCGGCTCGACCTTCTCAAGGCGCGAAACTTCGCCGAGGCCGATCGCATCCGCGACGAGCTTCTGACCGACGGCATCCAGCTGAAGGACGGCAAGGACGCGGAAACGGGAGAGCGTGTGACGACCTGGGAGATCCGGCGCTAGAGGCGTCAAGCGAGCGCCGGCCTTGCTATCCGGCGACGATCGACATGAAATGCAAAACGAAACGCGAGCGTACAGGATGGAAGGCATTTTTGCGCAGCACGACAGGCAATGGATCTTTCCTTCATGCGACGCGTCAGCCTCCGGACTCCGTTTGGGAGCGGCGGGCACCATGTCGCTGATGTTCATAGGATTTTCTGTAGGGCGCAACCAAGGAGAGTTCGCAGCATGACGGATGACATGCGTGCAGGCGGATGCCAGTGCGGCGCGGTGCGTTTCCGGGTGGAAGGTCCGCTCGGCGATGCCTCCGTCTGTCATTGCCGGATGTGCCAGAAGGCGTGCGGCGGGTACTATCTGCCGCTGGTTTCGGCGCGTTCGGCCCGGCTCGCCTGGACACGCGGGCAGCCAAGGCATTTCCGGTCGTCCAACCATGTGCAGCGCGGCTTCTGCGCGGATTGCGGCACGCCGCTGACCTACGAGGCGCCGGACGGTATCGCGCTCGCCATCGCCACCTTCGACGACCCGGGAGCGATCAGGCCCGTCATCCAGTGGGGCACCGAGGCAAAGCTGCCCTGCGTCGATGGCATCCGTGATCTGCCCGAACAGGACACGATGGCCGATATCACGGCAGCGCCGTTCCTGGAGTCCCTGGTGTCCTACCAGCATCCCGACCACGAGACCGACCAATGGCCGCCGCAGGAGAGACCGCAGTGAGCAAGGCCATCATCCCGGACCAGACCCCGCCAAGTGGCGGAACAACAGGCGGCGAAACAACGGGCCGCGAAAGGACGGGCGGCTGCCAGTGCGGCGCCGTGCGCTTCCGTGTCGACGGCAAGCTCGGCCGCCCGTCGATCTGCCATTGCCGCATGTGCCAGAAGGCGTTCGGCGGATTTTTTGGCCCGCTGGTCACGGTTCCCGAAGACGGTTTCGTCTGGAGCCGGGGCGAGCCGGCCTGGTTCCAGTCCTCCGTCAACATCGCGCGCGGCTTCTGCGCCGCCTGCGGCACGCCGCTGGCCTATCGCCACCCCGGCGGCCTCGAGATCGCCATCGGCGCCTTCGATGACCGGGCGGATCTCGCGCCGCAGATCCAGGTAAACGTGAAGGCCCGGCTTCCCTGGGTCACCACCATCTTCGACCAGCCGGTCCACACGGACCCGGACTATTATGCGCAGCAGGAAGCCGTCATTTCCTTCCAGCACCCCGATCACGAGACCGCCGATTGGCCGACCCACGGACTGAGCCTATGACCCCAGAGCACGACACGGACACCAGCCTGCGCGGCCTTTACCCACCGATCGAAGCCTATGCATCCGGCCATCTCGATGTCGGCGACGGGCACAGGGTCTACTGGGAACGCGCCGGCACCCCCGGGGCGAAGCCCGCCGTGTTCCTGCATGGCGGACCGGGCGGCACCAGCGGACCGAACCATCGCCGCCTGTTCGACCCTGCGCTCTATGACGTGCTCCTTTTCGACCAGCGCGGTTGCGGCAGGTCCACGCCGCATGCGGGGCTCGAAGCCAACACGACCTGGCATCTGGTGGCCGACATCGAGCGGCTACGCGAGATGGTCGGGGTCGAGACATGGCTGGTCCACGGCGGTTCCTGGGGCTCGACTTTGGCGCTCGCCTATGCCGAAACCCACCCCGAGCGGGTCTCGCAGCTCGTCCTGCGCGGCATCTACACGCTGACGAAGGCCGAGCTCGACTGGTACTACCAGTTCGGCGTCTCCGAGATGTTCCCCGACAAATACGAGCGCTTCGTCGCGCCCATCCCGCCCGAGGAACGGCACGAGATGATGCAGGCCTATTACCGCCGCCTGACCGGCGACGATATCGCGTTGCGTCGCAGGCTCGCCAAGATCTGGAGCACATGGGAGGGCGAGACGATCACGCTTCTGCCGCAGCCCGACACCAGCGGCAAGTTTGCCGAGGACGATTTCGCCGACGCGTTCGCCCGGCTGGAAACGCACTATTTCGTGCATTGCGGCTGGATGGACGAGGGCCAGCTCGTGCGCGATGCGCATCGGCTGCAGGGCATTCCCGGCGTCATCATCCAGGGGCGCTACGACATGCCGTGTCCCGCGAAATACGCCTACGCCCTGCACAAGGCCTGGCCGCAGGCAGAGTTCCACCTGGTCGAAGGCGCCGGTCACGCCATGAACGAGCCCGGCATCCTCGACCGGCTGATCCGCGCGACCGACAGCTTTGCCGGAAAGGACGCCTGACCATGACGCGCGAGCGCATCTTCCTGTTCGACACCACCCTGCGCGACGGTCAGCAGACGCCCGGCGTCGATTTCTCCGTCGAGGACAAGATCGCCATCGCCGCGATGCTCGACGATTTCGGCATCGACTACGTCGAGGGCGGCTATCCCGGTGCCAACCCGACCGATACCGCCTTCTTCGCCAAGCGCCGGACCCGCAACGCCCGGTTCGTCGCCTTCGGCATGACGAAGCGAACGGGCGTGTCCGCCGCCAATGATCCCGGGCTGGCCGCGCTTCTCCAGTCGGCAAGCGACACGATCTGTCTCGTGGCCAAGAGCTGGGACTACCACGTGGCCGTGGCGCTCGGCTGCACCAACCAGGAGAACCTCGACAACATCACGGCATCCGTGGACGCCGTGGTGATCAGCGGTCGCGAGGCCATGGTCGATTGCGAGCACTTTTTCGACGGGTTTAAGGTCAATGCCGACTATGCGCTCGCCTGCGCACGCGCCGCCTATGATGCCGGCGCCCGCTGGGTCGTGCTCTGCGACACCAATGGCGGCACGCAGCCGGAAGAGATCCGCGCCATCGTCGCGTCGGTCATCGCCGCCGGCATCCCCGGCGAGCGGCTCGGCATCCACGCCCACAATGATACGGGGCAGGCCGTCGCCAATTCGCTTGCCGCGGTCGAGGCCGGCGTCCGCCAGATCCAGGGAACGCTCAACGGCATCGGCGAGCGTTGCGGCAATGCCAATCTGGTCACGATCATCCCGACACTGGCGCTGAAGGACGTCTTCTCCGCCCGCTTCGAGACGGCCATCGATACCGACCGCCTGCAGGAACTGACGAAGCTCTCCCACGCTTTCGACGAGTTGCTCAACCGCTCGCCGGACCATCAGATGCCCTATGTCGGCGCCTCCGCCTTCGCCACCAAGGCCGGCATCCACGCGTCGGCGCTTCTGAAGGATCCGCGCACCTACGAGCATGTCACGCCGGAAAGCGTCGGTAACCTGCGCAAGGTCATGGTGTCGGACCAGGGCGGCAAGGCGAATTTCATCAACGCCCTGAAGCGTCGCGGCATCGTGGTCGGCAAGGACGATCCGCGGCTCGACAAGCTGATCTCCATCGTGAAGGAACGCGAAGCGACCGGCTACGCCTATGAAGGCGCCGATGCCAGCTTTGCCATCCTGGCCCGCCGAACGCTCGGTCATGTGCCCGACTTCTTTCATGTCGAGAGCTTCCGGGTGATGGTGGAGCGGCGATTCGACGCCAACGGCCAGTTGAAGACCGTGTCGGAAGCAGTCGTCCGCGTGACCATCGACGGCGAGGAGACCCTGTCGGTTGCGGAAGGTCACGGCCCGGTCAACGCGCTCGATCTCGCTCTGCGCAAGGATCTCGGCAAGTACCAGAACGAGATCGGCGATCTCGAGCTTGCGGACTACAAGGTGCGCATCCTCAATGGCGGCACGGAAGCCGTGACCCGCGTGCTCATCGAATCCACCGACGGCACCGGTGCACGCTGGTGGACCGTCGGCGTCTCCGACAACATCATCGACGCCTCGTTTCAGGCCCTGATGGACAGTATCGTCTTCAAGCTTTTGAAGAACCGCGACGAGGTGGTGGCGGCTGCGGCAGAGTAGGGTCCGCCTGCAGACGTCGCTGCCATAAGACAGCCCGGGCGGGTGTCTCGAGCGAACACTGCCGGAGGATGCGCGCCGCTGGAAGCGCGGCGCGCGCCGGATGGCGGTTCGGCCAGCCTCAGAGCACCAGCCGGAACTTGGCAAACCCGTCGGCACCGTCGCCGGCATCCTCGATCCGCGCGGCCTTGACCTCGCCGAGCAGCGGCCGTGCCTTCGGTCCCGTTTCGAAGAGTGCCGTCGTTCCCGGCATCGGCTTGAAGCGCCAGTTGGCGTCGGCTGCGGGGTTGATCGTGCCCTCGGCGTGGATATAGCGGACGATGACGTCGCGGTTGGTGTCGGGGGCCGCGAAGACGACCTTGTCGCTGGCGATCTCCGGGAACTTGCCCCCGCCACCGGCCCGGTAATTGTTCGTGGCGACGACGAACTTCGCTTCCGGATCGATGGGTTTTCCGTCGAACGTCAGGTCCCTTATCCGGTGGGACGTCTCGTTCACAAGTCTGCCGTCCGTGTCGAAGCGGGGTGGTTGGGACAGGTCGATCTCGTAGGTCACGCCGTCGATGACGTCGAAGTTGTACGAGGGAAAGCCGGCATTGAGGAGCGGCTGGTCGGTCTGTCCGGGTATGAGGGTGTTGAACATGCCCGCCGACATTTCCAGCCAGTTCTTCACCTGTGCCCCGGTGATGACCACCGCCTGGACGGTGTTCGGATAGAGATAGAGATCGGCCACGTTCTTGATGGCGATGTCGCCGGCTGGCACGTCGGTGTAGTAATCCGCGCCGCCGCGGCCACCGGCCTTGAAGGGAGCGGCCGCCGAGAGGACGGGCAGATCCTTCCACGCCGTCTCCTTCAGCATGTCCCTGACGTACCAGGTCTGTGCCTGGGCGACGATCTGAACGGACGGATCGTCCGCCACCAGCGCAAAATAGGAGTAGAGCGGCGCGGATGTCTTGCCGACGGGCGTGCGGACATAGGCCAGCGTCGCCTCATGTTCGTCCTTGGCGGCGGTCAGGATATCGGCCCGGTCATTGACGTCGGCCACGACCTTCTTGTCCTCGCGGTGATAGATCGGGCGCGCCTCGGTGGTGAAGTCGATGATCTTCCAGCGCCGGCCGTCGCGCTCCAGCAGAAGATCGATGAGCCCGAGATGGGAGCCCCAGAAGCCGGCCATGACCGCAGGCTTCCCCTGCAGCGTGCCCCTGACCGGATCCACGCCCGCAATGCCGTCAAAGCTCTTGGGGCCGGGGAAAACCAGATGCTGATGCCCGGTCAGCACGGCGTCGATGCCCTCGACGCCGGCCAGATAGAGCGAGGCGTTTTCCATGCGGTCGGTCTGGCCCGTGCCGTCGATGCCCGAATGCGACAGGGCGACGATGATGTCGGCGCCGTCTTCCTTCATCACCGGAACCCAGGCGCGGGCGGCTTCCACGATGTCGCGCGTCTGCGCCTTGCCTTCGAGGTTCTTGATGTCCCAGAGCATGATCTGCGGCGGAACGAAGCCGATGAGCCCGATCTTCAGCGGGCTCGCCGCGCCGGTGCCGTCCGTCACGGTCTTCTCGATGATCGTATAGGGCTTGAAGAACAGCGCGTCCCGGGTCGGGTCCTCGGCCAGCATTCCCTTTGTCAGGTTGGCGCAGACGTAAGGAAAGTTCGCGCCGCCCAGCGCTTTCTCCATGTAGTCGAGCCCGTAGTTGAACTCGTGATTGCCGAGCGTGCCGGCTTCGTAGCCGAGCAGGTTCATGGCCTTGATGACGGGATGGACGTCGCCGGCCTTCAGACCCTTCTGATAGGCCATGAAGTCGCCCATCGGATTGCCCTGCAGGATGTCGCCATTGTCGACCAGAAAGGAATTGCCGGCTTCTGCGCGGATCGCGTCGATGATCGAGGCCGTGCGCGACAGGCCGAGCGTCTCGTTCGGCTTGTCGCCGTAATAGTCGTACGGGTAGACGTGAACGTGGATGTCCGTCGTCTCCATGATGCGCAGATGCGCCTGGTTGGCGGCCGCGCGGGCGGCGAAGGGATGGAGCATCACAAGCCCGGATGCCGAAGCAAGTCCCCCGAGAAAGGTGCGGCGGCTGACGCCGGCGTTTGTTCCGGTCAGGTTTGCACGGCTCTGGGGCAGGCGGCTCTGGGACAGGCGGGTTGGGGATGGGCGGCCCTCGGACGGGCAGACGGGCGCTGAGGGGGAGGACATGACGTTCCTTTCGTGCCGGTTCTTCTCAAGCCGGATCCCGTGCCGGACGATCCTCGGTGCGATCCCCTCCGGCGATCCGGCCTGCTCTGGGCGGGAAAGCCCGCCGCTCTCCACCTTGCAGGCAAAAGCGACGGTCGTGTGTCACCAGAATTCGTTGATCGTTCAGGGAAATGAATTGGAGCCGCCCGGTCTTTTCGCGTAAGCCGCAGGCTTGACGCGACGTGCGGGAGACAGGCTGCACCCTGGCAGGGGTTGCGCGCGTCTGCGCGACAAGGCCGGAGGAGGGCCTCGACATGGCCGACGTGACATCCAAGCCGATGGCGACAGCCTCTGTTCCCGGCAATGGCGACAGCCCCCGCGGCTTCCTGCTGGCCACCATCGCCTATCTCTTCTGGGGCGTCCTGCCGCTTTTCATGAAGGGCATCGGGCACATTCCGGCAGCAGAGGTCGTGGCCCATCGCATCGTCTGGTCGGTCCCGCTCGTCGGCGGCTTCATCCTGTGGCTCGGTCGCACGGCAGATCTGAAGCTGGCTCTGCGCTCGCCGCGCATGCTCCTGATGGCCTCGCTCACGGCGATCCTGGTGACGTTCAACTGGGGCATCTATGTCTGGGCGATCGGTGCGGGTCGGACGCTCGAGGCGGCGCTCGGCTATTACATCAATCCGCTGTTCTCGATCTTTCTCGGCGCGGTCCTGCTGAAGGAAAAGCTGAACCGGGCACAGTTGGTCGCGATCGGTTTTGCCGTCGCTGCCGTTGCCATCATCGCTTTCGACGCCGGCGGGCTGCCCTGGGTGTCGCTCGGCCTCTGCGTGTCCTGGGGTTTCTATGCCTTCTTCCGCAAGACGCTGCCGGTCGGGCCGAACCAGGGCTTCTTTCTGGAGGTGATGCTGCTCTCGGTCCCGTCGCTCGCCTACATCCTGTATCTCGAAGGGTCGGGGCAGGGGCATTTCACCGATACCGGCATGACCGACGTGGCCTGGCTCGTCTCGTCCGGCGTCGTGACCGCCGTGCCGCTGCTGTTCTATGCCAACGGCGCCAAGCTGCTGCGCCTCTCCACCATCGGCATCATGCAGTATATCGCGCCGAGCATCGTCTTTCTCATTGCGGTCTTCCTGTTCCACGAACCCTTCGGCATGGTGAAGCTGATGGCCTTCGGGCTCATCTGGATGGCGCTGGTGATCTATACCGGGTCCATGCTGGTGGAGAGCCGCAAGGCCCGTCAGGCGGCCGCGCTGCGCAGTGCCTGATGCAAGGTGGCAATGCCTGATGGAACGAGGCAATGCCGGATGGACGGAGAATGTGCCCATCCGGAGAGGTTCGGTGCGGAGAGAACCGCACCCCGCCACGCCGGGAAATGGGCTTTCGCCTACATCCTGTCGATAATGTCGCTCTCGCCGCCACGGTCGACCGTACCGGCCCAATGAGCCTTGAGCGCCGGGACCACCTCGTCCGGATCGTCGATGACGAGGGGCTGCACGAGATGCGCCGTGTGGATGAACCCGCTGTCGGCCATGTGGTGGATCAGCTTCATCAGCGGGTTCCAGAAGCCATTGATGTTGACGAGCACGATCGGCTTTCGGTGCCGCCCGAGCTGCGCCCAGGTCATGATCTCGACGATCTCTTCGAGCGTGCCGATGCCGCCCGGCAGCGTCACGAAGGCATCCGCCCGCTCGAACATCTTGTGCTTGCGCTCGTGCATGTCGGCGGTGACGACGAGTTCGCTCAATTGACCGAGGGAATGCCGGGTCGCTTCCATGTCCATGAGGAACTGCGGTATGATTCCCGTCACGCGGCCGCCCTTGGCCAGCACGCCGCTCGCCACGGCCCCCATGATGCCCTTGGTGCCGCCGCCATAGACGAGATGCAGGTGGTGTTCGGCGATGGATTGGCCGAGCCTGCGGCCCGCATCCATGAAGTCGGGCTCGCGCCCCGGCTGGGACCCGCAGTAGACGCAGATGGATCGAATCGGAACAGGTTGATCGCTCATACCCGAAGCAGACATCCGGTCTGCCGGCGCGTCAAGGCATGCACCAGGCTAAACATGTAAAAAGGCGCTTGCAAAGGCGCCAGAACATGCATCCCTGCTTGTGGAGTGGGCTGGATATCGCTAGCAATTTCAAGAGATGCGCGCTGGGCGACGTCCCATGCGCGCGCGACGGTCCGGCCGGTCATCAAGGCCGATGAGCACGGCAAGCGTTTTCGTTGAACACGGTCGGTCGAAACGCCCGTGGTGGAGAGTTGCATGAGGAAGAATACGGCAGGTCTGGTCGCGCTCGTCGTGCTGGCAGTCGCCACGCTTTTGATGATCTTCGTCGTCTTGCCCAATGTCGGTGACAAGGCACCGTCGACGGATGCCAAGAGTGCGGGCGCAGGAAGCCCGGCGCCGGCAGACGGAGCCCCCGGAACGCCCGGCGCGCTTTCAGGCAGCGGCGATACCACGACGGTCGAAGCGAAGGGCAATCGACCCGGCGCCGGCAATGCTGCAAATCCGGCAGACGCGGTTGTTCAATCTCAGCCGAACGCAGGCGCGGCATCGGCAGACCAGACACCGGCCGGCCAGAGACCAACAGATCAGACACCGGCAGGTCAGACACCGGCAAATCAGACACCGGCAGGCCAGCCCACGTCGGAACAGGCGGGCACGGGCACCGCCGATCAGGTCACTCCGGGTCAGGCAGACGCAACTCAGGCAGGCCCAGCTCAGGCAGGCGGTCAGCCGAACACGTCGCTGACGCCGGCGGCGCCAGGCGGGACTGCGCCGTCTGCCACCACCGCCCCTGCCGCAGGCTCGACCGTTGCTGCTGACGGCGCCCCGGCACCGAGCTTCGACGTGTTGCGCGTGGAGCCGGACGGCTCGACCGTCATTGCCGGCCGCGCTGCGCCGAACAGCAAGCTGGAGATCGTCAATGGCAACGTCGTCGTCGGCACGGCGGATGTCGGGGGATCCGGCGATTTCGCGGCGGTGTTCGACAAGCCGCTCGCGCCCGGTGATTATCAGCTGACATTGCGCAGCACGACGCCCGCCGGCACCGTCACCGCCTCGGAGGAAGTTGCCACGGTTTCCATTCCCAAGGTCGACAACGGGCAGCTCCTCGCCATGGTCACGAAGCCGGGAGAGGCCAGCCGCATCCTGACCGCGCCTGCCGCAGCCGGGACGCCCGCGGCGACCTCTCCGTCCTCGGCTGCGCCGTCTGCAAGCGACCAGGCCGCAGTGCAGGCGCCTGCCGCGTCTGCCCCCGGGGTAGTCCCAAGCGCCGCTTCTGGGGCCAACGGTCCACAGCCAGCCACGTCCGAGGCAGCGCCGACGTCGCCGGTCGCCGTGTCCGCGGTCGAGATCGAGGGCCGCAAGCTCTTTGTCGCCGGCACCGCGCGGCCGAACGCGACCGTGCGCATCTATGCGGACGACCAGCTGGTCGGCCAGGGCAAGGCGGACGCGCAGGGCCGCTTCGTCATCGATGGCGAGCTCGCCTTGTCCGTCGGCCAGCACGTGATCCGGGTCGACATGATCGGTGCGGATGGAAAGGTTCAGTTGCGCGCCGCCGTGCCGTTCGAACGTCCGGAAGGCGATCAAATCGCGGCTGTCGCGCAGACACCCGCCAGCGGCGCCGATCCGGCTTTCGATGGCGCCATCTTCGACGCCTCGCGCATGGAGGCGGCCAAGGCCTTCGCCTTGCTGAAGGCTCTCTTTGCCGACGGCAAGCTGCCGGGTCTCGACCAGCTGGCCGCAGCCCGCTCCGCCACGGAAATCGCCCTGACGTCGCTTGCCGGCGTCAAGCCGGTCGCCGGCATGCAGACAAGCGTTGCCGATCGCGTCACCACCACCACCAAGGCGGCCGCCGAGGCGCTGGCAATCCTGAAGCCCGTGCCCCGCGATGCCGCCGCCGTCGGTGCCGTACTGGGTCGCCTCGACATCGCGATGGCCCGCGTGCTGGAAACGGCGCCCGCTCTGGCCGCAAACGGTTCGGCCAGGGTGACGGCGCCTGCACCCGTCGATCAGGTGACAAACGATCGGGCAGCAAACGCTCAGCTGGACAGCGCGGCTGCACAGAAGACCCAGGCGAACGAGACCACCGGGATCGCCCCGGTCGCGCCGGATCAGCCTGTCGCCGGCTCTGCCGCGACGCAGTCTTCGCAGACGGCCGGTGGGGAACCGCAGACGGTGCAGCAGGCGCCTCTGCAGCAGAGCAAGAGCTCGGTCATCATCCGCCGCGGCGATACGCTGTGGCAGATCTCGCGCCGCGTCTACGGGGCAGGGGTCCGCTACACCACGATCTATGTCGCCAATGAGGACCAGATCCTCGATCCCGACCGCATCCTGCCGGGCCAGGTCTTCGGCGTGCCGGACAAGGCGCTGCCGGACGCGGAGTCGCAGGAAATCCACCGCCGACACATGCAGCACACGCCGTAAGGTCGCGCCGCACGGCGGCAGGGCGCAGCTGTCGGGCTGCAGGCCATTGCCGCGGCGGGCGAGGGAGCCTATGTGATAGCAACGCGAACGGCGCCTTCCGCAGGGGGCGCCGTTTGCATGTTCGACCGGCGCTCCCTCTGTCGGCCGCATGTCCCTGCCGGCTGGAAACGCGAAGACATCATGACGGACCAGAAGAAGACCGTGTCGGCGGATGCCGGCAATCCGCTGCAGACCATCCTCAACCTCTGGCCCTATATGTGGCCGAGCGATCGTGCCGACCTCAAGATGCGCGTGGTCTGGGCGACGGTCATCCTGCTCGTTGCCAAGATCGTGCTGCTGCTCGTGCCCTATTTCTTCAAATGGGCGACGGATGCGCTGAACGGCCGCGCCGACATGACCGGCATTCTCCCCGCCGCCATGACCGGCGCGCTGATGCTGGTCGTGGCCTACAATCTGGCCCGCCTGCTGCAGGCGGGGCTCAACCAGCTGCGCGACGCGCTGTTTGCGAGCGTCGGCCAGCATGCGGTCCGCCAGCTGGCCTACCGGACCTTCGTTCACATGCATCAGCTGTCGCTGCGCTTCCACCTGGAACGCCGCACCGGCGGACTGTCGCGCATCATCGAGCGCGGCACCAAGGGCATCGAGACGATCGTCCGTTTCACCATTCTCAACACGGTGCCGACGCTGATCGAATTCCTCTTGACCGCGGCGATCTTCTGGTGGGGCTACGGTTTCTCGTACCTGCTGGTCACCGCCGTCACGGTCGCGGTCTATATCTGGTTCACGGTGAAGGCCAGCGACTGGCGGATCTCCATCCGGCGCTCGATGAACGACAGCGACACCGACGCCAACACCAAGGCGATCGATTCGCTGCTGAACTTCGAGACCGTCAAGTATTTCGGCAATGAGCAGATGGAGGCGACGCGCTTCGATCAGTCGATGGCGCGGTACGAGAAGGCGGCAACCCAGGTCTGGACCTCGCTCGGCTGGCTGAACTTCGGTCAGGCCCTGATCTTCGGTCTCGGCACGGCGATCATGATGGTGATGTCGGCGCTCGCCGTGCAGCGCGGCGAGCAGACGATCGGCGATTTCGTCTTCATCAACGCCATGCTGATGCAGCTCTCGATTCCGCTCAATTTCATCGGCTTCGTCTACCGCGAAATCCGTCAGGGTCTCACGGATATCGAACAGATGTTCGATCTGCTCCAGGTGCAGGCAGAGGTGGTCGATGCGCCCGACGCCAAGGCCCTGGCGATCGACAAGGGCGCCATTGTCTTCAAGGACGTGCATTTCGCCTATGACGCGGCGCGGCCCATTCTCAAAGGCATCAGTTTCGAGGTCCCTGCCGGCAAGACCGTCGCCGTGGTCGGCCCGTCGGGTGCCGGCAAGTCGACGCTGTCACGCTTGCTCTACAGGTTCTATGACGTCCAGCAAGGCGCGATCACCATCGACGGTCAGGACGTTCGAAGCCTGACCCAGAAGAGCCTGCGCGCCGCGATCGGCATGGTTCCGCAGGATACGGTGCTCTTCAACGACACGATCGCCTACAACATCCGCTACGGCCGCATCTCCGCCTCTCACGACGAGGTCGAGGCGGCCGCCGAGATCGCCCAGATCGGCACCTTCATCAAGACGCTGCCGGAAGGCTACAATGCCATGGTCGGGGAACGTGGATTGAAGCTGTCGGGCGGCGAGAAGCAGCGTGTCGCCATCGCGCGGACGGTTCTCAAAAGCCCGCCGATCCTGATCCTCGACGAGGCGACCTCGGCGCTCGACACGCGGACGGAGCAGGAGATTCAGGCCGCCCTCGATATCGTCTCGCGCAACCGCACGACCCTTGTCATCGCCCACCGCCTCTCGACCGTGATCCAGGCCGACGAGATCATCGTGCTGAAGGACGGCGTCATCGCCGAACGCGGCACGCATGGCGAACTCATCGACCGCGAAGGCCTCTACGCCTCGATGTGGAGCCGCCAACGCGAGGCGACCCAGGCGGCCGAGCAGTTGAAGAAGGTCCAGGAGGAAGACGATCTCGGCATCGTCACGCGTCGCCCGCCGGCCGTGTGAGGCGGGCTGACCGGCGGGGCGTCCGGTTGGGGACATACCCCCGCCCGGGCGTCGCTCAGGGCAGGGACCGGGCCGCTTCGAAGCGGCGTCGGACAGCTAGCCACCTTTTCCGGATCGAATGGCCGATGCGCTTCCAGTGTCGCTGGCGTTTCGAGCGCAAAGGCGCGTTCGCCCAGGCCGTATCCGCACGCAACGCAAGGTATGCACGTTGCTGCGGATGGCGGCATTCTTCGGAGTTCGGCTTGGCATGGATGAAGTGCACGATCACCGCGTCGCCATAGTCGTCCTCCATTTGCGCGTTCCACTGCCAGCCAAGCTGCAAGGCGCGCCCGCTGACGAGCAGGTTGAGGACGTCCTGATCAAGAAACGAAAACTGCCCCGAGTGCAAAAGCGCAAAGCACCTGTCGCTCGCCTTCTCGTTTCTCCAGGCCACGGCGTCGATGACCAGAACGCCTGCATTGAAGTAGAACTCTTCATCGCTCCGCCCGAGGCGTCTGTTCATGTCCCGAAGAGAGGTTTGGCCTCGTGCCTGCACTCCGGCAATGAGATGATCGCCGAGCGGCACCGTGAAAAGATGCGACATATCCCCCAGCACCAGCGTGTCGGCGTCGAGATAGACGATGCGCGAATGCCGCTCGCCGACATAGTCCGGCAGGAGCAGTCTCGCATACGTCGCGCGGCTCCAGGCGTTCGTCGTCCTCAGGTATCGAATGTCGCGCAGCATCGCTTCATCGATGTCGATGAAGGTGATGGGGCGCCCGACGGACTGCTGAATCCAGTCCTTGTCCCGCGTCCTGAGGCCGTCGCCCAGAATACAGAATTCCACATCGGGAATATTGCCATTGAGATGCGCAGACCGCAGCATGACAGCCGCAAGCTCGGCATAGTTCCGGTCAATGCAACATGCCAGCATGCCCGTCCTCTTACATTTAAGAACAACCTGTTATAAATATCGCTCATGCGAGGTCAATGGCAGCAACGGCTGTTTGCCCGGCGGCGTGCGTTTTGGGCCGCTTGGCCCTCGCGTTTTGCGCGCCGCATCCCATATCCTCCTGCAAGCCGCCCTTGTTGCCGCCCGGGACGATTCCCTATAGGTGCAGGGTCGGAGTTTAATGGAGACGCTGCCCTCATGAGCCTGATCACGTCCGTTCGCAACACGCTGGTGCCGATCAATAAAGCCGGCTACCCGTTCATTGCCGGGTTCTTCGTCGTCTCACTCCTTCTCGGTTTCCTGTGGGAGCCGCTGCTCTGGATCGGCTTTCTCCTCACGGCCTGGTGCGCCTATTTCTTCCGCGACCCCGAACGCGTGACGCCGGTCGATGACGATCTCGTCATCAGCCCTGCCGACGGTCGCGTCTCGTCGGTCGCCTACATCGTGCCGCCGGAAGAGCTCGGCCTCGGCTTCGAGCCGATGCTGCGCATCTCCGTCTTCATGAACGTCTTCAATTGCCATGTGAACCGCGCGCCCATGCGCGGCACCATTACCCGCATCGCCTACCGCGCCGGACAGTTCGTCAATGCCGAACTCGACAAGGCCAGCAGCGAGAACGAGCGCAATGGTCTGGTCATCGAGACGGCCCATGGCGCGATCGGCACCGTGCAGATCGCGGGGCTGGTGGCCCGCCGCATCATCTGCTGGGCGTCGCAGGGCGAGCAGCTGCAGGCCGGCCAGCGTTTTGGCCTGATCCGCTTCGGTTCGCGCCTCGACGTGTTTCTGCCGGCAGGCGCCGAACCGCGCGTCAGCCTTGGGCAGCTTGCGATCGCCGGCGAGACGGTGCTGGCGGAGTTCGGCTCCGAGAAGGGCCCGACCCTCGGCCGCCGCGATTGATGCGCCCGTCACCAGATGCCAGTACCGGCATGGTCGTGACCGGGCCGAGGTGATTGCAACGCGGAGCGGCTGCGCTGGAACCTGTCCGGCGCAGCGCTATATCGAGATCTAGAGACCCCCGCAGGGACGCACCGTCCCGCCTGTGCCCCAAGGACCAAGCGCCATGGATACGACGCCGTTTCCCCCGTACGAACCGAATGGGCCCCATGACGACGAGGCGCGGGGTCCGCGGCTGCGGGAGATCCCCCTCCGGCTCCTCGTTCCCAACCTGATCACGGTGCTTGCGATCTGCGCCGGCTTGACGGGCGTGCGGCTCGCCTTCGAGGGACGGTTCGAACTGGCCGTCGCCATGGTTCTCGTGGCCGCGTTTCTGGACGGGGTCGACGGCCGCATTGCCCGCCTGCTCAAGGCGACGTCGAAATTCGGCGTCCAGATGGATTCGCTTGCCGATATCGTCAATTTCGGCGTCGCACCGGCGCTGGTTCTCTTCGCGTTCGTGCTGGATGAAGCCAAGTCGATCGGCTGGATCGCCGCCCTCATCTATGTCATCGCCGCGGGCCTCCGACTGGCGCGCTTCAATGTCATGGCGGAGCGTGACATCAAGGCGAAGTGGCAGTCGGAGTATTTTGTCGGCGTGCCTGCGCCGGCCGGGGCGATGCTCGTTCTCCTTCCGGTCTATCTTGGCCTGCTCGGCGTCGAGCCGAGCCGCACCATGGGCCTGATCTTTTCGGCCTATACGCTGCTCATCGCCTTTCTGCTCGTCAGCCGCCTGCCGGTCTGGTCCGGCAAGTCTGAGAATCGCGTCCGCCGCGATCTCGTCCTCCCGGTCATCCTGGCCGTCGTCATCTATGTCGCGACCCTGATGAGCTTCACATGGGAAACCATGGTGATCACCGCCATCGTCTACCTCGCGTCGCTGCCCTTCGGCGCCCGCGCCTGGAAGAAGAAGTACGGCAGCAAATGGCCGGAGCATCCGGAAGGCATGCGCGACGACGGCCTGCCTGGACACTAGATCGCGGACACTCGATCCCGGTCACGCGCTCGATCGCCGTCTGTGGATGATGTCGTTGGCGTGCTCAGGCAGGCAGCCGGAGCGCCTTGTGCGCCACGTCGACGACGGCCCGCGTCAGGGCTGTCAGCTGGTCGGCTGCGAGCCGGTTGATCTGCCAGAAGAGGGGCACGTCCAGCGGCGTATCGGGCACCAGCTCGACCAGCCGTCCGTTCGCCAGATGCGCCTCCACCAGCATTTCCGGGTTCATGCCCCACCCCATTCCGGCCAGGCTCGCCTCGACGAAGCTCTGCGTCGACGGCAGCCAATGGGTCGGACACGCAGGCTCCGCGCCGAGCGTGTCCCGGAGCCATCGGCTTTGAAGCCGGTCCTTCTGGTTGAACGTCAGCGACGGCGCCTGTGAAAAGGCAGCGAGCGTCATGCCGTCGGCAAGATATCGTTCCACAAAGTCGGGACTGGCCGTGGCCCGGTAGCGCAAGGCGCCGAGCGGCGTTCTGCGGCAGCCGGAAACGGGTTTTTCCAGCGATGTCACGGCAGCAATGACGCGCCCCTGTTGAAGCCACTCGGCCGTATGATCCTGGTCATCCACCGCGATGTTGAGAAGATGGCGCGACCCTTTGGAAAAGGTCGAGATCGCCCCGAGGAACCATGTGGCGAGGCTGTCGGCATTGGTCGCGATCGGGAGGGTTACGCGATCGTCCGGCGAAAGCGGGTCGACCAGCGCCGGCAGGTGCGTCAGCAACTCGCTCTCCAGCATGCCCACCGTCTCCATATGCCGGCAGAGCCACGCGCCCTTCTCCGTCGCCGTGCAGGGCGTGCTCCGGACGACGAGGGCTGTGCCGAGGCGTTCCTCCAGCGCCTTGACGCGCTGCGACACGGCGGACGGCGTAACATTCAGCCGTCGCGCCGCCTTTTCGAAGCTGCCCGTTTGAACCACGGCGGCAACAGCGCGCAGAGAGGCATAATCCAGCACGTTAGCGCTCCTTCATCAGGGTAAGCATCATTAAGTAGGCTAAATCCGACGAAGGCGCTATCGAGATATCCGCAACAGGGAGATAGGAATGCTCGCTTTTCTCGATGAGACGGCCTCCACGGCGTTCACGACCGGCCTTGCCATGGGGCTGACGCTGATCGTCGCCATCGGCGCGCAAAATGCCTTCGTTCTGCGGCAGGGCCTGCGCAACGAGCATGTCTTTGCCGTCTGTCTCGCCTGCGCCGTGTCCGATGCGGCGCTGATCGCTTTGGGGGTAACGAGTTTCCGGCAGATCGCGCAGATCCTTCCCGGGATCGATCCGATCATGCGCTATGGCGGCGCGGCGTTCCTGTTCGTCTACGGTGCACGGAGCCTGTGGTCGGCCCTCCGGGCTTCGAGCGCACTCGACATATCGGGACAGACAGGTCGCGGCCTTGGCGTCACGCTGGCGACCTGCCTCGCGCTGACCTGGCTCAATCCGCACGTCTATCTCGACACCGTCGTGCTGCTCGGCACCATCTCCACCCGGTTTCCGGGCGCCCAGGCGGCCTTTGCCGCAGGCGCGATGTGCGCCTCGGTCCTGTTCTTCTTCTCGCTCGGCTATGGCGCCCGATGGCTGCGGCCGCTCTTCGAGAAACCGGCCGCCTGGCGTGTCCTGGAGGCGATCATCGGCGTGGTGATGGTCGCGATCGGTGTCCGACTGGTGATCGGGCTGTAGAGGCTAATCCGGCAGACGATAATCGACGAGCCGGTTCTCGCGAACCTGGAACAACTTTCCGGTCTGCGTCTGGCCCGGTCCGACGAGCGTCAGCAGGGTTCGCGCGACCTCCGAGGGATGCGGCACGGTTTCCGGATCCTCGCCCGGCATGGCCAGCGCCCGCATGGCGGTGCGGGTGCCGCCGGGATCCACCGAGAGGATCCGCAATGGCAAACGCTGGGTTTCCCCGGCCCATGTCCGCGCCAGCGCCTCGACGGCCGCCTTGGACGCGGAGTACGCGCCCCAGAACGGCTTGCATTTGTGCGCCGCCGACGAGGAAATGATCAGCGCGCGGCTGGCGTCCGAGCGCACCAGCAGCGGCTCCACCGTACGGATCAGCCGCCAGGTCGCGGTGACGTTGATCGTCATCACCTTCTCGAACACCTTGGCTTCGAAATGGCCGATCGGCGAAATCGTGCCGAGAATGCCGGCATTGGCAACGAGGATATCGAGCCGGCCCCAGCGCTCGTGGATTGCGGCGCCCAGCCGGTCGATCGCGTCCATATCGGCAAGGTCGAACGGCACCAGCGTCACGGGAAGCCCGCCGGCCGCCTTGACGGCATCGTCCAGTTCTTCGAGTCCGCCGACGGTGCGGGCGCAGGCGATAACCTGCGCGCCGGCCCGCGCCAGTTCAAGTGCGGTGAAATATCCAATGCCCCGCGAGGCGCCGGTGACGAGCGCGATGCGCCCCTTCAGATCGATGGCATTCATGTTTCAGCCGTTACTCGCCATGACGGACAGCTTGCGCACATTGCTGGTCGCTTCGCGGTCGAGAAGACGCGTGGGATAGTCGCCCGTGAAATAGTGGTCGGTGAACTGCGGCGCCTTCGGATCGCGCGGCTCGCCCCCGACGGCCCGGTAGAGCCCATCGATCGACAGAAACTCCAGCGAATCCGCACCGATGAAGGCGCACATCGAGGCCAGGTCCGCGTGCTGGTTGGCCAGCAGCTTGTCGGCGTCCGGCGTATCGATGCCGTAGAAATCGGGATGGTAGATCATCGGGCTGGCGACGCGGATGTGCACCTCGAGCGCACCGGCCTCGCGGATCATCTGGACGATCTTCAGCGACGTCGTCCCGCGCACGATGGAATCGTCGATCAGCACGACGCGCTTTCCCTCGATCATGGCACGGTTGGCCGAGTGCTTCAGCTTCACGCCGAACGCGCGGATCTGCTGCGTCGGCTCGATGAAGGTGCGCCCGACATAATGGTTGCGGATGATGCCGAGTTCGAACGGGATGCCGCTCGCCTGGGCAAAGCCGATCGCCGCCGGGGTGCCGCCGTCTGGAACAGGCACGACGACATCGGCCGCGCACGGCGCTTCCTTGGCAAGGTTGATGCCCATGTTCTTGCGCGCGACATAGACGTTGCGACCGCCGACGACGGAGTCCGGGCGGGCGAAATAGACATATTCGAAGAGGCAGAGCCGCTCCGGCATCGGTGTCTCCGCCTTGCGCGATTCGATGCTGATCGATCCGTCGGGCTGGATCTCGCAGATCACCACTTCGCCGTTCTCGACATCGCGGACGAATTTCGCGCCGATGATGTCGAGCGCGCAGGTCTCCGATGCAAAGATCGGCTTGCCGTCGAGTTCGCCCATGACGAGCGGGCGAATGCCGTAGGGATCGCGCGCCGCCATCAGCTTGGTGCGGGTGATGGCGAGCATGGAGTAGCCGCCTTCGACCTGGCGGATCGCATCGACGAAACGCTCGCCGGAGCCGGCATGCTTGGAACGCGCGATGAGGTGCAGCACGACCTCGGTATCCGACGTCGACTGACAGATGGCACCGTCCGCAATGAGTTGCCGGCGCAGCGTGAGCCCATTGGTCAGGTTGCCGTTGTGTGCGATGGCGATGCCGCCGACCTCGAGTTCGGCAAAGAGCGGCTGCACGTTGCGCAGCGCCACTTCGCCGGTGGTCGAATAGCGCGTGTGGCCGATGCCGCTGAAGCCGGGGAGCTTGGCGAGCGTCGCGGGGTCCGTGTAGTGATCGCCGACGAGGCCCATGCGCTTTTCGGTATAGAACTGGCGGCCGTCGAAGGTGACGATGCCGGCCGCTTCCTGTCCACGATGCTGGAGCGCGTGCAGTCCGAGCGCGGTGAGCGTGGCAGCGTCTTCATGTCCGAGGATGCCGAACACGCCGCACTCTTCGTGCAGCGTATCGCCGTCCATTTCGTCGTGGATCTCCACGGCACGCGGGCTCGTGGCGGAAGATGCGGGAGAATGGGGCAAGGTCATCGCGGTATCACCTTTGTCTCGGCGGGTGCGGTTGGCATATCGTAGCGCGTCATCACGGCTTCAACCAGCAATACCGGCGGAAGATCGATGAAACGACAACAGCCCGCAAAGCGGGCTGGCAGGTCTGGCGCTGTTGCGTCAGTTGTTGGTCGTTGGCGCGGCGGGCGGAAGGGCCGGCGCGTCGTCGGAGGGAACCGGCTCGCTCGGCGGCGTGGTGCCGTCCAGCTCGCCCTCGGGTGTCGGCTTGCCGGTCAGGCGGTTGACCACCGTCGTGCCGACATCCTCCGGCAGCAGCGCCACCAGCTTGGTTCCGAGATTGTCGAGCAGCGGCTTCGATTTCGCCTGGATGACCCAGGTCGGCTGCTGCTCGGGCTTCACGATCCAGTTGAAGAACAGCATCGCAACGACGATGAGCAGGATGCCGCGCGCCGCACCGAACAGGAAGCCGAGCGTGCGATCGAGCGCGCCGATGCGGCTGTCGATGATGAAATCGGCGATCCGCATCGTGATAAAGGAAATGATGATCAGGGCGACAAGGAAGATGACGCCGGCCGAACCGGCCGTGGCGATGGCATCGCTCGTCGTGTACTGCGCCGCGTAGGGCTTGAGATAGGGATAGAGGAAATAGGCTGCCGCCGCCGCGCCGAGCCAGCTGGCGACCGAAAGCACCTCGCGCGAGAAGCCGCGCACCATGGCCAGGACGGCCGAGAACAGCGCGACACCGATCACGATCCCGTCGAGAATGGTTATGGGCATGGTCGTCTTACTCCGTACAAGCGCCAGGCGGGGTCCGCACCGGGGCATCTGCAGTCACCGCTCGTGGCGCCGTCGCCGGTCTCTCGCGAGGCCGGTGGGAGCATGTATACCGAAACGGCGGCCGTGTCCCGATATGCTTTGCCCCGATATCGCTCGACGAGAGACGCGTTGCCGAAAGGCGGCGTCCGCCTTCGGGTCAGTCGTCCTCGTCCGTCTGCCGCAGGGCGCCCTTGGAGCCGGCAATGCGCGCGACCAGATCCGGCAGGCTTTCCATCTCGCTCCACGCCATCCCGGAGCCTTTGGGCAGGTCGGGAGAGGCGGACGGCAGGACAGCTTGCGAGAAGCCGAGTTTCTCGGATTCCTTCAGGCGCTGGGACGTATGCGCAACCGGCCGGATGGCCCCGGACAGGCTGATTTCGCCGAAATAAACGCAATCGGTGGGAAGGGCAAGACCGGCAAGCGAGGAAACCAGTGCGGAAGCCACGGCAAGATCGGCCGCAGGCTCCGCGATGCGGTAGCCGCCGGCCACGTTGAGATAGACGTCGTGCTGCCCGAGGCGCACGCCGCAATGCGCTTCGAGGACGGCGAGGATCATCGACAGGCGCGCCGAATCCCAGCCGACCACAGCCCGGCGCGGCGTTCCCAGCGAGGTCGGCGCCACCAGCGCCTGGACCTCCACCAGCACCGGGCGCGTCCCTTCCATGCCGGCAAAAACGGCGGCGCCCGGAGATTTCGCATTGCGCTCGCCGAGGAACAGCTCGGACGGATTGGTCACTTCCCGCAGGCCCCTGTCCGACATCTCGAACACGCCGATCTCGTCCGTCGGGCCGAAGCGGTTCTTGACGGTGCGCAGGATGCGGTAGTGATGCCCGCGGTCACCCTCGAAGTAGAGAACGGCATCGACCATGTGTTCCACCACGCGCGGCCCTGCAATCTGGCCTTCCTTGGTCACGTGGCCGACGAGAACGACGGTTGCGCCGGTCTGCTTGGCAAAGCGGATCATCGCCTGCACGCCGGTTCGCACCTGCGTGACGGTGCCCGGCGCGGAATCGACGACGTCGCTCCACAGCGTCTGGATGGAGTCGACAATGAAGAGATCCGGCCGCTTGCCCTCCGACACCGTGGCCAGAATGTCCTCGACATTCGTCTCCGCAGCCAGCAGCACGTCGGTATCGGCGGCGCCGAGCCGCTGCGCCCGCAGGCGCACCTGGGCCACGGCCTCTTCGCCCGAGACGTAGATGACGCGGTGGCCGTTGCGCGACAGGGCGGCTGCGGCCTGCATCAGCACCGTGGATTTCCCGATGCCGGGATCGCCGCCGATAAGGACGGCCGAGCCGCGCACGAAGCCGCCGCCGGTCGCGCGATCGAGCTCGGAGATGCCGGTGGTGATGCGGGGCGCATCCTCCGTCTCGCCCGAGAGGGTGGTCAGCGTGACCGGCCGCCCCTTCTTCGGCGTCTTTCCGGGCCCGCCGCCGATGCCGCCGAGCGGGTCTTCCTCGACAATGGTGTTCCACTGTCCGCAGCCTTCGCATTTTCCCACCCAGCGGGATGTGACGGTGCCGCAGTTCTGGCAAATGAAATTGGTTCTGGCCTTGGCCATGCAGACGGGATCGCTTTCGGTAAGGTATTCTCGTTTTGTTCTCGTTTACGCTATCTGCGCCCGCTTTCCAAGATGCGGTTTCAAACTTCCGTATCGGCCTCGATATAGGCGCGGTCATAACGATGACCGAGGCTTGTCAGCAGCTCGTAGCCGATGGTCCCGCCAGCCCGTGCGACGTCGTCGAGGGCAATGTTGCGGCCGAAGAGTTCGATGTAATCGCCGGCCCGGACGCTGGTCTCGGGCAGGTCCGTCACGTCGAACAGGCTGAGGTCCATCGTGACGCGGCCGACATGCGGCACCTTGCGGCCGTGCAGGAAGCCGTGGGCGCCCGAAGGCTGCGCCTGCCGCAGCGTCACGCCGCTGCCCGACACCGAGCGGTGATAGCCATCGGCATAACCGACCGAGGCAATGGCGATGCGGCTGTCGCGGGCGAAGGTCGCGGTGGCGCCGTAGCTTGCCGATCCACCCTTGGCGACCGAACGCACCTGGATGATGCGGGCTTCCGCGGTCACGACCGGCGTCATCGGGTTGGCCATGCCGTTCACGGCCTCGCCGCCATAGGTGGCAATGCCGGGCCGGGTGAGGTCGAAGTGATAGTCCGGCCCGAGATGAATGCCTGCGGAATTGGCCAGGCTTGCCTCGACGCCGTCGAAGGCGGTGCGAACCGTGCGGAAGGCCTCCAGTTGCTGACCGTTCAGCGGGTGTGCGGGATCGTCGGCGCAGGCGAGGTGGCTCATCACCAGCATCGGCGCAAAGCTTGCCGGGCGTGCCGGATCGGAGGCCAGCGCCATCGCCTCGTCGAGCGACAGGCCGAGCCGGTTCATGCCGGTATCCACATGCAGGACGCAAGGGTGCTCGCCGTGCTCGGAGAGCGCGGCCATGAAGAAGGCAAGCTGCTCCTCGGAATTGATGACCGGCACCAGCCCGTTTTCAAAGAACAGCGGCTCGATGCCCGGCCAGAGGCCGGCGAGAACATAGATGCGGCCTTCCGGCACCAGCGGCCGCAGGTTCACGCCTTCCTCGGCATTCGCCACGAAGAAATCGCGCGCGCCCGCCTGGTAGAGCGTCTCGGCCGCCGCCTCGATCCCCACTCCGTAGGCGTCCGCCTTGAGAACGGCGGCCGCGCGCGCGCGTCCGGATCGGGCCTTCATCTGGCGCCAGTTGTCGGCCAGCGCCTGCAGATCGATGGTCAGGCGGTTCGCCGCTGCGGAAAAGACGTCGTCCATGGGAAGCCTCGGAATATGCGGAATGAGCAAGCCTGTTTGCAAACAGCGACGCCGTCCGGGCGTGTCGGCCACTCCGACATAGCGCTGCAACTTCGGGCGATCAATGTTCCTCGTACTGCGTGAACGAGGGGTCGGCGAGGTCGGTGAAGCGGGTATATTCCGACTGGAACGCGAGCTTGACCGTTCCGGTCGGCCCGTGGCGCTGCTTGGCGATGATCACGTCGGCGGTGCCCTTGACCTTTTCGAAGGTCTGCTTCCACTCCTCGTATTTCGGATCGAACTCGTCGCGCGGCTCCATGTTCTTCACGTAATATTCTTCGCGGAACACGAAGAGCACGACGTCGGCGTCCTGCTCGATCGAGCCGGATTCACGAAGGTCGGAGAGCTGCGGGCGCTTGTCCTCGCGGCTTTCCACCGCACGCGACAGCTGCGACAGCGCGATGATCGGAACGTTCAGCTCCTTGCCCAGCGCCTTGAGGCCGGTGGTGATCTGGGTGATCTCCTGCACGCGGTTCTCACCGGATTTTCCGGCGCCCGTCATCAGCTGGATATAGTCCACCACAAGGCAGTCGAGCCCCCGCTGGCGTTTGAGGCGGCGCGCGCGTGCCGACAGCTGGGCGATCGAGATACCCCCGGTCTGGTCGATGTAGAGCGGCACCTTCTGCATCATCTGGGCGCAGGCGACGAGCTTCTCGAAGTCGTGCTCGGTGATCTCGCCGCGGCGGATCTTGGAGGAGGAGACCTCTGTCTGCTCGGAAATGATACGCGTTGCCAGCTGCTCGGAGGACATTTCGAGCGAGTAGAACCCGACGACGCCGCCGTTCTTGGCCTTGTAGGAGCCATCCGCCTGGATCTCCGGCTCGTAGGAAGCGGCGATGTTATAGGCGATGTTGGTGGCGAGCGAGGTCTTGCCCATCCCTGGGCGACCGGCAAGCACGATCAAGTCGGACCGCTGCAGACCGCCCATCTTGCCGTCGAGCGAGTGAATGCCGGTCGAGATGCCGGAGAGGTGCCCGTCGCGCTCGAAGGCCTGGCCGGCCATGTCGATGGCCAGCGCCACGGCATCGTTGAAGGCCTGGAAGCCGCCGTCGTAGCGGCCGGTTTCGGCCAGTTCGAACAGCCGCCGCTCGGCGTCCTCGATCTGCCCCTGCGGCGGCATGTCGAGCGGTGCGTCGAAGGCGATGTTGACCATGTCCTCGCCGATGGTGATCAGCGAGCGGCGCAGCGCCAGATCGTAGATCGCCCGGCCATAATCCTCGGCATTGATGATGGTCACCGCATTGGCGGCAAGCTGCGCGAGATATTGCGAGATCGTCATGTCCCCGACCTTCTGGTCGGGCGCGAGGAACGTCTTGACGGTCACGGGATGGGCGGTCTTGCCCATGCGGATGATGTCGCCCGCGACCTCGTAGATCTTGCGGTGCAGGGGCTCGTGCAGGTGAACCGGCTTCAGGAAGTCCGAGACGCGATAGAAAGCATCGTTGTTGACGAGAATCGCGCCCAGCAGGGCCTGCTCCGCCTCGATGTTGCTCGGTGCCTCCCGGTACTGGGGCTCCATGGGCTGCTGATTCATCGCCGCCACTCTGCGCGCTGCTTCATTCATGGCTCTCTCTCGTCTTCTTCGCGGAACGGTCCTGTGATTGGCTGACCGGGGCGTGGTGTCAACCCGTCGCGGTGACAGGCCGGGGTGCGGGGGCCGGGTGTCACCGGTGTCCACAGCCGCATGGTGCGTCCAGTGGAAATCGGGCCCGTCCGCGCCATCTCTGCTTGACCGACCGCGCGCATCGTCACGGCAGCGAATCGCTCGCGCAGGATACGCGAAACGTCAGCCGCATGAAACGCACGGACGTCGATATGAAAGCTTGAAATGACCATCAGACTGCATTACTTCGACCACACATAGTTAGCATACTACTATTATGGAAAGAGTATCAGTTGAGCGATCTTGCCAATCGATCCCTGTTCGACGCCCTGCAATCCGTCAACCGGAAGCTCCGTGCCGTCTTCGATGCGCGGGTCCGGGAGCGTGGGCTCACATTGTCCCGGGCGCGCGCGCTCTTCGCTCTGGCGCGTCGCGACGGACAGAACCAGCGCGAGCTTGCCGAGGAACTCGCGATCGAAACGCCGACCATCGTCCGGCTTCTCGATGGCATGGAGGCTCAGGGCTTCATCGAGCGTCGGGTGGAGAAGTCCGACCGGCGCGCCAAGCAGATCCACCTGACGCCGAAGGGCCGGGCACTGGCGCAGGAGATCGAGATCATCGCCTGCGGCATTCGTGCCGATCTTCTCGCCGGTGTCAGCTTTGAGGACAAGGAAACCGCGCTTTCGGTCATGACGACGATGGCGGACAACATGATGCAGATCGGCCGGGAGACCATCTCGTGACCAACAGCTTTCCGCGTTCGATCGAAGACGGTGCGACACCCGAGCCGGAGACACCGGAAACGCCCCCGGTGGAAACCCGGCCGGCAAGCCCGCCGCAACCGGCCGTGCATCTCTCGCGCGGCCGCGCTTCGCTCTACATGTTCACCTCCGTGCTGATGTTCCTGACACAGGGCCTCGGCATGAACCTGCTGAACGCCAATCTCTACCAGCTGCAGGGCGCCTTCTCGGCCACCGTCAACGAGCTTGCCTGGCTGTCGGCCGCCTATATGGCACCCTATGCCAGCCTGTCCGTGGCGCTGTTCAAGATCCGCACGCAATACGGCCTCCGGCGCTTTGCGGAACTCGGCATTCTCTGCTTCGTCTTTGCCGCTTTTGCCAATCTGTTCGTGTCGGACCTGCACTCCGCGCTGATCATCCGCTTCGTCAACGGCATTGCGGCCGCGCCGCTGTCCACCATCGGCATTCTCTACATGCTCGAGGCTTTCCCGCCCGAGAAGAAGCTTTCCATGGGGCTGAGCCTTGCCGTCACGAACACGCTGCTGTCGGCCCCGCTCGCCCGCATCCTTTCGCCGGCGCTGATGGAATATGGCGGCTGGAGAGCGCTCTACACGTTCGAGGTCGCGCTGGCGCTCATCGCACTGCCCTTCATCTACCTCCTGCCGGTCACCGCGCCACCGCGCGCCAAGGTCATCCAGACGCTCGACATCTTCAGCTATCTCATCCTGGCCGGCGGTTTCGGCTGTCTGGCGATCATCCTGTCGCTCGGCCGCTTCTACTGGTGGTTCGAGGCGCCGTGGCTCGGCGTGCTGCTGGCCTGCGCGGTCGGTCTGCTCTCGGTCTTCGTCGCCATCGAGATCAACCGGTCCCAGCCGATGCTCGATCTGCGCTGGATCTTTTCCTGGCCGAACATCCACATGGCCGGTGTCCTCATCCTGTTTCGCACGGTCTCATCGGAGCAGACGGCCACCGTATCCGGCTTCTACCAGCAGATCGGCCTCCAGAACGACCAGACGATGACGCTCTATGCCATCGTGCTCGCCGCCTCGGTGGCGGGCGGGCTGTTCTGTACCTTTCTCATGGTGAAGAAGCAGCTCGATCTCGCCCATGTCATCGCGCTGGTCCTGATCGGTGCCGGTGCGTGGCTCGACAGCCAGTCGACCAATCTGACGCGGCCGGAGCAGATGTTCCTGAGCCAGGCCCTGGTGGGGGCCGGCGCCGCCATGTTCCTGCCGCCCGTGATGACGACGGGGTTTGGCGCGGCCCTTGCCAAGGGTCCGATCTACGTCGTCAACTTCATCGTCATCTTTCTCTTCACCCAGAGCCTCGGCAGCCTGATGGCCTCCGCCGCGCTCGGCAGCTTCGTGACCATCCGCGAGAAATTCCATTCCAACCTTCTTGCCGAGCAAATCATGCTGTCGGATCCGCTCGTCGCGAACCGCGTGGCGCAGCTCGCCGGATCCTACGGCAAGGTCATCATCGACAAGACGCTGCTGAACACCGAGGGACTACAGCTCCTCACGCAGCAGGTCAGCCGCGAAGCCTATGTCCTCGCCTATAACGATGCCTTCTTCGTCATCTTCATCGGCTGCGCCATCTCCCTGGCGATCCTCGTTGGCCATCTCATCTGGCGCCGGCTCGTCGCACCGCCCGACGCGGCCGTGGCTCCGGCCTGATTTGACGGGCCCTGTTCCGGGCCCTCATTCCCCGGCTCGCGTTTCGCCATTCGTCGTTCAAGCCCTTTTCAAGCAGAGTTTTCCATGTCCAAGCTCACCCGTTCCCCCGTCACCCTTCTCGTCCTCATCGCCGGCGTCGTCGGCGTTCTGCTCGTGCTGTATGCCTGGCGACTGCCGCCCTTCGTCACAGCGGTGGAAACCACGGACAATGCCTACGTCAAAGGCTATGTCACCATCATGAGCCCGCAGGTGGCGGGTTATGTCGTGGCCGTGCCGGTGCGCGACTACCAGGCCGTGAAGGAAGGCGATGTGCTCGTGCGCATCGACGAACGCATCTATCAGCAGAAGCTGGCGCAGGCGCGTGCGACGCTGGCCGGACAGAAGGCGGCGCTCGACAATTCCCGCCAGCAGGAAGCCTCCGCAAAGGCCACCATCGCCTCCAGCGAGGCGCAGGTGCTGGGCACGAAGGCCGCTCTGCGCCGGGCGGAGCTTGCCGCCGAGCGCGTGAACCAGCTCGCCGCCCGTAGCGTCGCCTCCACCAGCGAGGTCGAGGCGGCCCAGGCGACCTTCGAGCAGGCCAAGGCCGCCGAGGCGCAGGCCGAAGCCGCCGTCGAGGTCAATCGCCAGTCGCTCGCCACCATCATCGTCAATCGCGGCTCGCTGCAGGCCGCCGTCGCCGGTGCGGAGGCCGCGGTCGAGCTGGCGGAAATCGATCTTGCCAACACGGCGATCCGCGCGCCGCGCGACGGCCATCTCGGGGAGGTCGGCGTCCGCCTTGGCCAGTATGTCACGGCGGGAACACAGCTGATGTCCGTTGTGCCGCGCGAACTCTGGGTGGTGGCCAACTACAAGGAAACGCAGCTCGACGGCATGAAGGTCGGCCAGCCCGTGACCTTTACCGTCGATGCGCTCGAGCACCAGAAGCTGACCGGCCATGTCCAGCGCTTTTCGCCGGCCACCGGCTCCGAGTTCAGTGTCATCCGCCCGGACAACGCCACCGGAAACTTCACGAAGATCGCCCAGCGCGTCGGTGTCCGGATCTCCATCGATCCCGGCCAGGCTGCGGCCGAACGGCTTGCCCCCGGCCTCTCGGTGGTCGTGCGCATCGACAAGTCACTCGATCCCGATCCGAAGATCGCCGACGCGGAGTGACGATCTGCGGCAGCTACGCCGAAACGGGAGAGCCCGCATGCATGTCGCCGACACGTGTGCAGCGGTTTCGGGAAACGACATGCATCACAACAAGAACATAGGCGCGCAGCGTGAATCCGTTTTCTCGCAACGCGCTTTAAGACACGCAAGGCACCGATACGAAAAAAGCCCCGGAGCGTCTGACGCTCCGGGGCTTTTTATTGTTCGATCGCGAAGGCTTATTCTTCGTCGTTGTCGAATTCGGCTTCCGGGTTGAAGAAGTCTTCCGGACGCAGGGCATCTTCGTCGACGCCGTAGATGGCGTCGGCGGAGTTGAGGTTTTCACCCTTGGCCTGGCGCTCGGCTTCGTCGGCCGAACGGGCAACGTTCATCGTGACCGTGATCTCGACTTCGGCATGCAGGTGGATCTTCACCTGGTGCAGGCCGATGGACTTGATCGGGTTGTTGAGGTCGACCTGGTTACGGCCGACATTGAAGCCTTCGGCTGCAAGCACTTCGGCAACGTCGCGCGCGGCGACCGAACCGTAGAGCTGGCCGGTTTCGCCGGCAGAGCGGACGACGTTGAAGCTCTTGCCGTCGAGCTGTTCGGCAACCGTCTGGGCTTCCGACTTGCGCTCGAGGTTGCGGGCTTCGAGCGTTGCGCGCTCGCTTTCGAAACGGGCCTTGTTGGCAGCGTTGGCGCGCAGCGCCTTGCCGAGCGGCAGCAGGTAGTTCCGGGCAAAGCCGTCCTTGACCTTGACGGTTTCGCCCATCTGGCCGAGCTTGGCAACGCGTTCGAGAAGAATGACGTCCATGGTAGTGTCCTTTCAGGTGTCTGTGTCTGGAGTGGTTATTGCGGCGTCTTTCCCGTCGGTTTCCCGGTCGGAGACAGCGCGATGGCTCGGCGTGTATCCATGAGACCCGACAGGAGGAAGAAGAGGGCGGGCAGTGTGAAGAGCAGCACGGCCAGGTAGCCGATCCAGAGGACCGGAAGCCGCCAGGATTTGCCGCGGGTGCGAAAGTGAAAGACGGCAAAGCCGGAGAGCAGGAAGCCCGCGCCGAACGTGCCGCACACGAGTGCGCCGACCGCGCCCGCCGCACCGCCGGCAAAGGTCAGCACCAGCCCGCCGAGAAAGGCGAAGATGGCGAAGCGATGCATCCGCAGCGTCGACGGGATGTCCTCGCGCGGACGCAGGCTGCGACCGGACATCTGGACGATCCGAGTCGCCGCGTAATAGGCCGCAAACAGCATCAGCACCCAGAGCGCGCCCTGGGCCATCGGCAGGGCCACGCTGAACACGCCCTTGATCTGTGCGAGAGCGGCGGGATCCGGATTGTAGGTCGGCTCCTGGGTCTTCAGCGCTTCGATGACGATGTCGACCATGCCGGCAGCGGTTTCGGCGCTGTAGCCGAGCACCACGCCGATGATCAGCATGCCGGCGGTCACGAGGCCCGCGAGATGCGTCAGGATGTCGGACAGCGGATACCAGGCCATGGCATCCTCGGGCCCGCCGATCTCGCTTGCCGGACGCGCCAGGTTTGCCAGATGCGACAGCCAGGCTGCGGGAATGAGCGTGACGACGAGAATCAGCAGCGCGAAATAGGGGGACACGGCAACGGCCGCGAGAAATCCCGCAACGACGACGGCGACGATGGCGGCCCCGTTGCCCCAGCCGAGCCCGGCGATCAGGATCGGCAGTGCCGAGGCGGCATAAAGAACGATGGCGAGAGAAGAGGGCGTGGTGGCGCCGAACGACAGGAACGCCGCGGTCACGCCGGCCAGAATGCCGGTCAGCAACGATGTCCTGTTGATGGCTGTCACGTGTCGCTGTCCTGCTCGTCGGCAGTTAGAGGAGGGTCGAAGCCGTCCCCAACATGGGTTTGATCGCTTACAAGCGATGGTTCCGATCCGCGCCCATCGCGGAAGGGAGAAGGCGGCCGATCAACACCGGCCGCCTCCGTCAATGGAAGCCTGGCTTACGAGAGAACGTAGGGCAGGAGGCCGAGGAAGCGGGCGCGCTTGATGGCCTGGGCCAGTTCGCGCTGCTTCTTCTGGGAAACGGCGGTGATGCGCGACGGTACGATCTTGCCGCGCTCGGAAATGTAGCGCTGCAGGAGACGAACGTCCTTGTAATCGATCCGCGGCGCGTTTGCGCCCGAGAAGGGGCAGGTCTTGCGGCGGCGATGGAAGGGGCGGCGAGCCGGAGCGGAGGAGATGTCAGCCATTGTCTATAATCCCTTCAAACTTCAAGCGCGGTCTTCGCGCGGACGGCGCGGGCGATCTTCGCGGTCGCCATCGCGGCGCGGACGGTCGCCGAAGCCACGGTCCGGACGGTCGCCGTCACGGCGCGGACGGTCGTCGCGATCGCGCTTCTGCATCATGGCGGACGGGCCGTCTTCATGCTTTTCGACGGCGATGGTCATGTAACGAAGAACGTCTTCGTTGATGCGCATCTGACGCTCGACTTCGTGGACGGCCGGTGCCGGAGCATCGATGTCCATGAGCACGTAATGCGCCTTGCGATTCTTGGCGATGCGGTAGGTGAGGGACTTGAGGCCCCAGTTTTCCACGCGACCGACCTTGCCGCCATTGGCTTCGATCACACCCTTGTACTGTTCGACGAGGGCTTCGACCTGCTGTGCGGACACGTCCTGGCGGGCCAGGAACACATGTTCATAGAGAGCCATGATTGGCTTACCTTTCTTGCGTTTAACGTCACCCGGCAACGGCGCTAAGCCTCAACGACTGTTCTTAAAGACGCGCGGCGTCGGCAAGAAAGTGTTGTTTCGAGACGGTCGAGAGCGGAGACACGGGAGGCTGGATCCCTTCAGGATCCCGACAGGCGCCACAAGAGCGCCGGCCCTCCGTTCAGCCACCAGCCTGATGACCGGGTGTTTCGAACACGGCGGCTTATACGCGGATTCTTGGGGATTGCAAGGCCCGGGGACGAAACACCCCCGGGGAGCTCTGCCCTGTTCCGGGGATCAATCAGATCGGCATCGGGTAGAGGCGATGGATCCGGCGGATGCCGTTCACCAGTTCCGGCGTGAGCACAAGATCGGCGGCGCTAAGATTGACCGCGAGCTGCTCCATCGTCGTCGCCCCGATGATGGCCGCCGTGGTGAAGGGGCGCGACAGCACGAAGGCGAGCGCGAGCTGCGAGGGGTCGATGCCGTGATCTCGGGCGAGCGCCACATAGGCTTCGACCGCCGGTTCCTGATGCGGCGTGAAGCGGCCGCCGAGATCGCCGTTGATCGACAGCCGGCTGCCGTCCGGGCGCGAGCCGCCGATATACTTGCCGGAAAGGAGCCCGGCTGCGAGCGGCGAATAGGCGAGAAGCCCGACCTGCTCGTGATGCGACAGCTCGGCAAAATCGAGATCGTGCGGACGGTACAGAAGATTGTACTCGTTCTGCACCGATGCGACGCGTGGAAGACCGTGACGTTCGGCAAGGTCGATCAGCTTCTGCGTACCCCAGACGGTATCGTTGGAGACGCCGATCGCGCGGATCTTGCCCGCCTTCACCTGTGTGTCCAGCGCATGGAGCAGCGCGCCGAGATCCTCGACGACCTTGTCGGTATCCTGCTTGCTCGGATCGTAGCTCCAGGCGTTGCGGAAGTGATAATGGCCGCGGTTCGGCCAGTGCAGCTGGTAGAGGTCGACATAGTCCGTCTTCAGCCGCGCGAGGCTTGCATCGAGCGCCGTCACGATGCCGTCGGCGGTCATCGGTCCCCCGCCGCGGATATAGGTGCGTCCGGAGCCCGCAATCTTCGTCGCCAGCACAATCCGGTCGCGGTTGCCGCGCTCCGTCATCCAGGCGCCGATGATCCGCTCGGTCCCGCCATAGGTCGCCTCCGACAGGGGCGTCGTCGGATACAGTTCCGCCGTATCGATGAAGTTGACGCCTGCTTCCAGGGACGCATCGAGCTGGGCGAAAGCCTCGTCCTGCGTGTTCTGCGATCCCCAGGTCATGGTCCCCAGGCAAATGGTGGAGACCTCGATGCCGGTGCGGCCGAGCTGTTTGTACTGCATGAAGGATTGACCTTGTCAGACGAGACCGAAGTTCCGGCCTTCGTGATCCGCGAAAAGAGGCTGGCGCCCCTGCTGCGACGCAACATAATCGGCACGGGACCGAGGTCAAGCGCTTCGGGGCCCGTCCGATCGGGATCCTGCAGGCCGTGCAGGCCCCCGTTTCCCGCCTCCCCATTTCCCTTGGCTCCTTGACTTCCCGAGCCGTAATGTGAATGGAGAAGCAAAATAGAGGAGATGCTTCATGGCGATCGCGTTTACGTTTCCGGGGCAGGGCAGCCAGGCTGTCGGCATGGGTCGGGATCTGGCGGAAGCTTTTCCGGAAGCGTCCGCCGTTTTCGCCGAAGTAGACGACGCGCTCGGGGAAAAGCTGTCCGACGTCATGTGGAGCGGGCCGGAAGATCGGCTGACGCTGACGGCGAATGCCCAGCCGGCGCTGATGGCCGTCTCGCTGGCGGCGATCCGGGTTCTGGAGGCGCGCGGCCTCGATCTGGCAAAGCATGTCGATTTCGTCGCCGGTCACTCGCTCGGCGAATATTCGGCCCTCTGCGCTGCGGGCACCTTCTCGCTCGCCGATACCGCGCGCCTTCTGCGCATCCGCGGCAATGCCATGCAGGCTGCCGTGCCGGTCGGCCAGGGCGCGATGGCCGCGATCATCGGGCTCGATCATGAGGCCGTGCAGGCCCTGTGCGCCGAGATGTCCGAGATCGGCCCGTGCCAGATTGCCAACGACAATGGCGGCGGGCAGATCGTCATTTCCGGCGACAGGGACGCAGTGGAGAAGGCCGCCAAGCAAGCGAGCGACACGGGCGCCAAGCGCGCCATCATCCTGCCGGTCTCGGCACCGTTCCACTCCGCCTTGATGGCGCCGGCTGCCGAAGCGATGCGCGAGGCGCTGGCCACCGTCGCCCGTCGCGACCCGGTCGTGCCGCTCGTGGCCAATGTCCGCGCGACCCCCGTCACCTCGGCCGATGCGATCGTCGATCTCCTCGTCGAGCAGGTGACCGGACAGGTGCGCTGGCGGGAAACGGTGGAATGGTTCGGCGCCAATGGCGTGACGACCCTTTACGAGGTCGGCTCCGGCAAGGTGCTGACCGGGCTCGCCCGCCGCATCGACAAGTCCGTGACCGGGCTTGCTGTGAATGCGCCGGCCGATATCGAGGCTGTCCTCGCGGCCGTGCTCTAACCCCTGCAATGGCAGGCACTGGATCCTGAGAGCCGGCCACCGTGCCGCCTTCGGACGTGAAGAGAAAGGAAGATGACCATGCTCGACCTGACAGGCCGCAAAGCCCTGGTAACCGGCGCCTCCGGCGGCATCGGCGAAGAGATTGCCCGCATGCTGCACGCCCAGGGCGCAACCGTCGGGCTGCACGGCACCCGGGTCGAGAAGCTGGAAGAGCTCGCCAACGGGCTCGGCGAGCGTGTGCATCTGTTCCCGGCGAACCTGTCGGATCGCGACGCGGTCAAGGCGCTCGGCGAGAAGGCGGAGAGCGAACTCGGCGGTGTCGACATTCTCGTCAACAATGCCGGGATCACCAAGGACGGCCTGTTCGTGCGCATGAGCGACGCGGACTGGGATGCCGTGCTCGAGGTCAACCTGACCGCCGTGTTCCGGCTGACCCGCGAGCTGACGCATCCGATGATGCGTCGCCGTCACGGCCGTATCATCAACATCACCTCCATCGTCGGCGTTACCGGCAATCCCGGCCAGGCGAACTACTGCGCCGCCAAGGCGGGCATGATCGGCTTCTCCAAGTCGCTCGCGCAGGAGATTGCCACCCGCAACGTCACGGTCAATTGCGTCGCGCCGGGCTTCATCGAGAGTGCCATGACCGGCAAGCTCAACGACAAGCAGAAGGACGCCATCATGGGCGCCATTCCGATGAAGCGCATGGGCACGGGCGCCGAGGTTGCGAGCGCCGTGGCCTATCTTGCCTCCAACGAGGCTGCCTATGTCACGGGCCAGACCATTCACGTGAATGGCGGCATGGCGATGATCTGAGTCGGGTGCAGGAGGGTCGATCCAGCGCGGCCAAATTGCCCGTAAATGCTTGTTGAGCAAGGATTGGCGTCCCAAATTCGGACTTTGCGCGGCCGTTAAACCGTGTTAATCGGGCCGTGGTGGTCCGGACGGCATGGGGTTTTTGCCCTCGCCGGACGGTCCGAACGGATCACGGAGACGATGCGGATGCCGGCCTGCCGGCACCGTTCCAGCCTCTCCCGGTTTCAAGGCGGGGCACGCCCGTTTGAAGGCGAGGCCTCCCGGTTTGAAGGATTGCCGGTTGAACCGCAGTGGTTTAACAGGCTTTGGCAAGGGATCGCCTTCGGGCATCCCTGATAAAGAGAAAACGAAGGTCGAGGAATCCGACATGAGCGACATCGCAGAACGCGTAAAGAAAATTGTCATTGATCATCTTGGCGTCGATGCCGAAAAGGTAACTGAAGGCGCAAGCTTCATCGACGATCTCGGCGCGGACTCGCTCGACACGGTCGAACTGGTCATGGCCTTCGAAGAAGAATTCGGCGTTGAAATTCCGGACGACGCGGCAGACTCGATCCTGACCGTCGGCGATGCCGTCAAGTTCATCGAGAAGGCCCAGGCTTAACGGCCACAGGCTATCGAACGGGTTGCGGCGGGCGCGAAAATGAGCCCGCCCGCCCATGCTCTTTGATGCCGCCTCGGGGCGCGGCCGCAGGGTCGGGTCCGGTATCCGGGCCTGAAAGCGCTCTCCGGCGGCGCGACAAGGCCGCGACAGGCGGAAGCGGATGCGACGAGGCCCCTGCCACGGGGCCGGCTCCATCGATCGGCAGCGAACGTCCGCGACGGAGCATATCGAGACTTACGAGGATGGATCGCGGTTCATGAGACGTGTCGTTATCACCGGTACCGGCATGGTATCGCCGTTGGGCTGCGGAACGGAAGCCAGCTGGGCGAGACTGATCGCCGGCGAAAACGCAGCCCGTACCGTCACGGAATTCGACGTTTCCGATCTCCCGGCCAAGATTGCCTGCCGCATTCCTTTCGGGGACGGTTCCAACGGCACGTTCAATGCCGATGACTGGATGGAACCGAAGGAACAGCGCAAGGTCGACCCCTTCATTATTTACGCGATGGCCGCGGCCGACATGGCCCTGAACGATGCGGACTGGCATCCGAAGACCGACGACGACCAGATCGCCACCGGCGTGATGATCGGATCCGGCATTGGCGGGCTGGAAGGCATCGTGGAGGGTGGCTACACGCTGCGCGACAAGGGTCCCCGCCGCGTTTCCCCGTTCTTCATTCCCGGCCGTCTGATCAACCTCGCGTCGGGCCAGGTTTCGATCCGCCACAAGCTGCGCGGTCCCAACCACTCGGTCGTGACGGCCTGTTCGACCGGCGCGCACGCCATCGGCGATGCCGCCCGGCTGATCGCGCTGGGCGATGCCGACGTGATGGTGGCGGGCGGCACGGAATCGCCGATCTCGCGGATCGCGCTCGCCGGCTTCGCCGCCTGCAAGGCGCTCTCGACACAGCACAACGACGATCCGACCAAGGCCTCGCGCCCGTATGACAAGGATCGCGACGGATTCGTCATGGGCGAGGGCGCCGGTATCGTCGTCTTGGAAGAACTCGAGCACGCCAAGGCGCGCGGTGCGAACATCTATGCCGAAATCGTCGGCTACGGCCTCTCGGGCGATGCCTTTCACATTACCGCGCCGTCCGAGGATGGCGACGGGGCGTTCCGCTGCATGAACATGGCGCTGAAGCGCGCAGGCCTCAAGCCGTCGGATATCGACTACATTAACGCCCACGGCACATCGACCATGGCCGACACGATCGAGCTCGGTGCGGTTGAACGCGTTGTCGGCGAGAGCGCGTCCCGGATCTCCATGTCCTCGACCAAGTCGGCGATCGGGCATCTGCTCGGCGCGGCCGGCTCCGTCGAGGCGATCTTCTGTGCGCTCGCCATTCGCGACAATATCGCGCCGCCGACGCTCAATCTCGACAACCCTTCGGTCGAAACGGCCATCGACCTCGTGCCGCACACGGCGCGCAAGAAGTCGATCGACGTCGCCCTGTCGAACTCCTTTGGCTTTGGCGGCACCAATGCAACGCTGATCATCCGGCGCTACGCCTGACGCGTTCGGCGCAGGCCCGTCGACCGGCCGGCGCCTTCATTCGGCGATATTGTCCGATGACCCCGGTTCGATCCTGTTTTTGCCGCATTGGTCGTTACAAAACAGCTGTCTGATCCACCTCCGAGCGCACCTGCCGTAAACAGGTCGGCGTGATAACGTTGCCGTGAGCGGGACGTTTCAGGTCGGTGTCGTCTTTCGGCGAGGGACATGCTACTGCAGACGTCCCTGTCGGTTTCGATGTCGGGCGCGATCCTGGAGGAGGGTCAAGGCGCGACGGCGAACCGGCAATGTCTTGCTGGGCGCTGTCGGGGGTGGCCAGGCGAGCGCACGGTCTTCCCGACATATGGACGAGGCCTTCCCCAAGGTCGATCGTTCCAATCGATGATTTCGCTGTCCCGAATCTCTTCCGGAGTTCGCATCGGGAGGCGGGGCGTGCAAGATGCGAACTCCGGATGCAGGACAGGCGTGAGCGACGGACAAGACAACAACACGGCTGCGAGCGGCCGGAACGAGAGCGGCACCAAGGGGCCGATCATTCCGAAATCGCCGATCGAGGCCCTGCGCCCCGAAAAGGTTCCGCAGCCGCCCAAGCGTTCTCGCAAGGCGCGCAGCCAGGTCGTGATTTTCCTGAACTTTCTGATGACGGTCATCGTGGTGCTGACGCTGGCGGCCGCCGGCACGGCCTATTACGCCATGACGGCCTACGAGGCACGCGGACCCTTGTCCGCCAACTCCAACTTCATCGTCCGCAACGGCGCCGGCATCGCCGAGATCGCGTCCAGCCTCGAGCGGAACCAGATCGTCTCCGACGGTCGCGTCTTCCGCTTCATGTCCGAGGCCTATCTCGATGACGAAACCCTCAAGGCGGGCGAATACGAGATCAAGGCCGGCGCCTCGATGCAGGAGATCATGGAACTCCTGAAGTCGGGCAAGTCGATCCTCTATTCCGCCTCGCTTCCCGAGGGACTGACCGTCAAGCAGATGTTCCGCAAGCTGCAGGACGACCCGATTCTCGAGGGCGACCTGCCGGCGACCCTCCCGGCCGAAGGCACGCTGCGGCCGGATACCTACAAGTTCTCGCGCGGCACGAAGCGCGCAGAGATCGTTGCCCAGGCGACCGCGGCACAGAAGACGATCGTCGACCAGATCTGGGCGAAGCGCGATCCGAACCTTCCGATCAAAACGCGCGAAGAGTTCGTCACGCTTGCCTCGATCGTGGAGAAGGAAACCGGCATCGCCGACGAGCGCTCGCGCGTCGCTTCCGTCTTCCTCAATCGCCTCGACAAGGGCATGCGCCTGCAATCCGATCCGACGATCATCTACGGCATCTTCGGCGGCGAGGGGAAGCCGGCGGATCGACCGATCCTGCGCTCCGACCTCGAGAAGAAGACACCCTACAACACCTATGTCATCAAGGGCCTGCCGCCCACGCCGATCGCTAATCCCGGCCGTGCTGCCCTCGAGGCTGTCGCCAATCCGTCGCGAACCGCCGACCTCTATTTCGTGGCGGACGGCACGGGGGGGCACGTCTTCGCCAACACGCTGGACGATCACAACGCCAATGTGCGTCGCTGGCGCAAGATGGAAGCGGAAAAGGCGAGTGCCGCCAAGGCTGCTGGCGCAACGGGTCCGCAGGCCGATGCTGCGGAAACGCCTGTCCAGAACTGATCGGCGCTGCAAGCCCGAAGCGATACCGGTCCGTCAGTCCGTCATGCCGGGCGCGGCTGCGCTCGCGATCTCGCCTTGTGGATGACATCAGGGCGCGGGGCCCGCATCTGCAATAGGCCTTGCAGGCATGGTCGTTGCGGCCTTAAACAGGATGCTCGCTCGTCCCTGCGGCATTTCCCCGAGGAGTCCTCATGCCCTTGCAATCCATGACCGGATTTGCCCGCCGGGAGGGTACGTCCGGCCGAAGCCGCTGGGCTTGGGAACTGCGTTCGGTCAACGGCAAGGGTCTTGACGTGAAGCTGCGCCTGCCGGGCGGACTGGAGGCGCTCGATGCCGACATCCGCCGACGGATCGCCGCCTGCTTTTCGCGCGGCAACATGCAGGTCGGTCTCAGCCTCAATGCCGGGGAAACCCAGATCCAGTCGACCATCAACCAGACGGCGCTTGCCTCCGTCCTGTCGCTGCGGGCGCAGTTGTCCGACGTGATCGATCCCGCGCCGCTGAAGCTCGACACGCTGCTCGCGATCCGCGGCGTCATCGATTTCAAGGAGCCGGAAGAGAGCGAGGCCGACAAGGCAGCGCGGGAAACGGCGGTTCTCGCCGGCCTCGATCTCGCGCTCGCCGATCTTGCCGCCATGCGCGAGAGCGAAGGCGCGGCGCTCGAGCAGGTCCTGATCCGCCAGATCGACGAGATGGAAGCGCTGCTCGCGACCATCGAGGCCGACCCGTCACGCAGGCCATCGGCGATCGCCGATCGGCTCGTGCAGCAGATCGACTTGCTGACCAGCCAGACAGCCGCACTCGACCGCGATCGCCTGCATGCCGAGACAGCGCTTCTGGCTGCCAAGGCCGACGTACGGGAAGAGATCGACCGGCTGCGGGCCCATATCGCAGCGGCGCGTACGCTTCTGTCCAAGGGCGGCCCCATTGGTCGCAAGCTCGACTTTCTCTGCCAGGAATTCAACCGCGAAACCAACACGATCTGCTCGAAATCGACCTCCGCCGCCGTCACGGCCGCAGGCGTCGATCTCAAGGTCGTCATCGACCAGTTCCGCGAACAGGTCCAGAATCTGGAGTAATCATGCGCCCTGCCGAAACCCCCAAGAAGGCCTCCGGGATTGCCCGCCGCGGCCTGATGCTCGTCATCTCCTCGCCGTCGGGCGCAGGCAAGTCGACGATCGCCCGCAATCTGCTGGAGGCGGATGCGGAGATGAGCATCTCCGTCAGCGTCACCACCCGCAAGCGCCGCCCGAGCGAGATCGACGGCCGCCACTATCATTTCAAGTCGATCCGCGAATTCGAGGGTCTGCGCCAGACGGATGCCCTGCTGGAATGGGCGGAGGTGCACGGCAATTTCTACGGCACGCCCCGCGATGCGGTGGAGGAAGCCATGTCGGAAGGCCGCGACATGCTGTTCGACATCGATTGGCAGGGTGCCCAGCAGCTGCAGGACAAGATGGCCGGGGACGTCGTCTCGATCTTCATCCTGCCGCCCACCATGGCCGAACTGCAGTCGCGCCTGCACCGCCGGGCCGAAGACACCGATGAGGTCATCGCCACGCGCCTCGCCAACTCTCGCGCCGAGATCGAGCACTGGCTCGAATATGACTACATCGTCGTCAACGAGGATCTCGATACGGCCTTTGCCGCCGTCCGCGCCATCGTCGAGGCGGAGCGCCTTCGCCGCGATCGCCGCCCGGGCCTGTTCGAATTCGTCCAGGGTCTGCTGACGGAAACGCCGAACCTCTGACGGCTACAGACAGTTCGCCAGCCGGCAGAACTCTTCGACCGACAGCGTCTCCGCCCGGCGCTGCGGATCGATCCCTGCCTTGGCCAGCAGCGTCTCGCCGCCGAGCGGCTTGACGCTTTGGCGCAGCATCTTGCGCCTCTGGCCGAAGGCAGCCTGCGTCACGCGCTCCAGCGCGGCGATCGAGCAGGGAATGGGGTTTTCGCGCGGCTCCAGGTGCACGACGGTCGAGGTGACCTTGGGCGGCGGCGTGAAGGCTTGCGGCGGCACGTCGAAGGCCATGCGTGCCTCCGTCCGCCAGCCGGCCAGGACGCCGAGCCGGCCGTAGTGGTCGTTCGTCTCGTCGGCAACGATGCGCAGGCCGACCTCGCGCTGGAACATCAGCGTCATCGAGGCGTAGAAAGGCGGCCAGGGTTCCATCGTCAGCCAGTTCACCAGCAGCTGCGTGCCGACATTGTAGGGCAGGTTGGCGATGATGCGGATCGGTCCGTCGGCGCCGGCTTGGCGCGCCAGCTCCGCGAAATCCACCTTGAGCGCATCGCCCTCGATGACCTCCAGGCGTCCGGGATAATGGTCCGAAATTTCGGCGAGCGCCGGCAGGCAGCGGCTGTCGCGCTCGATGGCGATCAGCTTGCGCACCCCGAGCGACAGGATCGCGCGCGTCAGGCCGCCGGGGCCGGGCCCTACTTCGATCACGGTCGCATCGTCGAGCGGTCCGGCCGTCCGCGCGATTTTCTGCGTCAGATTGAGATCGAGAAGAAAATTCTGGCCCAGTGCCTTCTTGGCATCCAGACCATGCCGCTGGATCACATCGCGCAGCGGCGGCAGTCCGTCGATCGCGGCCATCAGGAGACGCTCTCGATGGCGGCGCGCTCGGTATCTGCAAGCGTCCGCGCCATGCGCAGGGCCGCCACGAGGCTGTCGGCCCGCGCGACGTTGCGCCCGTCCGCCGTCTGCCCGGCAATGCTGAAGGCGGTGCCGTGGTCCGGCGACGTGCGGATGAAGGGCAGGCCGAGCGTCACGTTGACGCTGTCGTCGAAGCCGAGCGCCTTAGCCGGGATAAGGGCCTGGTCGTGATACATGCAGAGCGCAACGTCGTACATGGCGCGCGCCCGGTCGTGGAACATCGTATCGGCCGGCAGCGGGCCGACGGCATCGATGCCGTCCGCCTGCAGCCGCTCGACGACCGGGCGGATCACCGCGTCATCTTCGAGCCCCAGCGCGCCGTTTTCACCGGCATGCGGGTTCAGGCCGGCGATGGCCAGGCGCGGCGCGGCAATGCCGAAACGGGCCTTGAGATCGGCGGCGGTGATGACAGCCGTCCGGTAGATGAGATCGCCCGTCAGGTGCGCGGGCACGTCCTTCAGCGGAATGTGGATCGTGACCGGCACGGCCTTCAGCTTCGGCCCGGCCAGCATCATGATCGGCAGCAGCGGCTTGCTGCGCGCAGCGCTCCCGAGCTCCGCAAGGAATTCCGTATGTCCGGGAAAGCGGAAGCCGGCGGCGTAGAGCACGGATTTGGCGATGGGATTGGTCACGACACCTGCGGTTTCCGACGCCAGCGTCATCTGGACGGCTGTCTGGATGGCGCCGATGATGGCGGGCGCATTGGCGCTGTCGGGCGTGCCCGCGACGACGGGGGCCCGGCAGGCGAGGGGAAGCACCGGCAGGCTGTGGCCAAAGAGGCCCACAGCCGAACGATGATCCGCTTCCGCCAGGGTCACGGGTATTCCGAGCAGGCGCGCCCGGGCGGCCAGCGCCTCGGGATCGCCGATGAAGAGAAACGGGGCTAGCCCGAGGCTCTCGCGGCGGGTCCAGGCTTCCAGCGTCACGTCGAGCCCGATGCCCGCCGGATCGCCCATGGTCAGGGCAAGCGGCGCCCGGGTCTCGTCTGTCATGATGGTCCGGTTACTTTGTCACGATCTGCGCACGCTTGCGCAGCTCTTCCATGTATTTCACGCTGTTCGGATCTTCGCCGCCCTTCTGCTTGCCGAGATCCTCGGCGCGGAAGACGACTTCGGCGGCCAGATCGTCGGAGACCTGGCGCTTCTTGCAAATACCGAGATACTCGACGCCCTTTTCAGTGACGCGGGTCGCGGTGGTCTTGCCGTCACCTGCCTTCTCAACCAGCGGACGCCAGTCCTCGGGAATTTCCTGCACCATCATGCGGCCGAGATTGCGAATGGAAACGTCCCGCATGGTCGCGGCGAAGGTCTTGGCGTCGTCGCAGCCCGGATAGGACGCGCGCGACGCGTTGGCCTCGGCCTGGCGCTTGCCGATGATGGCGTTGCGCTTGGCGGCGGGCACCACGAAGATCACCTGCTGCAGGAAGTATTCGGTGGTCACCGGCTTGGTGCCGCCGTTTTCCTGCATGCGGCGAACCAGTTCCTCGTTGGAAAGCCGTCCGCCACCGCTGCCGAAGCGCACGCGCACGGCGCGCGGCCAGCTCATGGAGACCGCAACGAAGGCCTTGAAATGGTCGAGGCCGACGCCTGCCTGGGAGAGGACCTGCGACAGCTGTGCGATGCTGAGCTTGTTACCCGCGGCAAAACGCTGAACGGCGGCGTCGACTTCCTCGGTGCTGACGGACTGCTGAAGGCGCAGGACCTCAGCGCGCTTCAGGGCTTCGTCGATCATCTGCTCGCGCGCGCCGCTCGGGTTCTGGCGCTGGAGCTTGAGGAAGGCCGCACGTTTGGCGATATCTCCGGTCGTGATGACCGTGCCGTTGACGACAACGGCGACCGCCGTGCCTGAACCGGCTGCGGCTGCGGCAGCGGGCAGGGTGGTCGGAAGGCAAAGCGCGCCCGCGAGCAGGCCCGCCCGTAGAATTCCCGCCATCACTCGCACTGACGATCGCTTTTCTGCGGTCCTGTAGCCCATCAGACATCCCCTTCAGAGCGAGCCGCGCGGTCTGGGGGCTCGCAACGCTCCATGAAGCGCCTGCCAGCGGCCGCGCTTGTTTCCCGCTGGATGCATAAACCATGCGGCCGAATGATGACAAGCCCGCACGATCGCAGCTTGCAGGCGCCGCAGCGCCCGCAAACACGGTCATGTGCACGCCCGTGACCGTCAGTCCAGCGCGTTGAACGAGCTGTCACCGACATTGATGTCGCCGAGCGTACGGAAGGAGATCCGCGCACCGATCGACCAATCGTTGGCCAGCGCCTGGTCCGGGTCGCGCTCGTTCTTGTAGACGAGCGAGAACAGCGTGTCCTGATCGTCATAGGTGATGCCGAGACCGTTGCGGGTCACGAGGCTGTTGTTGATGTCGTAGGTGACCGAGCCGAACACCGACCAGTATTCGCGGAAGCGCCAGGCGGCGGCCGTCTGGATTTCGTCCTGATCGAAGGGCGAGCCGTAGGTCGGCTGTGCCTTGATGCTGGTATAGGTGATGGCCGTCTGCCAGGCGATGCCCTCGTAGCCGACTGCGAAGTCCGTCCGGCGCAGGTCGAGATCCTGCTCGTCCAGACGCCCGCTCAGGCTGGCCGTGAAGCCGGAGGGCGCATCGATGCCGAACATGCCGACATAGTCGGACCGGTCCGTCTCGAGGCCGGAATCGGCTCCCACCTTGACGAGATCGTCCGTTGCGAACGAATTGACGCCCCCGAGATGGAAGGACTGGCCAACGATGCTGCGGACGCCGTAGCCGTTGCCGAGCGTGCCGGTATAGCGCATGCCGATGTTGGCGCGCGAGCCGCCCTCGATACGGTCGAAGCCCGAGAACTTGTCGCGCTCGAACAGGTTCGTCGCATCGAACACGAAGCTCTGCGCGTCCTCGTTCGGAAGGCCGCCCGGATTGCTCTCGTCGGGCCGGACATAGACCTGGGCGATCGGTTCGAAGATGTGGGTGCTGTTGGCGGTCGCCATCAAGATCGGATAGCGCGCCTCCAGCCCTGCCGTGACCATGCCGCGCGTCGACGCGTCGTCCCCGTTGTAATCGCCGGTATAGGCCGGGCCGGGATTGTCCATCGTCAGGCCGAGGATGTCGCCGCGGGCCGCCAGAAGCGGGGTCAGCGACAGGCCGCCGGGCACGATGAAGCTCTTCTTCCACTCGGCTTCGGCCGACAGGCGATGCGCCGTGCCTTCGAGGCCGCGGAACCGGTCGACGCCGAACACGTCGACGGAGTCTTCCCGATTGCGGTTGACGTTGGTCAGGTTGACCGCGGCCGACAGCTCGCCGCCGGCAACCGCCTGGGGCGCCGTATAGTCATAGTCGAGAACCTGGGCATAAGCCTGCTTGTTCTCGGCCACGCTGTCCGGATCGGCATCCTGGATGTCGAAGTAGAAGGCACGCAGGTCGAAGTAGTTACGCTTGCCGAGACCGGTCAGATAGGCCTGGTTCGTATGCGTCGTGCCGTCGAACGTCGAGAGTTCGTAGGTCTTGGCGAAGTTGTTGTCGCTCTGGACGAGCACATCCCAGCCGAACGACCACCGCGGATTGATCTTGAAATCGCCGCGCGAGCCGATGAGGCCACGCTCCGTCTCCTGCGCGTCCACGGTTCCATCCGTAAACGAGCTGCGGTTCATCTGGCTGATGCCGGCCATGCGGAGCACGTGCTGCCCCGTCTCGAACTGCTGGCGGAACTCGCCTTCCAAGAGGAAGCCCTGCCGCGTGAGCCCCGTCGCCGTCACGGTCGCGTCCATGGTGGGCGAGATCGCCCAGTAATAGGGGACGCTGACGCCGGCGCCGAGCTTCTGGGTGTAGCGAAACCGCGGGAACAGGAAGCCGCTCTTGCGCTTCACGGTTCCGTCGGGAACCTCGAGCACCGGCAGGAACAGGATCGGCTTGCCGAACAGCTCGAAGCGCGCGTTTTCGAGGCGCACCGTGTGCGTCTTGCCGTTCTGGACGATGCGCTGCGCCTTGATATGCCAGAGCGAGCGGTAATCGGGATTGGTCGCACAGGGCGTGCAGGCCGTGTAGACGGCCTGGTTGAGGATGATCTCGTCGCCATTGCGTCGCTCGCCGTTGACAGCGGCAAGCTTGGTCAGGTCGGTCGTCTCGACGCGCATCGTCTCGATGAAGCCATCGGCGAAATTGTCCGTGACGTCCATCTTCTCGGCATAGATCTTGTTGCCCGTCGGTTCGATCAGCTCGATCTGGCCGGTCGCGACGATGCGTCCGGTCTTCTGGCTGTATTCGACCTGCTGGGCGACCATCTGGTAGCCGCCATAATTGATCTGAACGGCGCCGCGCACGATGACGCGCTCGGCGTCGCGATTGTACACGAGCTCGTTTGCCGACAGAACCATCTTGGCATCGTCGGGCAGCTTCGGCGCAAGCGTGGTCGGCGCGGACTGGGCCCAGGCCGAACCGGATACGCCGGGAGAGACAAAAAGGCATGCAACGCTGGAAAGCAGTACGGCCGCCAGTAGCCTTGTATGATTGCGGTCACAGCCCGCCACTAGCCATCCTCCTGATGCAACAAAATCGTGGACCCCAGCGCCATCGCAACAACAACCGGCAACCAGACTGCAACGAACGGAGGCAAGATGCCACTGCTCCCAAATGCTCTGACCAGTACGGTCACGACATAAAGCACGAAGCCTGCGAGGATTCCACCGAGAATTACCGAACGCGACTGATGGAAGCGGCTGAATTTCAGCGACACGCTTGCAGCGATCAGCGTCATGGCGACGAGAAGAAGCGGCAGCGACAGCAGCGAATGAAGCTGCGTCTGCATGCCATAGGTCGGAAACCCGAAGGATCTCGCGATCGAAATTTTGTGTGGCAATTCGAAAAACGGAATGGATTCAGCTTTGTCCAGCGATTCCTGAACGAATTCCGCCTTCAGATTGGTCGGCAGTCGTGCCGATTCGTAACGCTTCGGCAGGACGCCGTTGCGTGTCTCGGTCACGCCGTTAAGCAACCAGTAACCGTCTTCGAGTTTTGCACTGTGCGCATCCTGCCGGAAGAGGATGCGGCCCTGCTTGTCGAGATGGATCACCGTGACCGTGACGAGGGTCCGGCCCTCGTCCTCGACCGCACGCGCACCGATGATGCTGTCGTCGTCGCCATAGATCTGGCGGAGCCAGGGAATGGTCTTCGAGCCGCGCGAGGACGAGCTGCCCCAGTTGGTTTCCAGCAGTTCGGCGCTGCGCGCGCCCCAGGCCGCGATCGGGTTGAGGATCGCCACCGAGAGCAGGCCGAAAAGCAGGGCGCCCAGCACGAAGGGCTGCAGGAACTGCCAGGCCGAAATGCCGGCCGCCCGCGTCACGACCAGCTCGTAGCGGCGGTTCAGCGCGATCAGCGTCACCATGCCGGCAAACAGCGCGATGAAGGGCACCGTCTGCTGCATGATCATGGGAATGCGCATCGCCGTCATCAGGAGCGCGCCGCCGAGCGAATAGCCCGGCAGGTTGGACATGCGATTGGAAAGTTCGCTGAAATCGATGATGAAGACGAGCGAGAACACGCCGATGAGGAACCAGCCGATCGTCACCATGAAACGGCGAAAGAAGTAGATCTTGAGCGTGCTCATCGGATCAGCGCGCCTCCCGGTCGGAATTGCCGAAACGCAGCAGGCGAATCCGGCCGGTCATCTCGGCGAACTTCTCCTGGAACGTCTTCGGAATCACAAGCCGCTTGTTGCTCGACAGCTGGCGAATACACAGGAACGTGGTGAGCGCGGGAACGAGATACATCAGCGGCACGAACAGCCGGTTATCCTCGGCGCCGTTCGCTGCATAGAACGTCATCCAGCGGAAGAGCAGCATCAGCAGCAAGGCGGTCGCTGTCGGGTGCAGGCGGGCCTCGCGGTGCGAGCGCGCATCGCTGCTGACGACAAGACCGATCAGCGCGAAGATGATCGGGAAGGTCCACTCCGTCAGCCGCCGATGCAGCTCGGCGACATAGGTCTGCGGACGCCGCTGATAGGTGCTGTCGTTGGGATCCGGGTGCAGCAGGGTAAAGAGATCCTGGTCCTGGGCGCGCAGGGTCGCCGCGCCGACCTTGCGGGTCATTTCGGTTAGGTCAAAGGCGTAGCTGTCGAACTTGATGATCGACACACCGCCGTCCGGCAGCTTCCGGTGAACTTCGCCGTCCTTCATCACCAGGGCGGAGGAGGCCTCGTCGACCGCTCCCTCGCGGGCATAATAGACGAACTCGACGTTCGGATCGCGCGAATCGCCAACGAAGATGCCGGTCAGGACACCGCCGCCGCGCCGCCCGCCGATCTGGATGTAGAGGCCGTCCGCGATCTTGCGGAAGGTGTTTTCCTGCACGACCGAGGACAGAAGATCGGCATTGGCGCTGGCGATCATCTGGCGCACCTGCTGGCGAACCACGGGCTCCACGAAGTTGTCGACCGTGAAGGACACCGCGCTGACAGCCAGCGCGAGGCCGAGAATCGGCCGCAGGATGATGCCGCGGCTGCCGCCGGCCGATTCGATCACCGTCAGTTCCGAATCGTTGTTCATCGTCGCCAGCGCCTGCGTGATGCCGATGGCAAGCGCGAAGGGCAGGACGAGCGGAATGACGGTGGGCAGAATCAACGTCGCAAGCTGCACGAAGGTGCCGATCGACTGCCCCGTGTCGGTCACGAGATTGATGCGCTGCAGCGCCTGCGTGGTCCAGATGATGCCCAGAACCGGGAGCAGCGCCGACAGGAACATCTGCACGACACGCCGGAGGATATAGCTTTGGAGAATGGTCATCGCAGCCTGTTCCGGGCGCAGGAAAGCCCGCACCGATCTGACGGGCAGGGGGTGGTGGCGTTCCTGCGCAAATGGGCCGCGATCTTCATCGGTATCGCAGTAGCCAAATTGGCGTCGGCCCGCAACGCGCCGCCGTCCGGTGTCCGCCAGATTTTCCACTTTGGTGGCTTTTCGGTGACGGCGTCCCGGTAGCCGCGCCCGCGATGGATTCGCACGCCCGCGCAAGGGCTGGCGTCATCGCAAGGCCTTTGCACCTCGCAGCCCGACGTGCATATAGAAGACGCAGTTCATGAATAGACGACGCTGCAGGGCCGACCCGGACGGGCGCCCGCAGGAAGATTGGAGCGACGATGGCCGGAATGTTCGAGATTGTCTTCAAGGAGCAGCGCAAGAAGACGGAAGGCACGGTTCTGTGCCTGGTCGCTGCCGAGCGCGAGGCGGCGGGCGCCGCGACCGTCGATCCCGCCGGCATCATCCCGCGCGCGGCCAAGGCCGGCAAATTCAAGGCGCGGGCCTTGTCCACGCTCGACATTCTCGCACCGGAAGGTTCGCCGGCCGACCGGCTGCTGCTTCTGGGGCTGGGCGATCCGCAGAAGCAGACGGCGCACGACTGGCTGAAGCTCGGCGGCACCGCAGCGTCCAAGCTGCGCGGGGCGGGCGAGGCAACGGTGTTCCTGGACGCGCCGGGCGTCGAGATCACGCCGAAGGCAGCCGCCGACTTCGCGCTCGGCATGGAGCTGAATGCCTATCGTTTCGACAGCTACAAGACGACGAAGAAGCCGGACGAGGAACCGACGCCGCAGCGCACCAAGGTGACGATCATCACCGCGATCGCAGCCGAGGCCAAGAAGGGCCTGTCTCTGTCCGAGGCCGTGTCGGAAGGCGTGTTCATCGCCCGCGACCTCGTGAACGAGCCGCCGAATGCCCTCGGCCCGATCGAGTTCGCCGCCAAGGCCAAGGCGCTCGAGGACCTCGGTGTCGAGGTCGAGATTCTCGGCGAGAGCGAGATGAAGGAACTCGGCATGGGCGCCCTGCTGGGCGTCGCGCAGGGATCCGTGCGTCCGCCGCGGCTCGTCGTCATGCGCTGGAACGGCGGAGCGAAGAAGGAAAAGCCGGTCGCCTTCATCGGCAAGGGCGTCGTGTTCGATTCGGGTGGCATCTCCATCAAGCCGGGCGCCGGCATGGAGGACATGAAGGGCGACATGGGCGGTGCCGCGGCCGTCACCGGCCTGATGCACGTGCTGGCTGCCCGCAAGGCCAAGGCGAACGTCGTCGGCATCATCGGTCTGGTCGAGAACATGCCGGACGGCAACGCGCAGCGACCGGGCGACATCGTCACCTCGATGTCAGGACAGACTATCGAGATCATCAACACGGATGCCGAAGGCCGGCTCGTGCTCTGCGATGCGCTCTGGTACTGCAACGAGCGCTTCCAGCCGCGCTTCATGATCAATCTCGCCACGCTGACGGGCGCCATCATGGTTGCGCTCGGCAGCCATCATGCCGGCCTGTTCTGCAACGACGACGCGCTTGCCGCCGAGATCACGCAGGCCGGTCTTGCTACGCAGGAGCGGGTCTGGCGCATGCCGCTCGGGCCGGAATACGACAAGATGATCGACAGCAAGTTCGCCGACATGAAGAACACCGGCGGACGCTACGGCGGGTCGATCACCGCGGCACAGTTCCTCAAGCGATTCGTCAAGGACACGCCCTGGGCCCATCTCGATATCGCCGGCACGGCGATGGGCTCGCCGAACGACGAGATCAATCAGTCCTGGGCGTCCGGTTACGGCGTCCGTCTGCTGAACGAACTGGTGCGCGCCCACTACGAGAGCTGAGGCGCGCTTTGAAAGGCATGAACCCGACGTGACGGACATCCTGTTCTATCACCTGACCGAATCCAAGCTGGAGGATGCCCTTCCGCCGTTGATCGACAAAAGTGTCGAGCGCGGCTGGCGGGTCGTCGTCCAGACGGCGGACGAGGAACGGCGCGACAGGCTGGACGAACACCTGTGGACCTGGCGGGAGGACAGTTTCCTCCCGCACGCTCCCGACGACGGCCCGCACGCGGCCGTGTCACCGGAAAACCAGCCGGTGCTGCTGACGACAGGCGCCGGAAACGCCAACAATTCGACCGTCCGCTTTCTGGTGGACGGTGCTGTTCCTCCCGATCTCGGCGCGTATGACCGCGTCGTCTTCATGTTCGACGGCTACGATCAGCCGCAGCTCGAGGGTGCCCGCGCACAATGGAAGCGGCTGAAGGGGGAAGGCCATGCGCTGACCTACTGGCAGCAAAGCAGCGAGGGACGGTGGGAGAAGAAGGCGTGACGGAGAAAGACAGGCCCGATGAAGCGAGGCACGGCGACGCCGCGTCGCCGGGTTCTCCGTCCGCGATCCGGGCCCGCACCCGCCCGACGGGCGTGACGGCTGGCGTCGGCCGTACCGGCTTTCCGCATCTGACCAGCGTTACGGGCGGCACGCTCGATATCGTGACCGGCGCGTCGCACCCCGGCTTCAACCCGATCGATCTTCTCTACGCCTCGCTCTCCGCCTGTCTCGTGCTCAGCGCCCGCATCGCCGCGAGTCGCATGGGCATTCTCGGCCGGATCACGCAGATCGAGGCGGCGGTCACGGGGGAAAAGACAGTGGGCGAGCCGAGCCGCATTGCCCGCTTCGACGTGGTCTTCACCGTCTCCGGCGATCTGGACGCGGAGACGCGCCGTCATCTGGCGATGGCGGCGGAAGAGATCTGCACCGTCAGCAACACGCTGCGGGGTGATGCCGTCTTCGATATCCGGGTATCGGACTGAACCTTGGGACAGGCCCGGGCGGCCGGCGCATCGAACCTCGACCGACAGCAACGCCGCCGTGACGGCACGGCAGCCAGGACCGCAGCGCTGCCCAAGCTCAATCGTAAAATGCTTCGACCGTCTTGCGGCTGCCGAGCATGAAGATATCGGCGATATGCCGCAGCGGTGCCACGTCAACCTCGGAACGGCCGGCCCGGACGAGGTCATGGAAGCGGGCGTAGAGCGTCGGATATTCCGTCTCCTGCTCGTCGGCGCGCATGACGCCGTCGACCGAGAGCCGCGCACCGCCATTGCCGAGAATCATCGTTCCCGCATCGGTCTCCACGATAATGTCCCAGCGGTCGTCGCTCGACTGGCGACGCCAGTCCATGTCGGCGGTCACGGGAATTCCGGAGGCGCTCTGGAAGTCGATCTGCGCGGCGATCGGCGCATCGCGGTTTTCGGGGATCTGCAGGGTCGACCGGGTGACGAAGACCGGCATCGGCAGGATATGCGTCATGATCGACAGGGCATTGATGCCGGGATCGAAGACGCCGAGGCCGCCGGCTTCCCAGATCCAGTCCTGGTTCGGATGCCAGCGCCGCACGTCCTCGTTCCAGACGATATCGACGCGCGAAATGGTCTTGTCGGCGAGAAACGCCCGGGCCGGCTCGACCGCAGGCCCGAACCGCGAATGCCAGCTGGTAAAGAGGGTGACGTTCTTTTCCTTCGCCAGCGCCTCGAGGATGGCGACCTCGCTCAGCGTCGCGCCCGGCGGCTTTTCGAGGAACACGTGCTTCCCGGCGTCCAGCGCCTTGTGCGCCGCGTCGAAACGAACCCGCGGCGGCATGCAGAGCGAAACCGCCTCGATCTCCGGCATCGCCGCCAGCATGTCCTCGATCGCGGTGAAATTCTCGACGCCATCGACGCTGCCATGCCGGCTTGCGGCTGCAACCAGCCGGTATCCGGGATTGTTGTGAATGGATGGCAGATGCTGATCGCGTGCGATCTTGCCAACGCCGACGACAGCAATAGAGATGGGGTTCATGGTGTTCCGCCAGATTGTATGACTTATGTCCGGCTTTGTACCAGAAAGGCCGGGACGGGCAAGGCGCTCCGGTCGCTCAATGATGACGGCCTATGGCCCGGCCGAAACGGATGCCGGACGGGATGGGCCAGCACGGGCTGGAAACCCCGTGCCGGACATCGCTGGCGCGAAACCGCTTGCAGGAAGAGACAGAGGAGACCGCATGGCCCCGACGATACGCACCGCCACCCGCCCGGAGATCGACCAGATCGTCGAATGGGCCGCGCGCGAAGGCTGGAATCCCGGTCTCGACGACGCCGCCGCGTTTTACGCGGCCGATCCGGACGGCTTCTGGGTGGCGGAGGAGGACGGCGCACTTGCGGCGGCGGTCTCGGTCGTCCGGTTTGGCGCCGACTATGCCTTCCTCGGTTTCTACATGGCGCATCCCGACTTCCGCGGCCAGGGGCTTGGCTATGCCCTGTGGCAGGCCGCGCTGTCCGCGCAAGGGTCCCGCGTCGTCGGTCTCGACGGCGTCGTCGCCCAGCAGGCAAGCTATCAGCGCTCGGGCTTTGCCTATGCGCATGCCAACATGCGCTATGGCGGAACGCCCCGGGTGACGCCGCCGCCCGGCACGGATCTGGTCGAGATCTCGCCCGTGCATCTGCCGCTGATCGTCGATTACGACGCCCGGTTCTCGCCCGCGCGCCGCGACGTCTTCCTCGGGCAGTGGTTGAAGGCCCAGCCGACGCGCCAGAGCCTTGCGCTGCTGCGCGGCACCGAGGTCCAGGGGTATGGCACGATCCGCACCTGCCGCTCGGGCCAGAAGATCGGCCCGCTCTTTGCCGATACGGAGACCGGAGCCGATCTGCTCTTTCGCAAGCTGGTCGCGACCGGCCTCGACATGGGGGGCGACGGTCAGATCTTCCTCGATATTCCCGAGCCGAACGCGGCGGCAAAGGCGCTGTGCGATCGCTACAATCTCAAGCCCGTGTTCGAGACGGCCCGGATGTATCGGGGCGATGTTCCCGACCTGCCCCTGGCCCGCATCTTCGGCATCACGACCTTCGAGCTCGGATAGGCCTCAGGCCTCCGGCGCCATGATCGTCTGGCGGAGGAAGCTGTAGCCCGTCGCGATCCGCGCGGCGGAAGCCGATGTGTCGCCTTCGCCGCCATGGCCGCCCGAGGTGAACTCGTGGAACAGGGGGGCATGGCCGAGCTCGCGCAGCCGGGCGGCAAAGCGCCGGGCGTGCGAGGGGTGCACCCGGTCGTCATTGCTCGAACTCTCGATATAGATCGGGGGATAGGCGACCTCCGACGACGGACGCGCCGCCTGCAGGGGCGAATAGGCGAGCATCGTTTCCCGATCCTGCGCCACGTCGGGATCGCCATATTCGTCCATCCAGGCGCGTCCGGCCGGGAAGGTGTGGAAGCGCAGCATGTCGAGCACGGGAACCTGGCACCAGACGGCACCGAAGCACGCGGGGTAGCGCGTCAGCATGACGCCGGTCAGAAGCCCGCCATTGCTGCCGCCATTGCAGGCGATATGCCGCGGTTTCGTGTAGCCTCGGGCGACGAGGTCGCGGGCGATCGCGGCAAAGTCCGCAAAGGCCCGGTGCCGGCCGTCGCGCTTGGCCGCGCGGTGCCAGTCGGCGCCGAATTCGCCGCCGCCCCGAATATAGGCCTGCACGTAGGCGCCACCCTGTTCGAGCCAGTGTCCGATGATGCCGGAATAGCCAGGCTGCAACGGCACCTCGAAACCGCCATAGCCGTAGAGCAGCACGGGGAGCGCGCCCATTTCGAACGTTGCGGGCAGCACCAGCCGGTACGGCACCTGGGTTCCGTCCTCGGATGTCGCTTCGAGCAAAAGGCTCGCCATGCCGCTTGCATCGAAATAGGCGGGTGACGCTGCAACGGGCTGAAGCGAGAAGGGTTTGGACCGGTCGGACAGGTCGAGCCGGTAGAGCGTCGGCGGCTGCAGGAAGCCCTGGCCGGACACGATCAGCGTGTCGTCGCCGAGATGCAGGTCCGAGTAAAGCGGATGATAGGACAGGGTTTCCAACCCGTCCGGCAACGGGAACGCGACGGGCTCGGCACCCGCGTGGCGCAGGTCGAGCAGGAACAGCCGCGGCGTCATGTTGTCGGCGACGGTGAAGACGCACCAGTCGCGCAGGAGCATAAAATTGGTGCAGAACCGGCGGCCGGATGGGGTAAACAATACGCGCGGCGCGGCCGGCGGATGGTCGCCGCCCATATCGACCGGCAAGGCCTGCAGGACCAGGGCGCCGCTCGGAACGCGCTCGTCCTTCTTTGCCCGCCATAGGCAGAACTGATGGTTGAAGCTGGCATCGCTCTCGCGCGGGATGTCGAGCGGCACCGGCGGTCCGGCGTTCCGGGAGACGACATGGCTGGCCGTGCCGATCGTGTGGACCGCCGTGAAGATCGACAGCCGGTCGTTTCCGGACAGACCGGCCATCTGCGGACCGTAGACCGTCGCGTAGCCGGTGACGTCGTTGTCGTCGGCGGCAAAGACGGGCACGGCCGCAGCGACGTCCTGCCCCCGCGCGATGCGCCGGCCGACCCGCGGCCAGCTCGACTGCGTGGAGGACGCCCGGTCGATCGAACCGAAATAGAGGATGTGGTCGAGGCTCTCCCAGGTGGCATGCGACCTTGCAAGCGGTGTCGAGAAGCCGTCTTCGACGAAGGTGAAGCGCGTGCAATCGAACTCGCGGAAGACGCGCAGATCCGACCCGCCGTCCGACAGCGACAGGAGCACGCGTGAAGGGTCCCAGGGACAGGTGACGGCACCGCGCCAGATCCATGTCCGGCCTTCAGCGGCGTTGTAGGCGTCGAGATCGAACATCGTCTCCCAGGGGGCCTCCGGCACCGGCGCCTGGTCGGCCGGCAGCCTCTGCCACACGCCCATCGGATGGCCGGCCGTTTTGCGAAACGTCGTCAGCCAGTCGCCGCGCCGCGCGAAGTGGATCAGCCGGTCTTCCCGTTCCATCATGGCCTTGAAGGCTGCGGCATCCGCGGCAAAGGCCTCGGTTCTCAGTGCAGCGTCCGAGCGGGCATTTTCCTGCGCCACGAAGTCGCGCGTGCGGGCATCGTCGTCGGTCTCGAGGTAAAGGTGCATGGCGTCTGCCTTTCCGTTGGATCCGGTCTCAGGGGATAAAGGGGAGGGGCGGATCGTCAGCCGGCCATCGCCTCTTCATATTGCGAGGACAGCTCCAGCCACTGCTCTTCGGCGCTGCCGAGCTTCGCCGCCGTCTCGCCGCGCTGCTTCACCTTCTCGGCAGCCTTGGCGGGGAACTCCTCGTAGAGCACGGGATCCGCAAGCTCTGCATCAAGCGCTTGAATCTGCTTCTCAAGCTTTGCCGTCAAGGACTCGAGATCGTTGATCTTCTTGCGCAGGGGCGCAAGCGCGGCCCGCTTCTCGGCATTCGCCTTGCGCTGGTCAGCCTTCGACGTCGCGTCCTCGATCACCTCAGGTTTTTCGTCTTTTTTTTTGCCCGAAGAGACGATGAGGCTGCGATATTCCTCCATGTCCCCGTCGAAGTTGGACACCGTGCCATTGTTGACCAGCCACAACCGGTCGACGGTCGCCTCGATCAGGTGCCGGTCGTGCGAGATCAGGATGACGGCGCCGTCATAGTCGTTGAGCGCTTCGATCAGCGCGCGCCGGCTGTCGATGTCGAGATGGTTCGTCGGCTCGTCGAGGATCAGCAGGTTGGGATGGTGGAAGGCCGCAAGGCCCATGAGCAGGCGCGCCTTCTCGCCGCCGGACAGATCCTTGGCCGCCGTCGACATCTTCTCGGTGGCAAGGCCCATCTGCGCCACGCGGGCGCGGACCTTGGCCTCGGGAATGCCGGGCATCAGACGGCGGACATGTTCGACGGGCGAATCCGCCGGCACGAGATCGTCCATCTGGTGCTGGGCGAAGAAGCCGATCTTGAGATTCGGCGCCAGCCTGATGTCGCCGCCATCCGCATCGAGCCGTCCCGAGACGAACTTCGCAAAGGTCGACTTGCCGTTGCCGTTCGAACCGAGCAGCGCGATGCGGTCGTCGTTGTCGATCCGCAGCGTGATGTTCTTCAGGATCGGCTTGCCGGGCGTATAGCCCACGGACGCGTTCTGCAGCTGGATGATCGGCGAGGCCGGCTGCTTCTCGGGGACCGGGAAGGTGATCGGCTGGACATGGTCCTCGATGACGGAGGCGACGGTGCCCATGCGCTCCAGCGCCTTGACGCGGCTCTGCGCCTGGCGCGCCTTGGTCGCCTTTGCCTTGAAGCGATCGATGAAAGACTGCAGGTGTTTGCGCGCCGCGTCGTTCTTTACCTTGGCCTTGGCCTGCAACTCGTTCGCCTCGGCGCGCTGACGCTCGAACTGGTCGTAGGAGCCGCGATAGAAGGTGAGCTTCTGCTGGTCGAGATGGATGATGGCATTGACGGCGGTGTTCAGCAGGTCGCGGTCGTGGCTGATGATGATGACGGTGTGGGGGTAGCGGCGGATATAGTCCTCCAGCCACAGCGTGCCTTCAAGGTCGAGATAGTTGGTCGGCTCGTCGAGAAGCAGAAGGTCCGGCTCCGAAAACAGGATGGCTGCCAGCGCCACGCGCATGCGCCACCCGCCCGAAAAGGACGAGGCCGGGCGCAACTGCGCCTCGTGGTCGAAGCCGAGGCCGGCGAGGATCGACGCGGCGCGCGCCTCGGCAGAATGCGACTGGATATCGGCCAGACGCATCTGGATATCGGCAATCCGGTGCGGGTCGGTGGCCGTCTCGGCTTCGGCCAGCAGCGCCTCGCGCTCCTTGTCGGCCTTGAGCACGATCTCGATCAGGGGCTCTTCCGTGCCCGGCGCCTCCTGCGCGACCTGACCCATGCGGGCGTTCTTCGGAATGGAAATGGATCCGCTCTCGCTTTCCATCTGCCCGGTGAGAATGCGGAACAGCGTCGATTTTCCCGCGCCGTTGCGCCCGACGAGGCCGGCCTTGGTGCCTTCCGGCAGCGAGATGTTGGCGTGGTCGATCAGAAGGCGTCCGGCGATGCGGGCCGAGAGATTGGATATCGTAATCATGCCGGCGTTTTGGCCGATGTGAGGCCGGAAGGCAAGCGGAGCCGCGTGTTCCGGCGTGTCGCCCTCACGCCTCCTGCAGCTCGGCCATTTGCGCGCACATCATCGGCGTGCAGCGCAGGATGCCCTGGCGTCCGTCTGCCCGAACCATCGTCAGGGCCATCTCCGCGTGACGCATGAGATCCCGCGGGCCGCTGACGGTGGCGGTCGTCGCGATGCCGGCCGACAGCGACAGGGACTGGGCGGCGAAATCGCGGCTGGGGAGACGGATCTGGAGCGACTGCACGGCATCGCGGATCCGCGTCGCGATGGCTTGCGCGTTCTGTTCGCTGACGTCGAGCAGCAGGAAGCCGAACGCGTCGTAACCGATACGGGCCACGACATCGCTTTTCTTCACCGACTTGCGGAAAATGGCGGCACATTTCTTGACGGCCTTCGCGCCGACCTCCGGTCCGTACCGTTCCGCGAGGGCGCGCAGCTGCTCCACGCTGACGAGAATCAACGCGGCCGGCTTCGCCGTCACGTCCTCGTCGAACAAAGCGGCGATCGTCATCGAGAGGGCCGCGCCGTTCGGCAGGCCCGACAACCCGTCGCGCAGCACGGCGCGCTGGTCGGCCGCAATCTGTGTCTGCGCATCGCCGAGCGTGGCCGTCGTCATCCGCACGGTGTCCGCCAGGCGCTTTTCGCAGACGCGGAGCTGGGACAGCGTCTGTCGGAGCGCCCGCGCATCCTCGGCAAAATCCGACATCGACATCACCGGGTCCGCGTCGAGCCTCTGCAGAAAAGCGTCGAGTGTGTCGAGCGCATCCGCCATCGGCCGGGTTTCCCGCAAAAGCGCCGACGACATGGTCTGGATGGCCGTCACGATCCCCTGCTGGGCCGTGCAGAGCTCCTGGCCCAGATGACCCGGCAACTTGCGCCTGAGGCCGATCGCATCGAGCGCCGTTTGCGAGGGCGCCTTGCCCAAGGCGGCAAGATCGCTGCCGAGGTTCGACGGGCCTCCGGAAAGCGCCGCGTAAAACAGCTCGTAATTGCGCGGCAGAGGCTGGACGCCCCGTTGCGCCATGGCCTGCGCAATGCGCTGGACCATGCCGGTTTCAGGCTCGGGACCAGATCGGTCCAACCGTACCGTCATGCCGTTGTGCCTTACCCGTTCCTTCATCGCCATGCCTATCCCGCGTCCGCTGTTGCCGCCAGACATATAGATTAAAACATTCAAAAATACTTAATCAAGGTTCAACCACTGGATGTTTTTTCGAAACCGACAATGGCGGCCCGTTGACGATGCCGGCGCTCTGCGGGCACGGTGCCACACGAATCCGGCACGTCTCCCTTCGCCGGGACCGGAGAACCTGCGATAGCTGCCGAATGAACACGATCGCCTGCGAATCAGGCGCGGGATCGGCGTCGCGCGCAAGAATGTGCCAACCGTGATGACAAGGAGCTTCGCCATGCGCGTCCTGCGCAACCAGATCGTCCCCTGGATTAAGGTTCTCGGCTGCCAGGCGCTGGTCCTCGCGGCTGTCCTGTCGCTGTCGCGCTTCATCACGCCGGGTACGCTGCCGGTCCTTCTCGGGCAGGGTGCAGCGGCCGCCGCCCTCGGGCGTCTGCTGCGGATGCCGCCCATCTGGCTTGTGGTTCAGTTCCTGTTGCCAGTCGCCGTGGTCTACGGCGATGCGATACCGGCCTGGGCCTATCTTGCAGCCTTCGTGCTCTGCGCGCTTGTCTACTGGAACAGCGCGTCCGAGCAGGTGCCGCTTTATCTCACCAACCGGCGGACCTGGCAGGCGCTGTCCGACCTCGTGGCCGCCGCGCAGGCAAAGCGCGTGGTCGATCTCGGCAGCGGCATGGGCGGGGTCGTCACCTTCCTTGCCCACGCCCATCCGGAAGTCGAGGTGAGCGGCTTGGAAACCGCGCCGCTGGTGGTCGCCGCATCCAAGCTGCGCATCGCCTTCAGTCGCCTTGTCAACGCCCGTATCGTCTATCGCAGCCTGTGGGACGCGGATCTCGGTGCCTATGACTTGGTCTACTGCTTTCTCTCGCCCGTGCCGATGGCGCGGCTGTTCGAGAAGGCGCGGGCGGAGATGCGCCCGGGCACGCTCTTCGTCAGCAACAGTTTCACGGTGCCGGGTCGCGCGGCCGACCGCATTCTCGATGTCGACGACGCCCGCCGCACCCAGCTCCATATCTATACGCTCTGACGCATCAGGCCTTGCGGCTGCGCAGGAAGAAGACGAGGTCCAGCACGACGCTCGGCTGCCCAAGGCTCGTCAGGATCATGTGGCACTGGCCTCGGTGATGCGTCTGATGGTTGAAGAGATGGGCGAGGCACGGCGAGAGCGGCTGGCTGATCGGCTCTGGAATGCTGATCGGCGTATAGGTGAAGACGCCGTCGAGCGCCTGTGCGGTCAGGCCGTCGATCCAGCCGGCAATTCTCCGGTCTTCCGCCACGCGCGCGACGGTCAGGTCCTCGAAATCCTCAAACAGGATGGCGTCGAGCGTGGTCGGTGCCTCGCCCTCTCCGGTAAACCGTTTCATCCAGATCCGGTCGGTGGCCAGAAGATGGTTCAGCGTTCCGTGCAGGCTGCCGAAGGCAGCGCCGGTCTGCCTGCGGCGGTCCTCGTCGCCGAGCGCAGCCGCTGCGGCGTAGATGCGCTGGTTGGCCCAGCTGTTATAGGCGGCAAACATGCGGAAATGGTCGATCATGGGAGCTCCGAAGACGGCGGTACCGGTATCCTATTCTCCCGGGCGATCGATGGGGATGATGGGATGCATGAAATTTGCTGATTTGCTTTCCCCCGCGTGCCGCGTTCAGATAAGCGCGACACCGGATACGGAGACCTGCGATGACGAGACTGCTCTACGGGCTTTGCGGCGAAGACCGGGCCAGGCGGTTTTCGCCGCATGTCTGGAAGGTCGAGATGGCCCTGGCACACAAGGGCCTCGATTGTCGCGTCGTGCCGCTCGCCTTCACGGAAATTCCCGAGGTGGAGGGCGGCGCGACGAAGACGGTGCCGTATCTCGTCGACGGCGATCACGCGGTCGTCGACAGTTTCGCGATCGCCCAGCATCTGGACGCGGCCTATCCCGATCGGGCAACGCTCTTTGGTGGAGACGGCGGACGCGCAACCGCGCGGTTCGTCGAGGCCTTTTCGCAGACGGTCCTGCATCCGGCCATCATCCGCATTATCCTTCTCGACGTCCATGACCGTCTGGCCCCCCGGGATCGCACCTATTTCCGCACGAGCCGGGAAGCAGCTTTCGGAAAGACGCTCGAAGAGGTCGCGGCCGCAGGGCCGGCAGAGCGATCCGCCTTCGCCGACAAGCTCATGCCGCTGCGTTCCCTGCTCAAGAAGCAGCCGTTCATCGGCGGAGACACACCGCTCTTTGCGGACTACATCGTCTTCGGCGCCCTGCAATGGGCCCGGATCATCTCGCCTCAACCGCTGCTCGATCCTCCCGACGCGGTCGCCGACTGGTTCGAGCGCTGCCTCGATCTTCACGACGGTCTCGGCCGCGGGATGCCTGCTGCCGGGACGGCCGAGGGCGCGTGATCCCGCCATTGCCGCTTTTTCAGATCGGCCGTGCGGCGCATTCCCCTTGTCTTGCGCGCGGCGTCTCGGTAAGGAACCGTCCAAACGAACGCAACTCCTAGGGATTTGACACCATGGCGATTGAACGCACCTTTTCGATGATCAAGCCGGACGCAACGAAGCGCAACCTGACCGGCGCGATCACCAAGATGATCGAAGACGCCGGCCTGCGCGTCGTTGCTTCCAAGCGCGTCTGGATGAGCCAGCGCGAAGCCGAAGGCTTCTACGCCGTCCACAAGGATCGTCCCTTCTTCGGCGAGCTGGTTCAGGGCATGACCTCCGGCCCGACCATCGTTCAGGTTCTCGAAGGCGAAAACGCCATCCTGAAGAACCGCGAAATCATGGGCGCGACCAACCCGGCCAATGCCGACGAAGGCACGATCCGCAAGACGCACGCCCTGTCGATCGGCGAAAACTCGGTTCACGGCTCGGACGCTCCGGAAACCGCTGCCGAAGAGATCAAGTACTGGTTCTCGACCACCGAAATCGTCGGCTGATCCAGCCCCGAGCGATCGGGTGAACGAACGGAATGAGAAAAGGCCGGGGTGGAAACGCCCCGGCCTTTTCTATGGGCTTTCGTTGCTGTGCCACGGTCTCCTGAAGCGCGTTGCGTGAAAAAGGATTCCCGCACCGCGCTTTAAATTCTTGTTGTGATGCATGTCGTTTCCCGAACCCGCTGCACACGTTCGGGCGACAGGCATGAGCCGATCGGGCGCTCAGGCCGGACAACCTGTTTCCGGCGCGTAATCCACGCTGCCGTCCGCCCGCAGAATGTCCGGGTTGACGGCATAGCCCGGCCCGACGACGAGCGGCTTGGCCGTCAGCACGGTCTGGTCGACGGTCGACACCGCCGTGGTCTCGATCGCCTGCACCAGCCTGTCCGCACCATCGAGGATACGGATGCCGACCCTATAGGAGCGGTCCTTCCTGACGCAGTGGATCGGCGGGCTTTCCAGCACGATGGTGTCCCAGAACGGAAAGATCTTCGTGCGTGTCACCAGCGGTTCCCCACCGCGCGGATCCTCGAACGTGGTGACGGCCACCGCCGGATCGGGCAGGGGGGCCGTGCGACGAAGCGTGATCATGTAGTGTGCCTGGGCGATGCGGTAGTTGAAGACGAAGAGGCGTCCGGACACCTCTGTCGGTCCCGGCCCGGTCTCGCGCTGGCATCCAGCCATCGAGAGAGCGCCGATCATGCCGAGAATGACGCCGGGTCGCATCATTCGGCCGTACCTCCGTCCCTATCTTCCTCCCGGCCTTCCTCCCTACCTTCCATCTTGCCGTCGTCCTTCCCCCGGCGATAGTGCCGGCTGGCCTTGCGACGGTTGCCGCAGACCGTCATGTCGCACCAGGTCCGGCTCCGGTTCTTGCTCCGGTCGAAAAACAGCCAGCCGCAATTTGCGCAGATCTTCAGCCGGCCGTCATCCGACCGTGCGGCGAGCCGAAGGGCGGAGCGTGCCGTCGAAGCTGCGAGGTCGCCCTTATCCGATGACGTCGTCCGCGACCTCCGCAGCGCCTGCGATGCCGCGTCGAGAAGGTCGGCCAGCAGGCGCGTGTCGTCCACGCCCTCGGCGCGTGCGCGAAAATACCGGTCGATCGCTTCCCGCAAGGCGAAGAACGCGGCCCGGTCTGCCGCAGCCGGCGGCACCAGAGGACAGGGGGTCGAGGCCTCCGGCATCGAGGCGCCTCCGGGCAGGGGCTCGGCACAGAACAGTGCCGCTGCGGCCGCAAACGATGCAAGCGCCTCCGGCTCGGCGAACCGGTCGATCGAGCGCTCGGGAACCGCGCGCAGAATGACGCTGTTGGCGACGTCGAGCGCGAGCAGGCCGCCGGAAAAGCGATGCGGGGTCCAGGTAAATGCCATGTCTAAATATAACTGGTAAAATGCGTTTCACCAGTTATATTTTTCCGGATGGAGGGCCTCGCATGTACCCGCTGCAACAGCTTGCCAATGCCCTGCCGGTCGCTGCCCTCTATGCCGTCCTTGCCTTCGGCTACGCGATCGCCTTTGGCGTCACCAAGCGCGTGGACCTTGTCTACGGCGCGCTCTTCGCCTTTGCGGGCCAGGTTTACGTGCTCTTTGCCGATGTCGGCTGGAACCGTCTCTGGCTGGTGCTACCGGCCTGTCTTGCCCTCGGGGCAGCCGCTTCGCTGGCCTACACCGCCGGCGCGGGCCTCCTTGTCGGACGCTTCGTTCTCCTGCCGCTGCTGCGCGCATCGCAAAACGCGCTGATCGTGGCCGGTCTGGGCGTGTCGATCGCGCTGATGGAGATGGCACGGCTCGCCGCAAAGACGCGCAGCCTTTGGCTGCCGCCGTTTCTCAACACGCCGGTCACGCTCTGGACGGACGGGACATCCAGTGTCGATCTCACGGTGATCCAGCTCGGCAACACCGCGCTCATGCTGGCGATCGTCGGCCTCGGCGCGGCCGTTCTGCATTTCGGGCGCTTCGGCCGGTACTGGCGCGCCGTCAACGACGATCCGCGCGCGGCCGAGCTCTGCGGCATCGATGCCCGTCGCGTCTTCCTCTGGTCCTATGTCGTCGCCAGCCTTGTCGCAGGCCTCAGCGGCATTCTCGCCACGTCCTACTACGGCAACATGGATTTCGGTGCGGGCATGGTGTTCGGCCTGAAGGTGGTGATGATCGCCGGCATCGGCGGTGCCTGGCATCCGCTGGGCGCGGCGGCCGGCGCCGCGCTGCTCGGGCTGGCCGAAACGCTCTGGAGCGCATTCGGGCCTCTGGCCTGGCGCGACCCCTTCGTCTTTGCCCTGCTGGTCTTCATCGTCGTCGTCGGCCGCCGTGAGCAGCCGGTCCCCTGACCGCCGGGCAGGCAGTCGTCAGGACCAGCGGTCGCGGGCGGTGTCGTCGGTATCCTTCGCCGAAACCCAGCCGCGGGCCGTGCCGTCCTTCAGATGCTCCTTCTTCCAGAAGGGCGCTGCCGTTTTCAGGTAGTCCATGATGAACGAGGCGCCATCGAAGGCGGCCTGGCGGTGGGTGGAGGCCACGATCACGAGCACGATGCGGTCACCCGGCGCGATCCGGCCGAATCGGTGGATGGCGGTTGCGCCCTGCAGGTCGAAACGCGCGACGGCCGTCTCGCAGATCCGCCGGATTTCGGCCTCGGCCATGCCGGGGTAGTGCTCGAGCTCGAGGGCGGCCAGCTGGCCCTTTTCCTCGCGGCAGAGCCCCGAAAAAGTCACGACCGCGCCGATATCCGTGCGGCCGGCCGAGAGCGCATCGATTTCGGCAGCGGTATCGAAGTCGCCAGGCTGCACGCGAACGGTGATGCTCGCACGTGCCGTCAGGGGGGAAGGCGCCGGGGCCATGCCGTCAGCCGCCGGTCATCGGCGGAAACAGCGCGATCTCGCGCGCCGATCCGAGCGGTTCGTCATGCTCCACATGGTCCTGATCGACGGCGACGCGAATGACGTTTTCGTGCTCCAGCGCTGCGGCATAGTCCTCGCCGCGACCTTTGAGCCACTTGATCAGATCGCCCGCCGTCACGACCGCCTCGGGCAGGGACACGATTTCGTCACTCAGGCCGATGCGCTCGCGCACCCAGGCAAAATAGACGAGCCGGACCTCTCTCATTCGTCCACCAGATGCTTCAGCCCGGCGCGGAAATAGTCGTAGCCGGTGTAAAGCGTGATGGCGGCGGCGATCCACAGGAGGGCGATGCCCATTTCCGTGGTGTAGGGCAGAACCTTGTCGCCCGCGGGACCTGCGAGCAGAAAGGCGATCGCCACCATCTGGATCGTTGTCTTCCACTTGGCAATCCGCGTCACGGGAACGCTGACTTTCAGCGCCGCCAGATATTCGCGCAGGCCCGAAACGAGGATCTCGCGGCAGAGAATGATGATCGCGGCCCAGATCGACCAGCCGGCGATCGTGCCGTCGGCGGCAACAAGCAGCAAGACGGAGGCGACCAGCAGCTTGTCGGCGATCGGATCGAGCATGCGACCGATATTGGAGGTCTGCTTCCAGATGCGGGCGAGATAGCCGTCGAAGAAGTCGGTGATCGAAGCCACCGCGAACAGGCCGAGCGCGGTCCAGCGGGCGATATCGGAGCTTTGCAGCTTGCCCTCGATGAAGAAGCAGAGAACGATCAGCGGAACCGCGAGGATGCGCCCGTATGTCAGAAGATTGGGGATATTGTAGGCGACGGGCACGGTTCGCATGTCAACTCGGTCTCTGGACTTCGTACGCAATTCGTACAGGCGGGATGAAAGACGTCGTGACCCGGAGGTCAACCGGTTTTTGATGATTGAGCGGCAATTGTGGCGGAATTCTTCTGAACGGGCCGTGAACCGCCGCGACATGCCCACCCTGATCTGCGACCTTTCCCCCGAAAAGGCGTCGCACGGCAAGGACGGCCTAGGGCAGACGACGTGTTGCGGAAGACGGCGGGCGCTGTAGTGTCACCGGTGAGAGAAGCCAGCCGGGACAGGACGCGCCATGGACGAGACGCAGGAGACGCATGAGAAGGGTGAGCTGGAAATGGTCGTGCTGATGACGCCCGACATGGCCAACTTCTCCGGCAAGGTTCATGGCGGCGCCTTGCTCAACCTGCTCGATCGTGTCGCCTTCTCCTGCGCCTCGCGCTATTCGCAGCGCTATGCCGTCACGCTGTCGGTCGATCAGGTCGTGTTTCGCCAGCCGATCCTCGTCGGGGAACTCGTCACCTTCCGCGCCTCCGTCAACCAGACGGGCCGAACCTCCATGGAGGTCGGCATTCGCGTGGAGGCGGAGGATATCCGCTCCGGTGTCAGACGGCACACCAATTCCTGCTACTTCACCATGGTCGCGGTGGACGAGGATGGCCGTCCGGCCGCCGTCCCCTCGCTGGTCCCTCGCAATGCCGCCGCTCGACGCCGTCAGAACGCCGCCGATATTCGACGCACGCTGCGTCGCGAATTCGAGGCCCGCTTCCATGCCGCCAAAGAGGACGGCGACGACGTGGGTGCTGACCTCGAAACCGCCGGAAGCGACGGTTAGCAAGACGCGTCGGGGGGCGACCGCCCAGCCGGAGCAATGCCGTGGGCCCGCGGTCTCCAAGGCCTTAGTGCATGTCGCCCGAAAGTGTGCAGCGGCTTCGGGAAACGACGTGCATCACAACAAGACCTTGGAGCGCGTTGCGTGAATCCTTCTCACGCAACGCGCTTTAGCTCCGCGATGCCGTCGCGCCATCCTCGTGGAAGTGGTCGTAGACAAGCTTTGCCACGGCCTCCGAAATGCCTTCGACGGCCACGAGGTCGTTGATGCCGGCGCGGGAGACGGCCTTGGCGGTTCCGAAATGGTGGAGCAGCGCGCGCTTGCGCGTCGGGCCGATGCCGGCAATCTCGTCGAGCGGGTTCTTCACCATTTCGCGCTTGCGCCGCGCCCGGTGGCTGCCGATGGCAAAGCGGTGCGCCTCGTCCCGCAGCCGCTGGATGAAATAGAGCACGGGATCGCGCGGCGGCAGGGTGAAGCCGTCGCGGCCGACCGTCAGCCCACCCTCTGTGCGCACCGGCGGGAAGAACCGCTCGCGACCCGCTTCGCGGTCAACACCCTTGGCGACGCCGATCGCGATCACGCAGTCCTCGATGTCGAGCTCCTTCAGGATGGCGCGAACGGCCGTCATCTGCCCCTGTCCACCGTCGATCAGGATCACGTCCGGCCACGCCGGAAAGCCGGCATCCTCGCCCGGCTCGACGCTCCGGTCCGGCTTGCCTTCCTCCTTCAGCAGCCGGCTGAAGCGGCGTGTCATCACCTCGCGCATCATGCCGAAGTCGTCGCCGGGGGTGATGTCGGTCGATTTGATGTTGAACTTGCGATACTGGCTTTTCACGAAGCCCTCGGGCCCTGCCACCACCATGCCGCCGACCGCATTGGTGCCCATGATGTGCGAATTGTCGTAGATCTCGATGCGTCGCGGCACGCGGTCCAGCTTGAAGGTCTGCATGAAACCGTCGAGCAGCCGACCCTGCGAGGCGGTTTCCGCGAGCTTGCGGCCATGGGCCTCGCGCGCATTGGTCATGGCGTGATCGACCAGATCTTTCTTCTCGCCCCGCTGCGGCGCAAGAATGGTGACCTTGAATCCGGATTTTTCCGAGAGCGCCAGTCCGAGCAGGTCCTGTTCGGCCACGGTTTCGCACAAAAGGATCTGCTTCGGACACGGCTTGTCGTCGTAGAACTGCGCCAGGAAGGCCGCCAGCACCTCGGCGGGGGCCAGCGACGGGTCGGCCTTGGGGAAATAGGCGCGGTTGCCCCAGTTTTGCCCGGTGCGGAAGAAGAACACCTGGATGCAGGAGACGCCGCCTTCATGGTGGATCGCAAACACGTCCGCTTCGTCGACGCCCGAGGGGTTGATGCCCTGGTGGCTCTGGACATGGGACAGCGCCGCCAGCCGGTCGCGATAGAGCGCGGCGCGTTCGAAATCGAGATTGTCGGAGGCCGCGCTCATGGCCGCGGCGATGGTCGCCTTGACCGCCTGGCTCTTGCCGGACAGGAAGTCCTTCGCTTCGGCAACAAGCTCCGAATAGTCCTCGTCGCTGACCTCGCGGGTGCAGGGGCCCGAACAGCGCTTGATCTGGTGCAGCAGGCAGGGCCGCGTCCGGCTCTCGAAGACGCTGTCGGTACAGGTGCGCAGGAGAAAGGCGCGCTGCAGCGAATTGATCGTGCGACCCACCGCGCCGGCCGAGGCGAAGGGGCCGAAATATTGGCCTTTCCGGCTGCGCGCGCCCCGATGCTTGTAGAGCGCAGGTGCGCGGCTGTCCCCCGTCACGAGAATATAGGGAAACGACTTGTCGTCCCGCAGGAGGACATTGTAGCGCGGCCGCAGCCGCTTGATCAGATTGGCTTCGAGCAACAGCGCCTCGATCTCGGTGCGCGTCGTCACGAACTCCATGTTCGCCGTCTGGCGGATCATCTGGGAAATGCGGTTGGAGTGCCCGCGTCCCTGCGCGTAGTTGCTGACGCGCTTCTTCAGGCTGCGCGCCTTGCCGACATACAGCACGTCGCCGGCCTCGTTGAACATGCGGTAGACGCCGGGACTGTTGGGCAGAAGCTTGACGAAAGCCTGGATCAGCTCCGCGCCGCGCAGCCCGTCCGGCACGGCGGATGTTTCAGCCCAGTCGATATCGCCGACGGGCGAGGGCGCCTCGACCGTCTCGATCGCATCCTCGTCATCGTCGTTGGCATTCTCGTCGTACAAGATGCCGCCATCCTGCGGCGTCCGTCCGTTCATTCCATGATCTCCATTTGATCCGGCGTCTGCCACGCCAGATGCTGGCCGCCGTCCAGCGCAATCATCTGTCCGGTCATCGACGGCGTGTCGAACATATACCGGATGGTGCGGCCGAAATCTTCCAGTGCAGGGCCGACCTTCAGCATCACCGCGTCGACCTGCGCCCGAAAATCGGCCTCGTTCTGCCGCTCGTTCGGCAGGGTCGGGCCGGGCCCGATCCCGTTGACGCGAATGGCGGGCGCCAGCGATTGCGCCATCGTTACCGTCGCCGTCAAGAGCGCCGACTTCGACAACATATAGGAATAAAATCGCGGGTTGGGAGACCAGACGCGCTGGTCGATCATGTTGACGATGAGCCCCGACGCATCCGCCGGCAGCTGGGCGGCGAAATGGCCGGCGAGAACCGACGGCGCCTTGACGTGCAGCGCGAAATGTCGGTCCCAGACCTTCTCGTCGAAGGTCTCCAGACTGTCCTTGGCAAAGACGGAGGCATTGTTGACGAGGAGACCGAGCGGACCGATGACCGCGGCGGCATCGTTTACCAGACGGCCGAGGGCCGAGGCGTCCGCGAGATCCGCCTGCACGACGACCGTGGTCGCACCCTCTGCTGCAAGGCTTGCGGAGAGGGCGCGCGCCTCGTCGAGCGATCCGTTCGCGTGGATGGCGACGGCAAAGCCGTTCCGGGCCAGATCCTCGACGATCGCGCGGCCGATCCGCTTTGCACCGCCCGTCACCAGTGCCGTTTTCAACACATGTCTCACCCGCGTCTGTCCCCCACGATTCTTACCGGCACGCATGCCAGATCATAAAAGAACAGCTTACGCACGCCGAAACCGCCGGATCATTCGTTAATCCCGGGTGAACGAAAAAGGGCGAATTCGATGAAAATGCACGGAACAAAGTAGTCTCGGCAGTATATTGCCGGCATGGTTAATCAAAACCCTGTTGCATTGAAACAACATCGTTTTTCAGCCATGCCGTTGCCTCAATCATTTCACAATTCGGCTCTTGGAATTCCGCATTTGGACATCAATTTCACCTCAACCGAGCGGGGTTGAACGAATTTACCGGCGCCGCATCGGACACAGGAAATCGGTCCAGCGCCGGTCTGATAAGGAGATCTAGTATGCGTACTCTCGTCACCACTCTCATGGCGTCCGCCATGTCCCTCATCGCTTTCTCGGCTGTCAACGCAGCGGACGCGATCGATGAAGTCCCCGCAGCACCGGCTGCCGACTACACGGCGCCCGCTGTCAAGAACTGGGCAGGCGCTTATGTCGGTGGTACCGCCAACTGGGGCCACGGCAAGTTCAACGGCACGGGCGACCGCAGCGCGGCCGGCTTCGGCGGCGGTCTCTACGGCGGCTACAACATGCAGAACGGCCCGATCGTCTACGGTGCTGAAGCTGACGTCAACTACGGCGACAACGACACGAGCCGTCCGGGCCGCAGCATGGAACAGGGCGTCAACGGCTCGATCCGCGGCCGCGTCGGCTACGACCTGAACCCGGTCCTCCTCTACGGCACGGCCGGTGTGGCGGCTTCCAGCATCAAGGCAAACCAGCTGGGCGGCTCTGACAAGAAGACCGCGATCGGCTGGACGGCCGGTGCCGGTGCCGAAGCTTTCGTCACCGACAACGTCACGGCGCGCGTCGAATACCGCTACACCGACTACGGCAAGGAAAACTTCGACGTTCCCGGCAGCAACTTCTCCTCCGGTTACGACGAACACAGCGTCAAGGTTGGTATGGGCGTGAAGTTCTGATCGACAGATCCGGCCGCAAGGTCGACATCTGGACCATCGAGACCGCTTGCAGCTTTCGCTGCAGGCGGTTTTTTTGTAAGGAGCCTTCGGTAACGGGCGCTTTCCCGTGAAGCGGTGCCGAGGGGAGCGGCCGAACGATGACCATCCGCCTGCGACCGCATCATCTCCTCTGCATGCTGACCTATGTCGGCAAGGGCTACAGCCCCGACTTCACCCGCAACTACGACGCCATCGCTGCGCGGATCCGTCGGGGGGAGGCGCTCGTCGTCGTGGACGGGCCCGACGACATCTGTCGGCCGCTGCTGCAGACGCCGACGCCGCACTGCGACAATGACAGCGTCGTCGCACGCGATCGGCAGGCAGCAGCCGACGTCGCGGCGTTGCTCGGCCGGGACATCCATGCCGGTGTCACGCTGTTGCTTGAAGCGACCGACCTTGCGCGGCTGCGGACGCATTTTGCGACCGGCAGCCTTCGGGCGGCCTGCACGGGGTGCGAATGGCAGGCGCTCTGCGACGGCATCGCGGCAGGCGGTTTTCGCGACGTCCGCGTGGCATCGCCCGATCGTCAACCAGGTGATCTGCAACCCGGTGAACCCCGACCCCTTGGAAACCCCACGTCGGGTCTGTAGGCTGTCCGGCATGGGGTACGGTTGGCGCAGGCGCCGCTTATCCCGAGGTCGAGGGGCAAGGGGCAGGGAGAGCCGCGTTGGGGAGGGCTGCAAGGAAATGCTGAGGAGCCTGCGCCGCAGTCTGCTCCTTCCGGTCGTGCTGGTCGTCGGTGTGGCCACGGGTCTTGCCGTTTGGAGCAATGCCTATGCGACCCGCCGGTTCATGGCTGAGGCATCGCTGCAGGCGGGGACCGCGCTGCGCCTTGCCGTTTCTGCATTGTCTGGGCATCTCCGGCGTTACGAGGCGCTGCCGGCTCTGATTGCCGATCATGACGACATCCGCCGTCTCGTCGCCAACCCGCAGGATCAGGCTCTTCGCGACAGCGCCAATCGCTATCTGAAGGACATCAACGGGCTTCTGCGCTCGTCCGACATCTACGTCATGACCCGCGACGGGGAAACCATCGCCGCCAGCAATTACGATCGGGCGACCAGCTTCGTCGGTGAGAATTTCAGCTACCGTCCCTATTTCCGCCAGGCGGCGGAGGGCAAGCGGTCGCGCTTCTATGCCCGTGGCACGACCTCGTTCAAGCGCGGTTATTTCTTTGCGGCGCCGATCGACGTCGATGGTCGGGTCGCGGGCGTCATCGTGTTCAAGGTCGATATCGACATGATCGAGTCCTCCTGGCGCGGCGGCGAGTACGAGATCTTCGTGTCCGACCCGGAAGGCGTGATTTTCATGACCAGCAATCCGGAATGGCTGTTCTCGAGCATCCTGCCGCTGACGCCCGAGCGCCTGCGCCGCACCGAAGCGTCGCGGCGCTATGCCGAGGCGGACCTGAAGGAACTCGGCGTCGTCAGGTCGCAGGTGGGCGAACATACCCTGATGGCGATTCCCTCCGAAGGCGTTACGCGGGATTACCTCGTTCTCTCCGAATATGTCAGCGACGCCGACTGGACGGTCCGGGTGCTGATGGACATGAGCTGGGTGCGGTCCCAGACCCACGTCGCTGTGGCCGCCGTCTTCCTGTTTCTCTGCCTTGCCGGTCTCATCCTCGCCGTGCTCCTGCAGCGGCACGAGCGTCGCAACGAGCGCATGCAGATGCAGGTCGAGGCGAAGGCGGAGCTGGAACGCCGCGTCGAAGAGCGCACGGCCGACCTGGCCGACGTCAATGCCAGGCTGCGCAGCACCCAGGCCGACCTCGTGCAGGCGGGAAAGCTCGCCGGCCTCGGGCAGATGTCGGCCGCGCTCAGCCACGAATTCAACCAGCCGCTGGCCGCCGCCCGGACCTATGCCGAGAGTGCTGCGCTGCTGATCGAACGCAACCGGATCGACGAGGCCAAGGACAATCTCCAGCGCATCGCCAAGCTGATCGACCGCATGGCGTCGATCAGCCGCCATTTGCGCAATTTTGCCCGCAAGCCCAACGAGAAGCTCGGTCCCGTCGCGCTGGACGACGTGCTGCGCGACACGCTGGAGATCGTCTCGGCCCGCCTCGCGTTGGCGGATGCCGAGCTGGTCGTGGCGCTCGACGAGCCTGCGCCGCGTGTGCGGGCCGGTTCCGTCCGCCTGCAGCAGGTGCTGGTCAACATCATCTCCAATGCGGCAGACGCCGTCGAAGGCCTCGACGACCGGCGCATCGTCCTGACCGCGACGACGACCGGCGATCGCGTCTCGATCACCGTGCGCGATGCCGGGCCGGGCATTCCCAAGGCGATCGCCGAGCGCATCTTCGACCCGTTCTTCACCACCAAGGGTGTGGGGAAGGGCCTTGGTCTCGGGCTTTCCATTTCCTACAATATCGTCAAGGATTTCGGCGGACGGCTCTCCCTGGACCGTCAAGCGGGCGGCGGCGCGACGTTCCGGATCGAACTTGAGCGCATGGACGACAGACGCGAGGCAGCAGAGTGATGAGTGACGCGGCCACCGTGCTCCTGATCGACGACGAGGAGGAGCTGCGCCGCTCGACGGCGCAGGCGCTGGAGCTTCAGGATCTCGCGGTCGAAACCTTCGCTGCCGCCGAGGACGTCCTCGCCCGCGTCGGCTACGGCTTTGCCGGCGTCGTCGTCAGCGATATCCGCATGCGCGGCATGGACGGCATGACGCTGCTGCAGCGCGTCCGCGAGATCGATCATGAAATCCCGGTCATTCTCGTCACCGGCCATGGCGACGTTCAGCTGGCCGTCAAAGCGATGCGGGAAGGGGCCTATGATTTCCTGGAGAAACCGTTCGGCGCGCAGGCGCTGGCCGGCATCATCCGCCGCGCACAGGATCGTCGCGGCCTTGTGCTCGAAAACCGCCGCCTGCGCGCCGTCGCCGGAAAACGCGACGATATCGAGGCGCGCATGCCTGGCCGCACGCCCGTCATGGTCGATCTGCGCTACCGCCTGCGCGCCATCGGCGCCACCGATGCGGACACGCTGATCATCGGCGAGACCGGTGTCGGCAAGGAGGTCGCCGCCCGTGCACTGCACGATATCAGCGCGCGGGCCAATCGGCCCTTCATCGCCATCAACTGCGCGGCCCTGCCGGAAACGCTGATCGAGAGCGAGCTTTTCGGCCACGAGGCCGGTGCCTTTCCGGGGGCGATCCGCGCTCGCTACGGCAAGTTCGAGCATGCCCGCGGCGGGACGATCCTGCTCGACGAGATCGGCTCGATGCCGGTCGAGCTCCAGGCCAAGTTCCTGCGTGTCCTGCAGGAGCGCACCATCACCCGTCTCGGCTCCAACGAGATCGTGCCGCTCGATGTCCGCTTCATTGCGACCAGCAAGGTCGATCTGGGCGCGGAAGTCGCGGCCGGCCGCTTCCGGGCGGATCTGTTCTATCGCCTGAACGTGGTGACGCTGCACGTGCCGTCGCTCGCCCAGCGCGGGGCCGATATCCCCTTGCTCTTTCTCCAGCTCGTGCGCGAGGCGTCGGCCCGCTACGGACGTGACGACATGGACGTGCCGCCGGCCGTGATCTCCGAAGTCGCGCATCGGCGCTGGCCGGGCAATGTCCGCGAACTGCGCAATGCCGCCGACCGGCTGGTTCTCGGGCTCGATGCCCGCGCCCTCGAAGCGGTCAGCGAGGATCGGGAGGAAGACAGCCGCCTCGCACCCCGCGTCGCCGCCTTCGAACGCGGCCTGATCGCCAGGACGCTTTCTGCCTATGGCGGCGCGTTGCGTCCCGTCTACGAGGAGCTCGGCATTTCCCGCAAGACGCTGTACGAAAAGATGCAGAAGTACGGCCTCGACAAACGCGCGACCTTCGATGACGGGCCGCCCTTCGCCGACTGACGCGGCATGGACTGCACGGTGGGTGGATTTCCACCCATGGCCGAGCACAAGGGGGCCGTTTCCACCCATGATGCACCGCAAAAGCGGCCGAGCGGCCGGCATCGCCCGCATAATCCGGTTGCACGCACGCCTCCGAACGCGAGACTGACACGCATTCCATGACCGGTGGGGGAGGAGCCCCGCCGGCATGTCGATCATGTCTCGGGAGGACATCATGACGCGTATCACGTCGCTTCTGGCAGCCACGACGCTTGCCGCAACCCTTTTCGCCGGCGTTGCGCAGGCGGACTATCCGGAACGCACCATCACCATGGTCGTACCGTTCGCCGCAGGCGGGCCGACCGATACCGTCGCACGCCTCGTCGCGGAATCCATGTCGAAGGATCTCGGTCAGCAGGTCATCGTGGAAAATGTCGGCGGGGCCGGCGGAACGCTGGGTGCCGGTCGCGTGGCAAGCGCGGATGCCGACGGGTACACGGTGCTGCTCCACCATATCGGCATGGCCACCAGCGCCACGCTTTACCGCAAGCTCGCCTATGACACGCTGAACGCCTTCGACTATGTCGGCCTCGTCACTGAGGTGCCGATGACCATCGTCGCCCGCAAGGATCTGGAGCCGACCGATCTCAAGGGGCTCGTCGACTACGCCAAGGCCAACAAGGACACGGTGACGGTGGCCAATGCGGGCATCGGCGCGGCTTCCCATCTCTGCGGCATGCTGTTCATGAGCGCCATCGAGACGCCGCTCGTCACCGTGCCCTACAAGGGCACCGGCCCGGCGATGACCGATCTCCTGGGCGGCCAGGTCGACATCATGTGCGACCAGACGACCAACACGACGAAGCAGATCCAGGGCGGCACGATCAAGGCCTTCGCCGTAACCTCGCCGGCCCGCCTCGATATCTTCCCAGACCTGCCGACGGCTGTCGAAGGCGGCCTGCCGGGCTTCGAGGTCGGGATCTGGCACGGCGTCTACACCCCCAAGGGCACGCCGCCGGAGGCCATCGCCAAGCTCGAAAGCTCTTTGCAGAAGGCGCTGAAGGACCAGAACGTCGTCGCCCGTTTCGCCGAGCTCGGCACCAAGCCGTCCTCGGAGGCCGACGCGACGCCGGCCGCCCTCAAGGCCAAGCTCGAAGGCGAAATCGCCCGCTGGAAGCCGATCATCGAGAAAGCCGGACAGTACGCCGACTGATCCGCGCGGAACGCACCGTGACGCGCCCTTTCCGCATGGACGGCGGAAAGGGCTTCATCGGATGGCGCGACCGGGCGCGGTCTGCCGCATCCGTGTGCAACGCCGGCGATCGCAGCGCCTGGGGGGCGCCGCCCGTTCGGCTCATTGGGGAACGATCATGAAACCACGCAGTCTCGACCGGACGAATGCGCTTTGCGGCCTTCTGTTCATCGCCCTTGGCCTCTTCTTCGTGGCGCAGTCGTTGTCGCTCGATCTCGGCACGACCTTTCGCATGGGCCCGGGCTATTTCCCGCTGGTCCTCGCTCTGTTCCTGACCGGCCTCGGTCTCGTCATCCTCGTGCAGGCGATGCGCACGCAGAGCGATCCGATGGAGCCTCTGGCCTGGCGCGGCATGCTGTTCATTCTCTCGGCACCCATCGTCTTCGGCCTCACGGTCCGGGGCCTCGGCTTCGTGCCGTCCCTGTTTCTGGCCGCTTTCATCGCGGCTTTCGCCTCGCAGCGGATGAAGCCTGTCGGCGCGATCGTCCTGTCGATCGCTATCACGCTCTTTTCCGTCGCCGTCTTCAGCTATGCGCTGGGCCTTCCGTTCGAACGCTTCGGCCCCTGGCTGCGGTTTTAAGGATCTTCGACCATGGATCTCTTCAGCAATCTCGCGCTCGGTTTCGCGACGGCCGGCACGCCGGCAAACCTTCTCTTCTGCCTCATCGGCGTTCTGCTCGGCACGCTGATCGGCGTTCTCCCCGGCATCGGCGCGACCGCCACCATCGCCATGCTGCTGCCGATCACCTTCCAGCTGGAGCCGGTCTCCTCGTTGATCATGCTGGCCGGCATCTATTACGGCGCGCAATATGGCGGCTCCACCACGGCCATTCTCATCAACATGCCGGGTGAGTCCTCGTCCGCCGTCACCGCCATCGACGGCTATCAGATGGCCCGTCAGGGCAGGGCGGGGGCAGCCCTCGCCATCGCGGCGCTTGGCTCGTTCTTTGCGGGCACCGTGTCCACCTTCCTCGTCGCCATCTTCGCCCCGCCGCTGACCGCCGTCGCGCTGCAGTTCGGCGCGGCCGAGTACTTCTCGCTGATGGTCGTGGGCCTCGTGTCCTCGATCGCGCTGGCCCACGGGTCCATCGTCAAGGCGCTGGCCATGGTCTCGCTCGGCCTGCTGCTCGGCCTCGTCGGCACCGACATCTATACCGGCACGCCGCGCTTCACCCTCGGCATCCGGGAATATGCGGACGGCCTGAACTTCGTGGCCGTTGCCGTCGGCGTCTTCGGCGTGGCCGAGATCCTGCGCAATCTCGAAGGGGAGATGACCCGGACCGTCCTGATCAGCAAGGTCACCGGCCTCATGCCGACCCGGGATGATTTTCGCCAGATGGTCGGGCCGGTCCTGCGCGGCACGGGCATCGGCTCGGCGCTCGGCATCCTGCCTGGCGGCGGCGCCATCCTCGCAGCCTTTGCCTCCTACACCGTGGAGAAGCGCATCTCCAAGCATCCGGAGGAATTCGGCAAGGGTGCCATTGCCGGGGTCGCGGGCCCGGAATCGGCCAACAATGCCGGTGCGCAGACCTCGTTCATCCCGCTCCTGACGCTCGGCATTCCGGCCAATCCCGTCATGGCGCTCATGGTCGGCGCCATGATCATCCAGGGCATCGTGCCCGGGCCGAACGTCGCGGTCGAGCAGCCGGCGCTGTTCTGGGGCATCATCGCCTCGATGTGGATCGGCAACCTGATGCTGGTGGTCCTGAACCTGCCTCTGATCGGCCTCTGGGTGAAGCTGCTGACCGTGCCCTATTACGTGCTGTTCCCGATCATCATGGCCTTCTGCGCCATCGGGGTCTACAGCGTCAATTCCAACGTCTACGACCTCTACGCGGTCGCCTTCTTCGGCATCGCCGGCTATCTCCTCGTCAAGCTGCGCTGCGAACCGGCGCCCCTGCTGCTCGGCTTCGTGCTTGGCCCGCTGCTCGAGGAGAACCTGCGGCGCGCCATGATCCTCTCGCGCGGCGATCCCTCGACCTTCGTCACGCGGCCGATCAGCGCCGGTCTCCTGCTGCTGGCCGCCGCGGTCCTCGTCGTGGTCTTCCTGCCGAGCATCAAGGCCAAGCGCGAGGTGGTGTTCCAGGAGGAAAGCTGATCCTCGCACTGGATCGTCAGCCGTGTCGCATAGGAAAAAGGCGCCATCTTCGCAGGGTGGCGCCTTTCGCGTGAAATGCCCGCACGTGGCGGTCGGCAATCGGGAAATGACAGAGGCGGACGCGCGTCGCGACCATCGGGGCGGCTGTTTGCGCGTTAGGGTTCTCTGTTCCCCCTGGGGATCGCGATGCCCACGAGCATCAGAACGAGAAACGCGAGGAACACGCTCCCGACAATCCGGAGATCGACCGCTTCGGACAAAATTTGACCTGCCGTCAAATAACCCCGACGCGCCGATGCGGGCCGGGGTTCGATGTCTGGAGGACAGGGGGACGTCTCGCAGCGCGCGTCCGGCGCGCCGAGCGTGCGCCTCAGGCCTTGAAGAGCTTGTAGTCCGGGAAATGCTTTTCGAACTTTTCCGGCCAGCTCTTCAGCTTCGAGCGGCCCTTCTGCCATTCCCCGGCAAAGCGCAGTTCGATGTAGCGCAGCGTCGCCGCCAGCGCGAAATGGCCGGCGTTGAGCTTGGCGCTGGTCTTCGGCAGGTTCGCGTCGAGGAAGTCGAGCGCGCGCTCGACCTTCTCCCACTGGCGCTCGATCCAGGGTTCGTGAACCTTTTCCGGCGGATGGAAGCGCTTTTCATAGACGATGGCGAGCAGGCTGTCGCAGATCCCGTCGCAAAGGGCTTCGAGCACCTCGACCTGGACCCGCTTCTCGGGATTGCGCGGGTAGAGCATGCCCTTCGTTTCCCGATCGATGAAGTGCATGATCACGCTGCTGTCGAAAATGGCTTGGCCGCTGTCGAGCAGCAGCGTCGGGATCTTGCCGAGCGGATTGCTCGCCAGCAGGTCCGGCGGGTTGGAGTTCGTATCGGTCAGCACGCTCTCGGCCGGCAGGCCGGCGTAGTGCGCGGCCATGCGAACCTTGGTGGAATAGGGCGAGGCGGGGGAATAGAGGATCTTCATGGGTGCACCATCGGTGTTCTCGAGAGGGTTCGGGTTTGGGAGAGGGTCGAGGCCGCGCCCGTCATCGGCGCGTTGCGGCGGGAATGGTCAGGTCGCGCGCCCGGCAGCCGCCGCGATCGACGTCGGGGCAGGCCCGGAAGGCCAGGTCGCGGGTGAAACAGATGCGGATCTCGTCCAGCCGCTCGTCGCCGCAGGTCACTGCGACACCTTGCGCGCTCATGCCGGGATTGGCCGCGACCAGGGCCGTCTCGATGGCGGCCGGGCTCAGTCGCCGCCGCGCATCGGCATCGTCGATGGTCGAGGGGATGCGCACCCGCTCGCGCGCGGCCCGCAGCACGGTGAAGTAATCGCGCTGGCCGAGCCCCGAGCAGGTGCCGTGCTTGCGCCACTGATGACCGATCAGACCCATGGACGGGATGATGTCGAACAGTCCGCGCCCGAGCGCATCGGGAACCCGGTCGCCTTCGCGCGAGGGGCAGAAGGCCGGAAAGCCGCGCTCGTTCTGGGGCCAGAGCCCGTGGACGATGAAGCGGTAATCGCGGTCGCCGTTGCACTGCGCGGTCCGTCCCGCGCGGTCGTTCTGCGCGCACCATGTGGGCGACCAGGAAAGCGAGAGGACGTAGAAATCGAAGCCGCTGCCGATGGGCACCGTCCGGGCACCTGGCAGCGTCTGTCCGGGTGCGGACCTGTCGGCTTTCCGCTCATCCTGTTTAGGTAGACCCGGTCCGGCCGAACGCGCAGGCACCTGCTGCAGGATGGGCGGCGTGGCCATGGCCGTGGCTGGCGCCTGTCCTGCAGCGGGTCGTCCCGCAGCCGGTCGTCCCGCATCAGGTGCCTGCGGCTCCGAAGGGTCCTCGCCGCAGGCGGATAACAGCAGCGTCGCAACGAGCGTCGCCGTCGCCAGGAGGAGGGAAGAGCGCGTGCTCACGCGGCCGTCCTGCATGCCGGACGGCACGGCGCGCGACGGCCGGGCGGTGGGGGATTCGTCGTCATCGTCGTCTCCCGTCTCTGCCTCTGGCGCGCCTTTGTGCGTCGCCGGAGATTGCGTCGTCCCGGTATATCGCGTCAAGCCGCGGCGAAGATTTCGCCGCCGCGGCGAAGATTTCGCCGCCGGCGTGGTTCGGTCAGGCGTCGTCGTCGTCGGCCGCGACGTCGCGGTCCTCGCCCCGCAGCCAGATGGCGCGGGCGGAGGCGAAGCGATCCTGCTTCAGGCGGTCTTTCAGGAAGGGCAGCAGCACGTCCAGCTCGCCCTTCAGCGTGAAGGGCGGATTGACGATGATGAGGCCGGTCCCGGTCAGCCCGGTGGTGCCGCGGTCGCTTTTGACGGTCAGTTCGCAGCAGAGCATCTTCGGAATGTTCAGGGCCGTCAGGCTTTCATGAAACGCGGCGATCGGTGCGCCCTGCTTCAGCGGATACCAGAGGCAGAAGGTGCCGCCGGGAAAGCGGCGATAGGCCTTGGCGAGACCCTTTTCCAGCCGCTCGTATTCGCCCGCCTCTTCGAACGGCGGATCGACCAGAACCAGCCCGCGCTTCTCCTTGGGCGGCAGATGCGCGCCCAGCGCCAGCCAGCCGTCGAGTTCGGTGATGCGGCTCTGGTAGTCGCCGTCGAACAGACGGTGGAGAGTCTCGTAATCGTCGGGATGCAGTTCCATCGCCGACAGCCGGTCCTGCGGCCGCATCAGCATGCGGGTCAGCTTCGGAGAGCCCGGATACCGCGCAAGGCTGCCGTCTGGCCCGCGATCCGGCCCGCGTTCTGGCCCGTGATCCGAATTGAGTGCGGCGACCGCGTCGAGATAGGGCGCAAGCAGCGGCTGGACCGCAGCGGGGAGTGGGTCCGCCATCAAGCGGCCGATGCCGTCGCGCCATTCGCCGGTCTTCTGCGCTTCCTCGCTCGAGAGATCGTAGAGCCCGATGCCGGCATGGGTATCCAGCACGCGGAACGCTTTGTCTTTCTGCTTCAGATAGGTGACGAGGCGGGCAAGCACCGCATGCTTCAGCACGTCGGCGAAATTGCCCGCATGGTAGATGTGCCGGTAATTCATGATCTCTGGTGATCGCCTCGATGAAATCTTGAGATGCACGGGGCAAAGCGCTTTGTGCTGCTGGGGCGATGTCCTATAGAAAACCCATGAACCTTGCGACCCCCATCAAAGCGGAAAACGCGGTCGGACATTCCGTCTGTCCGCATGATTGTCCCTCGGCCTGCGCGCTCGAGGTGGACCTGACCCCGGACGGCCGGATCGGCCGGCTGCGCGGCGCCTCGGCCAACACCTACACGGCCGGCGTCATCTGCGCCAAGGTGGCGCGCTATTCCGAGCGCATCTACCATCCGGGCCGCCTGCTCGTGCCGCAGCGCCGGACCGGTGGGAAGGGCGACGGGACATTCCAGGAGATCTCCTGGGACGCTGCGCTCGACGAGATCGCGGAGGCCTTTCTCAAGGCGGAGGCACGGCATGGCTCGGAGGCCATCTGGCCGTATTTCTATGCCGGCACGATGGGGCAGGTGCAGCGCGACAGCATCGAGCGTCTGCGCCATGCCAAGCGCTATTCCGGCTTTTTCGGGTCGATCTGCACCAATCCCGCCTGGACTGGCTTCACCATGGGCACCGGTGCCCTGCGGGGGCCGGATCCACGCGAAATGGCCCTGTCGGACTGCGTCGTCATCTGGGGCACCAATGCGGTTTCGACCCAGGTCAACGTGATGACCCACGCCATTCGCGCCCGCAAGGAGCGCAAGGCCAAGATCGTCGTCATCGATATCTACGACAACCCGACGATGAAACAGGCTGACATGGCGCTGACCGTGCGGCCGGGGACGGATGCGGCGCTCGCCTGCGCCGTCATGCACATCGCGTTTCGCGACGGCCACGCCGACCGCGCCTATCTCGCCACCCATTCCGACGACCCTGAGGGCCTGGAGGCGCATCTTCAGAGCCGCGACCCCGCCTGGGCGTCGGAGATCACTGGCCTGTCGGTCGAGGAGATCGAGGCCTTCGCCCGATTGGTCGGCACGACGCCGAAGACCTATTTCCGTCTCGGCTACGGCTTCACCCGCCAGCGCAACGGTGCGGTCGCGATCCACGCCGCCGCGAGCGTGGCGACGGTGCTCGGCGCCTGGAAGCACGAGGGCGGCGGCGCGTTTCACTCCAACAACGACATCTTCCGTTTCGACAAGCGCGCGCTGATGGGCACCGCCATGGTGGATCCCGATATCCGCATGCTCGACCAGTCGCAGATCGGCCGCGTCCTCACCGGCGACGCGGAAGCCCTGCGCCATCGCGGACCGGTCACGGCGCTGCTGATCCAGAACACCAACCCGGTCAATGTCGCGCCCGAGCAGCGGCTGGTGACCCGCGGCTTCCTGCGCGACGACCTGTTTGTCGCGGTGCACGAGCAGTTCATGACCGATACGGCCAAGCTCGCCGATATCGTGCTGCCGGCCACCATGTTCCTCGAGCATGACGATCTCTACCGGGGCGGCGGCCACCAGCATATCCTGCTCGGGCCGAAGCTCGTCGAGCCGCCACCCACCGTGCGCAGCAACCTCTTTGTCATCGAGGAACTGGCAAAGCGTCTCGGGATCGCCGACCAGCCCGGCTTCGGGCTCGACGAGCGCGAGCATATCGACCGCATCCTGGTCAATCACGGCAGCGGCTATGCCCATCTGAAGGCGGCGAAATGGCTGGATGTGCAGCCGGATTTCGCCACGGCGCATTTCCTCGAGGGGTTCGGTCATCCGGACGGCCGTTTCCGCTTCCGGGCCGACTGGACCGGCACGCCCGCACCCAACCGCCCGCCGGCCGCCGTCGGTCTGCTCGGGCCGGTCGACGGTCTGCCGATCTATCCCGACCATGCGGATCTGATCGAGACCGCCGATGCCGATCACCCGTTCCGCCTGGCGACCTCGCCCGCACGCTCCTTCCTCAACTCGACCTTTGCCGAAACACCCGGCTCGGTGCAGAAGGAAGGCCGTCCGGAGGTGATGATCCATGCGCAGGACGCCGCCCGTCTCGAGATTGCGGAGGGCGACATCGTTCGGCTCGGCAATGTCAGGGGCGAGATCCGGCTTCACGCCCGGCTTGGCGGAGGCGCGCGTCCCGGCGTCGTCATCGCCGAGGGGCTCTGGCCGAACGCTGCCCATCTCGACGGCGAGGGCATCAATGTGCTGACCGGCGCGGACAGCGTCGCGCCCTATGGCGGCGCGGCTTTCCACGACAACCGTGTCTGGCTGAGGCGCGACGAGACCCCGATCGACGCTACGGCCACGCTGACGAGAACACCTGCATGAGCAAGTTCAAGAGCGCGCAGATCGAGATCCTGAAGGACGAAACCCTGTCCAGGAACTGGTACCACCTGCGCAACATCACCTTCCGCTACACCGATGCCGAAGGCCGTGCGAAGGTGCTGAAGCGCGAAACCTACGATCGCGGCAATGGCGCGACGATCCTGCTCTACGATCCCCGGCGCGATCTCGTGGTCCTCGTCCGCCAGTTCCGCGTGCCGACCTATGTCAATGGCGGCAGCGGCTGGATGCTCGAAACGCCGGCCGGTCTTCTGGATGGCGACGCGCCGGAGGATGCGATCCGCCGCGAGGCCATGGAGGAAACCGGCTACCGCGTCGGCGCCGTCCGCTCGCTCTTCAAGGCCTACATGTCGCCCGGCGCCGTCACCGAAATCGTCCACTGCTTTGCCGCGGTCATCGATATCGAGGATCGCGTGGAGGATGGCGGTGGTCTCGCCTCCGAGGACGAGGACATCGAGGTGGTGGAGCTCGGCCTCGATGCCGCGATGGCGATGATTGCCTCCGGCGAGATCTGCGACGGCAAGACGATCATGCTGCTGCAATGGGCGGCGATGAACCGCGAGAGCCTGCGATAGACGCCGCGGCGTGTCCGAATGAGCATGCCGAAATCGCCTTGTCCCGCGGCAACGGTCGTGATGCCAGAAGCTTCGACATCCGGAGAACCAGCCTCAGCCGCCCATCCCGAATGGCGGCCTCAGCCGCCCATCCGCACCTCGCCGCACGCCACCCGCCGCAGGGCCTCGGCATAGGTGCGGTGCTCCACGGCGAGCACGCGGGCAGCCAGCGTTTCCGCCGTGTCGTCGGCAAGCACGGGAACGCGCGTCTGCAGGATCACGGGACCTTCGTCCATGCCCTCGGTGACGAAATGCACGGTGCATCCGGCTTCGGTGCGTCCCGCGTCCAGCGCGCGCTGGTGCGTGTGCAGGCCGGGGAAATCCGGCAGGAGGGACGGGTGAATGTTGAGGATCCGGCCGTCGTGACGGCTGATGAAGGCGCCGCTGAGCAGGCGCATATAGCCGGCAAGGCAGAGGAGGTCCGGCCGAAGCGTATCGACATGGTCGAGAATGGCGGCCTCGTGGGCTGCCTTGTCGGCAAAGTCGCGCCGCTCGAAGACGGCGGTGGGGAGGCCGCGAGCCGCTGCCTTTGCCAGCCCGCCGGCCGTGGCGCGATCGGAGATCACGCCGACGATCTCGGCCGGATAGTCGGCCGCAGCGCAGGCATCCGCCAGCGCGAGCATGTTGGAGCCGCCGCCGGAGATGAAGACGACGACGCGCTTGCGCGGCGGCAGTTCGCGCGGGATCGTTCCGTTCACAGCGCCAGCGTTCCCTGGTAGACCACGCCCGGTGCGCCCTCGTCGCGGGCGATCATCCGGCCGAGGCGGAAAACCGTCTCGCCTTCGGCCGCAAGGGCTGCCGCGACGCTGTCGGCGGCGTCGGCCGGAACGACGGCGATCATGCCGACGCCGCAGTTGAAGGTGCGCAGCATCTCCGGTGCCGCCACGCCGCCGGTGCGGGCAAGCCAGGCGAACACGGGCGGCGCCTTGATGGCGGCAAGGTCGATTTCGGCCGCCAGATGCTTCGGCAGCACGCGCGGAATGTTCTCCGGAAAGCCGCCGCCGGTAATGTGGGCGAGTGCCTTGATGCTGGCGGTCTCGCGGATGACCTTCAGGAGCGGCTTCACATAGATGCGCGTCGGCGTCATCAGCACGTCGGCGAGCGTCGCGCCATCGGTGCCGGCGCCGAAGGGAGCCGGTGCGTCCCAGGCGAGGCCCGAGAGCCCGACGATCTTGCGCACCAGCGAATAGCCGTTCGAGTGGACGCCCGAGGAGGCGAGGCCAAGGATCACGTCGCCCTCGGCGATGTCGCCGGACGGCAGCAGGCGGCCGCGCTCGGCGGCGCCGACGGCAAAGCCCGCGAGATCGTAGTCGCCGCCCGAATACATGCCGGGCATCTCCGCCGTTTCGCCGCCGATCAGCGCGCAGCCCGCATCGCGGCATCCCGCCGCAATGCCCGCGACAATGGCCGCACCCTGATCGGGGTCGAGCTTGCCGGTCGCGAAATAGTCGAGGAAGAACAGCGGCTCCGCGCCCTGCACCACGAGGTCGTTGACGCACATGGCGACGAGGTCGATGCCCACCGTGTCGTGCGTGTCGGCGTCGATGGCGATCTTCAGCTTGGTGCCGACGCCGTCATTGGCCGCGACGAGGATCGGATCGGTGAAGCCGGCCGCCTTGAGATCGAACAGGCCGCCGAAGCCGCCGATCTCGCCATCGGCGCCGGGCCTGCGGGTGGAGCGGACATGCGGCTTGATCTTCTCGACCATCAGGTTCCCGGCGTCGATATCGACGCCCGCATCGCTGTAGGTCAGACCGTTCTTACCCGACTGGCTCATGTTTGGCTCTCCACGCACCCGTTCAAGCCCTGCGATTGACATGTGGTGCGGGCAAGTGCAAGCGCGCAAGGCGCGGCGCGGGGCTTTTTCCCGCACGGATCGCGTCCCGATCCGCCTCCGTGGCCCGCGCGTCCCCGGATGCGCGCCCGGGATGGCGTTCGCAAGCCCATCCCAGGGATAGCCGCGGGGATAGGCGCGGGGATAGCCGATCGCGGGCGCTTGACCGGCCGCCTTGCACCGTCCTATCTCGCACCTATCTCACTGCAGGCGAGACCTTGGGGAAAGCGGACCCGGGCCGCCGCGGCATCAAAGGATCGGAGTGTCAGATGGCCACCATGTTCAGCGGGAAGGGACTTCGCCGCCAGGCCGTCTTCTGGGCGGTCGCGCTCGGCCTGTTCATCGCCTTCCTGTTCGTCTTCTCCTCCATCCTCCTGCCGTTTCTCGCCGGCATGGCGCTTGCCTATTTCCTCGATCCGATCGCCGATCGGCTGGAGAAATGGGGCCTCAGCCGGATGATGGCGACCATCGTCATTCTCGTCGGCTTCATCGTCGTCTTCGCGCTGTCGCTCGTCCTGCTGATCCCGATCATCTTCACGCAGGCCTCCGATTTCATCGCCAAGATCCCGGATTACGTTGCAAGCTTCCAGGATTTCCTGGCAAGCCCGCACGCCGATCTGCTGCCGGACTGGCTGCAGAGCCAGTTGCCGGCGATCCGGCAGAACTCGGCGCGGCTGCTTGCGCAAGGGGCGAGCTTCCTCGGTACGCTGGTGCAGCAGCTCTGGAACTCCGGCGTGGCGCTGCTGGACATCATCTCGCTGTTCGTCGTCACGCCCGTCGTCGCCTTCTACCTGCTGCTCGACTGGGACCGCATGGTGGCCAAGGTGGACAGCTGGATCCCCCGCGGCCAGCTGTCCACCGTCCGCCAGATCGCAACCGATATGGACAGTTCCATTGCCGGTTTCGTTCGCGGGCAGGGCTCCCTCTGCATCATCCTCGGTCTCTACTACGGCATCCTCCTCACCGTCGCGGGGCTCAATTTCGGCCTGCTGATCGGCTTCTTCGCCGGCATCATCAGCTTCGTGCCCTATGTCGGCTCCATGGTGGGCCTGGTGCTCGCGGTCGGTGTGGCGCTTGTCCAGTTCTGGCCGGACTATGTCTGGGTCGGCGTCGTCGCATGCATCTTCTTCTCGGGCCAGTTCCTCGAAGGCAACATCCTGCAGCCCAAGCTCGTCGGCAGCAGCGTCGGCCTGCATCCGGTCTGGTTGATGTTCGCGCTGCTCGCCTTCGGCTCGCTGTTCGGCTTCGTCGGCCTGCTGGTGGCGGTCCCCGCCGCCGCAGCGCTCGGTGTCCTCGTGCGCTTCGCCCTGGCGCGCTATCTCGAAAGCGACGTCTACCACAGCCCGCCGACGCACGCGACGATCGAGGCCCAACCGAACGTACCGCACAGCCTGACATGAACCGCCGCGACGACCAGTTGCCGCTGCCCCTCGGGCACGCACCGCAGATCAGCCGGGACGACCTGCTCGTCTCGTCCTCGCTGGAAGCGGCGGTGGCGATCGTCGACCATTGGCCGCAATGGCCGTCGCCGGTGGTGGTGCTGGTCGGCCCGCCGGGGTCGGGCAAGTCGCATCTCGCCGCCATCTGGGCCGGAACGTGCAAGGCCGTGGCCATCGACCTCCAGCCGGGCACGCAGGCGCCCGAGATCGCCGCCGGAAGCCCCGTCGTCTACGAGGACGCCGACCGGCGCGGCTTTGACGAGACGGCGCTCTTTCACGTCATCAACAGCGTGCGCGAGAACGGAACCTGGCTGCTGATCACGGCCCGCAGCCGGCCTGCCGCCTGGGGCGTCCGCCTGCCGGATCTCGCCTCGCGCCTCAAGGCGGTCACCGTGGTGGAGACCGGCGAACCGGACGACGACCTGCTCGGCCAGGTCCTGATGAAGCTCTTTGCCGATCGCCAGCTTTTCCCCGAGGAGAAGCTCATCGCCTATCTCGTCGCCCGCATGGAGCGCTCGCTCGAGACCGCCCATCGCACCGTCGCGGAGATGGACCGGCTGGCGCTCGCCCGACAGACGCGGATCAGCCGGGCGCTGGCTGCCGAAGTGCTTGAAAAAATTGGTAATGCAGGGGATACGCAGGAAATCCCGGGCGAGGACGATTGACTGTCATAGTTCCGTCGTCAAACTCGTCTAGCAGCGTTTCAGGATAGCGCATGAGGGAGCGGGACATGGACACGACGACAGCTGCGGCAAAAACGAGCACGGCGCCGGCCAACCCGACCGACAAGACCACCCCTGCCAAAGGCGCAGGCGACAAGACGGCGGGCGCGAAAACAGCGACCCCGGCCGGCGTGGGCGAGGACGGCATCGACCTCCTGAACAGCCCGGAACGGTTCATCAACCGGGAGTTTTCCTGGCTGCAGTTCAATCGCCGCGTGCTGGAGGAAACGCTCAACACTGCCCATCCGCTGCTGGAGCGCGTCCGCTTCCTGTCGATCTCGGCGGCCAATCTCGACGAATTCTTCATGGTCCGCGTTGCCGGCCTCGAGGCGCAGGTCCGCCAGAGCGTCGTCGTGCGCAGCCCCGACGGCAAGACGCCGGCCGAGCAGCTGGGCGACATCCTGAAGGAGATCAACACGCTGCAGATGGAGCAGCAGGCCTCGCTCGCCGTGCTGCAGCAATATCTCGCCAAGGAGGACATCCTCATCGTTCGGCCGGTCTCGCTCTCGGCCGACGACCGGGCCTGGCTGGAGGCGACGTTCGACCAGTCGATGTTCCCGGTCCTGACCCCGCTCTCCATCGACCCGGCGCATCCGTTTCCCTTCATTCCCAATCTCGGCTTCACCATGGGCCTGCAGCTGGTCAGCCGCTCCGGCCGGGAGCCGATGACGGCGCTGCTGCGCCTGCCGGTCGCGCTCGATCGCTTCGTGCGCCTGCCGGACGTGCACGCCACCATTCGCTACATCACGCTGGAAGACGTGGTGGGCATGTTCATCAGCCGCCTGTTCCCCGGCTACGACGTCAAGGGCGCGGGCACGTTCCGCATCATTCGCGACAGCGATATCGAGGTCGAGGAAGAGGCGGAAGATCTCGTCCGCTTCTTCGAGACCGCGTTGAAGCGCCGTCGCCGCGGCTCGGTCATCCGTATCGAGATCGACTCGGAAATGCCGCTGGAGCTGCGCCGCTTCGTCATCTCCGAGCTTGCCGTGCCGGAAAACCGCGTGGCCGTGCTGCCCGGCCTGCTGGCGCTGAACACGCTGTCGGAAATCACCAAGGCCCCGCGGGAGGACCTGCGGTTTGCGCCCTACAATGCGCGATTTCCCGAGCGCGTCCGAGAGCATATGGGAGACTGCTTCGCCGCCATCCGCGAAAAAGACATGGTGGTTCACCACCCCTATGAGAGCTTCGACGTCGTTGTCCAGTTCCTCCATCAGGCTGCGCGCGACCCTGACGTCCTTGCGATAAAGCAGACGCTCTACCGGACCTCCAACGACAGCCCGATCGTGCGCGCGCTGATCGACGCGGCGGATGCCGGCAAGTCGGTGACGGCGCTGGTGGAGCTCAAGGCGCGCTTCGACGAGGAGGCGAACATCCGCTGGGCGCGCGATCTGGAGCGTGCCGGCGTGCAGGTCGTCTTCGGCTTCATCGAGCTGAAGACCCATGCCAAGATGTCGATGGTCGTTCGGCGCGAGGAGGGGAGGCTGCGGACCTACTGCCATCTCGGCACCGGCAACTATCACCCCGTCACCGCCAAGATCTACACCGATCTCTCCTTCTTCACCTGCTCGCCCGTCGTCGGCCACGACATGGCGAACATCTTCAACTTCATCACCGGCTATGGCGAGCCCGAGGCCGGGATGAAGCTGGCGATTTCGCCGCACACGCTGCGTCCGCGCATCCTCCAGCATATCGAGGAGGAGATCGCGCATGCCGGGGCCGGTCGCCCGGCATCGATCTGGATGAAGATGAATTCGCTGGTCGATCCGGAGATCATCGACGCGCTCTACCGCGCGAGCCGCGCCGGCGTCGAGGTCGAGCTCATCGTCCGCGGCATCTGCTGCCTGCGTCCGCAGGTGCCCGGCCTGTCGGACAACATCCGCGTCAAGTCGATCGTCGGGCGCTTTCTCGAGCACAGCCGCATCTTCTGTTTCGGCAATGGCCATGCTCTTCCCTCCGAGCATGCGCTTGTGTATATCGGCTCGGCGGACATGATGCCGCGCAACCTGGACCGGCGTGTCGAGACCCTCGTACCTCTCGTCAACCGGACCGTGCACGAACAGGTCCTGTCGCAGATCATGCTGGCAAATCTCATCGATAATCAGCAGAGCTACGAAATTCTCGAGGACGGCACCTCGCGACGGATCTCGGTGTCCAAGGACAGCGAGCCGTTCAATGCGCAAGTCTACTTCATGACCAATCCCAGCCTGTCCGGCCGGGGCGAGGCCCTGAAGTCGAGTGCGCCCAAGGTTATCGCCGGCTGGGACAGCGACCGCAGAAAGTAAAGCTGGACCCGTATGGTAGAATCCGAAGCTCAGGGGCGCTTGCCTGGCATCGCTCCTGTTTCCGTCGTCGATATCGGGTCCAACTCGATCCGGCTCGTGATCTATGAGGGCCTCAACCGTTCGCCTGCGGTCCTGTTCAACGAAAAGGTCATGTGCGGCCTCGGCAAGGGCATCGACGCCACCGGGCAGATGGACGCCGAAAGCGTCGAGCGGGCCCTGAAGGCGTTGCACCGCTTCAAGGCGCTGGCGACCCAGGCGCGCGCTTCCACCGGCTTCGTGCTGGCGACGGCCGCAGCGCGCGATGCCTCCAACGGTCCCGACTTCATCCGCCGCGCCGAGCACATTCTCGGACAGAAGATCCGCGTCCTCTCGGGCGAGGAAGAGGCCTATTTCTCCGCCCTCGGCATCGTCAGCGGCTATCATGATCCCGATGGGGTCGTTGGCGATCTCGGCGGCGGCTCGCTGGAGCTGGTCGATGTCGTCGGCCGCACGATCGGCACCGGCATCACGCTGCCGCTCGGCGGCATCCGGCTGTCGGAACATGCCGGCGGATCGCTGGAACGGGCCCGCGCCTATGTTCGCAAGACGGTGAAGAACGTCGACGTTCTGAAACGCGGTGCCGGGCGCAATTTCTATGCCGTCGGCGGCACCTGGCGCTCCATCGCCAAGCTGCATATGGAGCTCAGCGACTACCCGCTGCACATGATGCAGGGCTATGAGATGAGCTTCGAGGAGGCCATGAACTTCCTGCCGGAGGTGATCGAGCCCAAGGACGTCAAGATCCCCGCCTTTGCCGCGATTTCGCGCAGCCGCCGCAATCTCTTGCCGTATGGCGCGATCGCGCTGCAGGAGACGATCGCGCTCCTGAAGCCCGCGCGCATCTCGTTCTCGGCGCTCGGCGTGCGCGAAGGCTACCTGTTCTCGCTGCTGTCGGAGCAGGCCCGCAATGCCGATCCATTGCTGACGGCCGCCTCCGAACTCGCCATCCTCAGGGCTCGATCGCCCGAGCATGCCCGCGAACTGGCCCAATGGACAGGGCGGGTCCTGCCGGTTTTCGGCGTCGAGGAAACCGAGGAAGAGGCGCGCTACCGCCAGGCCGCCTGCCTGCTGGCCGACATTTCCTGGCGGGCGCATCCCGACTATCGCGGGCTGCAGGCGCTGAACATCATCGCCCATTCCACCTTTTCCGGCATCACCCATGCCGGCCGCGCCTATATCGCGCTTGCCAATTATTACCGGCATGACGGGCTGAACGACAACGGCGCCACCAGCCCGCTCTCCACCATCACCCCGGCGCGCATGCTGGAACAGGCCAAGATCCTCGGCGCGCTGTTGCGCGTGGCCTATCTCTTCTCGGCCTCGATGCCGGGTGTCGTGCGGAACCTCACGATCCAGCCGTCGACGGCGCCGAACATCGATCTCGATTTCGTGGTGCCGGCAGCCTACAGCGAATTTGCCGGCGAGCGCCTCGAAGGCCGCCTGCAGCAGCTGGCCAAGCAGACCGGCAAGCGCATCGCCTTCCGGTTCCAGTAGTTCCCGATCTTGACGGGGAGGGCGGTGCAACCATCCTCCCCGTCTTGAAGGCCCGTCTTTCCGGCCCGACTTGCCAGCAAGTCGCCAAAGGCCGGCCGCTGGCCTATTCGGCCTTGAGGAACTCGGCCACGTCGAGCAGCACGAATTCGTTGTCGTCGGCCTTGTCCAAGGCGCGGCCGGCCGAGAACGGCAGGTTGTTGTCGTTGCCGACGATGATGTGGGTGTCGTCGATCCGGTCGACGTTCTCGATCGTGACGAAGGGCATGCCGTAGACGCCGGGGGTGCCGCCCTGCCGGTTTTTGCCCTCGGGATCGGCAATAGCGAGGAGATCGATATAGCCGATCTTGCGGACGGCCTTGCCCACATTCGCCGCGCTCATGTCGATCTTGTAGACGCGCTTCAGCTTGGCCGGGGTCGCAAAGCAGTCCGGCTTCGGTGCCTTCGGATCGGCGCACGCCTTGTCGGGCGTTCCCGCGCCGTTGTCGCGCTCGATCACCAGGGCTGTCGTGTCGTCCAGCATGTTGAAATCGCCGATCGCCTCGCCGCCGCTTGCCAGAGGATAGAGCCAGCTGCGACCCGTCCATGCCTTGCTGGCGGCATCGAGTTCCAGGATGCGGAGCGCCGGATGCCCGTCCGCCTGCTCGACGGTCGCGGCGTCGGTCCAGATCGGACCCTCCAGCAGGCCGTAGAGCTTCGTGCCGTCCGGCGAAAGGGCGAGCCCCTCGAAGCCGCCGGAGCGCTTCAGGTTGAACGTCGGCATCGGCTTCGACGGGTCCGCCTGGACCGTGAGGACGGGATTGTCCGGCGACAGCACCGGCTTGTCCCCGGATACCGTCGGCACCACGTCCGTCAGGCGTCCGTCGCGCGTGAATTTCAGGATCCATGGGCCGAATTCCTCGCCGACGAAGAAACCGTCGGCCACCGGCTGGATCGATTCGACGTCGAAATCGGCCCCGGTCAGGTAGCGCGTCGCCGCGCCTTCCATGACGATCGGGAAGGGGGCCTTCCGGTCGGGGTCGGACAGGAACACGGTTTCGAGCGGAGTGACCGTGCCGGCGGCCCAGTCGATGCGGATATGGTGGAGCATGAGCATGGCGTCGCTCGAATTGAGCTTGGATCCGAAGCCGTTGTCCGACAGCGTCCAGAACGTGCCGTCGCCAACTGCCTTGATGCCGGAGAAGCCCTGCATCGGCTGGCCGTCGAATGGCAGCGACAGCCCGGTCGGGCGGACGCCATCCTTGCCGGGAACCGTGGCGAGGCCGGACGCGCGCTTGCGATCCGGGGTCGTGAACTTGCCGGACGTCTGCAGGTGCTCCGGTGCATCCGCCGGCGCCTTGATGATGGTCTCGGCGGGCAGGACGGCCTGTCCGGCGAGCGTGGCCGGAAACCGGCGCTCCTCTGCCTTGGCGGCTGTCGCGAAGGCCGCAGAGGCCAGCAGGAGGGCCAGGGTCGCGGTGGCTGAAAATCGCATGTCGGTATCCTCGGTCATGAAACGAACGAGACAGCGCGTACAGGCACCGAATGATGATGCCGCGACGGTTTGATGACGGATGCATGACGTCTCGCGGTCGGATGGAGGCCGGCCCGCGGGCCGGCTCCGGCATCAACCGCGCGACAGGGCGGCCCAGCGGCCGGGCGTCATGCCATGGGCCGTCTTGAAATGCCGGGTGAAGTGCGCCTGATCGGCAAACCCCGTCTCCAGGGCGATGTCGGCGAGCGGTCGCCCCGCGCGGATGAGGGCGCGCGCCTCCTGCAGCCGGCGCATGACCAGGTAGCGATGCGGGCTCGTGCCGAGGCGCGCGCGAAACTGGCGGGCGAGGGCGAAGCGGCCGAGCCCGGTCACGGCTTCCAGATCCGCCGACGTGACAGGCTGGCCATGACAGGTCTGGAGAAAGTCGCAGGCGCGCCGCACGGCCGTTTCGTCGACCCTGACCCCGCCGGCCTGCCGCAGTCTCGCGTGCCGCGACAGCCCGTCGGCAACGGCGCTGAGGAGTTCGGCGCAGTGGAGATCGTCGAGCTCGCCATCGAGGTCGCGCATCGCATCCGCAAGGCTTGCCCAGAGCGCGGGATCCGAGAAGACCGGCGACGCCACGAAAGGCAGATCGCGGCGGCCCAGCGCGTCGATCAGCCGTTCGGGCGGCAGATACAGCATCCGGTAGCGCAGCCCATCCTCCGTCGCGGCCCCGCCGTCATGCACCTCGTCGGGATGCAGGACGATGATGTTGCCCGGTGCGCTGTAGCGCACCTCGCCGCGGTAGCGAAACGTCTGGACGCCGTGCAGCGTCAGACCAAGCGCAGAGGTGTCGTGCCGGTGGGGCGCAAAGGCATTGCCGCGGAACGCGGCTTCGATGCGCTCGATGCCGGTCCCTTGCGCGATGCGGATGCGGTCCGTCATCGGCGCGGTGGTGGCCGATCCGCACGAACGTTCAAGATCGCCGCCTGCGCCATCGGCTAGAGACGCAGCGGGCGCAGTCGGCGCCCTGTATCCGAGAATGGAGTTCGCCGTCATGTTCGAAACCAAATTCGTCATCGTGTTGCGCGAGGATCTCGCCGTCTGGCAGAAGCTGAACGTCACCGCTTTTCTCACGAGCGGCATCGTCGGTGCAAAGCCCGACCTGATCGGCGAAGCCTATCGCGATGCCGACGGCAACGTCTACAATGCATTGAGCATCCAGCCGATCATCGTCCTGTCGGCAGGGGCAGACCTTTTGCGCACCATCCTCGCCCGCACGCTGGAGCGCGACGTCCGGTCGTCGCTCTATATCGAGGAGATGTTTGCCACCGGCCACGACGCGGCCAACCGGGCGGCGTTTGCAGCGTTCGCACCCGACCGCGCCAAGGTCGTCGGCCTTGCCTTGCATGCCGACAAGAAGATCGTCGACAAGATCGTCAAGGGCGCAAAGCTTCACCCGTAGAGGCGGTGCTCGCCCACGCGGCACTGGCCCAAGCCGCAGCGGGAGGATCGCCCGGTGCAAAGGCCGTGGATCAGAGTTCCACGGCTTCGATCTTGCGGTCCACGAAGCGCAACGCCACATCGCCCTGGATCAGCTTCAGCGCGATGTCCCCGAACAGCTCGCGACGCCAGCCTTTCAGCGCGCCGACATCGGCTTTCTCGCCTTCGGAGGCGATGCGTTCGATATCGTCGCTGTTGGCGATGATCTTGGCGGCGACGCCCTGTTTCTCGGCAACAAGCTTCAGCAGGACCTTGAGCAGTTCGATCGCGGCGGCGGCGCCTTCGCTCGTCTGGTTCTGGCGGGGCAGGCGCGGCATGTCGGCCTTGGGCAAGGCGAGCGCCTCGTTGACGGCCTCGATGATCGCGCCGCCCGCGCTGGAGCGTTCCCAGCCCTTGGGCACCGTGCGCAGTCGCGACATGGCCTCGGCATCCTTCGGCTGCTGCTGGGCGATCTCGTAGAGCGCGTCGTCCTTCAGCACGCGGCCGCGCGGCACGTTGCGGGATCTCGCCTCGCGTTCGCGCCAGGCGGCGATGCGCTGCAGCACGGCAAGCTCGATCGGCTTTTTCAGCCGCATCTTCAGCCGCTGCCAGGCATCGTCCGGATGCATGTCGTAGGTCTCGCGCGATTCGAGCACCGCCATCTCTTCCGTCAGCCACAGCGAGCGGCCTTCGCGCTCCAGCTCGGCCTTGAGGTGGTGATAGACGTCGCGCAGATGGGTGACGTCGGCCAAGGCATAGTCGAGCTGCTTGTCCGTCAGCGGCCGGCGGCTCCAGTCGGTGAAGCGTGAGGACTTGTCGATATGCTCGCCCTTGATGCGGCTGACGAGCTGGTCGTAGGAAACGCTGTCGCCGAAGCCGCAGACCATCGCCGCCACCTGCGTGTCGAAGATCGGATGCGGAATAAGGCCGCCGAGATGGAAGATGATCTCGATGTCCTGCCGCGCGGCATGAAACACCTTGATGATCTCGGGATTGGCCATCAGCGCGAAGAACGGGGCGAGGTCGAGGCCCTTGGCGAGCGGATCGACGATCACGGCGATATCCGGGCCCGCCATCTGGATCAGGCAGAGCTGCGGCCAGAACGTCGTCTCGCGCAGGAATTCTGTGTCGATCGTCAGATAAGGCGCCGTCGCCAGCGTGTCGCAGGCTGCCTGCAGCGCCGCAGTCGTATCGATAATGTCCATCGGATCTCCGGGGATGTGGAGGCGGGTTTTCTTTCTCTTCTCTTTTGATGCGGGGATGTCAACCAAGCGACATGAAAAAGCCGCGATTCGGCAGGCGCCGACCTGCCGTCAGACGATCCGGAGAAACGAGGACATGCCCGTCTTCTGATGCTCGATGATGTGGCAATGAAGCATCCAGTCCCCGGGATTGTCGGCAACCAGCGCAAGTTCCGCCTGCTCGTCCGGCTGCAGCAAAATCGTGTCCGTCGGCGGCGGCAGGATGGTGCGCTTGTTCGACGACAGGATGTGGAACGTCAGCCCGTGCAGGTGGATCGGATGCGCATGCGGCGTGCGGTTGGCGATCTCGAAGACGTAGCTCTGTCCAAGCTTCAACTCCGCGAGCGGCGCGACCGGGTCCGGCGTATCGCCCGGCCACGGCACCTTGTTGATGGCCCAGAACGTATAGCCGAGCGAGCCACAGATGCTGGTCCCGGCGGTGTGCTCGGCCGTTGCCGTGACGTCGAGCGGAATGCGCTGCGCGGACGCGATGTCCGGCTGCGCGATCGGGTTGGCCGCGAGCGGCCCGGCATCGCGCTGGTCGCGTTTCAGCGACGCACCGCGCGCGACCAGCGTCGCGATGGTCCAGGGGTTGGAGCCCCGCAGGTTGCCGATCGTGACGACCTGCCCCTCGCCATCCGGCATGCGCACGACGATATCCGCCCGCTGGCCCGGCCCGAGGTCGAGCGTATCGAGCAGCCGCGGGGCCGCAAGCGCATTGGAATCGAGCGCGAGAATGGCGGCGGGCGCGTCGATGCCGAGCGTATAGATGCGCGTGACGTCGGTTGCCGCGATCCGCAGCCGCACCAGTCCGCCGGCCGGTGCCTCGAATTGCGGGGCGCGCTGCCAGTTGGCGGTGCGCACCGTGCCATAGGTGCCGCCGCGCGCCGCGTCGCGGGGTTTGAACGGTGCGATGAACGCTCCGTCGGCGCCAAGCCGCCAGTCGCGCAGATTGAGCACGATCTCCGCGTCGAAGACGGGATCATCCGGCGTCTCGACCACGATGACGCCGGTCATGCCGTGGCCCATCTGGGTCAACGTGTTGCAATGGGGATGATACCAGAAGGTGCCGGCATCGGGCGGGGTGAAGGCATAGTCGAAGGCGTCGCCCGGATAGACGTAGGCCTGCGTCATCTCCGGCACGCCGTCCATCGCATTCGGGATGCGCAGCCCGTGCCAGTGCACGGTGGTCGGCTCGTCGAGTTCGTTGCGCAGGCGGGCCGCAAACGGCTGGCCCTTCCGCATCCGCAGGATCGGCGGTGCGCCGGCTGGCGCGGCTTCGTCGCCGAGCGCCCAGGTCATGACGCGCGTCTCCGCGCCGCCCTCCACAAGCTTTGCTGCGCCGAACCGGGCGTTGAGCGCCAGGGGTGCCGCCGTGCCGGCACGCGCGGCGAGGCCCGCGCCGAGCGCGAAGGAGGCGGCGGTGGCGGCACTGGCTTTGAGAAGCGTTCGACGGGTGAGGGCAGGCATGATCCGGTCCACAGGCAATTTTCGCCCTTCCATAAACTTGATTGCACCGTTCAGCAATTGCCCGCCCGCCTTTCCGCCCAGCGGGCCCGCCTTTCCGCCCGGCCGCGATGTCGCACCGGTCGCGACCGGCTCCGGCAGAGGTGCGGCGGCGGCTGTCCCCGACCTGCCGGCCTTGACAAATCGGACCTGTCATGCGCTTTTCCGCGCGATTTCGACGCCGCCGGGACCGTGGAACGGTTCCCGTGTGCGGCACATTGATAGTTCCAGGAAACGCCCATGCACCGTTACCGCAGTCACACTTGCGCCGCCCTTCGCCAGACCGATGTCGGCGCAAACGTTCGTCTCTCCGGCTGGGTGCATCGTGTCCGCGACCATGGCGGCGTGCTGTTCATCGACCTGCGCGACCATTACGGCCTGACCCAGGTCGTGGTCGATCCCGACAGCCCGGCCTTCAAGACGGCCGAAGCCGTGCGCGGCGAATGGGTCATCTGCATCGATGGCCGGGTGAAGGCCCGCACCACCGAAACGATCAACAAGACGATGCCGACCGGCGAGATCGAGCTTTATGCCGAAGGCATCGAGGTTCTCTCCGCGGCCAAGGAACTGCCGCTGCCGATCTTCGGCGAGCCGGATTATCCCGAGGACGTGCGTCTCAAGTACCGCTTCCTCGACCTGCGTCGCGAGACGCTGCACCGCAACATCGTCAAGCGCACGCAGATCATCGCCGACATGCGCAACCGCATGAACGCGGAAGGCTTTGCCGAATACACGACGCCGATTCTCACGGCGTCCTCGCCGGAAGGCGCGCGCGACTTCCTCGTGCCGTCGCGCATCCATCCCGGCACCTTCTTCGCGCTGCCGCAGGCCCCACAGCAGTACAAGCAGCTGCTGATGGTGGCCGGCTTCGACCGCTACTTCCAGATCGCGCCCTGCTTCCGCGACGAAGACCCGCGCGCCGACCGCCTTCCGGGCGAATTCTACCAGCTCGACGTGGAAATGAGCTTCGTCGAGCAGGAAGACGTCTGGAGCACGATGGCGCCCGTCATCACGGGCGTGTTCGAGAAATTCGCCGACGGCAAGCCGGTGACCAAGGACTGGCCGCGCATTCCCTACGACGTCGCGATCCGCAAATACGGCTCCGACAAGCCCGACCTGCGCAACCCGATCGAGATGCAGGCCGTGACCGAGCATTTCGCCGGTTCCGGCTTCAAGGTCTTTGCCAACATGATCGCGTCCAACCCCAAGGTCGAGGTCTGGGCGATCCCGGCCAAGACCGGCGGCTCGCGCGCCTTCTGCGACCGGATGAACGCCTGGGCGCAATCCACCGGCCAGCCGGGCCTCGGCTACATCTTCTGGCGCGCCGAAGGTGAAACGGTCGAAGGCTCCGGCCCGCTCGCCAAGAACATCGGCCCCGAGCGGACCGAAGCGCTGCGCGTGCAGCTCGGCCTTGAAGCGGGCGACGCCTGCTTCTTCGTCGCCGGCGATCCTGCCAAGTTCTACAAGTTTGCCGGCGAAGCCCGCACGCGGGCCGGCGAGGAGCTGAACCTCGTCGACCGCGACCGGTTCGAGCTCTGCTGGATCGTGGACTTTCCCTTCTACGAATGGAGCGAGGAGGAGAAAAAGGTCGACTTCGCCCACAACCCCTTCTCCATGCCGCAGGGCGGGCTCGAGGCGCTGGAAACCCAGGATCCGCTCACGATCAAGGCCTATCAGTACGACGCCGTCTGCAACGGCTTCGAGATTGCGTCGGGCTCTATTCGGAACCAGTCGCCCGAGCTGATGGTCAAGGCGTTTGAACTGGTGGGACTGTCCAAGCAGGACGTGGAAGACCGCTTCGGCGGCATGTACCGTGCCTTCCAGTACGGCGCCCCGCCGCATGGCGGCTGCGCCTTCGGCATCGACCGCGTGGTCATGCTTCTGGTCGGTGCCAAGAACCTGCGCGAAATCTCGCTGTTCCCGATGAACCAGCAGGCCCAGGATCTCCTGATGAACGCGCCGAGCGAAGCCACGCCGACGCAGCTGCGCGAACTGGCGCTGCGCGTCGTGCCGCAGCCGAAAAAGGACTGAGGGCACAACGCCGAAAATCGAAAAGGGGCCGGCCGTGCAACGCCGGCCCCTTTTGCGTTCAGCGCATCGCGGCGATCGCGTCACGCCGTCGGGAAGGGTCGGCGGGAGCGAACGCCGCAACCATGTCCCATGCTGCTCGGAGGCCATCGGCAGCAGGATCCCGGTGAGCTCGATACGGGCCAGGCCGACGTTCGTGCGCAAAAATGCCGCCGCAAGATTGTCAGGCTGGTCCACAACCGCTACAAGACGTTCATCACAACGGACCCGGGTGCGATCCCCGGGTGGCTCTTCCGGCCGCCGATCCGCCGGACAACGCAAAGCATCAGCCCTTCCGACCGCTTGGGACCTCGTCCCGGCTGGTGCATTCCTGTTTGCGAAACGTACCCTCCATGATCTCACTGTCCTCCTATCGCCATGAATGGTTTTCCAACATTCGCGGCGACATTCTCTCCGGCATTGTCGTGGCGCTGGCGCTCATTCCCGAGGCGATCGGCTTTTCAGTCATTGCCGGCGTCGATCCGAAGGTGGGGCTGTTTGCCTCCTTCGCCATCGCCTGCGTCGCCGCCTTCACCGGCGGACGGCCCGGCATGATCTCCGCCGCCACGGCCGCCACCGCTGTCGTCATGGTCAGCCTCGTGCGCGACCACGGCCTGCAATATCTCTTCGCCGCCACCATCCTCATGGGCATCCTGCAGATTGCGGGCGGCTTTCTGAAGCTTGGCCGGCTCATGCGCTTCGTGTCGCGCTCGGTTATCACCGGTTTCGTCAATGCGCTGGCCATCCTCATCTTCATGGCGCAGCTGCCCGAGTTGCTCGGCGTGCCGGCCCTGACCTATGTGATGATCGCCGTCGGTCTCGGCATCATCTACCTCTTCCCCTACGTGACGAAGGCCATTCCATCGCCGCTTGTCGCCATCGCGGTGCTGACGGCCGTGACCGTCTTCGGCGGCCTCGACCTGCGCACGGTCGGCGATCTCGGTGAGCTGCCCTCCAGCCTGCCGATCTTCGGCCTGCCGGACGTGCCGCTGACCTGGGAAACGCTGCGCATCATCTTTCCCTATTCCGTCACGCTGGCCGCGGTCGGACTGCTCGAATCGCTGCTGACGGCGCAGATCGTCGACGACATGACGGATACGCCGAGCAACAAGAGCCAGGAATGCGTCGGCCAGGGCGCGGGCAACATTGCCTCTGCGCTGATCGGCGGCATGGGCGGCTGCGCCATGATCGGCCAGTCGGTCATCAACGTGTCTTCGGGCGGCCGCGGCCGGCTCTCGACCTTCGTCGCCGGTGCCTTCCTTCTCTTCCTCATCCTCGTCCTCGACGACATCGTGCGCATCATCCCGATGGCCGCTCTCGTCGCGGTGATGATCATGGTTTCGATCGGCACCTTCTCCTGGCGCTCGATCCTCGATCTGCGCACCAACCCGCTGCCATCGTCCGTGGTCATGCTGGCGACGGTCGTCACGGTCGTCGCGACGCACGATCTCGCCAAGGGCGTCATCGTCGGTGTGCTCCTGTCGGGCGTGTTCTTCGCCGGCAAGGTGGCCAAGCTGTTCCGCGTGGTGTCTTCGGGGGATGTGACGCCGCGGGTCTACCGCGTCGAAGGCCAGGTCTTCTTCGCCTCCGCCGACAGCTTCATCGCCGCCTTCGACTTCGCCGAGCCGGCCGCAAGCGTCACGATCGACGTGTCCGCGGCGCATTTCTGGGACATCACGGCCGTGGGTGCCCTCGACAAGGTGGTCCTGAAGTTCCGTCGCGCGGGCGTGCCCGTGGAGGTGATCGGCCTCAACGCGGCGAGCGCGACCATGCTCGACCGCTTTGCCGTCCACGACAAGCCGGACGCGCCGGCCCTGCCGCAGGCCTCGCATTAAAGCGCGTTGCGTGAAAACGGCTGGACACGTTCGGGCGACATGCATGAGGCACATCTTGCCTTCCGGGCCTTTCGTCTCGCCTAATGGCGCGGATCGATAAAAAAGCCCGCCGGCCGCCCGTTTCTGGGAGGCCGGCGGGCTTTGTCGTGGTGGACGCGCGCTTGCGTCAGTCGTTCGCGGTGACCTTGACGCCCAGCACGCTCGGCAGCGTGTTCGGCGCGCCCATGCCGGCACCCATGATCATCGGGAAGGGCACGGGCTTTGCCGGCTCGGCCGTGATCGTGATGTTCTTCGGCGCGTCCAGATAGGTGTTGATCGCCGCCGTCAGCTGGTTCTGCAGGTCGGGAAGGTTGAGCTGGGCGATCATGATCGGGGCGAGGCCCTTGATCGACTGTGCGAGCTGCTCGCCCGTCACGCCCTGTTCCGCACCGAAATAGTCGAGCAGGCGCTTGGTGATCGAGGCATCCTCGAAGCGGATGGACGCCGAGGTGAAGCTCAGCTGCTGCATGAGGCCCATGGCCGACAGGCCGAGCGCCTGGTTGGCAGCGTCCTTGTTCGGGTTGGCTTCGGCAGCCTTGAAGGCTTCCTGGAACGCGCTCAGGAGCTGGAGGGTGTAGCCCGACACGTTGAGGCCGATCGACAGGCGGCCGACATTGTCGACATTGATCGAGTTGTCGCGAATGTCGAACACGCCGGAGGCGAGGTCCCAGCTGCCTTCCATGGTGAATTCGCCGGTCGGCTTCTGCAGGCCGAGCTTGTCGATCGCCATCTTCGCCTTGGCGTCCTTGACCTCGGACAGGTCCGCCTTCACGCCGCTGACGATGCCGTCGAAATCGATGCCCTTGTCGCCGTCCTGACGGCTCAGATTGCTCTCCGACTTCTCGATCGAGAACACGGTCTTGCCGCCGATTTCCACCGCGACCGGACCGGTTCCCGCGGACTCGTAGTACAGCAGGTCGTCGATGCCGCCGGCGCCCGCCTTGGCGGGAACGCGCAGGCCGGCGATCGAGATGTCCTTGGCGGTCAGGCGCGCGCCGTCGGACGTCTTGTCGATGTCGGGAAAGGCCACGGTTTCGACCGTGTAGCCGCCGTCGGCGAGTTCCTCGACGCCGTCGAAGGTGAGATCGCCGATCTTCAGCTCGTCCGCCTTCTGCATCGTGCTCTTGATGCTGGCGCCCTTCAGGACCACGCTGTCGTCGTTGACGTCGACATCCTCGTAGGCGAGCGTCGCCCCGTTGATGGCATAGGCCGCATTCAGCTTTTCAACGAAATCCGTGCCGTCGAGCGCGAAGGCGGGGGAGGCGAGGGCGGCGAAGGCAACGCCCGCCAGCAGAAAGCGAAGTCTGGGAAACTGCATCATCATGGGTCCTTGCAAAGCCTCTGAAATCGGGGTCGATATCTCCAAGGCAATTGGGGCGGGAATATATGCGGGCGACGTGCAAATGTCAGGCCGGCATCACGCATTATTTGGCCGCCCGGAAAACGGGTCGCCCGTTCCCCGCCGGGCGCAGGGGCGCGGTTGGCGATGGGCAGGCGCTGGCCAGGCGCTGGGCAGGCGTTGGGCAGGCGACGGGCAGGCGACGGGCGGATGGCCGGGCAGAGATTGCTGGGGATAGGGCCGGCGAGAGAACTTGATGTTCACGGTTTGTTGAGGTAGCTACGACCCATGGGACAGAGCCTTTTGCCGCCGTCGGGCGGGGACGATCACATTCAACCCGTCGATCTCAAGGCGGCGCTGGAAGAGCGCTACCTTGCCTACGCGCTGTCCACCATCATGCACCGCGCGCTTCCGGACGTCCGCGACGGCCTGAAGCCGGTGCATCGCCGCATCATCCACGCGATGAGCGAGATGGGCATCCGTCCGAACACCGCGTTCAAGAAATGCGCCCGCATCGTCGGCGACGTCATCGGTAAGTTCCACCCGCATGGCGACCAGTCGGTCTATGACGCGCTGGTGCGGCTCGCGCAGGATTTCTCCCAGCGGTATCCGCTGGTCGACGGCCAGGGCAATTTCGGCAATATCGACGGCGACAATGCCGCCGCCTACCGGTACACCGAAGCACGCATGACCGAGGTCGCCGCGCTGCTGCTCGAGGGGATCGACCAGGACGCCGTCGATTTCCGCGCGACGTACAACGAGGAAGACGAGGAGCCGGTCGTTCTGCCGGGCGCGTTTCCCAATCTGCTCGCCAACGGCGCCTCCGGCATCGCGGTGGGCATGGCCACCTCCATTCCGCCGCACAACGCGCATGAGCTGTGCGATGCGGCGCTGCTCCTGATCCGCAAGCCCGACGCCTCGATCGAGGAACTGGTGGAGCTGGTGCCCGGCCCGGATTTTCCGACGGGCGGCGTCATCATCGACAACAAGGCTGCGATCACCGAGGCCTACCGGACCGGGCGCGGCGGCTTCCGCGTGCGCGCCAAATGGGCGGTGGAGGATCTCGGCCGCGGCGTCTGGCAGATCGTCGTCACGGAAATTCCCTATCAGGTGCAGAAATCACGGCTGATCGAAAAGATCGCCGAACTGCTGATCGCCCGCAAGCTGCCGCTCTTGGAAGACGTGCGCGACGAATCGGCCGAGGACGTGCGTGTCGTGCTGGTGCCGAAGAGCCGCAGCGTCGATCCCACCATCATGATGGAATCGCTGTTCCGGCTGACGGATCTCGAAAACCGGTTTCCGCTGAACATGAACGTCCTGTCGATGGGGCGCGTGCCGCGCGTCATGTCGATCTTCGACATCCTCACGGAGTGGCTGCAGCATCGCCGCGAGGTCCTGCAGCGGCGGTCGCGCTTTCGCCTCGCGGCCATCGAGCGCCGGCTGGAGATTCTCGGCGGCTACCTCATCGCCTATCTCAACCTCGACGAGGTGATCCGCATCATCCGGGAGGAGGACGAGCCGAAGCCTGCCTTGATGGCACGGTTCGCGCTCACCGACCTTCAGGCCGAATCGATCCTCAACATGCGCCTGCGCTCGCTGCGCAAGCTGGAGGAATTCGAGATCCGCAAGGAGTTCGACGGGCTCACCGCCGAAAAGGCCGAGATCGATGCGCTGCTCGCCTCCGACGACAAGCAGTGGCAGACGGTCGCCTGGGAAATCGGCGAGGTGAAGAAAAAGTTCGCCAAGGCGACGGAGCTCGGCCGCCGCCGCACGCTGTTTGCCGATGCGCCGGAAACGGACGACGAGGCGATCCAGCAGGCGATGATCGAGAAGGAGCCGATCACGGTCGTCCTGTCCCAGAAGGGCTGGATCCGGGCGCTGAAGGGGCACATTTCCGACACCGCGACGCTGCAGTTCAAGGAAGGCGATGCGCTGAAGTTCGCCTTCCCGGCCTCGACGACCGACCGCATCCTGATCGTGACCACGGGCGGCAAGGCCTATACGCTCGGGGGCGACAAGCTGCCCGGCGGGCGCGGCCATGGCGAGCCGCTGCGCATCATGGTCGACATGGAAAACGACCAGGACGTGCTCACCGCCTTTGTCCACGATCCCGCCCGCAAGGTGGTGATCGCCTCGGCCGCCGGCAACGGCTTCGTCATCGCGGAAAGCGAGATGGTCGCCAACACCCGCAAGGGCAAGCAGATCCTCAACGTCGCCATGCCGGACGAGGCCAAGATGGTCGTGACCGCCAAGGGCGACCAGGTCGCGATCATCGGCGAAAACCGCAAGATGCTCGTCTTCCCGCTGCAGCAGATCCCGGAAATGACCCGCGGCAAGGGCGTGCGCCTGCAGCGCTACAAGGATGGCGGCGTTTCCGACATCCGCTGCTTTGCGCTGGCCGACGGCCTCACCTGGAGCGACAGCGCCGGCCGCAGCTTCACCAAATCCGCAGCCGAACTCACCGAATGGATCGGCGACCGCGGCACGGCCGGTCGCCTTGTGCCGAAGGGCTTTCCGCGGAGCGGGAAGTTCGGGGGGTGAGGGGCGTGGTGGGGCCTCGTCGTTGACGGCGAGCCCTCTTGTCTCCGGGAGCAAGCGCCTCTTGTCTACGGGAGCGAAAAGCCGACTAAGCGGTCTCTTCGAGAGGCGTGACATTCTCTCTCAGGAACCGCGTGGCGCCTTCTTCGTCGATTTCTCCTGCAGCGATGCCCAGCACGAAGGTGTACAGGATGCCGTCGGTCGTTACGATTTGGAACCCATTGTCCATGAGGAAGACGGCGCAGGCAACGATGGCGATCCGCTTGTTTCCGTCGATGAAAGCGTGATGTCTCGCCAGGCCGAACAGGTAGGTTGCGGCGAGTTCGATGACATCTTCGCAGCCATAGTCCAGCCTTGCGATCGGGCATGCCAGCGACGACTCCAGCGCCCCTTCGTCCAGCAGTCCGTAGGACCCGCCGAAGCGCTCGATCTGGCGAGAGTGCAGGAGTTCAACCAGCGTCCGATCCAGAAAGGTGAATGCGGTCATTCCGCGAGCTTTTTGAGCGCAACCCTATAGCGTTCCATGAAGGCGTCCGCATGCGCCAATTGCCGCGAGAACTGTTCGTCCGGAACGCGCAGGGTCAGACTGTTCGTCCCGAACTGAGCTTCGAGGGCGTCACCCGCCTTGACGCCCATGCGATCCAGGACCTCTTTCGGCAGGATGACGCCTTCGGAGTTTCCAATCTTCCGGATGGTAATGTTCATGGCGGACATCCTCGTTAGAACCGGTGTTATAACAAGAAGCGTGCCTTCATGCCAGCATCCCGGATGGCCTGCTCCACATCAGCCGGGACGGCCTTATCCCGCAACGTCCGCGCCATCAGGCCCGGCGAAACGCTCCCAGCCGCGCGCCATCAGATGTTCCTGGGGCAGGAACTTGGTCTTGTAGTCCATCTTGCGCGATCCCTTGACCCAGTAGCCGAGATAGACATGCGGCAGGCCGCGGTCCCGGGCCTTGCGGATATGATCGAGGATCATGAAGGTGCCGAGCGAGCGCGTGGAAAAGGCGGGGTCGAAGTAGGAATAGACCATCGACAGGCCGTCGCCCATCTTGTCGGTGAGGGCCGCGGCGATCAGCGGGCCGTTTGCCCGGCCGGCAATGCCGTCGCCCTCGATGCGCAGGCGATATTCGATGATCTTGGTGTTCACATGGGTGTCCTCGACCATCATCGCATAGTCGAGCACCGACATGTCCGACATGCCGCCCTTCTGGTGACGATGATCGAGATAGCGGCGGAACAGGGCATATTGCTCGCTCGACGGCTCGGCCGGATATTCGGTGGACACGACGTCCGTGTTCTCGGCCAGCACCCGCTTCATGGAGCGGGTCGGCGTGAACTCGCCGGCCACGATGCGCACGGACACGCAGGCCCGGCAGCTCTCGCAGGCGGGACGATAGGCGATATTCTGAGAGCGGCGAAAGCCGCCCTGGGTCAGGAGGTCGTTCAGCTCGGGCGCCCGCTCGCCGACCATGTGGGTGAACACCTTCCGCTCCATCTCCTGCGGCAGGTAGGGGCAAGCCGCCGGTGCCGTGAGATAGAACTGCGGAGACGGAGCTGTGTGGGTGTTCATGTTCATCTGGGGCGGCAATCACACTTCATGACCATACGGGTTCAAGACCATACGGATTGCGACGGTGCCGTTGTCCCTGGGGACGCTCCGGCGTGCCGTCGCACCTTCATCTCTGCTGCAGACCGGCCGCATCTTGCTTGCAGGCCGGCTGCATCGTCTCCTGCCGAGATCGACTCCGATCTCCGATAATGCATTAGCATGGCCCAAGAATGGAAAAGGTCAACCGGCCGTTAACGCGGCCGGTCGAAAACATGACGGATTGATGCGGCGGTGTGTCCGCAAGGGCGCTGTCAGCGCAGCGGATAGCTGTCGCGCCGCACAGTCACGGTGCCGATCAGGAAATCATGCAGCAGGCGTCCGCGATCCGTGAAGAGGCCGATCAGCACGATGAACGGCGTCAGGAACGCATTGGCGATCCAGAAGATCACGAGGTGCACGATCGCCGTCATGAAATCCATCGGCCGCCCGTCGGTCCGCGCGATGGCGAGACCCATCATCGTCATGCCCGGCGAGGCCTGCGACCGGCCGCCCACCGTGACGCCGAAATAGAGCATGGCCACGATGGCAAACAGCGCGGGATAGAGCAGGAAGCCGAAGCCGAGCGTCAGGATGCCGAGGAAGAACACGACGACGGCTGCGGGAATCCACAACAGCGCGACGAACAGATAGTCGACGCAGAACGCGATGACCCGACGGCTGAGGACGCCGCGATAGGCGCGCCAGTCGGTGCTCGGGAAGCGAATGTCATCATGGCTTACGGTCATGTCGGTCTCCAGTGGTCCAGTCTCATATCGGGATGGACCGATCCGGATTCAAGCGCTGTCACGACCACTGTCGTCCGGTGGCAGGACCGCCGCCGTCAGCCCTTGCGGGCCAGCAACCGTGCCACGTCGAGCGCGAAATAGCTGAGGATGCCGTCGCAGCCGGCGCGCTTGAAGGCGAGCAGGGTTTCCATCATCACGCGCTGCTCGTCGATCCAGCCGTTGGCGCCGGCGGCCTTGATCATCGCGTATTCTCCGGACACCTGATAGGCGAACACCGGCAGGCCGAAGGCCTCCTTCATGCGCCAGCAGATGTCGAGATAGGGCAGGCCGGGCTTGACCATCATCATGTCGGCGCCTTCCTCCACGTCGAGGGCCGCATCGCGCAGGGCCTCGGTGCCGTTGGCGGGGTCGATGTAATAGGTCTTCTTGTCGCCCTTCAGCAGCCCGCTGGTGCCGATGGCTTCGCGATAGGGGCCATAGAATGCCGAGGCGAACTTGGTCGCATAGGCCATGAGGCCGACATTCTGGTGGCCGGCCGCGTCGAGCGCCTGGCGGATGACGCCGATCCGGCCGTCCATCATGTCGGAGGGCGCGATGATATCGGCGCCCGCATCGGCCTGCGACACGGCCGCGCGGGCGATCTGGGATACGGTCTCGTCGTTGACGATCTCGCCGTGGCGCAGGATTCCGTCGTGGCCGTGGCTGGTGAAGGGGTCGAGCGCCACATCGGTGATGACGCCGATGCCCGGCACCGCGGTCTTGATGGCGCGCGTCGCCCGGTTGATCAGGTTGTCGGCGTCGAGGCTGTGGGACCCGGTTTCGTCGCGCAGCGCCATGTCGACATTGGGAAAGGTGGCAAGCGCCGGAATGCCGAGATCGGCGGCTTCGCGCGCGGCCTCGACCGCCTTGTCGACACTGAGGCGCATGACACCGGGCATGGCCGCGATCGGCTCCACGATATTGGTGCCGGGCACGACGAAGATCGGCCAGATCAGGTCGTCCACCGTCAGCTGCGTTTCGCGCACCATCCGCCGCGTCCAGTCCGCCTTGCGGTTGCGGCGCATCCGGCGGTGTCCGGTGATCAGGTCCACGATGTCGGTCTTGTCGGTCATCTCTCGTCTTTCAAAGGCTCGGCCCCCAAGATGGCGGGGCAGGTGCGAGGCCGGAGAGCGGTGGCGGCGGGTGGACCCGCGACCGCGCGCATGTCCCGCGACGGGCAGCAGGCGGATCCCGCCGTCACGCGGCTGCCTTCCGGATGTCGGCGCCTTCTAGCATGGCTGTCGGACATGGCAAAATCGGGTCGGTGCGGCGTGTCGTCACGCGAGGGGGCGGGCTGGCGTGATGCACGCGGAACGGACGTAAACGGCGGACGCGCCGAGACCCACGCACGCGGGACGCGCCGTGGAGACAGGCATTCGGACGAGGCGCTGGAAGCTGCCACGTGAAGGGTAGAAGGGAAGACGACATCTTCC